>NZ_CAMPPQ010000002.1:1295000-1419986 GCF_946901335.1 Saccharococcus sp. Marseille-Q5394 | reverse complement strand
ATCATCTATAAACCAGTTTAATATAAAGAAAATAAGCCCTATAAATAAAAAGACTATTGAACTCACACTGAATAGCTTCATACGTACACCCCTATTAGTTTAATTATTATTATGACTTTAACAATTCTTAAATGTTCCAATTCCCATACTAACCTATTCCTTCTAAGCAGGGCAATAATCTTCAAGTAAAGCACCCGTTTGTTGAAGATTATCGTACATTAGTTTTCCGTTTCTTTTTCGTCTCTCTCTTTGATATATCTTTCGTATGCATCTTTCACCTTGTCATTACTATTAGGTGGTACTACTTTTTTATGGACCTCACTAATTAGAATAAATGACCTAAAGATGACTCCAACAATAATTGCACATAAGATGTAAATTCCAATAGGACCGAGGAATGCCAAGATACCTAAAAGCCCAGCTAATAGAATGGATAACAATAACTTCACAAAAATCCCCCCTTAATCTGACTACCTGTATTCCACTTAAAGCCACCATAACTTAAGAAACACTCTTCAACTAAACTGCCCCGTTAGTTCAATAAGAAAAAGATTTGGCTAAGCAACCAATGATCTTTAACTGAAACTCCCGTTAGATTAAGTACCTTACTTTACAAGGTTATCCAAATTCTTTTTCATCAGAGTAAAAACTACTGGATGTCCATAAAATTCGCCCTTATTTTCTTTCATTACCTCAAAGCCTTCTTTTTCATAAAAGGAAATATTTGGATTTCCTTTATACACTGTTAAAGATAAAGTAGCGGGTTCTTTGAATTGCTCAAGTCCTGATAGCAATAGTAACTTTCCAAGTCCTTTTCCTTGATGATTAGGATGAATATATAAGGACTCTAAGAATACATCTTTATCGGATAAATTTCCTGAGAAAAAAGCATATCCCATAATCTCTTCACCATTTTCAGCTACTAAATTTAGAGAGGAACTAAACCGATTATTCATCGCCTCAGTAGAATAAGCATCCTTTAAAACTTTATCTTGTATTTCTTCTGGAATAAACCGACTATATGTATTCCTCCACGTAGCAACTGCAATAGCCCTAACTCTTTCAACATCTGATAAGTCCATCTCTCTAATCACTATAATTCATCCCCTAAATTTATTTGGATACTACTTAACTAAGTAATTCTTCGTTTTCTGTAAAAACCTTCTTCAACTAACCTGCCCCGTTTGTTGAAGAACAGTATTTCGTAATCCTCAATATATTTTAACATATATTTCTAACTTCCTTCTATATTATTCTTTCCAATATCCTATCAGCAAGTGTTTTAACAAGTGCATTAGAAAAGCACATAAATTTATGTGTTCTTGCTATTCCCAGTGCTAATTGCCGTTCTAGTACGTCTTTATAAATCATTTAAATCATTTAAATCATTTAATCGTTGATATAACAACATAAACGAGGACACCAATTCATAGGCGAATCGTGTCCCCAAATGCTGTGTTTTTTATTGTTTTTCCCCATTAACCGAACCCATGCTTTTTTTATTTCCTATATTATCTTACTTGTACCGTCTCGAATTATAATATTTAATAAAACACTAGTATCAAGTTCTGATTCATCATATTCATCGGTAATAGTAATTCGGTGTATAATACGGTGAATCATAAAGAAAACTACTTCTTCTACTTCTTGCGTGACCCTATACTCCAGACCTAACATACCAAGCCCGATAATATATTTTATCTTGATGTAATTGCAGTATTCATAACCATCTTCAGCACAGATTTTCCTTAATTTCACAATCTCCTTTTTGGAAATACCTTTCAATGCTTGTTCAACTACTTCATAAATCATCTTGCTGTGCTTTGCTGATTCTAAATTTAATTCTTTTTTCATTTGTTATTCCTCCGTAAATTATTATTTGTTTGTTCATTCCTCAAACATTTATTTGTTTGCTTTCAGACATAAACTTTTAAATTTAGTTTTTGTCTTACGCTTACAAACCTTAAACAATATGGATAATCAAAACAGACGCTTTTTGGGGAAGGAATTAAATTTACAAATATAAGGTATTTTAGAGAGGTGTTATCTGCGTATGGGCACAAATTTGTATAACGCAGAAGAAGTCCTGCTAATAATTGAAGCAATGGAATATGCAGAAAGAAATAAGCTGCTTTCTGAATTGGCATATAAACACTTTGGAAGAAAGAGATATACGCTTGAGGAAATTGCTAGGCTGAATTATATTGCATTGTACGGAGATGAAGAGGAAGATGAGGGCGGCTATTGAGGTTATTCTGGCTGTCTTGTATTGTCTTTAAGGTATTCGTACGGAAACGCTTAGACCGGCTTAAAAGAGATTCTGACAGGTTTATACTGATTATTGTTTTTTGAATATTAATTTTCAACTATACAACAAAGAAATGCCCTGACCTACACCCATTAAGGCATAGAATCAGGGCTAGCAATTCTTACTTATACTTCACCTTTAAACAAATCTACAACTTCTTCAGGTTTATTATGCAAGAAGTCCATAAACGCATAGTAGCAGTCTTTTCGGCTTCTACCATTCACGATGCTTCTTATCGTGTTTCTTGAAACCGGAAACTTTTTTTCTAGTTGATATGGCTGAAGATTTTTCACCTTGTTAAGATACAAAATTTTATAAACGTCTCTATCAGTCAATTTTACGTTATACACTTTATTTCTACCCTTTCATTTTTGTCATTGGGATTCATAGCTGCTTCACTGTTTCAGGAATTGCTGACGTTGTTCTTCAGACCATCCTTGCCTATCTGCTAAACGCTGGAATGATGATTCAAATAGCGTGAACAGTGTCGCATTGGGTTTTTTACCTGTACGATTCACGACAAATGGATTGATATAGATCCGGCTGTCTTCTGTAGTTTGTGCCAGGGCTACAACAGGCATTTTATGAATCTTGATGCGGAAAAGTAAACGCCTGAAGTTGGTAACTCGTTCAATTCCATAAATATCGGCTAGTTCCCGAATTGTAAACGGTTGGGATTGGCTGACAGGTTTTTCAGGGTGTCGGCATAACGCATTAGATTCAGGATGGACATATGGCAACAGGGAAAAGAACGTAAATAATGAGTGTGCTGTATGAATAGGTTTCCCCTTGCTATTTCTTGCCCTATATAGTTCGCGGATTTGTTTGTCATAAGATTTGACTAGCTTTTCAGATGTTTTACTACCACCGGA
This sequence comes from Saccharococcus sp. Marseille-Q5394, assembly GCF_946901335.1. Lineage (NCBI taxonomy): Bacteria > Bacillati > Bacillota > Bacilli > Caryophanales > Anoxybacillaceae > Saccharococcus > Saccharococcus sp. Marseille-Q5394. Next base: position 1,416,806 of record NZ_CAMPPQ010000002.1, on the reverse strand, counting down.
AACAGCACCTTTAAAGTGGTACTTTTTGGACCAAATTATCTTTATAACGCTTCGGCTTTCTCTATCTTCAGTGAAAACGCCTTTTTCTAACATGGTATTGTACAGATTGTAAAATTCTTTACGGTTGGTCATTTCCAGTAAATCCATAAGCTGATTTTTCAGGATTGGACGACCGTTTCCGTATGTTAAATAGCGATTATTCTTCTCATACGAGACAAAAGTGCCTAAAAACATGATTCTAGTCTTGTCTGATTGTGTGAAATCTTCATCTGCAATCAATTCTTTTAAAGTATCTAGCATAGTAAATGAAAACCCCCCTGCAAGTTCATCAAATTGCGATTTAACTACCCTATTCTTCAGAAATTCCTTTCGATTTGCTTCACTATCCTTATGAATCAAGATATAGTTTTCAGGATTATCGACTATTATCGCCTTTTCAAATAATTCCCCTGTTTCAATATCTACCACTGGTCTAACTTCGTTCCTCGTCATGTTTTTTCTTCCTTCCAGTTGTCGGTATTCAAGAAGAATCCTCCATTTATTTCAAGTCCTCAAACCCTAAACACTTTTATGTTCAGGTACAGACTTGAGAAGTAGATTCTTTCTTGTCACCTATAGGGATGGTAGGAAGATGCTTTATAAGACAAACAGGACTATATTTATTGTTTGGTAGTATTTGGAACGCATATATTTTCCCAAACAACTCAAAAATTGACCTAAACTCGCCTGAAATGACTCAAATAGTTACCTAAACTAAAAGCGCTTCAAAGCCCGTACCTATGCGGTTTGTAGCGGTTTTTCTAAAGTCTATCCCTCTAATTCTATAGTGGTGTGGGGATTCCTTTCTAGCTGACAAATTAATATAGGTATGACGGTAATAGTCTAAAATCTTTTAGAGGAAAACCACCTCCAAAATCTTTTAAACTTAGCTATTGGCTTGCTTCACTATGTTCAGCAATCCGTGTATCTGAAAATGAGTAGCTGATAAATAGTAAGAAGGATGTTCGAGGTAACGAGAACCCCGTACGGAGTACATAACGGTTAATGCTGTATAAAATTCTATAGGGACAAGATGTCCTTATAGACCAGTGTTAAAGAAACTTATACATAAGAGTCTTTTAAATAATGATATAGAGATATTACAGGACATTAAGTGCAAGAATCTTGAACATGAAGGACAGTAACAAATGGGAAATATCAGAGGAAACAAGGTTTTATAGTGGGGAAAGGATTTTACTGTTTCAATGGTGGTTGTGAGGTGGTGGATTCTAATTGTGACAGAAATAGTGGTGTTTCAGTGGATATTCAGGATGCACATTGATCTACTGTAGAGGCTTGTAAACGTGATGGGTATGCGATTTGCGAAGGTTTAGACAGTGTGGTATTGTGTGGTGGTGTTTTCTAATTGTGAACTTTTGGGAGTATTGTGGAGTACAGAAGACGCTGATATAGACCATGAATCCTTCCCCTCAAGAACATTCCAAAAGCACTGCCCTATCTTGTTTATTTGATTATTATTATTCAACTTCAGGACAACAAAAAAGGTAAGGCTGATTATGCCCTCCCCTCTGCCCTTTGCTTCCTTCTTGCCCTTGCTAATGTACTTTTACTGATCCCGGTTAGGTCTACGACTTGAGTATAAGAATAATTCTTATCTAGCAATCCTAAAGCGTGGTCTATCTGCTTCTTCGTATATGTCGGCTTTCTTCCTTCCCTAAAGTTAGGATTTTGCCTAGCTGCTTCTTTCCCTTCTGCTAACCTTTCAACAACCATATCCCTATCAAATTCTGCAAAGGCTAGCATCATACGCAATATAAGCCTTCCCATTGGCGTATCTTCCACTAATCCCATGTTCAGGATATGTACATTGATTCCCTTTGCCAATAAATCCTGAATGAGAGAAACACCATCTTCAGCACTTCTTGCGAATCTATCTAATTTGGTAACTGTAAGGGTATCGCCCTCTTTCAGCACTTCCAATAGCTTGATAAATTCAGGTCTATCCGAACTCATGCCTGTAAACTTTTCAGAATAGATGATATCGCAACCTTCTTTTTTCAGTTGTTCAATCTGTATATCCAAATCTTGTGAAATGGAAGAAACACGTGCATAACCATATTTAGTCATATATATATCCCCTTTTCAGCATTTACTTATGACAATGAATTGTGACACCGTTCTCATGCTTATGTTAAGCCATTCTATTATCGTTGTCAAATCTGTTGAGTTGTGACACCACTAAAGGGAAAGGGGGGTCTCTTTTTTAGGGGTAGCCCATTTTTAACGGGGAGGGCTATTTTTAGGGGATGCCCTATTCAAAGGGAATGGGAGACGATAAGCCCTGCAGAATCGTTAAGGGGAAACGGTAGCCATTGATCTAACGGTGTACCTTCCTGCAGTTGTGTGGGTGAATCCTTCAGTACAGACGGTCGAGTTAATCAAAGGAGTAGCCAATCAACCAATCAATGACAGACCAACCTGAAGCAACTCTATATAAGTTCTTTATTGTCAGTGATGTTACATAGCCACAGAAGCCCACACAGTAGCCCTACAATCGTCCCTGTTGTAATCAGATAAACCCCATTCGTAAACAATCTTGAAAGCTGTTAGAAGTGAAGCATATAAGTTTTATGATGTAATGATGGATAGATACAGATGCAACCAAGCAAACCAAGCTAAAAGAAACAAACTTTTTTCTTCCCATCTTCAGATATAAAATGATTAATTGTAAAGGTGGTGAGGTAGATTGAGAATATTTGAGAGAGGGGTATATACGGGGGGCGGTATGGGGTGTTTCTGTGTGTAAGCCAAGAGAAAAGATGCGGGACTAAATTAGTCTCCAAACTTTCACCACTGCTTTTTATAGCAACCAACTTGATCCAACTGGAACTCACAGCAACCAACTGCACCAACCCACACATCTACGAATCACTGAAGTTACGCAGCTAAAATCGGTTTAAGAAAATACACCATACTTTTTAACGCCTGATATTTCCCCTACTTCCTACCAATTAATCGACCGAACAATCTCCGTTTACTGTCAATGAACGATTCTTGCACTGAATAGCCGATTAAATATCTTCATCCCTTCTTCGGTAGTAAGCGTCTCTCTGATGTACCTATCAAGTAAATCCCTTATCGTATCGTCAGTAGAGAACTCAAGCATTGAAAGAATTTCATCGGTTTCACTTATTTCTTTCAACTTCATTTTTAAATTAGCAACTTCCTGATGTAATTTTTGATTACGTGCTTTTAGTTCTATTATTTCATTCTCCAATGACGACATGCCAATTCCTCCTATAATATAACCTACTTAAAAATCCTTTTTATTTTATTCTCCCCTCTCGTTCCCATTTGTCCTCTCTTTCTTGATTATCTGTTTTCAACTTTTCAAGTTGATTTCTAATGGCTTCAAACCTGGATGACATATCTTTATCACTTTCTGACACGACTTCCCTCAACCCTTTCTTATTAATGGTTTCGTCTGGGGTAAGTTTAGCTTCTAACGCTTGAATTTTCTTCAATACTTCTTGATTCTGTTCTTCATAACTTTTCAGTAACATTTTCAATAGCTTTCTTACTTCCTGAAACTCATGATTTATATTCATTAGACCCTCACCTTCTTCAGAATCCATTGTTACCGCTATTGGCGTGCCTGCATCCTCTAGATACTTGTTTACATCATTCTTTCTATATCCATCACCGTACAACCTTCTGATTGTCTTCAGGGTTTCTACAGCTGAGACGTGGATATTGTCATCTTCATCAAATCTAAAATATTCTTGGTGTCGTTCAAGATAGACCTTCACTAGTTTTTCGGGAATGTCTACGGCTTCAAACAACCGATTTAACGATAACCATGATTGCGACAAGACTTGTCCCCTCTTTTCTATGTCTTTTTCATACTTTTAACACTTCCAACAGCTATACCAACAACATAAAAACCATATTATTCTTAGTTTAATCATAATATTTAATAATTCAAGGTTAGATGTCTTATTTAGTATTCTTTTCAGATACCTATTATATGAAGGGAAGGAACCTGAAATAGTCATGTTTTAATCCTTCCCGACAAGTAATCAAATGTGCTAATTGTTTACATGCTTTATAAAAATACCTTCGGGGTATTCGATGCCTTCCTTTTGGATGGTAGAGGTTGGGGCTGATTTATTCAGTCTACTTGTGAAGTTCGATATTAAAAATCTTGCTTTGCTTTGCTTTTCTCATCGTGGTTTTTATAGTCAAAGTCCTTTTGATTAAGGTTTAGAAGGTATGGAAGTTGGGGTGTTGGGGATTGGATGCCCCGATGCCTCTTTTTCTTCGGTTAATTTATCACTAAAAGAGAGTCTTATATTCATCAGAAAACTGTTAAAGGTACATAGGAGGGATGCAGGAATGAATCCAAAATTATTAAGATATGGGCGGGGTCTGGCAGGTCTTACACAAGGCGAACTAGCTGAACTGGTAGGACTTGACCGGACAACAATAAACAAATATGAAACCGGCACTCTTCGAATGTCCAATATTACAAGGCGTGGGATTTTAGAAGAACTGGAAAAACGGGGCATGGGACCGGATCAATTGGTATCACTGGCTGAAATTATTGGGGAGGGTGTGAGTATCGATGAATGAAAAGGAAAAGGACATTGTACAGATTCAGATGCAGAAGTTAAAAGTCATTCGGAAAATCCTTGAATCAGGGACATATGACACTGGAACTCTTTTAAATATTGTCGAGGACATTCAGGACACTTTGCGAGGAACCGGATTCATCTATTCCCTTCCCTTTATCTTCGATAAGCAACTGGAACATGTAGAAGCGTATTACAACCGAGGGAAACAGTATAAAAATATGGTACTGGCGACTTTGGAAGATTTGAAGCTGGCACTACTTGATAAACAATTCAGCTCAGTTTATACGCTAAATCTAATTGACAAATTGCTGGAAACGAATTTCTTCATGATTCCGATGCAGGGGCTTATTGATAAATGGCAGATTGGAAATGTTCGGAGAGTAGTGGAAAAGCAATATACAGAAATTGTTGTTTAAGGGGGAAATAATTCATGGCAGAAAAAGATATATTCGCACATATGGACAGTGTAAAACCACCTGAATCACTGACTGATAGGCAAATCGAAATCGCTAGAAATTGGGTGTATGACCGTAAACATAAAGGCAGTACAGTTCAAGAGTTTTGTACAAAAAATGGTCTTTCATCTTCGACACTTTACGCATGGCGAGAAGATTTTAGATTTCAGCACTATGTCAATGAGTTGATGGGTGCGGTGGTAACGGATGACGAAAGAATCGCATATCAGGCAGTCAGAAAAAAGATTATTGAACTTGCAACTGCTGAAGATGCTAGCCTGCGAGAGATTGAACTTTTCACAACTCATTTTGCAGAAGTAATCGAATACGAGAAACAGCTAGCACTCAAAAAGCTAGGTATCAAAACTGAAGGTGAAAAGGCTGATACTAGGTCACTAGAGGAACGCCGACAAGCTTTATTTGCATTAAGAAAATAACTATTATTGGAGGACTTGAAAATGACTAAAAACATGTATGAACAGCAACGCAACGCCTTGAATTTAATCGGAAAGGGATATGAGGAAATTCGAGAAGCAAACAAGAAGAAACGAGAAGCTGAAAAAGTAGAAGAGATTCAGTTTGCGGGTGGATCAATTGGGGAAAACGGTAAGCCTGAAACTATGGACATTTCCAAGATGACTGTGGAACAGAAGGACGAACTTATTACTACTCTTTCAGGTGCAGTTATGGAATTGACTGGGCGACTTGATAATCTTGAAAAAGGTGGTGGCGAACAATGACTTTATTTAAAGAAATGGACGGTTATATCAAACTAGAACAGGATATTAAACAACGATTTAAAGATGCAGAAAAACGTAACGCTGCTGAAAAGGAATCATTAGAGATTCAGTTACAGGAGTTGCAGAAGGAAGCACGAGAACTCTATATGATGATGGTATTGGGAGAAATCACAAAAGAGACTTATGAGGACTTCCAAGCAACTGTTAAACAGAAGGAAGCTGACCTATCACGAGTAAATAAAATGCTTGCAGATATTGCAGATTTACAGCGTGAGGAGATTGCTGAAAAGGTTTACCAACCAATGAAGGAGAAACATAAAGAATTGCAGTCATTTGTTAATCAGATTAAACGTGACGAACGTAAGCGGATTCTACAGGCAAAAGCGGAATACATTGACGTAATTATTGACGCTAAAAAGAATATTGGACAAGGCGTGTCATATGATTCCTTCATGCAACGTATGGCAGTTGAACAGGGCGACAAGACAGCAAACTACGCATATACATTCGACGGGTACGCTTTTATCACTACCAATGAATTTGATGGTACTGCTGGTGCTGATATGTCAGTTGAAGAATTGCGGGAAATCTATGAATCAGGGGAATTGCCGAGAAGATTGAAAAGAGAACTGGCCAAATAAGTTAATGCACTTGTTACTTGTGTCATTGTATTGAAACTGATTATTAATATTCAAGACTGGTGAGGGTGGTGACTTCCTTCATCAGTCTACTTTTTTTGTACTTAAAATACCTAAATACCTACAGGGGGATTATAAACCATGATGAAGAAGATGAAGAAGCTAAAGCAGTTTTTTGTAAGATTATTCAAGAAGAAAAATAATAAGCAAAAGGTAAGCCGGACGATTAAAAGGATTGAACAACTTCGGGATATGTTACCGCATTTAGACCATAAGTTTTCAGTGGAGATTGAAGGTCTGAAGCAGACCTATCATGCTGAACTATTCCAATACGATAGGGAGTATCGAGAGTACGCTGAAAAGCGTCACAAATACGATATGGGGCGTTTATCAGAAGAAGAATATCAAACAGCGTCAAAGAAGCTACAGCCCTTCACAGAAGCAATGGAGAAGGCAAAAGCTGAACTAGAAAATGCCGAAGAAGTTAAGAAGGAAAAGATGCAGCGATTACTTGCAGAAATTGAAGCCCTGCAGGACGCTTATATTAATGATTTGGCAGTCGCTATGGAAGATACAGCCCATAAATTACAGCAGATACGTCAGGATTATTTGAAGATGGTAGCTGACATTGCAGACCTGAATAACCACGCAATGCAGACAGATACCACGCTTCGGAAATATAACCGCATTGTAGGACTTCATTATGATAATAAATTGTTACGTGCTTATGAAATTGGAGTGAATAGTGTTGAGTTCCCTTCTCTAGAAATTACTACAACAGATATTCATAAAGCACTGAAAAACAGATTGAAAACAAGAGTTTAAATTATAGATATTGACAGTTACGAAAAAAACACTTTACTTTTACGTCTGACCACCTTATAATAAAAAATGCAAATACTATTTGTGAAGTGGTCGGGCGTTAGTAACGTTGTAATGACCATTGATACAGTTAGGTTTCGATTCCTTACCTTGACAGGGTAGAGGTCGCTGGTTCGAGCCCAGTCGGAATCATTAGGTGCCAAACCTATTGGGACAACCGTCGGAACAACGGTTGAGCCCGCATAAACAGTCCTATTAGGCCGGATGCCTAGGGGCTGTTTTTTTGTGCTTACTTTTAATTGAAATTCCAGTTGAGAATCTACATACAACGAGAAACAGTAAAAATGTGTTATTTCCTGAAAAGCCCGCATAGGCTAGTATGTATGTTTCAAATAATAGTTAAAGGATGGATGAATGGATAGCAAGTCTTCAAAAAACCAAAAGCCAGTCGGTCAAAATCCTAAGCAAGATCAATTGGATCAATTCCGTGTGCAAAACACAGGAAAACAGATGACGACAAACGAAGGCAGAGTGATTCCGAACGACGAACAGACCTTAAAAGCAGGTGTGCGTGGTCCTTCCCTTCATGAGGATTATTGGTTTTTAGAGAAAATGTCCCACTTCAACCACGAAGAAATCCCCGAAAGAGTGGTCCATGCAAGAGGTTATGGAGCATACGGCGAGTTTGAATGCTACCAATCGATGTCCCATGTCACGAGAGCGGGATTCTTACAGGAACCTGGCAAAAAGACTCCTTTGATATGCCGTTTTTCCACCGTACAAGGGCCGAAAGGGTCTTATGATACGGCTAGGGATTTGCGCTGCTTGGGAGTCAAGCTCTATACCGACGAGGGCAACTACGATCTAACGACAATTGCCATGCCTGTTCTCATCATTCAAGACCCGATGAAGTTTCCGGATTCAATGCACGCCTACCAAAACAAGCAGGATGACGGGATACCGACGGCCAGCGGAGCACACGATAGATTCTGGGATTTTGTTGCAAACAACCCGGAATCCATTCATATGGTTACGTGGATTATGTCCGATCGAGGCATCATAAGAAGTTATCGGATGATGGAATCATGGTCGATCAACACCTATTTATTCATTAATGGAGAAGGTGTGGCAACCTTTGTCCGTTTTGTTTGGAAGCCTGTCCTTGGAGTCCACTCCCTGCTACAGGAAGAGGCGCTCAAAATAGGCGGGCTTGACCCGGACTTCCATCGGAAAGATTTACGGGAAGCAATTGACCGTGGGGCATATCCCGAATATGAACTAGGCGTCCAACTCATTCCAATGGAAGATGAATTCAAGTATGATTTCGATGTTCTGGATCCTGCCAAGTTCTGGCCGGAAGAGCTTATCCCTGTCCAGATCATCGGTAAAATGACGTTAAATCGGAACGTGGATAATTACTTTGCTGAATTGGAGCAAGTAGCATTCAACCCTGCGAATGTTGTTCCGGGGATCGGTTTCTCGAATGATCCTGTTTTACAAGGAAGATTACTTGCTTACAGGGATACACAGCAATACCGACTCGGAAGCGCCAATTATGAACAACTGCCAGTCAACAGGCCTCTCTGCCCGTTCCACAACAATACACGAAGAGGCGTTATGAGGATGCGGATTGATGTGGATCAAGTGAACTATCATAATAACTCCCTCGCTAATAATACCCCCTATACGGCGCCACCTGAGGAAGAGATCTTTATACATTACCCTCGAAAAGTTGAGGGTCACATCATTCGTGGACGAAGCCCTTCATTCAATGATTTTTTCTCGCAACCGAGAATTTTTTGGAATAGCTTGACGCCTGTAGAGAAGCAACACACCATTGAAGGATTTAGCTATCAGCTCGGAAAAGTCAAAAGTGAATCTGTTCGCCAGCAAAATGTCGATTTATTGGTAAATGTGGATAAAGAGCTCGCCAACATCATCGCGGATAATATTGGCGTTAATCGTCCAAGCGGAACAAATGTCACTGTCTCAACTAAATTCTCTTCCCTTAGCCAGGAAAGCACTCCTAGGTATGCATATTCATTAAAGGTCGGTGTGCTAATCGGCAACGGATTCAACAGCAGCGAAGTGACAAGCGCGCTCCGTGCGTTACAAGAGGCCGGGACTTTTGTCGTCATCATAAGTGAAAAGCTTGGAACCGTCACAGGGGATGATGGCACGAAATTGAAAGTCGACGAAACATTCCTGACCTTCAGTCCTTACCTCCTAGATTCGATCTACGTTGTAGGCGGAAGTCACAGGAACCAAGCTAAGTTCAACTATGAAGTCACTTACTTTACGCAAGTCGCCTATAAGCATTACAAACCTATTGGCATCGCTTCCACTGGACAGTCATTTATGCAGGCAACAGATGATAACAATTTAGTTGGAGTCGTCTTTGCCGCAAATAACCCAAACTTCGGAGAAGATTTCGTCACTGCCATCGCGCAGCAGCGTTTTTGGAATAGAAAATGAAGCAAACCTTTTGGAACGTCTTAAAAATACGATCCAGAGTGTCGACAAAAGGGATGGAAATCGAATTGATTTCCATCCCTTTTGTCTTATTAGACGCATTGACGCCAAACGTTAGACTAACGCAACGTTGATTTCCGTTCCGGGCGGACGCTTTCCGAGGGGCTTACCCTCAGCCTCCTCGAAAAGTCGCCGCCCTGCAATCCAATCAACTGGATGTCCCTTAGAGCATCGACATATGTCTAGCTGGTCTGGAACGTCTTAAAAGGCGTTCTTTTTTGCTTACAAGACAACTGTTAGCTGGATATCATTACATAAAAAAGTTTGACAACTTTGTGAACAAGGTAAATAATATAGAAAAGGGGTGTTGGTAATGGAATCCAAATTGAAGATGTTAAATGCCGTTAAGATTGTCGGACTTACAGTACTAGCGATCGGAATCTTCGTTTTCTCGTACGGGTTCTTTGTAAGCGATTACAGTGCGATCACCGGCATCGGAATTGGAACTGTGATGGGAGCTATTTTCATCTTCCTAATGGGGGTCTTCTTTGTTGCAACGGAAGAAATGCTCGAGAAGACGGATAAAGGGATGCGCAGTATTCAATAAAAAAAGAAAGGAGCGCCCAAAGTGGCGCTCCTTTCCTGTTACGTCTAGACTCCGGGCGCCAGATGCTCGGGTCATAAGCCATCCCTGCTGCGAGGCAAAGAACGCCTCTTCGCAGGGTTGGCTTATGCGTGTAGCATCTAAGCAGGCGCCCTTCGCTTTTGTTCTATCACATATCCCAAACCAATATTAACAACGTTCCGAAGATGGTGACGAGCGCTATCGCAATTCCGTAATAAATATTTGCGTAAATCGCCACTTTGTCTTCCGACTCACCTGCATGCATAAAGCCGACAAGTTGCACTGCAGCTTGTATGAATGCCGTGGCCAAAAGAATCGTCATCCCTACTGCAAATGACACATCTAAGAAGTAGACCGTCAATGCTGCAGCAGTCAGAACTAACGAAAAGACAAATCCCATTACTTGTTTACGCGGGAATAATTCGCTCATATTACATCATTCCTTTCAAGTAGATGAAGCTGAAGATGAAAATCCAGACAACATCTAAGAAATGCCAGTAAAGTGAGAAGATGAATGATTTATTTGCCGTTTCGGGCGTCAAGCCACGTTTTTTCACCTGCATGATAATGAAGAGTCCCCAGAAGAGACCTACTGTCACGTGCGCACCGTGCGTCCCTAATGTCGTCAAAAGGATGCCTGTGAATGCACTCACTTGAAGGCCTGCGCCAACATGGACATAATGTGTGAACTCATAAATTTCGACGCCCAAGAATGCCAGTCCGAGGAGTAATGTGATGGCAAAGAACGTCATCATTGCATTTTTCCTACCGATCCTCATGGCATGAACGCCAAGACCGATTGTAAAACTACTTGTTAACAGTAAAATCGTTTCAATGAGCACCGGCGTTATTTCGAAAATCTCTGCGCCAGCCGGTCCGCTCCCCGTACGATGTTCCAATGTAAAATAGGTTGCAAAGAGCGTCGCAAACAACATCACTTCAGCCCCTAGGAAAATCCAGAAACCTAATATGTTCAACTTATTCTGTTCTGTACCATATTCGAGCGGAAGCGAGTTATCGGTTTTCATCAGCTAACACCTCGCTATCTTTTTCTGTTGCTTCTATTTCTTCGACAGGAATGTAATATCCGTCGTCTTTTTCAAATGAACGGTGAGCCATGCATGCAAAGATTGCAATGGTCGTAATAATCGCCGGAATCCACATACTGAATATGAATGAGAAGCCCCAAACAAAGAAGATGCAACTCATGATGAATGGTACTCCGCTGTTATTCGGCATATGAATCTTTTCAATGCTCCCTTTGAATAAAGGCTGACCTTTTTTCTTATAATCCCAGAATGCTTCGATTGAATCGACATGTGGCGTTCTCGCAAAGTTATACGATTGAACAGGAGTCTGTGTCGCCCATTCAAGCGTACGAGCATTCCACGGATCTGAACCGATATTTCTTGAAGAATGGCGCGTGCTGTAATAGACGTTATAGACGATTAACGCGAATCCGATCGCCAGACCTACCGCTCCCACGAAGGAAAGCATGTTCAACGGACCATATCCAGTTGCTTCAGAATACGTGTACAGTCGGCGCGCTTGTCCATCCAACCCAGTGAAGAACATCGGGAAGAATGTGACGTTAAAGCCGATTGCGATAAACCAGAACGCCCATTTTCCAATTCGTTCATTGAGCATGAAGCCGAACATTTTCGGCCACCAATACGTAAGACCGGCCAGCATCGCGAATACGACACCCGGAATGATCGTGTAGTGGAAATGCGCAACCAAGAACATCGTATTATGGTATTGGTAATCGGCACTCGCCATTCCGAGCATAACTCCTGTCACTCCACCGATTGTGAAGATCGGGATGAACCCTACTGAATACAACATCGGAACTGTAAATTCGATTTTTCCTTTCCGCATTGTCAACAGCCAGTTGAATATCTTAATTCCTGTTGGAATCGCAATCGCCATTGTCGTAATGGAGAAGATACTATTGGTTAGAGGTCCTTGCCCCATTGTATAGAAGTGGTGAGTCCAGACTAAGAATGAGAAGAAGGAAATGATCACAATTGAAGCGACCATCGATGTATACCCGTAAAGATTACGGCGTGAAAACGTGGAAATAATTTCACTATATATACCGAATGCCGGCAAAATGAGGATATATACTTCCGGATGTCCCCAAACCCAGAAAAGGTTCGCCCAAAGCATATCCATTCCGCCATTAGTCATCGAGAAGATATGGGTGCCAAATAGACGGTCCATCGTTCCCAACAAAAGTGTAACTGTGAGGACTGGGAATGCGAAAACTACAATCGCGTTCGTGATTAAAGCAGTCCAAGTGAACATTGGCATTTTCATCAATTTCATACCAGGTGCTCTCATCTTAAAGATTGTCGTAACGAAGTTAATACCCGAGATCAATGTACCAATACCGGCTATTTGAATCGACATCAAATAATAATTCGTTCCGACGGATTGACTGAAGTCATTCCCTGCAAGCGGGAAATACGAAGTCCAACCAGCATCAGGAGAACCCCCGATAACGAATGAGATATTGAATAACATTGCACCCATAAAGAACAACCAGAAACTAAGCGCATTCAAACGTGGAAACGCTACATCGCGCGCTCCGATTTGTAAAGGTACAACGAAGTTCATTAACGCATAAATGAACGGCATCGCCATGAAGATAATCATTACAACTCCATGGGTCGTGAATACTTCATTGTAATGTTGGGCATCCAACAATTTGTTATCTGGCACGGCAGTTTGCGCCCGCATCATCAACGCATCAACACCGCCCCGGAATAGCATGAGCAATGCAGCAATGATATACATGATGCCGATACGCTTATGATCAACAGTTGTCAACCACTCGCGCCATAAATAACTCCATTTTTTAAAATATGTTAAGCCTATTAAAATCGCAATAACGGTTAGACCGATGGCAACCATAGATGCGTAAATTGCAGGGCTAGGATGAGGTATGGCGAATCGATCAAAGTAATCCATACTTGTTGTACTCCTTCCGAAAATTTATTTCGTGGCAAATTAACTATAAAGAGAATTCTAGTAGATTTATTTGTGTGCCGAATGATCCGTATCTACATCGCCGTGTGCGTCATCTGTGTCATGTTCTCCCTCATGGGAGTGCTTTGTTCCATGATTGTGACCTTCAGGCGGTGGCAAGAATTCCAAATGAGTTCCACTGAACGTCATTTGACCAAGATGACCCGGTTCCAGCAACTCAGCAAACTTGTCTTCTGTTAAAGGCTCGGCAGTCGCTCTCACTTCCTCGACCCATTTATCGAACTCGTCTGCTGGCATTGCCTCTACATGGAAGATGTTTTCGGCGAAGCCTTTCCCGCTGAAGTTTGCATTTCTCCCCATATATTCTCCAGGAACATCAGCTGCTAAATGTAATGTGGTGATCATATCCGACATTGCATACTTCTGTCCGCCAAGCTGCGGAATCCAGAAGCTAGTAATCGGACCGTATGAGTAAAGTCTAAATTCCAATGCTCGGTCGGTCGGGATATATAGATAATTCACCGTCTCAATATTTTCTTCCGGATAACTGAAATGCCATTTCCAGTCAGAGGAAGAAGCGTAAACGACCAATGGTTTCTGATCTTCATATCCTTTTGGTGTCGCCTCCACTTCATAAGTGGACCTTACTGTGACGATAGATAGGAAGATGATGATAATTATCGGTATCCCGACAATTATCGACTCTACAATCGGATTGCCTTCGATATGCGGAGGTTCATAATCCTCATCTTGTTTCGAAGCTCTATATTTCACAATCACATACACCAACAGAGCGAAAACAGCAATGACAACAATCGCCATCGTCGCAATCGAAATCCAAATAACATTGGATATTGTTTCAGCTTGAGGTCCTTTCGGATCCAGGACCATTACCGGTTCACAACCTGCCAACACGGCAAGAATACCGATAACCAGACTTAAAAGCGTCAATTTCCTTTTCATGGAAGTACCCCTTTCTTGTGTTCTATAAGCTATAGAAACAGCATTTGAAATTATAGTAATTTAGCAGTTCTTTGAGCTAGGTGCTTATCTTAATATAATAAATCGCCAAAAACAATCAGCAGGTGTACACTTCACAAAAACTTCACTAAAAAAAGAAGAATACTGTCACAAACCTTTCAATAAACATCTATATAACTGTCACACTCTTAATATCGCTTGGACATATTTTATTAATAAATAATAAAATACATTATTGAAATAAGCTTATTGCATTTTATCACCAACTTAAGATGTTATTATTTTCATAGTAATTTGATTGGAGCTTTCCAACTTGTCATTTCCCTATCGATAAAAGGGACGAACTGCTTTTCACACCTCTTCTTCATTAAGCATTTTATAACAAAAATAGGAAGAACCTTGCCCATTTTAGGCAATTGTTCTTCCTATGTTTATACAGTTTTTGTGACGTTTTAGTATGATAGAAATAATCGATGACTTTCAAGTGGAAAGGTTATCAAATCCTGATAAAAACTGAATTCAATTGAAAAATAAACCAAACATAATCATTCATCTGTTTCGTTAAATTGTTCAATCCTCTGTCCGATTTCATCCCGTACCCGCTGGAAGAATGCCCACTTTTCCTCTTCCGTTCCCGTCGCTTTTGCCGGATCATCGAATCCCCAGTGAGCACGTTTTGTCTGAGGAGGCGTCACCGGGCAATTGTCATCGGCATCACCGCATAGAGTGACGATGAAATCAGCATTGTTCAGTATGTGCATATCAATAAGATCTGACGTTTGACCCGAAATGTCGATTCCTACTTCATTCATCGCTTTTATGGCGTTCGGATTGACACCGTGCGCTTCAATCCCGGCGCTCATAACATCCCATTCCTCACCGAGGATCTTTTTTCCCCATCCTTCAGCCATCTGGCTACGGCAAGAGTTGCCGGTACATAGGAAATAAATAGTTTTTTTCTCCACGTGTACACACTTCCTTTTCCAAGATTAGATAATCAATAACCATACGTACAATCCGACTAGGGTGATGAAAAGTGTAGGGATCGTCAGAATGATTCCGACTTTAAAATAAGTCCCCCACCCGATTTTCACACCTTTTTGTGAAAGGACATGCAGCCATAGCAACGTTGCGAGTGAACCGATCGGCGTAATTTTAGGGCCTAAATCCGACCCGATGACGTTCGCGTAGATAAGCGCTTCCCGAATCGTTCCTGTCGTATTCGTTTCCGCTATTGCGAGTGCATCAATCATGACTGTCGGCATATTGTTCATGATGGATGATAAAAATGCTGCTATGAAGCCCATTGTTATCGTAGCGGCAAAGAGACCTTGATCAGCCGCCAGTTGAATGACATTCGCCAAGACACTTGTCAAACCGGCATTTTTCAACCCATAGACAACAACATACATGCCGATTGAGAAGAAAACGATCGCCCAAGGTGCCCCTTTCAACACTTGTTTCGTGTGAACTGCTGGGCTTCTCTTCGCCATGACTAAGAAGAAGATGGCTACTATTCCTGCGATAAAAGACACCGGAAGCCCAATGAATTCACTTGAGAAGTAACCGACGAGCAATATGCCGAGGACTCCCCAAGAAAGCCGGAACATCTTGTGGTCTTTGATTGCTTGTATCGGCTCTTTCAATTCGGCGACATCATACTTTCCAGGAATACTCTTTCTGAAAAACAAATACAAGACAAGAATGCTCGCGACTAATGAAAATAAGTTCGGAACAATCATCCTTGAAGCATATTCGGCAAAACCGATGCCGAAAAAGTCGGCTGAAACAATATTGACCAAGTTGCTCACAACTAAAGGTAATGATGTCGTATCTGCGATAAATCCGCTTGCAATGATAAATGGGAATATCATTTTATCGCTGAACTTCAAATTCCGAACCATCGCTAAAACTATCGGCGTCAAGATGAGTGCCGCACCATCATTCGCGAACAACGCAGCCACAATCGCACCGAGAAGGCTGACATAAACGAACATGCGCAGCCCGCTCCCCTTGGCTAACCGGGCCATATGTAAGGCAGACCATTCAAAAAAGCCGATTTCATCGAGTATTAAAGAGATGATGATGATTGCAATGAAAGCGAGTGTTGCATTCCAAACAATGCCCGTGACATCGAGCACATCCCCGAAGTCAACAACGCCGAGCAGCAATGCAATAATTGCCCCGGCACATGCAGACCATCCAATCGAAAGGTTTCGAGGCTGCCAAATAACGAAAATGAGCGTAATGATAAAAATCAGTGACGCAGTTATTACTAAATACAAATGACTTCCTCCTTATTCACAACAAATACGTAATCCTTGCGCCTCCAACTCTTCAATGGAACTTCCTTGATCTGGCAAGTGTTTAAGGACGCTAGAAATCAATGGATAATCTTCGTGTTCCTGATTGATTGAATAAAAGATCCACTGTCCCCTACGTTCTTCTTTCACCAATTCGATATCCCTTAATTTACGTAGATGTTGACTTATCGCCGGCTGACTCATCTTAAAGATTGCGACAAATTCACACACACAGCAATCATGTGATTCAAGCAATTTCATCATCGTCAGCCTCGTTTTATCCCCGAGAAGCTTAAATATTTGCGATGCTTTTTGTAAATCAATCGACTCTGTTGTTTTCATTTATCATCACTCCTCGTCAGTATCATATAATTATATGCTTATATATACAAGTGTAAAAAACCGGCAACCTTAAAAGATAGCCGGTTTTGTAATCATTGCATTGGTATTAGAATTTCTACGACTTCTTCCTCTGCATTTTCTTCGAGGTAGAATACCTCAATAGGAAACGATCGGTCATACAAATTTGGCTTATATCCATTCTCCCCCATCCACGCAAATAACTTTGAATACCCTTGATCGATCGTTTTATTGGAACAGCTGATTTTTGCATACTTCATCATCGGAAGTTTTAATCCGATCATGCCTTCTGGAATGTCAGTAAGCGAATCGACTTCTACACATGCAAAATAGGTTGCAACGATGTCATTGCTCATATACGGACTGATTAAAACATTCCTATCCTTGCAATTCACGACTTCATGTAACCGCTTTTCAAACTCCATATGAACCTTCATAGCCGCATCCGGGAATGATTCTGGAAAATTCGCTGTTATACTTTGTCCAATCAATTCGTACTCCCTTTGAACAACTTCATATTCAAATGTGGCAATCGTTTTTACTTCCATGAAATCTCTCCTCCAAGTCTATTTCCTATTTAGTTCTCCATTTGATATTGATTTTCCTTCGTTTGAACCTCCATCCTCGGTCTTCGTCTTTGTAGTTTTGATACTTTCCCCATCATCTGATTATTTTTATACTACTTAAACTAAAAACCAATTCTCCTCAAAAGAAAAAAGCATTCTTCAGTACGAAGAGATGCTTTTAAGGGTTTTATCCTATAAATGATGCGATAAAAATAACGACGATGGCAAGCGGTGCGATAAAACGTACGATAAACTTCCATGTATGATTCATGAATGGGTTCATTCGCAGCTCATCATCGGTTTCCGTCGTTGTCAACACATGGCCGGCAAAGTAAGAAATGAGCAATGCTCCTATCGGTAATCCGATTCGGCTTGTTAAGATATCTGCAAAGTCGAAGAAAGTTCCCCCAGGCAGTTTCACATCGGATAATACTCCAAATGATAACGCGCTCGGAATACCGACGATGAAAATTAATAATCCAAATACCCAAGCTGCCGTCCGTCTCCGTTCCAACTTCTCTCTAATCCCCGTTGAAACAACAATTTCCAACATGGAGATGGATGATGTCAACGTCGCGAATAATAATAAAATAAAGAACAGAATCAAAAAGAATCCACCGAACGGGATCTCATTGAAGATTGCCGGCAATACGACAAAGATCAATCCCGGCCCTTCTGCCGGAGAGTGCCCGAGTGCAAATACGGCCGGAAAAATGACAATGCCCG
Source organism: Saccharococcus sp. Marseille-Q5394 (assembly GCF_946901335.1). Taxonomy (NCBI): domain Bacteria; kingdom Bacillati; phylum Bacillota; class Bacilli; order Caryophanales; family Anoxybacillaceae; genus Saccharococcus; species Saccharococcus sp. Marseille-Q5394. The sequence goes on along the minus strand of NZ_CAMPPQ010000002.1, from coordinate 1,398,493 downwards.
CGAGCAGCGAGATGAAAATATTCAAAATGGACACATTGAAAGCAGATTGGCCAAGGCGCTCCTCTTTCGGCAAATAGGACGCGTACGTCATCATCGCTGTAACTCCTACGCTTAACGAAAAGAATGCCTGTCCAAGTGCAAGCAACAATGTTTTTCCGGTCAAATACGACCAATCCGGCACGAATAGGAAGCGGATGCCTTCCATTGCCCCTTCTAATGTCAATGAACGAATCGCCAAGATGATGAAGAAAATGAAAAGCAAAGGCATCATCCAGCGGCTCGCGCGCTCTATTCCGCCCTTAATGCCGCTTTGGACAATCCATATAGTCAAAATCATGAACACTGCCTGTGCAATGAGCACTTCACCTGGATTCGCTATGATCGCATCGAAGAGTCCTCCATAATCGGCAACATCAAGAGTAAACAATAATGCTCTTGCCAAATAGGATAGGATCCACCCACCTACTACACTGTAAAATGATAATAGGATGAAAGAACTGAGTAACCCCATCCACCCAATTAAAAACCACGGCTTACCTGGTGCCAGTTTCTTTAATGAAGTGACAGCATCTTTCTGTCCCCTTCTCCCGATTACAAATTCAGCCAGCAGAATTGGCAATCCGATCGCCAATGTACAAATAATGAATAGCAATACAAAAACGCTTCCGCCGTTCGTGCCTGCCATATAAGGAAACTTCCAAATAGCGCCCAGCCCGATGGCGCTCCCGGCTGCCGCTAATACAAAACCAATTTTCGAGGTCCATTGCTCACGTTGTTTCATTCAATCACTCACTTCGTTCCTAGTGTCACCACTGAATTTTGTATCATTATACCGTATCATGAATACAATCAATACTTTTTTTATTATTCCGTATACTACCGTCTGTTATTTTGTTTTAATATATAGTTAAAGGGAACTATGTACTGTAACAGGAAGTGGTATAATAGTTTATTGTATATAGCCAGATGGATCGTAAACGGCTTGATGGGACTCGCAAAGTACCGGGGAGAGAAGAAAAAGGAGCTAAGCTATAAGGATACAAAGGCAATGCCCATTTCTGAATTGCAAATCGGTCTTAATTACCTGTTGAATTATGCAATCTTGAAATTGAATGATTGAAGACAAACCCCTTGCCAAATATTGGAAAGGGGTTCATCTTTTTAAAATTGAATATCTTGGGGGTCTTCTCCCTTTTTATTCATCAGACGCATGGAATCAGGGGTTACTTTCAATATGACAAGGTCCGGATCTTCAGGTCCAGTAAAATACGGTTTCATATGCTCATTCCAGACTTTCTTTTTCATGCTTTCCTCGTCGGAAATCGTTACGGTTCCCATAATTTCGAGGTACTCGTCTCCAAAACCTTCCCCATCATAGCCGATCAAAATATGCGTATTCGGATTCTGCTCAAGTTCATCCACTTTGTCGGTCTTTTTTGAAGTTGCCGTGTAGAGCGTAAAATCCTCGGTGAAAAATGTCATATACCTGCTGAAAGGCTTGCCCTGTTGTACAGTCGCCATCGTTCCGACATAGCTTTCATCCAGGATTTTACGAGCGGTTTTTTTCGCATCCATTTCAATCACTCCTCATTTATCGTCTCTCATAACTGTTCCTAAAATGAGGGGAAACTAAACATTCGGCAAGAAACCTATCAAATCAATTTCCAAACAAACTATCATGTGTCACGTATAATAGACATTAATGACAATGTCAATAAAGGATGTGTCTATATGGCAAAGGAGCTTTTCATAACAACGGATTTGCAAAGGGAATGGATGGATAAATTAAGCAAACTTGAACAACAATTTCGAAACTCGGCTGAACAGACGGACCGACTTGCTAAATTTCCTAAAGAAAATATACAATCCCTTGTTGGAATGGGCTATACAACCCTCGCACTTCCGAAGGAATATAGCGGAGGTGGAATGACCGTGACCGACATGATATTGATGCAGGAGACGATCGCTTCCTTTGATGGAGCAACCGGTCTATCCATCGGTTGGCATCAAGGCGTTGTCGGCGACCTTTATGCGAATGAGCTATGGGATAAGAACAATTTGGAACGGTTTGCAAAAGAAATTTTGAAAGGGGCATTAGTGAACCGTGCAGCAAGTGAAGCGCAAACAGGCAGCCCGACTCGCGGTGGTCGTCCACAAACGACGGCAGTCAAAAAAGATGGGCATTGGGTCATTAACGGCCAGAAAAACTTCACTTCCATGTCGCCTGTCCTCACTCATTCCCTCGTTTCTGCCTGGGTAGAAGAACGGGAAGGGATCGGCTTCTTCCTCGTTGATCAATCAAGTGAAGGTGTATCAATCAAAGAGACTTGGAATATGGTTGGGATGCGAGGTACGGAAAGTCATGATCTCGTTTTGGATAATGTAAAAGTAAGTGAGGAGGATTTCGTTGAGTTCAGTAAAGGCCGACGCGGAGACAAATTGAACGGTTGGCTTCTTCATATACCAGCCTGCTATTTAGGAATTGCGCAAGCAGCACGTGATTATGCAGTGAAGTTTGCTGTCGAATATAGTCCGAACAGCATTGCAGGGACGATTTCGGAACTGCCGAATGTACAAAGTCATATCGGCCACATTGATTTGGATTTGATGAAAGCAAGGCATTTTTTATACAGTGTAGCAGCCGCTTACGATAACCCGGAACGGCGTAAGTCGATGAATCAGGAATTAGGCGCAGCGAAGCACATCGTTACTAACGCGGCCATCAGTATTGTCGATCAAGCGATGCGTCTTGTCGGTGCGAAAAGCTTGGAGCTGTCGAATCCATTGCAACGCTATTATCGGGATGTCCGCGCTGGATTACATAATCCCCCAATGGATGATATGGTCATTTCAAAGTTGGCGCAATCCGCGATTGAAGGTATGAATAAATGATCAAAAGACTTGTCATTACAGGCTATAAAGCGCATGAATTAGGCATCTTCAATGATAAGCATCCGGGCATTGGCATTATAAAAAAGGCGTTGGAAAACCGATTGACTCCCCTACTTGATAGTGGCCTGGAATGGGTAATCGTCAGCGGACAGCCAGGAGTTGAGACGTGGGCTGCTGAAACGGTGATCGACTTACAAGATACTTATCCGGACTTGAAGTTCGCGATTATTACTCCCTTTCAGGAACAGGAGAAGAATTGGAACGAGGCGAAAAAGGAAGCGTATCAATTCATCCTTGCCCATGCGGATTACTCCGTCAGTTTAACGAAACGTCCTTACGAAGCCCCTTGGCAATTCATTGAACGGGATAAGTTTTTACTTCGGAATTCGGATGGGATCTTAATCGTATACGATGAGGAGAATGACGGTTCCCCGAAATTCATGAAGAAAATGGCGTTGAAATTTGCGGAGACGAGCGATTATGAAGTGCTGTCGATTTCTGCTGATGATTTACAGCTTGTTGCTGAGGATTTGCAGAGACGGGATTGGGATTAAACACTTTTCTGGGTTTATGATCACTTGCACGGTTTTATGATCACTTGCAGCGATTTATGATCACTCGCAAGGTTTTATGATCACTTGCAGCGATTTATGATCACTCGCAAGGTTTTATGATCACTTGCAGCGATTTATGATCACTCGCAAGGTTTTATGATCACTTGCAGCGATTTATGATCACTGGCAACGGTTTATGATCACTCGCAAGGTTTTATGATCACTTGCAACGGTTTATGATCACTCGCAGCGATTTATGATCACTTGCAACGGTTAATGATCACTGGCAACGATTTATGATCACTCGCAAGGTTTTATGATCACTCACAGCGATTTATGATCACTCGCAACGCTTTATGATCACTGGCAACGATTTACGATCATTTGTATATTAGCTTAGTTTGATTGTAGACTTCCCTCTCCATAGTAAAAGCTGTCCGTCAGTCAAGCGACTGCGGACAGCTTTTCTGCAAATCAATTCTGATGCTTCTCCAAAAACTCCAACATCTGGCTGTATACTTTAATTTCATTTTCCTTCTTCGAGAAGCCATGTCCTTCGTCATCCAAAACGAGATATTCAACATCGCGGCCAAGTTCTGTCAACTTCGCAACAATCTGATCGGATTCCTCTTTCACGACGCGCGGGTCCTTCGCGCCTTGGATGACAAGCATTGGCTTTACCATTCCGTCGAGATACGTGACTGGTGAATCTTTGATGAATCGCTCCTTATCACGCTCCGGATCTCCTAACCAGCGCTCCATGATTGGCTTCCAGTGGGGCGGAACGGAATTGACGAATGTGAATAAATCGGATACGCCAAAAATGTCCACAACCGCTTTGAAGTACTCGGCATGTCTTCCGTGCAGCAGCAATGCCATATAGCCGCCGTAGCTGCCACCAACAAGGAATAGACGATCACGATCCGTGATGCCATTATCAAAGAGCCACTCAATTCCCGCCAAGCAGTCTAGGCGTGGTCCCTCTCCCCAATCCTGTTCAACCATTTTCGTAAATTCCGAGCCATAGCCTGTGCTTCCTCGGAAGTTCGGTGCGAAAATAGTATAACCCCTATTCAAGAAGCACTGAAACATCGAACGGAACATTTTGCGTTCAGACGACTGAGGACCTCCATGCGGCCAGAAGATTGTGTAGCCATTCGCAGTTTCCTCTTTTGCTTTAAATAAAAGGGCCTCGATTTCCAATCCATCGAAAGATTTATAGGATACAATATCAGGTTCCACCATCCCCTCCTGGCTGACACCTAACACCCTATTTTCCGTTAATTGCTCCCACGTTTGTCCATCAGTTGATTTGAAAATGTTATGAGGAACTGTCGCACTGCGACCTAAAATATATAGATTTCCTGACTTGGCAAATCGCATTTGATCAATTACATCGACTGGCAATGTGCTTTCTTCGAGCTTTCCATTCTCAAGGTAGAAGCGATATAACTTATCTCCAACACCTTTAGAAGTGATGAAATAAAATTCCCCGTTGTCCTTATTGAACTTGATCGTCTGTACGCTTTCCCCCTCTACTTCCAACACTTTTGAAAAGGATTTTGTCATCAAATCAAACTTGGCAATATAGGTAAAGTCACTTTCAAAATCTGTCACAAAATAAATCGTGTTGTCATCCGTGAACACTGGATCACCCGCGACATGCACTTTCGAAGCATCCGGCGTTAAATTGAATGTGTCTTCGCCAATTTTCACGAAGCTAATAACATACGTGTTTGCGAAGGCCCTCGAAAAGACGAATTTCTCCTCATCATCCGAAACTGCAGCAAGTTGCGTAGGTGATATTTCCCCGATATTTAATAGGGTATCCACACCACTTTCCAAATTGCGCATATGCGTATTAAAATACATCGGATTATCCAACGATGTCACATAGTAGATTCTTTCTCCGTCATCGCTCAAATGACTGAAGTAGAACTTCTCATCCGACCCTCCAGTGATCAACGGCTGGGGCAAACCACCTTCAAACGGAATCGAATAGATTTGAAAATTTTCATCACCGTCACTATCAAACCCAGCTAAAACATACCGATTTTCAGGATCAAACTTGATAAAATTACACGACTCGTCCCGATGAGCAAACAAATACGGGAATGAATCAGGCAAGTCCAATGCCCATAAGTTCATTTTTCCATTCAAATTCGTATTAAAGATAAGCTTCGTTTCATCGTTGTTCACAGCGAAATTCGTAATCGTATACGTCCGGAAAAATTGCTCCACTGTCGGTTTTGAAAAAGGTATCATACTTTATTATTCCTCCTAGGCTACTAATCTATTTCCCATCCACATTATAGTATAACATTTCAATACTTATGAAAGAATGCCATTTCACTATCTCGTTTGAATATTTAATCATTTGTTTCATTCAAATTCGCATTACCCATTGCATACGCTATCTTAGTGGGGGTGAAAATGACGGAAAATGAACACCAGCAGCAAAATGGCATGGCAATCAGTTCACTTGTTTTAGGGATTTTGGGAGTCGTATTGAACCTGATTCCTATCATTCCTTACCTCTTGGGCATCCTAGCTATCATCTTCGGTGTCTCGGGGAATAAAATGCAAAATGGCAAAGGGATGGCGGTTGCCGGCATCGTTTTAGGGTGCATCACCCTGGGAATGAAAGTCTTCTTTTGGATATTCATCATTCTTTTGGGTGGGTCGGGCTATTAAGTGAATACAAAAATGCCGCACCGGGTAATTTTTTCGGAGCGGCTTTTTGATCACGGCTTTTCCAATTGACTTTCTACCAAATTCCCAATGAATGGTAGTTTAAAATAGTTGCCTTGATATGCTTGGTACATCATAAAGATCATCAGTGCGAATGCGAGCGGGCTTAACACCAGGCTTGCAATAACTCCGAATATAGGGATGAATCCCAATATGATGCTGATCAGGAAGATGGCAACCGCCGTAAAAACGGATTGCAAGGCATGGAATCGGATGAACCGGTTTTCTTTTTCCATGAAAAGAAAAATAAGACCGATAATAAAGATGTAACAGAGAAGCCCTCCCACATTCTCTGTTAGTCCGATTGATGTCTTATCTCCTTCCGCTTTAGCATGCAGCTTGGCCTCTTCTGCTGCTTGCTCATTTGCAGCCAGTCCTTCCTTGTCTTTTTCATTCATTTTCCGTCCCCCTTTCCCCTTTATTATATTGAACAGGTGTTAGAATGATGCCTGTTGTAGGCAGGCCCTTTATTCATATCAACCGCCACAAGGGGAAAGAGGAATTTAGTCAATTCAGTTCGATCCAGTATGATTGGATTTCCCTCTCAAATTACTCATATAAGTTGTTGTGAGCTGGTAGCTCTTGTCGATTTTTTCAGCTATGAAGTGTGATCTTTCAAAAATGACTGACCTCAAAAAATCCACTTGCCTGATCATTTTATCGATCACCCCTTCATGCTGTTCCATCCGCTCCACCATTTGAGTCTGTACCGTCTTTTGCTCTTCCAACGAGAGGGAGAATTGATCTTGTTTTTCAAGTTGTGCATTCATCTTCGTTAGAAGCTTCTCTTGATCGATATCAAATTTCTCTAACCGCTCAGCAATTTCCGCGTTCGAATGGTTCAGCATATTGATTTGTTCAACGAGATCTTCATTCATCTTCCTCTTGCTTTCGAGCATTTTTTGAAGCTCTTTATGTTTTTGATCCAAACGTTCCAATGTTCCAATCGCTTCTTGTTCAAACTGACGTTGCTGAGATTGATGATCCAGAATTTCCTCGAACCGGATTCCTGTCATTCTCCATCTATCGGATTGAATCCTTCTTTGTTTCTGTAGTTGCTTTTCCATTTCGCTATATTTTTCATTCATCATGTCGAAAGACTTCTTCTGTTCTATCATCGACTCCGATATGGAATCGGTCCGATAAATGGACTGGTTCCTTTCGGCAATATTTTCGCCTTTATATAGCTCTGAATGGCTCTTTTTATTAAAAAATAAACCCATAGTTCAACCTCCCATCAATCGTTTTCTCTATGATATGTTCAATCATATGTATCTGTACGAAAAAGAAAAAACCGTCCCTCTAAAAGGAACGGCTTTAGAATGATATTATTTTTCAAATACTTGATGGAGCACTTTTTTCGATTCGACGTTGTTCAGGTTTTTATAAATACAGTTGTTCGGCTTGGTTCGAAGCGTTTTCGCAAATGAGTTTGCCAGTTCGGCTTCGCCAACTACGTATAATTCCTTCCAGTCACGTTCTTTCCTCATCTTTTCTACAGTTACGCCGAGTTCTTTGTAAAAGCGTTCAAGGTTTTCTCTTAGACGATCATCAAGGCCATCACCTTGGCCTCCTCCAGACCCGCGTTGCAAAGATGAGCGCACGCTTTGTTGTTCTTTCCATACTTCCAGACCCGAGTCGAATTCATACGTTTTCTCGTCGTTGACAAAGCCCATCGCTGTATCCAAAATACGCACATCTCCAAAGCTCGTCAAGATGATGCCTGCCTCAGGATAGGCCTTTAACATATACTCCATTTCTTCTACTACAGGATGGTCTTCCCAGTGGAAGCTCGTCTTCACTTGAACTTGCACATAATGGACGGACCATAATTCTGGATCTAGAGACGCAAAAATAACGACCCCTTTATTCAAGTCGTTTTGATTATTTTCAATTTCCTTCGTCACTTTTTCTTTCAGTTTTTTATACGCTTTGATCTCTTTTTCATCTTGGGAAGCTTCCAAATACTCGGAGATACGTTTTAAACCGTTTTTCAGATGGATTTTCCATGCTCCATTTTGCTGTTCCGGATCTGCAGGGTTCGTATTCAAGTACACACTCAACACACAACGGGAATCACATTTAAATTCCTTCAACTTTTGCAGTTCTTCACTAAGTGACATATATCCCGAACCTCCTCATACGTATGCTGTTACTTAACATACCCAATCCATTCCGATCTAAAACGGGAGGTTCGGTAATACATCAGCTTGAATTAATCCAATTTCACCCTCAGGACCTGCCCGGACACTGCATCTACTTTCACTTCGTATTTGAGTCCTTGATTTGTACGGATGTCGATTTCATAGAGCAATACTCCATCATCGAAATCCAATTCAGCCTTGACGACCTCACCCGGCACACGTTTCAAGGCGATATCAATTGCTTGATCCAATGAAATGCTACGATACCTAGGATTTTGCCAATGGCCTTCCCAATAACCATTAGTCATGTTATTCACTCAACTCTTGCCTCCAAGTCTTTATTGGCGTTCATGTTCAGCATATTCAACGGGATGTTAAATGTGCCCGTTCCGGCATAAAACAAAGTCGGAAAGCCATAGTATGTAGGATGTCAAATTGAAAGGAGCGATCATTGTGGGAAGAGATAACCATAATAATAAAACAGGCGGAAATAATACCAGTTCCTTACCACAGACACCTAAAAACCAGAAAATAAAACCCAGTAATATGACTGAGGAGATTGCCAAGGAATTCGCAGAGCTGCGAAAAGCTAAAAAGAAGAAAAATTTGTGATCGTAACAGAATGCCCCTACACCAGATAGTCTGGTGTAGGGGCGTCATTTTTATTGATCGAAGTAAAATTAATTATTATGTTCCAAGCATTCATAAACCGCCATCATATCCCGTTTATCTAACTCGCGGATACGATTAAAAATGGGGATGTCTGCAACAGCTTCTGTATATAGGTTTTCATCCAATACATCACTTACTTTGCCTAAAAGCCATGTTTGTACGTCTGTTCCTTCGACGACTTCACTAAGACCTTCCTCATTGATGCCAGTTGCATGGCAGCTTACACAAGGAATGGTTAATTTAAAGACACCATCGTGCAAATTATCTTCTGAAATGACTTTTTTACCTTTACAGAAAGCACACGGATTGGCCTTCCTGATTTTATTTATTTGGGTAATTAACTTTTTGTAACCGAAAGCCTCATAGACATAGGTCAGTTTTTTATATTTACCATTTGTGAAATACTTATCGATGATCGTTTCTCTTGTTTCCTTCACATTTGGGAAGTCACAGATCGTCACTTGATTAGTGCTGCTGATCGATTCGATAGTACCTTTGATCGTGTCCCAAAATGGCAATACATTTTGCAATACCATTTCATAACCAGTAAAGCTTGCCTGTTCCAATTCGAACATTTTCAGAGCAACTTGGGTTTCTCGTGGCAGCAAGGAGACATCTTCAGTCAAAATCATGTCGCCGCCTACAATCGATTTCAATTTGATGAGGACAGGCAACTCTCCTACAACTTTCAACACTTCCTCGATCGGCTGTCTAATTAATTCACGAATATCCATGCCTCCAAATGTAAGCCGCTTATGGTGGTTTAAAACTGTCCCCTCACAAATTGGACATGTAATCATTTCTTTTGAAGCTTTCATTTGTTCTTTAATCTCAGATTTTGATACGACCATATACATCCCAAGAATCGTGTTAAAGCCTACCCATGTTCTCCGTGTCTTGCCTTCCCTATCATAAAACGAACTCTCAAAATACCCGTACCAAAATGTATGCTTTTCTTCATCTGACATCTCTTTATAGCTTTTTGTCAGGTCATGTCCTAACTCATTATTAATTTCCTCAAACAGAAATTCCAGCTTTTCGTATTTATAAAACTTTAATACTTCCATTACATCTGGATGGAACAATCCATCCCAGAATGGAACAGCTTCATCCTGAATGACAAGATCTTTATCAAATACTTCAATCTGCAAGCGCCCCGAACATGATGGACAATGATTGTCCTTATTATAGAAGTCGAAGCTTCTCGTATCCTTATTCGTCGGATGCGCCGCCACGATATGATTGATGAGACCGCCCAACTCATAGAGAAAACTATATTGGCTATATAAATGTCTTTCAAGATCAATGGCTATGACAGGTGCGATTTGTTCTGATTCATATTCACCGTAAATCAACCGAGCCATTGATGACAAGCTTTTTAGAATGCCGCCTTTATAGATGTTCTCTGCGTTTTTAAAATAGGCGATATTGTTTTTTGTTAAATAAGAGATACCCTTTTGCTGTTTAAGAGTAGATGAAATATGCGATGGCAGCTCAATATCATCCTTGTTTTTATTCTTGTAATAGTCATTATGACTAACAACATCTAAATGCGTGACAGGGTCACTCTTCCTCTTCCCAAAATCCACGATAAAATCCGAGCTTTCCATCATATATTCATTATGTTCAATCATGATGATTGAAACGGTTTCATCTTGCAGAATTAGTCTAATGCTATCAATGAATTGGTTTAAAATATTTTGGGATAAACCTTTTGATGGCTCGTCAAAGATAAAAAGCGTATGCGGTTTTCTTGAGTTGGCAAACAGCTCCGAAACTAAGTGAACACATTGAAATTCACCAGTCGATAACGTCTGTGTCTTTCTTTCCAACGTCAAATAACCGAGTCCGAGTTTGATCAATAAGCTCAAACGTTTATGCGCGATGTCTTCTTTTGGCAGTTCATCAATAATATCTTCAATCGACCGTTCAAAAATATCATCAATTTCGTCACTGTACTTGTTGAGTTTCTGTTTAATTTCAAGAAACGTTGCAACAGTCGACCTGCTCGTAATCGATTGGTTCCGGTCTTGCCCTACCACGACCAATTTATCTTTCGGATATCGCTTTACAAAATCTGTCGCTACACATTCATTAATAAGTGTAGATTTACCGCAGCCAGACTCACCAGTGACCGTCACAAGTCTATTTTTCGGAATCTCAAATTCAGCCATTTGAATATTACGGCAGTAAAGATCTTTAAATACATAAGTTTCCGTAGGTTTTTCCTCATTCAACTCTTGAAAAACAGGTTGTGGACGCGGTGATTCTTCTACAATTTTTCCGCCGTATTTACCACTGCCCGGTCCAAAGAACAATTGATCATCCGTTATATCGAGCACAGTGTCAGAATGATCGATGAGCCAAATTTGATTTTTATAGCCCAGCTTCTTAATCTGTTCTAAGATTTTCAATAGCGTTTGGCGGTCAAGACCGACTGATATTTCGTCAATGATAATAACGGTATTTTCACTTGCTGCCATGAACTCAGCCAAGTATAGACGTGTTAATTCACCGCCAGACAATGTACCCATAATCCGATTTATCGTTAAGTATCCAATATTCATATTGATAATGTTTTCGAGGATCAGTTGTTTCGCTTCACTAATATGTAATTCTTCGGCTAGAGAGAGAATGTTTTCAACGCTCAAGTTATTAATATCTGAAATTGTATGTGGTTGATTCGATAATTCAATTGTATATTGCTCAACTTCTTTATTATACCGTTTACCGGAACATGTTTTACATTCGACATTACTCGTACTTCCGCGTCCTTTACATTTGGGACACCAGCCTAATTCATTATTGAATGAAAATGTTTCCGGTGAAAGATTAAATTTATCAGCAAGACAGGCACGGATTTCCGTAAAAACGCCAGTATGTGTACCGATCGTTGAACGTGGATTTGAAGATATGGATGATCTTCCGAGAAACAGCACTAGAGGCATCTCTTCCATCCTGATTGCACTGAAATTCGTTTCCATAATATTTGGGAATAAATACTGATATTCGGCCTTTGGTAATAAGGAGACAAGTCGCTTCTTCGATTCTTCTCCAATTGTTTGACTGAACGTTGTTTTTCCAGATCCGGATAATCCTGCAATGCCTAACGATTTATCTTCCGGAAGATCTGCATCCAATCGTTTAATATTATTCGCGATTAATTGATTTATTTTCATTTTGCCACCCTTTCTATTCGTTACCTTCACTATTGCCAACTGTTTTAGACTTCAATACAAAACTTGTAAACCAAGCATAACCGAATCTGATACTATGTGCCATACTATATCCAGCTCTGAAAATCTATGTGTTTTTCTGGGAAGCAAGAGACTGGAAAAGACTTGTTTTTATAGGCATGGTGTTAGGTGCAGCCGTTTGTCTTAAACTTGTATCATAGAGCGAAACATCAAACAAAAGCCTAATTTCTTAGTTACTAAAGAAATTAGGCTTTTATTATATTTTATTAATTTTCAACAACATCACTTGGTATGCTACCTTGCTGCGAGATATTAACTGTCCAACCAATCATAGTCGTGCTGTCTCTTACATTATTCTTTTCAATTTTAGTCAGAATTAAAGAAAACGCGTCTTCAAGTTGTTCCCCATCCATTTTTTTCACTAAATCAATCGGATTCGAATAGGGCTCCCCCGGACATTCAAGTAAGCCATCCGTCGTCATGAAGATGCGATTTACACCTTTCCTTAATTCCCGAATTCCTGAAGAGAAGCATGGCACGGCTTTATCGAACGTATTCACTTGACCAATCCACTCATAGAACTGCCTCTGATTCAATTGAAATTGGTCGAGCGCAATGAAATCAGGATGAAAAACGTACACTACGCAATCTCCGACAGAAAACCACCATAGATAGTTATCTTTTCGAATACAGATTAGACAAGCCGTCTCGCCTTTAACCTTCTTGCATTGATCAAGAAATTTGTCACTTTGGAAGATGGATAGAAGTTTTTCTTGCAAATCGTGAAATCCCGGCTTAGCTATCAATCTTATAAGCTCATGATGAAACTCATCTAATGTACGGATGATCAGTTCGGCACTCTCAGCACTGTAATGCGCATCTAAAATCGCTGCAAATTCCCAGTTCTCTCCTACCCAAACAATGCAGCCATCTTCATTCTTATACTGTCCAGCGGAAGAATTTCCACCGAATCGTCCGACCTTCACACGATCTATCGAGCAAACATTTTTCTCGTCGATAAAATCCCTTTCACTACCAACCCAAGAAAACCTATTGCGCATTGGTTTTCTCCAAGCACGAGCGCACCCGTTCACACAGCGCGATTATTTCATGATTCCCCCCTATTGGTGCATCGGACCAGTCCCGGACCGACATCGGGCCCCAATATTGCTCAGGAGTGCCTGGATAGCGTGGAACGATATGCATATGCAAGTGAGGGACAGAATTTCCGGAGACGAGAGAGTAAATATGCTCCGCCCCTTCAGTCACCATAAGTGCCTTGCTTACTCGTGCCATCATACGCCCAAAGACAACTGCTTCTTCTTCCGTCATATCACCAAGTGTCGGGACATGCCTTTTCAGATCAATTATTAGATGTCCCAAATAACCGGGTTCTCCATTATTATCAATATGGCCTACGAATACGAAATCATCTTCATAGATGGTGATACCATCCGTTTTTAATTCTCCCAGGTGTTTTTTACAAATGAAACATTCCATTTTCTTATCCCCCATTATCGTAACTAAGCACTCTATTGCACCCTCTGGATCTGATTATATTCAGTGAGAATCGGCAAATCGGGCGGGCTTATGTTACTAGGTAAATCATATATCGAAAAGAATTGCAAAAACGATACTTCATTTTTCTCCGCCATTAATTCACCATTATATTTATCACAAATATATGTGGCTACAAAGTTGTACACTTCATCGCCATGTGGATAACGATAATAAAATTCCTTACCGGAATAGACGTTGAAAAAAGAAAGCTCGTTTGCAATTAGATTCGTTTCCTCATAGAGCTCTCGCTTTGCCACATCTTCCAAGGATTCTCCGAGGTCCATAGAACCTCCCGGCAATCCCCAGCATTTGTTATCCGTCCGTAGTTGTAAAAGGATTTGATTCTCTGAATTAACTACTATTACATTCGCCCCTACCATTATGAGTGGTCGAGATCCGACTAGTTCTCGCAATTCGCTAATATACCCCATAGCCATTATCTATCCTTATTATAAGTTGGACTCAATTCACTCCATACATCAAATTGATTCCCGTCTATATCCGAAAACACAAAATTGATACCTGCATGTCCCCGTTTTTCAATTTCTCCGACCTTCACATCGCGACCCAATAATTCTTCATGCAGCATTTTTAAAGACTCTTCCCCATCAACTTCAAATGTTAGAGAAAACCGCTCATTCCCATATGCATCTAAAAAGTTGGCCGTCTCATTTTCTTTCGCCATAACGAGAAAGAAACTTTGATCAGCCAAATTCATGATCACCTTGTCTTCGTCCTGATAAGTTAATTCCGCATCCAGCTTGTCTACATACCACTCAGCAGCCCGTTCAACATTAGACACAGGAATATACGAGGTCCCAACCTTTAGTAATCTACTATTCATTCGTCCGCTCTTATCATTTACGTCTACTAACTCAAATCGTTCACAGACAAGCAGTAAATCATCGGTGAACTCCAGTCCAACTTTGTCCAGTTCTCTTTTGAAGTAGCGTTCATGGATCTCCCTCCAATTCCGGTACGACCCATCTCCTTCCGCCAAAGCAAACTCTTCCGTCACTTCATTCATCGGCATGACGGATACATCTATCGTTTTAATAATTGCGACAGGCTCTTCTCGGCTATTCAGGATAATACTGTATTCCTCAATTACCGGAATTGGTTCATTCTCCAGTTCATATAATACATGCGCTGAACAAGTCGCCGTCTTCTTTCCTTCAATTACAGATTGAGCTAGCTCATCCGCCGCTTCGCCAAACTTCCACGCACTGACTACTGCAGGACGATCACTATCAACCCAAAATCGATCCCAATATTCCCTGGCAGTTTGATTCATCACTTGTCCTCCTCATTTTCCGCAACCCTTTTCACTCGTTCAACAAAATCGACAACGACTTTATCATTGCCAAATAGCAAAAGCAACTTCACAAACCATTTCAGCGGCCTGTTGGATGTTGTGTAAATAAATCTAGTTTTATCATCATCCAACTTTACCAACTCATATCCCGCCGTTATTTCAAACATCCCACCAAGCGTAAAGCCGACTTTCATCTTTTTTTCATTTGGTGTATCTAAATAATCGAGAGTTTCGACTTCATACTCCATTACTCGCTTGCCTTCTTTGTATTTCTGCAAATAAATACTCCCAACCATTCCTTCAGTAACGGTGACGGGTTCATTCGAAACAACTTGCGGCATAATCTTTTGCATGTTTTCCAGCGAGCCATCAAGGTACTTCCAAACATGATCAATCGGCGCATCAATCTCAATTTCCTTCGTCCACTGCTTCATTCATACATCTCCTTTATACTTTAGTTAACTGCAGTCAAAAATGAATAATGCTTTGATAAAAATTCATCCAATATGTCCTTATGACTTGTAACGATGGTGTCGGGCAACTCATGAGGATGAAAATAGTTAAATGTAATGGACTCAACCTGATCGACCACTAAATCCCCTATTGCATTTTCTGCATAATAAGCGGTTGTCACGACATAAAATTCATCCCCGTTTGCTGCTCGAATAAAATGTTCAGGGCCAGAGTAAACATTGATCAATGTCAGTTCATCCACTTGCAGTCTAGTCTCCTCAAAAAGTTCACGCCTCGCCACGTCCTCCGTAGACTCACCTAATTCCATTAGCCCGCCTGGAATTCCCCAAGCTCCCTCCGGAAACTTCCGCTGTTGCAGCAATAACCGACCCTCTTCATCTATAACAATTACAACCGAACCGACGAATATCAATGGCCTGTGTCCAACTAACTTCCGCAATTCTTCAATATAGCCCATGTCCAAGCCCCCTGTATTATGTTCGCAGCGGTGAAATCAATTGCATATATGATGCATCATTTTCCGGCTGAATGACCGCCGGTTTCATCACTCCGCAAAAACTGATTGTCACCTGTTCTTCCTGTATCCCTTTTATGGCTTCAAGAAAAAACCGACCGTCAAAAGTCATATCAATAGTCGGTACTCCATCCAAATTGCTAATTCTTTGTTGCTCTTCAATCACTCCGATTCCTGCCGAGTTTGTTGATATTTTTAAAATACCATTGTCGATCAGAGCCAAGTGTACATTGTTATGCTTCCATTCTTCGGAGAAAACGCAAGCACGGTCTATCCCAGCTATCAATGTTTTCGTTTTCATCGTGATCTGTGTCACAAAATCTGTCGGGATTAATGATTGGGTGTTCGGATAGTTCCCTTCAATTAATACGGAATACAAAACCGTGTTTTCTGTGGAAAATACAATCATATTATTCGCTATCCAAATATGTACAGTGGCAAGGCTGGATTCTTTCAACTGTAGAATTTCAATCAAGCTTTTACTTGGAACAACGATTGAATGAACTCCTTCGGTAAAAGTGATTGGTATCTCTTTTCGCGATAGGCGGTGGGAGTCAGTTGCGGTGCAAATAAGTTTGTTCTTTTCAAACCGCATCTCAACACCTGTAAGCACCGGCTTCGTTTCACTTTTAGAGACAGCAAATATCGTTTGCTTGATCACTTCTTTTAATGAAGTAATAGCAACATCACCATAGTGAAGGATTTTGATCTCCGGCAGTTTTGGATAATCGGCTGCACGTAAGCCATTCAGTCTCGTTACAATATCACCGGACCTGATGAGTACTGATTCCATATTACTAGACGATATTTCGATGTCGTCTGGCATTTTCTTTAAGAGGTTCAAAAAGTGCTTGGACAATACGACTACACTCCCTAATTCATGAACTTCAACGACTGTTTCCTCATTTATGTGAAACGGGATTTTCTTTTCAATGAATAATTCCGAATTGCCGCCTGTTAGCACTATCCCGTCTAGCGTTGCTTCGATTTTAATTCCAGACAGGATTGGAAGCAGACTTTTACTCGAACATATTTTATGTAGCTCTGACACGATTGCTGTAAACAATGAATTCTTTATAGTGAATTTCATGGAATACTCCCCTTACTACTTTTCCATTTGTAATAGTTCAACCTTATGCCATACCGACTGCCAATTCTTCTTTCGAACTCGGTGATGATAATATTCCATCTGCTCTTTTGTTTCACTAAAGTATGGTGTTGGCCGTATGTGGAAGTTGACGACATCTTCAATTCCATGCGGTGCAGTCATCACTACCCTTCCGTCTTCATCGAGTTGCACGCCTAATGCAGTGGCTGTTTCAGGGAACTTGGCTATTGCTTCGGTGGATGACGAATAGGGAAAATCATTGTTCACAGTATGCATTCTGGCTTGGTTTTTCACAGACCACGGAATACCAGGATGACGCTGTTTTAATCTATTTTCATAGTGTTTTTCTATTGCTTCATTTACATTTGATTCATCAAAATAAATTACATCAATATCTGGCAAAAGTGTTCTTTCATTGAATTCATGAAGCACATCCCAGATTTTCGATCGCACGAAACCCGCACACACCCACCAATCGGGTAAATTTAAAGACTGTGCACTCCATAAAATATCCATCATCCATTTGTCCTCCTGAATAATACGGATGATGCCATCATTAGTCTGAATCATTCTATTATCCGGCTTCCTTATTTCCAATCCAATACTCCTTCCCATCATCACTACGATTCATGAACCCATAGTCGATAAAGAAACGTCGAATGGTCGCAAAATCAGGATGAATCTCTTTAAGAATCACGTTTATTTCTTTTTCCAAATACACTTTTCCAACTTCAAACCGCTTAATTATTTCTTGGGCAATGATGTACTTCCTTTTGTCTCTGCTTGGAAACGTTTCAAGCGGACCGCCCAATCCTTTTCTAAAATAATTTCTCAACACTTTTTCTCGTTCTATCTCTGTAACTTGAAATCTCTCTTCCAATGTAATCATTCCTTTTTATTTGAATATCTCTACCATGTCTTATCAAGCTTGTCCGCATAGAAACCAATCGCCCTATTGTAAGAGGCGATGTCCGGATCGTTTGAAGTTTGGACAAGGCAAGTGAGCAGAATCTCCATTGCTTTTACATGTTCTCCTACGTTATATAAGGTCATTGCATAG
This sequence comes from Saccharococcus sp. Marseille-Q5394, assembly GCF_946901335.1. NCBI lineage: Bacteria > Bacillati > Bacillota > Bacilli > Caryophanales > Anoxybacillaceae > Saccharococcus > Saccharococcus sp. Marseille-Q5394. Next base: position 1,380,252 of record NZ_CAMPPQ010000002.1, on the reverse strand, counting down.
AACGTCTTCAACGCATTGTTTTCAGGAAAACGCGCAAGTCCCCTTTCAAAGACAGCCCTTGATTTTTTATAACTCCCCAATGTCCGATATGTACTGCCAAGTCCGATAATTGCACCTAAGGCATCTTCGTCGTTCAACCCCAATTGAAGCGCTTTTTCATAATAGGGAACAGCTTCTGCTTCCTTTCCCAAGACGTCAAAACTCCATGCACATTGGTAGTTGATCTCGGCACTTTTCGGATCGTCTTTTGCCATTGTCTGTAGTATTTCATTCGATTCAGTGAGTTTTCCTTCACTTCTCATTAAAATAGCTTTGTTAAGTTTCTCCATCTTTCATTCCCTTTCTTATCCTTCAACCATTGCTAAATAAGGAATTTCCTCGCCATTAATAATTACAATATAGACTGGTGTATTTGTCTCATAGATAACGGTACCAATAGGAAGCTTATTTGCAGTTCCATTTCGGAAGCCGAAAGCCTTCTTTTTCTGTTTTTTTATCTCCAGTACCTGCTCACCAATTGTATAATCCAACTCGAGCACCCATTCGACTCCTTCAACATTGGAATAAACAATTCCTTCATACATAAAAATATCGGCATTGTCATGAGATAGAAAATCCTTCGGTGTCGGATTTCCCTTGTAGGCCTCTTGTATGCTGGAGCAGCCAGTTAGGCTAAGAAATACAAAAATGGTTATGAGCAAAAGTCGGTTCAATACTTAGCCCTCCAATGCATTGCTAGTAGAAATAACATCGAAGTGAACTTTTGATAGTTCAAGAAGATTGAAGCTGTTTTCAGCTACCAACTTTTTAATGCGATCGAACTCTGTCCACGCAAGTGCAAATCCGGCCTCTGATATGACTTCGCTGTTGAGCGCTTCTTCTAATTCGTCAATATCTTTCTCTATTATTTCCCCATTTGGCAGTACGATCAGATCCAAAAACAAATCATCCATCCATGTACCATTCGTGAGACAATAGCCATTCTCTCTGCAAATATCGATATACCATTGGACAACTTGTCTGGTTGAATCAAAAACCGTCGTCATGGAAAAATGCTTTCCATCCGGAAAATGCTGCAGCCAACTGTATCCCTTATCCGCGATGCAGACTTCCCTTCCCTTATATGTCATGAACAGTGGTGCAGCTACATTATTCATTTCTAGCAGAGTGACATATCCTGTGAATTGCGATGTGGAAATATATTTTTCTGCATATCCTTTCTCCACAATCCGCTTCCAATCATACCGACTGCCGTATTTACGTTTTAGCATTTGCTACACTCTCCGTTCTACCTGGGCCTTGCGCTATAGGGTATGAGCTGGCCGACAATACTTTCATCACCCATACTCATTATTTGTTGAATGACACCGTTTGAAATTTCATCATTTGTCAGCCATCTGGATGTTTCCCCTTCGATAACAAAGCCTAAGAACACTTTTTCATATGTACAATTTGTCGGGGTATGGATTTCCTCATCTTCAAAATAGCGCCGACTTCCTTTTACATGAATGAGGCGGAACGATGTCGCTTGATCATTCATTTCGCATATCTGTTCAAGCGCTCGGTAATTAGGTGTCCAGCTTACAATCAAATCAAATGGTCCTCGGTCGGCAATTGCTTCTTCGACTTCTGTGTATAGATCTTCTGAGTGATAGTCAACTTGGATTGGAAAAATCGATTCAGGAGGACTATCTGCTTTCAATCGTTTAAACTTTGTATCTGATCGACCAATGACAGAAACTGAATACCCTTCCTTTGCTAAGAAGATGGATACACCCGCGAGCATACCTGTTCCACCAATGACGAGTGCGTGAGTATATTTCTTTTTCAATCTTTATCCCTACCATTTCTAATAAATTCTTTTGCTAACTGGTAGGCGGTTACTGTAAACAACTGTGTGATTTCCTTGTTTCGAATCATTTCTCCTATGCTAGCAAATGGGAAATGTTTTACTTCCAGAACTTCCGTTTCATCCAACACTTGTTCATATGTACGTTTTGCGCCAAGCATTAAAAAAGTTATGACCTTATTCGTCTGTGTTGCGGGATTGACCATGAACTCCCCTAAAGGAATCAGCTTTTGCTCCGAAACATATCCAGTCTCTTCACACACTTCACGTCGAATTGCATCCTCATACGTTTCGCCTTCCTCAACTTTCCCTGCAGGTATTTCTAAATAAAAATCGTTTCCAGGATGGCGATATTGCTGTACAAGAACGATTTCTTCTTCTTCCGTCAATACGATTGCGTTCGCCCAGTCGGCATACTCATTCACGTAATAATTTTCAATAACCGTTCCGTCTGGCATTTGACAAGTGTCGTTCCTCAAATTTCCGAACGGCGATTTATATGTATATTCGCTGTTCAATACTTTCCATTTCCCCAACTGTTTTCCCTCCACTACAACTTATGTACTTTTTGATACACAATCCATTCTTCCAATATCTGATTGAACAATTCCGGTTTAGCTACAGGAAAACCGTGTCCAATATCTTTGACGAATAAAGATTCAAAATGTTCATTCCCCTTAACGATTTCCCAAATGGACTTTTTCACAAGTCCTTTCTCTTTTTCTCCGGCAGTTACTAATACTCGGGCAGTGCTTTTCGGAAAGTGGGCAGGAAGTGAGTACGACATATTTTCCTTGAGAATATTAATAAGCGTGGAGGACTTCATTTTCAGGCTTTCTTCATAATATTTCTCGAAATGCTCGCCATCCATATACAGTTGTTTCGCTTGAGCTTTCGCAAATGTCTTATTTTTGATTAGTGGAAATGTCATCTTTAACGTTGGGGCAAGTAAGGGGATCATGTACTTCATTGGAATGACAACCGCACTGTTAATCATTGCGGAATTAATTAGGGTCGGTGCAAGACTAACGATTTCCAAACAGATTTGAGCCCCTATTGAAAAACCGATAATATGTACGTCTTTCTTACCTTTCTTTTGTTCAATTAACTGAATTATTTCTAATGCATTTTCGCGAATAGAGAAGGAAGTTTCATTACTTCTATCCCCATGACCTTGCAAAGTGGGAACAAGACAATGGTAGTCCTTAAAATAGGCTATTTGCTTATCCCACATCCATCCCCCAACACCGCCCCCGTGAATGAACACGAGGAGCGGACCTTCTTTATTTCCATGTTCCATGTAATCTTTATGCAATTCGATTCCCTCCTAACCGAACCGTAAAATATGCGTGGTTTCAGAAGCGGAATCGTCGAATGAAAAACCGCCGGCGCGATAGAATGCATCAGCTTTCGCTGAATCTGTCCGAACCGTAATTTCTTTAAAATGATGTTTCGCATGATCAATAATTGATTGCAGCAATAACGTACCGACCCCATTCCGTCGTACTTCATCAAGTACGTAAAATCTTCGGAGACGTCCTTCATCGATTTCTTGTGAAAAAGGTGATTGATTGATGCCACCAATGGCAACTATGGAGCCTGCATTTTTTCTGACACAGAATAACACTTCCCCCGGCTTATTGAATGTATTGGTGCCGTCCTCAAATTCATTCACAAGGCGGGTGACGAAACGATATCCTTCCTTTTCACTTTCTTGTACAAGTTCTGTAATATCCAATGAATTCAAGTTTTCTACCCGTTCAACCAAGTATGCCATATGCTTCTCCCCCTCAATTTTCGTTATATATAGTAAATTCAACAAAATATTTAAAAAACCTGCAAACTTACAAGAAAAGCCGATATCCCTTCATCGGATTCGGCTTTTCCATCAATATTGAAACTCAACTCTTACCGTTGCGCTAATAATAATCTGTCCGCTCTCTATCGGGGTAGTCATTTGTTCGGATTTCGCAAACGTTTGAAACGGAACCGGCTGTCCGGCCTGTTGTTCTTCAACTATTTTTACCGGTTGCGGCTCAACTGGCAATTGCAAAGCAGTTGCAATTGTGCGGGCTTTCATTTGTGCATTCCGTAGAGCTCGGACGATCGCTTCCTGCTTATAACGTTCGGTGTCCTCCACACTGAATTGTATGTTCGAAACCCGATTCGCCCCGTTTTCCACTGCTGTATCAATAATACTTCCCACTTGTTGAATCTCTGTAATCTTTACAGAGATGGCATTGGTAACTTCATATCCTCTGAAAATCTGTTCGCCATTCACATAATCATATTTAGGAAAAATGGTGTACGAAACTGTTTGGATATTTTCTCGCGGAACACCTAAGCGTAAAAGAGATTGAATGACATTGTTCATAGCAGTGGCATTTTCCTGTTGCGCTGCACTTAATTGTTCATTCTCCGTGACGACTTCCAATTGGACCGTGGCGATGTCTGGTTCAACTGCAACTTCACCATTGCCGATCACAATAATTTTCCTTGAAGAGCGATTCACTTGGTGATGCATATAAGGATAGATCATTGTTTCCCTCCTCCCTTCACTTCTGTTAATTGTATGCAAAAAGGCATCTATGACATACCGAGCCATAGATGCCTGCAATTTATAAAATTTTACTGAAGAATGCTTTTGTCCTTTCATGTTTTGGATTCGAAAAGATTTCATCAGGCGTACCTTCTTCGACTAGCAAACCTTGATCTAAGAACAACACCCGATCTCCCATTTCTTTCGCAAAGCCCATTTCGTGAGTGACAACTACCATCGTCATCCCTTCCATGGCAAGCTGTTTCATGACATCCAGCACTTCCTTCACCATTTCCGGATCCAATGCAGACGTTGGCTCATCGAACAACATAACCTTTGGCTTCATCGCAAGCGCCCTTGCGATGGCTACACGTTGCATTTGCCCGCCTGATAATTGTTCGGGGTAGGCGTTTGCTTTATCGGAAAGCCCTACCTTTTCCAGAAGTTGCCGGGCTAAGGCTTCCGCATCTTGTTGGCTCATTTTTCGGATCTTAATCGGTGAAATCGTTATATTATCGATGACACGCATATGAGGAAACAAGTTGAATTGCTGGAAGACCATTCCGACTTCCCGCCGGATATCATTAATATCCGTTTCCGGGTCATTGATTTTCACACCATCTATATACACTTCGCCCGCAGTAATCTCCTCAAGAAGGTTGATACATCTTAAAAAAGTACTCTTCCCTGATCCACTTGGACCGATGACACAGATGACTTCTTTCTCTTTAATGTCATAATCAATACCCTTTAGCACATCTAACTGCCCAAACGATTTATGCAAGTTTCTTACTTGTATCATCGTAAGCCCCCTCCTGGTTCCGAACGTCTCATTGAAAAAACAGACTTTCTTGAGGACGGGACGTAACTATTGCTGAACCTGTTTTCGATATAATTGATGAGCTTCCCGCAGATAAATGTCAAAACGAGATAAAGGACAGCGACCGTTAAATACGGCTCCCAGAACCTCGAGTATGCCCCTGCGACCACTTTCCCGGCATAGAGCAGATCGCTAGCCGCAATGACTGTGACAAGAGAGGAATCCTTGAGCAAAGCGATCAATTCATTGCCAAGCGGTGGTATCATCCGCCTGAAAGCTTGCGGAAGAATGATTAATTTCATGGCAGTGTTATGCGGCATGCCGAGTGAACGTGCTGCTTCCATTTGCCCTTTATCAAGAGATTGAATCCCTGCACGAATAATTTCAGCATTATAGGCGGCACTGTTCAGCATAAGGGCGAGTGATCCTGAGACAAAGAATCCTAAAGAATGCCCAAAAATACTTGGGATTAATGCGGTATGAATTAATAGGATTTGTACTAATAATGGAGTTCCCCGGAAAAAGTCTACATAATACTTTGCAGGATAGTAAATCCACTTACGCTTCGAGAGTTTCCCCATACCGACGAATAATCCTAAAACAAATCCTCCAATATAACCTACCGCCGTCAATCCGAGGGTAACCCAAATCCCCCGGATGAACAGTTCACGGTAACTCCAAATGTTTTCGAACATGTCAATTCGCAAGCCTAAAAAATCCATGATCATCACCTCCAAGATGTGTATAGCTATTGTTTATAGGTCAACAATCACTCCACATCAAAGCCGGTGATTTCTTTCAGCTTCCCGTTTTCCTTGATTTTCTTAATCCCTTCATTCAACAAATCGATTATTTCTTGATTCCCTTTTTTCACCATTAACCCATAATATTCTTTTTCAAAGCTGTCATCTTCGATCGTTTTCACTTTCACTTTCGGGTTATTCGCTTTGTAATCAATAATGACTGCATTATCCCCGACAGATGCATCCGCATTTCCATTGATCATTTCACTGATTGCAAGTGGCATTGTTTCAGCTGCAACGATTTTTGAACTTGTCTTTCCTAATAGATCCGCAACGACAATATGCCCTGTTGTATTGATTTGAACCGAAACCCGCTTATCCGCCAAATCATCGAATGAATCGACATCCGAATCTTCCGGCACGAGAATCAATTGATTTGCCACGAAATACGGATCGGAGAAATCATATGATTGCTCCCTTTCCGGAGTGATTGTAATGGAAGAAACCGCAAAATCGACTTCTCCATTATCAACTGCCGGAAATAACGGCTCCCAACCATAGTTTTTATATTCTACTTCGAATCCAGCAGCTTCCGCGATTGCGTTTACAATATCGATATCGATTCCGACGATATTCCCTTTTTCGTCCATATATTCCATCGGTGCATATGTTGCATCGGTTCCGACGACCAATTTCCGTTTCCCACTTGTTTCATCCCCGCCTGAACCACTCGTCTTTGTAGAACCAGCGCCGCATCCGATTAGAAAAATGGATGTGCATACTAGTGCGATGCCTATCATAAAACGTTTAACTGATTTCCCCATAATGACTCCCCCTAGAGTTTCTACTAATTTGCAGAATTAATTGATACTTTAATTGATTATAAACGAAAACGTTTTCATTCACAACTGAATATTTCCAATTGGTCGTCGAGACTGTATAGGCAAAACAAAAAAACTGCCCCGTTGTCAACTTTCGACAAACGGAGCAGTTCCCTCTTAGAAACTAGGCAGCGTGACAGCTACCATTAGTAAAAATAAAATCGCAATATAATTGACGGAGTACATAAACATTACATAAGCCCATCTATCATCATCTTTCGTGAAAAAACCACGGATGGAGACAATTAAGAAACCAATATTCAATATCGTAGCTAGCACGATAAATACCATTCCAAGTGATCCTAGGTAAAACGGCAACGGAAGCAAGCAGGCAATGTATACAAACATTTGACGCTTCGTCATTCTGAACCCGCGAACGACCGGAAGCATTGCTACGTTGGCCGCTTTGTATTCATTGTACTTCCTCATCGCGATTGCAAACGTGTGAGGCATTTGCCAGATAAATAAAATGATGAAAAGCAAGATCGGAACAATATGCCAAGATGGTGCGATTGCCGCCCACCCGATCATCGGCGTTACAGCTCCTGATACACTTCCAATGACTGTATTCAGTGTGTACTTCCGCTTTGTCCACATCGTGTACATGACCACGTAGGTGAACCAGCCGATGAATGCGTAAATCGCCGCCTCCATCGTTGTAAACATCAGCATGACCATTCCTATTGCCGACAAGGATATGCCGATTCCCAACACGGTCTTCAAGGAGATGTTCCCCGTTACGGTCGGACGTTTTTGAGTCCTCTTCATCACCGTGTCGATATCTACGTCATACCAGTTGTTCAGGACAAGCGCCCCACCCATTAATATCGTGCTCCCGATAATTGTCAACCAAAACAATTTGCTGTTCGCAAGCAGGGAATCTCCCGTGAAATGAAGGGCAAGCCAAAAGCCGACAAACACGGGCAGTGCATTGGCAAGCAAAACAGGCGCTTTAAAAAGCGATTTCAAGTCCGCAATTATAGTGCTCGATCTTTCTTCATCTATGATCGTGCCGTTTTCAGTATAAGTAATTTCAATATCTTTAGTCATATCTATATACGCTCCTCGGAGGTATTTCTGCAAAGTTTCATCCCTTCCATCATATCATTTCATTTGCAATAAATTAAAGGTTTACGGTTTTTTCTTTGGAATTTCAAAGAATTCCTTTATAGTTTGACACAATTTATTCAAAACTCCCGGGGAATTAAAAGAGGCCCCCGGTTAGGAAGCCATAATGCCAATGAATAATATAAAAATGAAAATGAAAATATACATTAATAGGATGAGAGCAAAGATACTTCCCATAACAATTAAGTATGCTTTTGAAAATGTATTCCGTGGATCTTGCTTATCCGTCGCCCATATAATGAGCATGACAAGCCCGACAATCGGCAAACATACAAGTACCAACGTTAAAATCCAATCTTTCAATGACATCTGTTTTTCTGTCTCCATACGTCTCACTCCACTTATGTTCTCTATATAGCAATATTGGTTCCATTCCATCCTACCATAGTATATCTGGCTGGATTGCCGGTTATGTTAGAAATAGTGGAAGCGAAAGGATGAATGATCGGATATGAAGAAATTGACTTCTATTATTTTGGCATGTTGTTTCATTGTAGTGAGTGGATGCAGCAATCAAAATCTTGTTCCAAAGACTGAAGCGAGCGACGTCGTCGATACATATGGCATCACCTCATTTACTGTTACCATCGATACGAATGAAGAGCAAGAGGCGCTGACCGCAAGTTTTAGTGAAAAAAAGGAACGATCCGAAGCAGAATACACTAATAAAAAAGAAGAAGTCGCTTTGCATGGCAAAAAGGCGCTGAAAAAAATAATGGAAGCGTTCGAAAAAATGCAACCTGACCCTGAATCTGAAGAGACGGAAATGATCAAAAGCGCTGCGGAAGCTTTCGGATTCAAAGAGTATAAAATGATACGGTTGGAAGTGAAATTCAAAGGATATGACAGCAAAGAGATCATGTTCTCCAAATAACGCAAGGATATCGGATTCCGAAAGGCTTTCGATATCTTTTTTATGTCGGCCTATAAGTCAATGAAATGGGGTAAAGCATATGGTAACCACTTGCATTTTCATCGACGTTTTCAAGGAGGCAATTTAAATGGAATGGAAAGGTAGAAGAGGCAGCAGAAATGTGGAAGACCGGAGAGGGATGGGAGGAAAAACGCTCGTCGGCGGCGGAATCGGCGGCATCGTCATGTTGCTCATCGTCATGTTCCTAGGCGGCGACCCTGGTGATATCATTAACAACATGACGACGTCCCCTTCGAATACGGAATATGTTGAAACAGAACAAGATAAGGAACTGGCTGAATTCGTTTCAGTCGTTTTGGCGGATACGGAAGATGTGTGGACAGAAGTCTTTGAGAAGGAAGGCATGGTTTATCGTGAACCGATTCTTGTGCTCTATTCAGGGAGTGTCCAGTCGGCATGCGGAATGGCCGGCGCAGCTGTCGGACCGTTCTATTGCCCGGCTGACGAGAAATTGTATATCGATCTGAGTTTTTATGACGAACTACAGACGCAGTTCAAAGCACCCGGTGATTTCGCGATGGCCTATGTTGTGGCACATGAAGTCGGGCATCACGTCCAAAAGCTGTTGGGCATCACCGACGAAATGGCGAGAATACGCAGTCAAGTCAGTGAGGAAGAGTACAATAAATACTCCGTTCGGCTGGAACTACAAGCGGATTATCTCGCAGGTGTCTGGGCGCACCATGCACAAGGAATGGGCGTCCTCGAGAAAGGTGATCTGGAGGAGGCTCTGAACGCAGCAAGTGCCGTCGGGGATGATACGATCCAGAAACGTGCCCGCGGCTATGTAGTGCCGGAAAGCTTCACACACGGAACTTCCGAACAGCGGAAGAACTGGTTTTATCGAGGATTTGAGGCAGGCAATTTGAAAGAGGGAGATACATTTGGCACGGGTGGACTTTGACATGGTTTATCGTGCTAAGAATGGACCCTGATGCGAAAAGAATGGGTCCTTGCTCGAAAGAATGGACCTTCGAACGGAAAGAATGAGCCCTTGTTTGAATGAATGGAGCTTCGAACGGATAGAATGGACCTTGAAGTGAATAGAATGAGCCCTTGAATATACGAAATAACAGGTGAAGGAGTGATTCTCCCTCACCTGTTATTTTTGCCTCACACGATACTCGAGACTTTCCTCGACTGATTGTCCAATTCAGACGCCGACGAAGCAATCGCGAGGAAATCGTCCATCGCAACTTCAATCCGCTGTTGACAACGGTCCACGTTTTCCTGTGCCAAGGCCGTCCCTTTGGAAATATTCTTAATTTCCGTCGTGATCGCTTCCACGCCTTCACGGACTTCCACTATCGATTTCTCCACATTAGCGGACAATTTACGAACCTCTTTTGCAACGACATCGAAGCCTCTTCCATGCTCCCCCGCCCTGGCCGCTTCAATTGCCGCATTCAAAGCGAGCAAGTTCGTTTGAGCTGCAATTTCCCGAATCGTCTTCACAATGTGTTGGATGCTTTCGGCATGCAACTGCAAATTTCCAAGTGTTTTCGTATTATCATGGGAGAGCGCTGCGATATCTTCGATTATCACTAATAATTCCTTGCTCCGCTCCATCCCGATATCTGCACGTTCTGTCAATCCTTCCGCCATCTGTCTCAGCTCTTCGACAACAGACGTGATGGAAGTTTGCCGTTTCGTAATATTAGATGCAACTTTGGAGATGCTGATGACCTTCCTGCCGTCGTGGCTGAATACCGGCATATACGTTGCTTCAAGCCATACTTTATCGCCATTCTTATCCTTCATTTCAATCTTCCCATGTTGACTGATGCCGCGCAGCAACTCCCGCCAGAACTTGTCATACGCAGCACTCCTCACATACTCATCAAAACAAAGATCGTCATGGCGGACACCGATCATTTCATCTTTTGAATACCCCATTGCATTTGCAAAAATATCGTTCACGTACGCAATTTTATGGTCCAAATCATATCGGATAATCGCAAGATTCTTCTCAAGGGCCTTCACGACATGATCGTCCGTTACTTGTTCAACCACCTGTTTCACCAATTTATCCCCCTCCAACTCATCATACTGACTTTTCTTTATAATTCGGAAAATCAGAACCTATTACTATTTAACCATAGTCGGCGTTAAAGTGGAATACCCTGGATAATTGTAATTATGGCATTCTAAAATAATCTTCCCTTCATAGAATGGTAAGTAGTATACCAGGAGGTGAAGTTTTGGATAATTCTTTTCAGCAACAGGCATCGAACGAATTACAGTTTTGGCTTCAAATTTTAGGGGATCATAGCCGCTTTATTCATGATTCACTAGCCCCAGGGCAAACAGATTGGATTGACACTGCCGCAGCTTTCATAGAACGGTTCGATAAACTATTGGACCGCTCGAAACAAACGTTAAATGAGACCGAATTGTTGTCGTTAGTAAGCCTTTCAAAAACGGAAAGTGAAGCGATACGGGAATTGAAATTGGCCATTATTAAGGAACAATTGGTCGGCAACATCAAAATTTCATTGACTCCCCCATTCATCAATCATATGGTCAATGAAGTCGAAGAAGCGATCCGGATTCTTTCCTATTTAGAAAAGGGCGAATCGCCTCCTCTTGTCCACCCGCTTCACCATGATCTATTATGGCTGCTCGATGCGGCAGGCCATGCAGGAGCAATTGATGCGACAATGGACCGCGTGGAAAAACAGCTAAAGAAAAAAAGCAGGAAATTCGTCAAAGAATGGGAAGCTTTCTATTTAAAAGCGATAGAAATGGTAGGGTTTTTGCGGACGAACGTGTCAAGATTCCCTGCTTTGGAAAAATTCCATAACGATGTGTACCTGGAAATGACCATTTTTAAAACCTTCTTAAATGAACTTGAAGAAATGGGATTGAAAAAAGAGAACTTAGGAGTGCTCACACCACTCATGGCCGATCATATGGCGCGCGAGGAATGCTATTATTTAATGAAACTCGCAGAGTCGGCAGGAACTCCCGACCCAAATTGCAATCCCGCAAAGGAAAGAGTGCAGTGGTAGTAGGCACCTATGAACCTACTACCACTGCACTATCAATGTCCGCAAGCGCGGCTAAAATACTCGCTCCCGTAATATGGCTCGTCTTCGGATTGTCCGGAGACGGGTTATTTTTAATTGTCATATCGAACTCGCCGAAAGCTCCACTTGCTTGGATATGGTGAATGTTTTGCGTTACATTCGGATCGGCAATGATTCGTACATGTGTTTTCTCGACACCAATGCCCGCCAACGACAACACGATTGCGACATTCGCATTTTTAGGGAATTGTTGAATCGCGTCCCGGGCAGCGCCTTCAAATACAATTTGCTCCGCAGTAATTCGGTCAGCTGTTAACGAATGGGCAGGCTTTCGGGTCGTCAGAGTGACGGAATCCAATCGTCCATCTAATTTGGCAGCCTTTATAACATCCAACCCGCCAATCGCGCCGGATGGTAAGTAGATTCGGCGTCCACTGGCTTTAGCCGCCTGCTCTACTAGACTACCGAAGGAAGAATCAGCAAATGCTCCAATGCTGATTAACAATAGATCTTTCTGTTTGATCGTTTCAATCGCATATGTTTTGGCTGATTCAATGGTGGAACATTCGACTACGATGTCGATGTCGGATTGCAAGAATGAGTGGATGTCATGGAATGCTTTGCATCCGTATTCCGCGGCTAATGAAGGCAGCTCATTTCTAGCTTTCTCTCGTTCATCCAAAATAGCAGTGATTTTGGTGTTTGGTAGGAGTTGTTCTATGTTTATTGTTTGGAGGAGATATGTACCTAGATTTCCTTTTCCTATTAAACCTATTTTGATTAGAATCAGTCCTTTTCATGAATATATATTATTATATATAAACCTGGACAACGTTAAACGTACCAGGTTTCAATTACAATTTATTTACTATTTACTTAGCATATAAATAGTGACTGCTTTTCCACTTCAGCCCCATTCCCCGTTTATCTTTCTAGACCAGGAAGGTTAATAGGTTATAACCTCATGGTATCAAGTGTTTGCCTGGTCACATCACTTCCCTATGTCTTTTTTATTCGCTTTTTTCAAAAACATTTGATAGATCGGTTTTAATGATTTTGGCGTCAATTCTATATCATTTTCATGCGCATACTTGATGGCATGTCCTAATGCGATGGTCATTCCGCCTGCTACGCTTGCGCCGGCCACCATGCCAGCACCGGGAACGAATTTCACAATTTGCCTGAAAACCGTCTTACCGATATTTCCGACAATCGTCGCGATGATCAATTCTTTTGCATTGTCCTTCGTTATTGGTTTCCCATACAATGTTGAAAGCTTTAGCATGAGACTGACTTGTAAAGCAGTCAAAGGTACGAAATCCGATCCCGGAATCGGAATGGCACCGATTGTTGCGGCGGAAGCTCCTGCTGCTAAAATCCAACGATTTGCAATGGCAGATTTATCGGCCATGTTTGCTGCCATTAGAATGTCTTTTTTTTTGACTTCTAATAAGGATAGAACTTCTTTCTGTAGCATCCCGATATTCTCCCCTGTACGAGAAGAGATTGGCGTGACCGGATATTCATATCCTGTATGATCCTGGACATATTTTACAAGGCTCGGTATATCTTCGGCTGCATCGATTTTATTCAACACAAGAATCAGATCTTTATTCACCTTGGCAATTCTTTTTAATGACTTAAGTTCCGTTTCGGATAAAACCGTCCCTGCTGCATTCAGGAAAAATAAAATTAGGTCCGCCTGCTTATAAAACTTCATCGTTTCCTCGGAATGTTCACTGTAAATGTCATCCAGGCCAGGTGTATCGACAAAGATTATTTTATCCTTATAAGAAAACTTCTTGATTTCCTGCGTTTCACCTGGTTTTGCACCGACCTGCGCTACGTTATCTCCCATGAGACGATTGATTGTCGATGATTTGCCGGCATTTACATCACCGATCATGGCAATTAGGATTTCACTTTCCAATTGCTCATTGATTTCTGATGACTTTTCTTCAAATATTTTGTCGAATTCCTCATCTGACATCCATTGTTTATTCATCAGGATCACATCCTCTTACATTTTGTAATGGCCGCTTCCTATTCATACGGATAGTATGACTATAAGATTCACTTTCTTATTCAATACCCTATCCGTTTGTATAACATGCCTAAAAACCTGCACCTCCGAAGAGATGCAGGTTTTATTGTCAATTAGCTGGCTACCATTTACTACACCTGCTAATTTTCAATTAAAAACTTATTGAACCATTTCGCGCATTGATAGGTTTCTTTCCAATAGGGATCATTATCTTCCACCGCCCAGCAAGCATATAGAGTTGACATTGAAATTGCAGCTTTCAATAGCTTAACGCAATCCATTTGCAAAAGTTCACTTATCAGGTCGACCCTTAGCTTGAGCAAATTTTCCGGATCCGGGTTTTTGAAAAGGTGATTAATCATGAAGGAAACTACGTCGAAGTATGGATCACCGACAACGCCTTTCGGATCAATCGCAAGCCAACCTCTCTCATTTGAAAACAAGATGTTTTCGTGATGCAAATCGCCATGCAGCAGTCTGTTTTCCGTTGTAGTTTGCCGAATTTCATTTAGAAACTCTGCCGCCATCATAACCCATTCATTTGGAATTGGTCCATTGTTCTTAGGGTAATTGCTTTGATATTTCGAGAAGGCGCTTGCCCAATGAAGAACAGTTGGGAAGTCGGCATCTTCCGGCAATGGTCGACGGATCTGTTTCCAAACGCGGCAGAACTGTTGAACGACGACTGTTTCATCTGTTTCCGTGCAGAGCATCGTTCCGGGTTGAAGGCTTTCGAGCAGCATGGCTCCCCGTTCGAGGTCAGCTTTCATCAATTTTGCACATCCTTGTCCATTGTAGAGCTGCAATGTGCGACTTTCGTTTTCAAAATCGAATCCCGGCAAGCCCATTTTTAAGATGTACGGGTGGTTGTTCTTATCCATTACATTCATGACATAGTTATAGGAGAGATTGGTGACTGGGCTCTTCAGTGTTAATCCCCAGACTTCCGCCATGTGATTTACATTACTCTCTAATGACTGAAGCCATTCTTCTCCCGGTTTTCCGAAACAGTTTCTGATTTTTTCCTGGAATGAAGTTGGTATGTCCATACATAGTTCCCCTTACAGTAATTTGGCCATATAATATTCATCAACATATTTACCGTTGACGAACAACGAGTCTTTTTTCACGCCTTCTTTACTAAAACCTGATTTTTCATAGAGGACGATTGCTGCTGTATTAGTGGTCATAACAGTCAATTCAAGGCGGTGAAGCTTGTTTTCAATTGCCCATTTGTCCAATGAAGTAAAAAGGGCCTTTCCCACTCCTTGTCCACGATACTTCTCGGATATGCCGATGACTATGTAAGCCGAATGCTTATTTCGTTTCGCAGTCCCAGCAATCACCATTAAATAACCCACCAATGAACCTTTTAGTTCAGCCACGATAATAGTCGAGGCATCAGTCCCAAATGACTCAATACGCTCTCTCAATTGTTCTCCGGACAAATTTCTTTCCCGCGCTTCATAGAGCATCGTATCCGAAGTTCTTTCAACTTCTTCAATGAGCTGGACTAGCTGACTTGCATCCGTGCATTGAACTTGTCTAGTAATCATTTGAAACACGCACCTTTACTTTATTCAATGAAAGAATAGCAAGAAGATTACCGTTCCCCCTTCCCGATAACCTTTATATGAAGAAACATTGAATTATTCCCTAATCTCCTCGATGTTTTCCCAGTAATAAGCAATCTCCTTGTATTCTTCTCCCCCTATGTCAATCATTGTCTTATCAATCGCTTTTCCGCCCAGTGATTCATAGAATGTTTTTGATGGATTGCGTTCAAGCACCCATACAAGCATGGAGGAAAATCCTTGTTCTTTCAGGTTCTTTGCGATTGTTTGCATCAGCTTCTTCCCAATCCCCTGACCTTGCATTTCATTCAATAAATAAATTGCATATAACTCCCCATCTGCATCATAGTTGCCCGTCCGTTCTTTGCCCCCTGTTGCAAAACCAACAATCTCACCACTGTCGACTTCAGCAACATATAAAGTGCTCCTCCCAATTCCCCTGCGCCAATTTTCGGCACGCTGCTCGTACGAAAGATTTTGCAGAACGGACTCGGAAACGATCCCCTTGTAAGTCGTCCTCCAGCTGTCCACATGAACTCGTGCTATACCATCCTCATCGCCTGGCATGGCTTCTCTAATTCTCATATATATCCCTCCCATTAGCTCTAGTTTACAGTAATTAATGAAAGAATAGAATTAATCTTCCAAACAGGAGAACAGAACAGGCTTTTGTCTGGCTGCAAATAAAGTTATCGATCATTTTCACATTTTTATCGATCACTTCCCGAGAGTTATCGATCAATTGCAAGAAGTTATCGGTCTCTTTCACAAAGTTATCGGTCAAATCCCGATGATTATCGTCATTTCGTGACTTAAGACCCACTCTTTTCCACCATCATCACACCAAAAAACCGCCACAATGCAATGCGGCGGCCCGTCACTCCTTATGCAAATCTCCTATGAACTTTCTTTCCATCATATGAAAACACGACTTGTTTATTATCGACATACGTCTCCAAATGCACGATACGGCCCCATAGTTGGTGGATATATGGGAGGACGTGTTCCAAATACGGTACATCCAGCTCGGTTTCTTCGTATTTATGCACTAAGTAGAGCTCTCCGTTGCGCACATAATCCCCGTCATGCACGACTAGATAAGGAAAGCCCCCGTTCACCCTCTGCGCAATAAGACGGTCTTGCACATTTCGATATTCCTTATCCGAAATTTTATAATGGCTTCCTTTTTTCTCGAAGATATATAAGTCTTCTTTTTGTACGAGTTCTTTCGTTAAATAGTTGCGGATGAAGGAAATGTCGGAATCCATCTCCCTCACTTCAAACATTTTCTCCCTGCCGGACCCGGGCTTCACCCCTAATTCGATCATCTCTCCCGTCGGATGATCATATCGCTGTTCGATGTCTTCAAAGATTTTCAAGCCTAAATAATACGGATTGATGGACGTTCTGGACGGCTGGATGACATTCGCATTCAACTTTGCAAACTCAATCGTTTCGTCGGCCGTCAAGTCCATTTCCCGTAGAATCCGTTGATGCCAGTATGTCGCCCATCCTTCATTCATGATCTTCGTTTCCATTTGCGGCCAGAAGTAAAGCATTTCTTCACGGATCATTGTCAATATATCTCGTTGCCATTCTTCCAATTCCCGACTATTTTCCAAGAGGAACAACAATAGATCCTTCTCCGGGGATGCAGGCGTCTTTTTCCGCTTTGTTTCCGCTGGCGGCTTCAGCTTCTTATGATCCATTTCCCATAAATCATCATAGACCGTTTTCCGGATAAACGGCACATCTTCTACCTGCTCCACCTCTTCATTTCCATGACGCCATCGGACAAGGGAGGGGTCGACATGCTCCTGGATGGCGAGCACCGCGTCCAAGAAACGTTCTACCTCTTCATTCCCATAAACCTTTTCATATTCGGCAATCCGTTCGGCGGTTGCCGTCATGCTTTCTACCATGTCCCGCCTCGTATTCGAAAAGCGGGAGTTATTTTTGAAGAAATCGCAATGTGCCAGAACGTGGGCAATGATCAATTTGTTCTGTATCAACGTATTGGTTTCCAATAGAAAAGCGTAACAAGGATTGGAGTTGATGACGAGTTCGTATATTTGACTGAGCCCTAAATCATATTGAAGCTTCATCTTATGGAACTGTTTACCGAAGCTCCAATGTGAGAAACGTGTCGGCATTCCATAAGCGCCAAATGTATATATGATATCCGCAGGACAGATTTCATAGCGCATCGGATAAAAATCCAACCCGAATCCTTTCGCAATCTCTGTAATTTCCTCTACTGCATATTGCAGCGCCTTGTGCTCCGTCATACGGATCCCTCCAGGCGTTTATGGAAGAACTTTTTCAAAGCATAGTACACATCCTTGTTTTCCTTTAGTACATAATGCCGGAATTTCGGATCTTCGATTTTTTGATACGTATTCATCAGCGTCGAATACCTGCTATGCGCATTTACTTCTCCGTAGCCGAACATATTTGAAACTTCCATGAGTTCTTCGACTAATGACATGCATTTTCCGTTATCCGACGACATATTTTCCCCATCTGAGAAGTGGAAAGGATAAATATTGTAACGGGATGGATTGTATTTTTTTGAAATGAGGTCAAGCGCCTTTTCATAGGCAGTCGAACAAATCGTCCCCCCGCTCTCCCCCTTCGAGAAAAAATCCACTTCCGATACGACTTTCGCAATCGTATGATGGGCAATGAACTCTATATCCACTTTTTCATATTTCGTCCGCAAGAACTTCGTCATCCAGAAATAAAAGCTTCTCGCCATGTATTTTTCAAAACTGCCCATAGAAGCACTCGTATCCATCATCATGAACACGACCGCCTTCGATTGAGGCTTGACGACTTCATCCCACGTCTTGAAACGGAGATCATCATTGTAGATTGGCATGATTTCAGCATGACCTTCCATGGCATTTCGTTTGAACGCTGCGATGATCGTCCGCTTTTTATCAATGTTTCCAATGAGCCCTTTCTTCCTGATGTCATTGAATGTGATGTCTTCATCTGTGATTTCTGCTTGTTCCCGTTTTTCGAGATTCGGCAATTCAAGTTCTTTAAATAATGTCTCTTCGATTTCGGCGAGCGACACTTCCGCTTCATAATAATCCTGGCCTGGCTGATCGCCCGCCTGTTTGCCTTTTCCTGCACTCTGACTGCCATCGCTTGCAACTACGTCTCCCACTTGACTATCCCCGCCGCCTTGGCCAACATGCTTCGATTTACTATGGTTATAACGGATTTTGTATTCATCCAAAGATCGTATCGGTATTTTTATGACGTCCCTGCCATCCGACATGACGATGCTTTCTTCACTGATCAATTCGGGCAGATTATTGTGGATCGCTTTCTTCACTTTATCCGAATGTCGTTTCTGATCCTGATATCCTTTTCGGTGAAGCGACCAGTTTTCCTGGGAGACGACAAATGATTCGCTCTGCTCTTCATGCATTTCTATTCACCTACTCCAGTCCACTCATTTTTTTAGTATATGCAACGAATGGCGGTTTTTGATATGGGAGGATTCTCTTAGCGGTTCAACAGACTGCCGACGTACCGTAGTAATTCATTTGCAGAGATTGAATTATAGCCATATTCATCAATGAGCCTTGCTACGACCTCATTTATTTTCTTCAAATGATTTTCATCAGGAGTCGCTGACGAAGTCGTGATTTTGACAACATCCTTCAAGTCCGCGAACAGCTTTTTCTGAATCGCCTCTCGCAGTCTTTCGTGGGATTTGTAATCAAACCGCTTGCCTTTCCTTGCGTATGCGGAAATCCGGATGAGGATTTCTTCACGGAAGGCCCTTTTCGCATTTTCTGAGATTCCGATTTGCTCTTCAATGGAACGCATTAGCTTTTCATCAGGATTCATTTCTTCACCAGTGAGGGGATCTTTCATTTTGTGCTTATTGCAGAAGGCTTCAACATTATCCAAATAGTTATCCATCAACGTCCGTGCAGATTCTTCGTACGAATAGACGAATGCCTTCTGCACTTCTTTCTTCGCAATTTCATCAAATTCCTTACGTGCAATCGATATATAATTCAAATATTCCTCTTTGTCGTCCTTCGAAATGGATGCATGCTGATCCAATCCTTCTTTTAAGGAACGCAGCACATCGAGCGCATTGATGGCATCCACTTCTTTTCGGATAATTGCCGACGAGATCCGGTTGATGACATATCTCGGGTCGATGCCGTCCATGCCTTCATTCGGAAACTCTTTTTTCAGCTCTTCCAGATCCACAGAGTTAAATCCTTCCACATTTTCACCGTCATACAATCGCATCTTCTTCACAATATCGATTCCTTGCTTTTTCGATATTTTTAAACGCGTGAGGACAGAGAAGATAGCAGCGACCCTGAGGGCATGTGGGGCAATATGCACATGTGCCATATCACTTTCCCGTATCATTTTTTCGTAGATTTTTTCTTCCTGACTCACTTTCAAGTTATAAGGGATCGGCATGACAATGATCCGGGAATGCAGCGCTTCATTTTTCTTATTGGAAATGAAGGCCCGATATTCGGTTTCATTCGTATGCGCGACGATCAATTCATCCGCACTGATCAATGCAAATCTGCCTGCTTTGAAGTTCCCTTCTTGCGTCAGCGACAAAAGGTGCCAGAGGAATTTTTCATCGAGCTTAAGCATCTCCTGAAATTCCATCATTCCGCGGTTTGCCTTATTCAACTCCCCGTCAAAACGGTAAGCGCGGGGATCGGATTCGGAGCCATATTGGGCAATTGTCGAAAAGTCGATGCTACCGGTCAAATCCGCGATATCCTGGGATTTTGGATCGGATGGGGTGAACGTTCCGATTCCCACCCGTTTGTCTTCTGAAAAGAAGATTCTCTCAACGAGTACATCTTCAATCCGGCCGCCGTATTCTGTTTCAAGGCGCATCGTATTCAACGGGGAAAGGCTTCCTTCAATCCGGATTCCAAATTCCGCATAGAAATCATCTCGCAGATATTCCGGAATCAAGTGCAATGGGTCCTCATGCATCGGACATCCTTTAATGGCATATACCGCACCATCATCCGTCCTCGAATATTGTTCCAATCCACGTTTCAACAAGGTGACGAGAGTGGATTTTCCTCCACTGACAGGACCCATGAGCAATAAGATCCTTTTTCGCACATCAAGACGTTTTGCTGCTGGGTGGAAATATTCGTTAACTAGCCGCTCGACCGTATCTTCGAGACCGAAAATCTCATTTTCAAAAAAGCGGAATTTTGTATACCCGTGTTCTTTCGTTTGGCCATGGCTTTTGATCATTTCATACACTCTGGAATGTGCCGTTTGTGCAACTTCTTTACGTTCCTGTAGGATGTTTAAATACTCGGCAAAGGTACCTTCCCACTTTAGCTTGTTTTCTTCTTCACGGAAATGTTCTAACTTTCGTAAAATGTCCATTCATTTCCCTCCATTCAGGGCCTGGTTTCATTTATTGTATGCGAGGAGGCTGAGTAAAATGAGACATATAAAACAAGCGGCTGTCTTGAAAAAACGAAAATCGCAAGAACGGCTCCCTTTCCGCGGGCGTCGCCTCAGCCTCCTCGTCGCTCATTCTTCGCTACTGCGGGGTCTTCGGTCAACGCTGTTCCCGCAGGAGTGTCGCCTATTCTTGCGATTTTCTAGATATTTGTCAAAATAAAAACCGGCAAAGGAACAAATTAATTCCTACGCCAGTCTCACTTAATAGACATATATAACAACCTATGGATCAGTTTTCCGGATATGTTTTTCTCAGAAATGTAATGGATTGTTTGATGAGCTGCTGCAAAACTTCGGTGTCGATATCGTCCACTTTATTAATGTACACACACGCTTTGCCTGATGTATGCTTCCCGAATTTGGCTAACAGCGCTTCGCGTTCAGAATCACCTGGAGCGAAATAGAGGCTGGTCTTCGCTTTGCGAGGTGAAAAGCCGACGAGCGGCGCGTCCCCTTCATGGCCCGTATTATAGACATAATGATACGACCCGAAGCCAATGATGCTCGGTCCCCACATCTTTGCCTCATAGCCCGCCGTCTCCGTGAAGATGTCTAATAATCGATAAGCGTCCTCCCGCTTTTTAGGACTATCCACCGCTTCGATGAATTCAATGACACTGGCGTCCGTTTCCTTCGTTTTTAGCTTGTACATTGTTTTATCCCCTTCTCATAAGTCTGAATGATTCAAATGCTTGATATTGTACCGAACTTATACTAACGTTGGAAGCAAGGTAGCTCCTTTATTTTCCTACTACTTTAAAGCTTATCGGAACCTAGTGCAAAGCGGAAATAAATTATCTTGACTAGGAAGTTTTTTACTTTATAATTAGAATGATTTTGTCGATTTTGTCGAATAAAGGAGGGATATTCGGGTTGGAAAATAAGCTGAAGTTATACGGCTTTAACAACCTCACCAAAACACTTAGCTTCAACATCTATGATGTGAGCTATGCAAAAAGTGAGCGGGAACAAAAAGATTATATTGCCTACATCGATGAGCAATACAATTCGGAACGGTTGACGAACATTCTTTATGATGTGACCGAGATCGTTGGAGCCCATGTATTGAATGTGAGCAAACAGGACTATGATCCACAAGGTGCAAGTGTCACCATCCTGATTACGGAGGAGACACTCCCTGTCGCTGTGATCGATGAATCGTGCAACCGCGGGGAAATCGATATTTTGAAGACCCGGGATTCGGTTGTTGGCCATTTGGATAAAAGCCATGTCACCGTCCATACGTATCCTGAATATCACCCGGATAATTCGATCGCCACGTTCCGTGTCGATATCGAAGTATCAACTTGTGGTGAAATTTCCCCTTTGAACGCACTGGATTATCTGATTGGCAGCTTCGACTCTGATATCATTACGACGGATTATCGCGTACGCGGTTTTACCCGTGATGATAAAGGGAAGAAATTATTTATGGACCATAAAATGACGTCGATTCAGGATTATATCGACAGTGAGACGTTGCAGAAGTATGACGCCATCGATGTTAATGTATATCAATCAAATATTTTTCATACAAAGCTGCTGATCAAGGACATCAATTTACAAAATTACCTTTTCAATACGGATGTGTATGAAATACCTCCGAAAGAAAGGCTGAATATCACAAACAACCTACGTAAAGAGATGATTGAAATTTTCAGCGGTTCCAATATATATGAAGAGTGAGAGGACGGTGTTGGACATTCTTTCACAACAGAAAGCCCCGATTATGGAGGCTCTAAACAATTACAAAAAGATGCGGGTCGTTCCTTTCGATGTCCCCGGCCATAAACGTGGCAGAGGAAACGAGGAGCTGACCGCTTTTTTAGGTGAAAATTGCATGACGGTGGATGTCAATTCTATGAAGCCGTTGGATAATTTGATTCACCCCGTTTCCGTCATCCGGGAAGCTGAGGAGCTGGCAGCCGAAGCTTTCGGAGCGAAGCACGCCTTTTTCATGGTGAACGGGACGACTTCCGCTGTACAAGCGATGGTCATGACGGCGTGCAAGGCGGGCGAAAAGATCATCATGCCCCGAAATGTGCACCGCAGCGCCATCAATGCACTCATCCTGAGCGGAGCTATCCCTGTCTATGTCAATCCAGGCGTGAACAATGAACTTGGAATCCCTCTGGGTATGGCGGTGAAGGATGTCGAAAGGGCAATCCTCGAACATCCTGACGCTAAAGCGATCCTTATCAACAACCCGACGTATTACGGCATCTGTTCGAATATGCAGGCGATTACTGATCTTGCCCATCGCCACGGAATGCTCGTCCTTGTTGACGAGGCGCATGGAACGCATTTTTATTTTAGTGACGACCTGCCTGCTTCCGCGATGTCTGTGGGCGCCGATATGGCTTCAGTGAGCATGCATAAATCGGGCGGTTCATTGACCCAGAGCTCATTGTTGTTGATTAATAATGAAGTGAGCGAAGGATACACAAGACAAATTATCAATCTAACGCAAACGACGAGCGGCTCGTATCTGCTCCTCTCCTCCCTTGATATTTCACGGAAAAATCTCGCTTTGAATGGGCAGGAGATCTTCCGGAAAGTTGGAGAAATGGCACAGTATACCCGCGAGGAAATCAATAAGATTAGCGGTTACTACGCTTTTTCGGATGAGTTGAAGAACGGCGATACAATTTTTGATTTCGATACGACAAAGCTTTCCGTCCATACACTTGAGCTAGGATTGGCAGGTGTCGAAGTGTATGACATTCTGCGGGATGAATATGATATTCAAATCGAGTTCGGGGACATCGGCAACATCTTGGCGTACATATCAGTCGGAGACCGCCGATTGGATCTCGAACGCCTCGTCTCGGCGCTCGCTGAAATCAAGAGACGCTACAGCAAGGACAAAGGCGGCTTGTTCGACCATGAATATATAACTCCTCAGGTCGTCTATACGCCTCAAAAAGCGTTTTATGCGCCGAAGGAGACGCTTCCTATAAACGATAGCGCCGGCCGCATTGCCAGCGAATTCGTCATGGCCTACCCGCCCGGCATACCGATTTTGGCGCCTGGGGAACGGATCACTCCCGAGATTTTGCAATACATCCAATATTGCAAGGACAAGGGCAGCTTCATGACAGGTACGGAAGATAGCAAAATCGAGTATATCAACGTTTTGAAGGAGGCTGAGCAATGAATTTATGGTATAGGGAAAACCATTCGCCGGACGTCCAATTTTCGATGAGAGTCATTGAGCACCTATATACCGGGAAAAGCGAGTTCCAGAAAATCGATGTTTTTGAAACAGCTGAATTCGGCCGAGTTCTCACATTGGACGGCTACGTCATGGTCACTGAGAAGGATGAATTCATTTATCACGACATGATCACTCACGTTCCGATGGCAACGAATCCCGACATTAAGAAAGTGCTCGTCATCGGAGCTGGAGATGGCGGCACGATCCGGGAACTGACGAAATATGATTCGATCGAGCATATTGATATGGTTGAAATCGACGAAATGGTCGTTGACGTATGCCGGGAATTCATCCCTCAAACCGCTAGCAAACTCGAAGATCCCCGCGTTCATCTTCATTTCGAGGACGGCTTGAAATTTGTCCGTTCCCGAAATGATGAATATGATTTGATCATCGTCGACTCGACGGATCCATTCGGACCGGGAGAAGGCTTGTTCACAAGGGAATTTTACGGCAACTGCTATAAGGCATTGAACGATGAAGGCATTCTTGTCAATCAACACGAAAGCCCTTTCTATGAAGAAGACGCGTTAGGCATGCAGCGGGCACATAAGCGGATCATCGGGTTCTTCCCGGTATGCGAAGTGTACCAATTGCATATTCCGACATATCCTTCGGGTCATTGGCTGTTCGGTTTCGCCTCCAAAAAATATGATCCAATCAAAGATTTGAATGCAGATGCTTGGAATCAGCTCGGCTTGGAAACAAAGTACTACAACACCGATATCCACGTCGGCTCATTTGCCTTGCCGAACTACGTAAAGGAGCAATTGAAAGATGTTGAATAAAAATATCGAAACGTTCATTGGTTGCGACAACGAATATAACGAATCAGGCATCGTCGTTTTCGGCGCCCCTTTTGATTCGACAACGTCATTCCGCCCGGGTACAAGATTCGCAAGCAAGGTGATGCGCGGTGAATCTTTCGGAATTGAGACATACAGTCCATATCAGGATAAAGATTTGGAAGACATCCCCGTGTATGACGGCGGAGATCTTGAGTTAAGTTTCGGGAACACGGAAAGGGCTTTAGGACAAATCGAAGAATACACGCGGAAAGTCGTGCAAGACGGCAAAATCCCTTGCATGATCGGCGGCGAGCATTTAGTGACGCTCGGATCGGTCCGTGCTGTCGCTGAGCAATTCCCTGATTTGCATATTATTCAATTCGATGCCCACGCGGATTTGCGGGACGATTACCTCGATGAGAAATTATCGCACGCGACGGTTATCCACCGTGTTTGGGACATCCTCGGGGACGATCGGATTTTCCAATTCGGCATACGTTCCGGAGACCGCAGCGAGTTCCAATGGGGCAAGGGCCATGTCTACACGAATAAGTTCAATTTTAATGGACTGGAAGATATCGTTAATAGATTACAAGGGAAACCGGTATATCTGACGATTGACTTAGATGTGTTAGATCCTTCCGTCTTCCCTGGTACTGGAACTCCCGAAGCTGGCGGAGTCAGTTTCATGGAATTATTACAAGCCATTTTGACAGTGAGCGACCTGAATATTGTAGGCTGCGATGTCAATGAGCTATCACCGATTTATGATCAAAGCGGTGTTTCTACTGCAGTTGCTTGTAAAGTGCTGCGCGAACTTTTATTGGCAATTCAAAAATAATTATGGGTGGTGTTTTGATTGGGTAAAGCGTTAATCATCGGAGCAGGTGGAGTAGCAAGTGTTGTTGTGCATAAATGTGTACAGGTACCTGACGTGTTTGAAGAAATTTGCATCGCGAGCCGTACAAAATCGAAATGTGATGCGTTGAAGGAAAAGCTGGACGGCGGCCGCACAAAAATCCAGACAGCTCAAGTAGACGCGGACAATGTCGAAGAATTGGTTGAACTGATTAACAGCTTCAAGCCGGACATCGTCATCAACGTCGCATTGCCATACCAAGACTTGACAATCATGGATGCGTGCCTAGAAACGGGCGTCCACTATTTGGATACAGCGAACTATGAGCCTCTCGATACGGCGAAATTCGAATATAAATGGCAATGGGCATACCGCGAAAAATTCGAGGAAGCAGGCCTTACTGCTATCCTAGGCTGCGGCTTCGACCCAGGCGTCACAGGCGTTTTCTCCGCTTATGCGCAAAAGCACTATTTCGATGAAATCCATACGATCGATATCGTGGACGCGAATGCTGGAGACCACGGCTATCCATTTGCAACTAACTTCAACCCGGAGATCAACATCCGCGAAATTACAGCAAATGGCCGTTACTGGGAAAATGGGGAGTTCATCGAAACTCCGCCACTATCCGAAAAACGCGTATACGATCTGCCTGAAATCGGTCCCAAAGATGTATACCTTCTCTATCACGAAGAATTGGAGTCACTTGCACAAAACATTAAAGGCATCAAGAAAATCCGTTTCTGGATGACATTCTCTGAAAAATACTTGACGCATTTGAAAGTGCTTGAAAATGTCGGCTTGACATCGATTGAACCAATTGAATTCGAAGGCCAGCAAATCGTGCCTTTACAGTTCCTGAAGGCGGTTCTTCCTGACCCTGCTTCCCTAGGACCTCGCACAAAAGGTAAAACGAACATCGGCTGTATTTTCCAAGGAACAAAAGATGGCGAAGAGAAGACGTATTACGTCTACAACGTATCCGACCACCAAGAATGTTATCGCGAAGTTGGATCCCAAGCAATTTCGTACACAACGGGCGTTCCAGCAATGATAGGCGCGATGCTCTTCCTTAAAGGTGAATGGAAAAAACCTGGCGTTTATAATGTTGAAGAGTTCAATCCGGATCCATTCATGGAAGCATTGAACGAATACGGTCTGCCTTGGCAGGAAGATTTCAACCCAGAGCTGATCGATTGATAGGAGGTACGCAACAAATGAAGTTGAATTTCGATCCACAAGCAGTCCCCTCCCCTTCGTATGTAGTCGATGAAGGATTATTAATCAAAAACTTGGAACTACTGAAGTCGATTATCGACCGGACAGGCTGTAAAATTTTATTGGCCCAAAAAGGGTTTTCAATGTTCTCCGTCTACCCGCTCATTGGGCAATATTTAAACGGAGTGACATCAAGCGGGTTATTGGAAGCGAAATTAGGATATGAAGAGATGGGGAAAGAAGTCCATACGTACTCCCCTGCATTCACAGAATCTGATTTTGAGGAAATCCTATCGTACTCCGATCATCTCGTGTTCAACTCGTTTGATCAATGGAGACGTTTCAGAGATCAAGTGAAAAACTATCCAAAACCGATTGAATGCGGCATTCGGATCAATCCCGAGTACTCGGAAATTGATGTGGATATGTATAATCCGTGCTTCACTTTCTCCCGATTCGGCGTAACGCTAGAGAATTTCGAACCGGATGAGTTGGAAGGGATCAGCGGCTTGCATTTCCATACGATGTGCGAACAGAATTCCGACACGCTTGCCCGTACGATTCAAGTCGTTGATGAAAAGTTCGGCAAGTATTTAAAAAACATGAAATGGATCAATTTCGGCGGCGGTCACCATATTACCCGTCCCGACTATGACATTGAGACACTAGTCGAATCGATTCTATTCATGAAGGAGAAATATGGACTTGATGTGTATTTGGAACCCGGCGAAGCAATCGCATTGAACACAGGCTTCCTTGTAACGACTGTATTGGATACGTTGCATAACGGAATGCCGCTTGCCATTTTGGATACGTCGGCTTCATGCCATATGCCTGACGTTTTGGAGATGCCATACCGGCCAGAAATCGTCGGTGCAGGGCTGCCTAACGAAAAAACAATCACATACCGGTTTGGCGGACCAACTTGCCTGGCGGGGGATGTTATCGGAGATTACTCGTTTGATCACCCGTTAACTGCCGGAGATAGGCTTGTCTTCTGTGACATGGCCCATTATTCCATGGTGAAGAACAACACATTCAACGGGATGGAGTTACCTGCAATCGTACTGAATACTATTGCAGACGGTCCGAAAGTCATCAAGGAATTTGGTTATGAGGATTTCAAAGAACGTTTGTCATAAAATAAAAGGGTTGCCCATGACTTGAAATTAAGGCTGGCAGCCCTTTTACTATGCTGTTGATACTCGTTTTTCACCATTAAGGTGCACCAGTGAGTTTGCTTAAATCAGCAGAACCAAAGATGACTAATAACAATAAAATAATTAGAATGACTATGTTTATGAATGAAGTCCCTGAAAAACCGGTCGTATTGTTACCTGTCGTGTTGCCGACCATTCTTATCTCCCCTATCCTCTATTCATACGACTTTGAATGCCTTCAAAAATTTCATCGATTGTAATATCTCCATTTTCACTTAAGAAATCAGCCATTTTATTACCATTTTTCGCTTCATCTTGGAAAGCACCGAGTAATGTCACCGTAACAGTTGGGCTATTACGGAAAAGTATGACAGAATCCACTCTTAGCTTGCCTAATAATAGAAGTGATGCTGCAATGATTTCTAAGTCTTTCCCTTTTAATAAATCATTTAGTGTATACGCAGGATTTTGATTTCCATTATTATTTTTTTTATACAACTCAAACACTTCCTTCTAAGTGTGAGTGACATTCCCCATCCTATTTCATTGTATGAGAAGACTGTCAAAGAAGTGTGTACACTTATAGGTCACCCTCTCGTTTGTACAAAAAACAGCCCGGAATTCTGCTATCATAAGCAGATCCGGGCTATGTCGTAATTAATCGTTGCTAAGCAGCAATTCAAGAATGTCTTCAGACACGTATGTTTTATTGCCGCCGATCAACTCAGGCGCAATGGTGAATTGTTGGAGGCTTTTATTGTAGCCGTACATTTTCTCACCGCGAGTGATTGTAAAAGAGACATTCCCTTTTGTGAGAAGTGCTCCATTGATTTTTGACTGGGAGAGCACATAATACCCGAGCTCTTCCGCAACTTTGCGCAACGGAATCATCTTCACGCCGTCTTTCATGTAATGGTCGCTTTCAATTATGTCACTTATGGATTCTGGGATCTCCGGAGTTACAGGATTTTCCTCTACTCCTTCACCCGTGCCCTCACCGGTCAATGGGTCAAGTGCGATAATTTTAGTAGGGGGCGTTTGTGGCGGCAAGCTTCTTGTCGTAATTGAATAAAACACGACCAATTCCTTGCCTTTCAACTCAGCTTTACTAATTTTCTTGCCCTCTTCGTTAACGATTGTCGTCTCTTCCCCAATGTTCAGCTTCAGTTCTTTATCCAAGCTGAGGAAATCTTCATCGAATTTACCGACTTTGACGCTGCCCTGTTTTTCTTTATCGATGACAAAGAAAAGTTCCGGTGTTATTTGCGCTGGATAAATCAAGATCATCGGCTTGTTTTTATCGTAATACGCTTCCACTTTCATGTCCTTTTTCAAGTCGGTCGGCTTCATGTCATTTGTCGTACCGCTATTGAATAGAAGTGTCTTGTCTTGAATGCGGAAAATCGTGATAAGACCTTGTTCATTTTCGACAGTTACCATCAGATCGTTATCCCTGTCCTCGATATTCGTAATAACCCCTATCGCTCTCACATACTCCGAAGCATCCTTCACTTCTTCTTTTTCCATTTGAATCACGTCTTCGTTTGCCTGAACTGCAAAAGGTGTCCACGCGCTTCCTGCCAATAATGCGGTTAATGCAACTGCTCCAATTTTTTTCATAATCTCTCTCTCCTTACTTCGGCTATTCAATGAATCAGACGGAGTGGATTGGTAAAAGTTACATTCATTTTAAACTGTCACCTTTTCATCTCGACCTGCTTTCAATCCAAAAATAAGGAAGAGCAATGAAGCTAAAATAAAAATCAACAACGGACTTTTCCAAGAACCCGTCGCATCATGAAGAAACCCAAAAAGCACAGGTCCGATAGCTGCTAGCAGATAGCCTGATGATTGGGCCATTCCTGATAACTCAGCGGCCTCTGTATGGGTCTCCGTCCGCAGTGTGAAAAACATCATCGCGAGTCCAAAGGAAGCACCGCCGGCAATCCCAATTGCAATCATCCATAATGGAGTCCACGATAATCCCCCTGCGAGAACGCCGCCATAGCCAATCAAATATAAAGCCGCTACGCCGACTACGATCATCCGCTGATCCTTCAATTTTCCTGCGAGAATTGGAATGATGAATGTCATCGGCAACTGTGATAATTGTAAAAGGGAAAACATCCAGCCCGCTTTCTCGGCCGTCATGCCCTCAGATATGAGTATTTCAGGCAGCCATGCAGCTGTACAATAAAATAGCAATGACTGCAGCCCCATGAAAAACGTGACCGCCCAAGCAATCGGTGAGCGCCATAAGATAGGTGATTTCTCTATAGATGCTTTTTCATCTACCGTTTGCAAGGATACTCTGTTTTTCAGCTGAGGTATCCATAATAGCAACGCTAGCGCGGATAAGGCAGCCCATATCCCCAATGCACCTTGCCAACCGAGTTGTGTATTGAGTACAATCGGTGCGCTGATGCCCGAAGCCGTTGTCGCTGATATGTTCATGGCGACCGAGTAGATTCCCGTCATTAACCCAATATGTAATGGAAAGCTTAATTTCAACAAGGCTGGCAACAATACATTCCCGAACGCGATAGCGACACCGATAAGGAACGTCCCAGCGACTAAAAACAATATGGATCCAGCCGAACGGATTAAGATGCCGACCGTCAATAAACATAGAGAGATGAATAGAGTCAACTCCATACCGAACCTCTTCGATAGTTTAGGAGCTATTGGCGATATGAAGGCGAACGCCAAAAGAGGGATTGTCGTCACTAAGCCCGCCAGTACATTCGACATTCCCAGCCCATCCCGTATCGGACCGATAATTGGGCCAACGGACGTCAAAGGTGAACGTAACGTTGAAGCGATAAAGATAATACCGATAATCAATAACCAAGTTTTTTTCCCGAAGCTAAGTTGCTTAGTGTAGCTTTGTGTTTCTTCGAGCTTCATCCTATCGCCTCTCTTTCGTGATAAATGCAATTTGAGCATATCATAATGGGAGATCTTTCTAAAGAGACGGTGTTAGCAGAAGGTTTGAGCGAGTTGAGTGGCGTTTTGGCGCAATCTTTGCGAGGTTTTCGCGAGTTGAGGTGAGTTATGCTCCTCTCAGGACTAATCACCTATTCCAAACCAGAGAAAAACGGATTTCCCCAGTCCGGGAGATCCGCTTTTTTTATCATATAGTAGATGGCACGAGTACAATGGAAGTCAAGATGTCGACTGCCTGGTCGATTTCCTCCTCAGTGACAGTCAACGGTGGCAGCAAGCGAATTACATCGGAACCGGCCTGCACGACAAGGAGCCCTGCTTCTTCCGCTTGGCGGATGTAAGGAGAAACGTCTCCCTTGCAATCGATGCCAATGAGCAATCCCTTTCCGCGGATGTCGAATTGTTCAGGCGGCAGGCTCTCTTTCAATCTCTGAATCAAAGCTTCGGATTTCTCCTGGACATCCTTCAGAAAATTTTTGTCGAAAACATGATCCACTACTGTCTGCGCAACTGCGACAGCAAGCGGGTTCCCTCCGAATGTGGTGCCATGCGTTCCAGGTCCGAACGAATCGAATTGTTCAGCTGTTCCGAGCATCGCCCCGATCGGGAAGCCCCCGCCCAATCCTTTGGCTAGTGTCATAATGTCGGGTTTTAAACCCGACTGCTCGTAGGCGTAGCGTGTGCCAGTTCTACCGATGCCGGTTTGGACTTCATCGACAATGCATAAAATCCCCTTCGACTTGCAAATGTCAGAAATGACAGTAGCGAACTCGGGAGTTACTGCGTGGATTCCACCTTCCCCTTGAATCACTTCAAGCATAATCGCCGCCACATCGTCATCGATAACCGCTTCCAAAGCTGCAGGGTCATTGAACGGCACAGTCTTGAACGTTTCAAGCATCGGGCCGAATCCTTGCTTGATTTTATCCTGGCCTGTCGCCGACATCGCTCCGAATGTTCGCCCATGAAATGATTGGTCGAAAGTGATGATCGTCGATTTGCCTGTATGCTTCCTCGCGAGCTTTATCGCCGCTTCATTCGCTTCCGCTCCGCTGTTGCAGAAGAAAGCATGAGAGAAATGCGTGTCATTGATTAATGAAGCAGCGAGATTTTCCTGCTCTGGGCTTTCGAATAAATTCGATACATGCCACAGCTTTTCACTTTGAACTTGAATCGCATTGACGATTGCAGGATGCGCATGACCTAGGCTGACAACAGCAATGCCGCTCGTGAAATCGAGATATTGCTTGCCATCTGCATCTTCAACGACTGTCCCCTCGCCTTTTACGAGATGCACCGGTCGCCGTGCATAATTTTTGAATAACGTACTCAACTGAAAACCTCCTCAAAACCGATTGTTGTGCCTGACAAATGCTGATCTGCAATTTGGACGGATGGCACGCCGGCATCCAAGCAGTCGATTGCAGCATTCACTTTTGGGATCATCCCACCGTATATATCTCCAGCCTCAATCCATTTTGCGATATCGCTTGGCGAAACGGTTGATTGAATTTCATTTCCGATCTTTATTCCAGGTGTATCCGTCACAAACAGGAGACTCTCCGCACCAATCGCTAGCGCAATTTTGCTAGCAACTGTATCCGCGTTTATATTGAGGGGTTTACCGCATTCCGTTGCACCGATACAAGAGACGACAGGAACAATTCCACTGGCTAGTAATTTTACAAGCAAACGGTCATTCACCTGCTGAATGTCACCAACAAAGCCATAGCGTTCTTTATCGAGCAATGTACACGACAATAGTTTCCCGTCGAATCCGCTCAGTCCGATTGCATCGATGCCTTCACGATTCAACTGATGGACTAGTGATGGATTCACTTCACCGATCAAGACATCCCTCACGATTGCGATGGATTGATCGCAAGTGACCCGAATGCCATTGTCGATGTTCGACGCAATCGCATTCTTCTTTAACGCTGTATTGATGGAAGGCCCGCCTCCATGGACAATGACAATTTCGTAGCCGGCACTTTTCATTTCGTGAAATTTCGTAAAAAAACCGCTTTGCAACCCTTCGAGCATACTGCCTCCGAGCTTAATGACAATCCGTTTACGATCGGTAAGAAGCATTGATTTGAACGTAGTCATATGTCAAATCGCACCCCCATGCTATTCCGTGGCCATTTCCTTTATTCAACCCGACATGAATCTTCACTTCAGGCTGTTTCAAGTAATGTAGCAGCTGCTCTTCAGAGAAGATGACCGGCTCGCCGTCCTTGACGACTGGTGTGTCACCAATCTTTATTGTAATTCCTAGAGGATCGACGGACGCACCGCTATACCCGACCGCTGCAATGACCCTTCCCCAGTTTGCGTCGCAGCCGAACACTGCTGTCTTAACGAGTGGAGAGCCGACAACCGTCTTGGCGATTTTTCTCGCTTCAGCGTCTGTCACGGCACCATCCACTTCAACTTCGATGAGCTTTGTCGCCCCTTCCCCGTCCTTTGCAATCATTTTTGCAAGGTCTTGTGCGACTGCATGCAAAGTCTGGATGAAGGAGTCCCAGTCAGGATGCGCAGGAGATAATGGCTCGTTTTCCGCCATGCCGTTCGCCAGCACGAGGACCATGTCGTTCGTGGACGTATCTCCATCAACCGTAATCGAGTTGAATGTCACATCAGTCACTGACTTCAAAGCTTCCTGTAAATGGACAGAGTCGATTTTCGCATCCGTCGTAATAAAGCCAAGCATCGTGGCCATATTCGGTTCAATCATCCCTGAACCTTTCGCTGTACCCGCGACGATGACTTCCTTGCCATCCACTTCAGTTCGGTAGGCAGTGTTCTTCGTGACCGTATCCGTTGTCAAGATTGCTTGGGAAAACTGAATGGACCCTTCGAGAGTATTTGTCGGCTTCAGCTGTTCAATCCCTTTCAGCAAAGGTTCCATATTCAGTTTCTCGCCGATGACGCCTGTTGACGCCACTCCTACCAAGTCCGGAGCAATGCCGAATTGCTCGGCCGTCTTCTCCTGCATCAGGAGCGCATCGATCATGCCCTGTTTCCCGGTGCATGCATTCGCATTGCCTGAATTGACGATGACCGCCTGCATCTTACCGTTTTTGTGCACAACTTCTTTCGTCACTACAAGAGGGGCCGCCTGGATGGCGTTCGTTGTAAAAACACCCGCCACACTCGCCGGGACGTCGCTGAGCAATACCGCCAAATCATATTTCTTGTGCTTCAGTCCGCAATGGATGCCGACCGCTTTGAACCCTTTAGGTGTTGCTATATTTTTGCCTGATACGGGTTTCAATTGTTGAACAGCTACCGCCATACCAATTCCTCCTCTTTAAATGAATAATGGAACTTGTGTCAATCCTGACGTTTCATCCAAACCGAATTGCACATTCATATTTTGCACTGCCTGCCCGGCAGCGCCTTTCACCAAGTTGTCGATGACCGAGACGATTGTTGCCCGGTTCGTCCTCGGATCCACTTTCACGTGAATATCACAGAAGTTTGAACCGGCCACTTGCTTCGTACAAAATTTCTTCGATTCATTCATGATCCTTACAAAAGGTCGGCCCTCATAGGTATCTTTCAAACAGTTGACAAGCTGTTCTTCCGTGACGCCCGCATTCACGGGTGCATAGCTCGTAGCCATTATCCCCCTCGTCATCGGAACGAGATGTGTTGTGAACGTCACTGGTACTTTTTGATTACTAAACTGGGCAATCCCTTGTTCAATTTCGGGAATATGCTGGTGCTCATTTATTTTATAGATCGAAAAGTTTTCATTTGTTTCACTGAAATGCGTCATCGGCCCCGGTGTATTCCCGGCTCCTGACACGCCACTTTTCGCATCGATGATAAGTGCCGAGGGATCTATCAGTCTCTCTTTAAGTAACGGCAGTAAAGAAAGTAGCACTGCAGTCGGATAGCAGCCCGGGTTCGCAATGAGCTGTGCGTTTTTAATCGTTTCGTAATTCCATTCCGTCAATCCGTAGGCGCTTAGCTCGACCGCTTCAGCTGGTGCAGGAGTTTTCTTATACCATTGTTCATACTCCGCCGTATCTTTCAAACGGAATTCTCCGGACAAATCTATCAATTTAGGTCCATTTCCGATGAGCGGTGGCAGTAAATGGCTCGTCACTCCCGCCGGTGTACTCGCAAACAGGACATCATAATTCTTCAATTGTGCATGATCTATTTTCAGAAGAGACTGATCATACAAGTTCGTGACATGTGGAAATTTGGCGGAAAACGATGTCCCTTCATCAGATGATGTGAATAAATCGATTTGTTCCACTTCCGGATGATTGTGCAACAATCGAATCAATTCAAGCCCGCCATACCCGGTAGCACCGATGATTCCTATCTTCATGTCCCCCACCCCTTTTATCGTTAGGATTAGTATACGTATGCATAAATATAAAGTCAACTGTATTATTATAAATTTTGTACTTATTTTTTATTCCCGGCTTTATGATTGGAGTTTTGAATTAAAGGAGAATATGCTATACTATTGTTATTATCAGGTACTAATATTAGGTGATAGTTTTCTACCGATTGAGGAGGCCATTATGGAAGATTTATTGAAGCTTAAAGGAAAGAACATTGTCGTTATGGGTGTTGCAAACGAGCGAAGCATTGCTTGGGGTGTAGCGAAGTCCCTTTTTGAAGTAGGTGCGAATGTTATTTTCACGTACCGTAAAGAACGTTCCCTTGCCAAGCTGGAGAAAGCATTGGAAAGCAATGGACTGGAGCCGAAAATGATCGTCCAATGTGATGTGAATGAAGATGAAAGCATTCAACATGCATTTACATTGATCGGCGAAACACTAGGTACAATACACGGAATTGTCCATTCGATCGCATTTGCGCATGCAGAAGATTTACGCAATGATTTTGTCGAAACAACAAGGAGCGGCTATGCATTCGCACAAGATTCAAGCGCTTATTCCCTCGTTGCAACAGCTAGGGAAGCGCGTCGCTTCATGACAGAAGGCGGCTCGATCATCACAATGAGCTATTTAGGTGCTGAACGGGTGCTTGACGGATACAATGTAATGGGTGTGGCAAAGGCTGCGCTTGAAGCATCTGTCCGCTACTTGGCAAATGATTTAGGGAAAGAAGCAATCCGCGTCAATGCGATTTCAGCAGGCGCAGTCCGGACCCTTTCCGCGAAAGGCGTTCCTTCCTTCAACACGATTTTGGGGCAAATCGAAGAAAAAGCTCCGTTGAAACGCAATATTACAAATGAGGAAGTCGCGAAGATGTCGATTGCGATGTTAAGCGATCTTTCAAGCGGTGTAACCGGCGAAATTATTTACGTCGATGGTGGCTACAATATAATGGGATGAAAAAAAGGAGCTTAGCGGCTCCTTTTTTTTGTGTTGTGAGGTTGGAAGCGTTGGAAACTGGCGGGCCATTAGTCCTAAAACGACAATAACTTCCGGGAAATGATCGATATACGTTGGGAAATAATCGATATCTTCTCCAGATTGACCGATAACTTTCGGGAAATGATCGATAAAATATGGGAAATGATCGATAACTTTTCGTACTCTAGTTTGGCAACCTATCTTTTCCAAAATCGTCATTGCTATGAGGTGAAACTTGATGAATAAAAAGCCTATTTACGTTGAAATAGAGATTGATTCAAATATAGATAATGTATGGAATGCTTCTCAAGATCCGGACTTGCATTCGCAGTGGGATCTGAGGTTCTCCTCCATCACCTATTTGCCGAAAAAAGATGGCGAGCCGCAGAAGTTCACGTACAAACGGAGCGTCACTCCCCTATTCACCGTTGAAGGCTGGGGGAAAAGTACAGGGACATTCAATAAAGGAGATGGCACGCGGTCTTCCTCTCTTCATTTCGGAACTGATCAATGGTTTTCGCCAATTAAGGAAGGAAAAGGATACTGGAAATATGAGCTCCGGCAAGAAGGGACGAGATTTTTAACGCAATATGATTATGATCCGAATTTTGGTAAGTTCGGCAAAGCGTTTGATACATTCATCTTCCGCCCTATCATTGGATGGGGCACTGCCCTCAGTTTCGATGTGTTGAAACGATGGCTTGAGAAAGGGGAAGCTCCCCGTTCCCAATACTTCCGCTTTTTCTCGACATATGGACTTGCCATACTGTTTTCCTTCATATGGATTTATCATGGACTTATTCCAAAAATCATCGGGAACCACCCCGAGGAGAAACGGATGTTGGCGAGCGCATTACCCCTGGAGGATTCAAAACTAACTGCAATGATAATCGGCATTGGCATCGCTGAGGTGCTGTTAGGGATTCTTTGGTTCTTTTATCAGAAGAAAAAGCATTTATTCGCCATTCAGATAGCAGTCTTTCCTTTACTCACCGTTGCAGCGATCATTGCGGCTCCTGACGTGGCTATGCACCCCTTTAACCCAGTGACATTCAATCTGTCATTGTTTGTTCTATCACTTATCGGTTATTGGACGAGTGAAGACGTCCCTACAGCAAAAAGTTGCAAAAGGAAAAGGTGAATGGACAAGTGTCAATTTATAGAACGGTTCTCGGAGAAAATTTCAAACGGTTGCATCCGATGCTGCAAAAACGTTATGACCTTGCAGATGGCAATGTTTTTGAAGCGACGGGAACAATGAAGGAAATTAAAGGAGGCCCTAAGTGGCTATATCCCCTTTTCAAGATTGGTGTCAACTGGAAACTGCTATTCCCGGAACGAGGAATAAACGTTCCATTTTCAATCAAGAACACAGCCTTTCTTGGCTCCAATGGCGAAAGTCAAATTCATTGGGAGCGCATCTTTCATTTCGGTACGACAAAGCGCTATTTCAATGCGTTGATGAGCTTGGATGAAAAACGCCTTGTCATAAAAGATTATCTCGGGGAGCCGCCACTAGTCTATTCCGATTTGGCTTTCGACGTTTCGGATGATGGTTCGCTGACGATCCATTCTTTGAATCAACGCCTCGTCCTCGGCAAAGTCGAGTTGCCTTTACCAAAGCTCTTGCAAGGTTTAGCGACGGTGACGGAATGTTATGATGAAGCGGCCGCGGTTTATCGTATAAACGTAAACGTACGGAATCCGCTGATCGGCCATGTCTTTTCCTATGAAGGGGAGTTTGTCCAAGATGCGTAAATTCGTGCTTATCCACTTTCTATTCTTTATGATCATAGCAGTTTTCAGTAAGGAGCCGTGGCCATTTTTATTGCTGACAATTGCGCAGATCGTTTATGTACCGATAGCACTTCGTTCAGTAATGAAGCGTGGGGATTGGTTTTCGAGGTTCTATTCTTTTTTTGCGATTCCAGCCTATATATCGATTGCTATCATCCAACTATTTTCACCTGAATGGTCCGCGATTCCTGCCATCATCTATTTGGCGTTCACAGTTATCATTGCATTGTATGGACTGACCCGGTTTTCGCGCCGCGGATTCACAAATATCGAGGAGTTTTCAATCGATCTCGGGATGATGTACATAGCACTCGGCGGTGGTTGGTATTTTGCCTATATAGCGGATATTGATACGGGCTTCACCCCATTATTAACTTGGCTGACCGGCATTCATTTCCATTACTCCGCATTTTTATTGCCTATTTTCATTGGACTTCTGGGAAGGCTGTATAAGCCGAAGTCCTTTTCGTTTTTCACAGGACTCTTATTGGCAGCACCGATGGTCGTCGCAATCGGCATTACCTTTTCAAGATGGATCGAGTTGTTTTCTGTACTCCTTTACATCGTCGGATTGGCTGGATTAATCGCAATTGCATGGCGTACGCGCTTTCCGACCCGTATGCAAAAATGGCTCATCGTCACTTCATTCACGTCGCTCGGTCTCACAATAGTCTTCTCGCTCCTTTACGTACTAGGAAATGGTTTCGGTCTCACTTCCATTACGATTGACTTCATGCTTCGCTTCCATGGCGTCTTGAATTGCATTGTCTTTGCGCTATTTGGCATTGTTGGATGGGCGTTGTCCGTTCCCTCTTCCGTTTATAAAGAACCAAATTTCCCGATTAGTAGAGTAAAAGGAAAGCAGCGTATCGCTCAGCTTGGCGAGCCGGGTAAGCATAGAGGTCTTGTTGATAACATGAATCTTTATGGAATAAACAAGGTTTCGCCTCGTATCCTGGATTTTTACGAAAACACGATCGATTACCGCCTGTTCGCCACTGTCCATTGGCATCGATGGTTCAAGCCATTTGCATTTTTTTATTCATTCATTAGCCGGAGAACGGAGCAGATCAATTTGCCGCTCCATCGGAATGAGGTTGAAATGACGGGCGATATACTTACATTACATAATGGCGTGGATGGACGGGAGGATGTCCGCGCTTGGATCCGAAAGGTGGATGAACACTATGCATTCATCGCCCTTTATTCCTCACATCAAACGAATGAAGGACAGTATTTCATGAATATCGCATTGCCGCTCCCTTGTTCCACGATGACAGGCGTCTTGGAGTTGATCGAACATGGAAATGACTTGCAGCTGACGAGCATGAAAATTTTTCCTGATTCAGACGCGGGTATCTATTTGACAACGAAATTAGGAAAGTATTTTAGACTGCCGCTAGAGGAAAATTTCGTTGTTCGCGAAGAAGGAGACGGCTCGCTGACCGCAAGGCATGAAATGTGGATTTTTTCGATACCGTTTTTGACGATTCATTATAGAATTCAGAGCGTATGAGAAAAGCCAGAGGAAATCCCTCTGGCTTTCTGGTTTTATGAGCTCAAAAACGACTTTTATGAGCACACGGTTTCCCGGCGTATTCGCTTACTCGCCGACTTCCCTCATCAACCCCTTATTCCCCTTCGTCAAGATATTTTCGTAGTCGATATAGTCGTAAATGTCATCTTCGATTTTCTCACTGAACTTAGCAAGCTCCTGCACAGTCAAATCTTCAATCGCTTTCTTCTCCGCTTCGCAATAAATGATGATTTTACCGACGATTTCATGGGCGTCACGGAACGGTGTACCTTTCGCTACCAAATAATCGGCGACTTCAGTTGCATTCAGGAAGCCGGCTTTGATGGCCGCTTTCATATTGTCTGCATTCACCGTCAATGTGTCGATCATCTTCGACATGACCTCCATGCAATCAAGGACAGTATCGAGTGCGTCAAAAAACTGCTCTTTATCCTCTTGCATGTCTTTGTTATACGTTAGAGGCAAACCTTTCAATGTCGTCAATAAAGCGAATAAGGAGCCGTACACTCTTCCAGTTTTACCGCGGATGAGTTCCGCTGCGTCCGGATTTTTCTTCTGCGGCATGATGCTGCTGCCCGTGGAGTATGCATCTGCCATCGAGATAAATTTAAATTCCTGGCTGCTCCATAAAATCAGCTCTTCGCTTAAACGGCTCAAATGCATCATGATAATGGAGAAGTCGGACATGAGTTCCAGCATATAATCCCGGTCGCTCACACCGTCAAGAAAGTTATCGACCGGTTTCGAAAAGCCTAATAGTGTAGTCGTCACGTTTCTGTCGATATTATGTGTAGTACCTGCAAGCGCTCCGCATCCTAACGGGTTTTCATCCAATAAATCCAGCGCATTGCCGACACGTTTTTTATCACGCTTGAACATTTGCTCATAGGCTCCTAAATGATGGCCGAATGTGACGACTTGTGCTCGTTGCAAATGTGTATATCCTGGCATGATGACATTATTCGCTGCAGCTTTTGCATGCAAGGAATCGATCAGAGTCTGCAAGCCGTCTATGACTTCGACCGCTTTATTCTTTGCATACAGGCGCATATCGACCGCCACTTGGTCGTTCCTGCTGCGCGCGGTATGGAGCTTCTTCCCCGTTTCCCCGATTCGTTCTGTCAAATTCATCTCTACGAAAGAGTGGATATCTTCATAATCACCTTCAATGTCGAGGTCACCGTTTTCAATATCATGCTTTATCGATTCCAATCCTTGTACGAGCAAGTCCCCTTCTTCAGGAGTCAGTAAATCGGTATGGACAAGCATCGCGACGTGTGCCAAGCTTCCTGCTATATCTTCCTTGTATAATCTATAATCAACAGGCAATGACGTGTTGAACTGCTCCATAATTTCATCAGCGCGGCTTGTAAAACGGCCTCCCCAAAGTTTCATATAGTATCAACCTCTCATATGTATTTTTATTCATTATATTGTATTATAATAAATCGATCTAGCAATTGCAATGAAATCCGATTCAGGTTGCAACCTTTGTCATTCTTTGCCGATTCCTTGCCCACACTGGTGGTTAGTGCTATGCTTTATTGACTGACGAAAAAAGAGTGATGACCATGATAAATGTATATGATGATTGCACCAATAGATTATATTTTGCCCAACCCTTGACAACAATATGTCAAGGGTTTTTGTTTCCCTAGGGAAAAAATGCTTGGAGGCCAGATTAATGTCAACTAACCAAAACCATTCCATCGCTTCAGTTTTTGCGATATGGATCAGCTTGATGAGTAATATCGTATTAACCGTCCTGAAAATCCTCGTTGGGGTGCTGTTCAACAGTCCCGTTTTACTGGCGGATGGCTTCCATAACGCGGGAGATGTCGTCGCATCAGCTGCCGCATTGACGTCCATGCGATATTCACAACGTCCTGCTGATGACGATCATCCTTACGGTCATGGAAAAGCTGAAGTCATTGGGTCTGGCATTGTTGCGATCATTTTAGGGATTGCAGCCATTTATATCGGATACGAAGCTGTCAAAGCTTTTTTTGAGGAGCCGGCGAAAGCGAGTGTCATCGCCCTACTCACAGCCATCATATCCCTCATCTGGAAGCAGGCCCTCTATATCTACACGATGCGCATTGGCAAGAAAGTGAACAGTAAAGGTTTGATTGCTACGGCGTATGACCATTTGGCAGACGTCTATG
Source organism: Saccharococcus sp. Marseille-Q5394 (assembly GCF_946901335.1). Lineage (NCBI taxonomy): Bacteria > Bacillati > Bacillota > Bacilli > Caryophanales > Anoxybacillaceae > Saccharococcus > Saccharococcus sp. Marseille-Q5394. The sequence continues at coordinate 1,338,180 of NZ_CAMPPQ010000002.1, read as the reverse complement.
CATCGCTCGCAGCTGTTGTCGGTATCGGCTTGGCATTGATCGGCGACGCTTATCATATCCCTTTCCTGTTATACGGAGACCCTTTTGCAGGGGTAATCGTCTCTGTGCTTGTCCTCAGACTTGCTTATGAGATAGGGAAAGACTCGATGGACATCCTGATGGAAAAAAATGTGTCCGAAGAGCGGCTCCGGGAATTTGCCGCGTTGATTCGTACGGTCCCTGAAGTGAAAAGGATTGACAGACTACGTGCGCGCGAGCACGGGCATTATGTACTTGTCGATTTACGGATCGGCATTTCCGGAACGTTGACGATCCAGGAAGGCCATGACATTTCGAGTGAAATCCGAAATTTAATCATCAATGAACATGCAGATGTGGATGAAGTGCTCATCCATTTGAATCCTTGGTATCCGGATGAATAACCCGGCATAAGAGTTATGAAGTGATGTATACTTGTGAGTGAAAAGGAGTGTCTTCCATGTTGAAAGATAAAATCGCAAAATTAGTCGCTCAAGACGGTACTTCATTGTTCCCGATTGAAAGAGAGTACGCTGTTAAACAAGGTTTACTTACTGAAAACATTGAAGTTGAAAATAAAGAATGGAGTTTTCCAGTCATTGAAAGATGCTTGAAAGAGACAGAAGATGTGCTCAAGGAAGAACAGGATTCATTCATGCAAGAGCCTGTCTCTTATTTCTCCAAAAATGCCGAGGAATTCTTGTATGTTGAATCGGATGCATTCGAAACAATCGGTATCGATGGTATCGCTATTGAAATGGATGATGTCTTCAGGACGTTCACTGTCCTCTTCGGTTTGAAAGTCCAGAAAAAATGGGGTGCTTTCCTGAAGGACTATTTGGATGAAAATCTCGGTTTAAAAACTTATAGCGCAATGTTCTCAGACAAGGACGGTCTTTGGGATGTAAATATTCCTCTCGACCAACTTGACGGCTTCCAAAAGGACATGGCAATAAAAGATGCCATTGACCTCGCCTATCAGTTCCTCTTCAAATTGCTTGAAGGGATCGAGGCGGCAAATTGAAACATGCATTTGAAGTTGAAAACAAAGAATTCATCTACACATATGTAAGGCAAACTGACGAACATGATCTTTGTCGGTTGGAAATGAGGGCCTTTTTCGGTTTTGACGGGCCATCGAATCTCATCAAGAGCAGTGTAAAGATCGATCCGAGCAGGAGCCCTTTCATGAAGGAGCGACTTGAAGTACTATTCTCCGGGAACAATTTGGACGAACTAATCGAGCAGGCATCTGAATTTGTCACCCATAAATCATTCAAAGTGACTTGCCTGAACTCGATCGCCCTTGACACGACTGCAAAACTCCATCATCCGGAGCGGCGCAGCATTGAGCGGAAGATCGGTGAAGTTATCCAAGGGGAAGCGGATTTACTGGAGCCGAAGGTCAATTTCGGGATTGTCTCACTGGATGAAATTTGGCATTTCGGCATTTTAGTGGAGAGCGAGCCGATCTGGCGGTTTCATATGCAAAAGCCTCATATGTATTCCACTGCGCTGAGTACACGCGTTGCCCGGGCTGTCGCAAACATCGCCGTACCGCATCCGGAAGGGATTCGGGCAATCGATCCTTGTTGCGGAATCGGCACGGTCTTGGTAGAAGCGCGCTCCATGGGCATTGACATTGTCGGCAGAGACATCAACCCTCTCGTCTGTCTCGGCTCGAGGAAGAACCTCGCCCACTTCGGGTTGGAGGGGGAAGTTGTCATCGGCCCTATTTCCGATGTGACGGATACATATGATGCTGCGATTATTGACATGCCCTATAATCTCTTCACGCACATCACCGCTGAAGGACAACAGGAAATCTTAAAAGACGCTAGACGAATTACTTCGAGACTGGTCGTTGTCACGATTGAACCAATGGATCATATGATTACTGAAGCAGGCTTCGAAATCGTTGATCGCTGTGTTGCGAAAAAGGGGACCTTCGAGCGGCAAATTATTGTTTGTGAATGAATGAGGAGTGTTCATGTAAACAAAGGGGTGGGATGAATGAAAAGAATTACAAGTGTCATGTTTCTTAGCTGTATACTAATCCTGGCTGGATGCAATTCTATTTCCAAGTATGAGGATGACGACGTTGCGGCCATTGTAAGAGGGGATGAAATTACAGTCGGTGAACTGCGCTTTTTATATGAGGATGATAAAGTTTTAGAGAATCTAGATGGGATGATAAAAGCGAAATTAGCCGTCCAAGAAGCAAAGAGATTGAATCTCGATGTGTCTGACAAACTCCAAGAAATTCAGGAAACGAAAAGTTCAGTAGTAGAGCTTTATCCACCAAAGGACGACGACAGTGAAATGGCAAAAGAAAGACGTCAATTCCCAGAATCCCAAGCTAAAAAACTGGGAATGGATCTAAATGAGTAGCTCGTTAAACATTATGAAATAATGAGTGAAACAAGCGTTTATATGATTGCTTACATTGAAGAGATGCTTGGGCAGACATTTGAATCTGTTGAAGCTGATGAAGTAGAAGAATTCGACAAAAAAATAAATCAGTTGTTAGATACGTTCGTGGATGATCATAAGGATGAAATTGAGAAATTCATTAACTAGCAATAAAGGACATAACGTATTTAGCGTTATGTCCTTTATTTCCCTACTAACGTGACCTTTAGTTTACTATTTATCATCCCCTATTTCTAATCCTTAAAATCGTCTTCTAACTCCTTTTCTATTTCCTCGTCACTGACCGGAAGAGTTTTATTGTTAACTCTATACTTCATTATTAGTAACTTTCCAACTTCCGACTTATCAATCGCATCCTTTACTGCTGCAAAGATGACTAAATACAAAATAAATAGTCCAATAACAATATATACCAATAACATATAACTCACCCCCAATTTAGCTACTTCCTAAAACCCTTTACGAAACGGACAATGTATTAGAATCAGTCACCTCGTAGTAGTAACAATATACTGATGAACTTTATCTAAATCTACGTTTCCACCAGAGATGACGGTTACAATGTTTTTACCTTGGATGTTCAGTTTATTGAACATAGCGGCTGCTACTGTTGTGGCGCTTGACGGTTCTATTAGTTGCTTCGTGCGTTCCAAAATGAAACTGAATGCCTGACGGATTTCGTCTTCGCTAACAACGACCATATCGTCCAGATATTTCTCAAGAACAGGGAAGGTTAGGTCACCTGGCTGGTTGGTTCTTAATCCATCTGCAATGGTAGCGGCAGCATTGATTGCGGTAATTTTCTTATTTTGCAAAGAAAGGTATGTATCATTGGCAAGCTCAGGCTCTACACCAATCACTTTGATGTTCGGATTCGTTTCTTTAATTGCAGTCAGAATTCCGGATATGAGCCCCCCGCCTCCGATGGGGACAATGATTACGTCGACATTTTCCACCTGGTTTAAAATTTCCAATCCAATCGTTCCTTGCCCTGCCATTATGAATGGGTCGTCATACGGAGGAATGAATACGCCTTTTTCTTGATCGGCAATCGCCTGTGCTCTTGGCAATCGCTCTCCAGAAGTAGTACCGCACATTTCCACCTTGCCATTGTATGCTTGTATTGCGTTAACTTTACACGTACTGACGTTTTCAGGAACGACAATTGTTGCCGGAACTCCATATTTATTTGCAATATAGGCGACGGCTTGGCCGTGATTGCCTGATGATGCCGCTGTTACATACTTCGCTCCATTTTCAATAGCATGTATGACTTTGTTGCTTGCTCCTCGTATTTTAAATGAACCTGTCTTTTGGAAATGCTCCGATTTTAAAAACATCTGATTTCCACATATTTTGGAGAGTTGCTCTGATTGTAGAATCGGCGTAACATGCGCTATAGCGCTAATTCGTTCTTTGGCATCCTTTACATCTTTTAATGAAATCATTGTTCTATCCCTCACTTATTACGCTGTATAGGTATATAAATATCAAAATGGGGGTTATTTACATCACGATCACTCGGATACCTTTCGTGCTTTATTGGTAAATCATCATAATAATCAACATTCGGCTCAATGTAAGGTTCATAATCACTTATTTTTAGCCACTCCAATATTTTCCCATAAGTTTGACCGATGTCTTGCTCTCTTGTATGATGTGTCATTAAATATGTCATTTCTGGTACGTTTATTTCCATCATTCCTTCAGGGAACTCTTGTTCTTCACTAACTTCATATACAGAATAATGTACAAATCCATCGGGTCTAAGATGATAGGACAATCCTAATTGCACTTTTGGATTGATTGTATGATCTAACTCGTGAACTCTACTACTCACATTAGCAATAAGTTCTTTCAGAATAGTAATTTCTGTGTACGGACCATCCCACTTTAATCCGACTCCTCGATACGCAGGTATCTTTACTATTTCATAGCGGAAGTTTTTCATTAATAATCCCCTTTGTAGTTTCGTTACATCCCAACCAACTCATGTATCCCATCCCTCATTATGGAGGGCTCATACTTGCAGGTTATTATTCCAATTCAACGCAAGCTGTTCCAATTCCTCTACGAAAGGCTTTTTTGCTTTGCTGTAAAAAGCTGTGTCATCATATCGTTGAGCCAATTCTTCTTTTAAATATGTATATCGTGCGGCTTCGTCAGGGTGCGCTCTCAAATAATCTCGCAATACCAGATGTCTTTGAATATGTATGTTATCCTGCTGATAGACATGAATATGATGGGTTCTCTTTTCCCCACCTTTGCGAAATAATCGTCTGCCTTCGATTCCCCATTCACCAACAACGTTATATCCAAGCGAAAGCATCTGTTCATTAAACGAATCGATCTTCTTGATGTCTTTCACGAGACACATCATATCGATGACAGGCTTTGCCTTCATCCCCGGAACAGCGGTACTCCCAAAATGTTCGAATTTGATGATTTCATCCCCGAATATTCCTCTTAAAATTAGAGCTTCAGCATTGAACATTTGAACCCAATTTTCATCGTATTTCGACAGCCTGATTTTCAAATTAATCCCCCTAGCCATAGGTCCTAAAATTCCACATAAAATGGTTGAATACTGTTATCAAGACAGTATTCTATTCTTTGCCTGAAATTCCCCAGGGTCACCATTTCCAAAGCTTGTTTGACAGGATAGAAACCAACTTCCAAACTCTCTGGTGAAGTTGTTAATTCGCCTCCGATTGGCTTAGCTAAAAATAGCGTATTACAAATTGATTTGTTCACATTCTGAAATATTCCACAGAATTTAAGAACTTCAATTTCAATACCTGACTCCTCCTTTGTTTCCCTAATTGCTGCCTCTTTCAAAGACTCACCTTCTTCAACGATTCCACCTGGCATCTCCCAGCCTCTCAAAGGTCCTTTAATTAATAAAATTTCATTTTTGTCATTAAGTACTATTGTTGCTGCTGAAACGAAATGTTTAGGTGGTGTGTAAGCTTGTGTAGTATTTTGTTCCATAGATATTCCCCCTCTACAACTCACCAGTAGTTTTAACTTAGTAGCGACTGATTCCGTTCAATTCTCATCCTATAATGGTTCATGATTCGAATTTGCTCTTCTGTTAGCTTTTCTTTATTCCAGTACATATGCATCATGCTGTATTCGAAGACTTCCTTTAGTTTAATGAACAATGGAAGGTGTTCAAGCATTTCAGCAGGAAGGTCATTCTCCTCTTGGTATCCGTCAATAACCGCTTTTGCGACGTCTCGTCCATAATCGACTATATTGCCTCCCCCTACGAAAGAATATTCAATCGCGCTGTAAATGGGGACAACCAAATCGAAAATATAGAAATTTTTCTCGCAGTCTTGAAAATCGACTATTGATAATTTCGAACCTTCATCAACCAATACGTTTTCTAACCACAAATCTCCATGGAGCAATCCGTAGTTCGAACGGTTTTGTGGCAACGCTTTAATCGATGATAAAACGTCTTGCGCAATATCCCTAATCGCACTTTCCCCTTCAGGGATATATTTGTGAAAAGCATATTCCTCATTCTCATACCAATTTTTAATATGCTTCACTGGATGGATCTCTTCAAATTTCTTTGAAAAACAATGTAATCTACCGATTTGTCGGCCAAATTCTTTTAATACATCGGCGTTCCACTGATCTCTTGGTAAATGGATACCAGGGGCTGCTTTATATAGAACGGTTAATGCTTCTTTGCTGCCAAGTATTATTTTTTCTACTACATTCCGATTCAATGAAGAAATTGTTGGCGATACTGCCAATCCTTCTTTTTTCAAGAAGTTTGTATATGTAACTTCTTCAAGCTGTTCTTCGTAAGACTTGTAATTGGTGATTCTGGCGAAGTAAACATCCTGTTTGGCAGTACATCGGAATATCTCATTTGTTACTGCTTGAACCGTAAGTAACTCTACTGGGTATAATTCGTTGAGTATAGGAAGTAATTGTATCGGGTTTTCGTTATTAATCATTTGAGAGATCACCTTCCCTGAAAACAGATATTTCTTTATATACACAATATATTACACTACATTACCAAATTATAGTCAAAATTTTTAACGAACATGATAAAGGAAGAGAATCTAATAAGATAGGATGTCTGGCTTGGGACACTGAACAACGTACTTTGGACGTAGCGAGGCTGGTTTTGGACGCGCAACACCCCACTTTGGACGCGGGATGCCCTGTTTTGGGTGCTGGCCGACTTCTTTCCAAGCGTAATAAAAAGAGCTGTCCTGGCTTATCCTGGACAGCTCCCTCTTCGCGCTATATTACTTCGAAATTTCAACAGTGTAGTCGGCCAGCAATCTAGCACCATAGCCGGTTGCAGATTTTGCATAATACCCGGATGCACTTGACTTGCTCATCATGCCCGCCATGTCAACGTGAAGCCATTTGCTGTTTTCAGGCACGAAGCGGCGTAGGAATAGGCCTGCTGTAATGGAACCTGCAAAGTTCAATGAACTGATATTATTCATGTCCGCATAATCGCTTGCCAGCGACTTGTCGTATGCTTCGACCAATGGCATTGGCCAGACGAAGTCACCGTTTTGATCGCCTACTTTTTTCATGATGAAGGACAATTCTTCATCGCCGAAAACGCCGCCAATTTCCGAGCCTAATGCATTAACAATGGCACCTGTTAACGTCGCAATGTCAACAATATATTCAGCATTCAGTTCGCCCGCACGGATTAGTGCGTCTACTAAGATGAGGCGTCCTTCTGCGTCTGTATTCCCAACTTGGACTGTTTTGCCGTTTTTAAAACGGATGACTTCGCCAGGGAATACGGAATTGGCATCCGGCGTGTTTTCAACCATCGGAATCAACGCGATGACATTCACTTTCGCCTGTGAATCGACGAGCAGCTGCATTGCTCCAGCAACTGCCGCGGAACCGCCCATATCCATACGCATATCACTTAAATCTTTGCCGCTCTTCAGGCTGATGCCACCTGTATCGAATGTAACGCCTTTTCCGACGAGCGCGACAAGCGGTTTAGTGGCATCCCCTTCATATCGGATTTCCACAAATGATGGGTTGTATTTGCTTCCCCGGCAAACCGTCAGTAGACCGTTCATTTCCATCTCTTCTAGCTGCTCTTTGCCGTGTACTGTTACTTCAACATCTTTGCCTTCGAACTTTTGCTTCAATACTTCAGGATACGTTTCAGGGTTCAAGACGTCCGACAATTCATTCATCAAGTCACGTGAGAAGGCGGTTGCAGCTGCACGTATTTTGCCTGTTTGAATGGCTGCTTGCATATCGCTTTCATCGACTTCAAGTTCTGTGTTGAATCGTTCCGCCTCTGATTTATAAGACAGGAATTGGTAGGAACCTAGATCCCAACCTTCCGCGAAAGCAGTATGGACATCCTCTTTTTGCAATCCTGCAAACACATTCCCTAAGACGCCTTGCTGTACAGTCGCCTTATCCACTTTTTGCGTCGCCAAATCACGTGCAATGTTTCCTGCCATCACCCGGACTTTTTCAACATTTGCCTTTTCGGCTTCCTTGATGACGACGTAATGCGTGTCTTCAATCAAGACCGAACAATAACCAGCCTTCTGCTGCTCAACGAAATTTTTCCGTGCTTCGCTTCCGCTAATCAATTCATCCTTTGCAAAGATGATCTTCACTTCTGCCATTACCAATTCCCCCTACAACTATTTATTTCGAGTACAAAAATAGTTTACCATATGTCAACATTTTTGAAAAAGTTATCTTTTATCAGCAATGACGAGGCAGAATGTTGCGAATGGACCTAACAGCAATGATAGGAAAAACCAATTCAGCCCGCTCCTATTTTTCCCTTGTGCAATCCCCGCATTAATTAACGCAAGCGTTCCCCATCCAACGAAATAACTTCCTTCCATACCGTTTCCTCCTTAGTTGACTACCCTTCCAGCCTGTTTTTTAAGAATCTCGCTGCTTCCTGCACATCATTTGTACAGAAAAGCGTTTTACTTGCGTCCAACACTACACGATCCTCCGCGTCAATATAATCCGTCAGCGGAATCGTATTAAAGAACTTCTTCCATTTATGCTTTTGCTCGAGTAATTTGATTTCCTTCTCAATATCTTCATGAATAATTTCATTTATTATAAAAAATGTCTCGTTCATTTCTACTTCCGGAAAACGCTTTATAAGAATCTTCAATTGCTCTTCATCCCAGCTGGCTTGAATTAGAGAAGTCGTAGATCCTACATTCTCAGCGGCATCCATCAACTCGTCTGTCCACGCTTCATACTGGTCATCGTTCAGTTCATTGACCGAAATGATGCCGACGCTGAAATACGTTGTCCTTGCTTCTTCTGTTTTCGACTTTTTTCTTCCGAACATGTTGTGCACCTCCTACTTCATAACTCCTATACGTGCGGTCAATGAAAAAGTTTCGGATAAATTATTTTTCCACAGTACCTTGCAATGAATAATACCGTGTGCTATATTGTACCCAATCAGTATATTTGATTAGTCAGTAGTGTTCAATGAACAATACCGGAAAGGAGAATGATTCATGAATATCCAATTCAAAAAAGGCGTGTTGAATTTGTGTGTCCTCGTTCTATTGGATAAACAAGATCGATACGGCTATGAACTTGTACAGAAGATTTCGGACCAGATTTCCATTTCCGAAGGCTCTGTCTATCCATTGCTGCGGCGCCTGACGAAAGAAGGTTATTTCACGACTTACCTTCAGGAATCGACAGAAGGACCTCCCCGCAAGTATTACAAACTGACAGATGTAGGGCGGGACTATTTGCACGAACAATTGGATGAATGGCGCAGTTTTACTGAAGGGGTTAATACTTTGATTGAGGAGGGCGTTCGCCATGACTGAAAACCGATTTATTAGTGAGCTGGAACAAGCTTTAAAACGTTTGCCTGCAGATGAAAGAAACGATATTCTCCAGGATATCCGTGAATACTTCTTGAATGGCCGCGATGATGGAAAAGCGGAAGAGGAAATTGCAGCATCCCTTGGCTCGCCTGCAAAGATCGCAGCTGAGCTGTTGGAAGCCTATCCATTTGCAGAAGCAGATGATAGTAGTGCGAGTCCAACGAGTGAAGTAATCACGATCCAGGATGACAGTTTCACAAAGGTGGATATCGAAGTCCAGCATGGCTCACTTACCGTCCTCCCTTCCGACTCGGCTGGTACGAGAATCGAGCTGACAGGGACGAAAGAAAAACTGGAGCTCACCGCGGAAGTCCTCGGAGATACACTTAAGATCAAATTGAAAAACAAAGCGCATTGGTTGTTCATGTTCAATTTCAATACGAAGGGTGTGGCATTGAAAGTGTTCATTCCAAAGAAATTGTATCAATCCATTTCCATGAAATCGGATAATGGAAGGATCCAAGCCGAAAAACTGATTGGGAAACAAATCGAGTGCCGCACAGATAACGGACGCATTGAATTGACAGAACTTGCAGCCACTTCGCTCGAAGCGGAGACGGATAACGGCCGCATTGAAATTTTGAAAGTGCAAACGGACCGCTTGAAGGCAAAAACCGATAACGGCCGGGTGACGATGAGACATGTCGAAGCAGAATCGATCTATGCCGAATCTGATAATGGACGTATAGAGTTCGACCAAGTCGATGGAGAGCTGACAGCAATTACGGACAATGGCCGAATCGTTCTTGCAGGTGAAAATTTGGATCGCAACATCGATTTCCAGACCGATAATGGAAGCATTGAAATTGCGACGACGCACAAGGCGACGAATGCGACCATCCTAGCGAAAACCGGGCACGGACGAATCGATATTTACGGCGAGCGGAATTCACGCAGCCGCTTCGGCGAGGAATTGCACCAAATCCGGCTGAAATCGGATAACGGAAGAATAACTGTTAAATGATTCGTTAGTCCCTATTTGGTGATAAATGAACGGATTCGATAGATAACTCCTGCTATTCAATAGATAACTTATTATTCAATAGATAACTCAAGTTTTTCAATAGATAACTTTCCATATTCAATAGATAACTATTCGAATCCAACCGAAAACTAATCAACAACATAAAAATAGAGGGCGATCCTCCGCCCTCTTCAACTGTTTATGGAATTCATCACATTATCGTCTTTCATATAGTTATAATTTGATTCACCGACACGTTTTTTAATTTCGTCCTCACTCAATGGCGGCGGAAGCTGATCGGCAGGAATAATCTCTTCCTCTTCATACACTTGAATTCTTTCAACTGCTGCATTTCGGGCGTTTATCGCTCGACCATAGCTTTCTGACTCCTCGATCGTCATTCTGACTTCTTCTTCTTTCTTCATGCTTACCCCGCTCCTTCTCCCATATTTCCATTCACATACCCTTATTGAATGAAATGAAAACGAATGAATATGATATAGTGAGGCATCTATTCATATATAGTATGATGATTAAAACCGCTTACATATCAATTGAAAAGAGGTCAAGACAATCATGATGATTTTTGTGGATGCAGATGGCTGTCCAGTCGTCAATGAAACAATTTCCATTGCAAAGCAATTCAATCTGCCCTGCACGCTCATTTGCGACACAGCCCATGAAATGCATCGTGAAGGGGCGGAGACGATAATCGTTTCCAAAGGGGCGGACGCTGTCGACTTTGTTCTCGTCAATAAGGTTCAAAAAGGGGATATTGTCGTAACCCAGGATTATGGATTAGCCGCCATGGTGTTGGCGAAGCAAGGACATCCAATTGATCAGAACGGCAGACTGTATACAAATGAAAATATCGATCAACTATTATACGCGCGACATGCAGCACAGAAAATCAGGATGGCGGGAGGACGTCTTCGCGGTCCTAAGAAGCGATCGAAAGAAAGCAATGACAAATTTAAATTGAATTTCCGTAGGTTGTGCAAACTACTATCTCCAACCGATTGAAGCCCGCATGTCAGCCGGGCTTTCATATTCGTTTCCCCCTCTTCATAAACTACTGTAACTGCAATTCCATTTTCCATCCATCACAATTAGATAATGTTTAGTAACTAGCTTTCTAGGTAACAGATTGATAAAGATATCGGAGGTCTATCCATGCCAAAAATACTTTCCGTCAGTACTGTCCTGCCTCCTCATGAGGTGAAACAGGAGGAAGCTGTCCAATTGACACGCTCCCTTTTCAGCCGAGAATTTAAAGATATCGAACGGCTGTTGAAAGTCTTTCAAAACGGAGATATCGAGAAGCGGGATGTTTGCATGCCACTTGAGTGGTATGGACAGCCGCATGATTTTGAAGAGCGGAATGATTTATACATCCGCCAAGCAATCGATTTCGGTGTGCAGGCTGTACAAGCTTGCCTGCAAGAATCCACTACATTGGCTGAAGCTGTGGCCCCTTCGGAGATCGATGCAATTTTCTTCATTTCCAGTACAGGCATTGCTACACCGAGCATAGATGCCCGCATTATGAACAGGCTGCCTTTTCGCGACGATGTAAAGCGGATTCCGATTTGGGGACTCGGTTGCGCTGGAGGGGCTGCGGGAGTAAGCCGGGCTTTCGAATATTGCAAAGCCTTTCCTAAAGCTAACGTATTGGTGCTTTCCGTAGAGCTTTGCAGTTTGACATTCCAAAAGGATGACTATTCGAAGAGCAATCTCGTCGGGGTGTCCTTATTCTCTGACGGCGTCGCCTGTGCGCTCATTTCGGGGGATCAATCCGAAATTGCTGCATCCATCCCTGTACCGTCCATCATCGGCACCACTTCAAAGTGGATGCCTGACTCTGAAGATGTCATGGGCTGGGACATTAAAAACAATGGCTTATATGTCATCTTCTCGAAGAGCATTCCATCCATTATTACCAATTGGCTCGGGCCATTCGTGCATGAATTTCTTGGTTCCTATAATCTTGATAAAGATGATGTCACTCATTTCGTCGCACATCCTGGCGGCAAAAAAGTGTTGACGGCGTACGAGGATTCCTTGGGATTCGACAGTTCTAAAACCGATATTTCGAGAGACGTTCTAAGGAATCACGGAAATATGTCCTCCCCTACAGTCCTTTACGTACTCAAGCAATTCATGGAATCCGAACCGGCGGCAGGCGATTATGGATTGATGGCCGCGCTCGGCCCAGGATTTTGCGGTGAATTGCTGTTGTTGAAATGGGATTGAGGTGTCATAGATGATGATCGGTATTATCGTATCCTTGATCATTTTGCAGCGGATTCTTGAATTGTTCATTGCGAAGCGAAACGAAAAATGGATGAAAGACCAAGGCGCCTTTGAAGCAGGCGCATCCCATTATCCATTTATGGTAGCTATGCATGTATTCTTTTTTATCGCACTCATTTCCGAGGTTTTATTGTTCCAACGCCAGCTCTCTGCAATATGGCCGATGTGGTTGGCGATATTCTTGGCGGCGCAAATCCTGAGAGTTTGGTGCCTCGCTACATTAGGGAAGTTCTGGAACACAAAAATCATTGTCCTCCCAAATGCGCAGGTCGTGCGGAAAGGACCGTACAAATGGCTTCGACATCCAAATTACATCATCGTCGCTACAGAGCTGCTTGTATTGCCGTTATTATTCAATGCCTTTATTACTGCAGTGGTCTTTTCCTTACTCAACATTTGGATGATGTCAGTCCGGATTCCAGCCGAGGAACGAGCACTTCGGAAAGCGACGAATTATACCGAGGAATTTCAGTTGTATAAATGACAAAACACCGAGGTCTACAACCTCGGTGTTTCTTTTATCATGTCGTGCGTGTCAACGTCTTCCCCATATACCCGAATAGAATTGTCAATATCGGCGATAACAGGCAGAAGAATGCGAAAGGCAAATAGTCGACTGTCGAAACACCTAATACATTCGTTATGAAAATCCCGCATACACTCCATGGTACGAGTGGATTCACAACTGTTCCCGCATCTTCCATGACGCGACTCAAGTTTTTATTTGCAAGGCCGACCTTCTCGTATTGAGTTCGGAACGCCTGCCCCGTCAATAATATAGATAAATACTGTTCACCGATCAATACATTTATGCCGATCGCTGTCATCGCGGATGCCATGATGACAGAAGACACTTTCTTCAACAGCATTTCAACCTGCGCCAACAAACTTTGGACAATCCCTAACGTGAACAGCAAGCCGCCCATGCTTAACGCTAGCAATACGAGAGCAACTGTGAACATCATGCTCTCCATGCCGCCTCGCGTCAGTAAGGCATCAACGTCCCCAACTCCGGTAGTGGAGACGTATCCGCTAAACAGGATTCCAAGCACTTGTGAAAATCCAATGCTTTGATGGAGAAAAGAAAGTACGACCGCCACTGCGGAGCTGATTGCCAATGTAAGGAATGCAGGAACCTTTAAAATCGTCAAGATAAATAAAGCAACGAGCGGAATGACTGTATACCAATGGATCATCCCTGTTTCCAGCAACGTTTCCTGGAACATTGCAATCTTATCGAACTCCCCTGTCGTCACGTCCGGTGATATCACTCCAAACAAAACAAATGACAAGATGAATGCAGGCACCGTCGTCCACCCCATGTTGCGGATATGCTCAAACAGATCGACCCCCACTATCGAAGACGCGAGGTTCGTCGTGTCCGACAACGGCGACATTTTATCGCCAAAGAACGCACCTGAAACGATAGCTCCCGCCGCAATCGGCAGTGACAGTTCAAGTACACTCGCCATTCCGATGAACGCCACGCCGACCGTTGCCACTGTTGTCAAGGAACTGCCGATCGAGATGCCGACGATGGCTGTGACGGCGAAGACGATTGCAAAAAAGAATGTAGGGGTTATTAAATGGAACCCTGCGTAAATCAATGAAGGAATCGTTCCACTCATCATCCAGCTGCTGATGAGAATGCCGATGAAGAAAAAGAGGAAGACTGCCCCCATGCCTGCTCCAGCCCCTTCCACCAATCCCTTCTCAAGTTTACGGAAAGAGATCCCCCTCAAAAGTCCATATCCGATTAATAATAAAATCGAAAATAGAATTGGCAAATGGGGAACGGAATCGAATTTTATTATACTGACACTGATCATCGCCACGATGCCGAATACGAGCAGTGCCGATTCCCAGATCTTTGGCGAATGAATCGCTTTTATTTGAAACATATTGAACTCCTCCTAGTAACTAGCATAAACACTACAAAAGCGGAGGGTGGCGGGACCGTTGCTCCTAACGCTACGCTTTTACTCGCAAAAGCCGTGCTTCGTGACGGCTTTCACTGCGACAGGCATAAGGCGGATCTGCGAAACGGCGCCTTTTGCCGTGCAGCGGAGCTGACTTATGTCCCGAGCAAATCGAACTGCGAAGGGTTCGCTTTGCCGTATTTCTGCGGTTTTTGCAGAAATTAAGGCAGCCTTTCTGCCACCCGAAGTCTAGACGAAAAAAACCCCTTCCATCCCTTGGATAAGGGACGAAGGAGTTCTCCGCGATACCACCCTGATTGACGACAGGCAAACCTGCAGTCCACTTCATTTCAATCGGAGAAAAACTGTCGGTGTACTTCATGCCTGCTGCTGCCTGAATTTGCACTATCCATTCAGTCTCTACTTGCTGCCCACAACAGGATTACTATGTCGACTCTCCGTATATATTCGTTTCAAATGTTGAATGATTATGTTTGTATATTACCAGTCCTGTCGGAGAAGTCAACAGTCCTTCAGTCCGATATTACGATAATTGGCCGATGGTAAAACCTGCATACGCTAACACGGCTCCAAATCCGAATGTCCACATGCTATACAACAAGGCTTCCCTTCTGTGGCCGCTCCTCCATAACTGTAGCAATTCTTTTAGTAGAGTTGAAAAAGTCGTAAGAGCACCCATCACTCCCGACGCCAGAAAGACCGTCCATAGCTTCGGTAATTCCAAGCCGAAAATAAGACCGATCAGAAAGGAGCCCATCAAATTGACAGCTAATGTCCCCATCGGAAGTCTATTCTCTTTGTTCATCTTTGTCGAAATGAAATATCGTAGAACTGCCCCTACAAATCCTCCTAGCCCGATGACAACCGCTTCAGCTGCTGTCATACACTCACCATCCTGTTACCAATTCGTAAGCCGATGATTCCGACGACAAGTCCTCCAATAATGCTGCTACTGAAATACAGGATGGATAGCACCAATTGTCCATTTTGAAAAAGGCTGACCGTTTCCATGCTGAACGCGGAAAACGTTGTAAAGGAACCTAAAAATCCAGTCGTTATCGAAGTCTGAAGTCGCTCATCAGTGGTGAGGCGGTGAATGACGCCTGCACTAAGAAGACAAAGGATGAATGTTCCGAGCAAATTGACTGACAACGTCTTTATCGGAAAATCCGTTGACCCTTCAAGCAGTTGTCCGATCCCTATACGGCAAATCGCTCCGATCGCTCCTGCAATTCCGACATAAAGGGCCTGCTTCATAGCTCAACCTCTTTCAATAAACGGCGAGATAAAATTGTCTCCAGCAATAGCTGCTTTTCAGTCTCTCCGAATTGAATACGGATATTTTCCTCGCCGATTCCGTTGATGACCCCTCTGCCAAACACGCGATGCGTGACGTGCATTCCTACCGATAATGCAGTTCTATCGCTGATGCCATCCGGATCGGGCAGTGTCGACAAATCGGGTTGTTTGAATTTCTCCAATTTCCGTTCTTCAGGCTTCATCAAGATCCCCCGCACTTCATTCATAAATCTTGAATCCTCTTTAGATTTCCCGTTCGCCTCCCTGTAGGAAAGCAATTCCAACCGTTCCTTTGCACGTGTCATCCCGACATAAAATAATCGTCTTGCCTCTTCTAGCATCGGCAGGTCCATTTCATCCTCTTCAGAAGGAATGATCCCTTTCACTAAATCAATCATGAATACGCGCCTGAATTCCAATCCTTTGGCACTATGAAATGTAGACAACGTCAAGGCATTTTCAGGGGGATTAAATTTTGCCTGTTGGACAGCTTGTTCCAATTCCTTCAAACGATTCGCGAAATCGACCATTGTTCGCACTTGTGAAGCGATTCCTTCGAGTGTATCAAGGATGCCTAGAAGATGATCGATCCGGTAACCGAATTTTGCTGCCCGGCTTTTTAAAGCTTCTTCATATTCGAGCTCATATCGGATCATCCGGATTATTTGAACTGGACGCATGTCAGGGATCCGTTTATAGACATCAATGCAAGTATCCAATTTTTCGATTTGACTCCCTTTTAATTGGACAGTTTGGACAAATGCCTCAAAAACATTTCCAGATGTCGATTGATTCATGAACTTCGACAACATATCGCGTGAAATGAACAAGTTCATTTTCATGGCGACTTTTGCGAAGATATCCTTTCGTTCCGTATTGAAGCTGAGGCGCATGAAATTTAAAATATCTTCTACAACCCAATGGGAAAAGAATCGGTCATCCGCATCTTTCATATAGAAAGGGATCCCCCTTCTATGCAGTTCGTTGACATACATAGTGGAAGAAGAATTGTTCCTGAATAAAATAGCGACTTCCTCAAGATTCTGCTCATCCAATAATTCATATGTGACATACTCCAGAAGCCGTTTCGGGTCTTCGAATTGCTTTATGACAATCGGTCCCGACTCTTTATTTTCCGTCCTCATCTCTTTTATATATCTTTGCTTATTGCGAGTAATGAATTGGGCCGCCGTATCAACTATCTCTTTGGAGGAGCGGTAATTCTGCTCCATCCTGAGCAATTTTGCATCCGGATATACTAGTTTAAAGTTCAGTAAATAAGCGGGATCCGCTCCGCGCCATGTGTAGATGGATTGATCGTCATCCGCCACGACGCAAAGATTGCCGTGGTGCGCAACGAGATGTTCGACTATCCGATGTTGAACGAGCGATGTGTCCTGGCTCTCATCTGTCAAAATATAGTCATATCGCGAGCGGAACTGTTCGGCAAGTTGTTCATCCATACGCAGCGCCTGTTCCGCGATGGACAACATATCATCAAAATCGAGGAGGAGATGCCCTTCCGTCTTCGATTTGAATTGTTCATAGTTCAGTGCGATGTTGCCCGCCTTCTCAAACGGTGCCTCTACTTGATCCCACTCGTTGAAAGGAATCATCCTGTTTTTCAAATAACTGATGAATGTTGATAACGAGGCCATTTCCTCTTCCGTGCCGTCTTCCCGAAGCGCTTCTTTGTAGAGGCGTTTCAGCAAAGCCGTTTTTGTGAGCACCTGTTTCCCTTTCCCGCCGCCTTCAATCAATTCGAATGCGACGCCCGTCTTTTGCAAGTATGTGCGTGTGATTGTGAATGCGAGGCTATGAATGGTCGAGAAATCAACTGGAGGATACTGCGGGAAAAAACGTTGAAAGCGCTCTGTCATATCGCGTGCTGATGCCCGGCTGAATGTGATTGCTTTAATGCGATTCGGGTTAACATTCTTCTCCTCGATCAGATAGCCGATCCGCATGATCATTGTTGTTGTTTTCCCCGATCCGGGACATGCTAATAACAGCAGCGGACCTTCCGTCTGCAAAACGGCATTTTTTTGTATATCGTTTAGTTCTATTTGTAGTTCATTCTTTTTTCTTGTAAAAAAATCAGTCATTGCATACGTACTCCTTCTTCTTACGATGAACTTAATTTACCATACGAGCGCTTTTTTGTAGAGTCGGTGTCCTTGAAAAAGAAACAACCTCTGCATTTCCGCAGAGGTTGTTGACTAAAAGCCGCCTGATTCTAGTTTATCGTTTTGAATATCCACTTTCTCCTTCTTGCTGCCTTGATAAGCTGTGGAGGCGACTTCGTTCGTATGCCGTTGTTCATCAGTATACTCGGTTCCCGCCAATTGGGCCCTGTTCGTATGTTCTCTGTTGCCGGTTTCTTTTTTCATATTTTCTTTGGACATTGTCATCGCTCCTTTATAGGTAGTCTATATATAGGAATACCCGAAAGAAGGAGTGTTACTCATCATTTACTTTGGAATGCCGATTGAGTTGAGTGGATAAAATCTGAAGCCGACCTTGCCGACAACAGAATCTTGATCGATACAGCCAATTATGCGGCTATCAGTGCTGTTCCTGCGATTATCACCCAACACAAAAAGCTGCCCATCCGGGACGGTAACTTCAAAGTCCTCCGTTAATTTTTGATCCTCGAAAAGTCTTTCCTTATTCTCTTGAATATAGTTTTCTTCATACTCTATTCCGTTGATGAAGAGCTTGTCGTCCTTCATGACAACCGTGTCGCCCGGCAAGCCGATCACCCGTTTAATATAATCCTCTTGCGATCCCGGTGCATGGAAGACGACCAAATCAAAATGATCTAGCTTGTGGATTTTTGAAATGATGACTCGGTTTTCCGATTCGAATGTCGGCTCCATCGATTGACCGGATACAATGACCGGTGAAAATAGGAAGTGCCTGATCGCGTATACGAGTACGCAAGCGACTACAATGGCTTTTATCCAAGACAAGATTTCAGTAGTGGTTTCTTTTTTCATATGAAAGCCCCCGATTTCACTATTTATTTAGTATATAGTATAGACCAGTGAAGGTATGAATGGTTTATTTTCAAAGAACCTGATGTGCTTTGATTAAGACTCAACCTTCTGTTGCAAATGGGCAGTGCAGTTGAATAGTTGGCAAAGATTTTTGTCGTCATTCAGTTCGACGATTGTCAGTGAGGTGTTGTCCAGATGCGTTTCATATATCGTATCCGTAATCAGCTCATTTAAAAGCCTTTTGATTAATCCACCATGGCTGACGACCAATACCCGTTTGCCTGCATGCTTGTTTTTGATGTCCGCAATGGATTCCATTCCGCGGAAAACGATGGATTCATGCGGTTCAAAGCCCATGTCCTGTTCTTTCCAATCCTTCCCCCACTTCTCGATGCGCTCCGCCTCGGTCGTCCCCTCAATTAGCCCACCGCTGAATTCACGTAATCGGGCATCCTCCACAAGCTCAACATCAGGCATTTGTTCCGCAATAATTTCTGCCGTCTTCTTTGCTCTGATTAAATGGCTTGTGTAAATGACATCCCACTGCTCCTTGGACAATCTTTCGGCCACACTCTTCGCCATTTCGATTCCTTCATCGTCCAAAGGCACGTCCGAATTGCCTTGCGCTCTTCCTTCCTTATTCCACGCCGTAACGCCGTGCCTGACAAACCCGATAACCGTCAAAATAACCACTCCCCTTTATGGTTTTGAGTTATACAATATAACCGAGTGAGCGAAGGACATTGTTCATGAATGATTCAATGTACAAATATACTTCCTCTCTCTCAGGTTCTTGATAAAGATCATGGTACAGTCTTTTCCATTCCTTGTATTGAAATTCCGATAGATGCTGGTTCAACAGCCATCTTTTTGCAAATGAAGTATCAGTGATTTTATCATGTTCTCCCGTGTGAATCAGGACAGGTGTATCGAATATACTTTCTTCATGATATATGATCGATTTCATCATAGCATGCAGCTCACGATACCAAGACGCGACGATCGCGGAGCTATAATCCCGATCGTTCTGGAACTCTATGTACATGTCATAGTTCTGCGTCAGTAATTCAATTGTAATGTCATGATTCAATTTCATGGAACTTGAAAGCTTCGTCAGCACTCCTGAAAACTTGGAGGGTTGGTGCTTCAAGGAGAGCCAAGGGGAGCTGAACACAAAGCCTGCGCACTCCAGCTTTTCACGTTGCAGGATATGCATGACAATCGTGGCGCCAAGTCCGTGGCCAAGCACGAATAACGGCAAGTTATCCTCTAGCGCAATGTCGATCATTTTCTTCACATGGTCCACATACGACTCGAACGGTTCATCATGGGTTCTTCTTCCGCTTTCAGAACCATGCCCCGGCAAGTCGCTTGTTACGACATGGAAACCGCCGTTCCGCAGCTTTTGAATGAGCCACGCATACCTACGATGATGTTCGTAAGCATTATGGACAATCACAATCACTGCTTTCGGCTGTCCTTCCGCTTCCCATTTCCACATGGACTCACCTCCCCTTTATGTAAATGAAAATTTTATGTTACGATAAATTATACATGATTTTAAGAAAAGAGGAGACGTTTCATGATTTATTCATACAACGGAAAGACGCCGCAAATCGATCCATCTGTCTATGTCGCGGATTATGTGACGATTACGGGCGATGTAACAATCGGGGCAGACAGTTCCATCTGGTTCAATACCGTCATTAGGGGAGATGTCGCCCCGACGATAATCGGTGAACGGGTCAGCATCCAAGATTTAAGCTGTTTGCATCAAAGCCCTGGAAAGACGTTAGTAATTGAGGACGACGTGACAGTTGGCCATAAGGCACTCTTACATAGTTGTGTTGTACGTAAAGGTGCGCTCATCGGAATGGGCTCGATCATTTTGGATGGTGCGGAAATCGGTGAGGGAGCGTTCATCGGCGCGGGCAGCCTTGTCCCGCCCGGTAAGAAAATTCCGCCTGGCTGCCTCGCTCTCGGTTCACCCGCAAAAGTGGTCCGCGAGTTGAATGACGAGGACCGTGCAGATATGGATCGTATCTTGAACAGCTATGTTGAAAAAGGACAGGTTTATAAGGAAATGGAGAAATAAAATTGGTGCTGCTCGATGTCGAGCGGCACCTTTATTTATTTTTAGAAACGACTAAGATGATAATACTCACCAACGCAACAAAAGCCACTATACCTATGAGAGCCACAATTAATAATAAGCTGAACGCCATTTTGGAATCGCCTGCCTCACTTTTCTTGCTATAATATAAACGCTATGAATCTAGTTAGGTTCCCTTTGTATCCACCATTCTCTGAGTTCTCGTTCTCCCCCGCTAACTTCTCGTTCTTCTCGAAAGAGTTCTCGTTTTCCGCCAATAACTTCTCATTCCACGGCAAATAGTTCTCGTTCTCCCCAAAAACTTCTCATTCTACAATAAAAAAGGAAGCAAGGATTTCTCCTTTGCTTCCATATTTCAATTATTAAACAGTCATTCCAGCTTTTTCAATCAATTCAGCTGCTTTGTCCGTCTGCTCCCAAGGGAGTTCAACGTCGGTACGTCCGAAATGTCCGTATGCCGCAGTCTGCTTATAAATTGGACGGCGCAGGTCGAGCATCTTAATAATGCCTGCCGGGCGTAGATCGAACAGCTCGCGCACAATTTCCACAAGCTTGCTTTCCTCGACTTTGCCTGTTCCGAATGTATCGATAGAAATCGATACCGGTTTTGCAACACCGATTGCATATGCAAGCTGGACTTCACAACGATCTGCGAGACCAGCAGCAACGATGTTCTTCGCTACATAACGTGCAGCGTATGATGCCGACCGGTCGACTTTTGTCGCATCTTTACCGGAAAACGCACCGCCGCCATGACGCGCATAGCCGCCGTATGTATCGACGATAATCTTTCTACCCGTCAAGCCGGCATCCCCTTGTGGACCTCCGATAACGAAACGGCCAGATGGGTTGATGAAGTATTTTGTCTCTTCATCCAATAGCTCGGAAGGAACGACCGGATAAATTACATGTTCCTTTATGTCATTTTGAATTTGCTCCAAAGTGATATCAGGATGGTGTTGAGTGGAAATGACAATGGTGTCAATCCGTACCGGTTTATTATCCTCATCGTATTCCACCGTAACTTGTGTTTTTCCGTCAGGACGCAAATAGTCAAGTGTGTCGTCTTTCCTTACTTCAGCAAGTCTGCGTGAAAGCTTATGGGATAAGCTAATTGGCATCGGCATTAACTCAGGTGTTTCATTGCAAGCGTAACCGAACATAAGCCCTTGGTCACCCGCTCCGATTGCTTCAAGCTCTTCATCACTCATTGTCCCTTCGCGTGCTTCCAGTGCCTGGTCGACACTCGCAGCGATATCTGGGGACTGTTCATCGATGGATGTCAATACGGATGACGTCTCCCAGTCGAAGCCGAATTTCGCGCGTGTATAGCCGATTTCCTTCACTGTATCCCGTACGACTTTCGGGATGTCTACATACGTTGTTGTCGTGATTTCCCCGATGACGAGTACGAGTCCTGTTGTGATTGTCGTTTCACAGGCTACGCGTGCATTCGGGTCTTCCTCTAAAATGGCATCCAATATAGCGTCGGAAATCTGATCGCACATTTTGTCCGGATGTCCTTCTGTTACCGATTCAGAAGTGAATAATCGGCGATTTGTCATTGTGGTTTCCTCCTTAACGTCTTGCAAATATTGATACGGTACTCTAATTGTCCCAGTAAGTTCAGCGCCTAGAGAGTCGACGTCAACATACACAAGGATTAAGGGCCTGTTAGAATCAATAAAAAAGCCCTTCTCTCACGTAAATACACATGAGGAAAGGCATAATTTCAATAGCAGCACCTTTCACTCTTATCGTCCAAGGAATTCAACCTTGCTCCAGGTTTGGCACCTTCTCGCGGCCACTAAAGGTCCACGCAGGTTGCCGGGCTTCATAGGGCCTGTCCCTCCGCCAGCTCGGGATAAGAGTATCCGTTCAATAAACAATCCTACGAAAAAGTATGCACTTTGTCAAACATTTTTACACATATATACTTGAGTTTTTCATTAGTATAGATTATTATTCTAAATGTGTTATACTATTTACGAAATGTGATGATACCCATCTAATGGGATTACATGCAAAGGACGGTACCAAAAAATGATTTCAGCTAAAATTGAAAACGGATTACACGAGTTACTTTCAGGCAACAACGTAAACATACAGCCTTCAGTGGCGGAACTGGTTGAAAAAGCTACTTCCCGTGGAGAAGCGAAACTTTCCGCAGACGGCGCCCTTACTGCCGAGACAGGAAAGTATACTGGTCGTTCTCCTCAGGACAAATACATTGTCGAAGAAGACTCTTCAAAAGACAAAATCGACTGGGGCAAAGTGAACCGACCGATTTCATCTGAGATCTTTGATTCATTATATAATAAAGTTCTTACCCACTTAAAAGCGAAGGAAGAACTCTTCGTATTCAAAGGCTTTGCAGGAGCTGATAAAAACTCTCAGCTATCCATCCAAGTCATTAACGAATTTGCATGGCAAAACCTATTTGTCCATAATCTCTTCATCCGCCCTACTGCAGAAGAGTTGAAAACGCATGAAGCACAATTCACAGTTATTGCTGCTCCGACGTTCAAGGCTGATCCTAAAGTGGACGGAACGAAATCCGAAACCTTCATCATTGTATCACTTGAAAAGCGCATTGTGTTGATCGGCGGTACGGAATATGCAGGAGAAATGAAAAAATCCATTTTCTCCGTCATGAACTACTTGCTTCCTGAGCGAGGAATTCTTCCAATGCACTGCTCAGCTAACGTTGGTGAAGAAGGGGATGTCGCTTTGTTCTTCGGCCTTTCCGGCACAGGAAAAACGACGCTTTCCGCAGATGCTGACCGCAAGCTGATCGGTGATGACGAGCACGGCTGGTCCGAAAACGGTGTATTCAATATCGAAGGCGGCTGCTATGCAAAAACGATCAATCTTTCACAAGAGAAAGAACCTGAAATTTACGGAGCGATCCGTTTCGGTTCGGTCTTGGAAAACGTCGTTTTGGATGAAAAGACGCGCAAGCCAGATTATGATAATAATTCATTGACTGAAAACACGCGTGCAGCATATCCAATTCATTATATCGACAACATCGCAGTGCCTTCGGCGGCGGGACATCCAAAAACAATCATCTTCTTGACTGCGGATGCATTCGGGGTATTGCCTCCAATCTCTAAATTGACGAAGGAACAAGCGATGTATCACTTCCTTAGCGGCTTCACTTCGAAGCTTGCAGGAACTGAACGCGGCGTCACTTCACCGGAAGCAACGTTCTCTACATGCTTTGGTGCTCCTTTCCTTCCATTGCCTGCAACGGTTTACGCAGAAATGCTAGGGAAGAAAATCGACGAACATGATGCACAAGTATTCCTCGTCAACACAGGTTGGACTGGCGGAGTTTACGGCGTAGGTCAGCGTATGGCATTGAAGCATACCCGCACTATGGTCCGCGCAGCGCTTGCTGGCGAATTGAACAATACAGAATTCGAGAAAAATGCTATTTTCGGTCTTTCAATGCCAAAAGTTATTGCCGGTGTACCGACTGAAGTGTTGAACCCTCGCAATGCATGGAGCGATCCAGCGGCTTATGATCAAAAAGCGAAAGAACTGGCAGACCTCTTCCGCGAAAACTTCACGAAATTCGGTCATGTTTCTGAAGATATTATTCAAAAAGGCGGTCCAATCGCCTAATCAATATAAAAAAGATAAAGATCCAGGTGCAGTTACCGCACCTGGATCTTTTTGTATTTCGGCATTCTGCAAGTGGATTTTCTCCCATAAAGTTTGCTCAACTATATGTTTGTATAGAACCACTAATTCTGCAGACAATGAATTAAGTGAGTAAAGAGGGAGAGTAACTTATGACAACTGCCTACAAAGGGACAGACAAATTGATTATAGGGATCGTATTTGGTGTATTGACATTCTGGTTATTTGCGCAGGCAATGGTAAACGTTGTACCTGCAGTTCAGAAAGATTTAGGTGTATCTTCTGGGACTTTAAACATTGCAATTAGTTTAACCGCACTTTTTTCAGGAATATTCATTGTTGCAGCAGGTGGCCTTGCTGATAAAGTCGGACGGAAGAAAATAACAAATATTGGTCTTATTCTAAGTATTATTGGCTCCCTTTGTCTTGTCTTTGCAAATGGAGCAATCTTACTCATTATTGGCCGGATTATTCAAGGTTTATCGGCTGCGTGTATTATGCCTTCAACGATTGCCTTGATGAAAGCATATTTTGAAGGGGCAGAACGTCAACGGGCACTTAGTTACTGGTCAATCGGTTCTTGGGGTGGTTCTGGCGTTTGTTCATTATTTGGGGGAGCTGTTGCAACATACTTGGGGTGGAAATGGATTTTCATTTTCTCCATCATTTTTGCAATTCTTGCCTTATGGTTACTTAAAGACACTCCTGAAAGTAAAGCAAAACAAACCGGTACTTCCAAGTTTGATGTGAGCGGTCTGATTGTATTCGTTATCACAATGTTGGCATTGAATATTTTCATCACACAAGGTGATGAACTTGGTTGGACTAACTGGATCACAATTGTTTTGATAGCCGTTGCTGTTATTGGTGCCTTGGCCTTTATTAAAGTTGAGAGTGGCAAGGAGAACGCATTAATCGATTTTAAATTATTTAGAAACATGCCCTATACAGGGGCAACTATTTCAAACTTCTTGCTTAATGCTGTGGCTGGAACGCTTGTCGTTGCAAATACGTACGTACAACAAGGACGGGGATTTACATCTTTCCAATCTGGTATGCTTTCCATTGGTTATTTAGTTGTTGTCCTATCCATGATTCGCGTCGGTGAAAAGATTCTTCAAAAAGTCGGTGCAAAAAAACCGATGGTATGGGGTACTATATTTACACTCATCGGTGTTGGTGTGATGGGTCTCACGTTTTTACCGGATCTCCCCTATACTGTCGTAGTATTCATAGGTTTTGCTTTGTTCGGATTTGGGTTGGGTATTTATGCGACCCCTTCCACCGACACTGCCGTATCGAATGCACCCGATGAAAAAATAGGGGCCGCTTCAGGAATTTATAAAATGGCAAGTTCCCTCGGTGGAGCTTTTGGAGTCTCAATTTCAGCTACTGTCTATGCTGTGATTTCAGAAAATAACGGGGTACATGCAGCAGCAACTGGAGGTATCATCGCTAACGTCATTTTCGCAGCGATTGCATTGTTATCAATTATCTTCCTTGTTCCAAATAATGCTGGTAAAAAAAGCGAAGCTTAATCATGTCAAATAAAAAAACAACCATTAACGGTTGTTTTTTTATTAATTTTATTCATTCCCTTGCTGTCTCATCCAATCACATAAATCCCGTACGATCTGTGCATTATGTGCGGTCGGGAAATAATGGGTATAGTCGGGAAAATACCAAGTTTCGTACTGCTTCTCCTTCTCACGCAATGCATCCTCAAGCAGTATCGCCTGCTCAAAAGAAACATTTTCATCTTTCATCCCGTGGATAATCAAAACAGGAGCATTGATTTCATCCACCCTGAATAATGCCGTCCGTTCCCGATAGGCATCGGGCATGCTATTCGGAGTGCCGCCAATGACACGCTTCATCATCCGGCGCATATCCTCGCGTTCATTATATGTAAAGATGACATCCGAGACACCCGCCCATGTCACAACAGACGTGATATCCTCGCGCAAAATCGCTGTCCATAGTGCCATGATACCGCCACGGGAGAAAGCATACAGATGAATACGATCCTTGTTCAACTTCGGACTCTGCTTTAGGACTTCAACTGCATAGACCGCATCTTGGCGATCGTCCCCTGCGAACTCATCACGCCCTTCTCCGCCCCTGTTGCCACGGTAATAAGGAGCAAATACGACAAAACCTTGGGAAGCGAACTGGGCTATCCGGGCAGGACGGACCATGCCGATATGCTGCATGCCCCCGCGTAAATAGATGATCCCTTCATAGTTGCCTCCACTTATCGGTTCAGCAAGCAAACCCTTCACCTTCAGCCCATCCGACCAATACGTTATTTCTTCAAGACGGATACTTGGATTCGGCGATGGATACGCTCTCCGGTGGAAAATCGCCCCGTTAGGAAACATATGCATCCACCCACTTTCGGATTTTTACCATTCCGGCATCTTTCATATGGAAACTCAGCTCATTGCAATTTGCCAATTCTTCATCGGTCATCCACAATGCGCCTTCCGTTTCGAATAACTTTGGATTTTCATCAATGCTGGAAACTTTCCCTGTAAATACCGCCTTGCAAAAAGTCACATTGCTCATGACGACGTACTCGGCAAATTTGACAAGATCCGTAATTGTCACGCCTGTTTCTTCAATCGTTTCTCGAATTGCGGCTTCGGAAATCGTTTCACCGTCTTCCGCCTTGCCGCCGGGGAATTCGATACCGCGGATGGAGTGGCGAGTAACGAGCCATCTCCCTTCATGCTTCAATACAACGAGCACATGTCTAGCTTCCATGCCTAAGCGATTCTCCCCGAAAGTCAGCTCAACTTGTGCTCCTCGTAAATCCTTAAATGTAGTTGCTATTTGACTTCACGTCCTTTCTCGCTCAATTGGATGGTTGAACGGGAGCTGAAGTGATCAAGGGCCTGCCTTTTGCGAAATACGGCAGCTGTTCAATGAACTTCTTCGTTTCAACATCCGTAAATTCATGGATCAATGCATAGAGCATCATCGTCCTGCGATCGACATCATGATTGTCCCGATCATAATGATAAGGGATGTATGGCAAATGGGATCGCAGGAAGTTGCGGAATTCCAGTCGATCCATCTGACTGAATAGTTGTTGGAAAACCGGCAGAAACTCCCGGCTCATCTCCACCTCGTATTCCCATGGTGAAGCATATTTATGTGGATAGATTTGTTGATTGGCGATTGATACGTACATTCTGACTTTGTCGTTTTCCATAAGTGACCCATCCTTTTTTGTCGTAGTATGGATCACTTTGGATAAACGATACAGCACTTTAGATTGAACTCACGTTTTCATTTGCGACGCGTTCCACAGCGTTCGCGACATTTTCATGCACTGCTGGATCCAATGGATGCGGAACGAGGTCACCCGGTTTCGTACTATCCAGAATTGCGAGCGCAGCAGTGATGAGCATCGGATATGTGATCTCTTTCGCATGCGCATTCAAAGCACCCCTGAAAATTCCAGGAAAACCTAGTATATTATTCACTTGCCTGCCATCCGCGGCAAATGCAGCTCCTGCTTCTAATGCAGCTTCCGGATCAATTTCCGCATTCGGATTGGACAGCGCCAAAATAATTTGACCTTTACGGACCATATCGGGTTTGATTAACCCTTGCACGCCAGTCGTTGCAATAACAATATCACAAGTTTGCATAATCTCTTCGACTGATCCCAAAGCGGTTCCGCCATGCTGTTTCAGTCTTTCAATGGCTTCAGGATTCGGATCAACACCGCGCATTTCCTTCACACCATATGCCATGAACATCCTGCTAATTGCAAGGCCCGCCGCACCCAATCCAATTTGGCCGACGACGGATTGAGATAATTCCACTCCCGATTGTCGGCATGCCGAAAGTGCTGAAGCCAGCGTGACGACAGCTGTTCCGTGTTGGTCGTCATGCATGACCGGAATAGGTAGTTCCGATTTTAGACGCTCTTCAATTTCGAAACAATGCGGCGACCCGATATCCTCCAATAGAATCCCTCCGAAGCTTTGGTGGATATGCTTGACGGTTTCCACAACTTCATCGGGATCACTCGTGTTAAGTAATATTGGAATACCGCTGATACCTGCGAATTGATCGAACAGGACCGCCTTTCCTTCCATGACAGGCATTCCTGCGACAGGACCAATATTTCCAAGACCTAAAATTGCCGTCCCGTCCGTCACAATGGCGACCGTGTTTGAAATGCCAGTGAAATACTCTGCCTGCACCGGATCGTTTTGAATCACTTTACATACATTAGCGACTCCTGGCGTGTAAATTCTTCGGAGATCTCCAAGGGAACGGACTTCCACCCTGCTCTTCATCGCAATCTTGCCGCCTTCATGTGCATGCAAAACATCATCCGTTACAGCATGTACTTGAATTCCATCCCCGATTGTATTAATGGCTTCTACAATTTTCTCCAACTGCTCCTCGCTCGTGCACTGAACGGAAACATCCCTTATTGTCGACAACGTACCAACTTTGATTGTTTGGATATCTCCAATATCACCCTTCAATTCACCGATGGCTAGTGCCACCTTTGCGAAATTTCCAGGTTTTGATGGCGTTTCAATAATTAAATTCCGTATGAATTGGATATGTGACATGATGTCGCCTCCTATTATGATCCCTATCCTTCCCGTACCCCATTTTACACATAATAAGTGGAGTCAACAAAAATAAAGTGCGGATTTCCTAGGTTAACAGGAAATCCACACTCTATTCTTCATGCTTTCATATCGACAGCGGAGCCTTTATAAGGATGGGCTGCCGGTTGGTCCTGCATACTTTGCAGCATATCCGTCACTGCATTTGCATTCACCGATAATGCCTTGTTCATGACACTCAATTGAACAGTAGATTGCAAACTTCTCAATTGACTTGCCATAATGGAGTTCATGTCCATAACCCATTCCTCCTCTACAATGCTTTTATCGGAATAAAAAACAATGATTCAAGACCAGGTCATCATTTATTATCTTCACCAAGGAATGCATTCAACATCCATTGGTGCTTTTCAATGCTTTGATACGTTGCATTCAATATATCTTCCGTCATATCATCGCCGTCTTCAGCGGCAGCATCCATTCCTTTTTTCAAGGATTTCATAATTTTATCGAAATCATCGGCGATTGTCTTCACCATATCCTCGGCTTTTTCATCACCTTTTGCTTCTTTTACGACCGATTGCTCCAAATGCTCTTTTAAAGTCGCCGTCGGATTTCCTCCAAGCGTCAAGATTCTTTCAGCGATTTCATCCATATGTGCTGTCGCCTCATTGTAAAGCTCTTCAAATTTTGCATGGAGCGTGAAAAACTGCTTCCCTTTTACATACCAATGATAATTATGCAATTTCGCATACATGACTGACCATGTGGATACTTGTACATTTAGTTCTTCCATCAATTCCTTGGACATAAAAAAACCCCTCTTCACCTTTTTAATAATGCTTCTCTCTGTTAATTTACCACTGGAACCAATAAACTAAACATATAAGAGGAAGCAAGGAGTTCTTACATTGAAATCTATACTGATCTACATTATAAAAACATATCAAAAAATCATCTCTCCACTCACCCCGCCATCATGCCGGTTTTACCCTACATGCTCGCATTACGGTGTGGAGGCGCTACAGAAACATGGCGCGCTAAAAGGGACATGGCTGACAATTCGCCGGATTTCGAAATGCCATCCTTTCCATGAAGGTGGCTTTGATCCAGTTCCTGATAAAAACGATATAAAAAAATGAACTCTTCCCGGCCTTGGCCGGTTTTTTTACTTGTAAGTTGCGGAAACTGTTCATATCTTGTATTATTAAAAAGCATTCAAATCGTAATCATTACTATTAAGTTAGCGGAGGATTTACTTATGAAAAAAAAATCACTCGTTCTTCTCGCACTCATCATGATGTTACTCATTAGTGCTTGTGGGAACAAGAATGATAAAAGCAAAATAGAGACCGGCAATGATGGGAAGTTGACCGTCTTCACTACGGTATATCCCCTACAATATTTTACGGAGCGGATCGGCGGGGATTTTATTAATGTTACGTCCATCTACCCGGCAGGTGCGGATGAGCATTCATTCGATCCGACACAGAAGGACATGATTGCGCTCTCTGATGCGGACCTGTTCTTTTACATAGGACTTGGGCTTGAAGGGTTCGTGGAAAATGCCCAAAAGACATTGAAGAACCAACAAGTGGAATTCGTAGCTACTGGGGAAGCCATTTCGGAAGATCAACTGGAAGCAGGGCATGATGAAGAGGGGCTTGAAGAGAATGACGAAGAAGGACATGACGGGCATGACCATGGCCAATTCGACCCCCATGTGTGGATTTCTCCAAAATTAAGCATCGAACTCGCTACCTCTATAAAAGAAGCGCTCATTTCAAATATGCCCGATCAGCAAGAAGCATTCGAAAAGAATTTCGATCTTTTGGAAGATGATTTGATGGAATTGGATGAGCGATTTAAGGAAATGGCAAACAGGGCCAGTTCTAAGACCTTCTTCGTATCGCATGCAGCGTTCGGCTACATTGCGGATGAATATGGTTTACATCAAGTGGCGATTGCCGGATTGAATTCCCAAAGCGAACCGTCCCAAAAGCAGCTTGCTACCATTGTCGAAGAGGCAAAAGAGAAAAATGTGAACTATATTTTGTTCGAACAAAATGTTTCCTCAAAGTTGACTGAAGTCATTAGAAAGGAAATCGGTGCAGAATCTCTGATGCTCCATAATTTGGGAGTCCTCACGCAGGAGGATATTAAAAATAATGAAACGTACTTTACATTGATGGAACGCAATCTGAATGTGCTTGAAAAAGCGCTTAGTAACTAATACAAAAAGTAGGGTTGGAATTCCCAGGAGGGATTCCAACCCTACTTTTTCATTTGTCCAAGGCCCATTCTTTCAGTTCACGACGAAGCAATTTATTTGATGCATTGCGCGGCAGCTCGTCTACAAAATGGAATGCTTTTGGAACTTTATATCTGCCAAGCTGTTGGTTACAATACTCTTCCAAATCCAATTCTGTCAGATGTTCGTCGCCTACAATGAACGCGACTGGCACACTGCCCCATTCAGGATGAGTTACTCCACATACACCTGCTTCTTTTACGTCTGGATGCGACATAAGTACATTTTCAATTTCAGCAGGATATATATTTTCACCACCGGAAATGATCAGATCTGATCGTCTATCGACAATGAATAAATAGCCCTCTTCATCGATATAGCCGATATCCCCCGTCGACAGCCAGCCGTCTTCCAACGGCTCCCTGTCGGATGCATGCCCGATATACCCCGGTGTAACGTGAGGCCCCATAACGAGCACCTCGCCAAACTCTCCAGGTTGTTCTGCATCTCTGATCGTGATTCGATTGAAGAATAAAGGCTTGCCTGCAGAGCCGGACTTCCGTAAGGCATCCTCAGATGAAAGTGTTGCAGTTTGGGAACTCGTTTCCGTCATTCCATATGTTTGCAGAACAGGCAGCCTATAAAGAACAGCTCGACGCAAATAATCATCCGGTACTGGGCCGCCGCCCGCTAACATCGACTGAAATGAAGGATGAGCAACCGACCTATTTTTCTCGAATTCATCCAGGATCCTATGAAGCCCTGTCGCAACAACGGAAATCCTAGTAACAGTCCCCTTTTCAATTTCCTCTACAATCGATTCCGCATCAAATTTTTCATACAACCGTACACCCATTCCATAAATAACGGACCTTGCGAGTATTGAAAACCCGCTTATATGGAACAACGGCATCGTACATAGCCAAATATCATCCTCCGACAATCCTAAATTCAATACTGAGGATAATGCACTCGATGTATGGTTGCCAGCCGTCTGTCGAACACCTTTCGGAAAGCCTGTCGTCCCTGATGTATACATGATTGTAATCGTCCTTGACGGTTCCCACATTTCCGTAAACGTGACAGGTTTCGTCTCACTTATTTCAATTGCGGAAAATAAGAGCTTAGGAGTGCTGACCTCTCTAATATGATCAATAAATTCATCATCGGCTATCAAAGTCGAGGCACCGCAATCATTCAATTGCCATGAAATTTCTTTTGAGGATAGCCTGCTGTTCAACATGACGATTTCGAGCCCCGCCAACAGACATCCATGGATGACAAAAACCATCTCGGGTGTCGATCGGCCCAACAAGGCAATCCGGTCCCCTTCGTTAAGACCATTCCATCGTAATTTCCTGGCAATAGTAGCCGCCTTTTCCGAGAGTTGCCTGAATGTCCACTGATTCTCCCCAAAGGAAAGAGCCATCCGATCAGGCGTCAAATACGCCCTTTGCAATAACCAATTAGGAATCACTTACTCACCCTCCCTCTCGAATAGAAAAGCTGCCTAATTAAACAGGCAGCTTGGAGATTTACTATGCTAACAATATTAAGGGAAACGTGGGAATTGGCCGAAGTCAGGCTTACGCTTCTCTTTGAAAGCGTCACGTCCCTCTTTCGCTTCTTCCGTTGTGTAGTAAAGCAATGTTGCGTCTCCAGCCAGTTGTTGAAGACCAGCTAGTCCGTCCGTATCGGCATTCATTGCCGCTTTGATGAAACGAAGCGCAGTCGGGCTCATTGCGAGCATTTCTTCACACCATTGGACCGTTTCGTCTTCCAATTGCTCATAAGGGACAACTGTGTTGACGAGGCCCATATCCAATGCTTGTTGTGCATCGTATTGGCGGCATAGATACCAAATTTCCCTTGCTTTCTTATGACCGATGATACGAGCCAAATAACCCGATCCATATCCAGCGTCAAATGAACCGACTTTCGGTCCTGTTTGTCCGAAACGAGCATTATCTGCTGCAATCGTCAAGTCACATACGACATGCAATACATGCCCGCCACCGATTGCATATCCTGCAACCATTGCGACTACTGGCTTCGGAATGACACGGATCAATCTTTGCAGGTCAAGGACATTCAAACGTGGAATTTCGTCATCCCCAACATATCCTCCATGTCCGCGTACGGATTGGTCACCGCCTGAACAAAATGCTTTCTCGCCTTCTCCTGTCAAAATGATGACGCCGATGCTTTCATCATCTCGCGCACGAGAAAACGCATCGATCAACTCCATTACAGTTTTAGGGCGGAATGCATTACGCACTTCAGGACGGTTAATCGTCACTTTTGCAATGCCGTTGTACTTCTCATATTTGATATCTTCATATGTACGGATCGTTTCCCATTGACGTGTCATTTTCTTCCTCCTCCAAATATAGATCTTGCAAATACTCCATAACCATTGTAGCAAACAATCGTGGTTTTTCCACGTGAATTGCATGTCCCGCCCCCGGAACGACAGCATGTCGCCAAGTAGGAGAAAGTAAGTTCATTTCCCGGGCAATTGCTACAAATTTCGCATCCAATTCACCCGTAGTAAGAAATACAGGATTTGATATCGAATGAAGGGCTTTCCAATAAGAATCCTGGCTGCCCGTTCCGATCCCTAACAGACTGTTGGCCAATCCGATTTCATTTTGCTGCAGTCTTTCCTTCCTAATCGCTCTCCTTTTTTCTGCAGGAAGACTTTTTTGGGAATCAAACAGGGGAATGTTCTCCCATTTATCGACAAAAGTAGTGATGCCTTCCTCAATTATCTTACTTGCGAGCAACTTGTCAGCCGCCTTCCGTGCGGCTCTATCTTGTTCTTCCGACAAGCCCGGAGACGAGCTTTCAAGAATCAAAGCCTTCACTCGTTCGGGATAATTGATTGTGTACGCCAGAGAAATGCGCCCGCCCATCGAGTAGCCAACCAAATAAAAGGAGTCCAATTTCAAATGCCCAAAAAGGGCTTCCAGGTCTTTAATCTGCTCCTCCATTGAGTAGCGCTCTGGTTTGTCAGGAATGCTTGTTTTACCGTGCCCCGTCAAATCTATAGCAATCGTCCGATACTTTCCTTCTAATTCTTTCCGAACTTCATTCCAAGTGGATGCAGTTCCTGTAAAACCGTGTAGAAAAACGATGGCGGGCAAATGAGGATCCCCTTCCATCTCGACATGGATAGAAAGACCACGCACCGGGACTTGGAGGTCAATCATTTCCTTCAAGCCCTTCAATGATGTCTGCCCAATAAGCTCGATGGGCCTTTACATTCACCGGTCTGCTTGTAAACACTTCAATGATTCGGACGTCTTTCGTCTTTTCTAGTTCCATTTCAGCCTTGAACTCTTCAACTGTGTGTATGGCAGCATATTGTGCGTCATACATGGCGCCGATATGTTCGAATGTCAAACCTGTAGGTGTCCCAAATAATTCTTCAAAATGGTTGGCGACGCCTGCTTGGGGAAGATATGAAAAAATGCCTCCACCGTCGTTATTCAATATAACAATCGTCAAATTCGTTTTATGGAACCTGGATACGATTAATCCATTGACATCGTGCAAAAAGGACAAATCGCCAATTAGCAAATACGTAGGTCTTTTTCGTGCTGCTTCGATACCGAACGCCGTGGAGACAACTCCGTCAATGCCGTTTGTTCCCCTATTGGAAAATATGGCAACATCTTTCTCAGTCTTGCAGAAAAATGTGTCTACGTCACGGATTGGCATGCTGCTGCCGCTTATCAAATCACTGCCGTCCGGAAGCATGTCGAATAATGTTTTTACAATGACACCTTCATCCCCCGCAATGCCTTCATACCGTTTTGTTGCGGTCTCGGCGAATTTATCCGCTGAAGCCCACATCTCACTGTAGACGGTCGTTTCCTGCTGTCCCGGCACGTCATACACCGCCTCCGGTGATGACTGCAGGTGATGTGTGACTACACCGAGCGAATCCCGGAATTCTGGTGATTCATCCACAGCGGCGAACACTTCCGGCCGGTGTTTCTTCAAGAATAAAGACAATGGCTTCGAAACCGGCTGTGCTCCGAAACGGATGACCGTGTCAGGCACCGCCTTCGACTGGAACGTTTCACTTTTCAACAGGGCATCATAATGAACGATACATAATGATCTACAATCTTCAGGCACTTCCGATCTCAAGTTGGATAAAGGATCACATAACACAGGCCATTTTAATCGACTTGCAAACTTCCAGAATGCATCCTTATCAAATCCGATAGGCAACTCCCCAACGACAATCAACCCATGTTCAGTCTTCGAAAATAGAGCGGCAAGCGATTGTTTCTGGATCATTGAAAGTTCAATATCACCATGGATCCTTTCAACGAAAGTCGATGCCCTCGGTTTTCTGTCGAAATCAATCAATAAAGGCTCTCGCAATGGAATGTTCAAATGAATCGGTCCCATCGGTTTGGTCATCGCAACGGAAACGGCACGATTGACGTGCCTTTCCAAAAACCAATCCAGCTCTTCACTGTCCTCCGCAAGTGGAAGGTCGACACTGAATTTCACATGCTTGCCGTACATATTCAATTGATCGATCGCTTGTGGCGCGCCCACGCCCCTCAGTTCATGCGGCCGGTCAGCCGTTAGGACTATCAGCGGGATGCGAGCGTAAAACGCCTCAGTGATTGCAGGGTGGTAGTTTGACGCTGCCGTTCCCGATGTGCATAGAAGGATAACCGGTCTGCCGGATGCCTTAGCCAAGCCGAGTGCGAAATATGCTGCTGACCTTTCATCCACTTGCATAAATGTCTCCATTTTATCCGAAGCAGCAAAAGCATAAGCGAGAGGCGTTGAACGGGAACCCGGACTTATGACCGCCTCTTTCACGCCCGCCTGCAGCAACGTATCAGTCATTCGTAAAACATGGTCTGTCAACACTCGTTGTTCATCCATTCAACTTTCCCCCTAGCGCCCGCAATACCGGTCTGAATTTCACCCACGTCTCGTCATATTCCAGTTCGGGAACGGAATCCGCAACGATTCCTCCGCCCGCATACAAATATGCCCGATCCGAATTGAGTAAACCGGAACGGATGGCAACTGCAAATTCTCCGTTGCCTGCAGCATCTGTCCAACCTATAGGAGCAGCATAATATCCTCTATCCATTTCTTCCTCGTGCCGAATGATTTCCAATGCAACATCTGTTGGGACTCCTCCCAATGCCGGCGTCGGATGCAATGCTTCTACGAATGAGAAGATATCATTTTCCTCTCCAAGCGCCCCTTCCACAGACGTATAGAGGTGTTGTATATCCCTGATTTTCATTAGTTTTGGCGTTTTCGGGATGAGCACTTCAGTGCAGTATTTATTAAAGATATTCGAGATCATGCTGACAACATGCTGATGCTCTTCGCGGTTCTTTCGATCACCCAATAGTGCTTCACCAAGTTCCCGGTCTTCCTGTGCCGATTTCCCGCGACGGATCGATCCGGCTACACATGCCGAGTAGGCTTTCCCATTCTTAATTTCAATTAGACGTTCAGGCGTCGCACCAAAAAACAGCGACTCCCCTTTTTGAAGGCCGAAATGATAGCTCTCCTGCTGTTCATTTGTAATTGCATGCAATGCTTTGACGCTATTTACTTCCTGCTCAAATTGAAGTTCAAGCGCCCGAGCGATGACGACTTTGTCCGCATTGCCTTGCTGTATTGATTCTGTGGCATTTTCGACGGCTTTCAAATACTGCTCTTTGCCCCGCTCCGTAGTTGCGATGACCTTATTATGATTGGCAAAGTCAAACTCCTCTACCTGAGCGATATGGATAAGTTTGTCACGCTCTTCCCGAAGTCTTTCAAAATCCAAAGCGGCTTCTTTATGATCCGTAATCATATTGATGGAAATGAAAGTCTTTCCTTCCTCGATCCTCAATTGGAAAGAAGGCACAACGAAATACCCGGACGGGAATTCATTCCACTCCGACTCCTTTCTGTTTTCCTCATCAAATGAAAATCCTCCAAATAGGACTGGATCAATATCTTTTTCCTCTTTTATTAGAATGGAGCAAAGTTGTTTCCATTGCTCTGATATGTCTTTATAACGGCCGTCGGTTCTCCCGGTTGCCAACGTATAAGCTTGTCCAATTCCGACAATTGTCAATGTCTTATCGGCGTTTTGCCAATAGAACCGACTGTCTTTGTATTGCGAAGCGCCTGCTTCAAAAAAAGACAAAGGTGATATCCTTCCAACTTCGACAGTTTCCGTGAAGAAGCGAGTACTTGGAGATATCATCACTTTTTGCATTTCACGAACATCCGTCATCTTGTGACCCATCATTTTCTCTCCTTTATCTTCAAACCATCATCTTGCAATTAGACGCTAATTATTTTTTTATCGAAGAATGAATTTCTTACTTCCATTATACCGGAAATTCGTCATCCTCGCATAGATAATGCAAACAAGGATACCTCTTTCAGACGTTTTGGAGTACAATGGATATCGGAAACATGAGGATAGGAGAGAATACAGTGCAACATACTATTAAAGTTGATTCCGGGTGGCGAATATGGTGGCAGCTTACGAGGCCACATACGTTGACTGCGGCTTTCGCTCCGGTATTTCTAGGTACAATGATTGCTTTGACTCACGGAAAACTGCATTTTCCGTTATTTTTCGCCATGCTGATTGCGAGCCTTTTCATACAGATGGCTACCAATATGTTCAATGAATATTACGATTTCAAACGCGGATTGGACAATGAAAACTCTGTTGGCATCGGCGGGACAATCGTTCGGAATGGCGTCAAGCCGATAACGGTATTGCTCATTGCTCTAGCGTTATATGTAGTTTCAGTTCTCATCGGGATTTATATTTGCATGGAAACTTCCTGGACGCTAGCCTTAGTTGGGGCCATCTCAATGTTGATCGGTTATTTGTATACCGGCGGACCACTGCCAATCGCCTACACACCTTTTGGAGAGCTAGTTTCAGGTGTGGTCATGGGAATGCTGCTGATTCTGATTGCCTTCTATATCCAAACGGGCATAGTAACGACAGACGCAGTGCTCATTTCCATTCCAAGCATGCTCCTTGTCGCTGCTATCATGTTGGCAAACAACATCCGTGACCTGGAAGGTGATAAAGAAGGCGGCAGGAAGACGTTAGCCATTCTAGTCGGAAGATCCAATGCGATTACAATCCTTGCTTCATTCTTTATCGTCTCTTATTGTTGGATAATCATACTGATAGCTTTAGGTTATCTCACCCCGTGGGCTTTGCTCGTATTTCTTAGTGTCCGTAAACCGATAGATGCGGTTGTCACCTTCCGCACACATCTGCTGCCATTGCAGGTCATGCCTGCCATGAAGAACACAGCTGTCACAAATACGTTATTCGGTTTATTATTAGGTATCGGCATCCTAATTGGACATTATCTATAATTTTTTGGATGGACTTGCGCTATAGCAAGTCCTTTTTTTGTCTGTATTTGTCTTCCATGTTTAATTCATCGATTCAAAAGGAATTGAGAAGGTACAAATGCTTTCATTGCTATGAAGTCATCGGGCTATGACCATACTAATGCAACTAACATAAAAGGATGTGCTGATCATGTTAACGAATGAACAGAAAGCCGAACTTAAAGAAAGTTTGCTTGAAATGAAATCACAATTGCAGAAAACGGAAAGTACAACCGACATTAGAGATTCTGCCCGGGAAGAAGTCGGAGAGTTATCAACTTATGATAATCACCCGGGAGACATGGGAACTGAACTTTTTGAAAGAGAAAAGGACCTAGCCCTGCATGTCCATGCAGGAGACGAATCAGATAAAGTCGAGCATGCTTTGAATGCTTTAACAAATGGAACATACGGATATTGTGAAGTATGTAAAAATGAAATTCCCTTTGAAAGGCTGGAGGCACTTCCCTACACGACGTACTGTATAGATCATACGCCTGAGAGGGATATTCCGAACGATCGACCATCGGAAGAGGATATTCTCATTATGGCCAATCCCAACACCTTCGCAGATAGAAGAGAAAGCACTGGAAGGGAAAGCAATGAAAGAGACAGTGAAGACAGCTTTCAAGAAATAGCCAAATCGGGCACTTCGGAAACACCTTCCGATTTTATAGGAGATCATGATGACTATAATACTCTTTATGATGATAAAATATTGGACGGCGCGGTGGAAGAAGTGGAGGAATTCATCAGTACAGATATCACAGGCGAAACAAGAGGATTTGTAAGGTCGGAGATATCAGAGGAATATGAAGAGGAGTTAGATGATGTAGGCTTGGAATCACCTATCGGGGATATCCCGTATCATCTAAGTGACGGCTACACAGACGATAAATAAGAAAACAAGGACTGTTGCATGATGTCGGAGATAATCGACTTCCTGCAACAGTCCTTTTTAAAGATTTTCGACCTATTGATTCGGAAATGCTCATAAAATCGAAAATTCACGCATAAACGCTTAGATTGACGCATAAAGTCTGGATAGTGCGCATAAATCGCATTATATACGCATAAGTCTAGTTGAACGGCGCATAAATCCAGTGAAGCCCGCATAAAGCATTTTACGCGGGCTTTTACGGAGTTATGCGTGTTTACAGGGATTTATGCGTCTATGGCTGCTTTTATGCGTCTTACTTGGCGTTTATGGACTTTTAACAGCATTTATGCGCAGTTCATAGCATTTATGCGCTTCTCAACCTATACAGCAAGAGTATTCTAATCAAATAAAAAAGCAAGTGTAGAAGAAAAAATTCTCTTCTACACTTGCTTACTAGTATGACCCCTACGGGATTCGAACCCGTGTTACCGCCGTGAAAGGGCGGTGTCTTAACCGCTTGACCAAGGGGCCAATAAAATATGGCGGAGAAGGAGGGATTCGAACCCTCGCACCGCTTTCGCGATCTACGCCCTTAGCAGGGGCGCCTCTTGAGCCACTTGAGTACTTCCCCGTATAAAATTGGCTCCGCAGGTAGGACTCGAACCTACGACCGATCGGTTAACAGCCGATTGCTCTACCACTGAGCTACTGCGGAATATGATGGGCCTAAGTGGACTCGAACCACCGACCTCACGCTTATCAGGCGTGCGCTCTAACCAGCTGAGCTATAGGCCCATGGAGCGGGTGAAGGGAATCGAACCCTCATCATCAGCTTGGAAGGCTGAGGTTTTACCACTAAACTACACCCGCAAAGAATGGTGGCTCAGGACGGAATCGAACCGCCGACACAAGGATTTTCAGTCCTTTGCTCTACCGACTGAGCTACTGAGCCACATTTGACTTGAATAGCTGATAATTTCTGTTGAGTCACTTAGAAATCTGCAATCATCAAATCGTAACTGATATGTAATTAAAGAAAATGGCGGTCCCGACCGGGATCGAACCGGCGATCTCCTGCGTGACAGGCAGGCATGTTAACCGCTACACCACGGGACCATTTGGTTGCGGGGGCAGGATTTGAACCTGCGACCTTCGGGTTATGAGCCCGACGAGCTGCCACTGCTCCACCCCGCGATAATAATAGTTGTAGGAAGTTTAAATCCTACGCATTCAGTTTTGCTTTGTGACTTTGTTATAATTTCTTCAAATTCAGTTGTCCTAGATAACCACTATTGCTGTTTTAAATATATATGGCGGAGGAAGAGGGATTCGAACCCCCGCGGGCTTTAACACCCCTGTCGGTTTTCAAGACCGATCCCTTCAGCCAGGCTTGGGTATTCCTCCGTGATGACTATTCAAATAGTGGTGGACCTTGCAGGACTCGAACCTGCGACCGGACGGTTATGAGCCGTCTGCTCTAACCAACTGAGCTAAAGGTCCTTTAGGATGGCGGCAGAGGGGATCGAACCCCCGACCTTACGGGTATGAACCGTACGCTCTAGCCAGCTGAGCTACGCCGCCAGGAAAAGCATTAAAGTAGTAAATTGGTGGAGCCTAGCGGGATCGAACCGCTGACCTCCTGCGTGCAAGGCAGGCGCTCTCCCAGCTGAGCTAAGGCCCCATAAGAAGTGGTCGGGAAGACAGGATTCGAACCTGCGACCCCTTGGTCCCAAACCAAGTGCTCTACCAAGCTGAGCTACTTCCCGATATTTTTAAAGTAATGGCGCGCCCGGAAGAATTCGAATCCACAACCTTCTGATCCGTAGTCAGACGCTCTATCCAATTGAGCTACGGGCGCAATATATATTTGTTTGGTGCCGAGAACCGGAATCGAACCGGTACGGTAGTCACCTACCGCAGGATTTTAAGTCCTGTGCGTCTGCCAGTTCCGCCACCCCGGCAAATGATATGGAGCGGAAGACGGGATTCGAACCCGCGACCCCGACCTTGGCAAGGTCGTATTCTACCACTGAACTACTTCCGCATTGAAAGTGCGGGTGAAGGGAGTCGAACCCCCACGCCTTACGGCACTAGATCCTAAGTCTAGCGTGTCTGCCAGTTCCACCACACCCGCATATTCAGATCAAGACAGAGAGTCAAGAAATGGTGAGCCATGCAGGATTCGAACCTGCGACCCTCTGATTAAAAGTCAGATGCTCTACCAACTGAGCTAATGGCTCAAAAAGTGGTGCCGGCGATAGGAGTCGAACCCACGACCTACTGATTACAAGTCAGTTGCTCTACCAACTGAGCTACACCGGCAATTCATTAATTTTATATATATGGTGGAGGATGACGGGTTCGAACCGCCGACCCCCTGCTTGTAAGGCAGGTGCTCTCCCAGCTGAGCTAATCCTCCGTTTTTAAATCGCGCTATTCTGCAACCTGCTTGCTTCTCTCGCTTTATACCAAGAGCTGCAATAAACTTTTCACTACTACGTCAGCTTCACTCGACCAATTATGTAGCTTGTACATTTTTTATCGTTGTCTGCTTACTATGTAATGATTTGGTTGGCCCGGCGACGTCCTACTCTCACAGGGGGAAGCCCCCTACTACCATCGGCGCTGAAGAGCTTAACTTCCGTGTTCGGTATGGGAACGGGTGTGACCTCTTCGCCATCGTCACCAGACTATATCGCCTTTCAATGAAGACAATATTGATTATACCAACTCTGATGATATTTACAAGTCTTTTTTTAAAAAAACTTATTTGAACGATACTTATTCGTTCAAAACCGGATAAAACCAACATTGTTGCTGAACTTCAAGTTCAACCGTACTTTATAACTTAAGGTTAAGTCCTCGATCGATTAGTATCCGTCAGCTGCACGTGTCGCCACGCTTCCACCCCGGACCTATCCACCTCATCTTCTTTGAGGGATCTTACTTACTTGCGTAATGGGAAATCTCATCTTGAGGGGGGCTTCATGCTTAGATGCTTTCAGCATTTATCCCGTCCATACATAGCTACCCAGCGATGCCTTTGGCAAGACAACTGGTACACCAGCGGTATGTCCATCCCGGTCCTCTCGTACTAAGGACAGCTCCTCTCAAATTTCCTGCGCCCGCGACGGATAGGGACCGAACTGTCTCACGACGTTCTGAACCCAGCTCGCGTACCGCTTTAATGGGCGAACAGCCCAACCCTTGGGACCGACTACAGCCCCAGGATGCGATGAGCCGACATCGAGGTGCCAAACCTCCCCGTCGATGTGGACTCTTGGGGGAGATAAGCCTGTTATCCCCGGGGTAGCTTTTATCCGTTGAGCGATGGCCCTTCCATGCGGAACCACCGGATCACTAAGCCCGTCTTTCGACCCTGCTCGACTTGTAG
>NZ_CAMPPQ010000002.1:1057500-1290000 GCF_946901335.1 Saccharococcus sp. Marseille-Q5394 | reverse complement strand
TA
Source organism: Saccharococcus sp. Marseille-Q5394 (assembly GCF_946901335.1). Lineage (NCBI taxonomy): Bacteria > Bacillati > Bacillota > Bacilli > Caryophanales > Anoxybacillaceae > Saccharococcus > Saccharococcus sp. Marseille-Q5394. The sequence continues at coordinate 1,289,998 of NZ_CAMPPQ010000002.1, read as the reverse complement.
CGCAGTAATAAGCGCACAGGCGGCTAAGGCAAGCATATCACCGAAAAAAGCGGTTCCGCTTAATTGGAAGTCACTCCAACTGATGATGACACTCCCGGCAATTGCAATTACTGCCGACAAGATCGTTTTAAACGACAGCTTTTCTTTAAAGAAGAAATATGTGCCGACAAATGCAAAGATCGGCTGCAACGTAACGAGTACGGTTGAGCTTGCAACAGACGTGTAATTCAACGATTCGAACCATAGAATGAAATGAAAGGCCAGAAAAACTCCGGCTACTGCCGAAAAGATCCAGTCTTTTTTCGTCAGAAGAAAAACTTCCTTCCTATACTTTGCAAGGAATAGCGGAAGCATGAGAACAACCGTGAACAACATACGATAGAAGGCTATGACGCCGGCATCAGCAGTTGCAAGTTTTACGAAGATTGCTGAGAGCGCCACGGATATGACGCCGATGATAATCGGGATATAAGGGTGAATAGTAGGTTTTTCCAAGATGCACACTTCTCTTTCAAAGGGAGTACAGGTTAGTTTGTAACCTTTTTAGGCTAAAGACAATATAAAGAGTATAGCATATCTGCGTCAAGATGATGATAGTGGGGGGAAAAGTCAATGGAATGGATCATCAATAATTCAATGTATCCGGAAGTATTGATTAAAATCGCAATTGCTCTAGGTTTAAGTTTAATTATCGGAGTAGAGAGGGAAATTAAGAAGAAGCCAATCGGTTTAAAAACGAGTGCAGTCATCTCTACCTTCAGTTGCCTATTGACGATTGTCTCAATAGAAGCAGCTTATCTAGTTCCTGCTAGGGATGATATTAACGTGACGATGGACCCCTTGCGACTTGCTGCACAAATAGTAAGCGGGATTGGATTCCTCGGTGCGGGTGCTATTTTAAGAAGAGATAACGATAACATTACGGGTCTAACGACAGCTGCAATGATCTGGGGAGCAGCAAGCATCGGAATTGCAGTCGGCGCAGGCTTTTACATCGAAGCTGCATTTGCTGTAGTGAGCATACTCTTTGTTATTGAGGTGATTGCACCTCTTCTAGCCAAGTTCGGCCCAAAAAGAATCCGATCAAAGGAGGCAGCATGCATTGTCGTCGTGTCGGATAAAAGTAAAATCGATGACCTCATCGGGATTTTGAATGCCGAGAATATGAAAGTGGAAAACCTGCGTATCCGCAAATTACACTCTGACTCTAAACCTTCAGTGCATGAAGTCGATTTTCGTCTAAACGCCCTCCCCAGAAAGGGAACTACACAATTATACACTGAACTGACCGAGCTCCCTTATATTGAATCGGTCGAAATAGAAATCTTTCCTTAATGGAGGCTTATGTATATGAGAGATATTTTACGACTACTGAAGGATGGCAATAAGCCATCACTGCTGGCAGGCACAGTCAACGCCGGTATTGCCATCCTTAAAGCAATCGCCTATATGTTAACTGGAAACGTAGCTATGTTTGCGGAAATGCTGCACTCCTTGGGAGATGCGGCAAATCAATTCTTTGTATATATCGGTTCCGCCTTGTCCAAGAAGGCGCCAACCCCGAAATTCCCGAATGGTTTCGGCAGGGTTGTCAATCTTGTCTGTTTGGGTGCCGTCATCATCGTCGGCATCATGTCGTATGAAGCAGTGAAGGAAGGTTGGCATCATATATTGAATCCGGCCGAAACAAAAGGACTCGTTATCAATTTAAGTGTCCTCGGCTTGGCCACTTTACTGGAGTTCTTCGTCCTATTGAAGGCTTCCAAGGAGATTGCGCATGAGACCGGGAATGACCTATCCGGAATGAAAGCATTCACCTTCAGCTTAACTCATTTGAATAAAGCCAAGCCCGCTACTAAATTGGTCTTCATGGAAGACATGGTTGCAACTATAGGCGGTTTATTGGCATTCATGGCGGTCTTGATTGCCCATTTCGTTGGATTCCTTCAAGCAGAAGGGATTGCATCCGTGATAATTGGTATTATGATGTTTTACGTCGTCGGAAGGGTGTTCCTAGAGAATGCCAGGGGGGCAATCGGTGAGACCGATGAAGAGATGTTGAACCATATTGCACAAATTATTGCTGAAGATCCCGATATAAAGGATATCCAAAAAGTCGAAGTAATTAAAGAAGGTGAATACCTTCATGTCGAAGTGATTGCCGAGGTGGATCCTTCACAAACTGTCGCATATATCGATGATGTAAGGGACAGGCTAATGGCTTTAGTGCTGAAGCAGAAAGGCGTTCGGGAGGCATTGATATCTTTCGATGAAGACGACGGCATCAAAACTTGGCAAGGGGTGAACGAGACAACTATGTCTGAAGAGACACGAAGGAAACTGCCGGAAATTAAAAAGCAGAGGGCGGAATGAATAAATTCCCCCTCTGCCTTCTTTCATTATAACGAAGCCACCAATATGGATCTCACTTCTTCCTCACTCAATTGCGCGTACCTGCCTAGAGGTCCATTGATTGCAGCCTTCTTCGCCATGATGTCGATCTTTGAGTCATCGATGCCGTAATACGATAAACGTTCAGGTGCACCAATAGCTGTCCAATACGCCCTTAGTTTATCAATACCCTCATTTGCAACAACCTCATCTGTTTTCCCCTCTGGATCCACTCCAAAGACGTTGACTGCCAACTTTGCATAACGAGCTGGATTCAGCTTTAGCGTATGTCTCATCCAATGTGGGAATAGAATCGCCAATCCTCCCGCGTGAGGAATATCGTAAACTGCCGACACGGCATGTTCAATATCATGCGTTCCCCAGTCACCGCCATTATTCCCCATGCCTAAAAATCCATTCAATCCCCAAGTTCCGCCTAATAGGATTGTTTCACGCAGGTCATAGTTCTGCAGATCATTAACGAGTTCTTCACCTGCTGCCATGATTGCCCGCAAAGCCCCTTCACACAATTCGTCCTGAAGCGGTGTATTCGTTGCGCTATGGAAATACTGCTCAAAAATGTGTGACATCATGTCAACAATGCCGTAAACGGTTTGGTCTTTAGGCAAGGAAAGCGTATAAGTCGGATCCAGTATAGAGAATTTCGGGAAGTTGAATGGTCCTCCCCACCCGTACTTCTCTTCTGTTTCTTCATTAGTAATAACGGAGCCAGCATTCATTTCAGAACCAGTTGCCGCCAACGTCAAAATCGTCCCAAATGGAATTGCATCTTTTGGGGAATCTTTTTTAATGACAAAATCCCACGGATCGCCATCATATTTTGCAGCTGTCGCAATTAACTTCGTACAATCAATGACAGAGCCGCCTCCGACTGCCAATATAAAATCAATATTATGCTCTTTACAAAGTGCCGCCCCTTTCCTTGCAGTGCTGACACGTGGATTCGGCTCCACGCCTGCAAGTTCAAACACTTCCTTTTGTTCTTCCTTCAGAATTTCCACCAACTCATCGTAAAGACCATTCCTTTTAATGCTCCCTCCACCATATACAATGAGAATCCTATTGCCATAAGCCGATAATTCCTGCGCAAGCTTTGTTATGGAGTTTTTACCAAAAATCAATTTAACAGGGTTTTGAAAAACAAATTCCTTCATATAGATAACCTCCTATTTCTACTGTACATTATCCAAGAATGAATTGAGCGATGCAAGTATGGAACGGTTTGGATTGGGAATCCTAGCCTTAGGAGGTGACATTTTGGTTCAAAAACTAGCGCTTGCCATTACTATTATAGGTGCATTGAATTGGGGAGTCGTCGGTCTGTTCAGCTTTGATGTCGTTGCCCAACTTGCCGACGGTCACGCCCAACCGTTCGCCCGATTCTTTTATATTATCGTAGGGATTTCCGGACTCATTTCGTTAGGGTTGCTTTTTGATGCGATGCGAGAGAATGAGGTGGAACACGTCGCTGTAGCGGAGCCTGAAGAAATATAAAAAAGCATCTCCCGTTAACCAGGAGATGCTTTCTTATTGTTATCGTCCAGCTCCGGGTGGCAGCTGCTCGGGTCATAAGTCAGCTCTGCTGTACGGCAAAGTGCGCCGTTTCGCATATCTGTCTTATGCCTGTCGCAGCTGACCGCCACCCTACGCTTTTGTTAAGCCCAGCCGCGGAATCTTGATGCTTCCGCAGTTTTGCGGATTCCGATCATATATGCAGCTAGACGCATGTCTATATTTCTTGTTGACGCAACATTATATACGTTTTCGAACGCGTCAACCATTTTCTTCGTCATTTTTTCGCGAACTTCTTCTTCTGTCCAGTAATAACCCATATTGTTCTGAACCCATTCGAAGTAGGAAACTGTTACGCCGCCAGCACTTGCTAGAACGTCAGGCACAAGGAGGATTCCTCGATCTGTAAGAATTTTCGTAGCTTCAGATGTCGTTGGACCATTTGCAGCTTCAACAACGATTGTCGCCTTAATATCATGAGCGTTCTTTTCAGTAATTTGATTTTCAATAGCTGCTGGAACGAGGATATCACAATCCAATTCCAATAGTTCACTATTCGTGATCGTGTTATCGAAAAGTGTTGTAACCGTTCCGAAGCTGTCCCGACGATCCAATAGATAGTCGATGTCCAATCCGTCCGGATCATGAAGTGCGCCATAAGCATCGGAAATTCCGATAACTTTTGCACCTGCATCATGAAGGAATTTGGATAGGAAGCTTCCTGCGTTTCCGAATCCCTGGATGACAATCCGTGCACCTTTCATATCGATTCCACGCTTTTTCGCCGCTTCATTAATAATGATCGTTACACCTTCAGCAGTTGCACGGTCACGTCCTTGAGAACCTCCAAGAACAATCGGTTTACCTGTAATGAAACCAGGAGAGTTGAATTCATCAATTCTACTATATTCATCCATCATCCAAGCCATGATTTGAGCATTCGTGAAAACGTCCGGTGCTGGAATATCCTTAGTCGGTCCCATTACCTGGCTCAATGCTCGTACATACCCACGGCTCAAACGTTCTAGTTCACCCATGGACATTTCTCTCGGGTCGCAGATGATTCCGCCTTTACCGCCGCCATATGGCAAATCGACAATTCCCGCTTTCAATGTCATCCACATTGACAACGCGCGTACTTCATCAGCAGTAACCGCTGGATGGAAACGGACGCCGCCTTTCGTTGGACCGACCGCATCGTTATGTTGACCGCGGAAACCAGTGAATACTTTCACTTTCCCGTCATCCATGCGGACAGGGATTCTAACTTCCACCATACGGATTGGTTCTTTCAGAAGATCGTACATTCCTTCATCATAGCCTAGTTTATCAAGTGCTTCCTTAATGACAACTTGTGTAGACGTAAACAGATTCAGGTTTTCAGTCATGTAAAAGTTCGCCTCTTTGATTTCATAATGTATTTTTCTACCGCACATATTGTACCATACACCGGGAGAATTTTGGGTACTATTTATTTAACTTGCAAAAACTTTATTAATTTTATCCAATGCCCAGTCAAGTTCTTCTGTTGATATGATTAAAGGCGGTGCAAAACGGATGACAGTATCGTGCGTCTCTTTGCAGAGCAACCCGAGTTCCTTCAGCTGTTCGCAATAAGGACGTGCCGCTTCTGTCAGTTCGACACCGATGAACAGACCGCGTCCTCGTACTTCCTTGATTGACGGATGGTTGATTTTCTTCAATTGTTCAATGAAGTAATTTCCTAGTTCAAGTGATTTGTCTGCAAGATTCTCATCCTGCAAAACTTCCAAAGAAGCGATTGAGACAGCACACGCCATTGGATTTCCACCGAATGTCGAGCCGTGGGAACCTGGATTGAACACTCCGAGGATATCTTTGTTCGCTGCGACGCAAGAAATCGGGAACACTCCGCCGCCTAATGCTTTCCCCAGAATATACATATCGGGTTCGAAGCCTTCCCACTCACAAGCAAACATTTTACCTGTACGGCAAAGACCTGCCTGAATTTCATCGGCAATAAATAGGACGTTTTGTTTTTTACAAAGTTCGTAAGCTGCTTTCATATAACCCGCAGGTGGAATAAGAATACCCGCTTCCCCTTGGATCGGTTCGATGATGAATGCTGCTGTATTCGGAGTGATCGCTTCTTCCAATGCTTTCAAATCACCGAAATCCACCAATTTGATGCCTGGAAGCATCGGACCGAAACCGCGCTTATATTCCGCTTCAGATGAGAGGGAGACCGCTGTCATCGTACGCCCGTGGAAATTTCCGTTGCAACCGATAATCTCAGCTTTATTCTCCTCAACGCCTTTGACGTCATATGCCCAGCGACGGGCCGCTTTAATAGCTGTTTCAACAGCCTCAGCCCCAGTATTCATCGGCAATGTCATGTCTTTCCCGGACAGTTTGCATATCAATTCATACCACGGGCCAAGTTGGTCGTTGTGGAATGCGCGTGAAGTCAACGTTACTTTATCCGCCTGATCCTTCAATGCCTGGATAATTCTCGGGTGGCGGTGTCCTTGGTTCACTGCCGAATACGCGGAAAGCATATCCATGTATTTATTCCCCTCTGGATCCTTAACCCAAACACCTTCCGCTTCAGAAATGACAATTGGCAGTGGATGGTAATTGTTCGCCCCGTATTTATTCGTTTGTGAAATGATCTTTTCAGAAACCGACATGTATTTCCCCTCCCCATTTGTATGTATAGCTGGAAGCAGTTCAGGGAACTGCTTCCTATTTAATTATAGTGTTATCCAGCTTCGGGCCCCAGATGCTCGGGGTCATAAGGCAAAGCTGCTATGTGGCAAAAAACGCCACTTCACATCTTCGCCTTATGCCTGTCGCATCTAGGCAGGCGCCCTACGCTTTAAAGAGTTTCCGATGTTGTCTTACCTTGCATGTGTAATTGCAAGTAGTCTGGGCCGCCCGCTTTGGAGTCGGTACCGGACATATTGAATCCACCGAATGGCTGGTAGCCGACGATAGCGCCTGTGCAGCCACGGTTGAAGTACAAGTTTCCTACGTGGAAATCTTGACGAGCCTGTTCGATATGCTCGCGGTTGTTCGTGATGACTGCGCCAGTCAGGCCGTAGTCCGTATTGTTCGCAATCTCGATTGCTTCGTCGAAGCTTTTCGCTTTTGTAATGGCAACGACAGGTCCGAAAATCTCTTCCTGCATAATGCGCGCTTTAGGATCAACGTCTGCAAATACAGTCGGTGCGACGAAGAAGCCTTTTGAGCTGTCCCCTTCTCCACCCGCAACTAGGCGTCCTTCTTCTTTTCCGATTTCAATGTAGCTCATGATTTTATCGAATGAAGCCTGGTCGATAACCGGTCCAGCGAAGTTCGATTGTTTCGTAGGATCACCGTACGTCAATTCTTTCGTCAATTCTTCAACGCGTGCCACGACTTGATCGTAAACTTCTTCATGGATGACTGCACGTGAACATGCAGAACATTTCTGTCCGCTGAATCCGAATGCTGACTTGACGATCGATTGGGCCGCCAATTCAAGATCTGCATTGTTGTCTACAACGATTGTGTCTTTACCGCCCATTTCAGCGATTACACGTTTCAACCAGATTTGGCCTTCGTTAACTTTTGCAGCACGCTCGTAAATACGCGTACCGATTTCACGTGAACCTGTGAAGGAAACAAAACGTGTTCTTGGGTGGTCAACGAGGTAGTCGCCAACTTCCGCGCCTGAACCCGGGATGTAGTTGACAACTCCAGCAGGCATTCCCGCTTCTTCGAGCACTTCCATGAATTTATATGCAACGACAGTTGTTGTGGATGCAGGTTTCAATAGGACCGTGTTTCCTGTAACCAATGCAGCTACAGTCGTGCCCGCCATAATCGCCAATGCAAAGTTCCAAGGCGAGATGACTACGCCTACTCCGAGAGGAATATAATCGAATCGGTTGAATTCGCCAGGACGGCTTTCAACTGGCATGCCATTTTTCAATGTAAGCATTTGACGCCCGTAGTATTCCAAGAAGTCGATCGCTTCAGCAGTATCTGCATCCGCCTCGTTCCATGGCTTACCCGCTTCCTTTGTCAAAAGCGCTGAAAACTCATGTTTACGGCGACGAATAATCGCCGCAGCTTTGAACAATACATCCGCACGGAATTCCGGCTTCACTTTGCTCCAAGTTTTGAACGTTTCGTCAGCAACGTTCATCGCTTTTTCAGCAAGATCTCGGCTCGCCTTTGAAACACGTCCGATCACTTCTTCTTTATTTGCAGGGTTCATCGAAACGAGTTTGTCTTCCGTCATAATGCGTTCGCCGCCGATGATTAACGGGTAGTCTTGCCCTAGATAGCCTTCGACGGTTTTCAAAGCTTCCTCATATGCTTTTTTGTTTTCAGCTAGTGTAAAGTCTGTGAATGGTTCGTGTTTGTATGGGATCATGTTACTCCTCCTCAGTTAGTTAGCCGCAAAATATATTTGCATTTAATCGATAGTTCCATATATAATAATGCAAGAGATTGTTGCATAATTCAAGTGTTTTTGTTTATTTTGCAAAAAAACGTAAACGGACGGTGTTGATTCGTGAATAAAATCGAAAAGAACCTTTTTCCCTTATATGAATTCGCAGTGAATCGGGCCGGTGTCGGTATCCATGCAGTGGATCGTTCCGGCAGAACCGTTATCTATAACGATAAGATGAAAGCGATTGAAGGGTTGGAGCTTGAAGAAGTCGGCGACCGCTCCATCTTGGAATTATTCAATTTTGATCAGGAAGAAAGTACATTATTGAAGGTACTTCAAAGCGGCATGGACAAATTGAATGTAAAGCAGACGTATTGGAATCGGAAAGGACACGAAATTACGACAATCAACGATACATATCCGGTGTTCCATGATGGTGGGCTCGTTGGCGCAGTGGAGATTGCAAGGGACGTCACTGCACTTGAGAGGTTCGTCCTTCACCCAATGCGGAAAAACAGTGATCCTGTCACATTTAATCAGATCGTCGCCGCTTCGGACGAAATGAAGACGGTCGTATCGACAGCACGCAAAGCATCGGGGACAAAATTGCCCGTGCTCCTCATCGGCGAGTCAGGTACCGGGAAAGATTTACTAGCTGAAAGCATTCATTACGAAGCGTCACCTGCCAATGGACGCTTTCTTACGCTTCATTGTCACCAATCTGACGCCGAACTGATCAATCGGCTCGACGATGACTTGACTATATCGGAACCGTTCACGTTATTCTGTGAGCGCATCGATTTATTATCCATTTCTCTTCAGCAGAAACTCTTTACATTCTTAAAAAATTCAACTCAAAACGACCGCCAATTTATCGCAAGCATCGGCGACGACCCTGTCGAATTGATTGCAAAAGGAAGCCTATTGAAGGATCTCTATTACTTCTTCGCTTCTTTTACAATACGGATTTCCCCGTTACGGAAACGAAAAGAAGATATCGTACCGTTTGTCACTACCTATTTTGCGAGACGGAGGGAAAGGTTCGGGAATTCCCTCGTCGGAATCACGAAGGAAGTGGAAGAACTATTCCTTCGCTATGATTGGCCAGGGAATATGCGGGAACTTGAATTCCTGCTTGATGAAATCTCTTCCCTCGCCACTACTGAGACGGAAATCACGTATGAAATGCTGCCTCTTCATTTCCGATTAAAATGCGATGGAATGGGCGATACACCTACACAGGCGGTCGATTTCATCGTGAATCCTGAAAAGGGGCTTCTTCCGCTAGACCGCTACTTAAAGGAAGCGGAAGAATATTATTTACAAAAAGCGATGAAGCTTCACGATGATAATATTACAAAAACGGCAAATGCACTTGGCATGAGCAGGCAGAACCTTCAATATCGATTGAGGAAACTAAAAAACGGGAGATAGGCTCAAAATGCCATCTCCCGTTTTCGTTTTTAGTTTGTTGTACCGTCTAGACTCCGGATGGTCGGATGCCTTTTGTTTAATACCCCGAACGGTCTATCCAGTCTTTCAATTTGTCTTTTAATGAATTGAAGCCTTCTGCATCCTGCTCTTTCACTTTATCTTGCAGCGATTTGCGAGGTCGGCCTGTTTTTTGGTGGTTGATTGGCGCCTCTTGGAGTGCGCGGATGGAAAGGCTGATTTTTCCTGCGTTACGATCGACTTCCAACACTTTCACTTCCACTTCATCGCCTACAGCTAGATAGTCATTGATATCTCTGACAAACCCATATGTGATTTCTGAAATATGGACGAGACCTTGCGTCTCTTCATCAAGTGCGACAAACGCTCCATATGGCTGGATGCCTGTCACCTTGCCAGTCAACTCTTCCCCCACTTCATATTTTTTACTCATGTGAAACAGCTCCCAATCTTTTTGGTATCGAATCTGCCTATACGGCCATCCGCAATTATACCATAGTGAGCCCTTTCCAATCAAAAGATTTGACGGGTAAATTGTAAAGATTCAATCATTTTCTCATTTCTTCATCTCCCTTATGAATTGCTTCAATTCTCCTTCGATGAAGAAATACTCTAGACTATCGAGATAAGGTGATGTAGTCCAGCCTGAGTCCTCCATTTCTACTATAACTTCCCTCATTATGTGACCTGAAGGTGAATTTTTCCCATTGAAGGCAATGCGAGTCCACGCCTCTTTATATTCCTCTTTGATAGTTCCAGTAGAATCACGGATCTCCAGTTGACCAACCATTCCTGTCACTGAATACAACATCCAAGTGTAGGAGTTAAATATACTTGAATAGAGCTCCTGGTGTCCTTCAGCCCTTAATGCCGCCTTTTCAGTTTGCAATAGAAGGTCAACTTGCTCCTCAATCGGACTGAGATGGAAGTCAACTAAAGATCCCGTCAAATAGGATATATAAATATCCATAGTAGGATTCAGGTTTTCACGTAGGACAACAGTCAGTTCCGGTTGTCCGAATTCAGGGTACACATAATTATCATAGGGTACACTCTTTAGTGAATATCCTTGCTCCATCATTCCATCAATCGCTTGCCGGAACTCCTGAGGGTACTTCGATTTGCTCTTGGTAAAAGACTCATAATCAAAACCTCCCTCCACATTCCACTCAGCACCCTGTATTAATTTTTCATTCTCATAGAGTACATTCATATAAGATTGATAAAGCTTATTAACCTTTCCAAAGTACTCATTCATGAAAGCCATACTTTTCTCTTCGTCATCCACTAAAGGCTTTTTTAATAGCTTCTTCACCATTTCGGAAGGTACTTCCAACTCTTTAACAATCAAGCCATACTCTTCATCAGCTTTTTTCTTGTCAATCCTTCCACTTCTATTCACTTGACCCTCTAGGCGGTTAATGAATACATCGAACTTCCTAATTGTTTCTTCTCCATACCATTCCGTGTAAAGGTTCTCTTTCTTATCTTTAATGGAAATACCGGCCAGATATGAATTACGCTCCAATTCTTTCTGGAATGAAGCTCCGGCCTTCTCAATGAATTTTTCAGCAGATTTCTTTTGATAGGCCTCACTATTTGTATAAGTGATAAATAACAACAAGACCAACAGGATGCTCGCACCCATTCCCCAAAACAAGTACGGCCTCTTTCTTATAATGGTTTCACTCTTCTTTTCACTCAATGGCGATTCCTCTACTAACGCGTGAAATATATTCGTTTCATTATAGGATCGTGGAAATCTTTCATAGGATCTATTCAAAAACTCCAGTTTTTTATCCAAGTTAGGCTCTTCTAATATCGCAATGGCTTCGGCAACACCCTGTTCGGCTAGCTGCACTGTCATTCCTGTTATTTCCGCAATTTCTTTACTTGATTTATTATAGAAGCGATTGAGAATGAAAGGTACCCGGCATTTCTCTGGCAATGCAACTAGCCTGCGGTGCAGTTCGTCATCCTCTTCAAATAGGAATAAACCATCTGATAAGTCTGCCGGTTGCATGCCATCCAACATTTTCAACGTACTTTTTAAAAGCGAACTTTCTTTTAAATCATCCTCTGTTAACTCGATACTACTTTCAAATCTATTTCTAAATACAGTTTCCGCCACTGTTGCAGACTGTTCTAATGAGACTCCATATTGTATGGCAAATCGCTCAATCTTCCAGATATGCATGCCCAGCCATTCCTTGAAAGCTTCCTGATCCCCTTGAAGGATTCTTTTCTCTACATCTTCCAATCTAATCCCCCCGTCGCAAAACTACACCTACTTCAACTATACCAAATAGACAGAAAAAAGACTGCCATATTTCGGCAGTCTTTCGTCTTTTAAACTATTGTTAATGCTCTAATGGGTTGAATTTCACTCGCCATCCATCTTCCGTCCAAACCATATGGAATTTCCTTTCGGATGGCAGATCAGGAAACAGTTCTGTGTCGACAGTAAGCGTTGCGATGCCAGGCCAGTTTCCGCCCTCGTCTTGTTCCAGACCTTGGAAGGAGGCTTTCCTATACATCTTGTCGTCGTAAGGCAGGAAATACTTCTCGGGATTCTCCAAATAGGTATCTTTATCAACAACTTCCGAGTCAACTCCTTGATAGAATAGCTCATACTGCTTTTCATAGAAACCATTATTACCTGCATAGAAATACAAACCAAGGACATCCAAAGGCTGACTCCATCTCAAATAGTTATCAACATTGTCGGTGCCAATTAATAATTCATAGTTAAAAGCACTCATATCCATGACTTCAGTTTGGAAATCCCTTTCCGGGCTCATATCGTACATAGGCAATCTATCCATCCATAGCGTCCCCAGTTCCCAAATTCCTTCTTCACTATAAACCATCGATACTGCACGATCGACTCCAGTAAATTCAAGAGTTGTGTGGAACGACATATCATGGCGGTAAGCCTTGTCTTTGTAAAATTTAACCTCCGTTGCATTGCGGAGGAACGGAAGCCCTTTGCGCCAATTATCAACGTAATAATCTACGGTATAATCAATTCCGGATTCGTTGTGCTTCAACGTGTTTTCATTGAACAAATAATACATTGTTCGAGGGTCATCCATTTCATTGGCGTAATCGAATACTCCGAGAACGTGAACAGGCGAGACGCCTTTCAAAATGGACTTGGAGTATGTCTTTTTGAAATCGGTATATATAGCTTGAACTTCCTTTTCGAATGAATCATTCGGTAGCTGAATGGTAACATCCTGAAAATCAGGTCGTTCTCCATACATATATTCCTCAAGTACTCCTTCTCGGTACAGGACAAGCGCTTCCTCCAAATCATAATAGGTTAGCGCTTCCCAACTCGCTGATTTTCGCCAGCCCGAAGCCTCCATCTCTTTGATAATCGGATCCAGGATGTAGCGCAATGGCGTTGCTTGACCACCGCCCGCCATATTTTTCCACGCCTCTTGGTATTCGGGAAGCAATACACCATCCGCGTCAACTATTTTCGTGTGTTCACTGCCTTTCATAATTTCATTGAACAATGTAATGTAATAAGATTTTATGACTGGATATAAACTTGAATTCTGTTCACCTTCTAGGAGAGTATACTCCATACCTGTAACGATCGAGCTCGTTTCGAGCACAGGGTATTCAAGAATTGGTCCAAACATGTATGGTTCTTGTGAAATCATCGTGGTGTATGCACTCGTATTAGGATGCAACCGTGAATTTAAGTCTTTATAAATAAAATGGTTGAAATATCTTGTCTTTATTTCCCCTGAATATTTCTCGGAATACAGTCGGATTGAGTGTTCACGCATTGTCCCGATTATATTCTGTAGCTGCTCCGGGAAACCTTTGGTACTCAGCATCATGATTTCGGCCTTATCGACAGAATGATCCACTTCATATGCGGCTACAGCCTCTTTGTTCTCTTTTATTATTTGGTTGTAAATTTCAATGAGCATCTGGATCTTTTCGCGGTAATCTGCTAAAAAACGAATGCTGCCTTTTTCATCTTCCGCAAGATTATGTTGTTTTAAGTCCACAAGCATTTCGGACGGAAGCTTCAATTCTTCTATTGCTTGAATATAAATCTCCTGTAGGTCAGTTTGGTCTTTTCCATTCCTCACCATTTCCAAGAAACTTTTATTCTTCAATAAATTCATCGTTGAATCTGCACGACTCGCGTAATGTTTAAAATAGACTTCATCCAACTTCAGCATTTCACGGCGTTTTTCCCGTTCTTCCTCATATTGCTTAAATAGATCCTCAATTACTTGATCAGTCAACGTAGTTTCGATAGTTCCCTCTTCGGATTTCTGCTTCTGTTCAATAATATATCCGGTTCCAATAAACCCGATAATAAAAATGCTCGCTATACTCATCGCCCAAACTGTGATTTGCTGCCTCACTCCATGTTTGGTCGGCTTTTTCTGTTCATTCTTACGGGAGATGCTTTCCTCATCAATCTTCCGAAATACTTCTTCCGGATCAAATGAGGTGGGAACACGTTCATACGACTTTTTCAAAAACTCCATCCGTTTCTCAAAATTGTCATTGGCCATGTGTTACCCCTCCCTTCATGTCCATCACTTTTTTCAAGCTGTCTTTTGCCCTGAAAATACGGGTTTTCACTGTTGCCAATGTAATATTCATGACATCCGCAATTTGGTGATACGTTAAGTCTTGAAAATAAAACAAGATAAGTGGGATCCTATATTTTTCATCCAGTAGCTGAATTGATTCATGCAATTCACGGTCTTCTTCAAAAAGGAGAACTTGGAATTCGGTCGATTGTTGTGATGATGCTTGACCGGCATTTTTCATCCGCTCTTCTTTCGCTGTCTCTCTACCCTCTTTCCGGTAGTAATCACGTGCTGTATTTAACGTAATTTTATATAACCAGGTCGTGAACCTCTGCTGATTGAATTGCGGCAGGAACCTGTACAGCTTGATAAATACTTCCTGTGTCACATCCGGTATATCATCAAGGCGAACGCCGCATTGATACGAAAACCTCTCGACAGTTCTATAGTGCAGATCCATCAATTGCGCAAACGCCTCCCTTTCCCCGTTTTGCGCACGTAGAATCAAATCGGTCTCTTCCATACTGTCCCCTCACTCCCTATCCCCTCTGATGATGATACGAAAGGAATTCCTTAAATGTTTCAAATAAAAAAACCGCATCTACATTTTCGTAGATGCGGAATAATTTTAGACTATACATTTTGCTTCGTATTTTATCGCCACTAACTTATAAGCTATTTGCATGCATTTCTCTATCGGAATCCATAGTTCATAAGAATGTTCATAGATCTCACGGATCCGTTTTGCAAGATCGGTCGGATGATCAAGAACTTGAAGCTCTGCAACAACATCGGCAATTTCTAGTTCATATGCTTTTCTGCCGACATTAAAAGGATCCCATTCTTCGAGCAGCAAGATTGCTTTTTTATTCATTTCGATTGTTTGCACGATAAGTCACCTTATTTTTTTCTTTTCTTGCATTTATGATAGCATAGTAATGGAAAAGAAAAAAGGAAATGAGGGATATTAGCATGAATGAATTCGAACTAGTTATTGATCGAAAAAATACCCGTTCTGTGAAATGGGGCAATATGGAAGCCATTTACGGCTTGGAAGACGCTTCTGAAGTCTTGCCGATGTGGATTGCTGATATGGATTTCAAGGCACCTCAACCAATCCTTGCAGCCATGCAGGAACGCCTGGATCATGGTGTTTTCGGATATTCATATATATGTGCAAAGTGTAAAGACTCCGTCCGGACTTGGCTTTCATCACGCCATGGATGGGAAACTGAAAATGATTGGATGCTCTTCCATCATGGCGTCGTTCCTGCAATCGCTACGGTTGTGGAGACGTTCACGAGTGCCGGAGATAATATCTTAATTACATCGCCTGTGTATCCGCCGTTCTTCAATGTACCAGGGCATCAGAAGCGGAATATTGTTGAGTGCAGACTACGCGAAGAGAACGGCAACTACTCGATCGACTTCGATGCTTTTGAAAAAAGCTTGCAGCAAGGTGTTAAGCTATTCATCTTATGCCATCCGCACAACCCAGGGGGCGTTGTTTGGACAGAAGAGGAATTGCGGAATATCCTTCGCCTTTGTAAACAATATGATGTGTTGATCCTATCCGATGAAATCCATGCAGACCTTGTCCTTCCTGGATCCAAGCATATTCCTTTAGCTGTGTTAGCAGAAGAAGAAGGCGGACGCGTCATCACTTGTGTCGCACCTACAAAAACATTCAACTTGGCGGGTGTACAGGCTGCAGTCATGATTACAAAAGAGGACGACCTTCGGGAAGCATTGCAGCAAAGTGCGTTGGCTCACGGTCAAATGGAATTGAATGCATTTGCCGCTTCAGCCCTAATTTCCGCATACACGGAATGTGAAGAATGGCTGGAAAACTTGCTCGAGACTATTTCATCCAATATGGACTATGTCATCAGTACAGTAACGGAGGCCGTTCCTGGAATCCAGATTCAAAAACCGCAAGCGACGTACTTATTGTGGATTGATTACCGAGGAACCGGACTTTCTGAAGAAGAGATGATGGACAGGCTTTTGAATAAAGGAAAACTTGCGCTCGAGCCAGGATCGAAGTATGGCGAAGCAGGCCATGGATTCCTTCGCATGAACGTTGCTGCTCCCCGGTTGATTGTTGAAGATGGAGTGGCAAGATTTATTAAAGCTATGCAATAAATAATAAAAATGCATGATCCATAAAATCGGATCATGCATTTTTTATTGAAGTTCTTGCTTTTCTCTCGCTTCGCGGCGTTCGCGCAAGATTCGTTCTTCCAGTTCACGTGTTTCCTCTTCCTGTTTTTTCGAGTTCCGCCTGATCCACATAAACGTGATCACAAGAAGAATCATGAAAAAGAAAAAGGAAATCGCTGCTGGAATATATTCTGATTTATCTTCTGGAAAGTAAAGGAACGGCATTAGCAAAACGTTCATTTACGTACACTTCCTAACCTGTCTTATTTCTGGATGATTTCAATCGACTCGATTGAAATTTCTTCAACCGGCTTGTCTGCTCTTCCTGTCTTAGCAGCTGCAATTTTATCCACAATGTCCATTCCTTCGATCACTTGACCGAAAACGGTATGCTTCTGATCAAGGTGAGGAGTTCCGCCATTCTCTTCATACGCTTTGGCGATTTCTTCAGGCCAGCCACGTTCAGTAAGTTGTGCTGCTGTTCCCGGTGGAGTTGAAGCTTGTACGATGAAGAATTGGCTGCCGTTCGTGTTCGGACCAGCATTCGCCATCGACAATGCCCCTCTTAAATTGAATAGATCCATCGTGAATTCATCCTCGAATGAATCACCGTAGATGCTATCCCCACCCATACCTGTACCTGTCGGGTCGCCGCCTTGTATCATGAAATCTTTAATGACACGGTGGAAGATGATTCCGTCATAGTAACCGTTCTCTGCATGTGTCAAGAAGTTCTCGACTGTTTTTGGCGCTTGTTCTGGAAATAGTTTAATTTTAATCGGACCCATTGTCGTATTCATGACGACAAGAGCTTCGTTCGCTGCAACTTCATTCGATAATTGTGGATACATTGTAGTGGCCTCCTCATTGGTCGCTTCATCTGATGACTTGTCATCAGATAGTTGGTCTTGTACTTCGTCTTCATTTTGCGTAGTCGCCGATCCATTTGTTGCTTTTTCTTGCTCTTTTTGATCACCTTGACCACAAGCGGCAAGCAGCAATACTAGAAAGATCGACAGCAAAGCTAGCGACATCTTTTTCATAATCATTCACCCTGAAACAGTTTACCATAACCCTATATTTTTTTCGATTGATAAGCACGAAATTTCCTTCGGACTCCGAAATGTCCTATAATGAATGAAACATACATACGTTTACTGGCATCAAGCAAAGGGAATCCCTACTCTGATAACGTTTGCCAATCAATGCGTCGCCGAGGTGCATGAGAAAGTCGGCGTATCAAATGAAAGCGGGTCACTAACATGAATGTACAAAAACGGAATTTCATCATCATCTGGGTCGCAAACTTCCTCGTTGCCGGTACGATGACGATGATCATGCCTTTCCTATCTTTATACATAGAAACATTCGGAAATCATTCAGATGCGTACGTCCAAAAATGGGCGGGATTGATTTTCGGGGCGACGTTCATAACAGCATTAATCATGTCACCGATTTGGGGACGGATTGCCGATAAATACGGATTTAAACCGATATTGATTATTAATGGCTTCGGAATTGCAATATCTGTCTTTATGATGGGATTCGTCAATTCTGTCGAAACATTCTTCATCCTGCGGTTATTCAACGGGGTCGTCACCGGCTTCATACCGACATCACTCGCGTTTGTTTCATCCCAGACGGCAAGGGAAGAAGCCGGTAAAAAGCTAGGGACGTTGCAAATGGGAAGTGTGACGGGGACTCTTTTTGGACCCGTGTTAGGCGGATTAATGGCAGATGCATTCGGATTCCAATATACATTCATCATCACTTCGCTTTCAGTCGTTGTGGCGGCACTGATTGTTTTGTTTGGCATTAAGGAACAAAAGAAAGTGAAAAATGAAAAGGCGATAAACTACTCAAGGAAGACGATACTTGGCGGTTTACTTCATCACCGATTAATGCTGAATGTCATGATCGTAACCGCGTTGATCCAAATCGGGAACTTCAGCATCCAGCCGCTTCTATCGCTTTACGTGGCCAGTCTAACGGATTCACAAAATGTAGCATTTCTGGCGGGTCTGACGTTTAGTGCCGCAGGGGTCGGCAATCTTCTTTTCGCCCGGAAATGGGGGAAAATGGGGGATGACATCGGATATGAGAAAGTGCTCGGTGCTCTGCTTCTTCTATCCTTTATCTTCATCATTCCGCAGGCATTTGTCACGTCCATCTGGCAGTTGATGATTTGCCGACTTCTGTTCGGGATTGCCATCGGCGGGATGATCCCTATCACGACTGCCCTCGTCAGGAGGGAAGCTCCGGTGAATATCCAAGGGGAAGTGATGGGTTATAATACGAGCTTCCGTTTCCTCGGCAATATTATTGGACCGATGTTCGGCGGGATTGTCAGTGGGTTCATCGGCATTTCGTCCGTGTTCATTTTGACGGGAGTCCTTTTCCTAATAGGATTTGGTTTCCTCTATTATGCAAAAAGAAAGCCCGTACAGGACTTTGAAGACTTCCTAGCGGAGGAGAACAGACAAACGAATATGTGAATTTAGCACATTTCCAAATCGGAAATGTGCTATTATTTTTTAATAGGAAGGGGGGCTATTGTGAAAAGACTCACGAGCTATTTATTAATACTAATGATGATTCCCCTGCTCTATTTCATTCAGCAAGGCGTTGCCAGAGAATGGTCGGAAGCGCAGGTCTTGAAAAATACAATTGGCGAAACGATTGAACTTACCGAACCAGCCATCAGTATTCCAATATCAATGACAGATCGGAACGGCAAGATTTTTGCCGAGGAGTATGTGGAATGGAGACAGCCACTCCCGTTGGATTCCATTCCCGATTTTATTCAGCAACTATTCCTAATTAGTGAGGACCAAGGATTTTTTGAACATAAAGGGTATGATGTCGCAGCTATCGTTCGGGCATTCGCCATCAATGCGAGAAGTGAAGACATGAGCCAGGGAGCCTCGACAATTACGCAGCAAGTTGTCAGAATGCGGTTCCTGACGACAGAAAAGACATATGAACGTAAATTCAAAGAGTTGCTTTACGCGGCTGAACTTGAGAAACAGTCGTCAAAAGATGACATCCTCGGTATGTATTTGAACGAAATGTTTTTCGGCAATCAAGTATATGGAATCGGAGCAGCCGCCACTTATTATTTCAATCGTCCGCTTGATCAGCTAAGTCCTGCGGAGATGGCATTCATTGCTGCAATCCCGAACAATCCTTCCAAATACAATCCACTGCGTCATTTCGACCTAACAAAAAAGCGGCAAGAGCTTCTCTTATCCGTTCTATCAACGAACGGCGTCATTACGGAGCAGGAAGCCGAAACGTGGAAGCAGGAAGAGATCGTGTTGAATGTGAAAGCCAAGGCAAATAAATTCAACATGTATAGCTCATACGTATTAGCCGAGCTGGAAGAATTAATCGGTCATTCTGAAGGGTTCACGGCATCAATCGCAGCTTCAACGACACAAAGTGAAAGGCAATCGAAAATCGTAGCTTTGAAAAAACGGACTGCGGATGTAATCGCCGACGGAATCCAAATTGAAACGGCCCTGGATCCCGTAAAGCAAAAACATGATGAAACCTCCCTGTCTTCCCTCTTAAAAATGAAGGATCTACAAGCGGGTGCAGCAGTGATTGATAATACAACGAAAGAAATTGTGAGTATATACGGGGGAAAAGGTTTTCGCAAAGGGGACTTCAACAGGTCCTACCAGGCTGTCAGACAGCCCGGCTCTGCTATAAAGCCATTGCTTGTCTACGCCCCTTATCTTGAAAGCGGACCTTACAAGGAGAGTACACCAATCGACAGCAGCAATATTTGCATCGGTTCATACTGCCCCACGAATATTGGCGGCTATACGTACGGGATGACGACCGTGAAGGAAGCATTCCGACGTAGTCATAACACAGCGGCAGTGCGTCTGTTCCGTAAAGTTGGGATTAAAGAAGCTTTTAGTCATTTAACAATCTTCGGCTTCAAAAATGTAACCGAAGAGGATTACACCTACCCCGCCGCTCTTGGCGGATTCCATAGAGGAGTGACACCTCTCGAACTCGCTTCCGCATATTCCAGTTTCGTTGATGGCATGTATTCAACTCCCCACGCAATCAGAGCTGTGAAGGACCGGGAAGGGAATGTGCTATACGACTGGAAAGACGAACCGGTGAGAGCCTGGTCCCCCTCGACCGTTGGGACAGTTCGCACTTTAATGGAAGACGTCGTATTGAACGGGACCGGAAAAGGAATCCGCTATACGACAACGTATACAGGCGCTAAAACAGGAACGACAGACCACTACAAAGACTTGTGGGTTGCTGGAATGAACGATCAGTACACAACAGCCGTATGGATCGGATACGACAAACCCGCCTCCATCCAACGTCAAAGCAACCAGAAAATACACCTGCGCGCTTTTAATGAATTATTATATATTCCAAAATGATGATGTTTGTATACAATGTTGTTACCGTTGATTGAAGCGAAAGGCGGCGAAGTGCAAAGATATGCTCTCAACGCTTCGCTTTTGTTCGCAAAAGCCGTTCTTCGTTACGGCTTTTCCTGCGGGATAAGCGTCAGCTGAAGACCCCGCAACGAAGCGAAAGCGTAGTGAGGAGGCTGAAGCGACGCCCGCGGAAAGCGTCCGCCTGTAGCTGAAATCAACATTTATAGTTTATACCACCGGAAGACTCGCAAGAACCCCGTTATAAAGCTTCAACACTATGTAAATGATACCAGTTAAAAAGATGCCCCAAACAAGAATTTCAAAAACCAACAAACCTACCATGCTCGGCATCGTCATGAACTTGCTCAACTTGAACATAGTAAAGATAAAGTAGACAAATGTCGTCAACAGGAAAACCGCCAGCAGAATCTTCACCGACTGTATCCCGCCTACCGAAGCAAGCGCACCAATAAAATAGATGAGATTACCGCTTTTCGCTTCACTATACGACTCCCCTACCGCATCAATCGAAAAGAACAACATCGCTGTTTCATGAATTGTTTCCGCAATTAGCTTCAACGCCGAAAACATCATAAAAAAAGCAAGCGAATAAATGACAAGAAGAAAAAGGCGCAGCTGTGTATCCGTCAGAAATTCCCGCATGCCTGCATAAAGACCGATCTGGCCGAAGAAAACAATCGATGCACTCACCATATAGACACCGAACGTTAAACTGAAAAGAATAATGGTCAAAAACGGCAAATAGCCATAAAGATAAGGATTTCTCAATTTGACACCCCGAACGTAAATATTTTATCTTTCCCTATAATATAGGAAGAGAAACCAATTTCGCAACGATTGTCTAATTGTTCCCTATGCAAGCCCTTGCAATTTACGTTATACTTTAAAACAATGTAAATAATAATGATTTACTCATTGGAAGGAGGATTACTTTGGAATTCGTATTACTGATTTTCCTGCCGATCGTGGCGGCCTTGTTCATACCATTCCTATTTAGAAAGATAAAAGGTATACATACTGGTTGGTTCGTATTACTCGTCCCCGTTGTTTTATTCATTTATTATACAACGTTCATCAAAACGACGATGGACGGTGGACATGCCTTATCTGAACTACAATGGATTCCAACGCTCGGCATCTCATTCGTATCCTATTTGGATGGGTTGAGTATTTTATTCTCCCTGCTGATTACAGGGATCGGAGCACTCGTTGTATTGTATTCAATCTTTTACTTGGATAAGAACAAGGAGAAGCTAGGCAACTTCTACGTCTATCTTCTTCTTTTTATGAGCGCAATGCTCGGGGTCGTCCAATCGGATAATGTTATTTCGCTCTATCTGTTTTGGGAGCTGACATCCATTTCATCATTTTTATTGATTGGATATTGGTTCACCCGTGACGGTTCCAGATTCGGTGCATTGAAATCGATGATGGTAACTGTATTCGGCGGGCTGATGATGCTTGGAGGGTTCGTCCTTCTAGGAATTATGGGAGGCACGTTCTCCATTCGGGAATTGATTGCCGGATCCTCCTCATTTGTGGGGCATGAATACTTCACTTTGGCTCTTGTTCTTATTTTGCTAGGAGCTTTCACGAAATCCGCACAATTTCCTTTTTACATTTGGTTGCCAGATGCAATGGAAGCGCCTACACCTGTTAGTGCATACTTGCACTCAGCAACAATGGTCAAGGCGGGATTATATCTTGTTGCCCGATTCACTCCGATTTTCGCAGTGTCGGAAGTGTGGATCTGGCTTGTAACAGGTATTGGATTGCTGACGTTGTTCTGGGGTTCACTCTTTGCGGTGAAACAAACGGATCTAAAGGCAATTCTCGCATTTTCAACGGTAAGTCAGCTCGGTTTGATCATGTCTCTTCTAGGAGCCGGTGCTATTACATTCCACGTGGATGAAGCGTTATTCTCCTTTGCAATGTTCGCTGCGATTTTCCATCTGATCAACCATGCAACATTCAAAGGCAGCTTGTTCATGATTGCGGGAATTGTCGACCATGAAACGGGGACGCGAGATATCCGTAAGCTTGGTGGCCTGATGAGCATCATGCCTGTCAGTTTCACTGTTGCATTCATCGGTTCTATGTCTATGGCGGGCTTGCCGCCTTTCAATGGATTCCTTAGTAAAGAGATGTTCTTACAATCGATGCTTGCAATCCGTCATTTTGAACTATTCAATTTCGCCACATGGGGAATCGTCTTCCCTGTCGTTGCGTGGATAGCAAGTGTATTCACGTTCATTTACAGCGTTTACTTTGTGTTCAAGACATTCACCGGAAAACGGAAAGTTGAAACGTTACCGCTCGAACCTCATGAAGCACCTGTTGGGATGCTCATATCCCCGGTGATTCTAGCAATGCTTGTCGTCGGGATCTTCTTCATTCCGAATGTTGTCGGGAAGTGGCTCGTTAAGCCTGCTGTCATGGCAATCCAGCCTTATCAATATTCCCACCCTTCGGAAGTAGAAGTTCATGTTTCAGCTTGGCATGGCTTCGCATCTGTAGAACTGTGGATGACGGTCGGAATCATTCTTATCGGTGGTCTTCTTTACTTGTCGCTGTCGAAATGGCAGAAATTCTACGGTATTCAACCTGAGTCACTGTCCTTGAATGGATTATATGACGCAACGATGACTTTCAGTGAAAAAGGAATGAACAGGCTATCCCGCATGTACATGACTGGGCTCATCCGTACGTATCTGTTATTCATCTTCGCATTCTTGTCGGTTACGACGGTAGCGATGCTCTTCCTTCAAGATGCATTTGTCGTGGACATGTCCAGCTTTTCAAAAATAAGTGTGTACGGTTTAATTAATGCCGTCATTCTTCTACTAGCAGTCGCTTTCGTTTTGCTCTCCAAAACGAGGCTCGGGGCGATTATTTCACTCGGCGCAGTAGGCTACTCGGTCGCACTGTTCTTCGTCATTTTCAAAGCACCAGATTTAGCACTTACACAATTGGTCATTGAAACAGTATCGGTTGCTCTGTTCCTATTGGCATTCCAACGTTTGCCAAAGCTATCCGATCATGGAGAAACGAAAAGCAATAAGCTGGTTAACGGCATTATTGCTCTCGGAGTCGGCGTGACTGTGACGCTGGTTGCATTGTCTTCCCATTCACAGAAACTTGTCGCTTCCATTTCCCAATATTACAAAGACACTGTCGAAACGGAGGCCGGCGGAGGCAATATTGTTAACGTCATCCTTGTGGACTACCGTGGTTTTGATACATTGTTCGAAATTGCCGTCCTTGCGATTGCAGGAATCGGCGTTCTAGGAATGATTAAACTTCGTTTGGCGAGAAAGGAGAGTACAGATGAAAACAAATGACGTCATTTTACAGACGACGACAAAAGTTATATTTTTCATCATTTTCCTTTTTTCCATCCATATTTTCTTTGCAGGGCATTATACACCGGGTGGAGGTTTCGTCGGCGGCTTACTGACAACAGGGGCAATCGTCCTCCTATTGTTAGCCTTTGATTTGAATACCGTACAGAAAGCATTGCCATTCAATTTCACGATCATGACTGCGATCGGTTTGCTATTGGCGCTCGGGACAGCAGCTGGTTCAATCTTCTTTAATGTCCCGTTCTTCACACATGCTTTCGATGACTTTTCCTTGCCATTATTCGGGGTGACTTCCCTTCATACGGCGATGGTGTTTGACGCGGGTGTATTCCTCGTCGTCGTCGGGTCGGCTATTACAATCATCCAGTCAATTGGAGGGGATTCGTAATGGAATTGGTAATGGCTATTTTAATCGGTGTGTTGTTCACCGCCGCAGTTTACTTGATCCTATCGAGAAGTCTATTGAAAATTATCATCGGCACCGGTTTGTTAAGTCATGGCGCCCATTTGCTCATCCTGACGATGGGAGGGCTTGGAGGACTTGCGCCGCCGGTCATTTCGGAAGGCGTTACGGACTTTGCAGATCCACTGCCGCAAGCGCTCATTTTAACAGCAATTGTCATCAGCTTCGGTGTGACAGCCTTCATGCTCGTCATGGCTTACCGTGCTTATGCTGTTCATAAAACCGATGACATGAATCAACTGAAAGGAAATGATGAACATGATTAACTTACCTTTATTACCGATCATCCTCCCTTTCCTTTTTGCGATTCTGTTGCTGTTCTTTAAAGAGAATGTCCGAATCCAACGAGCGCTGTCATTGGTCGGTGTCATCATCAGCCTGATCGCTTCGTTCTACTTGCTAGTAACCGTTAAGTCGGAAGGGGTTCTAGCTGTCACGCTCGGCAGTTGGCCTGCCCCGTTCGGAATATCGATGGTTTCGGACATGTTCTCCGCATTGCTAGTGACGACAACTCTATTGATAACATTGTTCGTCGTTGTCTACAGCTTCACCGCAATCGGCGAAGAGCGGGAAAGGTTCTTCTACTATCCTGCCATCCTGTTCATGGTGACCGGTGTGAACGGTGCTTTCACGACAGGCGATATATTCAATATGTTTGTCTTTTTTGAAGTGTTGCTGATTGCATCTTACTTATTGATTGTCCTTGGTGGCGAAAAAAAACAGTTGCGTGAATCGATCAAGTACATACTTGTCAATGTCGTTTCTTCAGCGCTATTCGTTATTACAGTTGCTTATCTTTATTCAGTCGTCGGTACGTTGAACATGGCTGATATTTCGGTGAAAATTACAGAAATCGGCCAACCTGGAATCATTACGGTGATTGCAGTTCTCATGCTGATCGTATTTGGGGTAAAAGGAGCGATATTCCCCCTCTACTTCTGGTTGCCTGGATCATACGCAGCACCGCCTGTCCCAGTGCTCGCCCTATTTGGGGCGTTGCTGACAAAAGTCGGTGTGTACGCAATTATGAGGACCTATACATTGTTTTTCACCCACAATGTCGGAGTCACCCATGAAATCTTAATGGTTGTATCTGTCCTGACGGTTATCGTCGGCTGCGTTGGAGCATTGGCGTACTTCGATTTGAAGCAGATCATCATTTATAACATCGTCATTGCGGTTGGAGTCATCCTATTCGGAGCCGCTCAAATGAATGAAGCCGGTATTTCAGGCGCCATTTTCTACTTGGTGCACGACATGCTTATAAAAGGGGCATTATTCCTTTTAATCGGCATCATCATTTATGTCACCGGTACGTCGAATTTGCGGAAAATGGGTGGATTGATGAAAACCCATGCCCCGCTTGGATGGTTCTACTTGATTGCCGCCTTCGGGTTGGCAGGCATTCCGCCGTTAAGTGGTTTCATCGGCAAATTGCTAATTGCACAAGGTGCATTTGAAGCGGGCAATGTTTGGGGAAGCATCATTATCCTCGCGTCCAGCTTGATCGTGCTGCTCTCCGTAATCCGGATTTTCATCTATGCGTTCTGGGGAGAGCCAATGGAACTGCCTAAAACGAAAAGGAAGCCTTACGCGCGTATGATGCTTCCGACAATCGTGCTAGTCGTCCTATCGGTCCTTTACGGGGTCGGCACAGAATGGCTCATACCATACGTGACAGACGCCACGGACGTATTACTACAACCATCCATCTATATTGATGCGGTGTTAAAGTAAGGAGTAGATGTCGATGGCCTTTCAAATACTATTGAACTTTTTTATCGCTGTCATTTGGATGTTCATGAACTCCTCATTGACTGCGTCAACTTTTATCATTGGATACTTGATCGGATTGATCTTGATTATCATTACGAGACGCTTTTTCACATCAAGGCTTTATATTTGGCGTCTATGGGCGGCCGTTAAATTGACGCTCCTCTTCTTCAAAGAATTGACGCTTTCAAATATTTCTGTTTTGATGCTTGTCATTCGTCCTAAACTAAAGCTCCAGCCGATGATTTTCGCAATGCCGACCGAGCTGGAGCAAGATTGGGAAATTACACTTTTATCGAGTTTGATCACATTGACGCCTGGAACGATTGTACTTCATGTATCCGACGATCAACGGACTTTATACATCCACGCAATCGATGTAGATGATGTAGATGAGGCGATTGATTCGATAAAAAATTCATTTGAAAAAGCGATTATGGAGGTGAGCCGAGCATGATGACGTTCATATGGGTATCCTTGATCCTCGTCGTATTGTCGATGATTGGCATCATGTTCCGTGTATTCCGCGGACCTTCTGTGCCTGATCGGCTCATCGCACTTGACGGAATAGGTGTCATGCTCATTTCGGCAATCGCACTTATTTCGATTCTATTCGACACCGCCTTTTTCATTGATGTCATTTTACTGATAGCAATCATGTCGTTCATCGGTACCGTGTCATTCTCCAAGTTCATTGAGAAAGGAGAGATCATTGAACGTGACCGTAATTGCTAATATCTTAATAGTAACGTCGATTCTCGTCGGTCTCATTTTCACCTTTGTGACGATGATCGGTATTTTACGATTGCCCGACGTTTATACGCGTGCACACGCAGCATCGAAAAGTGCTACGCTAGGTGTTCTAAGTATTTTGCTCGGCGTGTTCTTTCATTTCTGGTTGAAAGAGGACCATTTCAGCATCTCCCTGCTTCTTGGAATCGTTTTCTTATTCATCACTTCACCGATCGGTGGCCATTTGATGGGTCGTGCCGCTTATATGTCAGGAGTCAAGCCAACTGATTTGACTGTCGGAGATGATTTGAAGGAAGCTGTCAAAGAGGCGAGAGAGCAAAATATGAAAAGGCTAAAAGATTAAAAACACACTCGGTATTCCAATGAGGAATCCGAGTGTGTTTTTTTAATAAGGGTATCTGTATGGTGGATAATTGTAGTACGGAGGATACCCATAACCATAAGGGTAGTAATTGTATGGATATCCATACTGATAGTTATAAGGATAATAAGGCGGGAATAAAGCATTCCCAAGAAAGCTGCCAACCAAGCCTCCTAGAAAAGGCCCCCCTACTCCAAATCCAAACCCAAATCCGTCATGCCGTCTGTCAAAACGGCGGTACCTATTATCAAAACGAACCATTTATATCCCCCTTTCTCACTTATCCTATTCGTGACGGGCTAAGTGAGGAGGGACGGATGCCCATGAACCGGATCAATAACGTCTGGTCATAGCATCTAGGTTGTTAGTAATTATTTTTATTGAGTCGGCTCTGCATCCGCCATACGTTCAACAAGCGTAGCAAGTGTACGGACCATGACACCTGTCGCCCCTTTTGGACCAAGGTCATGGGCTGCAGATGCGTCTGACGTGCCTGCGATATCGAGATGGATCCATGGAGTGCTTTCCGCGAATTCACCGACAAACCCACCTCCGAAGATCAT
The DNA here is from genome assembly GCF_946901335.1 of Saccharococcus sp. Marseille-Q5394. Lineage (NCBI taxonomy): Bacteria > Bacillati > Bacillota > Bacilli > Caryophanales > Anoxybacillaceae > Saccharococcus > Saccharococcus sp. Marseille-Q5394. The sequence goes on along the minus strand of NZ_CAMPPQ010000002.1, from coordinate 1,261,754 downwards.
ATGGCCGTCACGGCCCGGAGAGTTGTTCAAATCAGCGACGTCGCTTTTCCGAATCCGTTTCTTATCGCTTTCCGTAAGCGGAAGTCTCCATACGAATTCACCTGTTTCCAATGATGCTTGCATGAACTCTTCAAAGAATGCTTCATCATTTGTCAAAGCGCCGGTTTTATCATTTCCTAACGCGACGATGACGCCTCCTGTCAGCGTTGCCACATCAATCAGGTAGTTAGCGCCGGATTGCTTGGCGTACGTGACCGCATCAGCAAGAACAAGTCTTCCTTCCGCATCGGTGTTCAACACTTCAATCGTCTTTCCGCTGAGAGACGTAATGACGTCATCTGGCTTGAACGCTTCACCTGAAACCATATTGTCCGTCGCACCGATGACCCCGATGACGTTTTTCGCTGGACGCAGTTCGCCGATGATGCTCATCGCACCAAGCACTGCTGCTGCCCCGCCCATATCACCTTTCATGCCGACCATTCCTTCGCGAGGTTTCAATGAGTAGCCGCCTGTATCGTACGTGACGCCCTTGCCTACGAGACCAATGACGTCTTCCCATTGCTCTGTCCCGGCATATTTCAGCACAATGAGCCGCGGTTCTTCGACGGAGCCTTTGTTGACCGCCAAGATTGCCCCCATGCCGAGTTCTTCCATCTCTTTCTTGCCTAGTATTTCAATTTCGAAATCATATTTCTCTGCTAGTTCGTTGGCATAGTCCGCCATTTTTGTTGCGGTAAGTATATTTGGCGGTGTATTGACAAGCGTACGCGCCTCATTCACCGCGTTTGCATATGTACGTCCCACTTCAAATGCCGCCTTCAATTCATCTTTTTCCGCAGCTGTTAAAAATGTCACTGTTTCCAACGCGACGTCCTTTTCATTCGAATCAGTCTTATACCCTTCAAATTGATAAGAGCCCATGCCAATCCCTTCCGCAGCGGCGAAGACGACATCTTCGCAAGTTAGGTCCTCATTTGTGAACGGAGCAGTCCAAATGGCCGTGGATGACGCTTTAGATGATTTCAATTCTTTGCCTAAAGCCGCGAATACTTGACGTAGACGGTCTTCAGTCAGTTTCTTTGATGCTCCGAGTCCGACGAAAACGATGCGCTCATATCCGAGCGGTTCCAGTGCTGGCATCTTACTTATTTTCTTGAAATCAGTCTTAATGTCACCGGCCTTGATCCAATCCATTAGACGCGGACTGAATGAGTCGGCGAATGTTTTCCACCCTTCGATATTTTCCGGATGCTCAGGAACCCCTATAACTAGCACTTCCGAATTTACATTACCGAATTCAGGTTCCATAAATGATGTTTTCATTTGACTACCTCCCACTTTTCCTACATCCTCTATTATATACCAACACACAGTCGAACCAAAATAATCATTCAAAAAAATCGGACTTCCGATTTTCACTGAGTGACGATATGGTATACTATGTGTAGATTTTTTATTAGCAAAGGAGTGGAATCATGTCCATATTGCAAAACACTCCGCTCCTCGCGGCATTATTTGCGATTGTTTTCGCTCAATTCGTTAAGATTCCAATCCATTTTTTATTGACGAAGAAATTGGACTGGAAATTGATGACGTCCACTGGCGGAATGCCAAGCTCCCATTCAGCTGCTGTGTCTGCGCTGACGACTGCCATCGGTTACGAAGTCGGCCTTGGATCTCCTTTATTCGCGGTGTCTGCAATCTTCGCGGTCATCGTCATGTTCGATGCAACAGGAATCCGTTACCAGGCGGGGCAACAGGCTTTGATCATCAACCAAATGAGGGTGGACTTTCAAACTTTCGTGACAGAGGTGAAAGGCTGGCCACAGAAAGATGGACCACAAAAGATCTTGGAACTGAAAACCCTTCTTGGCCATAAGCCTAGCGAAGTCTTTGCAGGCTCAATGACGGGCATTTTCATATCCGCCATCATTTATTCGTTTTTCGTGATTTAAAAAGAAGAAGGTGCTCCCACAGGGAACACCTTCTTCTTTGTTAGATCAATTACGCCTCGGTGTAATTGCGAATCGAACAGCGTAGGGTTCGATTTGCCGTATTTCTGCGTTCTATGCAGAAATTAAGGCACTATCAGGGCGTGGCGATCTTAGGTTGCCTTCCGCATCTTGATTTGCTTCAGTCGTGTTTTTCGGCTGAAGCGATTAGAACATCTGATACCCTTGCTTCCTTAGCAGCTTGATGACAAACCCTGAAATGATTGCGCCAACTAATCCACTTGCAAGAATGATAATATCAGCTGCATGAAGAGAGACGATTTTTTCACCGAGCAGTCTGAATGAATGGCCCGGGTTTGTAAAATACTCAAAAACTCCCACTTCATCGATTATCAAAATGACGACGATCGGATAGACGATTGCCATCAACCACGTCATACGGAGTAGCATATTCAGCAAAAAGCCTATTCCGAAAAACATGACCATGAAAATAATTATGGATAAAACGACATGTGTCAATGAAATTGTTCCCAAGTTGTCTACCTCCGCTTTCCATTCACCATTTTACAGGAACGGATATATGCTTTCAATAAATTAAAGCCATTTCAATGATTTGTCGAAATTTGAACACTACTTTTATTCATTTTTTATAAAACAGCTTATAGGATGTGTAACCAAACCATTCTCCCGGTTCCATCTGCTCCATTTGCAATAGCCCCGATTCAATAGCCCTTTCTGCAATCTCATGAATCATTGCTGATACATTCGGATCATCCTTCAGTTCATAAGGGGTCTTCCAAGCGACTTCCGAGATTTCATTCTCCTGAGGCGTTAAAAGCTGGTTTTCCTGTTCAGGACGCAATAAGAATAACGCCAAATTATCACTGACTTCCCCTTTCAGGATACCTGTACGGAATCCAACCATCCCTTCCAGTTTACAATCAAGCCCTGTTTCTTCTCTCACTTCCCGGATTGCTGCCTGGTCCGCTGTTTCATTCCCTTCCACGAAACCCGCTGGCAACGACCACATTCCTTTCAACCCGCTGTATGTTTTTTTGACGACGAGCCATTCGCCTTTGCTGTTCATGACAATACCCGCTGCACCGAGCCATACATTTCCGCGTTTTTTATTCGCCACACTATCCCCCCCTAAAAAAACACCCGCCACTGAATAGGCGGGTGTTTAGTATCTTATGATTGCAGCTCTTATTTAAGTAAGTTGAACTTACCTTTTTTAATAGTAAGGCCTAATCCACCGATCATATAAAGGGAACGGTTATCAACCATCTTCTTCATGAATGATGCTTTTTTACCCATCAGTTTCTTACCGAAAGCGACACCGATTGCATCGTCATCACCAAGGGAAGCGATAGCACCTTTAATATCCGGCACGAATTCGGATGTCGGGTTGCCCTTCATCAATGCGATCAAGTTGTTCGCACACATATCACCTTGCTGCATAGCAATTTGAGCTGTTGGTGGATATGGACGGTTTGTTTCTTCATTGATCATCAATGCGCAGTCACCAACGATGAATACGTCAGCATGGCCAGGAGCACGAAGATCTTTTTCAACTTTAACACGTGCACGCATGTTTTCGATGCCAGTTTGTTCGATCAAGCGGTTGCCTCGAACTCCAGCAGCCCATACGACAGTACCAGCTTTGATGAATTCAAACTCATCTTCGCCTTTTTTAACGTTAACGCCTTCAGGAGTCGCTTCTACTACCGGAGTACCGATTGAGAATTCAATTCCTTTAGACTTCAATTGTCTTACCGCATAGTCAACCAATTCCGGATCGAATCCTGGAAGCACCATTGGAGCTGCTTCTACACAGATGACACGAACTTTTTCCTGTGGTACATCGAACTCTTTGCAAAGTTCAGGTACACGGTTTCCAAGTTCCCCAAGGAATTCAATTCCTGTGAAACCTGCTCCGCCGACGATGATTGTCAAACGGCTATCGTCCTTTTCTTCTTCAAGCGACCATGTGGCAAATTGATATTCAATATGTTCACGGATTTGACGTGCAGCTTTGACGTTAGCGATAGACAAAGCATACTTGTCCAATCCAGGAATGCCGAACGTTTCACCTTCGAAGCCTAGTGCAATAACAAGGTAGTCGTACGTATGTGTACCGACATTAGAAGTGACGACTTTACCTTGGATATCGATTGCTTGAACTTCAGCTTGAACGAATTTCACTTTTCCTTCGTTAATGACATCTTTGATATCATAACGAACTTGTTCAGGCGATAATGTTCCTGCAGCCGCTTCATGTAGCCAAGTCGACTCGTAATGATATTCATTTTTGTTAATCAGCACAATATCAGCTTCATCAGTGCCAATTGATTTTTGCAAGTTGACGACTGTGGATAAACCGCCGTAACCCGCACCTAATACTAAGATTGTCGGTCTTTTCACGAAAATCGAAACCACCTTTGTTTTATTATGTGCCGGGTCCGTTTAAAATCGGTATATGAGACGATTTGCCCAGTCCTGGCATTTGCCTTTATTCGACAAACTTCTACTATTCAATAGTAGCCTTTTTACTAAGCCTTTTCAACATCATAATGATTTAAATCATTAATTCGAATATAACAATAAAACCCTTCCCAACCAAGTGAAGCCGAAAGGAGCATCTGGTTGGAAAAGGGATCATAAGTAATACGTCCTCATTAGCAGTAATTAAAGGATATTATTCGCAAACTTCCGGGGTACCGACTTTCTTGGCAGTCCTAAATGAAGTTCCGCAGCCGCATGATGCGATGGCATTCGGGTTTTCAATTGTGAAGCCGCCGCCCATCAAGGACTCCTTATAATCGACCTTGGTCCCGTCAAGGATTCCTGCATCGTCTTTTGAAACGACGATCTGAATGCCATGCTGGGATAATAGATAATCATCCTCGGACGCTGCTTCTTCAAATCCTAAGCCATATGTCAATCCGCTGCAACCTCCGCCGTTCACTGCAACGCGAAGGAATGAACCTTCTTCACCATTATGAATCATCATTTCTTTCACATGAAATGCTGCAGCTTCAGTAATTTCAACATGTTGTTTCATTTACATCCACCTTCCCGCTTTTCCTCTATCATATCAATGATTTCACCATTTACGCAATTATCTTCACTCCAATTAAATGAAGATGATGTATAATGAATTACATAGTGCGAAAGGGTGATGATGAATGGAAGTAAGTGCGACTTATGCCAAGAAAATCGAATGCGAGAACTGTAAGGAGAAATTCACTACAACAAAAATCCGTTCTCGCTTCGTCCGTGTCTCTAAGCATGAAAGTGACTTTAAACCTGTATATTCGGATTCAAACATCAATCCGATTTTATATAATGTGGCTGTTTGCCCCACCTGTGGATTTGCCTTCACCGATGAGTTTTCCAGTTATTTCGCACCTGGTGTGAAAGAGGAAATCAATCAAAAGATTACATCCCTCTGGAGCGGTAGATCCTTCGGGGATGAACGGACGATCGATGAGGCAATTGAAACTTATAAACTAGCATACGTAAGTGCAGGTGTAAAAAAGGAAAAATCATTGACGATGGCGGGCATCATGCTGCGCATCGCCTGGCTATATGATGACAAGAACGACATCGACTCGGGGATACGGTTCAGGAAGGTATCACGTAATTTATATACAGAAGCGTATTCCGCGGGGGATCATGCAGGGACACAAATGTCCGAGACAAGGGTATTGTATTTGATGGCCGAGCTATCTCATCAAATCGGTGATAAAGAAGAGGCAATCCGGAATTTTTCAAAGGTTATTGAAAGTCAAAGGATATCGACCGACCCGCAAATCATCGAGATGGCTAAAGAAAGATGGCAGGAAATCAGGGAGCAGCGCTAGAGGATTCACTTTTAATTGAGGTAGAGTGCTTTGAGCGTGGGGCGGCCGACTTTTGACGCTTGCCTTTAATTAATGTAAACAAAAAGGGACTGTCACAGAATTCCATTCTGGACAGTCCCTTTTTCAATTAGAATACTTGTTCAACTTCCACGACTCCAGGCACTTCTTCAAGCAACGCTCTTTCGATACCTGCTTTCAACGTGATTGTCGAACTTGGGCATGTGCCGCAAGCTCCGAGGAGACGAAGCTTGACAACTCCCTCTTCGATATCGACTAACTCACAGTCTCCTCCGTCGCGCAGGAGGAATGGGCGCAATTTATTTAAAACTTCTTGTACGGGTTCCATCATAGCTGTATCTGTCATTGTATTATTTCTCTCCTTTCATTATACTTATTATAAACTGGATTGAAGAAAAAATCCAATAGAGAATCGGAGGGGTTGTAATTATGGAGAAGAACAATGTGAAAATAGAAATATATGGGGCAGATATTATTTGCGCGAGCTGTGTGAACGCGCCTTCTTCAAAGGATACATACGAGTGGCTTCAGGCAGCAATTGGCAGGAAATATCCGGGGCAATCTGTTGACATTGAATATATTGATATCGAATCGGACATAATCGATCCTAAACAGAAAGGCATTGCGGAGCAAGTGAGGAATGATGAATATTTCTATCCGCTTGTCATTATTGAGGATGAAGTGATCGGCGAAGGTTATATCCAATTAAAGCCGGTATTCAATGAGCTTGAAAAGCACGGATTTATTCCAGCGTAATATTATTGATAATAAAGCAAGTTAACTGAGAACCAAAAAACCTTTTCCGCTTGTTATGGAAAAGGTTTTTACTATTACCCATTATGCCATTTGTACATCCAAAGCACACCCGACTTCAGCAATCTTGCAATCCGCCCTGTCACAGTGCGGTCTGCCAAGTAGGCGAAGCCTTGTTTCTTTCCTAAGGAGCCCATGAAGCCTTTAAGCTTGATTTCGGGCATCTCTTGCGGCAATGGTTCGTTATTCCATACGTGGCGAAGCACTTTGACGATCTGTTCCGCCTGTTCCTCTGCAAGCTGGGCGCTCGGAGCGTGAGGAAGGTCGGCGATGTCACCTACGACATATGCATTCTCATGGCCAGGAATTTGGTGGTATTGGTTTAGCACGATTCGTCCTCTGTTCATTTCCACGTCCAATTCACGTGCAATTGAGACCGGCTGGATTCCGGCAGTCCATACGACGGCGTCGACATGGATTTCGTCCTCGTGATTGTAAAGGATATTCTTTTCGACTTTTGTAATGTTTGAGTTGGAGACGACTTCCACTTCGTGCTTATCGAACCAATCTTTGACGTAGTTACTTAGCCGTTCAGGAAAGTCCTTCAGAATGCGTGGTCCCCTATCGAATAATTTAATTTTCAGGTCCGGCCGGCTTTCACGCAATTCACTTGCGAGTTCAATGCCGCTTAAGCCTGCGCCGACGATGCCGACAGTCGCTCCCCCGCCAAGCTCTTGAAGCAGCTTGTATGTAGCTCTCGATTGTCCGATTGTCTGGATGCTGCTCGTGTATTCCGCCGCTCCCGGAACATCGTGGTAATTGTCCTCACAACCGAGTCCGATGACAAGCTCGTCATACGCGATTTCTTCACCATTGCGAAGCTGAATCGCCTTCTCTTCCAACTTGATTTGTGCGATTTCCCCTTCAACGACTTTTAGTTTTTCATGTGCAGGCAGCGCGACACGGATATCCGAGTCAGGAGCTGTTCCTGCTGCTAATGCATAAAATTCTGTTTTAAGACTATGGAAAGGTGTTCTATCAATCAATGTGATTTCCAGATCGGTGGGCAATTCTTTATTGAGTAGACGAAGCAAAATGCGCATATTACCGTAGCCTGCACCTAATAATACTAGTTTTCTCATAGTTTTCTCCTTTGTCTATCGATTTTCCGATTTATTCCCACAATGATTATAACAGTTTGTGAGAAGTTTCACAATAAGACAACCTATTTGACGACCGATGAAAATAGGAGTAGCATGCCAAGTAGGTGAGGTGATCGTCGTGAATCCGATCGTGGAATTTTGTATGAGCAATCTTGCTAACGGTTCACAGAAGACATTGGAAGCGTTGGAAAGGGATCCAAACATAGATGTGTTGGAATATGGCTGTCTTAGTTACTGCACAAAATGTGCTGAAGGATTATATGCTCTCGTCAATGGTGAGGTAGTCGAGGCTGACACACCTGATGAATTGACGGAACGAATTTATCAATTCATTGAAGAAAATCCACTTTTCTAAGATCAAAAGTGGAGGCTGCCAACCGGAGCTGGACGAAGACAGCAAAGAACCGCATTTCATAGTGCGGTTCTTTTTTATTTCAATCTGCTTAGCTCTTGTCCTTCTTTATTGCTCCAGCGGGCTGAAGGCGGAAACAGGACCGAGTTCATTCTCCAAATAATATCTGACCTTCTCGGGGAATGCTTTGATCTCCTCTTTCGTTTCGTTCAAAACCGCTTCGATTTCCTCACTGTCCACGTCGACAAACTCACGAACGATCATTTTTCGAAGCCCGATCACTTTTTTCAAAGGGTCAGCCATTTCCGGGGAAATCACTTTTTCATCTTCCATAATGTCGATAATATCGTCATAGCTTCCTGGATCACGCATGATGAAGCCGTCGATCATGGAATTACCGACATCAATGATAGACTCGACGATTGTATGAGCAATCCTTTCAAGTGCCAGAGCGTGGATTTTACTTTCATTCCATTTTTGGTGCCCTTCGAATAAAGCGAGAAGACTCTCCATATAAGCTAGCGTTTCATTGATTTTTTGACGATCGATAAAGTACAAGATTGTTCCCTCCCGGTTGTCTAAACTCCATGTCCATCATATCATAACGGGCACACGAATGAACCGCCTCGTCCACAGCATCCCGTGTACAAGGCGGTTCATCCTACTTATTCTTGTTCCTGTTCCTGCTCTACTGGCTGCACCTTCACCTTGCCAACTTTCCGGAGGACAAAATAGGCACATCCGAAATTGCAGTATTCATAAAGGTAATCCTGCAAGGTGCTGATCTTCGTTTCATAAGTCGCCTTGGAATTGCGGTCCTCATAAAAACCTTTCAGCCGCAGCTGACCGTAACCCCAGTCACCTAAAATATAATCGTATTTCGATAGCACGTCACTGAACCTGGCGTCCAATGCTTCCTCGTTAAAACCATCCCGATAGTCTATCTGAATTTCGTATTCATAATTGTTTATCGTTACCAAACTAATCACTTCCATTTTCAGCTTTGTACCGTTGTTTCTAACATTGCGTCACCAATCCGCTGTTTTTCTCTTGCAGCGGCATTGACCTGTTCATCAGCATGATAACTGGAACGTACCAATGGACCCGCTTCGCAATGGGAAAACCCTTTGGACATTGCGATTTTGCGCAGCTCTCCAAATTCTTGAGGTGTGTAGTATTTTTGGACTTTCAGATGTTTTTTTGTTGGTTGTAAGTATTGTCCAATTGTCATGATATCCACTTTATGTGCGCGTAAATCATCCATTGTTTCGATGATTTCCTCTACTGTCTCGCCAAGCCCAAGCATTAAGGAGGACTTCGTCGGGATTTCCGGATACATCTCTTTTGCTCGGAGAAGAAGCTCCAAGGAACGATCATAGGTCGCACGTGCTCGGACCCTCGGTGTCAATCTGCGGACTGTTTCAATATTATGATTCAGAATATCAGGTTTTGCATCCATCAAGCGCTCGAGGTTATCATACTCGCCTCCCATGTCGGACGGCAATACTTCAACTGTCGTAAACGGGTTTTTACGGCGGATGGCACGGATCGTTTCAGCAAACACCGTGGATCCTCCATCTTTCAAGTCATCTCTTGCAACAGCTGTAACAACGACATGCTTCAAGTTCATGAGTGCAACGGAATCCGCAACACGTTCCGGCTCGGCTAAGTCAAGCTCGTTCGGCAATCCGGTTTTCACTGCACAGAAACGGCAAGCACGTGTACAGACAGCACCAAGGATCATGAATGTAGCTGTACGGCGTTCGCCCCAGCATTCATGGATGTTCGGGCAGCGGGCTTCTTCACAAACGGTATGTAAGTTCTTTTCACGCATCAATTTTTTTAGGTCCGTATAGTTTTCATTCGTGTTCAATTTTATTTTTAGCCAATCGGGCTTTCGAACATGTTCTGTCTTTTTCCCTATTTCTGGTCTACATGACACGATAACCGACTCCATTCCTATTTGCTTGTTTTGCAGTATATCACTTCTGTCAATGTATCATATATTCTGACTTCCAACAACTATTGATGGCAAAGAGATTACTGTGTAAATAAGAAAAGAAAGCGCTATGATGCATGCGCTTTCTTCCTTTGTCATTCCATTCGAACAGAGTCAGGCTCTGCTCTTCGATTTAGACACTGCCCAAAATATACTTCCCGCAAGTCCACCCCAAATGACGAGGATTCCGAGAATCATCATAAAAATTGCTCCACCACTCATAGCGAATCCTCCTTATCGATTATCAAAGTCTGTTGAGTCAGTTGTTTTCTTGTTCCATTTCATTACTGTAAAGATGATTGCCATGACGATGGCGAACAATGCGACCATCCAACCTGTAGACATGATGAACGCGTCCGAATACCCTTCGTAGTTTCCATTGTCTGTCTCATGCAATTTGAAAATATTGATGCGCAACAAGTCGAACATCATATAGCCAAGGACGATCGGTGTAATGAATCTCAAACAAATTCTCCATAGTGGGCCGACTTGGATATCAGAAATTTCATTCGCATGGTCTTCGAATACACGAAGTTTCTTGAAGACCCATACAATAAGGAAGACTTCGACCAAACCGATTGCAGCTACACCGAACTGGTTAATGAAGTAGTCGGCAACGTCTAGGAAATACAAGCCGCCGCGTGTAGCAAACAGCAAGGAGATGACTGCTGCAAGGCCTACACCGAAAAGGACGGACTTCGTACGCGAGATGTTGAATTTCTCTGAAATCCCCGCGATATACGTCTCACAGATCGAGATGAGCGATGTGAGACCCGCCAAGACGAGCGATAGGAAGAACAAAGCTCCGAATAGTCCATTCATTCCCGGCATTTCATTAATGATTTTCGGGAATACGACAAACGCGAGTCCAACACCCGCAGAAGCAACTTCGGAGACCGACGTACCTGCCTGTGTCGCCATGAAGCCTAGCGCCGCGAACACTCCGATACCCGCAAGCAATTCGAATCCTGAGTTTGCAAATCCAGTGATGAATGCGTTATTTGTAATATCCGACTTCTTCGGCAAGTAACTGGAGTATGTGATCATAATGGCAAAGGCAATCGATAGACTGAAGAAAATATGTCCATATGCCGCTACCCATACTTGTGAATTTGCCAACTTGCTCAAATCCGGTTTAAAGAATGCATCCAGACCGAGCAGCGCCCCGTCAAGAGTAACTGCCCGAATGACGACGAGAAGGAACACAACGACAAGCGTCGGAATGAAAATCCTGTTCGCCAATTCAATTCCTCGTTTAACTCCTGCTAATAAAATGATGAATGCGATTGCCCAAACGAGGACAAGCGGAATAAGTACGCCTGGCACAAGCCCACCGACTTCTCCTGGAGTATCCGCCAAGTTCAGTACGCTCCCGAACAGGAATCCTCCTGTATCATCCCCCCATGCCATATTGAAGGAATAGATCGTGTACTTCATCGCCCAAGCGATAATGACTGCATAATACGTCGAAATGACGAACGAGACGAATATGCCCCACCATCCCAACCATTCGGCCCCTTTTCCTTTCATACGAAAGAAAGATAGTGGCGCAGAACCACGATACTTATGACCTATCGTGAATTCCATGATAAGAATCGGGATCCCTGCTGTCAGAAGTGCAAATAAGTATGGAATAAAAAATGCCCCTCCGCCGTTTTCATACGCGACGTATGGAAAACGCCAGATGTTTCCTAAGCCGACAGCCGATCCGACAGCCGCTAATATAAAGCCGGCGCGGGTCCCCCATTGCGAACGCTGTTCCATTAAAATTCCCCTCTCCCTTTACTCTGTTAATAATTTACCATTTTCAGATTATTATATAATCTTAGAACTAGTATATCCGTCTTAGTATCTATTGTCAAAATGTTTTTTATTGAATAAATATCCATTTCATTGTATGGGTTTTCTCTTCATCGCAGGAATCTGGGAGTGCACCGGTAGTGGAAATTTATGATTGGGGATGCCGCTTTATGCTTCATCCACAAAAAAAAGCCACATCTGCCGGGTGCCCGGCGGATGTGACAGTTCATATAAGTCAGTAGGAAGTAGCCCTCACTTCTGCTTTATTCCGTTTTGAAGTCCATACTGCAAACAATCCAGCGATTATAACGATGACTGCTGCAAGTCCGATCCAAACCGATCCTGTAAGCCCAAGAATAATATAGCCGATCGTCGCAATACCTGCTGAAATCAATGCATAAGGGAGCTGCGTCGAGACGTGATCAATGTGATTGGATCCCGCACCGGTAGATGATAGGATCGTCGTATCGGAAATCGGTGAGCAGTGATCCCCGAAAACAGCCCCTGCCAATACTGCCGACAATGCAGGAAGCAGAAGTTCAGGCTCGGCATTGATCATAATCGTTCCTGCAATCGGAAGCAGGATTCCGAAAGAGCCCCAAGATGTCCCTGTCGAAAATGCCATCAAACCTGCGAGGACAAACATAATGACCGGAAGGAAGTTGACAGGTACATTTGACTGTTCCACGACACTTGATAGGAACGGCCCTGTTTCCAGGACACCGATCAAATGCGTCAACCCCCATGCAAAAATCAAGATGAGAATCGCCGGCATCATTGCGCTGACACCACTGATGAATGCTTTGCCTACAAGGTTATACGAAGCAGTCTCGTTTTTGCCCATTTGTGAAATATAGAGGACAGCTGCCAATACTGTTCCTGCTAGACCGCCTACCATCAATGACATTGGTACATCCGTGTTTTCGAAAATGGTCCAAATGCTCGCCGAGCCGCCAATGCGATAGCCCGTCCAAATCATCATCCCTAATGTAACGATGACAAGTGTTATGATCGGCGCAATCAAATCGATGACACGGCCATAGGAGTGAATCGGGAAATCCTCTTTCAATTGGCCCGGAATCTCTTTATTCGGATCGAAAAGCTCCCCTGTTTCTTGAGCACGCGTTTCATGTCTTTTCATTTCAAAATAATCGATATTCGTCCAAGCAAAGAAAAACACCATTGCCAACGTTGCGATGACGTAAAAGTTCATCGGTGCCATCATGAGAAATGCGGATAATGGCGAGTAACTGATTGCGGCAGACGTACCAAAAATGAGAGCCAATTGTCCGATGAGAAATGCGCCCCAGCTTGAAATCGGGGAGATAACGCAAATCGGAGCGGATGTGGAATCGATGAAATATGCCAATTTCGCTCTGGAAATGCGATGCTGATCTGTAATCGGCCGCGCAATTTGCCCGACAGCCAATGAATTGAAGTAGTCATCCACAAATATGAGGATTCCGAGCAATACGGTCAGGAGCTTCGCGCCGCGTCTCGTTTTAATGCGTTTGACTGCCCAATCCGCAAAAGCCCTGCTTCCGCCTGACAAACTGACAAATGCCGTAATGACACCCAATAATAAAATGAATACCATGATGAAAATATTATACGTATTCAATTCCCCTTCAGACCAGAAGGAGACGATCATGCCTGTCCAAAGATTTTGCAACGTATCGACCGGGGAAAAACTCGCGACCAATAAGGCAGCTGTTACAATTCCCGATCCGAGTGATAATAGTACCCTCTTTGTCACTAACACCATAACAATTGCCACGATTGGCGGCAAAATTGAAACCCAAGTGCCTATCATAAAAACATTCCTCCAATATTTGATTGAAGAACTATAGGTGAAAACAAAGGAAAAAAACCGACACCCATTGCACTAGGATGTGCATCAGGTGTCGGCTTATTCTACGGTCGTTTGTAAGATAATCTAAGATGTTTTATCTACGTACGATCTGTAGCTCATCATGCACTAATTGCATGACAGTGTCATTCCTATTCGGAATGACCCCAGCATGGATGGTTGGCGTTCCATTCCAAGCTTCGGCAAAACTTCCTTTCACGGGCGGTCTACGATGCCAATCTCGCGTCCATTACTAATAAGCCTTGCAGCCTCTACCTAATCGGTGTTCCTCTTTGTTAACCTAGCATAACACAATTTCTCTATATTTCAAGGGCTATTATTGATTGCCAGGCGTGAATGGAACTTCAATTTGCGGAGGATTGTTTCCGCCCCCGTTATAGATTTGAGGAATTGGGCTCTGGATCAATCCGATAGCTACAGGTATCCGCTGTTCCACGACGCTTCTCTGCGTTGCAAGCGGGACGATTATCTGGACATTGACAGTCACCAATATATTCACTTCAATCATCGCGTTATTAATGCCGAACTCAGTGATGCCTGTCTCGACAGTCGTCTGTGCTTCCCCGATAACGTGGAAACGTATCGGGATTTTAGGGCCGAAGTTCCCGATTAATGGAAGACCCGTCGCTTGCCCCATCGGCACGAAGAAGACGACGCCCCCTCCTTTTTCCATCGCTTCGGGATCATATTCGATGTCTTCACTGAGCGGAAGCATTTCCAAGTTCCCGCTTTCAGCCATTTTGAGATATGCCTCTATAAGACTATGGATTTCCGCCCTAGTTTTATTGATGATTTCAGCATTCATCGTATTTGTAACCATTCCAGGTGAACCACTCGGCACATTTTCGATGATATCATTCACATCATATATTTCGGTAGATCTTGATTTGATTGCCTGTGTGATGACATGCGCTGCAATCCTCTCCGTTTCAACTTCCGCATAGGAGAGATAAATCGGAGTGAGCTTTGAGTTTACAAAATATAGAAAAAGAGCGATTGTCACTAAAATCGCCGGGAAGATGAGTGGCAATAAACGACGCTTTCGGCGAGGTCTGCCATTATGATTGGAACCGCGATGCCGATTCCTTTTTTTATAATTTCGAGACGGTTGCCCATAAAATCTCAAAACGACCCCTCCTGCCTAATATTATGCAGGAACGGGGCCGTTCATTCTCGATTAGAATGTGGGCTTCTCACATCCAGATCAGTTCGGCTGTCTCTTTTCATTCCGTACCAGATGAAAACATCACGAATCAGTTCGGGCATATGGTATTCTATCTCCGCCTGTTGTAAAGACGGAAAAAAGAATCCGAATGTGAACATATCCAGAGTTGCCACCTTGTACGTTTTTCCAACTTCCACTTTTCGATTCCCGGCAAATAATTCCCCATCGTCTGTCCGGAAGAGCCTCTCAAAAATCATTTTCCCCATGTACGTGCCGCGAAAGCCGAGACCTTTAATTTCCGTTTCCGGCCATGTTTCATTGCTGGACAGCCTATGAACCTCCAGCAGGTCTGCCCCATCCAACGTAACCGTACAAGGATTTATCGGATGCGGCAGCAAGGCATGCACCATGCGTTTTGTCACCCAGCCCTTTTCGAGGCTCCCTAGGAATATCCCTGCATTGAACATCGCACAGTCCGCACCCGTGTACTCAATCATCGCCCTTCCGAAGAATGAAGACATCGGGCTATCCATGAAGAGCTGTTGCTTTAAGGGCATCTTTGTATAGAAGACGTTTTCCTCCAACGCTTCATTCCCAGCATGAATAAGGTCATTCACTTCCTGTACGTCCTCTTCCCGGCTTTCCAGCCCGCTCACATGAATAACTTCCGCTTTTTTTTCGATGACCTTTTTCTCGTTTGCATCGAACTGGATTTCAACATGCCCGACATACTCTCCGAACTTCCCTGTAGCAGCCAATAAGGTGTCATTTACCATTTCACCTTCAGGGAATAAATGATGAGTATGCCCTCCTAAAATGACGTCAATCAGGTCGCTTTCTTCAGCAAGACGCCTGTCTTCATTCACACCTAAATGCGATAGGCAGACAATGATGTCCGTGCTACGCCGGATTTGTTCGGCCACACTTTCGACTAATTGCCTCGGTTCTCCGATATGCCAACCTAACTTCGTATAAAATTCCGTATACATTGCCGTAGCGCCTATGACCCCGATCCTAAGCCCATTAGCTGTTTTGTATATCTTGTAAGGCTTCAGCCATTTTGGAGGAGAACCATCCGTCTCCGATAAATTGCAAAGGATGACATCGAAATCAGCGCCTTCGTAAAGGGAGCTCAACGCTCTTTTGGACATAGTAATTCCTTCATTATTGCCGATTGTCACTGCATCGTAACCTGCCCTGTTCAACAATGCGACATTGCCCTTGCCCGATGTCCCTTCTGTGAAAGGATGGGAGCGGTCGACATGGTCACCGATGTCGAAAATGAAGCAGGTTTCCCGTGTGGAATTGTGCAGCTGTCTCTGTGAGTGGAGATATCTGCTAATCTTCGGCCAACTATCGAAGTGGCTATGGATATCATTCGTATGATAGATATGGATCGTTTCTACATTGCGTTGCATGGCTCAACCCCAAATCCCCTCAATGATTGACCTAATTCCGAATAGTAACAGCATGATCCGAAGTACGAGGACCAATGTTTCCGAGCTCATCTTCCTGTTAAGCATCGTTCCGATCATACCGCCGATATAAGCTCCGGGAATGACAGAAAGTGCATATAGCCAAGGGACATGCCCTAGAGAGATATGCGTGATCGAATTGACGATGGCTGATAGGAATACGATGAACATCGATGTACCGACAGCAACATGCGGCGGAAATAGGAACAGCAAGATTAGTGCAGGCACAATCATTGTTCCTCCTCCGATTCCGAAAAGGCCGGATGTGAATCCGATGATGAATGTCAATATGAGTGCAAACCATACCGGATACCCATATACATGCGACTCGCCTTGCGTGTCGATAAATGTCCTTGGCTTGCCGTGCTCGACAAACCATTGGATCGGTTTTAAATACTTGCGTGCAAGCAAAAGAATGGAAAGGACAATGAGTAGTATGCCGAAATATAAATTAAAGGATGGTAAATCCATTCCTTTATTCACAAATGCCCCGAGAATCATCCCTGGTATGGAGCCTGCGAAGAAGATCCATCCGGTTCGGTAGTCCACGGTTTTCACTTTCATATGCGAAATAGTGGAAGATAGGCCGTTAAAGATCATCATGATAACGGAAATCCCTACTACGCTTTGAGGAGTGATGCCCGGAATCCACCCAAAATTGATGCCAACCAATAGTGTCAGCGGTACGAGAATCGTTCCGCCTCCGAGTCCGACGATGGATCCCATTACGCCGGATATTGCACCAATAATTGCTAACAACAGAAACGCCATTATTACCCCTCCTCAAAAAAGTCAAGCTGCTTAGGTGCGAGTGCCTGGAAGTTAATGCCCATCATTTTTTGATAGCGTTTTGCGTTCTCAGCTGCATGGCCACCAGAATTATTATTAAAAATGACAAATACGTTCTCCGCTTCGCTCTCCAGTTTTCGGGTCGCCTGACGGATTTCTTCTAGTTCTCCGTCTGAATAATTATAGAGATAACGGACTTTGCGCCATGCTTCATTGTCACCAGTCGTATTTCGCCAGCCATTTACATTCCTACCGTGCAGGCGGACAAACACCTTATCGCTTCGTGTTGTTTCAGCAACGAGCGGGACACTTCCTACGCCAGCTTGCGGCTCGTCACAGACGGTGTGAATAAAATCCAGCTCCTTAAGGAATGAAAGTGTCTTTTCCTGCATAGAGGGAGCGTACCAGGATTGATGGCGGAACTCGATCGCCACGTCATAGCCATCGAGCTGACTTCTTATATATCTGATTTGGTCCACGTTTTCCTTTTTGCAATCAAACCAAGGCGGAAATTGAACGAGAATCATAGCAAGCTTTCCGACGGTCCACATCGGATCGATGGAAAGCTTGAACTGCTGGAACATTTCTTCAGGAGATGAATACGGCAGCTTTCCTCGTTGATGGCCTGTCATTCCTTGATACGCTTTTACGATGAATTGAAAGTCATCTGGTGTTTCGGCAATCCACTTTTGGATATTACGCTCCGGCTGGATTGCATAAAAGGATGCGTCCAGCTCAACTATTGGAAAGTGGGAGCTGTAATCGATCAATTTCTCATTTTTTTTGGAAGTTGGGGAATAGACATCCGGATGGTCGCCCCATCCTGTCAATCCGACGTGTATCATATGATCCCTCTTTCCGGTTCGTAGATGAATAATGTCATCATATCATATGTCGATGAGGGGATTCCGCCATTTTGCATCATGGCTTTAAGCGCGGAAGGAGAAGTTATGAGCGCGGGGGCCGGGTTTACGAGCGCGATGCCGCATGTTATGAGCGCGATGCCACATGTTATGAGCGCGATGCCGAATGTTATGGGCGTGATGCCGCATGTTATGGGCGCGATGCCGCATGTTATGGGCGCGATGCTGCAGGTTATGAGCGCGAAACTGCAGGTGACTTACTACCTGTCAATAGGACACTTAATAAAACGCTCAGTAATTTTTGTTGCGCACATCTCATTTATTTACAAATATACCGGTTTGCGACTTGACATGGAGCCTCTGCAGGCATGATTCCCGAACCAGGATAACCAGCCGGTGACAGCTGGTTCTACCCGATGAGGCTATCATGCCTGCTGCTCCACGTAAAGTCGCCAGCCAGTGCCTTGCGTTCCTTCCGCTCAAGCAGCCTCAGTCAGCCGGTAAGCGATTGGACTCTTCTTTAATTTCAATTGCGGCCTCAATTCGTTATAATAGGTGATGTAATCGGTGACGGCTTTGATCATCTCCTTACGGGTCTCCGGAACGGAGAAGCCCGGCATCTCTGTCTTCAACTTGCCGAAGAAGCTTTCGATGCAGGCATTGTCCCAGCAGTTGCCTCTGCGGGACATCGATTGGATGATTTTCATTTCCTTCAACCGGTTCACGTATCTGGGACTTGTGAATTGAACACCTTGATCACTGTGTAGGATCGTGTTCTTTTTTACAAGTCCTTTTTCTTTTAGTTGATCAAGTGCTTTGAACACCAGCCCTGTCGTCATGTCCTCCCCGATACTGTAGGCAACGATTTCATTGTTGTACAGATCCGTGATGGCGCAGAGGAACAGGAAGTTCTCACGTGGCTTGACGACTTTCAGGTAGGTGATGTCGATGCAAAGTTTCTTTCCAGGTCTCTTCGCTTTGAAATTACGATTTAACAGGTTACCTACAATATGATGAATCTCCCCGGCTTTTCTCGGCTTTCTACGTTTCGTCTTCAAAGGAAGGTTATACATCCTCCGCATCCGTGAAATCTTCTTCACATTTACGACGTCACCATATTTTTCATAAAGCTCGATCTTGAACCTCTCATTTCCCAGATTTCCTCCGTGGGTGATATAGAGGGACAACATCTTGTTCAATAACGGCTTATCCCGTTCTTCCCGCGTCGGCCCCTTTTTACCGTCAAGAAGTTTATAGTAATGAGTACGGCTTAGATGATCGGTTATCTTGGTCAACATCGTGATTGAGAACTCATCCTTATGAGCTTCTACAAATTCAAAATCGGCTTGTGTCGCATTCACTCCTCTCTCAGCCGTATAAGCTTTTTTAAATACAAAACCTCTAATTTCAGACGTTCATTTTCCTCTTCGATGGATTCCTTCCTCTTTCTTCCTTTATTCATCAGGCCACGCCGATCCCTTAAGACGTCAAATGAATTGGCATCCCGCACTTTCTTGGACCACTCATAGATTCTTCTTCGGTTGGATATATCAAATCTCTCCATCAACTCTTTAACTGTATAGCCCTCAAAAAATAGTTCCACTACTTCCTTTTTCTCCTCAAACGTATACATCCTTGGCTTTGTTTCCATTTTAGCAACACTCCTATACTATTGATTATAAGTGTGCGCTTTATAGTTTGTCTTATTAGATGGTATTATCTCACAGGTTATGAGCGCGATGCCGAATGTTATGGGCGTGATGCCGCATGTTATGGGCGCGATGCCGCATGTTATGGGCGCGATGCTGCAGGTTATGAGCGCGAAACTGCAGGTTATGAGCGCGATGCGGCTTGTTATGAGCGCAGGATTTGAAAATAGAAAAAACCGCCTGCAATGAGGCGGTTTTTCTTGTTGCTATATTAACCGATTGAACCTTCCATTTCAAAGCGAATCAAGCGGTTCATTTCTACTGCGTATTCCATCGGCAATTCTTTCGTGAATGGCTCGATGAAGCCCATAACGATCATTTCAGTCGCTTCAAGCTCAGGAATTCCGCGGCTCATCAAATAGAAGAGCTGCTCTTCCGAGACTTTCGAAACTTTCGCTTCGTGCTCGAGTGAAATGTTGTCGTTGAAGATTTCGTTGTATGGAATCGTATCGGACGTCGATAGTTTATCCATGATGAGCGTGTCACATTCGATATTCGCACGTGCACCGTCTGCACGGCGGCCGAAGTGGACGATCCCACGGTACGTAACTTTACCACCGTGTTGGGAAATCGATTTCGAAACGATTGTGGATGACGTGTTCGGCGCCAAGTGCATCATTTTTGCTCCTGCATCTTGGTGCTGCCCTTTACCAGCCAAAGCGATGGACAATGTCATACCACGTGCACCTTCACCTTTAAGGATACATGCAGGGTATTTCATCGTCAGCTTCGAACCGATGTTACCGTCGACCCATTCCATTGTTGCGTTCGCTTCACATACTGCACGCTTCGTAACTAGGTTGTAAACGTTGTTTGCCCAGTTTTGAATCGTTGTGTAACGGCAGTACGCATCTTTTTTAATGATAATTTCAACGACCGCACTGTGGAGTGAGTTCGTTGTGTAAACAGGTGCAGTACATCCTTCAACATAGTGGACGCTTGCGCCTTCGTCTACAACGATCAGCGTACGTTCGAATTGCCCCATGTTTTCCGAGTTGATACGGAAGTAAGCTTGAAGCGGTGTGTCCAGTTTGATGCCAGGCGGTACATAGATGAATGAACCACCAGACCATACAGCGGAGTTCAGTGCAGCGAACTTGTTATCTGTGTTCGGAATGACTGTTCCCCAATATTTTTTGAACAACTCTTCGTTTTCACGCAATGCTGAGTCTGTATCTTTGAAGACGATGCCCATATCTGTGAGCTCTTCCTTCATGTTGTGGTAAACAACTTCGGATTCGTACTGTGCAGAAACACCAGCAAGGTATTTTTGCTCAGCTTCAGGAATACCTAATTTGTCGAACGTGCGCTTGATTTCTTCAGGCACTTCATCCCACGAACGCTCTGTCGCTTCGGAAGGTTTTACGTAATATGTGATTTCATCGAAGTTCAGTGAACCTAAATCTCCGCCCCATTGAGGCATCGGTTTGCTGTAGAAGATTTCAAGGGATTTCAGACGGTAGTCCAACATCCATTGAGGTTCATTTTTCATACTCGAAATTTCTTCAACTATTTCACGTGTCAACCCACGCTCCGAACGGAAAACAGATACGTCTTTATCCGCGAAACCATATTTGTAATCGCCAATATCAGGCATTTTCTTAGCCATCATTATTCCTCCGTTCTAACATTTGTATTGCTTTACCCTAGTTGCCCGGCATGCAAGTTATCGCCGGGAACCGTTTTCGGATTATTGCTCGTCTTCTGACCCGAGACCTTTTTCCATCGCCTTCCATGCAAGTGTTGCACACTTGATGCGCGCAGGGAATTTGGCGACTCCGGAAAGGGCTTCGAGATCACCCAAATCGATGGATTCATCAATTTCTTTTCCAAGCATAATGTCCGAAAACACGTGGGCGTATTTTACCGCCGTGTCGATGTCTTTGTTCTTGATCATTTGTGTCATCATTGACGCGGATGCCATGGAGATAGAACAGCCTTCCCCTTCGAACTTGGCATCTTGCACAATCCCATCTTCGACATTGAGGGTCAGATGGATGACATCTCCGCACGTCGGATTGTTCATGTCGATTGTGATATTGTTCTCTTCCAGCACACCTTTATTCCGTGGATTTTTATAATGATCCATGATGACTGAACGATATAGCTGGTCTAATTTATTTGTAGGCATTATTGGAAATACTCCTTTGCAATCTGGAGTCCTTCTACGAGACGGTCAACATCTTCTTCCGTGTTGTACACATAGAAGCTTGCACGGGCTGTCGCAGAGCATTCGAGCCATTTCATAAGCGGCTGTGCACAATGATGACCTGCCCGCACTGCGATTCCGTTCATATCTAGTACCGTGGCAAGATCATGAGGGTGGACATTATCCAGATTAAATGTAACGATGCCCGCACGTTTATCAGGATCACGCGGTCCATAGATCGTCAGACCGTCCATGGATGACATTTTCTCCATCGCATAACCTGCAAGCTCGTGTTCATGCTTTTCAATTTGATCTAAACCGATTTCTTCCAAAAAGTCGATGGCAGCGCCGAGCCCAATCGCTCCTGCAATAATCGGCGTGCCTCCTTCGAATTTCCACGGAAGCTCTTTCCACGTTGATTCGTATAGACCGACAAAATCGATCATTTCACCACCGAATTCAACCGGCTCCATTTCGTTCAATAACTCTTTCTTTCCATAAAGGACACCAATCCCCGTAGGGCCGCACATTTTATGGCCTGAAAAAGCGAGGAAATCGCAGTTCAATGACTGGACATCCAATTTCAAGTGCGGAGCAGCCTGCGCACCATCGACGACCATGACAGCGCCATGAGCATGCGCAATCTCTGTAATTTCTTTGATCGGGTTCATCGTACCAAGCACATTGGATACATACATGATCGAGACGATCTTCGTGCGATCAGTTACAGCTTCACGAACTTTATCAAGAGAGAGTGTGCCATCTTCTTCTAAAATGACATACTTCAAGACTGCGCCTTTTTCCTTCGCCAATTGCTGCCACGGAATAATATTGGAATGGTGTTCCATATGGGTGATGACGATTTCATCGCCTTCTTCGACATTCGCACGTCCATAGCTTTGGGCTACCATGTTGAGGGCTGTTGTCGTTCCGCGAGTAAAAATCACTTCCTGCGTGGATTTCGCATTGATGAACTTGCGGACCTTTTCACGAGCTCCTTCATAATGATCGGTTGCCCTATTGCCAAGTGTATGGACACCTCGGTGGACGTTCGCATTATCGTACGCGTAATAGTCATTGATTGCCTCAATGACTTGCCGCGGCTTTTGTGAAGTCGCGGCACTGTCTAAATAAACGAGCGGGTGCCCGTTGATTTCCTGGTCAAGTATCGGGAAATGTTTGCGGATGTCTTTGCTGAGCATTAGCGCACTTTCCTTTCAATAACCTCCGTCAATTGCTTCTTGACGCCCTCGATAGGCAATTTGCTTACGACAGGTGCAAGGAAACCATGGATGACAAGGCGTTCTGCTTCCTGTTGAGAAATTCCACGGCTCATCAAGTAGAACAATTGAAGCGGATCTACACGGCCAACCGACGCTGCGTGACCGGCAGTCACATCGTCCTCATCGATCAATAGGATCGGATTCGCATCTCCACGGGCTTTTTCACTTAGCATCAAAATCCGTGACTCTTGGACAGCGTTCGATCTTGTAGCACCTTTTGCAATTCTGCCAATGCCGTTAAAGATAGATGAAGCAGACTCCTTCATTACACCGTGCTTTAAGATGAATGCATCTGTATCAAGTCCCCAGTGGACGATTTCAGATGTGAAGTTCTGCCTTTGGCTTCCTCGGCCGACAACGACAGTCTTCATATCACTTGAAGAGCCGTTTCCGACGAGATGCGTAATGTTTTCAGAAATCGTATCGCTGTCGTTCATCAATCCTAACGCCCATTCGATACGGCTCTGCGCTCCAGCTACTCCGCGGCGGTTGACGTATGTCGTGAATCCTTTTGCAAGGACGTCTACTGCGCCATAGATGACTTTCGCGTTATCGCCTGCGAATACTTCCGCAACGATATTGGCCTGTCCTGCAGCCTCTTCGACTGTAGACAGATAGTTTTCCACGTATGTCAAAGAGCTGTTCGCCTCAGCTACGACGATGACATGGTTGAAGAGGGATGCTTGAGCGTCGTCGTGTAAAAACAGAACTTGAAGCGGTTCTGCGATTTCGACGCCTTTCGGCACATAGACGAATACGCCGCCATTTATAAGTGCTGCATGCAACGCTGTTAGTTTATGTTCATCAACTTTCACGCCATCCGTCATGAAATATTTCTTCATTAGATCGGCATGCTCACGTGAAGCAGTGAAAATATCAGTCATGATAACACCCTTCGCTTTCAAATCCTCTGAAAGGGAAAGGAATGCAGGTGTATTATTATGCTGCACATAAATGTTCTGTTGATCATCGTTAACCAACTCCTTCGCTTCAGCAGGCAGGTCTGCCAGTGTCGCGAATGTCGAACTTTCGACTGCATGTACTGGGAACTCAACAAAGTTCCACTTGTCGATTTTTGTTTTATCTGGTGTTGGCATCGGAAGCTGTTCCACTTTAGCTAACGCATCTGCGCGGAAATCTGCCATCCAATCGGCTTCATTCATGTTTGCGGAGAAAGAGCGGACGTCCTGTTCGGTCAATGCCATTTTTGTTTCAACCGTCATTTTGAATCGTCCCCTTTCTTATGCTTCTTGTCCTACTGTTTCATCTTCGATTCCTAATTCTTCCTTAATCCAATCATAACCAGCCTCTTCAAGCTGTTTCGCAAGCTCTGCTCCGCCGGATTTAACAACTCTGCCCTGCATCATAACGTGGACAAAGTCAGGCGTGATGTAGTCGAGAAGGCGTTGGTAGTGAGTGATGATCAGGCATCCGAATCCTTCTCCGCGCATTTGATTGATTCCTTCTGAAACGACTTTCAATGCATCGATGTCGAGTCCGGAGTCAATTTCGTCGAGTACTGCAAATTTCGGCTGAAGCATCATCAATTGAAGGATTTCATTGCGTTTTTTCTCTCCGCCGGAGAATCCTTCGTTCAAATAACGAGTCGCCATATCTTGATCCATTTCAAGGACGTCCATCTTGCTGTCCAATTCACGGATGAATTTCATAAGGGATATTTCATCGCCTTCTTCACGGCGCGCATTGATTGCAGAGCGCATGAAGTCCGCGTTCGTTACTCCATTAATTTCACTCGGGTATTGCATTGCAAGGAAAAGTCCCGCTTTAGCGCGCTCATCCACTTCCATTTCAAGGACATCTTCGCCATCAAGCAAGACAGATCCGGAAGTCACCTCATATTTTGGGTGGCCCATGATTGCTGATGCAAGTGTCGATTTACCGGTTCCGTTAGGTCCCATGATCGCATGGATCTCACCTGTATTGATTGTTAGGTTGACGCCTTTCAATATTTCCTTACCTTCAATTTCTACGTGAAGGTCTTTGATTTCCAAAGTTGCCATTCCAATACCTCCAATATGATAAAGATGAACGGGGTAAACCATTCTCTATTTAGTATCATTCTAATTTTAGCTCATTCTGCACGTTGTTGCAAATCATTAAGAATTATTATCGTTTTATGGGGAAAATATGAGTATTACAACGTTTTGTTAGTTTGTTTGAAATGAAACCCATTTTCAATTATCGGCTGCTTACTGAGAATCAATGAATATAGCTTTATTTATAAATAAAAAATAGAAGGCAGGGAATTTTAATATTCCTCCTTCTACTTTTTAAGTTATTCCGTTTCTACGCCTTTCACTTTTGGGGTTAGGCGGTCAACGATCATGGCTAGGGCTCCGTCGCCGGTTACGTTGGTGGCTGTGCCGAAGCTGTCTTGCGCCATGTAGAGTGCGATCATCAATGCGACCATTGATTCATCGAATCCTAGCATTGTGCTGAGCAGGCCTACTGCCGCCATAACTGCCCCTCCTGGAACTCCAGGTGCTGCGATCATCGTTACGCCAAGCATGAGGATGAATGGCAGATAGTCCGAGAAGCTGAATGGCATGCCGTTCATGAGCAGGACGCCGATGGAGCAGGATACTAGCGTAATCGTACTTCCGGATAAGTGGATCGTTGCGAATAACGGTACTGTGAAGTCCGTCACTTTCTCGGATGCCCCTGTCTTCTTCGCTTGTTGCAGCGTTACGGGAATTGTAGCAGCCGATGATTGCGTTCCGAGTGCCGTCATATAGGCAGGCGCCATTGTTTTCATGAGGAAGAACGGATTTTTCTTCGAAAGTGTTCCGGCGATTGTATATTGAATCATCAACATGATGATATGTAGTGCGATGACCATGACGAATACGAGTGAGAAGACCGACAACACTTTCGCCACTTGTCCGCTGTACGTCATGTTAAGGAAAATACCAAAGATATGGAATGGTAATAACGGAATGATGACGAATGAAATAACTTTTTCAATAAGGGTATTCAATTCTTCAAAGAATGACAGCATCGTTTTGCTGTTGATGGATGCCATTCCGATACCGAAAATGAAAGCGAGCAGCAATGCAGACATGACGCCCATTACGGGTGTCATTTCAAGTTCGAAGAATGTTATGGCCGGGGATTTCCCAGCGTTTTCAACAGATTGAGAGCCAATGCCGCCAATGAATTTAGGCAAGATTGTCGTTGCAGCCAAAAATGCCATAATCCCTGCTGCAATCGTAGAAGCATATGCGAGCACAGTAGCCAATCCTAACAATTTACCAGATCCGCTACCAAGCTTTGCTATTCCAGGTGCAATAAATGCAATGATAATAAACGGTACAACAAAGTTTAGAAAACCGCCGAAAATCATATTGAACGTCGCAAATAACCTAGTGAACCAATGCGCAAAACCTTCATGTATTTCTGGGAGCAACAAACCAATGCCCACCGCAAGCCCTATGGCGATAATGATTCGCCATATAAGGCCTATCTTCCTCTTCATAAAATGTCCTCCTCAAAAGTACAAATGTTTAAAAAAACAACAAACCCACTTTACCATAGTGAAGAATAAATGGGAACACCTTTATGGGTTTTACTACTTTATGGAGGACAAAAAACAAAAAAACGCCTGTCTCCGATGAAACGGAAACAGACGGCTTTACTCAATTAGTTAACAGGAACGACAGAACCGCCCCATTCTTTCAAGATAAATTCCTGAATTTCTTCAGAAGTCAATACTTCTACAAGCGCTTTGATCGCTTCGTTGTCTTCATCTCCAGAACGGACCGTAATGACGTTTACGTAAGGAGAATCCGTTTTTTCAATTGCAATTGAATCTTCAAGCGGGTTCAAGCCCGCATCGATTGCATAGTTAGAGTTGATCAAAACTGCGTCGCCTTCATTATTATTGTATAGAGTTGGAAGCAATGCTGCTTCGTAATCCGGTTCAAACTTCAGGTTTTTCGGATTGTCCACAATATCTGTAAGTTCCGCTTTCACTTTATCAACACCCTCAGCAAGTGTGATCAAGCCATTTTCCTCAAGCATTTCAAGCACACGGCCATGATCCGAAACCGAATTGCTCATAAGGACTGTTGCACCGTCCGGCAATTCATCTAATGATTTATATTCCTTCGAATAAACACCCATCGGTTCGATATGGATTCCTCCCGCATTGACAAAGTCGTAGCCGAAATCAGCAATTTGACTTTCCAAGTAAGGAATGGTTTGGAAGTAGTTCGCATCCAATACACCTGATTCCAAGTCTTTGTTAGGCAATATATATTCCTGGTATGTTTCGATTTCCAAGTCGATTCCTTTTTCCTTCAATAACGGCTTCACTTTTTCCAAAATGACGGCATGCGGTGTATTGGAAGCGCCGACTACGATTTTCGTCGATTCTTTATTGCCGCCATCAGCATTCTTGCTTCCGCTAGCCCCATCTTCTTTATCTTTTGTCCCGCAAGCTGCCAAAGCAAGCACGAGAACCGTCAATAGTAGTGCAGATAATACCTTCTTCATGATTTCTCTCCCCATTCTTAGATGATATTTATAATTAACAGGACACTCCTGCAAATTATCGCTTGTCCAATTTCTTCACCGCAAAGTCGCCGATGATCTGGATTGCAAATACGACAATCAAAATAATAATAGTTGCGACAATCATCACGTCAGTCCGGCTTCGTTGGAATCCTTCATAGTATGCAAGGTTTCCGAGCCCCCCAGCACCGATGACTCCGGCCATTGCCGTATATCCGACAAGTGCGATCGAAGTTACTGTAAGCCCCGAAATAAGAGCAGGCATCGATTCGGGCAGCAATACTTTGAAGATGATCGTACTTGTTTTAGCACCCATCGATCTTGCAGCTTCAATAACACCTCTATCTATTTCACGAAGGCCGATCATGACCATTCTCGCATAAAACGGTGCTGCTCCAATGACAAGGGCCGGGATGGCCGCTTCCGGACCACGGATCGTTCCAACGAGCAACGTCGTGAACGGGATAATCAGGATAATTAAAATGATGAAAGGAATGGAGCGGAATATATTAACGAATGCTCCAGTGACGCCGTATACCAATCTATTTCTCCATAGCTGGCCGGGGCTTGATAAGAATAAAAGTACGCCAAGAACCAGCCCGAATACGAAGGTATACAGAGTGGAGAGCCCTGTCATATATAACGTTTCAATAGTCGCTTCCCACATTTTATCCCAATTGACGTGTGGTAATAAATTCTCAATCATTGCCAATCACCTCTGTCTGTACACCTTGTTCATGTAGATAGGCAATCGCCCCGTCAATATCTTTCTCTATACCGACAAGCTGTAAAATGAGCGAGCCGTAAGCGCCGCCTTTCGTGTGGGATATATTCCCTTGGACAATATTCACGTCGATCTCAAATTGTCGGATCAAACTCGCCAATACAGGCTGCTCCGTCCGTTCCCCGACAAAGATTAGTTTTATGAGTGTGCCCCCAGGCAAATGGGCAAGTGCCTGTTCGGTTCCCTCGGGTTCCGTCACTTGGGAAACGAACCGCTTTGTAATCGGAGCTTGCGGTGACTGGAACACGTCCAGCACAGGACCGATTTCCACGACTTTTCCGGATTCCATAACCGCTACACGATGACAGATCTTCCGGATGACATGCATTTCATGTGTTATTAGAACAATCGTCAATCCGAGCCGTTCATTAATGCTTGTCAACAGATCAAGGATGGCATCTGTCGTTTCCGGGTCAAGCGCGGAAGTCGCCTCATCGCAGAGAAGTACTTCAGGATCATTCGCCAACGCCCGTGCAATACCGACACGTTGCTTTTGACCACCGGAAAGCTCGGATGGATAGGCATTCTCCCTTCCGCTTAGTCCGACGAGTTCGATTAGTTCGGCCACCTTCCGTTCTCGCTCCGCTTTTTTCACTCCCGCGATTTCAAGAGGAAATGCTATGTTCTGCTTGACCGTACGGGACCAAAGTAAATTGAAATGTTGAAAAATCATACTGATTTTTTGCCTTGCTTCACGCAGTTCTTTGCCTGTGAATGCCGATATTTCACGGTTTCCAATTTTTATTGTTCCCGTCGTCGGAGTTTCAAGCCCATTCAAAAGGCGGATCAACGTACTTTTTCCGGCACCGCTATAACCGATGATACCGAAGATTTCACCCTCTTCGATCGTAAGGGAAACATTATCCACCGCCAGGATTTCATCGTTCAGCCGGCCAAAACTTTTTTTGACGTCTATCAATTGAATCATCACTATCACCTCTACACGATCTTTTCCATAATAAAAGCCTTTCTGCAGACAAGCAGAAAGGCTGAAACGTTATATTCAAAAAAACGTCAATCCGATCTCTCATCTCTCAAAGCAAATGCTTTGCGTGATTTGGCACCATTTCACATTCGTGACGGTTGCCGGGCTTCATAGGGCACTTCCCTCCACCTCTCTTTATAAGAGCGACATATTCAGTTAAAGTTAATAGATATACTTATATCATGAACTTCTGAGGTATGTCAATCTATTTTCTCAAGAAGATGCGGAATCGACTGGAAAGCGTAAATTTTATGGACAATCTCCCCATCCTTCTGAATTAATAAACAAGGGACGCTTTCAATTTCATAATCAACAGCGAGATCCTCCACATAATTCAAGTCAGCCTTCCCAATGGGCAGATCCGGTTTCATGGCAGCAATGACTTCAATCATTTTTGAAGCAACCGCACAGGTTCCGCACATTGGTGTGTATAAATAAAATATTGATTCGGGATAAACATTTTTGCTGTCTTCCCATTGCGCACGTGTCCAATTCTCAATAGTGGCCACTCTTCATCACCTTCATAGTAAAAATTCGGGATGCACATCAAAGTTTTCGGAGAGGAGTATGGCTGCAAGCACTCTGTATGGAGTCGTTTCAACTTGGCGGTAAACCCGCTCTGTATAAAGGTGGATCGCTTCAGGATAATCCCTTTTGAATAAAGTCCGGATCTTCTCTCCGGATTCATCGGCATCCAGAAAAACGAACAGGTCACAATCCTCATAAGGCATAAGCATCTCATCGATCCGATACGGACTCACTGTCCCATTCGTACAAATGATCTCAACCGGCTCAGCCAGCACCTTTTGTAATCTTTTCCGGTCCGAACCGCCTTCGACGATGAGGACTTTATGAGTATCCACCTGCACCCCTCCATTGAAAAAAGCGCCGGAGTTTGGTCCAAGCGCCACTTCATTTACTTACTCGCCTACAGTCATTTTGTCATAGTCTTCAGCTGACATGAGTGCATCTAGCTCAGCTTCGTCTGATGCTTCCACAACGATCATCCAAGCACCTTCAAATGGAGATTCATTCACCAATTCAGGGCTGTCTTCCAATTCTTCGTTCACTTCGACGACTTTACCGCTGATCGGAGCATATAATTCAGATACAGTTTTCACTGATTCAACACTTCCGAATGGCTCATCTGCTTTCACTTCATCTCCAACTTGCGGCAATTCAACGAAAACGATATCGCCAAGTTCGGATTGCGCAAAATGTGTAATACCGATTCGATACTTTCCGCTCTCATCCTTTACCCATTCGTGCTCTTCTGAATAACGAAATTCTTTAGGTGTGTTCATCCCGTACCCCTCCATTAAGTATGCATTTATTGATTTCCATTCAATTTTGACATATTCGGAAGCTAAAGACAAGAAAGTATATTACGCTCCCCAAACTTCCTCATACGTTTCTTCCTTGAAGCCGACAGTCACATTTGAGCCATCCGTAACAATCGGTCTTTTGATAAGCATGCCGTCCGTAGATAACAGTTCGACCTTTTCATCAGCCGTCATTCCAGGCAGCTTGTCCTTCAAATTCAACTCACGGTATTTCATTCCGCTCACATTGAAGAACTTCTTAATGTCCAGGTTGGAGTTTCCGATCATTTGTTGAAGTTCCTCTTTAGTCGGTGGATTTTCAACGATGTTGACCTCTTTGAATTCCAACTCCGCGTTTTCCAACCACTTTTTCGCTTTCCTGCAAGTTCCGCATTTCGGATACCCGTAGTATGTTAAAGACAATTCGCAACACCTCCATTTTACCTAAGTATAACAGAGAAGCCGCCCGGGATAAATCCAGGGCGGTGTGTGTAATCAAACGATGTATTTTTCTGCGTCAATCAATTTAACGGATGCTTCGCGTTTTTTCGCGATGATGTTGTATGGATTCGAACGCGTCAATTTGCGTAATGCGGAAAGCATCATCCGTTGGTTATCGCCCTCAACGGAAGCAAGAAGTGTCTCCTTTGCGTCCTTTTCAATTGCTTCGAACGCTTCCTGACAGAAGATTTCCGTGTACAAGATCTTTTGCTTCTCTTTCTCTTCACCATTTTTAGCAACCGCTTTTTCCGTACGGAGCAATGCGGATTCCATAGCGAAGACGTTGTTTGCAATATCAGCGATGTTTACTAGGACTTCCTGCTCCGCTTCGAGTTTCGTGCCGAAACGTTGAGCGGCCATTCCAGCTGCTAGCAAGCCGATTTTCTTCGCATTTTTCACGAGCACTTTTTCTTGAGCCAATGCTTCGTCCCCGATTTCTTCAGGCATCATCATAAGAAGCTCTTCCTGCAAGCTTTGTGCCTGTTGAAGCAATGGCAATTCGCCTTTCATTGCTTTCTTCAAGAACGTACCAGGAACGATCAGACGGTTGATTTCATTTGTTCCTTCGAAAATGCGGTTGATGCGTGAGTCGCGGTAAATGCGCTCCACTTCGTATTCCTGCATGAATCCGTACCCGCCGTGCAATTGGACCGCTTCATCAGCGATATAGTCAAGAACTTCGGAGCCGACAACTTTATTGATGGAGCATTCAATCGCGTATTCTGCAATTGATGCCGCTACCGCCTTTCCATCTTTTTGCTGCTCCGCCGTCATTTGGCTGTTGCGCTCTTCAAAGTATCCGACTGTACGGTAGATCAAGCTCTCCGTCGCATATAGCTTAGAAGCCATCGTTGCAAGCTTTTCCTTCGTTAGATTGAATGAAGAGATTGGCGTCTTGAATTGTTGGCGCTGGTTTGCATACGTGATTGCCAATTCAAGAGCGCGTTTGGAACCGCCGATAGTGCCGACACCTAATTTATAACGGCCGATGTTCAAAATGTTAAATGCGATGACATGGCCTCTTCCGATTTCCCCTAACAGGTTTTCAACAGGAACTTGTGCATCTTCCAAAATCAATGTACGAGTTGAAGATGACTTGATGCCCATCTTCTTCTCTTCTGCCCCGACAGAAACGCCTGGGAATTCTCTTTCAACGATGAATGCCGAGAATTTATCGCCATCGACTTTTGCATAAACGACGAATACGTCTGCGAATCCTGCGTTTGTGATCCATTGCTTTTCACCGTTCAAGACGTAGTGAGTGCCGGCTTCGTTCAATTTTGCAGTTGTTTTTGCACCAAGTGCGTCTGATCCGGAGCCTGGCTCAGTCAATGCGTACGCGGAAATTTTATCGCCGGATACGGAGTTCGGCAAATACTTTTTCTTCTGTTCTTCATTACCGAAAAGGACGATTGGCAATGTACCGATTCCGACGTGCGCTCCGTGAGTGATGGAGAAGCCACCCGCTACGGACATTTTTTCAGCGATCAACGCTGATGAGATTTTATCGAGGCCGAGGCCGTCGTATTCTTCAGGTACGTCTGCACCGAGAAGACCGAGGTCTCCTGCGGATTTCAATAGTTTTACAGAGTGTTCGAATTCATGTTTTTCTAAGTTTTCCACGACTGGAAGGACTTCGTTTTTCACATAGTCCTCTGTTGTTTTCGCGATCATTTTTTGTTCGTCTGAGAAGTCTTCTGGTGTGAATACGCGTGATGCGTCGATGTCCTCGATGAGGAATGCTCCTCCGCGGATGAAATCCTTTGTTGTTGTTTCAGTCATTATATATTCCTCCTCTTAAATAGTAATTTAAATACGGATTTCCGCTACAGGCGGACGCTTTCCGGGGGGCACGGCTTCAGCCGCTTCCCTCGCGCAAGTGCTCGCAACGCTGCGCTTTTGCTCGCAAACGCCGTTCTTCGTAACGGCGTTCGCTCAGTCCAGGGTCTTCAGCTCGTGCTAATCCCCCAGGAGTCGCCGCCTTTCGCTGCAATCCTAAGTGTCTATTTTAAAACGCATAAATTCACTACAAATACGCATAAACGGTCCCAATTACGCATAATTCACCGGAATCACGCATAAATGGTTTCAAAGACGCATAAGACGCCGGTAAGCCTCATAAATCTGCGCAGACACGCATAAACGCTTCTAAAAGCTCATAAAGCACTTCTTATAGCAGTTCAAATACTCCGGCTGCGCCCATTCCGCCGCCGATGCACATTGTGACGACGCCGAATTGCTTGCCTTGGCGTTTTAGTTCGTTCATCAATCGAAGTGTCAGGACGGACCCTGTTGCGCCGAGTGGATGGCCTAGGGCGATTGCTCCACCATTGACGTTGACTTTATCCATATCCAGTCCTAAGTGGCGGATGACTTGCAGTGATTGGGATGCGAATGCTTCATTCAGCTCCCATAGGTCGATGTCCTCGATGGATAGTCCAGCAAGTTTCAATGCTTTCGGAACAGCTTCAATCGGTCCGATGCCCATCACTTCAGGCGGCACGCCACCTACGGCGAATGAACGGAATTTCGCGATCGGTTTCAAGCCTTTCCCTTCGGCAATTTCGCGATCCATGACGAGGACGGATGCAGCTCCGTCGGATGTTTGGGATGCATTTCCGGCAGTGACGGATCCTTTTACGGAGAATGCCGGGCGTAATTTGCCCAACACTTCCATTGAGGTACCCGTACGGACGCCTTCGTCCATTTCAAAGAGGACCGTCTTTTCCTGGTACTTGCCGTTTCCGTCGACAAAACGTTTCACTACTTCCACAGGAACGATTTCGTCAATAAATTTGCCAGCTTCAATTGCCGCTGCTGCTTTTTCATGTGAACGGACAGCGAATGCATCTTGGTCTTCGCGGCTTACGCCGTACTTCACTGCGACTTGCTCAGCTGTATGGCCCATTCCCATATAATATTGGGGAGCCGTTTCTGCCAATTTGAAGTTCGGTCTGATCGTATTCCCCATCATCGGTACCATGCTCATCGACTCGACGCCGCCAGCGATGATCGCTTCGGACTGGCCGAGCATGATCCGCTCTGCCGCATATGCGATCGATTGAAGGCCCGAAGAACAGAATCGGTTTACCGTAATTGCCGGCGTTGTGTCAGGCAATCCTGCGAGCGCCCCAATATTGCGGGCGACGTTCATGCCTTGCTCCGCTTCCGGCATTGCACATCCAATGATCAAGTCATCTATTGGTCCATCGTATCCATTTGCACGTTTCAATGTTTCTTTAATTGTCAAAGCTCCCAGATCATCCGGGCGAACAGTTGCTAGACTCCCTCGGCCCGCTTTTCCGACCGGCGTCCTTGCACCTGCTACAATTACTGCTTCACGCATTCGACTTCCTCCTTTTGCTATCTATGCAGATCAATTGCGCAGCGGCTTCCCTTTCAGGAGCATATGCTGCATCCGCTGTTGGGATTTCGGTTCTTGAATGAGACTCAGGAATGCTTCCCGTTCAAGGTCCAACATGTATTGTTCATCGACAAGAGTTCCATAAGGCACTTTTCCGCCTGATAAAACAAATGCGAGCTTCTTCGCTATTTTCAAGTCGTGGTCACTAATAAAGCCTGACAGATGCATGCCTTCCGCTCCGAGAAGCATCGTTGCATATCCGGAATCTCCTGTGACCGGGATCTTCTCCTTCTTAGGAGGGGTATAGCCGGCTTCATACAATGCCAACGCTGCCTGCTTCGCGTCATAAATCAGGTGATCCGGATTGACGCTAATGCCGTCCGCGAAATTCAGGAAGTTGTTCTCTTTCGCTTCTTCCGCAGATGTCGATACTTTCGCCATGGCAATCGTTTCGAACACTTTATTCGCTACGTATTGGTAATCGACGTGCACACCGTTCGGCAATCCTTTCAGATGCTTCGTGTACAAGTTGACGTTGCCGCCCCCACCAGGGATCAGACCGACGCCGACTTCAACCAAGCCCATATATGTTTCCATCGAAGCTTGGATATGTGCAGCCGGCAAGCAAACTTCCGCCCCGCCGCCAAGCGTCATTTGGAATGGCGCCGCAACGACCGGCTTCCGGCTATATTTGATTTTCATCATCGCGTTTTGGAAAGCTTTGATGGTGTAATCAAGTTCAAAAGTATTATCATCCTGTGCTTCCATTAAAATCATCGCTAGATTCGCGCCCACACAGAAGTTCTTCCCTTGGTTCCCGATGACGAGGCCTTTGAAATTCTTCTCCACTTCATCAACCGCGAAATTGATCATCTGGATGATGTCTAGACCGATTGCATTCGATTGGGAATGGAATTCCAATAGGGCGATGCCATCGCCGAGGTCGATCAGGCTTGCGCCGGAATTCTTTTTGATGACGCCGTGTTTTTTCTTATAAAGCTTCAAGTTGATCGCTTTTTCATTGACAGTTACCGGCTGATAGCCTTCACCGTCGTAGAAAAAGATTTCACCCTCTTCTTCCTTATAGAAAGATTCGAACCCGTTATCGAGCATTGTTTGAACAAATGCAGGAATTGCAACATTCTCTTCCTTCATCTTCTCAACCGATTTGGCAACGCCGATCGCATCCCAAATCTCGAAAGGTCCTTGCTGCCAGCCGAAGCCCCATTTCATCGCATTGTCGATAGCGACGATATCATCAGCGATTTCCCCATTCAATTCGGCGGAGTAACGGAGTGTCGGTGAAAGGATGCTCCATAGGATTTCCCCTGTTCGATCTTTTGCGTAAACGAGTGTCTTTACTTTATTCGCAAGACCTTTTTGCTGCTTCGCCATCTCAATTGAAGGCGTTTTCAATTTCTTCGTTGGGCCATATTCGAATGTTTCTGGATCTAATTCAAGGATCTCTTTTCCTTCCTTTAGGTAGAATCCTTGCTTCGACTTCGCGCCTAACCATCCATTGTCGATCATTTTCTTCATGAATGCCGGAAGTTCGAACACTTTCTGCTCTTCGCCTTCCGTCTTGTCATATGCATTTTTTGCAACGTGCATGAAGGTGTCCAGACCGACTACATCCAATGTACGGAAAGTGGCCGATTTTGGGCGCCCGATCAACGTGCCCGTCACCGAGTCGACTTCCCCGATTGAATAGCCGCGCTTCTCCATTTCACGAAGTGTTACAAGCAGGCCGTACGTTCCGATTCTGTTGGCAATGAAGTTCGGCGTGTCTTTCGCTATAACGACACCTTTGCCTAAACGATCCTCTCCGAATTGGAGCATGAAATTGAGTACGCTTTCATCCGTTTTCGCAGTAGGAATCACTTCAAGCAATTTCAAATAACGTGGCGGGTTGAAGAAGTGTGTGCCAAGGAAATGCTTTTGGAAATCCTCCGAACGCCCTTCCGCCATCGCTTCAATGCTGATACCCGATGTGTTTGAGGTGATAATTGTACCTGGTTTTCGAACTGCATCTATTTTTTCATACAAACTTTTTTTAATGTCCAGATTCTCGACGATAACTTCAATGATCCAGTCAACATCATTTAATTTTTCCAAGTCGTCTTCGAAATTTCCGACTTCAATAAGTGATAGATTCTGTTTTGCAGCCAATGGCGCCGGCTTCTGCTTCAAAAGTTTCTCCAAAGCTGTCGCCGCAAATTTATTGCGGACTTGCCGATCCTCCAATGTAAGGTTCTTTGCTTCTTCTTGCTCTGTCAACTTAGTTGGAACGATATCCAGCAGAAGGACAGGAATGCCGATATTGGCGAGATGGGCTGCAATCCCAGATCCCATTACACCTGAACCTAATACTGCTGCTTTCTTGATTTGATATGCCACGATGCGAAGCCTCCCTTTTTCTTTTGAATGAACACTCATTCATTTTACAGGCAAAAAAAATAGAAACGTTATCTATATCTATCAGTCTATATCATTCTCTTCTTTTTCGCAATATTGAAATGCATGAATTTCCTATTTATTGTTATGGGCATTTTATTATCTTCATTCATAAAAAGAAGGTACACTATACATATAGTAAAGGAGTGTGTTCATGATGAAATCAATTACAACTGCCGAGGAATTCAACAAGGTCATCAACAGCGAAAACAAATCGCTAATTAAATTCCAAGCGGGCTGGTGCCCTGACTGCACACGCATGGATATGTTCATCGATCCAATCGTCAAAGACTATGATATGTATACATGGTATGACGTGGACCGTGACGTGTTGCCTGAAATCGCTGAGAAATATGAAGTGATGGGAATTCCGAGCTTGCTCATATTCCAAAATGGGGAAAAGAAAGCGCACTTACATAGCGCAAATGCAAAAACTCCAGATCAAGTAACCGATTTTCTTGAAACTGTGAACTGATTCCAAAATCATAGGAATAACGAGTAGAGGAGTGGCTAATTTGGCCCACTCCTCTTTTATTATGCCTTTTTTCATTTGGTATATCGTATAATAAGAGAAAACGCATATGCTGAGGTGCAAAATGGATTACGAAAAAGAAATAGAAAAATATAAAGAACGAATAGCAGTTTTGGAACAAACGATCAAAAAGTCATCTGTGCCAATCATTTCTTCCATTGTCGATGACACAATTCTTGTGCCAATTGTCGGCTACACCGGAACGGAACGATTTGAGCTGATCCGTACACTTGTATTGGAATATCTGGACGAAAATCGCAGTGTGAATTGTGTTGTGTTCGATTTCACGGCTGCTGATTTGAATGAAAAAGAACTGCATGATTATGACTCGCTCGCGCTTGAACTGCAAATGCTGAACAATACGCTGAAGCTAATGGATGTCCGTCCGATTTCAGTCGGTTTCAACCCGTTAATTGTTAGAAAGATCATTGCTGCCGGCGTCCAAATGGAATTCGAATCGTATATCAATTTCAGAATGGCACTTAAAACCCTTCTGAAAGAGAAAAAAGTTACATTGTAAATCCTTTTCATGGAGGGACCAGCAAATGAAACAGGTGGAAGGTTTTCAAGGAAAGTCACAATACGGCGACGATATCAATAAGCGTTTCCAACCTTCCGCATGTGGTCCGGTCACCGCTTTCACCATCCTCCGCCATCATTTTCACGATTCGGGCATCCAAGTGAATGATCTTTACCGTATGCTCGGGGGGACTCGAATTGGCCTGTTCAAATGGCGTTTCATCCGGAATCTCCGCAAACTGTTAGGTTCGGGGTGGCGGGTTGAAAAGTGTCGGATTGAAGAAATGAAGGAAGAAATCAATGAAGGACGGCCAGTTGCGGCAAAGTTCGATAAATGGTTCTCTTTTCATTGGTTCGGCAATTATGCTTTTGATTATCATTGGGTTCCGGTCGTCGGCTACAAGGAATGCGAAAGCGGACTCATTTTACTCGTCCACGATAATGGAGGGCGGAACCGTGAAAGCCGTATCCGCGAAATCGCCTATGAACCTAATCGGCCCATCCTTTCATTTGTAAAGATCAGAAAAACCACTGCCGAAAAGTAGCAGTGGTTTTTGATTGTCTTCATTTAAACGCGCATAAATACCTTCAAACACGCATAATTGCTCGCAAAAGTCCATAAACGCTTCTAAATACGCATAAACGCTCCTAAAAGCGCATAAACTCCCTCAAAACCTCATAAAATGGAAAATTCACGCATAAACCGCCAGCGATTACGCAATCAGCTCCGGAAATAACGAGTTCAACTGTCTGACAATCATGGAATAGCCCTTTTCCTCCAAGTGTTCCCTCGCTTCAGAGTAGTCAGGGAGGCTCAATTGCTCGATCGGATCATTGAAATCAAGCTCGCAATGGATTTGCGCGAGTTGTTTCGATAAGAGCAGCATATCCATATCCGTTTCAATCTTCTTTCTCATGCCTGGAGCTAGTTCGCCAATTGACTCAATGACACTTTCAACCGTTCCGTATTCCTTCACGAGTTTCAAAGCGGTTTTCGGGCCGATTCCTTTTACACCCGGATAGCCGTCGCTCGCATCTCCCGTAAACGCCTTCACTTCCACGAACCGCTCGGGTGCAATCTCGTATTCTTCAACAAAACGGTCTTCTGAATAAATATCGTACACATTGTAGCCTTTCTTCATGAAAGCGATGCGCACACCTGGACGCAGCAGCTGTAAAAGATCCTTGTCTCCTGTGACGATTGTGATATCCGCCTTGCCTTCCCATTCGCAGACGAGCGAGCCTATCAAATCGTCGGCTTCCATTCCTGGAATTCCGTAATTCTTCCAACCGATCAGCTCGGACACTTCCCGCGTCATATCAAACTGCGGTACGAGTTCAGGCGCTGGTGCTGGGCGGTTCGCTTTATAGCCATCGAATAGGTCATTCCTGAACGTATGCGCCCCCATATCCCAGCAAACTGCCATATGGGTTGGATTGAAAATCGAAGCTGCAGTCAAAGCATGTCGGGCAAATCCTTGAACACCATTTGTCGGGACTCCATCATCGTTCGGAAAGAAATGTCCCATTGCGGACGTTGCAAAAAACGATCTGAATAATAAAGCCATGCCGTCTATAAGCAAAATATGTGGTTTATTCTCCACTAAGTTGTCCTCCTCAAATCTTTATCTCGTACACGTACTTTCTCCAATAATTCAATGATAGCAAACTTTGCCTCGTGTTTGAACAGGTTGAGTCGATTTGAACGAATGAGAAGTATTTCCATGAAAACGAGAACTTCCCGGCAGGAACGAGAACTTTATGGGGATTAATGAGAAGTCTTCTGGATTAATCGAGAACTAATCAACTTGGATTGAGAACACTTGCCAATTAGACGAGAACTGCAGCAAGGGGGCTTCACTTTGAGCGCGGAACATCCTGCTTTGAGCGCGAAACACCTCACTTTGAGCGCCAGCTGACTTGCTTTGAACGCGAAACACCCCGCTTTGAGCGGTCCTGTACCATTGATCAACAATAGAGGCTGACTCAGAAAGTCAGTATTCACCTACCTTCCGCTCAACCTCCGCTGCTCACATATTCAAGTAGTCTGCGATTTTTTCAATATCCGGTCCGAAAACCCGGTCTTCATCAATTGGGGTTACGACATGCAGAAGACCTTCCAGCGCCTTCCGTGTTTTCGGCGCCATTTTCTCGACGCCTCGGAACGTGCAACCCGTTACAGCGCATAACGCTTCTATAGCAAGGACATTTCTTGCATTCTTTATTATTTGCTGTGCATGCCTTGAACCGATTGTCCCCATCGACACATGATCTTCTTGGTTGCCGGATGAAGGAATTGAGTCGACGGACGCTGGATGCGCCAACGTTTTGTTTTCCGACACAAGGCTTGCTGCCGAGTATTGCAATATCATAGCTCCCGATTGCAGCCCAGGCTGTGGACTAAGGAAAGGTGGCAGGCCTTCATTTAAATGCGGATTGACGAGTCGCTCAATGCGGCGCTCGGAAATATTTGCGAGCTCAGCCACACCGATTTTCAAGAAGTCCATCGCGAATGCGATCGGTTGCCCATGGAAATTCCCTCCGGATACGACAACCTCACCTTCTTCAAAGATGAGCGGATTATCAGTTGCCGCATTCATTTCAATCTCCAGTTTTTCCTTCACATACGAAAGCACTTGCCAGCTCGCTCCATGGACTTGCGGAATACAACGGATTGAATAAGCGTCCTGAACACGCTTTTCCCCCTGCACCGTTGTCAATTGGCTATCATCTAGCCAATCCAACATTCTCGACGCGACATCCACTTGCTCTTTATAACCGCGCGCTTCATGAATGGCGGGATGGAAAGCATCAGTAATTCCATGCAACGCTTCCATTGTCATAGAAGCAATCCATTCGCTGCTATATGCCAGTTTTTCCGCCTCCAGGTAATTGACTGCGCCTTGCGCGGTCATAGCTTGCGTGCCGTTAATTAACGCAAGCCCCTCCTTTGCTTCAAGGACAATCGGCTCCATCCCGAATTCCCTCCACACTCGCTCAGCCGGAATATGCCCCCCATCACGCCAAACGAACCCTTCCCCTAACAGAACTAGTGCCAAATGGGATAGCGGCGCAAGGTCTCCTGACGCTCCGAGTGATCCTTGCTGCGGGATGACCGGGTGAATTCCGTTATTCACCATGAAAGCAAACCGTTCCAGCACTTCAACCCGGATTCCTGAGAATCCTTTCATTAGCGCATTCAACCGCAGAACGACCATGGCCCGTGAAACAGTTTCAGAAAAATGTTCACCGACGCCGCATGCATGTGAGCGGATCAAGTGCAGCTGCAAAGCCTTCGTATCCTTTTCGTCGATTTTGACATCGCTGAATTTGCCGAAACCGGTATTGATGCCATACACAGTCTTGTCATTCTGAACAATCCTATCGACCGCTTCTCTGCTCTTTTGAACACGTTCCAATGCATTGGCATTTAACACTACCTTATTCCCTTTATATAAAATACCTTCCATTTGTTCGAGTGTAAGAGTAGATCCGGTTAATTCAATCATTCAAACCATCCTTTCGGCTAGAGAATATCATCTGTTACTGTCCATCGTACACGATGCCAAAAGGATTTTGGTGATTTTTACGAAGATTTGTTCTATAGTAATGTGATGTTGTTTTAGTGTGCTGATGTAATGAAAAATCCACGGATAACAATTATCCGTGGATCCAAGCTACTTGATTTTGATTTTTACGTCGCCTTTAATGTAGGACGGATATGCGTGCAATGGAAATTTCAAAGGATTTTTAAATTCCACGTCCGGCAATTCCAGTCCAAAGTAATTGATATCGTCAGCACCGGGGTAAAAGGATCCAGACTTCGGAGAAAGTGCTTTGCCTTCTACATCATAAAAAGTTGAAAACGGGTCATGATAGTACCCTTTTCCGCCTTTCAATTCAATTTCCAAATGCGAGCCAGTTATCTTTAAGTTGTTGAATCTTTCGTCCCTTGGCTGCTTTAAGATCTTTTGCGTCTCTGTGTCGATGATCAATTCGGCTTCGTCTTTATCCATCGCCATCAGCTTGTTGAACTGGAGGTAAAGATGTTGCGTATCCCTGAAATAATTACTTTGCAGGAAGTAACTAATAACAGGGGAATCTTCACTCCAGCTTGCTGATGATCCGTTTTTAATGGCGCTCCATACCTCACCTTTTTCATCCACAATTTGCAAGTCTTCGAATCCGAAGATTTTTTTCGTATTTTCGGCGTCGTATTCTACCTCCACAGCTGTCTTTATTGGTCCAATTGTGATTGAGTGGATGTGGATTTTCTGTCCATCGACGACAACAGTTTTGTTAACTGCATATTGTTCTCTTTTCACGGGTTTCAATTCCACTTTAAAAGGGATTTGAATTGTCTCAATTACTTGACCATCTCTAATGTCATCAGCAAATCGATACTCCAAAATCATTTCTTCTGTCGGCACTGGACCCTTAAATTTAATCTCTGTCGTATTGGTCGCTAATAAGTCATTTTTGGGGTTCCACGACGTACCAAAGGATTGATCATTTGGGATTTCCTTCCCGTCGGTATCGAGTATTCGATATCTATTTAAATATCGTTCAGGGTGCTTTTTATTATTCTCGATTTTTGAAAAGACGATCAAACTCGTTTCATCGGTAATAATGCCTTCGAGTGTGACTTTTACGCCTTCTGTTTCGCCTGTTGTCCCGATAATTTGGTAGTGCTCATTTTCAATTGCCATTTGAATTCCTTTATTGTCTTGGATTAGCTCGACAATTCCTGAAAATCCTGGAATCGATGACACGGCATTTGCAAAGGCAGGAGATACTCGGATAGATGTGACAAAAACGAGCATAAGAATGGCAGCTACAGCTGTAGACCACAAGCCACGTTTTAAAAAGCCACATTTTTTATTTTCACGATTTCTTTTAGCTGTTTCGAACCCGATTTGTATAGCTTGGTCCAATCGTTCCGCAGGGACTTCCCTCTTCTCAATTTCCTCTTTCCACTTCTTCAATTTTCTTTCCTCTTCCGGCAAGTTGACCCTCCTCCTTTCCATCGAAAAATGATCGTAATGATTTGACTGCTTTATATAACCTTGTTTTCACGGTTCCTTCAGGCGTAGATGTCATATCGGCAATGTCTTTGATTTTGATATCATGGAGATATTTGAGATGCACTAATTGCCGATCTTTTTCTGATAAATGACTAAGTGCCTCTTCCACTTC
Organism: Saccharococcus sp. Marseille-Q5394; assembly: GCF_946901335.1. Classification (NCBI taxonomy): domain Bacteria; kingdom Bacillati; phylum Bacillota; class Bacilli; order Caryophanales; family Anoxybacillaceae; genus Saccharococcus; species Saccharococcus sp. Marseille-Q5394. The sequence goes on along the minus strand of NZ_CAMPPQ010000002.1, from coordinate 1,218,355 downwards.
CATGTATGTGAAATCATCGCTAATCCCTTTTAATTCACCCATGCCTTCATCAAACACATAACGCTTCTTTTTTTGAAGGACGTCATTACAATGATTCATCATAATCCGGATCAGCCATGTCTTTGCATATTCCGGCATGCGCAACGTTTTTATTTTCTCAAAGGCGCGCATTGTCACTTCCTGTACAGCGTCCAACGCGTCATCTTCGTTTTTCAAATAGGCGAGTGCTGTTCTAAAAAGCGCTTCTTTATTCAAAGTGATTAACTGCAAAAACGCCTCATCATCTCCATGAATGGCCCTTTTTGCAATTTCTTGCTCAGTTTCTTGCTCAGCCAATTCCCCACCTCCAATTGCCCTCTATACATTAGACCCCAATACACGAAAAAAGTTTTCGTACCCAAGAGTCCAACCCATTTCTTTCATTGTTACATAAGATAGGAGGAATCGCTTGAAGGGAGAGACATGATGACGAATACGAATAATTTCGGGGATGAACAATGGTATCCACAGTTGCCTGAAGGCTATACAGGGGGGGCTGATGGAATGCAAGGACAGGGGATGGGAGGATTTATGCCAGGCACCGGCATGCCGAACTACGGCATGGACTGGATGTCCGGCATGGGCATGCAGAATTTCGACATGAATTATGGAGGTTCGGCAGCTCAGTTGCCATTCGGTTCTCCAGGATTTCCAGGCGGAGGGTTTCCTGGGCAAGGCAGACCTGGATTCCCAGGCGGAGGGTTTCCTCCGGGACAGGGCGGATTTCCTCCTGGTCAAGGTGGATTCCCGGGCGGAGGATTCCCGGGCGGAGGATTCCCAGGACAGGGCGGACCTGGATTTCCGGGTGGCGGATTTCCAGGGCAAGGCGGCCAAGGCGGCCAACAAGCGCCATCTTCCCCACCGCCGAACTACACACCGTCCTATCCAGGCGGTAATCAACCATCACTTTTCGCTGTCGACCCAGGCGCAATCAGAGGATGCTTGTTCAGGTATACGTTTGTTTGGACTTCCAGACGGAACGGTTTCTGGTACTTCCCTACATTCGTCGGCCGTACGTCTGTCGCGGGATACCGCTGGAGACCAAGCCGGCGCAGATGGGAGTATTTCGGAATCGATTTGAATCGGATTGACCAGTTTACTTGTTTTTAAAACAGGAAAGAAAAGACCGACTCTATTGAGCCGGTCTTAACAGAAATATTCATTTTCCAAACTAAACCTCCATCCAGTTCAATCTCGGATGGAGGTTTTTCATGGAACATAAGTTGATCATTCTCTTTTCACCTTCGATACTAAGTCCGAGGCTTCCGCCATACTAAGGCTCTCAAAGCCGTATTCATTCCTTAAATTTGATACTAGCTGGAGAATCTCAGTCAAAAACCGAATGTTTTCATCGATGTTTTTACCGAAATTATGAGGATGCCACCAAAGGTGAAATACTTCACCTTTCTGAGCGGCATACGTTATGCCTTTTTTAATTCTTCGTAAACGCAAAGGCTCCAATATTCTCAACTTGGCAATGTAAGGACGTAAAAATCGGCTAGAAGGCAAATTTACGACAGGTTTTGTCTCAACTTCCGAAATTCGATACGTATCATGTCCGCAAACATTCAAATAACTATCCAATAATCTAAGCGCTCGTTTCATGATCCCTTCGCTATGGTAACGACTTGCCCTATAAGGCCAACCTAGTTCATTACCTCTATAGCATTGAATTCCATACTTTTTACAAACTTGTAAATAACTTTGATTCGTCTGGTTTCTAGGAAACACTATCGATTTAAAGACATGGCCGTTAGAGTTAGCTATTCGTAACGCAGCTTGTAAATCTGCTTCAAAGCTTTTTTCGTTTTGTCCTTCTTCTAAACAATAATAATGCGAAAATGTGTGGGTCGCAATTTCCTGATTCGGATAATTTTCAATTTGCTTTATCAAAGATTTTGCATAATGAAACGGATCTATTAACTCATTTTCTCCAACAACATTTAGTTTTTTATATGGCGAAAAATTACTGTTTTCGTAGTTTGGCTGGAGCGATGGTAAACTATCCAACAGCTCTTTTTTATTTTCACAAAAGAGCATTCCAACGGTTGCCCAAGTAGCATGAATATCGAAGCGGTGAAATAATTCAAGCATTTGCGGTATTGCTTCTCGAACCCCAAGCAGGTTTTCTCGATACTGTTCTAATGAAATAACATCATGTACGCCCCAATTCAATTCAAAATCAAGCGAGATGATGATTGCGCCTTGTTTGCTCATGCTTTTTTTTCTGAATATAAATTCTCCTTACCTATTGTAATGGTATATGTTATTCAAAATCCTTGCTGATTTCTTGTACAAAACCAAGGAATCTCCTTTTGAACACATATTTGCTTATAGTAAATCCTACACCTTCCAATTTGGCTCTTTTATATTTTGAACGAGCTTCCACACTCACATACAACGTATTCACCGCGTTGTTTCTTTTTACAAATGAGCATATCTTCTCTATATTATCAATCGACCAATGCTGAATGAATGCAGATTTTTTATGAAGTTCTTCTGAATAGGATATGCTTTCGATACGCATGACTCTTTCATTCATCCAAAATATTGAATGAATCGACAAACAATCTACGGGGTAGTAGCCTGTGTAACCAGCAAATATCTTTTTACAAACTTCCTTCAAATAGCTATTGGCAATACTAGGACAAGTAACAGCATCTCCTATCGTCAATTCGATAAAATCTCCGGAATCAAATAAACCTGGAATGTCTTTTTTCTCTATCTTATATACAATGTACTTCTTTCTTTCGTATAAATACTTTTTGACACGAGTCAAATACGCGACTAATTCTTCCTTTATAGTTTTAGATTCTGTATTGAATACATTCCTACTAACATAAAGCAGCTTCCCAATTGTATTGCGGATAAACAGGACGAAGCTGTAATTTTTCTTCATTCGCTCAAGCAATGATTCTTTCAATGTGAAAAAGTGACGAACAGTCTTTCCAATCAACGAGTTAGATGAGAAAATCATTTTTCTTGTATAATCTTCACCTGTATTCAATTCGAATTTGGATGGTTCATACCCAATACTTAAATCAAATATTGTCACTGCATTTTTCATACATTGTAATGTCTTTTGCTTTTCAAGTATTATTCCAGGTCCGAATACGTGGAAATCATCATCATAACCCTTTACATACCCAACAAATCTTCCCCGGCAAAGGAAACCATACTGAAAAGCGATCATCTTGTCGTTGATGTAAAGTCCATCAATTTCCGTTTGCATCGATCCATCCTGAATACCGGCAAGACCTCGAAAAAACTCTTTACCTTTGTCACTCGTAAATCCACTTGTAGACCTTCTTTTCTTCCACCTTTTTTCAAACAGGTGAAAGACTGAATCCATTTCTTCTGGGTTGCTTCGTAAAAACTTCACTGCTCCATTTTTTCGTAATCGCTTTTCCCTTTTGTCAATCCGATGGAGTCTTTTTCTTTTATCGCTATATTGTTCAAGCTCTATTTCTTGTAGATGAATGTATGGGGTAATTACTCGATGGATTGAAAAAGCAGATTTCCTTTTCTGTACATAAGCTTCTAAACTATCAGATGTCTTGTCACTCTCAAGTAATCCATGTAAGTAAAACACAACATTCTTTTGTACTTTTATCAATTCGTCAAATACGAATTCGATAACATCGTCTAACAAATGTTCGTATACAACGAAATTCATGTAATTTGCAAGTCCGAAGGCTATAAAAGTATACGTATGACTAAACCATCTTGTTTTGTGGATAAAAGGGAAAAATCCAATCGGTTTTTCATCTAGGATTACGAGCATAATTTCTACATTGTATTCATCGCCAAAATGTTTCCACCATTCATAAACCCAAACAAATTCGACAAATGGGTTTGTATTTTGATTTTCCTCCAATATGAGCGACCAATCATTCCGGTACTGTTCAAGTTGTTCCAGTGATGTAATCCGTGTGAGCTCCATACTTTCCCCCTTTCAATAGTATGAATTGTCCTGCTAATTTTTCATTCAATGATTTCATACTTTTCATTTCCAAAAAATGTTCGTTTGTAGATTTGTTTGCAATTGGAAAAACCTGCAGTTACGAGTACTCTAGCATCATTTTCCGAATGATCTTTTACAGTTACAAACACTGTATTCGCTTTGTTGCTTTTCTTGACAAAGGAGCATGCAGCCTCCAAGTTCCCATCATGCCAATTCTTGAAATGAATGGCTTTTCTCCCGAGGCGTTCACTATAGGAAATAGGGCCAATTCGGAGTACCTTATCATTCATCCAAACTATATCTTCAAATGCTAGATCTCCAGCCGGATAATACCCCTTATATCCTCGATACATCTTTTCGCAAATTTCCTCTAAATGTTGCTCGGAAATAGCTGGACTGCTCATCGCGTCGTTGATCGTCAATTCGATAAAGTCATTAGCGTTTTCTCCTACAGGTACGTCTTTGTTCTCCATTCGATAAACAAAATAACGTTCTTTTTCATATAAGAATTTTTTTACGCGAATGAAAAACTCTTGTATTTCTCCTCTTGCACCTGCCGACTCTTTTTTGTTGAATAGGTTACGGAAAACAAATAGAATCTTACCGATTGTAATTCGGATAAACAGTACAAATTCATAGTTCTTCTTCAGTCGTTCGATCAATGATTCCTTCATTGATAATAAGGATCGTGTCATTTTTGCGGTCATTGCAGGAGATGAAAAGATCATTTTTCTCGTGTAATCCACATTTGTATTCAATGCAAATTTGTATGGTTCATAGCCGATACTTAAATCAAATACCGTCATCATATCTTTTTTGCATTGCAATATTTTTTCCCTTTCGAGTACTCTTCCCGGGCCAAACGGTTCAAAGTTATCATCAAAACCTAAGACATACGAAAGCACTCTTCCCCGACATTTGAATCCGTAATGGAAAGCAATCATCGTGTCATTAATGTAAAGTGCATCGAGTTCCGTTTGCATTGGGCCTTCTTGAATACCGACAAGACTTCGATAAAATTCTTTATCTTTGTCATTCGTAAATCCGCTTGTGTCACGCTTTTTCTTCCATCGTTTGTCATGTAGTTGAAAGACCGTTTCCATTTCTTCTTGTGCGCTCCGCGAAAACTTTACTTCTCCATTCTCTCGTAACCGCTTTTCTCTTTTATTAAGCCGGTGAAGCTTCTTTCTCTTTTCCATGTATTCTTCAAGCTTTATATCTTGTAAATTAATGAATGGGGTGATGACTCGGTGAAGTGAAAAAACTAAACTTCGTTGTTGTAAATAATCCTCAATAATACTTGGTGTTTGACTACTTTCAAGTAATCCATATAAGTAGAACACAATATTTCTTTTCTCTTTGATCAGTTCATCAAATATAAATTCGATAACTTCCTGTAACAAATGATTGTATACAACAAAATCCATATAATTTGCGTGACCGATGGCCATAAAAGAATACAGATGACCAAACCATCGTCTTTTGTGAATGAAGGGAACAAATCCTATAGGCCTATCATCCTTTTTGACGAGCATGATCTGCATATCATATTCATCCCCAAAATGCTTCCACCATTCATAAACCCAGACAAATTCAATAAACGGATTTGTGTTCTGATTTTCTTCTAATATGAGCGACCAATCATCCCGGTATTGTTCAAGTTGAGCCAGAGTTGTAATCCGTGTGAGCTCCATAATCTCCTCCTCTAAATAGCATGAGTCGTATCAAACTAATTTCTCATTCTATTTATACATTTTTTTTACTAAAATCACCGTCGTCCACTGAACCCCTTAACTTTCTTTACTACCGGCAAAACCATTTGATACAGTGTATTCAACTCTTGTACTCTCAATATCTTGCTAATAATTATATAAATTGCAATACCAATGGTTATTTGACTAATAAGTTGCAGTAGATCATTACCATCCATGAATCTTCCAACCTCAAATACTACAAATCCCATCATAAAAGAGATTAAAAAACTTGGTAGTAGATCCTTTATCTGTTCTATAGACGAATACTCGATTTCTCTCGACGTATAGTACGAATTTATTAAAAAAGAAACAAACGAGCTAATAACTGAAGTCCATATTAAACCGATAATGCCGAACCCAAACACTAAAGAAAGTACAATCAAAATCGCCAATAAACTCTTTTTGATAATCTCCATTTGCAAAATTAAGTCCGATCTTCCCTTCACTTGAAGAACATTTTGATTGATTGAGTGAAGTGGATAGAACATACCCGCAAAGCATAATAATTGAAAATAGGCAACTGAAGGAATCCATTTATCGCCAAATAATACAATAAACAGCGGTTTCGCGATTGCTGCTAAACCAACCATTAAAGGAAAGTTAATAAATGCTGAAGTCTTGATAACAGACTTAAATCCATATGTCATACGTTCTTCTTCTTGTTGAATGCTACTAAGAACTGGATAGGTGACTCGCTGTACGGTCGAAACGATAGCAAATGAAGCAAGGTCTTTAATTTTAACTGAGTTTGTATAATAACCAAGTTGATTTGTGAGATGCATTTTTCCTATAATAACGAAATAACTATAATAAAAAAGAGTATCAATAAGTCCTGATAGTAATAATTTGTATCCAAAACTATAAAATTTTTTAAATGATTGGACCTTAAATGTCAAAGATGGTATCCACTTATTAAAGTACCAAAGTAGTACCGTCTGAATAGATTGCAAAGCGATCATATTCATAACGAGGCTCCAAACACCAAATCCTGACATTGCTAAAAATATTGTGAGACCTCCAGAAATAATTACAGCGATGAGACTTATCTTTGTTAATGTTTTAAAATCCACTTTCTTCACTAGCATTGCTTTTTGAATAATTGCTAATGCATTGATGACAAGTACTAAGGTAATTACTCGAATGATGTTTGTCAGTTGGGGTTCTTCGAAAAATACACTGAACATATTCGCCGTACTAAATAAAATTCCGTAAATGACTAGCGAAATAAATAAGTTGAAATAAAAAACAGTAGAATAGTCTTCTTGGGTCGTATTCTGATCTCGTATTAACGCTTGGGAAAATCCACTATCCACAATTGCGTTGGAAACGGATATAAATACTAAAACCATCCCAAGAATCCCAAAATGCTCTGGAAGCAGTAGCCTAGCAAGAATAATCTGTACGAGAAATTGTATGCCATGGTTCGCCAGTAAATCCGTGAAACTCCAAAAAACCCCTGTGATTGTTTTACTTTTTAACGACATCGGAGTCGGCATTTTTTCACCTATTTTATATATTGATAACACCTTTTGTACGCTATTTCATGAAGATACACATGAAATATTTTGCCAATAGAGATGCGATTTCATCGCATCTCTATTGTAGTTTCTTTCTAATTACACTAATAACCCTTTCCTGCTCTTTCACAGTCATGTTCGAACCGGAAGGCAGACAAATTCCTCTCGCAAACAAGCGTTCACTAACGATTTCATCCTTTGCATGTGGATAAAACTTACATCCTGCAAACAACGGTTGCATATGAAGCGGCTTCCAAACCGGTCTCGCCTCAATATTCTCCACTTCAAGAGCATCAATCAGTTCATTTACCGTTACGCTCAGTAGTTCCGGATTCAATTCCATCGCAGTCAACCAACGATTCGAATAGGTCCCTGCCAGCTCCGGCATGAGTGAAACACCTTCAATTCCTCCAAGTGATTTTTCATAACGGGCAAACACGGCTCTTCTTGCCTTTACACGATCATCCAGCACCTCTAACTGCGCACGGCCAATCCCTGCTAGAATATTGCTCATACGATAGTTATAGCCAACAGTTTGATGCTGGTAATGCCTAGCTTTCTCTCTCGCTTGGGTTGCTAAAAAGCGGGCACGCTCCACTTTACCATCGTCATCGGATACGAGCATCCCGCCTCCTGAAGTTGTAATGATTTTGTTGCCATTGAATGAAAAGATGCCAAACTTACCAAACGAACCGCTTTTCTTTCCCTTATAATAGGAACCAAGTGATTCCGCAGCATCTTCAATTACGGGAACTCCATACGAATCACAAATTGCCATCAGTTCATCCATCTTTGCACTTTGTCCATACAAGTTAACGATCACAACGGCTTTTGGAAGCTTCCCTTTTAGTTGTGCCTCCTCCATTGCACGTGTTAATGCAACAGGTGACATATTCCACGTCTCATATTCGGAATCTACGAAAACGGGTTCACCGCCAAGATATAAAATTGGGTTTGCACTTGCAACAAATGTCAAACTTGAACAGAAGACGATATCTCCTTGTCTAACGTCCAACAACTCCAAAGCAATGTGGATTGCGGCAGTCCCGGATGTCATAGCAGCTGCTCCGGTAGTTCCACTATACTTGGCGACTTCTTTCTCAAATTCATCTACATTCTTTCCAAGTGGCGCGATCCAATTTGTTTTAAAAGCCTCATCTATATATTTCTGCTCGTTCCCACTCATATGTGGTGTTGAGAGAAAAATTCTTTTCGGCTCCAAATCATTACTCCTCTTTTCGCCCAATATCGTTTTAAGGATATAATTTATATCTCTCAAAAAATTATAATTCCGAACATACTCCACGTTCAGTTTCACTTTATCAGGAAAAAGGATATGATCATTATGCCATTCAGGATCACCTACGTTTGCCAATATCTGTTCTTCATTTTTATATTTAAGAGAAGCAGGTCCAGTAATTCCAGGTCTTATCGTTAAAATGATCCTATCTTCCCCTGTTAACGTATCCGCATAGCCAGGGACATCCGGTCGAGGGCCCACAAAGCTCATATCGCCTTTCAATACATTCAATAGCTGAGGCAACTCATCAATTTTTGTTTTCCTGAAAAACCGGCCACATATAGTGATTCTTGCATCACGGCTTGTTGTTACCGTAGACCCTTTATACTTTTCATCTTTCATTGTTTTTATTTTAATCACTTTGATAATCTTACCGTTTTTACCTACACGTTCTTGTATGAAAAAACCACTACTTCTCGTTTCGATTGAAGCAATTAGGAAAGCTATCAGTATAATCGACGCTGTCATGATGATCCCTATTATAGAAAACAGAAGATCAAAAGATCGTTTTACAATCCTCTCAAAAAAAGTAAGATTGTTTTTCATTCCTCACTTCCTTGGTCTTTTGTTCAGTGACCTTTCCTCTCTAAATTGGTTAAATACTTTCATCTGTCTTTCTAAAACTACTTTCTCATTGAACTCTTCCAGAAATAGTCTTCGTGAATTTTCCCCGAACAGCTTCAACTTGGTCTCATCTTTCAATATTTCGATAATCGTATCCGCTAATGAGTTACTATCTTTAGCCTTGCACAAGTATCCGTTAACATCAGGAAAGACTTCTTCTCTGCATCCCCGGACATCAGTCGCGACAATCGGTTTACCCATTGCCATCGCTTCAATGATTGAACGTGGCAACCCTTCACGGTAAGAAGGCAACACAAACAAATCCGCTGCACATAATAGTTCGGGTATATCCTCTCTCATCCCTAAAAGTTGAATCCTTTCTTTTGTTTCAAAAGGCATTGATTGAATAAGCTGTTCAACATTCATCCCATCCCGATCCCCAGTAACTGAATCGCCGACGATCAGTAATGTTGCGTCCTTTATTTCGTTCAGAACCAAATGAAATGCTTCAATGAGTTCAACGATGCCTTTTTCCCTTACTAATCTCCCAACAAATATAATTACTTTTTCATCGTTACTACCTAATGACTCTCGACTCTTCTCTCTGCTGTATAATTCCGGGTTAAATCGATTACCCGAGACACCATTGCTAATATGAATGAGGTTTTCCGGCTTTTGAAAGCATTTCGCTAAGGCCAATTCATAATCTTCTTTGCTTTGGAAGAAAAGTTTATCTGTAAAATACTTAGCCCAAATCTTTTCGAGCCAATAATTAATTTTATAGGGTATTGGTTTCATATTTTCGTGGAAGTAAAATCCGTGGGCAGTATAGACGCTTAACGGTACGTTAACCAATCGTGCTGACACTCTTGCAACGAGACTGGCAACTGGGGTATGTGAGTGGACGATGTCAAATCTTTCTTTTCTTATCAATTTCACTAATGCGACCATGCTTTTAAAGTGGCTAAAGACATTCATATTTCGTTGAAACGGTATGTGGTGAACCACATAGCCATCCTTTTCAACTTCATATCCAGCCTCATCTTTATAACAAGCGATATGGACATCGTATTTCTGTTCAATCATCTCATCTACAAGTGGCAGCAAAAACTTCTTTACAGTAAAGCTTACATTGGTAATTTGTAAAACTTTCATTATAATCTCCATAAATGAATCTGTTCTGGCTTTCTTGCCTTGTCAAGCACACTCTTAATATCCATAACAATTCCTTTACCATGTTTTAATAATCGATCGAACTGGGACCACCCTTCATTGACATACTCCATATGAGATACTGCCAAAACAACGGCATCCGCAGGTGGTAGTTTGTCGTAAGGTGTCAGTGAGAGTTGATATTCAGACAATGCCTCATTAGAATCTGCGTGCGGATCGGCTACTTGCACTTCCACACCAAATTCCTGCAGCTCCCGAATTACGTCTATTACTTTAGAGTTTCGAAGATCTGGGACATTCTCTTTAAATGTCAGTCCAAGAACAGTTACCTTTGCACCTTGCACGGGCAGATTGAGCTTTATCATTTTTTTTACCAATGCCCTCGCAATATAACGTCCAATCCCATCATTTATTCGACGACCGGCCAGGATGACTTCTGGATAGTGGCCGACAGTCTGTGCTTTATGGGTTAAATAATAAGGATCCACACCAATACAGTGACCACCAACTAAGCCTGGAGAAAATTTAAGGAAATTCCATTTCGTGCCTGCCGCTTCCAATACTTCTGCCGTGTCAATCCCGAGGCTATCGAATATCAAGGCTAATTCGTTCATAAGTGCAATATTAAGGTCTCTTTGCGTATTTTCAATTACTTTTGCTGCTTCCGCTGCACGAATTGAACTGGCTTTATATACACCCGCTTGGACAACATCGCTATATACTTGAGCAATAGTTTCCAAAGCTTCAGGCGTTTGACCCGATACGACTTTTGTGATTTTCGTAAATGTATGTTCTTTATCACCTGGATTAATACGTTCTGGAGAATAGCCGACGAAAAAATCGACGCCCGATTTCAGGCCTGAATGCTTCTCTAATTCAGGTATGCACTCTTCCTCTGTAACGCCTGGGTAAACGGTTGATTCGAATACAACGATTGCTCCCTTTTGAAGGTTTTTGCCCACTGTTTCGGAAGCACGTAGTAAAGGTGACAAATCAGGTTGTTTATGTGCAGTGATCGGTGTGGGAACGGACACGATCAAAAAGTCAGACTCCTTCAATCTGTCACTATCAGACGTGAAATCAATCTGTGCTTCCCTTAAATCATCCACCGCTACTTCATTTGTATAATCGACACCGGTCTGTAATGCGGAAATACGATGTTCATTTATATCAAAGCCGATTACCGGGTGTTTTTTTCCGAAAGCAACCGCCACAGGTAACCCTACATATCCTAAGCCGATAACAGCTATTTTTCTATTCATCACAGACCCTTTCACAACTTTATTTGATAATACGCCAAATACCAGTCGACAAATTTGCCGACACCATCTTTAATGGATGTTTTCGGTTTGAAAACGATTTCCTTATACAAGTCATCGACATTTGCATAAGTGGCAGGAACATCTCCATCCTGCAATGCCATGAAGTTTTTAATCGCTACTTTTCCTAGTTTTTCTTCAATCGCAGAAATGAAGTCCATCAAGTTCACAGGGCTATTATTTCCGATGTTGTATACTTTGTAAGGGGCATAGCTTGTGCCAGGATCCGGATTTTTCCCAGACCAATCCGGATTAGGCATTGCAGGTTTATGAAGAAGACGGGAAATGGACTCTACAATGTCATCCACATATGTGAAGTCGCGCATCATTTTTCCATTGTTAAATATATCGATCGGCTTACCTTCAATAATGTTTTTTGTAAACTTGAAGAGAGCCATATCCGGTCGCCCCCATGGTCCGTATACCGTAAAGAAACGAAGACCGGTCGTCGGTAAATTGTAAAGGCTGCTATACGTATGTGCCATCAGTTCATTCGCTTTCTTTGTCGCAGCATATAAACTAAGAGGATGATCGACCGTATCGTGCACGGAGAATGGTAATGTCGTATTTGCCCCGTAAACTGAGCTGGACGATGCATATAGTAATTGCTTTACATTATATTGACGACACATTTCCAACACATTGATAAAGCCAACAATATTCGTATCGATATATACGTAAGGATTCTCAATGCTGTATCTCACGCCCGCTTGCGCAGCTAAATTCACAACGATATCGATTTCATTTTCGCTGAATACCGTTTGAACTTTCTTTCGGTCTACCAAATCAGCATGATAAAACTTGAAACATTTATGAGGAATTAGTTTTCCTAAACGCGCTTCCTTTAACGAGGTTTCGTAATAATCGTTCATGTCGTCGAATCCTATGACTTCATGACCCATTAACAACAGTTTTTCTGATAAATGATAGCCAATAAAACCGGAAGAACCCGTAACTAAGATTTTCATTTTTCTCCTCCCTCAACATTTCTAAGGAAGTTTTCATGCCATTTGTGCAAAACAATTAGACTCCATATAAGATTCGCGTGATTTTTTTTACTCTTCATATGTTCTTCAATGATTGTTTCGACTGTATCAAAATGAACGAGATTTACTTTTTCTACTGTTTCTCTCGTCAAAGAGGAAACTACCAATTCTTTTAGTTCGGTCTTGAACCATTCAGCTAATGGGATCTCAAATCCCCTCTTTTTAGCGGTTAGTATTTTATTGGGAAGCAGGTCTGAAAATGTCTCCTTCAAGATGATTTTCCCGTTTGCACGACGCATTTTAAATTTCAATGGAATTTCATATGCTAATTCCACTACTTTATGGTCAAGAAAAGGTGATCGTATTTCCAACCCATTTATTTTGCTCATTCGGTCAGTCTTGACTAACATGTCATTCGGCAAAGCGAATTTGAAGTCTGTATACATCATCCTGTTCACTGACTCATTTGTATTTAAATAAGAGAAGTAGTCAGACAACTGCTCTTCTACCTTAAACCTGTTTATTGATTTATGTTTAACTAATCGGGAAATCTGATCCTGGTCGTATGATTCCATCAATTTAACATGCATTTGAAAAATTTCAGTCGTAGCGCTTCTCGTAAACTTATTTGCTTTCCTAGCAAATGCAGTAATTGGATTTCGTTTGTCTTCCGGAATCAAATGTAAAGGAGCTTCAATTAACTTCTCTCTTATCATCTTTGGTATTTTAGAATACAGTTGTTGGTAATAGACACTTGTGTATTTATTATATCCAGCAAATAATTCATCCCCTCCATCACCGCTTAAAGCGACAGGGGTATGATGTTTAGTGAGTCGGGAAACATAGTAAGTTGGGATCGCGGAAGAATCGGCAAAAGGTTCTTCCAAGTTTTCAATGATTATTTCGATGACTTCATGTAAGTCATCAAATTCGATAAATAGTTCATGATGATTTGTATTATGCAATGCGGAAACAGTCTTTGCTAAAGCTGACTCATCATATTGCTTTTGATCCTTATATCCAATCGTAAACGTATTTACGGGCTTAGTTGACTGTTCAGCCATCAAACCTACAACAATACTCGAATCAATGCCTCCGCTTAAAAAAGCACCAGCCGATTCTTCGCTCTCCATACGCTCTCGAACAGAGCTAGTCAATGTCTCTCTTACTCGTTGTTGTATGGTTCGATAAGGTCCATCTTTTTCGGTAGCATCCGGGTTTACATCCCAATACTTTTTTATTGTTAACGTATCGTTTTCCAAGGAATATTTGATAGAATGCCCCGGCATTAATTGAAAGACATTCTTAAATATTGTCATCGGCTGCGGGATATAATAAAAACGCAAGAAATTCTCTACGGCTTCGTAATTGATTTCTTGTTCGTTATGAGCCATTATCTTTTTCAGTTCGGATCCAAATAGCAACTGATCAAGCCCATTGCAATAATAGTACGGTTTTTTCCCTACTCGATCTCTAACCATTACTAGTTCCTTGTTAGATACATCCCAGATTGCTATCGCAAACGTTCCATGCAAGTAATTAATAAAACCTTCACCGTATTCTTCATATACTTTAAGGATTAGTTCAGAATCCGAATTGGTTTTAAATAGGTAATTATTTTTTTCTAATTTCTTTTTGAGTGCTAGAGCATTGTAAATTTTGCCGTTAAAAGCAATTATTTTAAAATCACTTTCAAATAGCACGTCATTGTCATGAAAATATAATTCAGCGCTTGATTTATTTAAAACACCATTAAAGCCGGCCATTACTAAATCCATCCCTCCCCAAGCAAATAAAAGAAGCTCTACCCGATTTTGCTCCCTACACCGAATCGCATTAATTCCTGTTTATGATTCGTTAACAATAGAAGAAATAACACAAACCAAATAATCGGCTGCCTCATGACATTATGAAAGTTAGAAAAAATTAATACTTGTAGTAATAAAATTAGATAGTGCAAATTTTTTCCGGAATTAATGATCGCCCATAAGAATAGTAATAGGATAACGATTACTCCAAAAAGACCTAACATCGAAAGTAAGTCAATTAACGTATTGTGCGCTTCAAATCCTTCGAATGGAGAGGTTAATCCGGATTGTGATTTAGTTCCATTACCAATTAAAGGTGATTTCAAAAATGCTTTTATTCCGTTTTCCCATAATATAAATCGGATAGATGATTGATTGCTCACTTCATTAAACGAATTTGAAACATTTTTAAAGATGTCTAATGCTATTTTCAGCATACTGACAAGAAATGAAAGCACGAAGATATTTACGATTACCTTAAGGTGATTTTTAAATTTTATCTTTTTGATGAATATAGCGTAACTATAGATAAAAAATGATAGGATCCAAGCTAAAACGAGTGCATCACTTTCGATTTTCAATCCTATCCAGACAACTGCCACGATATTTAAAATGCCTATTGGAATGGATATTCTTTTTCTGCTCATTAAATATAAAGAGATAATTGGTAGGATGAGGGTTAATAAAGCTAATTGATTGGGGTTAAGAGAAAGTCCACTAAATCTAGTTGAGTAATAATAAAAGAAGTCTATATAGAAGAAGTTACGAAAGACCAATAAATACAATAAGCAGAGGTAAATATATGCTTGCGAGTAAATGTAGAAATGTAAAGCAGCCTTTTTTAATACGTTTTGATAGTCGGGTAAATGGACGATTAGAATAATTAATCCGATCGGGAGTAAGTATGCAATTGTATCCCTAAAGTCTATTATTTCAATTGTCCCTTTTAATGCGCCGAACAAATTTGAAATGAAAGCCAATAGTACAAATGAATATAAAAGAGAAACAAGTTTAATGCTTTTTTCAGTTACATATATCTTTTGGTTTTTGGCCAGTTGGATGATCAGGAGTATCGCTGTGATGAGTAATAACAGTTCCCCTATACCAACAGGACCAATAAACCTTATTTTCGTAAAGGTAGTAAAGCTTAATGCGATGCCAAGAAGGATGGGAATCATTTTGTTTGAATTCATTATGATTCTCCCTCGTTCGTCGAATGATTTTTTCACGAATCCCCTATGCTGCCCCATTCAATCAATGGATATTTGTTTTATGCTTCAGTCGTTTTATGGTTAGCTAAGTCAATCAACTTCTTCTTCATCTCATCTGTCGGAATCTCCAGGAGTTTTTCAAGCACGATGTTCAATTCCTTCTTGCTCATTGGTGCTGACTTCCCTACATAAATCTTAGGGAAAATTTGATCGTTTTGAATTTCATCTTCATTTAACAGCTCTTCAAAAAGTTTTTCGCCTGGACGAATTCCGGTGAAAATGATATCGATTTCATCTTCTCGATACCCCGAGAGTTTAATCAAGTTCTTCGCCAGGTCGACTATTTTGACCGGTTCACCCATGTCGAGTACAAAAACCGCCCCCTCCATAGCGAGCGTACCAGCCTGAATGACAAGTTGAGAAGCTTCGGGGATTGTCATAAAATATCTTGTCATCTCAGGATCTGTGATAGTAATTGGGCCGCCTTGCTTAATTTGCTCTTTAAACAACGGGACTACACTTCCGCGAGACCCTAACACATTCCCAAAACGCACTGCAGCAAACTTCGTTTTACTCTCTTTCGCAAGGTTCTGCACAATCATCTCAGCGAATCGTTTCGACGCACCCATAATATTCATAGGGTTAACTGCTTTGTCGGTCGAGACCATGACAAAATAGGAGACGTCAAATGCATCTGCCGCTTCAGCGACATTTTTCGTGCCGAATATGTTGTTTTTGACGGCTTCTGTTGGGTTTTCTTCCATTAAAGGGACATGTTTATATGCTGCTGCATGATAGATGACATCCGGCTTGAACTCACTGACTACGTCAAAAATCCTCATTCGGTCTTTGATATCAGCAATCACTGGAATGATGGTTGTAGAAAACTCTATACTCTTTCGTAATTCCATGTCTATGTTATAGATTGAGTTTTCACCATGGCCTAAAAGTATGATGTTCTTAGGCTTGAATTTACTCACTTGCCGACAAATTTCTGATCCTATTGACCCTCCCGCGCCTGTGACGAGAATTGTTTTATTTGAAAGCTTTTCTTCGATTGCTTTCAAGTCGAGCTCAACTTCTTCTCTACCGAGGAGATCTTCTATTTTCACGTCGCGCATGTCAGTGACGGAAACTTTTCCAGTCATCAAGTCCTCGATGCGTGGTATTGTCATTGTCTTCACACCGGTTTCAATACAGATTTTCAACAGATCCAACATAACCTGTTTCGCAAGGGAAGGAATAGCTATTACTATCTTTTCAATTTCATATTCTTTTACTAGTTTTGGAATATCCTTTGTACCGTGTACGACTTTCAAGCCGTAAATCTCCAATCCACTTTTAGAGCGATTATCGTCAACGAAGAGTATGGGTTTCATTCCTGATTCGGGGTTCTGAAGGACTTGGCGAGCTATCATTGTCCCTGCCTTGCCTGCTCCGACAATCATTATGCGGGTTGTCTCGATGTTCTTTTGTCGGTTGACCGTGTCACGCATGAGTCGAAAAGAGAATCTCGATCCGCCGATTAAAAGAATATGTATCATCCATGTAAGAATGAGTGCCCTAAAGGATACTTCATGCATAAGGACAAATTGGACGATCATGACAACTGTAATGGTCATTGTTACTGCCTTCAAAATCGAATACAGCTCCCCAGTGGAAGCATAGGACCAGTCTTTCCTATAGAGTCCAAACTTCCATGCGAAGAAGTGATGTCCAATTTGAATTGTGACGACACTTATAAAGAGCATTTTGTTTGTAAATACATTGATGTAAGGATGCAAGATGAAATACCCGACATAGATTGAAAATAGGACGATAAGGGAATCGACAATTGCTAATATACTCATTCTCATTCTCATTCTGATTAACACGAGACCCCCCCTGAGTTCTATACTGGATTTTAGTTGATTGGTTTCCACCATTTTTTCATTGCCGGAATTTCCGGCTCTAGAATGATGAAAGGTTCGTCTGTTAAAATACGTTTGTTGTTCTTTAGTAAGATGTCAATACTATCAAGTTTTTTCTTTTTTTCTAGATAGTTGAGTCCTGCAATGAACAATAATGGTCTTGTTTTTGTATCATGAACATCCGATCCATATGTATGGATTAAATTCGCTTCGACGAGTTGAATTGAAAGTCTTTGAACACTTTTCCCGAACTGACCTGATAGGCTACCTGCATTCACCTGTGCAAGGGCACCATGCCGGATTAGCCGTTCGAGTCGCGCGGGCTTCTCAGCAATGGCTCTATTCCGTTCGGGGTGTGCAATAATTGGTGAAACTCCGTTTTCAAGCATTGATTGTATGACACTTTCTGTATAAAGCGGGATAGATTGTGATGGCAATTCGAGTAGTAGATAACGCGATCCTGCTAGCGTCATCGCTTCACCCTTTATGACGTTTTCTACGACATGTTCATGGAGCCTCACTTCCTGTCCGGTGTGAAGATTGATTGGATACCCCCCTGCTTGCAAACAATCTGTAAGAAGTCGAATTTGCCCTTTGATTTCCTCTTTTGGGACATGGTAATGAGGACTGAATGCATGTGGTGTTGCAATCATATCTGTAATTCCTTCCTTCGCTGCTCTTTCCACAATTCGTATTGTATCCTCTATTGTTTTCGGTCCATCGTCTACACCAAATAAGATGTGGCAGTGAACGTCAATCATTCATTTCACCTCCCTAGCAATAATAGAGTAAAGATTGACACGGCCAATTACTCTTTAGCACTATTGTAGTTGTAATAGTAATGGTCTTTTTCAAGTTTGTAATTGTTCAAAATGACTCCTAAGACATTAGCCTTAGAATTCTCCAACAATCCCTTCGCCTTTTTAGCATTGTTTTTCTCAGTTTCTCCAGAACTGACGACTAAAATTGTTCCATCACATTTATTTGAAAGAATTTGGGCGTCAGCAACTAAAAGAATCGGAGGTGCGTCGATGATGATAATGTCATACTTCGACTTCATTTCAATGATCAGATCTTCCATCACTTTTGAACTAAGGAGTTCGGCGGGGTTTATAGGCATCTTCCCACAAGTAACAAGTTCCAGCCCTTTGAAATGGGTTCTCTTGATTACCTCGTCCAAACCCCTCTGTTTTGTTAATAAATGGGAGAGACCAGGCGAGATTGTCGATTTAAACGTATAATGTGTCGTAGGTTTTCTCATATCCGCATCAACTAGAAGTACTCTCTTCCCAGCTTGCGCGAAAACAATGGCGACGTTTGCTGCCATTGTCGACTTACCTTCCCCAGAGGAAGAAGAAGTGAAAAGAAGAGTCTTTACCTTTTTGTCAGGACTCAAAAAATTAATATTCTCTCGAATCATTCTGAATTGTTCTAAAGTAATGGACTTAGGCGCATCTCTCGTAACAAGTTTTCGTGACGCTGTTTGCGTGTTTTTCTTTCTCTTCTTAAACACCCTGCCTTCCCCTTCTCCATATCCGACCTAATAACCCTTTTATTTTATTGACATCCACTTCTGAAATCGGACTTACAATCCCAATAACCGGAAATCCTAATAATTCTTCAATGTCACGCTCGGTTTTAACCGTCATATCTAAATAATTTATGAGGAACGCCATTCCTACTCCTATCATCAATCCACTGACAGCCGCGATTGTCATATTAAGCAACGGATTTGGCTTAGCAGGTGTTGGATTCTCGAGATAGACAGCCGGCGAGAGGATGTAAACGTTATTAACGTTCATTAGTATTTGGATTTCCTCTTGGAGAACTTCTACAATTGTATTGGCTATATCTACAGATCTATAATGTTCCGGATCGTTAACACTAATTTTTATCACTTGGGAGTCTTGTGTAGTTTCGACCTTTATCTTTTTTTCAAGTTTAGCCGGTGTTGTATCCAAGTCCAGATTTTCAATGACCTTCGTGAGAATTGCGGGGCTTTTGATAATGACGGTATATGTATTAATGAGTTGAATATTCGTCTGAATATCCTGCGCATTAACTTGGATTTGTTCCGTCTGTTTTTGATTGATAAGGATTTGTGTTGACGCTTGGTAAATAGGTGTCAAGAAAAGGTAACTTATAATTCCAGATAGTATCACTGCTAATAGGGCCGTACTAATTATGAATACGGACCGCCTTTTTAAGACTCTAAACAAATCATGTAGACTGATCGTTTCTTCAATAGGCATAATACTCCCCTTTACAGCGGATTGTCATAGCTCTGCTGAATCCCTCTTTGCCACAAGACGTTCATCCTTCATGTTATTCAACTTGAATGTCATTTGACACAGTTTTATTCGTAAACATTTATGAACAGTTCCCTATAAAATTTTCCCAACAACGAAAAAAGCAGGAACGGGGAAATAATCCGTCCCTGCTTGCATTATAAAACCATTAAAAAAGCCCGCAGCAAAATGCGGACTCCTTCCCTACCTATTCTCTTTCAATGCTATCCAAGAGTTTCGCCCTTACAAAGCTCAAATGCTTATACATCTGTTTGAATGCTTCATATGGATCCCTGTTTTTCAGCGCCTCGTAGATTGCTAAATGATGTTCCACAGTGACATCAGGTTCACGGTACGGAATTAGGCTATCCGTTTTTTCGTGGGAAATCAGCAGAGATTCTATCATTCCTTCAACGACCGGGTTGTTGGCGCTTTGTGCGATGATTCGATGGAATTCCTTATCCAATTGACCATAGTCGCCTTCTGGATTGGCTTGGATACTGTCGATGGTTTCCTTTAACAGCTCGAGCTTGTCGTCTGTTATTTTTTCGGCGGCGATGGTGACAAGTCCCAACTCCAAAGACATACGGGCTTCAATAACTGCTGGAACATTATTGATGGATAAGGCGAGCATCACTTTGAACGGGTTGCTGCCGACTTTTTCGTTGACAAATGTCCCTCCGCGGGGCCTTCTCGTAATTATTTCCAAGGTCTCGAGCGAGCTAAGAGCTTCACGTAGCACTGGTCGGCTCACATCGAATTGCTCCATCAGATTCATTTCCGCTGGTAACTTATCTCCAGGCTTCAATTGTCCATTCATGAGCAGTTGGACAATCTGTTCCAATACCAATTGTGAAAGGGTGCTTCTGCGGACTGTATCCATTTTATATTCTTTCATAGGCTCCTCCTTTCATTTCTAAATTGCTTTTACAGTGCTCGTCATTCGTTCATATACCAATTTCGCCGTTAGGATGTCAAGAATGGAGATGCCTACAGACTTGAATAGCGTTGTTTTTTGCTTCATCTCATCGTTTTCCCCACCTTGTACAAGGCTTTTCAGTTCAGGGACCGTCTCCTCACTATGGCCGAATTCTCTGGCTTTCCTCATCTCGCCGCACTCGGAAAACGCGGCGTGCGTATCGACGTAGAGGTGATCCACTTCTTTGATGATTGCGTCAGGAATTTCCTGCATGAATGATTTGAACGCACCTGAACCTGCGAAATGCTTTCCAGTCAGGTCCACGGATCCATCATAAGGAATGACTGGGTCAGTTGAAGTTGTTGTCGTAATGATGAGTTGTGCTTCTGACAAAATCGTTTCAGGAGTAGAAATTTCAAAGCGAATTGCTGGGAACTCCTTTTTCGCTCTCTCCATAAAAGGATGAAGTCTTTCCTGACTACGATTATACACCAAAACCCGCTTTATTTGTCTGACAGCACATGCTGCCTGTAAATGACTCCACCCTTGGTCTCCTGTCCCGATTACACCAACCGTATCCGCCTCATTTGCCGCCAAGTATTTCATACCCACCCCACTGACAGCACCGGTCCTCATGGCAGTAATCGTTCGAGCGTCCATTATAGCAAGCGGTTTCATTGTCTTCCTATCATTCAATAAAAAGATGCCCCGTAACGTCGCTTCACCGATTGCGGCATTTCCAGGCGCGATTCCAATTACTTTCGCCCCAAAATAATCCTCGTAAAAAGACGGCATGAGCAAAGCGGAATTGTCGTCGTCATTGATGAACAAACGATCTGGAATTAACGATCTGCTCTCACCGTCATTCAAATAATACTCTTCGATTGTATCGATAATATCTTTCACTGTAATGAGGCTTCTGATTTCTTGTTCGTCAATAAAACGCATTGGTATCCTCCTCAATAGTAGGTTTTCTCTATAAACAGAAGAGAGACCAACGAGTTTCGCTGGCCTATCCTTTGATATTTTAAAGACAAGGAGTTAGACGATCTATCGCATTACTCCTGCTTTGTCATCTTATTTGATAAACACTGTTTTAATCGCTGTATAGAATTCTTTTGCAGCTTGACCTTGCTCGCGTGAATGGGAACTGGATTGCTTCATGCCGCCGAACGGAGCTTGCAGTTCAACTCCGGCACTTTCCGCATTGATACGAACCAAACCTGCGTCCATTTCATTGATGAACGCCAGCATATTGCTAATGTTCGTTGTGAAAATGGAAGCACTTAACCCGTATTCCGAGTCATTTGCCAATTCAAGCGCCTCTTCGATCGTCTCCACTTTCATCAGGGCAAGGACCGGGCCAAAAATCTCTTCCCTCGCGAGTGACATAGTAGAAGATACATCTTCAAAAACTGTCGGCTCCACGAAGTAGCCATTCAATCCTTCTTTCTTCACTTCGTTTCCACCGAGGAGAAGTGTGGCCCCTTCCGCTTTCCCTTTTTCAATCGCGGAAAGCACTGTGTCCAACTGACTTTGACTGGAACTTGGACCCATCCACGTTCCTGCATCCATGCCGTCTCCGACAGTGATTTTCGCCACTTCTTCAAGTAGTTTCCCTTTAAAGTCCTCATAGACATCCTGTTGAACGATGACCCGGCTTGTCGCTGTACATTTTTGTCCGGATGATTTTAATCCTCCGCTGATCGTAGCTTCAACCGCCAAATCTAGATCTGCATCATTTGCAACAATTACAGGGTTTTTCCCACCCATTTCAAGTTGATATTTAATGCCTCTGGAAACGGCGATTTGTGCCAGTTGTTTGCCAACCGTATTCGAACCTGTGAATGTAATGGCGTCAATTTCTTTATGGTTCGCCATTTCCGGCCCGATAAGAGATCCGGATCCTGTAACCAAGTTCACTACGCCGGCTGGAATGCCTGCGTCATGTAAGCACTCGATGATTTTCGCACTCGTCACCGCTGTCTCACTTGCCGGTTTAAGGACAACAGCGTTTCCATAGACGAGAGCAGGCGCCATTTTCCAAATCGGAATGGCTACCGGGAAGTTCCATGGTGTTATGACGCCGACAACCCCTACTGGAACTCTCGTCGTGAACATCAAAGCTTCACTGTCAGTTGAAGGGATCACATCGCCTACCGACCGCATTCCCTCACCTGCATAATAACGTAGAATCGCTACGCCACGAGCCGTTTCGCCTTTCGCTTCCGGTAAAGTCTTACCCATTTCGAGAGTCATCGCTGTTGCAATGTCTTCGATACGCTCTTCCATAATGGAAGCAGCTTTCAACAAATAATCTCCCCGTACATTACCGGTCAGCTTGCGCCATGCTTTTTGGGCTCTGCGTGCAGCAGATGCCGCCTTGTCGAAATCACTGCTGTTGGAAAGCTGATAAGCACCAACAACTTCGTCTTTTCGAGCCGGATTTTTACTGACGCCTGTTTTGCCTGTTTCAGACGCGACCCATTCACCGTCAATGTAATTCAAGTAGGTTTTTGTTTTTGCTTCTGTTGTAGTTGTCATAATTTCCTCCTATTAGACCGCTGTAACTTTAGCAGGGTATTTTTCCAAAGCCTTTTCGATAATGACTTTCAACTCTTCGTAATGCCCTTCTTCGACAGGAGCAATTGGTGCGCGAACGTTCGTAGTGACAGGAAGACCGACGATTTTCATGCCCGCTTTGATCAGCGAAACAGCATAGCCTTTCTTCTGTTTACGGATACGGTGAATTGGGAAAATAACATCCTTATACAATTCATTCACCAATTCTTTGTCATCGCTAAGAAGTGCCTCATAGTATTTTGCTGAAATGTGAGGGATATAGTTGGAAATCGCTGACGAATACGATGTGAATCCTAGGTTCACATACGCTGCCATCGTCACTTCCGCAAGCGGCATTCCGTTGATCCACTCCAGACGGTCCCCGATTAGGTGTGTGAATTCCACGTTCTTTTCCATATTTCCAATACCGTCTTTAAACCCGACGAGTTGCGGTAGTTCGCACAGCTTTTGAAGTGTTTCAGCTTCAAAAATACAATTGTCGCGCTGATAGACGATCGCATTCAAATCCGAGCTTTGAATAATTTCTTTCAAGTAATTGTAAATGCCATCCTGTGATGGTTCGATCAAGTACGGCGGTAAGATCAAGTACCCTTCTACGCCAAGCTCTTCAGAAATCCGCACCTGCTCCAACGCGTGCGTAATGTTGCCGCCGACTCCTGTATAGAGAGGAACCTTCCCTTTTGTCTTTTCAACAGCCACTTCTACCATGGATCTATATTCTTCATTGCTTATCGCATGCAATTCACCCGCGCCACAAGCTACAAAAACTGAAGATAACCCTTCTTCCACTAAGAACTCAATATTCTTCCCCAGTCCAACTAAATCCAATTTACCTTCTGCATCCATTGGTGCTACGGGAAACCCTAATATTCCTTTCGGTGCCTTTGCTCTTGACGTTGCCATGTAAATTCCACCCTTCAAATATAATAGTGACTTTCTATATGTCTTATTGTAAGACAATTAAACTAGTCTGTCAAATGCTATTTTCATAAATTCAGAAAATAATGGTTACCAGCTGAATGGATTCACTTAATTCGGATTACCGATATCCAGCCAATGATGGTAAGAATGTTGAAAACCACGGCATGTAAGTTATTAACATCAACACTACGAAAATAGCACCGTAAAAGCGCAATAAATGCGGCAAAACCTTTTCAAGCTTTCGATCGGCCACTTTAATGCCGGCGAATAGAATATTACCGACAGGTGGAGTAATTGTTCCAATGCATAGATTGAACGTAAGCATAATTCCAAAATGCAAAGGTGTCATTCCTAACGCCAAACAGACAGGAAGTAAAATTGGCGTGAAGATTAAAATCGCAGGTGTTAAATCCATGAACGTTCCGACGAACAGCAATAGAATATTGATTGCGAGCAAAATAATGATTGGATTGTCTGATATCCCCAAAATTGCATCAGCCAAGAAGTTTGGAATCCCCGTAAACGACATGACCCAACCTAAAATATTTGACGCACCAATTAAAAACATGATGATCGCCGACAACTTTGCACTATCAATTAAAATGCTATACAATTCTTTTATTTTTAATGTTTTATAAAAGATCGTTGATAACAGCAAACTGTAAACGACTGCAATTGCAGCACTTTCTGTAGCCGTAAATATACCGCCGACAATTCCGCCGATAACGATAATGATCAATAATAAGCTTGGAATTGCTTCCAGTGTTACTGTAAAAAACTCCTTTAGGGAGATAGGTGTTTTATCAACGTAGCCATTTTTTTTCGTGTAAAAAAATGCAACAACCATACAGCTAAGCCCCCATAGTACGCCGGGAATCACCCCGCCAAGGAAAAGAGCCGCCACTGAAGTTCCCCCACTGATCAACGCATAGGTGATCAAAGCTGTACTTGGAGGGATCAATAAGCCCGTTGGTGCAGTTGCGATGTTAATGGCAGCCGTGAAGTCGCTGTCATACCCTTTCTTTTTCTGAATAGGGCTCATTATTGTCCCCATTGCAGATACTGCAGCTGTCCCGGAACCGGAGACTGATCCGAACAACATATTCGCTACAACGTTCGTATGAGCTAATGAGCCGGGAATCCTCCCCGTCAAAGCTGTCGCAAAATTGATGAGCCGGAGCGCAATCCCTCCTTTATTCATTATATTTCCGGCTAAAATAAAGAAAGGAATTGCCAATAAGGTGAAAATGTTAATTCCTTGAAACATCTTTAACGCGGAAGAAGGAACAGCTGATGAAAAACCTAATGATTGTGTAATGGCTAATATCGATGCAACAACCAATGTAATTCCAATTGGGACACCTAAGAGTAATAAAACAGCCAGTGTCACAAGAATCAATAGAGCTGCTGAAGCTGCTATACTCATTGGAATTCCTCCTTTCCATCTCCGTTATACTCTTGGACAGCTTGGATAATATTCAAGATGTTGTAAGCGATAATCAATATCCCGCTGATCGGAAGAATCATATAAATCCAATCCAATGTTATGTTTAGAGTAGGCGAAGCCTGTATGGCACCCACTCCTACAAAATCCTTTCCTCCCATTAGAAAGACAATGACTGCAATGACCATAATCAGCAATTCCGTAAAGATGGATAGCGCTAGACCCCATGCTCCTGTTAACTTATCTGGAATAATGGACAATCGCATATGATCTTTTTTCCCAAATACAAGTGCAGCGCCAAGCAAGGATACCCATACAAATGAATAGCTCAACAAATCCTCCGACACTGTGCTAGGAGTTTTAAAGGCATATCGTGTAATCACTTGGTACGTTGCTAGAAATGTCATGAAAGCTAAGAGGAAAGCACATATCCCAGCAAGCGATTTATCTAAAATGCTTCTCACCTTGATCATCGTTATCATCTTCTTTCCATTAGTTCTGGATTTGTTGAACCAGGTCATACAACTCTTGCAATTTTGGATTCCCCTTCAACAAAGCTTCTTTGACAGGCTGCTGCATTTCTTCGAAGGGTTTTTTGTCGACGGTAATAAACTCGACGCCCATTTCTTCTGCTTCCTCAATCGCTTCTGCAATTTGATTGTCCCATTCTCCGTTGGCAACTTGTGTACTTAACTTGAACGCTTCTTGAAACACTTCTTTTTCATCCGTCAAGGAATCCATGAATTTCGTACTTACGACGAACACGTCTGTAAAGATTTGGTGTTCCGTACGTGAATAGTATTTTGCCACTTCCCCATGTTTCATTTTCACAAGTGCCATCTCAGGATTCGTTCCAGCGTCAATGACACGATTCTGCAGGGCGGTATATACTTCTCCGTACGCCATAACGACTGCCGCTGCATTAAAGCCTTGAACCATCTTCACATTCGCTTCACTGGACTGAACACGAATCTTCAATCCTTTGAGGTCTTCGGGCTTTTCAACTCTCTTTGAGGCGTAGATATTATTTACGCCATTAGCAAACCAGGTAACGCCCTGAATGCCCTTATCGACCGTTGAGTTGTAAATCTCATTGACAAACTCTTCATTCTCCATGACTTCTCGGAAACTAGCTTCATCGTTAAACAAGTATGGTAAGCTGAAAATCTTATATTCATCTGCAAATGCTTCTAGATTGCTTCCACTCGTCACAACCATGTCCAACGAGCCCATCTGCAGTAATTCAAGCACTTCAGAATTTCCGCCAATAACCCCATTATGGAAAATCCTCACCTCGTACCGGTCCCCCAGATTTTCCTCCACATGTTCTTTGAATGCCTGTAAACCAAGTGCTATCGGGTGGTCATCGGGCTGTACGGTTGCAATGCTGATAATTCGTTTACTCCTTAATTCTTCACTACTCACCGAAGTGGAACACCCGGCTAAGGCTAGCATTAAGATCATGCATAAAACGGCAGCTGAATATTTTCTAATCATCCTCATATCCTCACCCTTGTATGATTATTTCCGAATCAAGTATCCATGTAAGCGCTTACCAACTGGAGCGGACGAATTACTGGCAACCTCTTAGTACGTCCTGTTGTCTTCTATTGAGAAAACCACTTTGTATACTAAGAGGTTTTATTCATCTATTAGACAAGCAATTCTCCGTCTTTCATAATAACTCGGCCATCAATCTCACAAGTCACCGTTTTTATTACCATATCAAGATGCAGCGGCGAATTGACATGACCGCCAAAGTTCAAGTTCTTACCGATTCCAATATGGATGTTGCCGAAAGAGCCTTCGTCAGGTGCCATATGGCCGCAAAGGATATTTTCTTTGTTCAACCCAAGTCCCAGTTCAGCAATATTGTAGACTGTCGGATCATTGAATTCCGCCAATAGTTTACGTAAAATATCCGCCTCGCGACCACCTTGTATTTCTGTAATGAAGCCATCCTTAACGACGCATGTGATCGGTTCTTCAATAAGGTTCAATAATGGATGTGGAATGCTGCCGTCAAACACTAATACACCATTGGCAGTTCCTTCAACCGGTCCCAATGCAACTTCTGCGTTTGGAGGAAACGAAGCAGCTCCAGGCACAGTGGCTGTCCCATGATCCAATACAGGGTCTCTTCCTTCAATGCTGCACACCATATGCGTTCCGCCAGGGGCAGTAAGTGTGAACGTTTTTCCTTTATAATGAGGAGCAACTCGATTGACCACTTCAGTAACTTCATCAAAATCTGCAGTTAATCCACCTTCTTCAAACATGTGAAGAGCATAGTCTTGTAGCCCAATCCAACGCAGACGACCGTTCTTACTAGCATCTAATCTCGCTTTTGAATGATACATCGAATACGTTGTCGCTCCAAAAGCCACATCACAATTATTCATGGCAGCTCGTACAGCTTCCGTCGGTTCGGCTCCATGCCCTTCTCTTGTAGGCATTACCATCAAGGTCGTTTCAAAAAACTCTTTTGCATGTTTGTAAACAAATTCACCGATTTCCAACTTGTTTTCATCGGTAATGACGAGCACCTTTTCTCCTTCTTTTAAATGCGTAATACTCGTAAATAATTGTTTAATCCCGAGTGGTAAATCTTCCAGCATTTCTGTCCTTGATTTTACTAATACATTTTCCATAATTATTTTCCCCTTTTCATTTTCAATTTCATTTCAAATCCATTGCCCAATTTCCGTTACTCTACTTCAACAATGATTTCTACTTCTACAGGTGTCCCTCCGGGAAGAGAACTCGCCCCCAGGGAAACTCTGCTATGCTCTCCTACTTCACCGAAAACCTCGATGGCCAAGGCTGAGACTTCATTCATGACTTCCGGCTGCTCGATGAAGTCTGGTGAACTCGCCACATACCCTTTAATATTGACGATTTTCCGAATTGAGTTAAGACTCCCTGTCATATTCCGGACAGTAGCCAGACAGTTAACGAATGCAATTTTCGCTGCATCTTGTGCTTCTTCGATTGTAACTGTATTTCCTACAATTCCTTGATATTTTAAAACCCCATCTACCTTTGCTGCGTTACCGGAAACAAAAATCAAATTGCCGGTGCGTACCCCATCTTCAAATATGCGCTTATTTGCTGGTGCTGAAAGTTTATAGCCTAAACCTTCAATTTTCTCTTCATAATTCATAAGCGTCCCTCCCGTTGGAAAAGTTTACTATTTCATAACACTTCACTTAGACTTTTAGTAGTCTGACTGTTATAAAATATCTCTTTTTAATATTGTAAGACAAATAAAATAGTAAGTCAATTACAAATTAATTACTTTAATGACATGAATGAAATTATAAACTGAATAGAAGAATTAAGCTTTAGTAGTTTCAAAAAAGTGCAAATTGAACTAGGAGTTTGTAAAGTTCATCTACCGTATCACCTACTACTTCAGATGCGTGAGAGAGGAAAACTCTTTTCCAAGCAAATCGAGTAGGAGGGAGCGATTAACTCCCGACCTCTCACACCACCGTACGTACCGTTCGGTATACGGCGGTTCAACTAAGATTGTTGACGCAAAGCTTCGTAACGAGATATTAGACTTTTGAGCCCTAGGGAACTCCAATAGGAGTTCCCTAGGGTTCTGTGTAGTATAGGACTTTTAGAAATTCTCCAGTAGCTCTTGCGTGAATTTCCCCATTCATATGCCTTCCCTATCGGGATGCCTAAACCGATGAGTTTTCTCGTCTTTGTACTGGGTTTCTTCCAATCCTTCCACATACACATCCGGAGTCTTCTTTTAATCCAAGAATCGAACTTAACGAACACGCTTGGCGTGTCTGCCAAGGCGAAATATCCACTCCAGCCCATAAGGTATTGGTTGAGTTTGTTTATCCGATATTCCATGGAGTAGGGTTTCTTCCTTGAGGTGATTTCCCTGATTTTAATCTTCATCCGTCTCACACTTTCCTTGGCAATACGAACCTTCGGTTCCTTACCACTGGTGAAACTGAATCCAAGGAATTTCCTCTTCCACGGACGGTCAACTGCAGATTTAGTTAGATTCACCTTCAACTTAAGCTTTCCTTCAATAAAAGAGGTGATGGAGTTCATGACCCGATTCCCTGCTTTCTTTGTTTTCACATAGATATTGCAGTCATCAGCGTATCGGACAAATTTATGACCTCTTTTCTCTAATTCCTTATCCAGTTCGTCAAGGACTATGTTGGAGAGAAGGGGACTCAATGGTCCTCCTTGCGGAGTACCTTCTTCACTGTTTGTCACGAGACCATTAATCATGATACCCGATTTCAAGTATTTACGGATCAACTTAAGGAGACGCTTGTCTTTGATTCTTTTCGCAAGTGTCCCCATGAGCCTGTCATGGTTTACCTTGTCAAAGAATTTCTCCAGGTCCATATCGACAACCCAACGATTTCCTTCCTGTATATATCCTTTCGCTTTCCTCACTCCGTCATGGGCACTTCGATTTGGTCGAAATCCGTAACTATGGTCTGAAAACGTAGGGTCGTATAGGGAAGTTAACACTTGGGCTATCGCCTGTTGAATGAAGCGGTCTATCACGGTAGGGATACCTAATAGACGCACGCCTCCGTCAGGTTTCGGGATTTCGACCCTGCGGACAGGTTGCGGTTCATAGGTTCCCTGAAGGAGTTCCATTTTCATGGATTCCCAGTGTTCCAGGAAATGCTTCCGTAGGTTTTGTACAGGCATTTCATCCACACCGTGGCTTCCTTTATTGCGCTCCACCCGCTTTAGGGCAGAAAGCAAGTTTTCACGTGATAGTATTCGCTCCATCAACATGTGTTACGCCTCTTTCCGTGAACAACGGTTCTTCTTATGCCAGTCCTGCTCCACCATCCCGAAGTCCCCAGTGGGATTCACCACTTCCTCCTTCGGGCATGCCTTATCGGTTATCTGTGTTCTTCACAGGTTACTGAATGCCAAGATGTTGTTCTCTCTTAATTGTTCAGCCCTTCCCATTCTTCTCGAGTTCGAATGGTACTATGGCTTCTGCTGACTTCTGATTGTTCAGCTATCCATCACTGGATAGGTTACCAAGTGTACTTGGCGTTTCAATCAGACCTCCCCAGGTAAGAGCGTAGTCTTTCCCTCCACCTATCTGCTTCATCTACTACATACGACCTTCGGCAGAAAGGGCTTTGTTTTGTTTGGCAAACTCACCCAATCGTACATAGCCTTATATGAAGTTCGTGTTCCTCAGACCGGAGGTTTGCCGCCCGCTTCCTTCAGATTCCACGTCACCATGGACACCCTTGCGTTAGGCTAACCGCTACTTCTGCCTTCGCGGTTCGGGACTTGCACCCTATAGACTACGCCCATGCTGGGCACACCAAAAAAGCATGAACGGTGAAAATCCGTCCATGCATGCTAAGTGCTTATTATGTCATGTTCTTACAGAAGAAAAAACTGAGCGGTAAATAGAGTAGTTCCACTCCTTTATCGCTCAGTTCCCAACTCATCAAATCCCTTTATCCATTTCATACAACGCACGGTACTTTGATGAAGTCGCTAGCAGGTTTTCATGATTTCCTTGTAAGACGATGTTGCCTTCTTCCAGAAAGATGATTTCGTCCATTTGTTCGATGCCCGCTAAATGATGTGTCACCCAAATGACCGTCTTGTCTTTTGCCGCATCGAACATTGTTTGCAGTAGGTCATGTTCTGTTTTCGGATCAAGTCCAATCGTTGGTTCATCAAAAATAACAATCGGCGTTTGCTGTAAAAGGACACGGGCGAATGCAATTCGTTGGCGTTCTCCACCTGAAAACCGATGTCCCATTTCTTCCATCGGCGTTTTCAGTCCTGTAGGGATCGAAGCGAGTAATTTCGTTAGTTGTGCTTGTTCAACAACTTCCGAAATCTCTTCATCAGATGCTTCGGGATTTCCAATCCGAATATTATTTTCCACCGTTGTATCAAAAAGATGTGATTTTTGATTCAAAATTGATAGCGATTTGGCAAGCAAGCTTTGGCTTGCTTGTTCACCGTTGATGAACACATTTCCTGCTGTCGGCTGAAGTGCGCCTGTCAAAAGTTTTAGCAGCGTTGATTTGCCCGTACCGCTCCGACCTAAGATTGCAACTTTCTTACCTCTGTCAATCGTCAAGGTCATCCCACTAATGACATCTTCCTTACTTTCTGGATAACGATAGGATACGTTTTGCATTTCAATCGCTGGTCCGTTTGCTTCGCGAATAGCTGCTGCCGCTGACCGCGGAGCGTGCCCTGGAGCATCGTTGGTTTCGGTTTCCACCTCTTGTAAACGTCGAAGTGATTCTTCATACGCGGGAATCCGTTCAATTGCTTCAGAAGCCGGTGAAAGGGCATCGGTAATTGCTAACATCATTAATGCAAAAGCTGCAATTACAGTTGGTGCTATTTGCCCTGTCTCCGCTTGGTTGCCTGCCCAAGCGATCATCGCCATCACTGCAATGCCGATGACAAGTTGAACTATAGCATTTCGCACATGTTGCCATCGATTCATTCTCTTTTCAATTTCTAACAAGTCGCGTTCATCGGTTTTATAATCAGATAAAAATGATTCAATTCGTCCACTGGCAATCCAATCCGATAAGCCAAATACGGCATCTGTTAATTGCGCGTATAATTGATTGCGTCCTTGTTTTAGCGCGATGTATTTACGTCGCGTCACGAGTAATGAAATAAAAGGAATTACGAATACAATAATCGCTAACACAAGCGCCATCATGAGGGCGAATACCCAGTCAAATAATCCAAGCACGCCAATCAATGCACCATAAACGAATAGCGATAAGATACTTGGAAATACAGTTCGTAAATAGAAATCCTGTAAATGCTCGATGTCCTCGGATAACATACTCAATAAGTCACCCGTTTTATAACGTGATTGCAATACTAATGCCTGAGGTTGCAGAACACGGTACAGCCGTGTTCGCATTCTCTCCAAAATGCGCAAAATGACGTCATGGCCAATGAGTCGTTCTAAATAACGCATGACTGCCTGGCTTATACTAAACGCCCGTACCGCCACAATGGGAACGTAGACGATCATAATATTTTCCGGGCGAAGGGCTGACTTTGAAATTAAATAACCCGATATGAACAATAACATCACACTAGATGCGACTCCAAGCACGCCTACCAATACGGTAAGCAGCATCCGCCCTTTATGTTGTTTCATATAAGGGATAATCCAAGTTCTCACAGCTCTCCTCCCCTTCCCCGGTTATGTCTAATTAAATCTGTATACACACCTTGTTTCCGAATTAATTCATCATGTGTACCACTTTCGATGAGACTCCCCTCTTTTAACACGATGACATGATCCATATCCTTCATCCAATGAATGCGATGCGTCGCAAGAAAGACGAGTTTCCCTTCAAATAGGCGAAGCATTGATTGTTTCAACTCATATTCTGTCTCAATATCAAGATGTGCTGTTGGTTCATCGAGAATAATAATGGGGCGTTTACTTAACAATGCGCGGGCCATCGCAATTCGTTGTTCTTGACCGCCACTTACTGAACGCCCCCCCTCGCCGATTTGGGTATCCGCTTGTTCAGGCAATTGTTCAACGAGAGCGCGAAGACCTGTTTCATCGCTGACCTGCTCGACTTCCTCATCAGTGGCAGTCGGTTCATAAAATCGAATGTTTTCTTTAATCGACGCCGGGAAAATATAAGGGTGCTGCGGGATATAGGCAATCTGACTTGTCCAATCCGTTCGCATGAGCGAAGGTGTTTTCTCTTCGTTCACTTCGATCAGCCCACTAGTCGGCTGTAAAAAGCCAGCAATAATATCGATGAATGTTGACTTTCCAGCCCCTGACTCACCTACAATCCCAATTGCTCCGCTACCTTCCCATGCAAATCGCAGGTTATTTACAATCTGTTTTTCATCTACACTAACTGTTACTCCATGAAACGCAATCTTGCTCATCGGTCCACATTCGATTTTCGCGTTCATCGCAGGGAGAGTTGTATCCTCATGTTCTTTAATGATGGTTTCTATTTGTCCCAAGGCAATTTGCCCGTCCAACGTCGCATGATAATCCGTTCCAACTTGTCGGATTGGCAAAAAGTATTCAGGTGCTAAAATAAGAATCGTTAATGCCGGTAGAAGAACGATCGCACCATCAATGAGGCGGAAACCAAGCCCAACCGCAACGAATGCGATCGACAAACTCGTAAAAAAATCGAGTGCAAACGATGAAAGGAATGCAATGCGAAGAGTTTTCATCGTCGCTTTCCGATATCGTTTGCTGACACGTGCAATTTTGCCTTCATGCCTTTCGCTTACTCCTAAGTACGTTAACGTTTCCAATCCTTTTAACGTATCGATGAAGTGATTCGATAGGATGCGATAGGTTTTATACTGTTTGTCTGCCATCTTTTGCGCCGCCATCCCAAGTAAAATCATGAAAATGATAATGATCGGGACAGTGGCGATTAAGATGATGGATGATATTTTGTCGAACGTAAAAATAGTAATCGCAAGTACCGCAGGGATGATAAAGGTACGGATCATACGTGGAATCGTGATCTCCAAATACGTTTTGACTTGTTCAATCCCTTCAATCGCAAGCGTAACGAGTCTCCCCGTTCCGTTAGTCTGCGCAAATCGTGGACCGAGTTTAAAATAGGAAGCGGTAAGTTGTTCTCGTAACGCTTTCGTTGTTCGGACTGCAAAGCGCTCTGACAACAGTTGTTGGACGTGGGATAAAACGTGACGCATGACGAAAAATACTAGGAATAAAAGGAGGTCTTTCCAGATTTCTTGAACAGTTGCCCCTTGGAATAAAGATGTCACACTTCGTCCCAAGAAAATGGCTTGAAAGACGATTGCACACGCTTCTACTAAAATGAGGAACGTCAGGGACGTATAGAGAGAACGGCTGCCGGGGTAAGATGGGAGTCCTTTTTTTCTTTTCATTAATACTCCAACTGGTCCTTCCCTTTGAGACGTTCACGAAATACGTAATAGCTCCACCCTTGGTAAGCTAGCACGAAGGGAATCAGCGTTAACGAAATATAACTCATCACTTTTAACGAATAGTCTCCCGATGAGGCGTTATAGACCGTTAAATCATTTGCTACGCCAAGCGTACTGATCATGACACGTGGAAACAGTCCGATAAAGACACTTGCGGTTAACGCAATGATTGTAATGGTCGTCATTAAAAATGAGAGTCTGTTCCTCTTCTTTTTATTCAATATCGTTGAGAGGAGCAATGTTCCCCAGGCTAACAGTGGCAACGCTATCCACCCAGTTCCGTGTGCAGTGAAGATATCTGTCTTATAAAGACCTGCTGCGGCAAAAGCAAGCAAGGCAAGCAATACCGCGGGTGCAAATCTCGATGACGCAACCCTTGCTCGTTCTTGTAGTTCGCCTTCTGTTCGCAGTGTGATAAATTGCAACCCATGTACGATGCAAAGAAGCGTAAACATCACACCTCCAAGCAAGGCAAATGGATGAAGCAATTGTAGAAACCCACCGATCATCTCCTTATGTTGATCGATTGGAACACCTGTCATAAAATTCGTCAATGCCACTCCCCAAAGGAATGGGGGGACAACGCTTCCAATAAAGATTGCCCAATCCCACACCTGTTTCCATACGGGATGATCTACCTTCCCTCTAAATTCAAATGCGACGCCGCGTAAAATTAACGCAAGCAACATGAACACAAAGGCAATATAGAAACCACTAAACAGCGTTGCATACCAATGTGGAAATGCCGCAAACATTGCAGCACCAGCTGATATGAGCCACACTTCATTGGCATCCCAAAACGGGCCGATTGAATTTAAATACACTCGCTTCTCATAATCATCGCGTCCTAAATACTTAGCCACCGTGCCGACACCAAAGTCAAATCCCTCAAGCACGAAGAATAATGTGAACATAAAAGCGATAAGCAGAAACCATAATTCACTTAGTTCCAAATATAATCATCCTCCCGACCGGATGGGTCAACAGCGTCAGCATCAGCATCAACCTCAACCGTTTTTTCCTGATATGCACCTTGCTTAATTGTGCGGACGTATAAATAAACCGCTACCCCCGCTAAAATCGCATACAACGTTGAAAATGAAATTAACGAAAATAGAACCTGCCCTGCTGTCACATTCGGGGATACGGCATCTTCTGTTTTCATGACACCGAAGACGACCCACGGCTGACGACCCATTTCCGTCATTATCCAACCGACAGTATTCCCGATAAACGGTAACGCTATAGCGTATACCATTACTTTCATGAACAATGGATTTTGTTCAAGTTTGTTTCTCCTTGATACAAACCAGCCGTATACTCCGAGAAGAAGCATGATTGTGCCAGCAAACACCATTGTACGGAAGCTCCAAAATACTGTTCGAACAGGTGGAATATAGTTGCCAGGCCCATACTTTTCTTCATAGTGCTTCTGAATCGTATTCATCCCTTCAACTTGTCCACTAAATTTATTGAACGATAAAACACTTAACATATAAGGGATTTGTATTTCATTTGTCGTTGTCTTTTCATAAGGGTTTATTTTTGCTACGACCGTAAACGGTGCCGGATCAGCGCTGTCTTCCCATAATGCTTCCGCGGCCGCCATTTTCATAGGCTGCGTAGTAAGGAGATGCACCGCTTGTTGGTGACCGACGAACAGAACGACAACTGTTGAAACCGTTGCAATGATGATGGATATCTGAAAAGACTTCTTGAACATATCTAGTTGTTGTTTCTTTAGAATTTTCCATGCACTGATTCCTGCAACGAAAAAAGCACCTGTTGCAAAAGCTGAGAATAAAACATGCGGGAACTGAACCCATAATTGCGGGTTTGTTAATAAAGCGAGGAAATCATTCATTTGGGCTCTGCCTTCAAAATATTCAAAGCCTACGGGGTGATGCATAAATGAATTGGCTGTTAAGATCCAAAAGGCGGAAAGAACAGTTCCAAACAGAACGAGCCAAATGGATAGCAAATGAACTCGTTTCGGCAAGCGATCCCAACCGAACACCCATAATCCAATGAATGTTGACTCCATAAAGAACGCAAGCAGTCCTTCGATTGCAAGTGATGGACCAAAGACGTCTCCGACGAATCTTGAATATGTCGACCAGTTCATACCGAACTGGAATTCTTGTAAAATTCCTGTTACAACACCGACTGCAAAGTTAATGAGAAACATGGTTCCCCAAAACTTCGTCATTTTTTTATACTTTTCATCGCCTGTTCGATGATAAATCGTTTGCATAATCGCAATCGTCAGTGCGAGACCGATTGACATCGGGACGAAAAGATAATGAAATATTGTTGTAGAAGCAAATTGTATCCTTGCTAAAAATATCGGATCCATTTCACAAATACACTCCTTTAAAGTAATGCTACGAATAATATTTCCATGAAACCAATTTACTTGGGATTCTTCATGGAGTATCCAAGTATACATGTATCTTTACACACTATCCATGCCGAAACGATGACTAATCAACGACATTTCTTTGTCCAAAGTTTGGCGGATTTGTGATCAATAATCTTATTGTGACAAAACAATTATCTCGATTGTTCACAATTGATCAGCGAGGTGAATTAGAAAGGTTTAAAAGATGTTTAATTATAAAAAAATTACTATATCATTTATTTTCGTAAGAATCCCTGCATAAAACAGGTGCCTTCATTTTTAAAAAAATAAAAACAGCCAGTGTGAATAAGTACACACTGACTGCTCTATGAAATGTATTATTTTTTTATACAGCGCTGTCTTCTGGATAGTAGCAGATAGTATTGTTCATCCCTTATCCAAATGCGACATCAAGTATCATCATGACTGCAAATCCTAGCATTAAGCATATCGATGCCAAGTCTTTATTGCCATTTTCCTGTGATCCGGGGATAACCTCTTCCACTACTACAAAAATCATTGCCCCTGCAGCAAAGCTTAAGGCGAATGGAAGAAGAGGTTGCATCGTTGTTACTGCAATTACACCGAATACAGCTGAAATAGGTTCAACCGCCCCTGAAAATTGTCCATAGAAGAAACTTTTCCTGCGTGACATTCCGTCTCTCCGCAGTGGCATTGAAACCGCTGTCCCTTCAGGGAAGTTCTGAATCCCGATTCCAATCGCCAAAGCAATAGCAGCTGCCATTGTCGCGGATGGCATACCTGCCGCCACAGCACCGAAGGCAACCCCGATCGCTAAACCTTCAGGTATATTGTGTAACGTAATCGCAAATACGAGAAGGGTGCTCCGCCGTCTACTGGCAGGATTGATGCCCTCCGCGTCTTTCATGGAAGAGCTCGGATGCAAGTGGGGAATGATCTTATCCGCAACCCATAGAAAGAGGCCTCCCAATAAAAAGCCGATAGCTGCCGGAAACCACGATGGAAACGAACTATTTTGTTCGGCCATTTCAATGGAAGGTGCGAGTAACGACCAAAAACTTGCCGCAATCATTACACCACCCGCAAACCCCAACATCCCATCCATCAACTTCTGATTGACTTTCTTCGTTGTAAAGACCAAAGCTGCTCCGACAGCAGTCATTCCCCACGTGAATAAAGTGGCGATCAATGCCTGTGCAATCGGATTCAGTCCTATAAAATAATCCAACATCAATAGTCACCCTCTTATGTCTTTATTGTATAGATTATCGCTATTATATGCGCCATGTTTCCTTCGTGCAACATTTAATTTTCGAGTATTTCCTGTTAGAATATAATATCCCCCACAACATTGCATGATATGATTAAGAAATGGCATTGAGCTACAATTACACAAGGATTTTTAGGAGTGACGAACAATGGATAAAAAAGAGCGACAATTAGTTGATTACTACTACACTAAGTTTGCAGATAGAAGCTTTGATGAAAAAGATGTCTTTAGCTTTTTACTGTTTATAAGAGAAGATGTGCAAGACAATAAAGTGATGAAGGAACTGGGAGACTTTATTGTACAAAGGGAAAATTGTACAGGGTTCGTCAAAGAATTTTTCGAGGAGTGCAAGCAGATCATTGAAAACCTCGGAAAAGGAAGAAAGCAAAAGATCGAGAACCTGTTCTCCTTTAAGGAGATTCGGAACGGCTTCAACGCGTTTTTCATCGACCAAGGCTATGAAAAAATGACACCCGAAGTAATTAACGACTTCATTTTATGTATTATTTCCTTATTGCAAAACGTTAAACTACTATCGGGTGACTCCAATAAGGAAATTGGCCACTTAAGTTTCGCAGCATCAAGCAAAGAATTATTTTTAATGGGCAATATGAAAGCATTACATAAAGGGCGATTCATACCCGTGACATTCCCTGTCCTATCCGTAAGGAACATGTACGAGAAGATTAAACCACAAGATGAAAATGACACCCCTTATCTATTTGATAACGAAATCATAGAAGTCGAAAATAATAACGGACAAATCATCATTACCTTCCCTACAATATAAAAAGCCTTTTAATATTTTTTTACTTAGGTGCCTGTGCATGACACAATTCAGTTAATACACTGCAATTGCATAAATGAAAAATGGGAAGCTCATCATATCAGTATTTGGTGGGCTTCCCTTTGTATTTATATGAATTTTAATGAATTGTCATAATTGCACCGTGCACAGGCACCGAGACAATTCAGTCAATACACTACAATTGCATAAATAGAAAACGGGAAGCTTTCCAAATCGGTCTTTGGTTGGCTTCCCATTGTATTTATATAACTTTTAATGAATTGTCATAAATGCACCATGCACAGGCACCGACATACGCGATTAAATGCCAATTTATAGTAAAGAAGAGTTGTTTAACGAGTAAAAGTAGTTGACCCCAATGGAACTCAGCCAATTCCACTAGTATTTAGCCCCTCTAAACATTTTTAATTTATTTAAAAAACCTTTGACTTTTTTTCAAAGAAACAGTACGATTCATTTTAGAAGTTGACTAATTTTCAAAACACATCGAAAGGAATTGATTTAATTGACTAAAATTCTTTATGGTAATACACCTTGCTTTTTAGGAGCAGAAAACATCTCTGCTACTAAATCTTTCGAGAATATAGATGCCGTTGTATACGGAATTCCATGGGAAGGAGCCGTTACATGGGGAGATTACACAGGTTGTGAACTTGGCCCGAAAGTGATGCGCTTAACTTCTGCTCGTTATAGCGGTTATTTACCGGAACTTGATCATATTGATGTGTTTGAACATATGAAAATCGGAGATATCGGAGACATCGATGTCGTACCTGCGGATGTAGATGAAACAATGAATCGCATTACAAAATTTTCGAGCGATCTATGGAAAAGCGGGAAATTTCTTATTGGCTTGGGCGGCGATCATGGCGTTACTTTCCCAATCGTGAAAGCGCTTGCTGAAACGGGTAAAAAAGTCGGCATCATTCATCTTGATGCACATTACGACAACCTCCCTTCTCATAACGGTGATCAATATGCACGATGCAGCCCGTTCGCCCGTCTATACGAGCAAGAAGGCGTCCGCAACGAAAGCATTATTCACACAGGAATTCACGGGCCAAGAAATATGCCCGAAGCTGGCCGTAATGCGAAGGAAGCCGGCGCTGTTACAGTAACGATTAACGATATTCGAAATGCGAAAGACTTAAAAGCACTTGCTGGTGAACTATATGCAATGGCAAGCAAAGATGTAGATTGTGTCTACCTAAGCATCTGCAGTGACGTGCTAGATTTTGCGTTCAACCCTGGCGGTCCAGTTGACGGCAACGGTCTTACTTCCTATGAGCTGCTAACGCTTGTCTACGAAATTTGTAAGCAAGGTGTCATCGGGATGGATTTCGTGGAAATCTACCCACAACAGGATCCGAACCAAAACTCAGCACACTTTGTTTCAACAGTCGTTTTATATGCACTCGCTGGTGAAATTGCCCACAAACAACAAAACTCGTAATTCTCTTTCCCGTAAATTTTGTAAGTCTTCAACCCTTTCCTGAGGTTGAAGACTTCTATGCAAAGCGCAATTAAAGCGCTTACATAAGAAAATGAAAAATGGTGATAAAAATGGCTGATACAAACGGAGAAATTAACAGTATTTTGAAGCGCTACGAGCCAATTGCTGATATGATTCATGCTACTTTCGGCAGCAATTGTGAAGTCGTCATACATGATCTAAGCAACGTCCAATCTTCCCTTGTTTATATTCAAGGAAACGTGACAGGTCGTGAAGTAGGTGCCCCTACAACCGAAGTTATTTTGAAACAACTACGCCAACATGGCAATGAAGTGAAAGATAAACTTGGATTTACGACACGAACGACAGACGGAAAAATGGTGAAAACCTCCATCTCTTTCATTCGGAACGATGAAGGTGAAGTCATTGGTTATTTGGGCATAAACTTCGATATTACTGCTTTTTCAATGGTTAACCAAGTGATTAAAGAATTTACCACTGTATACGATGCTGAAGAAAGTAGTAATCACCTGGATGAATCTTATGCGAAGAATATTGATGAAGTTTTTCATCATTTAATTAGCTCTGTAACGCTTGAAATCGGAGTTCCTATTCCCGAAATGTCCCGAAACGAGCGCATTCGTTTTGTTCAGAAGTTGGAAGAGAGAGGCGCTTTCCTAATCCAAGGTTCCGGGGACCGCATCGCTACTGTGCTGGGTGTTTCAAAACAAACGATCTATAACTATTTAGAATGAAGTAAGAAGAAAATAGAATATACACATGATGAAATCCTAGTTGGTTTCATCCACCCTGAATAAACGAAATATTTCAAACGTTGAAACGAGAGGTGTACTACAATGACTAACGTTGAACTTGAGAACGTCCAAGTTGCAGAGAGAAAATCATTACTAGATAGATTAAAAGTGATTGGTCCTGGCGCCATCATTACTGCTTCTTTTATTGGCCCGGGGACAGTAACAACTGCTACTCGAGCAGGTGCTTCGTATGGATATGCAATCCTCTGGGCGGTCGTCTTTTCGATCATCGCGACAATCGTGTTGCAAGAAATGACAGCACGTCTCGGCATCATTACGCGCAAAGGTCTGGGGGAAGCCGTTCGTGAACAATTCTCCAATCCCATCTTAAAATATGGCTCCATGTGGCTTGTCATGATTGCAATCAGCGTCGGGTGTGCTGCTTATATGGCCGGTGATCTGCTCGGGACATCGCTCGGCATTTCAACGTTGACGGGCATTTCACCAAATGTGCTTGGTCCAATTGTAGGCATCATCATTTTATTTATTGGACTGAGCGGAAGTTATAAATTGATTGAACGGATCATGGTCGCTTTGATTGCCATCATGAGTTTGACGTTCATTACGACGATGTTTGTTGCAAAGCCTAACCTTGGCGAATTGTTCCAAGGTGCATTCCTTCCGACGATCCCAAGCGGTTCCATCATTATGATCATAGCTCTGATTGGAACGACTGTTGTGCCCTATAATTTATTTTTACATTCCTCCATGGTACAGGAACGTTGGAATAAACCGACCGACTTGAAAGAAGCGCGCATTGATACGATTGTCTCGATCAGTATCGGGGGACTGATTACAGCGGCGGTGTTA
Organism: Saccharococcus sp. Marseille-Q5394; assembly: GCF_946901335.1. Classification (NCBI taxonomy): domain Bacteria; kingdom Bacillati; phylum Bacillota; class Bacilli; order Caryophanales; family Anoxybacillaceae; genus Saccharococcus; species Saccharococcus sp. Marseille-Q5394. Next base: position 1,176,134 of record NZ_CAMPPQ010000002.1, on the reverse strand, counting down.
ATTACCGCCGGTGCGATGATTCAAGGTGTTGAAGTTTCAAGCGCTGCAGACTTATCCCTTCAACTGGAACCTATTCTAGGACAATGGGCGAAAGCGTTCATGAGCCTCGGACTGTTTGCAGCAGGATTTTCTTCGGCACTCGCTTCCCCGCTCGGAGCGGCGATGACCGTAAGCAGTGTGTTGAAATGGGAAAACGGCATGAAGGACAAGCGTTTCAAAACTGTCTTCGCAACTGTGATGATCATCGGCATCGTCTGTTCAGGTCTTGGCTTTAATCCTCTCGACGTGTTATTGTTCGCACAAGCGCTGAACGGTATTTTACTCCCAGTAATCGTCATTACGCTTCTTGTCATTATGAATAACAAAAAGCGTCTCGGTGAATTTGGAAACTCTGTGAAGGCCAATATTATCGGCGGAATCGTCGCTGTCATTTGTACGTTCCTCGGTATATATAGTTTGATCGATGCCATTAAAGCTTTTATTGGAGCGTAAATGTTACGCTGCAAAGACAAAAAAGATAAAGAGAAGCACAAACCATGGACCCGGTTTGTGCTTCTTCAAAGCTAATTAAAGTCCTGATTGTATAAACACGCCCGATTATTGAATATTGATTAGCGAATAAATGCCGCTTCCCTTTCTGAAAGAGCATCCTCAAGCCATTGGGGGTGCATTGTTAACAAATCTTCTGGTAAATTGTCCTGACTAAAAAATTTAATTTCAAGCGATTCATCTGAATTACATGTAAGTTCCCCGCCTGTAATTTCGGCAAGAAAACAAGTCGTAATAAAATGCACTACCTTGCCATTTGGATAATTGAACACTTGTGAATCTGGATCGGAATAAACACCAATCAGCTTTTTGATACTTATATCTAAATTCGTCTCTTCTTTTACTTCTCTCATAACTGCTTCAGACACTGTTTCACCAATTTCCACATGTCCTGACGGGATTCCCCACAAACCCACATCAGCTCTTTTTTGCAATAAAACTTGGTTCTCTGTGTTCAAAATAATTACAGCAACTCCAGCTTTTAAATCATCAATTTTTTTCAAATCAAAACTCCTTTCTTAAAAAAACGGTCCAATTGCGATGCTGTTCTAAGAATAAAAGCGCAGTTCCTTGCTTCGGAAATGCGCCTGATTAATAGTATTCTTCATTCACAATAAAACTCCTTCTTACTGGCCCCCTGACAGTTTAGCTGCAAATTTAATAAAAGGCATCCGGGAATGCTCTACTTCCAAAATGCCTTTTATTGTTATGTTTCCACGCTCTTTCTCTGTGCAAGTCCGTAATAAGAGAGAAGTGCAATGATAGATGTACCAAAAATGATGACCCCCATAGGGATTGCTGTTTCCTCTCCTGCGATGCCAACGAGCGGTGCAGTGATTGAGCCTAAGATGAATGGCAATAACCCTAGCAACGCGGAAGCACTTCCTGCAATATGGCCTTGCGATTCCATCGCCAATGAAAACGAGGACGTAGCAATGATACCAATCGACGCAACGAAAAAGAAGATGGGCACAACGATTGAGAGAAGCGGGCCGTGTACAAGAACCGCAATTAGTAAAAATGCGCCTGATGTGACGGAAATGAATAATCCTGTCTGTAAAAAACGCTGTTCAGAAACGATGCCCGTTAAGCGCCCGACAACTTGCGAGCCGATGATGAGTCCTATTCCATTCATGCCGAATAACACACTAAATAGTTGCGGCGAAACACCATAAATCGTTTGATACACAAAGGGAGTCCCCGCGACATAAGCGAAGATACCAGCCATAATGAACCCTTGTGCGAGTGCATAGCCCATAAAGCTACGATTTTTCAGTAATGATTGGAAGTTTTTAAATGTCTGGGTGAGATTGCTGGGGACTCGCATATCGTGCGATAATGATTCTTCCATCTTCCAAATCACAACAATGGCCAACAAAAGACCAATAAAACTTAATGTGATAAATATGCCTTTCCAATCCGTAAACGCGAGAATAACTCCTCCTAGAAGAGGTGCGAGAATCGGCGCCAGGTTATTGATCAGCATGAGGAGTGCGAAAAACTTCGTTAATTCCCTTCCACTGTATACGTCCCGGACGACTGCTCTGGAGATGACAATTCCCGCAGATGCCGCAAATCCTTGCAGGAAACGAGCCGCAATGAACAATCCAATATTGGGTGCAAAGGCACAAAGGATGGAGGCGGCCAAATAAACGATCAGTGCAACGACTAACGGTTTCTTTCGTCCATGAACATCACTCATCGGACCTAGCACTAACTGTCCTAATCCAATTCCGACTAACGTCGCTGTCAGACTCACTTGTACCAAGGAAGGAGTTGTGCCAAAAGCAGTAACAATTGTCGGGAATGACGGTAAATACATATCAATAGTTAAAGGACCCATCGCTGCAAGCGCCCCTAAAAGCAGTGCCAGCTTTAAGCGCTTAGCTCCTGTTAATGTTTTCATGATGTTTTCAACCTTTCTAAGCTTAAAGGCGGCAAATTCGTTACCTACCTATGTAAACATAAGTTTCTACTTTATCACCAAAATGTCTAAAACGAAAGAATTAGGCTTCCCATTGAGTTCAGTTGATGAATTGCAAAAAAAAGAGCAACCACCCAGAAAATCGGGAGTTGCTCTTTTCGTTACTTGCAAAGTTTAGTGCGGCAAGAATGCCAATTGATAAAAGAACAGAATCGCGAACACGTACACAAGTGGATGGACAGCACGCCATTTCCCCATTACAACCTTTAAGATTGGATAAGAAATGAAGCCTAATGCAATCCCTGTTGCAATGCTCGAAGTGAGCGGCATGCTTAAGATGATTAAAAATGCTGGGAATGCTTCGTCAATCTCATCCCATTTGATTTTGGCAATAGCCCCCATCATTAAGCTGCCGACAATAATTAATGCTGGTGCTGTAATGGAAGACAAGCCTGAAACCGCACTGACAAGCGGCCCGAAAAATGCTGCAACGATAAATAAAATGGCGACAGTCACCGTAGTTAGCCCAGTTCGTCCACCTGCTGCTACGCCTGCAGATGATTCAATATAAGCACTTGTTGGGGTTGTCCCGAACATCGAGCCAGCAGTGGCGGCAACTGAATCTGCGAGTAGAGCTTGGCGCGCCCTTGGCATTTTATTATCCTTCATTAACCCCGCTTGCTGTGCAACCCCGATCATCGTTCCTGTCGTATCAAAAATCGTCACCATGAGGAACGAAAAGACTACTGGGAAAAGCATATACTGCCATACATCCGTTAAGGCAGTGAACGGATTGGAGACGATGATTCCTTCCGGAAGCGACGGCATTTGAACGAAACCATGGTCAAAGGAAAGATGCCCTGTGAATAAGGCGACAACTGCCGTAATGATCATTCCGAAGAACAATGCTCCATGCACCTTCAACGCCATGAGAATTAGCGTGACAGTAAGACCAAGCAAGGCAAACAGCACTGTTGGTGAATGAAGATCCCCTAGCGCAACGAGATTGGACGGATGCGATACGATCATCCCTGCCTGTCTCATCCCGATAAAGGCGATAAACAAGCCAATCCCCGCCGTAATCCCATTTTTCAAGTTATCAGGAATCGCTTCAATCAATACTTTCCGGAAAGATGTCAAAGACAAAATAACAAAAATGAGGCCCGCAACGAAAACTGCTGCGAAAGCTGTTTCATACGTAATCCCATTTGTTCCGACTACCGAATAGGCGAAATACGCATTCATACCCATCCCCGGTGCAATCGCAATCGGATAATTTGCTGCAAGCGCCATCCATAGGGTTCCGATAACAGTAGCAATGATCGTAGCCGTAAACACCTGATCAAATGGCACGCCCGCGTCTTTCAATATGATCGGATTGACGATTACGATATATACCATCGTAAAAAAGGTTGTGAACCCTGCTAGGACTTCCGTTTTTACAGTTGTATTGTTTTCTTGTAATTTAAACACGAAAAAACTCCTCCAAAGCCGAACGTTTTTTAACACCTTACATATATTATTCGTTTTTAGAGGAGTTTTCAAGTGTTAATTGAAATCTTTTTAAGATTAATGATCACTCAACGGGATTTATGATCACCCAACGGATTTTATGATCACTCAACGGGATTTATGATCACCCAACGGGGTTTATGATCACTCAACGGGATTTATGATCACTTAACGGGATTTATGATCACTTAACGGGATTTATGATCACTTAACGGGATTTATGATCACTCAACGGGGTTTATGATCACTCAACAAGATTTATAATCACTCAACAGGACTTATGATCACTCAACGGGGGTTATGATCACTCAACAGGATTTATGATCACTTAGCGCTTTTTCATCTGCGGAGATATTTCTTTTTTAAACACATAGCTCACTTTGTCATAGTCCATTTTTTCTTCATAAAATCGATGTGCATCCGTTCTTTGTAATCCCGAGGACAAGGCGACACTTTCATACCCATTTTCTTTAGCCCACTCATGTACATATGAAAGCAGTTTTTCACCATATCCATTTGACCGTTTGTTTTTATCAGTAACTAAATCACAAACCCAAACAAAACGCCCATAGTAAAGAGTGATCATTGGTTTAAACCCAGTTGCCGCAACGATTTCTCCCTGATCATATAAGGCAAATAAACGATACATGTCCTTTTCCTTGGCCTCCGCCACCAGTTCAAGATAATCTTTTTCATCTAAATGAGTACGTAGTTGGTTCATTACCGGGAAGGCTTCTAAAATTTCCTTATGAGAGTGAAGTTCTTTAATAGCTAATGTATCCATTGCAATCTCCCTTTTAATTTTTTCACAGTCGTAACAGCCAATGTGTTCATATAATGTAGTAGAGGAGGCTCAAGTGAATTGGATAGATCTATTCTTTTGATAATAGGTTGTATTTTAGCTGGCTTTGCATTATTAAAGGCTCCCTTATCAAGCACCTTTTTAGCAGGTATAGAGCCAATAACTAACATAATAGGTATATTAGCTATATTACTATTCTCCCTGCTCTTACTATACAAAGGGTTAATGTCACTAGTAGGGAAATAGTAAAAAGTCGTTTAGACTCAGACATTATTCTGAGTCTTTTTTTTCTCGCTCTATTACTACTTGAATACCTTTTTCATCAATGCCAGTACGAAAAAATGAATGACTCCACCAAACATACCTACTATGAACGTGAAGATGATTGAATAAAGATTAAATAGAATCACACTACCAAGAAGTCCCGCTAAACCGCCGAAACCTATATACAAAAGTGCCTTTGCCCAATTCGGATACATTTTAGTTCGGGCAGAAAAATCGATGTACAGTGATACAGGAAATGCCCCAAATCCGAAGAACGGCCACGAATATATTCCCACCACCAAGACAGTCGGGCCAAAACCCCAAGAGTCTTGAAATGCAATCATCGAATAAAGTGCCATGAAAACTCCCAAGAGAATGGGAGAAATGAAAATCGTGAAAAAGTAGAGAGAAAAACGATCAAATGTCTCCTTATAGTTTAGCGTCATGTTTGACCGCCTCCCTTTCCTAACCTATGCTTATTTATCCCATCCACATCGCCCAAACAAAAAATGACCATAATGAAATCGGCAGACCTATTAGGAAACAAGCAATCAGGTAAATTGGATTAAGTTTTTTGAAAATCAATAATAGCAGTGGAATCATTACGTACAATCCAATACTAAGAAAAGTGAAGATCGTTATTGCGGTCGTTAATTCAATTGTTGGGTAACGGTCATTCAAATAGTAGGAAAAGTCTTGAGCATAGATACCTAAAACCGTTGCAAGCAGGAGTCCGATAACTATACCGGTAATCAAAAAAGCTTTATGTATACTTACTTTCATATTCTACACATCCTCTCTTATTACTAATAGGGTTATTTCACCCTTCTAATAGGCAATCCTCATATGCAATCTACCTTACCTTAGCCGTCCAATTCACTAGGAAGATGCCAATAAATATACAACCCCCGCCAAATATTACGTTCCACGAAATCACTTCATCCAATAATAGCCAACCCGTAAGAACGCCGAAAAATGGGGCTAAAAACAAAAATGCGCTTGTCTTTCCCGGGTCACCTTTCTGTAAAAGGTAAAACCAAACTGCAAATTGTACAATGGAAGCCATTAATGCCAGCCATACTAAAATGGCAATTGACAAGGGAGTAATTTGAAACGAAGGGTCTTCCAATAGAAAACTGCCAACGAACAGAATCAGCCCACCAAACAACATTTGATAAGCCGTTAATACCCATGTATTAATCTGTGTGCCCCACTTTTTAATTAGTAGAGTGCCGATCGCCCACGAAATGGCTGATAAAAAACCATAGAGTGTTCCAATTCGTAAGTCCACCTGTGCACCAAGCGTAATCAGTACGCCAATAAAACCCAAAATAACACCAAACCATTGTCGCCAACTATACGTCATTTTCATGAAAAGTGTTCCAAATAGTACAACCAATAGTGGATTCGTAAATGTTAATATAGATGATTGCCCCGCTGTTATCGTGCGCAAACTGACAAAGATGCATCCCATGACAGCTGCTGTTTGAAAGAATCCAATCAATGCTATTTTCAACCAAACCGAAACATGCTTCGGAAATGGGATTCGTAAACACTTTACAATAATCGCCATAATGACCCCAGCAATGAGAAAACGTAGCGCAACCAACATGATCGGTGTAGCGTATGCCAATCCAATCTTTCCAATTGTGAAAGCAGACCCCATTAGCGATGTCGTCAATACGACTAGAAATGCAAATAGCCACTTGTTCATAAAGGTAGTCTCCTTCGAAGGTTCTCTTTAATTGAAAGTTTACAAGTTTCATACAAAAAGTATAACACTTAAAAGCGGAAGACAGATGAAGAAATCTGTCATTTATTACTAATCATTTAAGCAAAAGCTTCCGGGGGTCCAAGCATTTGATTAAAAACGTATGGGCGTTACAATGAGGTTACTGTCAATGGTTAGTAGCTACCTCATTCTACATGTTTCAGGAGGAAATTTAACGATGTCCTATCTATATTTAGCACTTTCTATATCTCTGGAGCTTATTGGTACTTCTTTATTAAAAGCCTCAGAGGGGTTTACAAAACTGTTCCCTACCCTAGGAGTCATCATCGCTTTCATAAGCTGCTTTTTCTTTTTATCGTTGTCCCTGAAAACAATTCCTTTAAACACTGCCTATGCTATTTGGTCAGGTATTGGAATTGTTGCGACTGTGATCATTTCAGTTAGCATTTGGAAGGAAAAAATCAATTTGGCAAGCATTGTAGGAATCACCTTCATACTTGTTGGAGTGGTAATTTTGAATTTATTTGGACCGGGGCAAAACGAAGCCAGCTAGCAGTACTAATGGGCCTTTGTAGGAAAGCATGGAGCCTTTGATCGATTAATTGAGCCCTTGTCGAGATAATGGAGCCCTTAATCAATTAATTGAGCCCTTGTCGAAATAATGGAGCCCTTAATCGATTAATTGAGCCCTTGTCGAATTAATGGAGCCCCTAATCGATTAATTGAGCCCTTGTCGAATTAATGGAGCCCTTAATTGATTAATTGAGCCCTAGATCCTTAACAAGAATGTATCAGTGCATTAGACTATAAAAAATGATACTATTTGATGAGCAAAGGACTTTGCATGCAACAGGAGGATACAAGATGAATAACGAGGATAATTTTTGGCTTGAATTGCCGAAGCCGTTTTTTATATTAGCACCAATGGAAGATGTAACAGACGTCGTGTTTCGTCACGTGATCAGTGCAGCGGCACGACCCGACGTATTCTTTACGGAGTTTACGAATACGGAAAGTTATTGCCACCCCGAAGGAAGAGATAGTGTGCGCGGACGGTTAACATTCACAGAAGACGAACAGCCGATTGTCGCTCATATTTGGGGCGATAAACCTGAGTTCTTTTCACAGATGAGTATCGATATGAAAAAACTCGGTTTCCGTGGCATCGATTTGAACATGGGATGCCCAGTGCCGAACGTAGCAGCCAACGGTAAAGGTGCTGGATTGATACAACGGCCGGAAGTTGCAGCAGAACTTATTCAAGCTGCAAAAGCTGGTGGATTGCCAGTCAGTGTTAAAACAAGATTAGGCTACAGTGAAATTGACGAATGGCGCGATTGGTTAGGACATGTACTGAAACAAGACATCGCGAATCTTTCCATCCACCTACGCACAAGAAAAGAAATGAGCAAAGCGGATGCACACTGGGAACTGATCCCGGAAATCAAAAAACTACGGGATGAGATTGCTCCAAATACATTGTTAACAATTAACGGAGATATCCCAGACCGTGCAACAGGGTTGAAATTAGTGGAACAATACGGCGTAGACGGCGTCATGATTGGCCGCGGCGTATTCACGAATCCATTCGCTTTTGAACAGGAACCTACAGAACGCAGCGTGAAGGAGTATCTCAATTTATTACTACTGCACTTGGATCTCCACGATAAATACTCAAACGAGCTCGAACCACGCCCATACAAACCACTTGTCCGCTTCTTCAAGATCTATATTCGAGGATTTAGAGGCGCAGGTGAATTGAGGAACCGATTGATGGATACGAAGTCGACGGATGAGGTGCGTGAGTTATTGAAGGAAGTATTGGAAAAAGAACTGGATTGACACAAATATAATTAACCCTAGTAGAGAGGTTGGAAAATGATATCATTTTCCAGCCTCTCTTTTTCTCCATCATGAACATTCCGATAAGTACCCCTCTTTCAAATACGTGCAAGTTTGCGACATGTGTAAATACGTGATAAAATAAATTGAAATTAATTCCAAAAGAAAGTTGCAGACCGTTAAACCACGCATGCTCATTACCCAAATTAGTTTTATAAATAGTCTAAGAGGTGGTTGGAAGATGATAACGGAAAATAAAGAGCAAACAATATTCGATCACGTTGGAAGTAAAATTATGACAGATAGAGAGATTGACATCGTCACTAGATTAAATGAACCCTTAATAGTCGTTTTAGGGAACGTTCTTAGCGACGAAGAGTGCGATGAACTGATTCAATTGTCTAAGGATAAATTAAACCGTTCAAAAATTGGAACGTCACGCGAAGTAAATGACCAGAGAACGAGTAGCAGTACATTTATTGAAGAAAGTGAAAATGAAATTGTCGTTAGAATTGAAAATAGAGTCTCTTCTATTATGAATATACCTATTGAACACGGTGAAGGTTTGCAAATCCTACGGTATACACCTGGTCAACAGTACAAAGCTCATAATGATTTCTTTAAAACAGCAGACAATAATAGAATCAGTACACTCGTTATGTATTTAAACGATGTTGAAGAAGGTGGAGAAACGTACTTCCCTAAACTGAATTTTTCAGTGTCACCTAAAAAGGGTATGGCCGTTTACTTCGAGTATTTCTATAATGATCAAGCTATGAATGAGTTAACTTTGCATGGTGGCGCGCCCGTTATAACCGGTGAAAAATGGGTCGCAACACAATGGATGAGAAAACAGAAAGTTAGGTAAGAAAGGAGGACCTCCCTATATTTTAGGGATGGTCCTCTCTTAGTTACGGTAGTACTATCCTGAAGATGGACAAAACACTTCAGATTTACTAATAATTGCCGATAACAGTAATGTATAATATAAAGTCTATATCGAAGGCAGCTAGTCATTATGAGATAGTCATTACTACATCACCCTATAGCTGTACTTACAGGGGGAGAAAAATGAATAAAACATCTATATTACAAGAAGAAAAAAGAGCTACTATCTTATTTATGTGGTTATTTTATATTGTGTTTTTTTTATATGAAATTATTTATTATAAAGTGTTTCCATTATTTCCATGGACAGCGACTGTAATACCAGATACAGTTTGGTATTCTTTAAATTTCATTAAACACCTAATCATTATCTGTCTTATCCCTGTTACCATTTATCTCTTTAAAAAGGGAATGCCTGAGAAGGTAAAATACATTGTTGTCATTGCTTATTTAGTTACTAACATAGTAACGGATATTTATTACTACTTTGGCAAAGCAGAATTTTATTCTAGTGGTAACCTTGTAGAATTAGTTATTATATTATTTTCGCCAATTTTTATTAATAAGCGATTTTTCTATTTAGTTACGTTTGGTGTAATTCTAAAATATATATTGGTAGGAGTATTCATACAAGATCCTGTCATATTATTCCCTGTTATTATAAACATCATATTGGCTATTATTGCTTACATCCTTCTTCATCGATTTTTAAGTTACGTGAAGGTATTGACAACTTCCTATGACGAGCAATTAGCTGGAATGGTAAAAGGAGTTATTGCCACATTAGAGCTCAAGGATCCTTATACGCGTGGACATAGTGAGCGTGTGGCGGAATATGCGATGAGTCTTGCAAAAGCAACAGGAAAGGTAAATGAATCCGAATTAAGTTATTTTTATTATGCATGTTTGTTGCACGATATAGGAAAAGTAAATATTCCCGACACCATTTTGGCTAAACATGGTAAACTAACAGAGGAAGAGTATGAAGTTATTAAAACCCACCCTGTTGTAGGAGCTAAAGCAATTGAAGATGTAGAGGGAATCGGTGCTAATCTTGCTGTCGTTTATCATCATCATGAAAGATGGGATGGCAAGGGTTATCCAGATGGGCTAGCAGGACAAGAAATACCCCTTGTTGCCAGAATTACAGCTGTTGCAGATGCTTTCGATGCGATGACTTCCACAAGGTCTTATCGACCAGCACTTCCTTTTGAAGAAGCATATAAACGAATAATAGAGGGAAAAGGCGCTCAGTTCGATCCTGAATTAGTGGAGGTTTTTAAACAAGTGTATCCAGATTGGATAACAATCTCTATACAATATAATAAAATTCATACACCAAAGGAGGCGCTCAAACATGAAAATCCGTAAACTTAAGCAAGTTAAAGTAACATGCTGGTGGTGTTTCTTTATTCCAAAGGTTTAAAGAATCTTACAAATGGGATGCTATCACGATAGCATCCTATTTTCATTTTTAAAGAACGGTGGGACTTAGTTTGAAATTATCGTCAGAATCACAATTCACTCTTTATCCTCTATCCATTCAGAAAGATAAAAAGAATTATATCGTAGAAGAACCTGTCTCTGGTGATTTTTTCGAGATGCCAACGATTTGCATAGATGCGATTGAAAGGATAAATGAAGGCCAAACATTAGGCGAAATTGAAGATGAGCTGCGGGAAAAATATCCGAATGAAACTGTCGATATGATTGAATTTGGCGGACAGCTCATTGAATTAGGTCTAGTCCAAGAGGTAGATGGGGAAAAAACGCCTCGAAAAAAGGAAAGCAAAGTTTCAAGTGGATTTACATGGATCCCCTCTTCAGTTGGGCGTTTCTTTTTCAATGGGATAACAAATAAGATTTATGTTATTTTATTACTGATCAACATTTCACTTATCGTCTGGAACCCTGGATTATTCCCTCATTATAAAGATATATTTATATTTGATTCGATGATGTTCAATATCATTACCTACATGTTGATTTCTCTCCTTTTAATCATCTTTCATGAGTTCGGGCATGTTTTAGCGATCCGCTCCTATGATTTACCGGCTACATTAGGTATTGGGAACCGGCTTATCTTTGTCGTGTTTGAAACGGATTTAACTGCAGCATGGAAACTCGCGCCGAGGCAAAGAAATGTCCTCTATTTTGCCGGGATGTCTTTTGAGCAAGTAGTTGTATTAATCGCGTTAACGTTACAACTTCTTATGCCGGAAGCCAACAGCATTATACTAGGTTTTTTAGGAATAGTCGTATTGGATATTTTCATAAAAACCTTGTATCAATGCTGTTTTTACATGAAAACAGATGTCTATTATTTCGTTGAAAACAGTACCGGATGCTACAACTTGATGGAAAGCGGAAAGCAATATTTAAGTAGGTGGCTGCCATTTTTAAGAAGTGATTCTGATGCAGAAACGTTCGATGGAGAGCAAAGAATTGTTCGTCTGTACAGCTTGTTTTATATCGCCGGGATTTTGTTGACGCTTAGTCTACTTGTTTTTTACTTTCTGCCGCAGGCTTATTTTGCTTATTCACATGTTTTTTCTAATTTACTCTCGTCTAAGACGCCTTCCGCATTTTGGGACGCCATCGCTTTTCTTGGACAAACCGCACTTCTATTAGGTTTGTTCGTGTACTCGAAGAGAAAGGCGTGAGACAAAAGAACGTAAAAAGGAGCTTCTTCAATTTTCATTGAAGATAGCTCCTTTTTATAATTAGTTACGCTTGTGGAGGTGTTCCTTCAGCGTTTGATACGACTACATCGATTTGGATTGAAGCACCTTCAGGTAGAGCTGATACACCAACTGTTCTACGTGCAGGAACTCCGCCCGGGAAGAATGTTTTGTAAACTTCATCTACTGCATCGATATCCTCGATGTTTGTAAGGAAGAGATTTACTTTAACGATATCTTCCATAGCGTGGTCGATGCTTTCAACAATTGCTTTAACATTTTTCAAACATTGTTCAGCTTGCTCTTTTACGCCACCAGCTACCAATTGGCCTGTTTTAGCATCCAAAGGCAATTGACCTGAAAGGTGATTGTAATGAGAGAACGCTACAGTTTGTGTAGACAGAGAGCTCTTTGGTGCATTGTCCGTGTTGTTAGCCCAAATAACGATGCCATGTCTGTCTTCAATTTCTTGTGGAGGCGTACCATCACCGTGTGACACAACTGCTTCCATTTGTACCAAAGCACCCATAGGTAGAGCTGATGCTTCAACTACTGTACGTGCAGGGACATAGGCAACAGTTCTAGCGATAGCGGAGTCTGGGAAGAATGTTGAATACACTTCGTTTACCGCTTCCATATCTGCAAGATCTTTAACGAAGATCGTCATTTTAACGATATCGTCAAAAGGAACGTCAATGCTTTCTAGAATTGCTTTAATGTTTTTCAAGGACTGTACAGCTTGCTCTTTTACGCCACCAATAACCAATCTGCCTGTTTTCGGATCGATCGGCAATTGAGCTGAGAGGTAATTGTAGTGAGAGAATGCGACAGTTTGAGTAGATAATGCACATGTAGGCGCATTCGCAGTGTTATTCGTTAGCTTGATAAGGTCGCCTGCTTGTGGAGCATTTGGAATTGAACCTTCTCCGTGTGAAAGAAGTGCTTCAACTTGTACCATAGCATCCATTGGCAAAGCTGCAACTGCAACGTTTGTGCGTGCAGGAACATAAGTTGGGAAGAATGTTTTATAAACTTCGTTAACTGCATCAACGTCTTTAATATCTTTCACGAATACTGTGATTCGAACGATATCGCTCATAACATGACCGATGCTGTCTACAATTGACTTAATGTTCGTAAAGCACTGCTCCGCTTGCTCAGTTATGCCACCAGCAACCAATTTACCTGTTGATGGATCTACAGGCAATTGAGCTGAAAGGTTATTGTAGTGAGAGAAAGCTACTGAATGTGAAAACAGACCGTTACCGCTTGGTGCATTTTCCGTGTTTTTTGCTGATACTGCGTTATATCCGCTCATAATATTAGTCCCCTTTAATAAGTATTTAGTAACTCAAGTATGCGCTGAAAAACCCGGTCTAAACCTTAGTTCTTTTCTGCGTTGCAGAGAAGCATTACTAGTAGACCCTTACCATTCTTCAATAGCGACTACTGAATTACACTCCAAGAGTAATGAACCCCTTAGAGTAAAGTTGAAACATATGCCGGCCAAAAGGATTTCTCCTTTTCGCTATGTAGTGTTATCATATCCGAGCTCTGGAATACCACATAGAACTACCTAGTATAAACATAAGGGTGTCTGCATTGTCAAACACGACACATTAAAAAACCACAATCACTGAATTATCTTCAGTAATCGTGGCTTTTTAGCTGTTTTTTAATGAATATCTTAAACTTTCCGGAACTTCCAAGAAGATTGCATAGAAACCTCTTTACCTTCTTTACGTTCATTCGCATACTCAGCTGTAGCTGTAAACAGTACGTCCGAAGATGAATTCAATGCAGTTTCACAAGAATCCTGAATAACTCCGATGATAAAACCAACGCCAACAACTTGCATTGCGATATCATTTGGAACTCCAAACAAACTACATGCTAGCGGAATCAACAAAAGTGATCCGCCTGCAACACCGGATGCACCGGCTGCAGAGATAGCCGCAACAACTGAAAGCATAAGCGAAGTCAGAATATCGACTTCAATCCCAAGCGTATGAACTGTTGCAAGTGTTAGTACAGCAATTGTAACGGCTGCACCAGCCATATTGATTGTTGCACCTAGAGGAATTGAGACTGCATACGTATCCTCATCCAAACCAAGTTTTTCAGCTAACTTCATATTTACTGGAATATTAGCAGCAGAACTACGTGTAAAGAATGCGGTAATTCCACTTTCTCTTAACACCATGAATACTAGTGGATATGGATTTTTGCGCGTATAGACATATACAATTAACGGGTTCACAACAAGTGCGATAAACAACATACATCCCACTAAAATTAAGATTAAGCGTCCATAAACAAGCAAAGCGGAAAGCCCCGTCGATACAATTGCATCGAATACAAGACCCATAATACCGAGCGGCGCCAAATTGATCACCCATTGCACGACTTTCGTGACCGCATCCGAAAAACTTCCTAACATATCTTTTGTATGTTGATTTGCCTTTTTTAATGCAATCCCTAATACGACTGCCCACATTAAAATACCTAGATAGTTCGCATTGACTAATGCATCAATCGGATTAGAAACCAGGTTGAATAATAATGTTTCCAATACTTCCATTATGCCTTCAGGAGGTGAAAGATCCTCAGCCCCTGTTGTCAATGTCAGTTTCACTGGGAATAAAAAGCTCGCTACTACAGCGACAGCACCAGCCAGCAATGTACCAATAGCGTACAAACCAAGAATCGATTTCATATTCGTTTTCGTGCCGCTCTTATGCACTGCAATTGCATGCATCACCAAGAATAAGACTAATACAGGTGCAACCGCTTTCAATGCCCCGACAAATAATGCACCAAAAATGGTGACCCAACTAGCGGCTTTGGGAACTGTTAAAGCTAAGACAAGACCGACAAGAATACCGACAATGATTCTTTTTACTAGGCTTATTTGATTCCATTTACCAACTACATTTCTCATTCGTCTACCCCCAATATCTCTCGTTGTATAAAATCTTCAATCATCTCTCCCCGTTAGAGTAGACTGAGGCTTTATTTTATCACAATCTTTTTAGAATTGTGAAGCACATTTTTATAATTAACGGATTTTGGAATTTGGGGAAGTGCAGAACCTTAGTCCTGTATACCAAAAGAAGTGTGAATACCTGATAGGAATTTTCCCAATATCAGTCAAGAGATAACTGGAGGCCTTCCATTACAACAGACTATACTTCTTGCGAAAACCACTAAAAATATAAGGATAATCACCTATAATTTCTTCAATTAATTACCCATGAGCCCATATGATTTTCCCAATTTCACAAATGAGCATAGTTTGCTACAGTTAGGTTGTAAGGCAAGTAATTATCGTTAAATTGTAAACGGATGGAGAGAAATTATGAAGAATAAAATCAGCATAGTGATTATATCCACAATATTAATTGGTGGTATTCTCTTTTTCGCCACTTATCTTGCATATGAGGAAAACAATAAATTCTTTTACTTTCCGATACCCAAAAACGCGGAATTACTCCATACTAAAGCTGACGTTGCTGTTTATAACTGGTCAAAAGCCTCTGAAGAAGACGGAATTCCTTTTATGTATGAGATAATAATCAAATCAAAAGGATGGAGCAAAGCAGGCAGAGAAGGTGCTTCAACTTTTTATGAAAAAGAAGGACATAGAATTGATTTGATCTCTCAAACGGACCAATTAACTCTGATAGCGAAATAAGGAAATTTAATGCGAATTTTTCACAACGTAAGAAGTGTTCAGAAGTCATATCGGAGAAGGTATCGTCTATTAAGTGGCGGTGCTTTTAGGAGGGATTCGTATGAAAAGATATATTCCGATTGCGTTAGTATGCCTAACTTTCCTAGTAGCAGCCTGCAGCCAAAACGATGAAGCAGACACTGAAGAATATTACGGATTGATCGGCAGTGGTAATGCGATGGGATACGGTTTCACGATTACTATAGAGGAGAGCGGGACGATTCTTTGGGAGCTTGATAATAAAGGCGATCTTATTGTAATCGAAAAGAACGAGGACAATATAGATGAATTAGTGAATTATGCGACTGCTATTCATGATATCGAATCATCGCTCTCTACGGTCTTTTATTCATTAATCTACCTTTTGCTCGTTGTAGCAATTGCATTGTTCCTTTATGCAAGAAATAGAAAAGCACTTAAATACGGTGGTGCAATAGCTGTTGTAATAGCAAGCGGTATTGCATTGTATTTTGCAGCCGATGCGTCTATTGAATTAAACAATGCGTTGCAAGAAGCAAAACTATATTACTTGAGGCTTGTGGGTTGAATGAGCTCAAAGCATTTGAAAAACCACTTTGCTATACGCGCAAAGTGGTTTTTCCTTACCGTGTTATTTTTCACTTGAGTCTTCCATAGTATCAATAGATATATCATTTAGACCTTCATTTACTATATAATCCTCATACTTCATGAAAAATGTTGAAATATGACCACGCTTCAAGACTTCATTCACACCAAAGTTTTCGAATGTCATATTGGAAGCATCATATCCATTGGAAATATTTGCATCATACATGAATTGTACAGATTCCTCTATGCTGATATCCGGATTGTTAAAATGGAAAGAAGCTAATAAATGCGCCATTTTGCCCCTGGAAATAGGTTGATTCGCCTTTGCCAAATTTTCAAGACTCCCTTCTACAGGAAGTTTATAGTTAGTCGCTAATTGATAAGGAACAGAAGCCCAATGATTTGATTGCGGCGCAGTAGTAGCTAGTTCATCTGGTTTTGCGAAGCGGAATAACATCGCCAAGAATTGCGCTTCCGTTAAATTGTCCATAGGCTTCAAATATCTTCGGTTATTGACAACGCTGCCAAACATCAACCCTCTATTAACGGACCATAAAATAGGCTCTGACCAGTATTCCCCCTCTTTATAATCTACAAAGCCTTGGACAGTATATTCCTTCGTATTGGCTTTCTTAATCCACATATTGCCCTTATCCGTCCTAATAAGGTACCAGTCAGCTTTTTCTCCAACGACGGAAACTCTTTGTGGATTCAAAGAGTGATTAGCTGATTTGAGAGGTTTGGAATATAACGTTGTTTCATTCAATAAATCAACCCGTACATCATTCAAATAAACAAGCTTTTGTTTATCTAACCAAAGTTGATAACTTTCAGTTGCGGCATACATTGGTACGGCCTGATTTTGCTTCCAAATCCGATCAAAGGCACTTAACGGAAGATTTGTCTCTCCTGCAAACTTGCCAAGCTCCGGTGTCAATGCAGGCTTCCCGAACTTAGCTATAAACCAATCTGTTGATGCGCCAGTAGCTTTATTTTGTGCAAACATTAGTTTATATCCTGTCATGCCTGCTATTTTATTGGCTATAATTCGATCACGCTGCTTCGTTTTGTACTCAATCTTATAATCCCAATACAGAATTTCACCTGAAGAATGGTAGTCCAAGAGCATCTCTGGATATACCTCACTAACCAATTTCATAACAGCTTTCACTTCTGCGATTTGGCCAGGTTTTGAGCCTTTGTGATTTCTCCAAGATGGAGTTGCGGAATTGTTTTGTATCCTACTCCAATCCACATCATAATTCCTGTTGGGATCAACCCCTTGGGCATTTGCCTTCCAACGCTTGAAATCTCTGCTGCCGTTATTCATTTTAATTAATTGATTATGGATTTCTTTCGGAAAAGCGCTCAATCCTTTTTGCTGCAATGTAACACCGTCTGGATTTACCATGGGAATAAACCAAATCGTCGTATGATCAAGAACTTCCTTCACATTGTACCCTTGTATGGATTGATTGCTTTCATAGGAAGCAGCATATTTGTAAGCCAGATGCATTGTTAGTATGGTAGACATCCATTCTCTAGCATGGTGTGAGCCCGTAACTAAAAGAGTGGAATCTCCTTTCCCAACTTTCATCGCCCAAATATCCCTGCCATACGCAGTCTTGCCAAGTGACTTATATTCCACCAACTCCGGGTAATCCTTTGCTAACTGCTGGATATCCTTGGTCATTTTCTCATATGTATATTCTTGTTTCGGTGTACTGATATAATACCTTGATTGTGCGAATGTGATACTACTGAAAGTCACTAGAAATAGAGAAATAACAGTAATGCATGCAATGATCTTTTTCAACATAATGGATCTCCCCCTGCCGCCAGTTTCTTCTTTAATATGTTTAATCTCAGTGTGTCTATTATACCATGACAATTGGATTATTCGCAGGGAGGTGGATGTTAAATTAAATATAAGTACCAAATAAAAAGGTAGGCATCCGTTTCTTAGATGCCTGTCCCTTAGTCTATAATCGGAGTAGCTGTCATAGTCATTTAGAATCATTTCAAACTTTTCTCTACACATAGTATCCTTTTTGATCCCTCCCATCTATATAGAGGGCAAAGGGGGAATTGTAAATGACACACTACTTGAAAGAATACTCACGTTTCAACACGATTAAAGAAATGGACGCTGCAGCTGAACAGCATGTGAATACACACTGGGATGAATTGACGAAATCAGACCGCCAAGTGCTCGACATCATCCGTCGATACTCTGTCAAATACGGAGCGGCACATCTGAAACACGGAACGATCGAAGATGCAACAGGGAAATCAAATGTGACGGTAAGACGCGCAATCCGCAAACTCGTCAACTTAGGCATTATCGAGAAAGTCCATTACATACGCCCGGTCATGAGCGGACTCGGCGCTAACATTTATATCATTTTACCCTTCGATGACCAAGGGAAAATGAACGACCGAGACAACGTTGATAAACCGCATGAGGACGAGGAAAACGAGCAACTTCCAGCAGGTGAAGCTCTTCTTTCTAAATCTCTATTAAAATCTAAAGATCTTAACTACACGTCTCCTACGGAATCACCGAAGTTATCCACAAGTCTTTTCAGTCGGATGCAAGAACTGCTTGCCTCAACAATCGGTGACACAAAAATCGCCCGTGAATTTTACGGAATTCACAGGGCCATTTCCGGAAGGATGCTAAAATATGATATATATAAAGACGACAAGTCTGTCTTCGAAGACCTTGCGTATCGTGCTTTGATGATCACTGTAATGGCAACAAAGAAGAAGGCTATCCGTAATTTGCCGGGGTATTACAAGGGAGTGTTGGACAAGTTGGTTGATGAGACGTATTTCAAGGACATTTTTATGCTGTTTGATAAGCCAGTGGAAGGGTTTTATTGTCCGTGAGTTATTGACCTTTGTTTATTGAATGCTAGCCATTAACCCGAAATATAGAGAAAGGACACAGAACATTCCCATGAAAAAAGGAACTACTGCAGGCGTCTTTTTTCTAAAGCTGTACATGATCAGCCACATAAAAATAATAGCTACGATGAAAAACAGTATATTTAACGTGTTTAACCCGAATTCCAAACGCATTGAAGGTTCAATGACTCCTGAATAAAAATAATCGAAAATAGCCGAAGGGCCACTACCCGCGAGTGTGATCTCAATACTATGCGGAGGCTCCTGTTGTCCAAGCATGCCGGTCGACACAAACGTAAAGAACAGGAGAATGCTTTCGAACTTTAACCAAGGTATTGGGTTGATTTGTTCTTGCCGTTTCAGTTTTCGCCTGATCCAAAATCCATTTATAAAAGCAAAAAACAAAACCGGAATAATCGTCAGGTGCTTCATCAATAAGGCTTGTCCATATGGTACTGTCCAGGCATCCGGGTATTCGTTCACATTTATGACCAATGTCATAAGGAATAAACCGGTTCCTGCTATTGTAAGAAAACATACGATCGCCAAAGGGGTAAACCACTTTAAATAAGAAACCCAATTCTCTAGGTCCTTTGAACACCAACCGACGATCAGGAGGATTCCGATCCAAACCGTGACGGCTAAAAAGTGCAATGAATGGAAAACGAATCCACTCCATTCCGTTAGCGAAGCAGCGTGGCTTGCCCATCCCAATGCAAAAAGCAGGACTAGAGTGAAAGCGAGAGCAATACCAGACAGCGCTTTACTCTTCAAAACCGGGAACAGTGACACAAAAAGGTAAAAGAAGATTGCAAGTATGACTGTAAGATTCCATGCCTTTCCTACTTCAAAACCACTCAGGACGCTTTCCAACGTAGTGAACAGGCCGATATCCTCATATAGAAACAGAATGACCCTTAGCACTGGAGCAGCCGAAAAGAACACAACTCCCAATACTGCCAATTGGATTATCCGCTTCGGGATATGAATAGTAGGCTTCAATTTTTCCGGGATGAATTGAATGATAAAAGCGCCCATCAATAGCGAGAAGCAGAGATACAGTAAACTTTCCGTTAAATAAATCCAAATCATTTATTTTTGCCTTCTTCCTATGATCCAGCCAAAAAATCCACCGGCTATTGTAAATAAGACGACAAGTATTATCACTAGAAGATCATTCGAAGCAATTTTTGAAGGGACTTCAACCATTTGCTCTTCCGACTTCTCTACTGACACTTCCCTGGGTGCATTAGTTGTTTCTCCAGATTCTCCAGAATCAGCGGGATCATTTAATTCTTCTTGATTTACCTCGAATGAATAGGTTCCCTGAATCGGATGACCATCTGCACCAATAATTTTCCATTCGACTGTATATATACCATCATCTAAAGGTTCGTTAAATCCGCTTATCATCACATTGTCATTCACTATCGTATTTCCCGTTATTTCCTCGTTGTTCTCACTAAAGATTTTCACAGTACTTGTCGATTCGATATTTGTATTAAACTCCAAAGTAATTTCATAAATATCGTCAGCTATAATGTCACCATCGGAAGGTGTCGAACTTGTTAAACCTGTATGTGCAGAGGCACTCGCTGAAAATGCGAACATTAATATCAGTGCCGCAATTATAATCCTCTTCATGTCTTCCCTTCCTCCTAATAGCGGAAATACCGCCTTGAATTCAAAGTAATTGTAACAGAAAAGCACTCTTAAAAGTAATCGCCCTCCCTGGCTCGATACACTAACTGCTCTTATCGTCGGATTATTAATTTGTAAAACTGCTTGGGATATCTTTAAGCAAGCCTACCAAGAACTGTTAGATGGATTGATGTTGATTTAAATTTATCAAGAAGTCATCGCAGAAGTGGATGGGGTTAGAGGGATTAAAGAAATAAAAGGTAGATACTACGGAAATAACGAGGTTATCGATATTGTGATACTTGTAAATCCGACGCTGAATATTACAGATGCCCATAATATCGCTACACAATTGGAAAAGATCATGATCAATGATTATGGAGTATATGATGTACACGTTCATGTTGAGCCTAATTAATACCTAAATCCCCCGCTCGTTTTCACGACGGGGGATATATAGCTTCCGATATAAGTCTATATTTGGCCGACAACTCACTATCCGTTGCCCAGCAGCTTCTCGGGATAGCTCCTTCAATGAACGTTTACGCCACTGCTTGACGGCATGCTTCCGCGCATTTTCTGCAAGATTCGGCACAGCGTTTGCAGTGGTCTGCCTCATGTTTAGCACACTCTTCCGCGCAACGGTCGCAGACCTCTGCACAAAGCTCCAAAATCTTATTTGTGAACGGGCTATTACGCATTATCGCCTGCGCAGCGAATGCACAAACATCGGCACATTCTCGGTCCAACCGAATGCATTCAGCCATCATCTTAACATCTTCTTCTTTCAAACATGCATCGAAACAAGTATTGCATTCCTCCACACATTCTAGAATCACTTTTAGGGTTTCTGCATATTTCGTATTCATGGATTCACCTCCTGAGTTTTTCATTCGGTGTATTTTTTCCCTTGAGGAATTATTTTAAACGGGAAATGGTTTTGTGAGTATTCTACCCCATTATCGATACATGCACTTCTACCCTGAGTTCAAGCAAAAAACCGGTTCCAATCATCTTACTATAATGATTTGAACCGGCTTGTAGTATTCAATTAATGAGAATCGTGCACGACCAACCTGCACCGTTCAATCATCATCATCATCATCTTCTTCTTCCGACTTATGACTTCTCTTTTTTTCTTTATCTTTCTCTTTTTCCCGTTTCTTCTGTTCCTTTTCTTCTCTCTTCTCTCTCTTTTCCCTTTCTTTCTCTCTTTCCTTTTTATCTTTCTTCTCTCTTTTCTTCCGGTCTTTCTCTTTTTCCTTCTCCTTTTTCCTCTTCTCTTTTTCTCGTTTCTGTTCTTTCTCCCTCAACTTTTCCTTCTGTTCCTTTAGCTCTTTTTGCTTTTTCGCGATTAATGGTAAATCAAATTTCTTCGTAGGCAATTCACTGATCGATCTGGATAGGACTTCCCCGAAAATTGGCGGCACTGTAAAACTACTAGTCGATGTTAAGTAATGTTCGGAATCCGTTTTATCATAGCCTAACCAAACTGCACCTACGATGTCCGGTGTATACCCGACGAACCAATGATCCTTTGATCCATCCACACCCGTGAATGGCAGCTGAGTAGTACCTGTTTTACCGGCTACATCCATCCCTGAAAGGTGAGCTTTCTGGGCTGTACCTTCTTCGACAGCACCTTTCAGCATATAGGTCATTTGCTGGGCAACTTCCGCTTCTGTTACTTCTACAGACTGTTCACGCCATTTGCCAATGACTTCGCCTTCTGAATCTTTTATTTCTACAATCGCATGAGCTTCCATCATGACCCCATTATTCGGAAATGCAGAAAAAGCTTGAGCCATTCGCAAGGGTGATGTACCTTTGTGCAAGCCCCCTAATGCCAGGCCAAGATTATGATCATTTTCATCCAACGGAATTCCGAACCGCTCTACGGCGCGCACTCCTTTTTCAATTCCAATCTGATGCAAGAGCCAGACGGGAGGGATATTATACGATTGAGCGACCGCATCGTACATTGTCACTTGTCCTCTGAATCTATGATCGAAATTCTTGGGAGAATAGCCATTAATGTTGATTGGCTCGTCAACGAGCATATCCGAAATTTGATAGCCTTGCTCGAGCGCAGCAGTGTACACTAGTGGTTTCAAGGTCGATCCCGGCTGTCTAACGAGCTGGGTCGCATTATTGAAGCGTCCATACGTATATTCTCCTCTGCCCCCTACCAAGGCGGTAATGCCGCCCGTTTTAGGATCCAAGAAGACCGCAGCGCTTTGAATGAGTTGATCGGGCTTACTCTCTGGAAAGTAACTTTCATCCTCATAGACTTCTTCAAGGGCATCTTGGATGACAGGATTTAACGCTGTCTTTATATGTAATCCTCCAGATAGCACTTCATTTTTCGTTAGTCCGAACTTGTTAACAGCCTCGTCAATAATATGGTCAATATAATATGGGTACTTCCCTTTATAATTAGGCATTGTTGAATCAGCTAACACAATTTCTTGGCCGATCGCTTCGTCGAACTCTGCTTGACTAATATACTTTTCACTTTTCATTAACGATAAAACAATGTTACGTCGTTCCATCGACTTCTCCATGTCCTTATAAGGAGATAGATGAGTAGGTGCTTTAATCAATCCCGCTAATGTAGCAGATTCGCTCAACGTCAATTCGCTTACATCTTTCCCGAAATAGACTTCCGCAGCTCGTTGAACACCCCATGCCCCTTCGCCAAAATAGATTTGATTCAGGTAGCGTTCCAGAATGTCATCTTTCGAATA
Organism: Saccharococcus sp. Marseille-Q5394; assembly: GCF_946901335.1. Lineage (NCBI taxonomy): Bacteria > Bacillati > Bacillota > Bacilli > Caryophanales > Anoxybacillaceae > Saccharococcus > Saccharococcus sp. Marseille-Q5394. Next base: position 1,152,339 of record NZ_CAMPPQ010000002.1, on the reverse strand, counting down.
CGCTCTCTCAATTTTCATCGCGATAAACAATTCTTTGAATTTACGAGAATATGTACGTTCCTGCGTCAAAAACGCATTTTTCGAAAGCTGTTGAGTGATTGTACTCCCACCAGCAACAACTTCTCCTTTTAATGTATTTTGAGTAAATGCCCGGGCAATCCCAAAATAATTAACCCCAGTATGTTTATAAAACTGCTGATCCTCCACGGAGATGACTGCTTCAATCAACTCTTTTGGTATTTGGTCCAGACGAACTCCTTCAATGTTAGAATTTGAAATTTTACTTACGATCTCTCCGTTTTGATCATAAATAAACGTCGGTCTCGGTTCAGGTACTTCTAGTTTACTCACATCACTTGATGCTATTAATTGATTCACCTTGACCAATCCACCGAGGACTACAAGTAGCATTACAAGTAATAGTATCCGGATAGGTTTTTGTATGGTAGACCATTTCTTCTTTCTATTCAATTGTTTCTGTTGTTGCTTGTGTTCCGTTCTTTTCATTTGAATTCCACCTTCTTGATTGCCTTTCGAACGTTTTAGTTTAGCATATTGGGAAGACAAAACCTACCAAACTACAACCAAGTTAATTCTAAACTTCTTTAATGATAACCGGGGGTCTGTATTACATTAATATGCTAATTTAAACTTTTCTTGTCCTCAGCCCTAAAGTCTTCTTCTCCTTAGTAATGTGCTGTTTAGGATAAGTTATCCAATAAATCAATAGCTGAAAACTCCGAACCGAAGGGCGAGTTATTCTAGTTAAAGAGTTACTGTACTCCTAATTGTTTTATTTATTAATTTATTTGAAACCTCTGTCTATATCATACGTATAAACTATAATTACTATTTTATAGGAGGGGTTATCTTGAAAGAGGCATGGCATAAAAACGACAGTAAAATTTATATAATTCCACAAAGCTTATCTGAAAGTGAAGTAATGAACCATAAACAAATTGCAAGGAAAGGAACTTTTATATGTCCGTATTGTAAAGCGAAATTGATTGTAAAAAGCGGAGAGGTACTCGGTAACTTCTTTTCTCATCAACACGGTGAAGGATGCGAACCTTCCAAACTAAGTGAGGCACGTTACCGTAAATATGAAAAGCAAAAGAAAAACGATACGCCACGACATCTCCAAATACTAGCTTTAATGAATGATGAACTAGAAGTGCTATCAAGGGTTTATCCACATCTTTCTATCTCATATGGCTATTTAAACTCAGATTTCAAAAAATATATTCCTGATTTAGCATTGAAAATTAATGCTAATAAATATGCTATTACGATTCTCACCAATATAAGTAACTCGACAGATTCATCAATCGCAAAGAGTATTCAACAAGAAAGAATCTATTATAAATCGCTTGGCTTCGATGCATTATTTTTTATAGAGAGGAACAACTTGGGCGTCGATACAAATGGCCGCTCTTTGGTCCTTTGGGCGGCGGAACGAGAGGCTTTATCTACACAGAAAGCGGATTTACATTGGGTAGAATTCCTTTCCAAGTTGGCTCCGATGAATGAACAACAAAAAGTATTAAAGCTCCCTAACACTGAATTGATTGTAAAAAGCATCTTATACATTACACCTGCAAACGAGGAAATTGCTATTGAATCATTTCGCGTGTTGGAACAGAAGAACGCTACACCTGCAAGAGCATACTTTTTAAGTGAACCCTATAAATTAACGTTTTCTAAAGCATTTAAATTAGATAATGATTCACTAACATTATCTGATTTGCAAATCGAAAGCGAACAGCAAAAACAATATGCCGCAACCTTCCAACGAGCTAAGGCATTATATGCTGAAGAACAAGAAAAGCTCATGCGCAGTAACCAAGAGCGAGAAGGGGTTATACGTATCAAGCCGGAATCAAAAATTTGGAAAGGCTATAAAGAAAACAATAAGAGTAATCAGGTAGATTTCAAAAATAATTCCTACAAGAAAGCTACTAAAAACGAAAGAATGGAGATGTTGCGAAGAACTTATAACTCAAATAACTAAATCTAACGAAGAAATAAATCTTATGCTAACATCTTTACAAAAGTTAACTGAACAAGGAAAAAATGTGATATACGATTAATACTTGTATCATTAAGTATCTCTCCAGATAACAGGTCGGAGACTAAGGATCCAGTACCAGGCACTGTTTACATCTGAACTGTTTGGGTGCCTGGCAATTAACACTTGATAGTGATGTTGTAGTATTAAAGAGGTTGCAATTAAGAGCAACAGTACTTTAACTTGATAGCGGCGGAGTCAGTTTGCCAAAAGGAATGATTACAGCCAAGGGAATGTACCCCCTCTGCCATCTTTTTTACCACAGAGTGACAACAGATGTACCAGCGAATGACAAGTAGCTTACCATTGCTCCTTGCATAAGAGACATGTGTACATGATCCACAATAACTGGGAAGGCTGTCGATTCTTATAATCACAACTTTACAACGAGTGGCGGGCATGATAGCATTGGCAGAAAAAACCAGCAAAGTGTTGCTGCTGGTCTCCTGGCTTGGGACTCATGCCCGCAGAGGCTCGGTGTCAAGTTGTTAACCGGTACATTTCGCATTGTGATAATTCCGTTGAAACCGCCCTCTTCCCAGCTAGCACGCCATTTCATTGTAACTGGTACACGAGTAGGCGTTACCAGGTAAATCCCTTGACGTTCAATGGTAAAAAAGATTTCACAAGTGGTAAAATCGGGTGGCCGTAATCAAAAGGAAATGTGAATATCAACGCAAGTAGTCAATTTTACACGTGTAGACGCTATAGTATTAAAGCCCTGAGACGTGGGATAGACTCCCACCGTCTCCCTAATTATTATAAAGATAAAAAGCACAAATTCTCTATATGAGGAATTTGTGCTTCATTTTGTCAATATTCGCCCGCATATTTACATCAATCCAGCCGTCTTGCACGCTCACCTGACATCTCTTTCAACGGCCTCATAACATTCGAATCTCTTATTTGTTAACTTTCTCATGTCCCCGCTTTCTAGTGACGGGTACCAGGCACACGTTTAAGGGTTCAACCCCCGTTCAATATCCCTAGTCCGTTAAATCGCTGATATACCGCCGTTTATTGCTGATATTTATAACGTTTGACTAGGATTAATCAAAAATATAACATCTATTTTAAAGTACAACGTTTTTGCGTCCTGAATTTCTAGTTTGATAAGGGCTTAATAATATAATCTTCTCCCAAGTCAATTACATTTAGATCAAGGTTTTTCGTCATCTCTTTTATCTCTTCTGGTTTAAGTGATGTCCCAATGATAGATTGCATCTTTGTTTTTGATAACACTTCAAAAAGTTGCCTTTGACTTTTTTCATCCATCTGCTGTTGACCTGGCTCATCAAACACGATAAGTCCTGGATGGTTCCCATGAAGCTGTTGACTTGTTTTATAAATAGCAATTACATAAGACCAAATCAGACGAATATTATCACTAGCTGAAGAATCAAATTTGATATCAAAACCGCTAACAACAGGTGTGTATTTATCATATGAAATCATGATATCCTCCGTATTAATACTAGAAAAGTTAAATGTTTCTAATAAACTTAGAAACTCTCTCTCAAAATAGATTAACTTTCTCTTATCCTGCGATGAGAAATAATCTTTCGGCAAATCTCCTTGTCTTTGTAAGTAATCTCGCCACTCTCCTTTAATTACTTCAAAACGCTGTTCTATTTTATCGAAAGAGCTGCTCGCTTCATATAATTTATTTAAATGAATTTTTAATTCTACTAATTTATTCAGCTCAAGCTTAGTCGGCAACTCGGGATTTTCATTTAACTCAGACTTATATAGTCTTAATTCCCTTCTGGCATTTTCAAGGTGACCAGAAATTACAGCTAGCTTTGATTGTTTATTTTGTACGACCTTATGAGATTGCATAATACCAAATATCAACGTCTTGATTTGCTCTTTTATGAAGGTTATATTTTCAGATAAACCCAACGGTTGAATATTTGTTTCAGGTGGCATAAGTGAGTCTTCAACATGTTGGTTACATGTTGGGCAGATACTTAGCGAAAAAGTTGATTCTACATTTGATCCTAGTTTATAAAGTTTTTCAGCTTCTCGGTTTCTTTTTAAATCTAGTTCTAATTTCTTCAGATTTTCATTCATTGATTCTTGGTTGTTTCTTTCTAAATATAAATCCTGTCGTATTGAATTTATTTCACTTTGCAACTGTAATACTAAAAGGTCTTGCTCTTTTACTTTTTTTTCGTATTCGGATGTTACGTCTGATATCTTTACTACACTATATTTTTCTTTTGCTTTTATTGCACCCTCTAATTCAAATATATGGTCATCAATGGATATTAGTTTTTTGTTTTCATCATAAACATTCAAATTTAATTCATCTAAGAGTGTAGGTTTTTCAGGTAAACTTGGAATTTCTGCGTGAATAGTGACTGCTAATTCCTCCACCTCTTGTTTTAAAATGGACCATCTATTAGTTAGTAAAGCTTTCATAATTTTTAATTCTTCACGTTCCTTAGTGTTCATGGTAACATCCATTTTCAATAAAAATTCGAATGCACGCTTAGATAAATCTCTTATTCCAAAACTTCCTGAAATGGGGGAATAAAAGCTACTCCAGCCTTTATTTTGCTCTATGAAAAATAAAGGGAATAGTGTCTGAATGTATAAAATCCTGTCTCCACCTTCGAATGTTGGAACCTGTGGCAATTCCCACTCTATAAAACGGGATAAGAAGGTATGAAATCCTGCGTTCTCTGATGCAGAACCATGCATATGAACGTAAAAGTCTCGGAAATTCACATTATCTTCTTTTGACAATAGAGCTCCAAAATGAATTCTAATTAGTCTTTCATCAAAACCGGATGACTTAATCCACCTAGTAAGTGTAATGATTTCCCCTTTATAATTGGAAATCTCCAACTGTACTTTGGATTCTAAGATAGGAATTTCTTTTCCCTTAAATGACAGCTTGTCCTTTAACGCAGGCTTCATTGTTTTCGCATTTCTTCCACCAAGCATTTCTTCGATTCCTAATATGTATAGGATTGAATTTAGAGTGGAACTTTTTCCTTTTGTATTTCTGGCTCTTAATATATTAAATCCATCTTGGAAAGGAATACTTGCGCCAAATACTCCTTCTGCCGTATCAAGCGTTATCTTGAGGTGATTCAATTTTAATCGATTCATGAGGAATACCTCTCTTTAAATAAATTCAAAATATAAGTATCAGATAGGCTCTTTCTAATTGTTTTCAAGAATTTTTTTTCTTCTAAAAACACATCCTCATTTAATATACTTTGTGCTAAAATCTCCCCTTTTTCTGTTAATGAGAATTTACCAGTCTTATCGTTAAATGAAAAAACTCCCATCGCAACACCCAAGGTTAATGCTCTATTCAAAAAAGGGTCAAAGTGAATAATTGGGAAATAACTTGTTTCCTTTAGTTTGATCAATCGCTCATAGCGGCCTTCATTCTGCAATCCCCAATTAAATAACTGTAATTTTAAAAGCGATGCAGTTTGCTTAGTTGATGAAAGATGCAGGACGAGAATAATCTGTGAAATCCTGTAAATTGGTCGCATTTCGGGAGAGATAGGGACTCTTTTTCTACTAAATCTAATTTCTTTTATTTCATCAAATGGTAGATCCATTATTTTACCCTCCAAAATCTAATGGACAGTCAATTAACCAGCTTGCAATAGCTTCATGACATAAATCGTTATACACTGAGAACTCAAAAATATCATGAAACTTTTCCCCCATAAGTGCTGTCTTATATTTTTCCAAAGTATCATATAGTAACTCTTTTGGTGCTAAATCAGTCAGTAGTACCTCTGCTTCCAAATGACTTGCAATCGAACTCTTTATCTTCACTTGTTTCTCATATGCAGAACTATATGTCTGCTGCATATGATTTAAAATTTCTTGGCCTTTAATATAGTTTCTCACTTGCACATCAATATATTGATTAGTTCTCTTAGATTTGCTTGGCTCGTCTAGACCAAGAAAAAGGCTTCCTATTTTCCTATCCAGTATAGCTATTGATGCCGTTTGGCATTGTTTCCAGTTAATAATCTCATCCTCATCAGGTACTTGGACATTAATATTTATTTTTTCATTTAAAATCTGCTTTGCCTGAATAATTTCTCTTCCGTAAAATAACTCATCATGTGCAAGAACATCAAAAGTGTCATCCAATAGATCTTTCATTGTTTCATTACTTCTATATTCGACAGCTTTTGCATGACAGTGCCTAATCAGCTCTTTATTTGTAATTTTCGGAGTGATAAAAATCCACTTTTTAATTTTTACTCCTTGAAAAAACTTAAGTAATTGGCTCTTGAATTTCAGTAATTTACCTAAGTCTTCAGTAATCTTGTCCCTTTGATGTTCATAGAGTTTACTGGAATCATATTCTTCATCAGGACAATAACATTGAAAAACAATTCCTTCTCTTGTAAAGCCCTCAATACCTAAATCACCATTTGTATGTGCAGTCATCTCTTGATAACCATCAGCTTCATATTTCATCTTTAAAAAGACTTGACAGTGTTCTTCCCAACTGTCTCCATTGTATGTACCAAAAGGTGTTATGATCATATCTATCCTCCACAAAATAAAAAGAGTTATAAGAAAACAATTTATTTACAATGGTACATGATAATCATTTTTTTTGCTTGGGAGTAAGCAAGGATTCAGAAAAGCTAAGACCATATTCGGAAGAGCCTTTCCATAGTGGAATTGACTCGTTCATTTCGGGTGTTTCTAATTCTTCCGTTTAATATTTATGAAAGTTATAATTCTTCCAGTACTTCTCCGACTGTTTTGTACTTCATACCATTTTCATAATAACCATCTATTAAATAAATGATGTTATCCACTTCGTCACGAGATAAATATTTACCCTGATTTTCTGCAATAGCCTCAATTAGATCCCTCTTATCGTAATCCAGCATGAATCTCCAATCATATCCATCAATATCAATCGAGGGTGTCCCCAGGGTATTTAAGCTACCTTTAATTGAATAAGAAATGTCACCCAAGTTGCCATCCGAATTATTCGAATAGCTTCGTGATGCTGCTACCCCCGCTACATAACCTTCAGTGTATGCTGTTTCTTGAACCTTTTGAGCTTCCTCTTCAGCTAGAACATAACCTTCAGTAAAGCCATCTTCGTGTCCATCATTGTATGCTGTTTCTATACTCACTTTAGCCTCCTCTTGAGCTAAAGAAAATCCTTCAGTAAAACCATATTCATGTCCATCATTATATGCTGTTTTCATACTCTCTTGAGCTTCCTCTTCATCCATAGCATATCCTTCTTCATACCCTTGTTTATACCCTTCATCTCTTGCTTTTCCTAAGTCTTTTTCGGAGTAACCACTACAACCTGCAAGTAGAAAGCAAAAAATAATTACTAGCTTTCTCATTTCTCCTCGCCACCTCTTAATATCTCATCCATACCATAAGGGTTTACTAATTATTCACAATAAGTACATCTTAATATATATATCCTATGACTTGGTCTTTAAAAGATAAATAATTGAATAAGAAATACTACCGATGAATGTATAAGATAGGGCCATAACTACTTTCATTTATAAAAAACTACCTGCCGCACAATCATTTTCTTCCGAAGCATCTATTTGCGAAGATATTAGATTATTGTAATGAACCGTCCTCATCCTACGCAGATTCATCAGCTTACGCTCCGAATGCTAGGTTGTTGTTTGTGTTGCCAGTTCACTACTTTATTATTATTAACACAATAATTCCGATTCCAAAAACCGCATTCACACAGAAGAAAACAAAATTTTTGGCTGATAGCTTCTTAAACGCAGCCTGCTGTGTTTCAAACTGATGTTCAATCATACCTTTTGTTAGCTGGTTGAATTCCTTCATTGATTCTAAAAGTTCATTTAGTTGATCATTCTGTCTTTCAAATTGAATGCCAAACTTTTGTGTTAGTTCTTCTTGTTTTCCCTCAATTACTTTTTGCTTTTGTTCGATATTTTGAAGAATTGACTGATAAAGAGCTAGCTTAGAATCAATTATTCCTTGATGTATTACGATACTTTCTTTTGATTGATCTAAAATATTTGTCGTCCGGGTTACTTCTTCTTGAAATTTCTCTATTAGCTCTAAATAATCAGAAGCTTTTTTAACATTGTTCAACTCCTTACCAAAATCCTCTATATATACTTCAAGCAATTCGATTTGTTTTAAATCTCCCACGGATACCCCACTCCTTTCTGTCCTTGTAATTTTGTGTGTAATGCTTTTATCATACAACGGTAACTTGTAGGGTCTTCTAAGGTAAGATGAATTTCTTTAAGATCATCCATTTGATCATAACCATTATCTATTAAGGTTCGGCTCAGTTCATTTCTTTTTTCGTCATCAAAATAACTTTTGGAGGTGTAAAGTATAGAGACAAGCATCTGTTTTCTAACACTATTTTGCAACTTAGATATCTCCCTTATTGCAGATTCCATCCTTTGTTTGCCATCTATAGATTCGAAATTCCCTTGCTGCAATTTAAGCATTCCGGAAATTAAATTTAATGCAGTATTATTGTTCTCGCTTTCCAAAAAACGGCTGCATTGAATCGAAAGATCCTTGAAAGAACTTAACTGACGCTGTTGCAGTTCCTTACCTTCCTCCTGAATAAAGAAGATTTTGTACCAGTCTTTTATTTTCTTTTTATCCCCGACAATCTTTTCCAATAGAAAAATATCATCATTTCTCTTGAAATATGTCGCAAGCTTGTCCTGCATAGTTGCACTGTCTGTGAATTCATCTGCATATTGCTTCATTAATAACAGTGAGCGTTTTCTAGAATAGCTGATATTATCGTTATACCAAGTCAATAGGACACGAAGAGCTTTTTTGATAATCCCCTCATTACTTTCGTGGAAACGCTTTGATAGTTCATTAGTGGAACTTTCATCAGTAATAGAAAAATTGAAATCGTATTTTTGGATATGTGCTTCCAAAGCATTTAACACAATTTCCTCTGTCCAGTCTTCTATCTCAACTTCAATCAATCTTTTGTTCCAATCAATCGTCCAATCTAACGTGATCCCAATAAGAGTGAATCGATAAATGGATCTCTCAATCATCCCCATCTCACTTTCGCTTTTGAATGGAATTAAAATAGTATTTCCGGCATTTAACAGATACCCCTCAAAGAATTTGCAAAGAGCCACGATTTCAGATTCGATATTCATCAATGAATTTCTCAGGAAAAAGAGTGATGTGGTCAAATCACCTGATAACTTTCTTTCATGCAATATCATTCTTTCCACATCCGTCGCCATACCGAAAATGACAACTTCACTTTCACTATCGAGCCTATCGGGGCTATATAGGATAATACATTCTGAGGATTCCCTATCCCGTCCGGCCCTTCCCGCCTCTTGATAAAAGGATTCAAGGGAATTCGGTATACCGTAATGGATTGTTCTTCTAATGTTGCTTTTGTCAACGCCCATTCCAAAAGCTTTTGTTGCTACCAGAACATCAATCTCATCATTCATGAAGGACCTTTGAATCTCATCTTTATATTTATTAAAATTTGCAACTTCAAATTTTTTAGGCTTGCTTCCTGAATAGAAATTAGACTTCATTCCAGTCTTATTCTTGACGGCCAAGCTCAATTCGTAACATCCGGTATTCCTGTTCACTAAAGGTGTAAATACTACGGTCGGTCCTTCTATCTTCTTGTTTTCACCTAGGATCTCAATTAGTTGTTCTGTTTTCTTGTTTCTTGGTACATTTCGGATATCAAAAAGTAATTCTGGTCGTTTAAAATCAGAAATAGTAATGATATTATACGGCTCGATCCCTAACTCGGTCATAACATCCTTTAGCACTTTGGAAGAAGCTGTTGCAGTCAACGCCAAAAACCGTGCTGAAGGCGTATACCGCCTGATCGTATTGGCCAAAGATAGGTAAGCAGTACGAAAATCATGTCCCCATTCCGAAAGACAATGCACTTCATCAATTGTCGCAATTGCGATAGCTTTGCTCCGATTAATTATCTCCAGCTCTTCCCTGAACTTTTTTATTTGAAAACGCTCCGGGGAGATGATTAAGAAAATGTACTTTCCTTTAGAAAAATCATTTAGGATACTTTCTGCTTCTCCTGGAGACAAATCACTATTGATGAAAGCGACATGGCTGATATAGTGCCTTGTTTTCGCATTTTCAATTTGGTCAGCCATTAAGGATTTGATTGGGGCTACTACATAACTGATCGCAGGATGTAATAACGTACAGAGCTGATATGTCAGTGATTTTCCTCCACCAGTTGGCAATAGACCAACTGTGTCCTCTCCATTTAATGAATTTATAATGATCTCAAGTTGTCCGTCTCTGAATTCTTTGTGACCAAAAATATTCTCTAGTAAGAACTTCAATTGTTTTTCATGAAATTCCTTTCTCAACTTGTAGGTAACAGACTCATTTATTTTAACTGAAAAATAATTTGCATTATCGTCAAAATCCGTTCGGATAAAGTAGACATTTTTTTGATGTACCGTTTCATCCCAACGTTTAAATATGTCAAAATCTATATTTATCTGCTCTTGATCAATAGGCAAATCATTAGCATTGTCGAATACCTTAATTTGAATCTCTGGAAATTCAATTTTAATATCAAGAAGAGCAGCGATATTTCCAAGCCATTTTTCTAAGTCAATAATCGCTATCTCCAAAAAACTTTCCGCATCGTGAGCTCGAATATTTAATCGCCATGTTCTATCTTCAAGAGATAGAACTCCTCTATCCAGCAGCTCTAAAATAAGAATTTGTATACGAACAATTGACGATAGCTGTACTTGAGTTTCAATTTGTTCGGGTGATATAGATAAGTACTTTTTATAAACGTTAATCGTCTCTTTATGATCCATATATACTTTTCGGAATTGCTGTTTGAAAGGCTCATAATTTCTCATACGGATTTCGTGTGTTAAGATTCGGATTACTTTGATTCTATTACGGCTGAAGAGATTGTCCCGCTGTTTATCGTGTTTTTTCTGCTGATGCACCTGATGACTGCTTCCATCAACTTCGATTACTGTTCGTAATAACGGAATATAGAAATCGACTTGTTGTCTATGAAAAGCCCCATTTACTTCAGGAAGAATATCATGAATCGGGCATTCTGCAATAATAAGATTTCGTATAAAACCGACACTTTTCAGAATTTCAGGCAAGTCATTATAAAATTGATGTGCCGGGAAGTCGTTTCTACTAACATCACCTTTAATGGTCCGTGTCCAATTAAGATTCTCATCTGATAAAAATGCTACCTTTTCCATATCCTTAAGATAGTCCCGACTTAATCCTAATTGTTCACGAATATAAATAGATGCGATAGTAGGAGCGCCCCGCATAATTATATTTTGTGTGATGCGTATTAGGTTAGAAAAAGTACTATCTATTGGTTGGACAGGGAGGTTCGATATGATAAAATTTGAGTTTGAGTAACAGTAGTTGGCAGTAAACTTGTTCAAGCGGTATCAACTCCCCATCTTTTATATTGCAGTTGCGCTGGGATTAAGTAAATTTAACCACATACATTATGACTATTTTATCATATTTGAGGAATGAATTGGAATACAGGTTATTTACTGCTATTTTGTGCTTCTCAGATTAAATACGGCCCTAACTTAAAATAAAGAAGCATGAACTCTCCATTCCAGAGAGTTCATGCTTCTTTCCATGCTATTTATAATTTTTATGGAGAATGTGGGTGTCGAACCCCTTCCATAAGCTCCAATACTTCAGCGTCTATGCTTGGAAATTGACTATTTGCGATTCGCACTGCATTATGCCGTCCATCAAGGCGTCATGGGCGCTTTCCTGATAATCTCTTGCAACGGCCTCGTAAAATGGATATTGATATGGCAACCAAACACATATATATTGTACCCTTCCTTGTTTAGTTACAATACCAGGAACTCGTATAATTATTTAATTAAAATTGAACAAGTGAACTTAGAATAAGAAAAACATGGGCGATTTTAGTCTTCCTATTTTTTCATTCATAATTATATATCTGTTTGTATTTGCTTTTTCTTCAAATATTCCGCGCGTATTTTTTCAAGGTGCTGCTTTTTATCAATTTTGGCAAGCTTGTTTTTTTCATGATAATTTGTCACAGTCGCTTTACCTTTGTTATCTAATTGATTTTTCCCCACATTGTTCACCTACTCTTCATTTCTCTTCATTACAGATAACCTATCAACAAATATAATGTACCTATTCCAATGAGATATACCTTTTACCTTTATTAGTGTACTGGTTTTGGTGTAGGTACTTTCATTTAAAGGTGCTTAGAACTTTTAGATGAATGAGCATATAATCTTTTTATCCATCCTATAACTTAAAAATAGGGATATTGCCCAAGATCCCAGCTCTCGTTCAATACCCCTATCTTTTTAATCATTGTTACGACTGGGTTTGACTCCCACCGTCTCCATAGTTAAATATGGCTGATAAAGATAGCACGTCCATGGCTCTGCTACTTCAGCGTCTACGCGTGTAGATTGACTACTTGCGGTTCGCGCTGCATTATGCCGTCAATCAAGGCGTCTTGAGCGCTATCCTGGTAGTTTATTGCAACGGCCTCAGGAGGCGACCGTTACCGTATTCCACTAATAGGTGAGCCTAAAAATGCCACATGGGCGATGGAACTGCTAGGCAGATTCAACAGCTTACGCTGCGAATGCGAGGTTGTTGTTTGTTTTGCCAGTTATATTAACTGTCGTTTCTGACGGAGACGATCCCTCCGACGCGCAGCTCAAGCCCAGACCACCCCTGTCGAATCCGTAAAGTCCCCGTTTAGCCTCGTTCACTTCTTTTTGAATAAATAACCCGCTTTCGTCAAAAATAACAATGGTGATATTAAATAGCCTCTGTTATCAACACGAAGGAATACAAAAAGGAGATGAATGGATGAAAGATCTACTATTCAAGTGGTTGTTGGTTACGGGGTTATTATTTAGTTTTCATATAACAGATATCACGACTGTTCAAGCGAATGAGGAACCGTTGGTAAATGTATCGTGGCAATGGCCGAAAGCGGTCATACAAGGTGTTCCTGAAGAGGATTTGCCTGACCTTGACGGAGGATCTGAAAGTTCCGGTCGAGACCCTCAGCAGCCTGTTGACCTAAGAATTTTACAACAGCGGTATCCAGATATATTTTTCTTGCAAGGCCCTACCGATGAAAAACGAGTTGCTTTAACTTTTGATGATGGTCCTGACCCGCGGTTTTCAAATGATGTATTAGATGTATTGAAACAGTACAATGTACCAGCAACATTTTTCGTGTTAGGTTCAAGAGCGGTTGCAAATCCTGAAATTGTCAAGCGCATGCAAAACGAGGGGCATGTAATCGGAAACCATACGTACGCCCATCCTAATCTTGTGGAAGAATCCGACCTCGATACCCTAGAGGGGGAAGTAACTCGAACGGAGGACGCTCTAAACGGTATTATTGGTTACCGGACAAAATTATTTAGACCACCATATGGCTTCTTATACAATGAATTAGTCGAAAAGCTACGCGACATGGACTATTACGTGATTGGCTGGTCGGTTGATTCGTTGGATTGGCAGGAAGACCCGCCGGAAGTTATTGCTTCAAATGTGTTAGACATTATTCATCCAGGCGCGATTATTCTCATGCACGATGGAGCAGAATCGGGTGGAGATAGGACCAATACAATCGAAGCACTTCAACAAATTATTCCGACACTCCAAGGGCAAGGGTACGAGTTTGTCACAGTTCCGGAATTGTTGAATATTCCCTTTAAGAAATAGAAGGTCTCTCTTCTATTTCTTTTATTTCCATAACTTAGGACAAGAAAAAACATAGGGAGATTTTCGTCTTCCTATGTTTTCATTGCTATTCATTATCTGTTTGTTTTTGCTTTTTTTTCAAATACTCCGCACGTAGCTTTTCCAGTTGCTGCTTTTTATCAAATTTGGCCGGCTTGTTTTTTTCATGATACTTTGTCACAGCCGCTTTACCTTTGTTATCCAATTGATATTTCCCCACTTTGTTCACCTACTTTTCTATTCTCTTCTATAAAGAAAACCCATTCAATAAATATAATGTACTTATATTAATGAAGTATACCTTTGACCTTTATTAGTAACTTTCATTCTAATTCGCTGACTTTTGATGAACATCCATCCTAAAGCATAAAAATAGGGATATTGCCCAAGAGTCCAGCTCCCGCTCAATACCCCTATCTCTATACGACTATTTGTACCAGTCCATTTAATTATGGAGACGGCGGGAGTCGAACCCGCGTCCAAAGGCTCTGCTACTTCAGCGTCTACGCGTGTAGATTGACTACTTGCGATTCGCACTGCATTATGCCGTCAATCAAGGCGTCTTGAGCGCTATCCTGATAATCTCTTGCAACTGCCTCAGGAGGCGACCGTTACCGTATCCCACTAATAAGTGAGCCTAACAATGCCACATGGGCGATGGAACTGCTAGGCAGATTCATCAGCTTATTAAGCTGCGAATGCTAGGTTGTTGTTTGTTTTGCCAGTTATTATTAACTGTCGTTTCTGACGGAGACGATCCCTCCGACGCGCAGCTCAAGCCCAGACCACCCCTGTCGAATCCGTAACGTCCCCGTTAGTAAAGGTTGTTATACCTTTAAGGGATGTCAGGAATGCCTGTTGAAAGGCTTCTGAACTATATCACTACTAGTATCATACTACATTTTGACGTAAAAATCAATACTGCTGTTTCGCTTTGAATGCACGTTCCACTTCGCGTTTCGCTTCCTTCTTCTTCAGATCCTCACGTTTATCGTAGAGCTTCTTTCCTTTACCGATGCCGATCAATACTTTCGCGAAGCCGTCTTTTAAGTACATTTTCAGCGGAACGATTGCGAAGCCTTCCTGCTTTGTCTGCCCGAGCAGCGTTGCAATCTGTTTCTTATGGAGCAGCAGCTTTCGTGAACGCAATGGGTCGTGGTTGAATTGATTTCCCTGTTCGTACGGACTGATATGCATGTTGGAAATCCATGCTTCATTGTTCCGGATCAAAACGAAAGCATCGCGTAATTGCACTTTGCCATTACGGATCGACTTGATTTCCGTTCCTTGCAGTACAATCCCTGCTTCAATTGTTTCTTCAATTGCAAAATCATGATTCGCTTTTTTATTTACGGCCAGTACTTTCCCTGCACCTTTTGCCATAGTCCTATTACCCCCCACTAATTAAAAATGCCGCGGCACTCGTTTCAACGAATGCCGCCACGTTTATTTTCTCTTTCTCGGAGCTTGTTTCTTCTTCTTTTTCGCTACACCTTCGTAAAACTTCTTCTTCTGGCTAGGTGCGCCTTTTTTCTTGTCGCCTTTAGGCTTATCGGAATCTCCCCGACGCCCGCCGCCACTTGATGGTTTCTTCGCATGGATAACTTTCGGCGACTCTTTCCGTGCTCGGTGGAATGATTGCTTCATTCCTGAAATTTCGAAGTCGATCGCCGATTCCTCAGGTTTGACGGAAACGACTTTGATTGTCACTTCATCACCGATTCTGAACTGCTTGCCGGTATGCTCGCCGATCATCATCATTTGACGGTCATCGAAACGGTAATAATCGTCCGTCATATAGCTGACATGGACGAGCCCTTCTACGGTGTTTTCCAGTTCCACGAACATACCGAAGTTTGTCACCGATGAAATGACTCCATCGAACTCTTCACCAATCTTATCGAGCATGTACTGTGCCTTCTTCAGTGCGTCCGTATCGCGTTCCGCATCGACTGCCCGTCGTTCACGCTCGGACGTGTGCTGAGCGATCTCAGACATGTTAGCGTTCCAATGTGCGATCGTTTCGGATGAAACATCCTTGTTAATCAAATACGTGCGGATCAATCTATGAACGATCAAGTCCGGATAACGTCTGATTGGTGATGTGAAATGCGTATAGAAATCAGCTGACAATCCGAAGTGGCCGAGGCTTTCCTCGAAATACTTCGCCTGTTGCATCGAGCGGAGGAGCATTGTTGAAATGACTGTCTCTTCCGGCATGCCTTCGATTGACTCGACAATTTCCTGCAACGCGCGAGGATGCACTTTATTCCCCGTCCCTTTGACGACGATTCCGAAGTTAGTCAGAAATTCAAAGAATCGTTGGAGCTTTTCCGCCTTTGGATCTTCATGGATCCTGTAGAGGAACGGCACTTGCATCCAGTGGAAATGCTCGGCAACCGTTTCGTTCGCAGCCAACATGAATTCCTCGATGAGGCGTTCCGCCGCTGTACGTTCCCTAATCACGATATCGGTCGGCCAACCTTGTTCATCAACAATCACTTTTGATTCCTTGAAGTCGAAGTCGATGGCTCCGCGGTCGATCCGTTTCTGCCTCAGAATTGATGCAAGGTCCGCCATATTATTCAGCATCGGGACGATATGCTCGTATTTCTTCATGAGCTCTTCATCTTTTTCCCCGATGATCTTATAGACGTCCGTATACGTCATCCGTTCCTTCGATTGGATGACACTTTCAAATATTTCATGGTGGATCACTTTTCCGTTCCGGTCGATTGTCATCTGGCAAGACATCGTCAGACGATCCACGTGAGGATTCAAGGAACAGATGCCATTCGATAGCTTATGCGGAAGCATCGGGATGACTCGGTCCGTCAAATAGACGCTCGTCGCCCGGTCGTACGCTTCTTCATCGAGCGGTGTGTGCTCCTCTACATAATAGCTGACATCAGCGATATGGACGGATAATGTGTACGTTCCGTCTTCATTTTTCACGAGGGAAATGGCATCATCCAAGTCCTTCGCGTCGGCTCCGTCAATTGTAATGACAAGATCCTCTCGTAGATCGCGGCGTTTGAACAGATCCTTTTCCTGCACTTCGTCCGGCGTCTTGTTTGCTTGCTCCATCACTTCAGGAGGGAACTCTACTTCTATCCCGTGTTTATGGATAATCGATAAAATATCGACGCCAGGATCATTTTTATGTCCAAGGATTTGGACGACCATACCGGTTGCGGATTTCAACTCGCTCGGCCATTCTGTAATTTCCACGACGACTTTATGTCCTTCGACGGCGTCGAGTGAATTCCCTTTTCCGATGAAAATATCCATCGGCAGCTTCTTATCGTCCGGGATGACAAAGCCGAAGCCGCGGTTATCCTGATAGGTCCCGACAACCTTCGTCGTTTTCCGTTCAGCGATTCTAATGATTGATCCTTCGCGACGGTCGCCATAGTCGCCTTTCGAAACTCGGACAAGTACAATATCCCCGTTCATCGCCCCGTTAACTTCCGGCGGCGGAATGAAGATGTCGTCCATTCCATCCGTCTCCGGCGTGACGAAACCGAACCCTTTCGCGTGTCCGATGAATTTACCTCTTACTAAGTTCATGCGCTCCGGAACGCCGTAACGGTTTGTGCGGGAGCGTACAATCTCACCTGTTTGTTCAAGCTGCACGAGCATTTTTACGAGTTCCTTGAACTCAGCTGCCCCTTGAATCTCTAATGCCTCTTGGATTTCCTGAACCGTCATTGGTTTATACGATTCCTCTTTCATGAAATTCAATAGCCTTGATTTTAATTCCTCATCAATAAAATCCAATTACTATCCCTCCATTCATAACTATCGTCAACTGATTCCATTTTCACACGTTCCAGTCGAGTGATTCAAGAAATTGATATACATCTTCGTGAAGCTGTTCTTTTTCCGGACCGAGTGTGATGACATGTCCGGATTTTTCAAACCACTCGATCTGCTTTTCATCAGACGCGGCATTATCGTAAATGACATTTGCGGAATCCGGATCGATCACATTGTCGTTCCGTGACTGGATGACGAGGAGTGGTGCATCGATATCCGGAAGCTGCTCTTTGACATCATCGACAAGTGGCTTCAAGTCAGCGAGCGACGGCATCGTTTTACCGCGTAGTGCATCGACTTCTTCTTCGATTTCAGTTGCCGTTTTTCCTTCATATCTTTTATAATCCGAAGCATACTTCAATACGCCTTCATATAATTTTTCCGGTGTTTTCATTATCATCGGCGAGCACATTGTTACAATACCCTTCACAGGCATTTTAACCCCTAATTTCAATGAAAATACACCGCCGAGAGATAATCCGCCGACTGCGATTTCTTCGTAGCCTGCTTCCTTCAATTGATTGTAACCTGAAATGACGTCTTCCCACCATTCATCGGGACCTGTTTCGATCAATTGTTCAGGCGGGACGCCGTGTCCTTTATAGTGCGGCGCCAGTGATGTGTAGCCTTTCTTCTCTAGGAAACGGCCAAGCATTCGTACGTCAGCTGATGTTCCTGTGAAGCCGTGCAAGAGTAATACTGCCCGTTTGCCATTTTGGAAAAAGAATGGCTTCGGTTGCGCGATTCTCATATCCGTCACCCTTTCTCTATCATTGCTAAAAATGATATAGATCTAAATAAAAAATCCTTATGTATCCTATCTTTCCCTTTTCATAGTGAAAAAAACGCCCGACCATACGGGTGGCCAGGCGTTTATCAATTATACGATTATATAGTTCCGATTAAATTTTCACGATGGCGATTGCCAAAACGAAAAATAAAATTGAAAGTACAATTGTCACTCTTTGAAGCACTAAGTCTAGCCCACGTGCTTTCTGTTTCCCAAAAAGTTGTTCGGCACCACCGGAGATGGCTCCAGACAGACCTGCACTTTTTCCGGATTGTAATAATACAACAACGATCAACGCCAATGATACGATTAATAGCAACGTCATTAACAAAGCATGCACTTTGTTCCACCTCCTGCATAGAGCATCACAACATTTATATTCTATCAAACATTTTTCACTGTTACAACAAGTTTCTACGAAAAGCGGAAGGCGCCTGCTTAGGGGCGACAAGCATAAGGCGAATCAAGGAAGGCAGTCTAAGTTCGCCACGTCCTGTGGCAACGACTGCATACCCGCATCATGCGGACACGGCGTGGCGTTTTTTTGCCACAGAGCAGATTTGACTTATGACCTCGAGCCAATCGAACCACGAAGAGTTCGATTTGCCGTATTTCTGCGGTTTGTGCAGAAATTAAGGCACACTGTTGGCGCCTGGAGCTGGACAATCTCAAAAACAACCAGCCGACGAAAGCCGGCTGGTTGTTCGTGTCATTTTTTCAAATTATAGAACGTTTTTGTTCCGCGGTAGACTGCTGTTTCATCCAATTGGTCCTCGATGCGGAGCAATTGGTTGTATTTCGCGACGCGGTCCGTGCGCGAAGGTGCACCCGTCTTAATTTGACCCGCGTTTGTCGCAACCGCGATGTCTGCGATTGTCGTATCCTCGGATTCTCCGGAACGGTGGGAGATGACTGCTGTATAGCCAGCACGTTTCGCCATTTCGATCGCATCGAATGTTTCTGTCAATGTGCCGATCTGGTTCACTTTGATAAGGATCGAGTTGCCGACGCCTTCTTCAATGCCGCGCTCCAATTTTTCGGTGTTCGTGACGAACAGATCGTCCCCGACCAATTGGACTTTCGAGCCTAGACGCTCTGTCAATAGCTTGTGGCCAGCCCAGTCGTTTTCGTCAAGGCCGTCTTCGATTGAAACAATTGGATATTTCGAGCAAAGCTCTTCATACCAAGCGACCATCTCTTCGGATGTCTTTGTAATTCCTTCTCCCGTTAAACGGTACTGTTTCGTTTCGCTGTCGTAAAACTCGGAAGCAGCAACATCCATTGCGAGCAATACTTCTTCTCCCGGTTCATAGCCTGCTTTTTTGATCGCTTCCATGATTGTGGATAGCGCTTCTTCGTTCGATGCTAAGTTCGGAGCGAATCCGCCTTCATCACCGACCGCCGTGTTGAGGCCCTTCGATTTCAAAACGTCTTTCAAGCTATGGAAAATTTCAGTTCCCATGCGAAGACCGTGTCGGAATGATTCCGCACCTACCGGCATGACCATGAATTCCTGGATATCGACGTTGTTGTCCGCATGCTCGCCGCCATTCAAAATATTCATCATCGGAACAGGCAGCTCTTTCGCGTTGACGCCACCAAGGTACTGGTAAAGTGGAACGTCCAAGTAGTCCGCTGCCGCATGTGCAACAGCCATTGAGACGCCAAGGATCGCGTTCGCGCCAAGCTTGCCTTTGTTCTGCGTACCATCCATTTCAATAAGCGCATTATCGATAACGACTTGATCAAGTACAGAATAATTTTCCTCGATTTCATCCGCAATAATTTCATTGACATGATCGACCGCTTTCAAAACACCTTTTCCTAGATAACGGGATGCGTCGCCGTCGCGCAGCTCAACCGCCTCGTATTCACCTGTGGAAGCGCCTGAAGGAACGATGGCCCGGCCGAACGCTCCACTTTCTGTAAACACTTCAACTTCAACAGTCGGGTTACCGCGTGAATCAAGAACTTCTCTAGCTTGGATATGAGTAATGATTGGCATTTCAATCTCTCCCTTAATTTAGAATAATGGTGTTCCGGACATTTCTTCCGGCCGTTCGATTTCTAAAAGCTTCAGCATCGTCGGTGCAAGATCCGACAGAATGCCGCCTTTCCGCAATTCGATATCTGGTTTTGTGATGATGACCGGTACGGGATTTGTCGTATGCGCAGTCATCGGCTTCCCTTCCAGCGTCACGACCTCGTCTGAGTTCCCGTGATCCGCTGTAACGATCGCTGTACCGCCTTTCAGCAGAAGAGCATCAATGATCCTTCCAAGGCACGCATCGACCGTTTCAATCGCTTTGACCGTCGGCTCGAGTATTCCGCTATGTCCGACCATGTCGGGGTTCGCAAAATTGAGGATGATCGCGTCTTGCGTTTCGGCTTCAATCTCTTTCAATAAAGCTTCCGTCACTTCAACCGCACTCATCTCGGGCTTCAAGTCATAGGTTGCGACTTTCGGACTTGCAATGAGGATCCTCTTCTCGCCTTCGAACTCATCCTCTTTGCCGCCACTCATGAAGAACGTTACATGCGGATATTTCTCGGTTTCGGCAATCCGCAGCTGCCGAAGTCCGTTGTTCGACAGCACTTCGCCTAGCGTGTTCTCTAGGTTCTGAGATGTGAAAACGACGTCAGCTTGGACTTCATCACTATATTGTGTAAATGTCACGAACTTCAAATTCTCGAACGCCTTAGATCCGGTATGAAAACCGTCAAACGTCGGATCCGTGAACGCCCTCGATAATTGAATCGCGCGATCGGGACGGAAATTGAAGAACACGACCGCATCGCCGTCTTTCACCGTAGCAACCGGCTTGCCTTCCTTCGCAATGATGAACGGCTCCACGAATTCATCATGGATGCCTTTCTCATAGGAAGACAGGATGCCTTGTCCGGCATTCGTAAATATTTCACCTTTACCATTGACAATCGCCTCGTATGCGCGCTCCACTCGGTCCCATCTTTTATCACGGTCCATTGCGTAAAAACGTCCGGAAACCGAGGCGATTTCACCGACTTCAAGTCCTTCCATCACCTTTTCGGTCTGCTCGATGTAACCCGGAGCAGTTTCAGGACCGACGTCCCGTCCATCGAGGAATGCATGGAGATAAACTTTCTTGATTCCATTCATTTTTGCGAGGCGAAAGAGGGCGAATAGATGCTCATAATGGCTATGTACACCGCCGTCCGAAAGCAGCCCCATCAAATGAAGTGAGGAATCTTCCTGTTTAACGTGTTCAATTGCCCCTAGCAACGCAGTGTTCGTCATGAAGTCCCCGTCTTTGATGGATTTATTGATTCTTGTCAGGCTCTGATAGACAATCCGGCCTGCACCGATATTAAGATGGCCGACTTCCGAATTCCCCATCTGCCCTTCTGGAAGCCCTACAGCTTCCCCGCAAGCAGTCAGCGTCGAATGAGGGTATTCATTCCATAGAATATCGAAGTTCGGCGTGCTCGCTTGTGCCACAGCATTGCCGAACCGTTCATCCCGCAGCCCGAAGCCATCCAGGATGATCAATGCGACAGGCCCGTTAGTCATTCGCCGCAACTCCGATCATTTCAAGGAATGATTCCGGTTCTAGGCTCGCTCCCCCGACAAGTGCGCCATCGATATGTTCCATCGATAGCAACTCGCCAATATTGCCAGGTTTCACGCTGCCGCCGTATTGGATGCGAATAGCCGCTGCTGTTTCGTCATCATATAGCTTGCCGATTTCAGCACGGATCTCGCCGCATACTTCATTCGCATCTTCAGCGGTTGCAGTTTTGCCTGTTCCGATTGCCCAGATCGGCTCATAGGCGATGATCGCTTCCTGAGCCTGCTTAGCATTGATACCTTCAAACGCTTTCTTCACTTGGACTGCAACCGTTTCGACTGTCTTCCCAGCTTCACGTTCCTCCAAGCTTTCTCCGACACAGACAATTGGCGTTAAGCCTTTTGAAAATGCTGCCACCACTTTACGATTCACAGCTTCGTCCGTTTCATTGAAATATTGGCGTCGTTCGGAATGACCGAGGATGACGAATGGAACGTTCAAATCCGCTAGCATTTTTGGACTTACTTCACCTGTAAACGCTCCTTCATCGACGTCATGCATCGTTTGGGCTCCAATTTTCAATGGTGTGCCTTCCGTCAATTCCACGAGCGTGGACAAATAAAGGGAAGGTGGACAAATGACTGCATCGACCTTGTCCGTTTCCGGCAAGCGATCTTTCACTTCTGTCACAAAGTTTTTCGCTTCTCCCAGCGTCTTATACATTTTCCAGTTTCCTGCAATGATTCGTTTTCGCATTTTTATTCCTCCGTCACTTATCATTCAGCGCAGTCACGCCAGGTAATTCTTTTCCTTCCATGAATTCCAAGGACGCGCCGCCACCTGTTGACACATGATCCATTTTATCCGCACAGTCGAACTTTTCGACAGCTGCAGCGGAATCCCCACCGCCGATCACTGTGTATGCTTCCGTTTCAGCCATCGCTAATGCAACTTTCCTCGTGCCCGCAGCGAATGGTTCCATTTCGAAAACTCCCATCGGTCCATTCCAAAGGATGAGCTTGGAATTCTTGATGACATCCGCATACAGGTCAGCTGTTTCAGGACCGATATCGAGTCCCATCCAACCTTCCGGGATATCGTCGATCTTGACCGTTTTCACATTCGCACTTTCGGAAAACGCATCCGCCACTACCGCATCGATCGGTAAATGGAGTTTGACGTTCTTCTCTTTCGCCTTTTGAATGAAGGATTTTGCAAGCTCGATTTTATCTTCTTCGACTAACGAATTGCCTGTTTCATACCCTTGCGCTCGCGTGAACGTATAGGAAAGGCCGCCACCGATCAATAAATGGTCCACATTGTCCAACAGATTATCAATGACACCGATCTTGTCCTTCACTTTCGCGCCGCCGATAATCGCTGTGAACGGCCGCTCCGGATTTGACAACGCTTTCCCGAGGACTTCCAATTCCTTTTCAAGAAGGAATCCACTTACAGCTGGAATGAACTCCGCGATACCCGCTGTGGAAGCGTGTGCACGATGCGCCGCGCCGAAAGCATCGTTGACGAAGACGTCCGCTAGTTCCGCGAACTTTTTCGCAAGCTCGGAATCATTCTTTTCTTCCCCAGCGTGGAATCTGACGTTTTCCAGAAGAATAATGTCGCCTGCCTTCATGTCGGCAACCGCTTGTTCCACTTCTTCTCCGATGGAAGCATCAAGCTTCTTCACGTTTTTCCCAAGGAGCTCCGATAATCTTTTTCCAGCCGCAGTGAGTCGCATGTCTTCATTCACTTCACCTTTTGGCCTTCCAAGATGGCTGGCGAGAATGACCTTTGCGCCTTTTTCCGCCATGAATTCAATTGTCGGAACAGCAGCACGGATTCTTGTATCATCCGTAACTTCACCGTTTTCCATCGGCACATTGAAATCGACACGGCAAAATACGCGCTTCCCGTTCAGTTCAATATCTTTGATCGTTTGTTTGGCTATCATGTAAACCGCACCCCTCTAAGAAAATTGAGCGCCAGAAACGGCGGGGAATATAAAAAAAGGAACGGGTCTCTCCGTTCCTCCTACCCATCTATCTATTATAATGAATCGCCATAAGAATGGCTATGTTTTAGACAAAAGCGAAAGCCGTTACGCAGAACGGCTTTTGCGAGCACAAGCGTAGCGTTGCGAGCAGAGGCCTTCCTAGGAGCGACAGGCATAAGGCAAAGATGCGGCGTGGCGCGCTTTTCGCCACATAGTATCTTTGACTTATGACCCCGAGCTCCTGGCGCCCGGAGTCTAGACGTATAGCTTAGATGCCTTTTTTACTCATATAAAGAGCCAAATCGATACAGCGTGCGGAATATCCTGTTTCATTGTCATACCATGCGATGACCTTCACCATATTGTTGTCCAATACCATTGTCGAAAGCCCATCGACTGTAGAAGATGCTGTATTTCCGTTGTAGTCCGTAGAGACGAGCGGAATTTCATTATAGTAAAGGATGCCCTTCAATTCGTTTTCTGAAGCCTTTCTCAATGCGGCATTCACATCTTCCACAGTCACTTCTGTTCCAAGTTCAGCAACGAAATCGACGAGGGATACGTTCGGTGTTGGAACGCGGACTGCCATGCCATCCAATTTCCCTTTCAATTCCGGAATAACTTTCGTCACTGCTGAAGCGGCGCCTGTCGTTGTAGGGATCATCGACTCAGCAGCTGCACGCGCTCGACGGTAGTCGGAATGCGGCAGATCCAGAATACGTTGGTCATTCGTGTAAGAATGGACTGTCGTCATCATACCCCGCTTAATACCGAATTGGTCTTGCAACACTTTGACGACTGGTGCAAGGCAGTTTGTCGTACACGATGCATTGGAAACGATTTTGTCGTTTTCCGGATCATAGGACTCTTCATTCACACCCATAACGAGCGTTTTCATTTCCCCTTTAGCCGGTGCCGATAAGATAACTTTTTTCGCACCCGCTTCGATATGCTTCATCAATGCTTTTTCATCCCGGAATACGCCTGTCGCTTCGATGACGACATCAACATCCAATTCACCCCACGGCAAATTTGAAGGATCCTTTTCAGCGTACACCTTTATCTTCTTGCCATCGACTACAAGATGATCTTCCTCTGAACCGACTTCAGCGTCAAAAATTCCGTGCACCGAATCATACTTCAGAAGATGTGCAAGCATTTGTGCATCCGTCAAATCGTTTACTGCAACGATTTCAATTTCCTCATGCTTACTTGCTTCCCTCATCACAACTCTTCCAATACGTCCAAATCCATTAATAGCCATTTTAATTGTCAATTCCATTACCTCCTATGATTGGTTTCAGTTATTTACGTTATTCGTTCATGTTAACCTTCCAATTTTTCAAGCATGGCATGTGCTGCCCCTTCATCGGTGACAAGAATCGTCTGGCGTGGAGCGCCTGCCATATAAGACAGGATTGCTTCCGCTTTGCTTTTTCCGCCTGCCACAGCGATGATGAGCCGAACCTTTTCCAGCTGCTCCGTCTGGATGCCAACCGTTCTGATTCGATGGACGACTTTGCCTTTATCATCAAAGTAATAGCCGAACGCTTCACCTTTCGCCCCTTGTTCACGCAGAAGATGACATTCGCTCTCCGGCGTGTTCCGCAAGTCCGCCATCCGGAGTGCATCCCCGATTCCATGGAGGACGCAATCCGTTTTTTCGTAGAGCTCCACCATCTGGATAGCAGTGGGCTCCCGTTTGAAAACTTCATGCGCTTCGACGCTAAGCGACTCGGGGTAGTAAAATGAGCTGTACGTTCCCCCGCTTGCTTCTGCGAATGAGGCGGCGATGACGTTCGCCTGCAATCCGATATCCTCGCCGACCCCTCCCCTTGCTGCAATGAAGTGCAATTGATCGGCATTTTCAAGCGAATGGATGTGCCGGGGAATCGCAGCTACCGAACTACCACCAGTCACGGCAATGATATGGCCGTCGCCAATCCGATTCATGAATTCCGCGGCTGCTTCTTTGCCTATAAGGCTTTTCACAGCCGGATTTTCATCCGAATCACCCGGGACGATTTGTACGCTTCGGATTCCTAATAAATCGCCCAGTTTCCTTGCAATCAGCCCTTGCCCGGTCCATTCGTCACTAATAGGTCTGAGCGATTCAAGGACGGTCGCCCCCTCGCTCGTAATCGTTGCGCCCTCTTTGGCGATTCGGATAAGTCCTTCCGTTCGCAACGTTTCCATCAAGTTCCTACATTCCCGCTCCGAAATATCAGCCATCTGGCCAAGCGGTCTTCGTCCAATTGGACCTGCTATTTCAATGAACTTCAAAACTTTGTACCGCTGATGTAATAACTCCATCATTTCTGGCACAAGCTTTCGTTGTGCCTCTATAATTTTCGGGATCAAAGAAAAGCCCCTCTTTCATGATAGGACGAATTCTGCCCACCTATATATTATTTGTCCCACCTAATGCAAAAAAAATATAAATCCTACTACTAGTATATACCCCGCCGCCATTAAATTCAAACTTCTTCATCTAATTTCGAATAGATCGATCAAGTCGACATAGCCTATTGAACCGTATAATAGAACTTCGCCGTCTTTCTCAATGACTGGAATCATCAACATATATTTCTCATGGCTCTCATCGTCGGACTCGATGTCGATGGTTGACCATGTTAATGGATAATCCTCTTGAACGAGCTTCATCATCGATTTTGCTTCATCACATAAATGACAGCCTTTTTTTGTGTAGAATTGAATATGCATGTAGAACACCTCGAATTTCTTTTTCTTTTAGTATAGATGAAAAACAGGTTGTCTACAAAATCAAAGTTACCACGACTTTCCGTGACAGTCTTCTTGTGTGAGAGTGGGTGTATGATCACTTTGCTGGGGTTTATGATCACTCGCCAGGGGTTATGATCACTTGCCGTGAGTTATGATCACTCGCCAGGGTTTATGATCACTCACCGGGGTTTATGATCACTCGCCAGGGTTTATGATCACTCGCCAGGGTTTATGATCACTTGCCAGGGTTTATGATCACTTGCCAGGGTTTATGATCAAAAAAGGTGGAGAAAAACGAATTGTTTTTCTCCAACTTTTGAATTTAAGGACTTATGGACTACCCTTTTTTATTACCAACCACGACCAGCGCCGCCTCCGCCTCCGGAACCGCCTCCGCCGGAGAAGCCGCCACCGCCACCGCCGCCGAAACCTCCACCACCGAAACCGCCGCCTCCGCCAAAGGAGCCAGGGAAGAAGATCATTCCGCCTCTTCCTCTTCGTCTACCTCCCGGACCGCCGCCACCTCCGCGGCCACCACCCATAAAGCGGAAGAGCAGAAAAATGATGATGAAGATGATGATAGGTGAAGGGATGCCGATGCCTGAACCGCCGCCTTGGCCAGCAAGCGTGTTCACTTCGGCCACTTCTCCGTTCCATCCGTACTCCGCAGCAATTTCATTATAGTAAGACTTATATGCATTCATGATTGCCATGTCGGGTTGTTCATCCTTTAGGTATGGCACAGCAACCTCATCCATAATCCTGCCGGCTTTCCCATCAGGCAGTGCACCTTCCAATCCGTAGCCTACGGTCAATTCGAAATGTCGACCCGTATCACTATTTTCCGGATATGGAATTGTCGTGACAAACAATAGGGCGCCATTGTCCTCTCCCTTTTTACCAAGCTCATATTGTCGCAACGCCTTAACGGCAAACTCTTCGGCTGGTTCCGCACCAATCGTGGGCAACGTCAACACCCCAAGCTCAGCACCTGTCGCCTCATTCAACTGTTGACCCAACCGGTTCAGTTCGGCTTTCTGTTCCGCGGAAAGTATGCCCGCATGATCCTGAATATAGTAATCCGAGAAATTCCATGGCGGGACGTCAGCTGCCAACGCCATTGCCGGCATGATCATGATGCTAAGACAAACGGCGATCATGCATCGGAATGCCCTACGGATCACTTGCTGTCATCTCCGAAATCAACTTTCGGTGCTTCATTCGCAGCTGCATCCGCTTTGAAATATTCTTTCTGTTCGAATCCAAATATCGAAGCGACGAGTCTACCTGGAAAACGCTTAGTTTGCCTATTGTAGTCCGCTACGACCGTGTTATAGTCCATTCTTGCGAAACCAATCCGATTTTCTGTTCCGGCAAGCTCATCCATCAATTGTGTAAAGTTCTGATTTGCTTTCAAATCAGGGTAATTTTCCACAACGACGAGCAATCTGCCAAGCGCATTCGAAAGCTCGGTATCAGCAGCCGCCTGCTCCTCCGGTCCTCTCGCTCCTGCAAGTCTCGCCCGTGCATCGGCTATATCAGCGATCACTTCCTTCTCGTGACTAGCATATCCTTTCACAGTGCTCACTAAGTTGGGAATTAAATCGAGCCTGCGCTGCAATTGATTTTCAACTTGTGCATATGATTCATCGACGTTCTCTTCCAAGTTGACGAATTTGTTATAACTCGGCACGAACATGATGCCAAGGATAACAAGAATGACAACAATGATTGCGATTGGCCCCAATATTCTTTTCATCTTTTCACTCTCCATTCGATATAGTTGCAATACCCAAGTGGCATTGCATTCCAAACAAGTAAGAAGCTTTACACTATTTATCGTATGTCGAGCGAAAAGGTTTCAAACATTGAGAAATAAATCAAGTTAAGGATTCCAGATTCACTAGAATGAAGAATGGACTTTGGCAGCAAACGAAAACTGTCAGCGGATGTATGAGAACTTTCCAGTAAAGGACGAGAACTCTTCAGCGTGAAACGAGAACTCGGGTTGCTAACGGGTTAACTTTAGAAGAATAATGGAGCCCCTGTTCAAAAAAAATGGACCTTGAACCAGATAGAATGGGCCCTTGTCTAAAAGAATGGACCTTGAACCGGAATAAATGAGCCCTTGTTGAAAAGAATGGACCTTGAACCGGAATAAATGAGCCCTTGTTGAAAAGAATGGACCCTGAACCGGAATGAATGAGCCCTTATTGAAAAGAATGGGTCCTGAGCCGCAAAGAATGAGCCCTTGCACAATTAATCGTGCCCTCACAACAAATAAGTACAAAAAAACCGACTCAAAAGCAGAGTCGGCTCTTCGTACTTCTATTATTTCTTCGCGTCCAATTCTTTCATGTCGCTGCGTGTGATGATGTGGTCGATTAGACCGTATTCCTTCGCACGTTCAGCTGTCATGAAGTTATCGCGGTCTGTGTCTTTTGCGATTACTTCAACAGGTTGGCCCGTGCGCTCTGCCAAAATTCCGTTCAATTTCTCACGTAGGAAGAGAATGCGTTTTGCAGCGATTTCAATTTCAGTCGCTTGCCCTTGCGCTCCGCCAAGTGGTTGGTGAATCATCACTTCTGCGTTAGGAAGCGCATAACGTTTCCCTTTTGTTCCTGCTGTCAAAAGGAAAGATCCCATAGATGCAGCCATACCGATACAGATTGTTTGGATGTCCGGCTTGATGAATTGCATTGTATCGTAGATCGCCATACCCGCTGTGATACTGCCTCCCGGGCTATTGATGTAAATCGATACGTCTTTCTCTGGATCTTCTGCTTCTAGGAAAAGCAATTGTGCAACAATCGAGTTTGCGACATTGTCGTCGATTGCGCTTCCCAGCATGATAATCCGGTCTTTCAATAAACGGGAGTAGATATCATAAGCACGTTCTCCACGGTTCGTTTGCTCAATAACTGTAGGTATTAAATTCATCTTATTTCCTCCTTATGAATGGGTCAGGATTTTCGTTCTGCTGAAACCAGTTGTTTCAACTGTACTTCTATCATACATATTATGGTCAATAAAGGTCAAATATAACGCTTTTAAATTAGTTGTTGCATTCATACCACTTATTTAGTACAATTAATCTTGTCTGTTACTGACAAGTCCTCGTGGTGCAATGGATAGCACGCAAGCCTCCGAAGCTTGAAATGTGGGTTCGACTCCCGCCGAGGGCATAATAGAGTTGATAAAGAAGCCTGTAAACATGTAGTCATGTTTACGGCTTTTTTTATTGTTCAGCCGTCTCCTATCTTCATAGAGAAACGGCTGTTTTCATATTAATTTTCCTTCTCAACTAGTGCTGTAAGAGTTTCAATTGCTTGTTCTTCATCGACGCCTTCTGCGATCAATGTCACTTCAGCACCTCTCGCTATTGCCAAACTCATGACACCCATGATGCTTTTCGCGTTCACTTGACGTTCATCCCTTTTCAAAAAGACGTCTGACGTGAAGCGATTTGCTTCTTGCACGAAAAGCGCAGCTTGCCGTGCTTGTAATCCTGTCTTCATTTTCACTTCAACCAGTTTTTCTGCCATATTATTCGACTCCTTCCTCATGCGTTATTTACCTTTCTCAACGGCTTACAATTCCTCCGTTGCGAAGATTTTCCGCAATCTCTTCGATTTTCCGAAGACGATGATTCACTCCGGACTTGCTAACCGTGCCACCGCTCACCATTTCTCCAAGCTCTTTTAATGTGACATCTTGATTTTCGATGCGCAGCGACGCGATCTCTTGTAAACGATCAGGCAATTGATCCAGCCCGATTGTGCTCTGGATGAATTTAATATTCTCCACTTGTCGTTGTGCCGCACCGATTGTTTTATTCATATTGGCGGTTTCACAATTGACAAGCCGGTTGACGCTATTCCGCATGTCCCGTATAATCCGGACATCCTCGAATTTCATCAAGGATACGTGCGCACCGATTAATCCTAGGAAATCCGAGATTTTCTCTGCTTCCTTCAAATAGGCAATGAAGCCCTTCTTCCGTTCGATCGATTTTGCATTCAAGTGGAATTTGTTCATCAAATCCACTAATGCTTCGCTATGCTCTTTATAAAAAGAGAAAATCTCTAAATGATAGGAGGAAGTTTCGGGATTGTTTACGGATCCGCCTGCGAGGAACGCTCCACGCAAATAGGATCTTTGGCAGCATTTCTTTTTCACCAATTGCTCAACAATCTCGTTCTTAAATTGAAAGGTTCCTGTCAGTATATACAAGTCTTCCAATAAATGCTTCGCTCCGTCACGGATTCTGCATATGTAGACATTGTTCTTCTTCAGGCGCATTTTTTTTCGGACGAGCAACTCGACTTTATGCGGATACAATCGCTTAATGTTTGAATAAAGTCTTCTTGCGATCGCCGCATTTTCTGTCTGTACGTCGAGGCTCAATTGTTTATTTGAAAACGATAAGGCGCCGTTCATCCTGATAAAGGCGGCGATTTCCGCTTTCACACAGCATTCCTTGGAATCGATTTGCGTCAATTCTTTCTTCACTTCAGATGCAAAAGACATGATTTTCCCCCTCTCTCTCGGCGATGATCAGGTCTCCTCGCTAACGATTGTACCTTCCATATAACCCATGATCCAAGATGCAACTTTACCTGCATCATGTATGATTCTTCCCTCTGCAACAGTCGAAAAGTCCCCTAAGACGATTGTCGGGACGAGCAATTGCAATGCTTCGATGTCATTTTCTACAGGAAGCTGGATATCTGACGGCGCATCCCCGTTAAATAACGTCTGGAAATCCGTCTTGTTCAATAACACTGTGTCAATGAATTGACTGCCTGCATGATCATATAACGCCTTTACATGCTCGGATGCCGTGTATTGGTACGTTTCGCCTTCCTGCGTCGTCAAGTTATTGATGTATACTTTCTTCGCGTTGGATGCAAGGACGGCATTACGGATGTCACTTACAAGTATCGTCGGCAAAATGCTCGTATATAAGCTCCCAGGTCCAAAAATGATCAAGTCCGCCTCTTTGATGACCTCTACCGTTTCCGGCAAAGGTTCGACCTCTTGGGGAGACACATAGACTTTCCGGATTTTGCGTCCATACACCGGGATTTTAGACTCACCGGTTACAATTGTGCCATCATCGAGCTCCGCATGCAAGGTGATCTTTTGGTTTGCAGCTGGCAACACTTTTCCCTTAATATTCAAAACACGACCCATTTTTTCTACAGCGCGTGCAAAATCTCCTGTAATGTCCGTCAGGGCGGCAAGCATGAGGTTGCCTAGGGAGTGCCCTTTCAAATCGTCCGAGTTGGAAAATCGATATTGGAACATTTTCTCAATCAACGGCTCGACATCTGAAAGCGCTGCCATCACTTGACGGATATCTCCGGGCGGCGGGATATTGTATTGATCCAACAGCCTTCCGGAGCTGCCTCCGTCGTCCGCGACCGTAACGATCGCGGTGAGATCGACTGGATAGGCTTTTAATCCCCGAAGCAACGTGGACAATCCGGTCCCGCCGCCAAACACGACAATTTTTTTCTTTTTCCCGGATTGCAACATGGTGTCAACCCTTTCTCTTCTCTACATCCCGATGGGTAATCAACGTCTTGTATTCTTCTTTTAAACGGTTTCCGAAGTATTCCGCCAGCGACACGGACCGATGTTGGCCGCCCGTGCATCCGAAGGCGACGACCACTTGGGATTTTCCTTCATTCTTATATTGAGGAATAATGAATTTGAACAGATCTGTCAATTTTTCGATCAGCACTTGTGTATCATTCCATTTTAACACATACTCATATACTTCTTTCTGTAAACCGGTCAACGGTTTCAGGTCTTCGATGTAATAGGGGTTCGGTAAAAAACGAACGTCAAAGACGACGTCAGCATCAATCGGCATACCATGCTTGAAACCGAAAGAAATGAAGTTCAGGGTAAATGAAGTTTCTCCCGTAGAGGAGAATTCCGACATGATCTTTTCCCTTAACTCACGCGGCTTCAATTTGGATGTGTTGTAGATGGAACGGGCACGGCCTCTCAGTTCAGATAAGAGATTCCGTTCCTTGCGGATGCCTGTGAGCGGCAGTCCGCCTTCTGCAAGTGGATGGGACCTTCTCGTTTCCTTGTACCGCCTGACGAGCGTCTCATCGTCCGCATCCAAGAAGAGCAGCTTTGTGGATACGCCTTCCATTTTCAGCAAGTTATCCAATGCTCCAATCAATGCGTCAAACAGGTCGCCCCCTCGTGTATCCATGACAGCGGCAATCCGCCTCATCTTGTTTTCGGATTTCATCATCAAATCCAGAAAAGTGACGAGCAGCTCAGGAGGCAAATTATCGATGCAATAGAACCCAAGGTCTTCGAAACTCTGCATGGCAACTGTTTTCCCGGCCCCTGACATACCAGTGATGATAACTAATTCGACATCGCTGTTCGGCAATTCATTCTCCATTAATCCTGGTCACCTTCCATTGATTTTTGTATGTGTTCATCCAACAGTTCAAACTCTTCTGTATAATAGAATGTACCATATTGCACGCCCATTTGGGAGACTGCAAATAATAAATTCGTCCGGTCTCCTTCCGCCATCGGAAGCGTCTTCAGGCTTTCGACAGGATGCCATTCGAGCAGGCCTTCCCTGTTCGATTCATAAGGAGTACCTAGTAGATCCCGCGCAACGAACGTGTACAGCATCCATTCGTTCTGCAATTCTTTTGTTTCTTTATCTACGATCATCATTGTGTAGATGCCTTTAATATGCGGTTGGACGGGGGTTGCTCCGGTTTCTTCCTCGAACTCCCGGATAGCTGCGTCGTAAATCGATTCACCCGGATCCATCTTGCCGCCCGGCGCCACGTACCAGTCCCGTCTCGGTTTTTTCAATAAAAGCACTTGGTTGTCTTTTACTACTAATAAATTTGCGATTCTCTGCATGACCATTTCCTCACTTCTATCAATGCGCTAATTCCCATTATACAATGTTTTGAAAGCAAACAACAAAAAAAGAAGACCACCTGCCGTTTGAAGGGCAGATCGTCTTTAAAATGTTGCTATATCAAAAAGGGGGGTCAATTGATATTCTTATCATAACCTTTTTGTATTGCAGGACGGTTACAGGAAGATTAAGGTTAGATTAATGTTGATACAGATCAAGATTTCCGCTACAGGCGGACGCTTTCCGTGGGCGAGCGGTGAGCCTCCTCAGTCGCTGCGCTCCCTGCGGGGTCTCCCCTGTCTCGCTTTCCCACAGGAGTCGCCGCCTTTCGCTTCAATCCACAAATTATATTGTAAAAAAGAGATCCCATACAGGATCCCTTTCCATAATCAAACTTCAGCAGCCATTTTTTCTTCGAGCTCTTCGATGTATTTCTGGCATGCTTGTGCTGCGATACTGCCGTCTCCAGTAGCTGTGACGACTTGGCGAAGCGTTTTTTGGCGGACGTCGCCAGCTGCGTAGATGCCAGGCACTGACGTTTCCATTTCTTCATTCGTTACGATATAGCCGTGATCATCCAAGATGCCTAAGCTTTTGAATGGGGCTGTCAACGGATCCATGCCGATATAGACGAACATGCCTTCCGTATCCATGACCGTTTCAGTGCCGTCCACTGTAGAGACGAGTGTCACTGAGCCGATTTTGCCATCTTTTTCGTTCACTTGCTTGACAGTCGAATTCCAGATGAAGTCGATCTTGTCGTTTGCAAACGCACGGTCTTGAAGGATTTTCTGTGCGCGAAGTTCGTCGCGTCGGTGAATGATCGTCACTTTATTTGCAAAGCGCGTCAAGTATCCACCTTCTTCGACTGCGGAATCACCGCCGCCGATGACGACGATTTCTCTACCTTTAAAGAAGGCTCCGTCACAAACTGCGCAATAGCTGACGCCACGGCCAGTCAGTTCCTTCTCGCCCGGTACGCCCATTTTTCTATACTCGGCGCCTGTTGTAATGATAATGGCTCGAGCTTTATATTCTTTCTTGCCAGCTTTAATGATTTTCACATTGCCTTCATCTATAATTTCGGTTACGTCGCCATAGGCATATTCCGCACCGAAAGCTTTCGCATGTTCAAACATTTTTGTCGAAAGGTCGGGACCGAGGATCGTCTCAAATCCCGGATAGTTCTCAATCTCTTCCGTGTTTGCCATTTGGCCTCCCGGGATGCCGCGCTCCAACATTAACGTCGATAGACTCCCTCTGGACGTGTAAACCGCAGCAGTCATTCCAGCCGGACCTGCACCAATGATGATGACGTCGTATATTTTCTCGGTAGTCATACATTATCCTCCTCCAGTACATATACCACTGTCCAAATCGTATAAGATTCCGTGGAGCCAATCAATATATATGCCTACACGATCATGGGTTGCACTTACACATTGAACTGAGGCAAAAACTCGATCAGCTCGCTGACATATTTCGTTAATGTAGGCACAGATATGCCGTAATTTGTGGCTATGGATTTTTTTGTGACCCCTTTATATCGGGAAGATTGGAACATATAATCTGCTGCTGCCGCCAATGCCGCGGGATTCCTGAATGGATAGGAACGCATGAGACCTACTTCACAAAGAGTAAACCACATTTGAAATAGATGGGTCCCTTGCCGCTCTAACGGCTTATACTTTTCATAAAGCAATTCCGTCGTTTCCAACGCGCGCATGAAGGAGTGATCAAACTCATTTTCCGTCGTGAATTCATAGTCGAGACTGTGCGCCAAAAACAATTGCTCAATGACACTCAGTTTATCGAGATCGATATACGTAGGATGTGAGATAATCTCCTGTTTATGTGCCGATTTCCCTAATAAATAAAACCCTAACAGTCTTTCACTTCTATATTTATTCGTAATTTTGCTTAATAAAAATTCACGGTCCTGTTCATAGGACTCCGGTTTAGCCGACGGATGCACGTCTTTCCATGGTTCAAAGCCGGCCTTGGTCGGATCCAGTTCAACAAGTTTTGCATACGATTCCTTTGCTGCTTGTTCCTGGCCTGAAAAATAAGCGGAATGTGCTAGCCAGAAGTAGAAGCCTGCATCCCCTTCAAAGCCCCGTTTTTGCAAACTTCTCAGCCAACCGTACGCTTCCTTATGCTTGCCGACCAACGCAAATGTAGCCCCTAATTTATAGCGGTGCACAAATTGATAGGGTTTTATTTTCATGAGGAGCTCGAGCATTGCGTCCAAGTCCTCTTTATCTTTCTCATAATAATAAAAGACGGCGAGATTGCACAATGCATGCAGATTCCCTTTGTCTTTATTAAGCACGTCAGATAGCAATTCCTTTGCAGGCTCGATTTTGCCGATATAAAAGTAGGCGAGTGCAAGGTTATTATGAGCGGCCCAAAAATCAGGATAATCGACGATGATCGACTCCAAAATTTCTATTGCCTCTTCAAATCCGCCATCCTCCATCAGTCTTCTTGCTTTCTCCTGAAGAAAATACACTTCACCATCCGGTATTTCCTCTTCACTGAAAAAGCCTTCCTCCTGCTCTGCAAAATCGATGATTTCCATCGAATCATCGGCCAGAGGTCCATCAGGGGCAAGTGCGATATACTTTTCTGCATAAATCTTCGCATCACGAAGAAGACCCAGATGAGCATGGACTTCCGCCAAATAAAAGATGATGTCCTCTTCTTCCGGATCAAGGCCATGCGCTGCCGCCAAAATTTCATACGCTTCTTCAAACATGCCTTCTTCCATGATGAGAATGCCGTATTGCATAAGGATGAGTGGATCATTCGGACTTAGTTCAACAGCCCGTTGCAAGTATCTATGGGCATCATCAAAGCGTTCCCGCTGCATAGCTTTAACGCCTTTCTGATAGTAGAATTCACCGTCAGGGATAAAAGAAATGACTTTCTTATCTATGTTCCTATACTTTTTGTCCAATCAAATTCCTCCGAAAAAAATTAGAAGGAACGCTTTACACGTTCCCCCGATCAATTACGCCTCGGCGTAATTGCGTCCAGATTCTGAATTGCGCTTGCGCAATTAACTCCCTTCAAAATCTGTGACATCCGCCGGAGGCTTAACTTGCCGAAGCAAGTTAAAAACTTGCTTCATTATATCATAACTTCTAGTTCCGTCATTCTATTTCTTGTCAAAATCCGATTGTTGGGAAGCTCTTCGACGCTCCTCCAATTGTTCGGCAGTGTATATGATCCGTACCGGATTCCCCCCTGCCATGGCGCCCGCAGGGATATCTCGGTTGACAAGTGAAGCAGCAGATACGATGGCACCATCCCCGATTTCCACGCCGGGAAGGATTGTCGTATTCGCACCTATCATCACACGGTCTCCGATGACAACATCGCCGATACGGTATTCCTCAATCAAATACTCATGAGCGAGAATCGTCGTATTGAATCCGATGATTGAATTGCTGCCAACCGTAATCCGCTCAGGAAACATCGTATCGGGCATGACCATCAAAGCAAATGAAGTTTTCTCACCTATCTTCATTCCAAGAAACGTCCGATAGATGAAATTCTTCAACGGAATGAATGGTGTGTATCGCCCGATTTGGATGAATATGAAGTTCTTCGCTACCTTGAAAAAAGATACTGTTTTATATATATGCCAAAGGGAGTTCGCATTTCCTCCGGCAGGATATCGCTCCGTCCGTCTCAAGCTTCGACTCCGGCTGTAATCTTCAACAGGTCCGAAATATGTTGCAAAACAAAATCTGGTTCCTGCTCACGGATGAACTTCTCGCCTTTTGCCGACCAAGCAACTCCGGCCGTGCGAACTCCGGCATTTTTCCCTCCGAGAATATCGTGGACGTTATCGCCGATCATCAATGTTTCTGCCGGAATCGAATTCAGTCGTTCCATTGCAAGAAGCAACGGCTCCGGATGCGGCTTTGCGTGTTCCACATCATCCAATCCAATGACAGTGTCGAACAGATCTTCAGCTTCCATAAGCCGTAGACCTTTCATAATCATATTATTTCGTTTCGTTGATACAATCGCCATTTTAAACCCTGAACTTTTCAACTGCCGCAATGTTTCGCTCACCCCATCGAATTCAGAGGCGAATGCGTCATGATTGGCAAGGTTCCACGTGCGATATTCAGCGATCAGTTGTTCCGAATTTTCCGGGTCGATACTTTCAAACGTTTCCTTCAGCGTTGGTCCAAGGAAGGGCAGGATGTCTTCCCTATCGTACCTTCCCGGATAATGAGCGTTCAAAACCGTTTGGAACGTCTGGATGATCAGCTCATTCGTGTCGAGCAAAGTTCCATCGAAGTCAAATAATAGTGTTGTAATATTATCCATTGAGAATGGTAACCTCCTTCTCCCTTTTCCGTTCTGCCTGTTTCCAAATGTAAGCGACCGCAATCGTCAACACGAATGCTGTGACGAGACGGATGATTAGCAACGGCAGGATTGGAATGCCTAAAGGTACGAAAATGAGTGTATCTTCAACGACGGCATGACAGGCAATCAAGAAAATGAAAGCAAGCGTTGCGTCTTTTTTGCTGACGCCATCTTCCTGAACCGCTTGGATCATGACGCCTGCACCGTAGGCAAGACCAATAACAAGGCCCGCGACCAGTGTCATCGAGGCATTCGGCTGCACGCCGATAACTTTCGTGAACGGCGCCAGTTTTTCCGAAAACTTCTGCAAGTAGTTGCGGTCTTTCAAAAATTGGACGACGATCATAAGCGGAATGACGATAAGTGCAAGCTGCAATACACCAAACGACGCTTTCTGTAAACCGAGCAATCCGATTTCCAGCCACCCATCCGGAACAGCAGTCACTTCAGGCGCCATGCCATACTGTGCAATTTCACTGCCGCCTTTCCAGAACAAATTAATAATGATGCCGGAAAACGCCGCCAAACCGAATCGCACGACGAGCACAATCCATAATTTGACGCCGACCTTCAAAGCGACTCCCGTCTCAATGAACATATTATGTGCAAAACTGAGCATCACAGCCAAAATGAATACTTCCTTCACCGTCAGCTCAAGTGAGAGGATTCCTGCGATTCCGGCGTACAAATTCAAAGCATTGCCGAGCACTAAGGGAATTGCGGCTTCCCCGCTCAATCCGAACAATCCCATGAATGGCGAGATCAATTTGACTAGCCACGGCAAAACAGGTGTATGTTGCAAAATGACTACTAGGACAGTGATCGGGAAAATGATTTTCCCTAACGTCCATGTCGTCTTCAATCCAGCTTTTAACCCATTTCGAAGCGTTTGCATTTCCCCATCCCTCTTCTATTTATCTTGATAGTCCACTTTGACTTTCTTAATAAACCTTCTCCAAATGAATAATGTAACTGAAAATACGATTGCGATGATCGACACAATCTGCGCAGCGCGAAGATCGCCGCCGTACAAACTGTCCGTCCTCATTCCTTCAATATAGAATCTGCCGATTGAATACCACGTCAGATAGAAGAAGAACATTTCCCCCCGCTTCAATCGGACCCTGCGTAAAAGCAGAATGATAATGAGGCCGACGACATTCCATAACGATTCATAGAGGAATGTCGGATGATACGTTACGCCGTTGATCGTCATTTGGTTCATGATCCAATCGGGAATCCACGTGTTTTTCAGAAAAGTTTCCGATACAGGACCGCCATGCGCTTCCTGATTGATGAAGTTTCCCCATCGCC
This sequence comes from Saccharococcus sp. Marseille-Q5394, assembly GCF_946901335.1. Lineage (NCBI taxonomy): Bacteria > Bacillati > Bacillota > Bacilli > Caryophanales > Anoxybacillaceae > Saccharococcus > Saccharococcus sp. Marseille-Q5394. Next base: position 1,112,970 of record NZ_CAMPPQ010000002.1, on the reverse strand, counting down.
CGATGATTTGACCGATCAATAAACCCGGAGCAGCAATGTCCACCACTTTCCAGAATGATACGCCACGGAGTTTTGTGTAAACGTAAGTCGTTAAAAAGGCTCCAATCAACGCTCCATGGATGGCAATGCCACCTTCCCATATTTTGATGGCATCGATTGGGTTATCTTTATAGGAGTCCCACGTAAATATGACATAGTAGATTCTTGCGCTTATGATGGATAACGGCACCGCCCATATGAGCAGATCCGTTAAGAAATCCGGATGCATCCCACGTTTCACCATTTCTTTTTGTACGACAATGAATGCTAGGATGATGCCGGTTGTGATTAATATTCCATACCACCGTATATCTATTGGCCCCAAACTGAAGGCCGTTGGATCAATCGTCAGTAAATCGAACATTAGTTTACTCTATCCCCTCTACGTCAGAATTCCCTGCATCTTGGCTGATCGCCAAATCCAGCTTTTTCGAAAATGTCTCCGCTGCATTAATGCCTAACCTTTTCATCCGATAATCCATGGCCGCAACTTCAATGATGACTGATAAATTCCGCCCTGGCCTCACGGGTACAGTAAGCTTCGTCAAGTCCGAATCCATAACTTTCATCTTTTCTTCATCGATGCCTAACCGGTCATACACTTTATCCGGATCCCATACTTCCAAATCGATGACCATGAGAATCCGCTTATCATCCTTCACCGCACTTGCACCGAACAACGTCATCATATCAATAATGCCGACACCACGGATTTCAAGCATATGGCTGAGAAGCTTCGGCGCATTTCCGATCAAGACGTTCTTCGCCACTTGCCTAATTTCAACAGCATCATCCGCTACGAGACGATGGCCGCGTTTCACAAGCTCCAAAGCAGTTTCACTCTTCCCTACACCGCTTTTCCCGGTAATCAAAACACCTATCCCGTACACATCGACAAGCACGCCGTGAACTGTCGTCATCGGAGCCAGCTGGCCTTCCAGGAAATTCGTCAACATTCCTGAAAACCGCGTAGTCGGATGCTCTGTCTGCAACACCGCAATTCCCCGTTCTTCCGCAATTTGCTTAAGTTCAATCGGACATACGATATTATGTGCCAGGATGAAAGCCGGAGTTTCAGTCGTGCAAAGGCGATCCATCCGGTTCCACCGTTCCGCCTCTTCCAATTTGTTGAAAAAGGATATTTCCGTTTTTCCAAGTAGTTGAACCCTTGCCGACGTGTAAAAATCGAAATAGCCAGCCATTTCCAGACCTGGCCTGGAGATGTCGCTCGTAAGGATATTCCGTTCAATACCTGCCCCGCCTGCAACAATTTCAAGTCCAAAATGAGTTTGAACGTCTTCCACTGTAACAACCGACATTAGCTCGCCGCCTTTCTATGTTGAACTTGTATTCGACCGCTTCACAAAGCGAAAGATTTCTGTCAGTTCAAGTCATCCATAACCTCTATTTTACCACGAACAGATTCATTTGAAATGATTTCGTCCGAATTTGTCCACTAATGATGCGAAACAGACTATATAGATGGCGAGGAGGAGATCAGATGGCAACAATCATACTTGATGCAGGGCACGGCCCACTTACCCCAGGAAAACGTTCACCTGACGGCAAGCTGTTGGAATACCAGTTCAACTCGGAGTTGGCTGATCGGATCAGGCATTATTTGCTTCTGGAAGGGGTCGACGTCTTTTATTCGCATGAAAATAGCCGGGATGTACCATTAACGGAAAGGGCTGCAATTGCAAACAAGTTGGATGCAGATGCGTTCGTGTCACTCCACGCCAATGCATTCGGCAACAGTTGGAATGAAGCGCAAGGCATCGAAACATATATGTATCCGCAAGCGAGCAAACGGACTGCGGCATTGGTTGAACAGGTGCACCACTCGATGATTACCGCTTGCGGACGGAAAGACCGAGGGATGAAACCCGCAAATTTCGCAGTATTGAGGGAGACGAAAATGCCGGCAGTATTAGTGGAGTGCGGTTTTATGACGAATCGCGAAGAGGCGGGACTATTGCTCTCGAGAGCGTACCGCGTTCAATGTGCAAGAGCGATCGGCTTCGGTATACTGAATTGGCTATATCATGAGAAAACCACTTAAAATGGATTTCCTCCTTTGGGCGCGGGATGACGGACTTTGAGCGCGGGATAACTGACTTTGAGCGCGGAGTGGCCTGCTTTGGGCGTGGAGCGGACTGCTTTGGGCGCGAAGAGGCCTGCTTTGAGCGCGAAGCGGACTGCTTTGGGCGCGAGAGGACTGACTTTGGGCGCGGGGCGGACTGCTTTGGGTGCGGAGCGGACTGCTTTGGGCGCGAGAGGACTGACTATGGGCGCGGGGCGGACTGCTTTGGGCGCGAAGCGGACTGCTTTGAGCGCGGGATGACTGAATTTGAGCGCGGAGCAGCTTGCTCTCAGTGCGACTACTTACAGTAAGCGTCAGCATAATCGGCGATTTCTTAGGGAATAATAAATTTTATGCTCTGTTACAAAAGGAGAGGGATATACGTTGAAGAAATACAATTTCATACTACTAATAGGGCTATTTTGCTTTTCGCCGATTATTGCAAATGCCCATGTAAAATGGTTTACAGAACTAGAGCCGGAAAAGGTTTCTATTGAGCAAATTCTTTCGAGAGAATTCATCGTTTTATCCTTACTAATTGCTCTCTTCTTAGCGTTATTATCTCAATTCATACCACAGCTGATGAAGATCCCGGGTGTCGCTACCATCGATATGAAATTAGATGGATACCGGAAATACTCTCGTTATATTCTTCAGTATGGGACAGCGGCGGCATTTATCCTACAAGTAGTAAACAGAACAATGTTTGCACCTGAGTTCACTATCCACCATAGTTGGCAAACGGCTGTTATGTGGGCCATTATCGTTTTACTCATTATTCCTTATCATGTAACGACGAAAATAGCTGCCGTAGCAATGCTTGGTTTTTTTCTTTATATTTGGAGTTATTCCGGTTGGTTTCATATGTTAGATTATGGGTTTTACCTTGCTATCATCGGTGTTTTGCTGGTAGGAAGAACAAAATTGGAGACAGCAGGATTTCCATTCCTTTACCTCGGTACAGGTTTAAGTTTATGTTGGGTTGCAGTAGAAAAATGGGTATACCCTGGCATGACGATCGATATTATCCAACGCCATGACGTCCCTACTTTCGGCTTTCCCCCAGAACTATTTATTGTTCTCTCAGCATTTATTGAATTCGTTGTTGGTTATCTATTAGTCGTTGGTATTCTTAACCGTTTATTGGCTGTTGTCGTAACAATTTTATTTATCCTGACAACGACCATATTTGGCTATACCGAAGTAGTGGGACATGGGATGATTCACATCGTTTTAATACTATTCATTATCGAAGGAATATCCTTTTATCACCCTCCGGTTAAAATGCATAAGAATAGAATGGACCAAATGATATTTGTTTTCTTGAACTTTTTATTTGTGCTAAGTACATTTTTATTGATTTATTACCGATTTGCATAAAAAAGACTGCCACAGAAAGTCAGTTTTTACTGACTTTCTGGGCAGTCTTTATTGCTGTTAATCATGTTTTACATTGTAACAAACAATTACAGATCCTGTTTTCGCTTCTCCTTGGATATGGATTGGTGTGGCGTCGCCTTCCAGATCCTTGTTGAAGATGATTGTTCGGTGCAGAAACTGTTCTTGCTCAGTCGTTTTACTGACATCGTTGAGCTGAAGATCCAAACGTCCCATATTTGTGGAGATTTCACCACGAAGAGGCGCGTCGGATGGAATATAGATTTCAACGGAACCGCTCACTGTTTTGGCATCGATTTTTTGTGCTGCGGCATCAGTCGTAGTCACGACTACATGGCCATTCAACGATTTCGCCTCGACATCTTTCAATTTTCCGGAGACGTAGACGCGACCGTTGATCGTTTCGGCTTCCAACGTTTCGCCTGTACTATCATTCAAACGGATTGATCCATTCCCCGCTTCCAACTCTGCCTCTTTAAAGTCGATCCGCTCAACATCCACTTTTCCGTTCGCCGTTTTCGTGTAGATCCGATCGACAGAAATGTCCTTCAAGTTGAAGTTACCATTGAGCAGCCGCACAGAAATCTTCCGGTACTCCTGTTTTGGTATGAAAAGGTCGACATTGACCTGACTTGATTTCAAATCACTTAAATAACGCAGTTTGCCTTCGTCTTTCAGGAAAATCAATTTATCAAGAAATTCTTTCTTTGCATCTTCTTCTGATCGGCCGTTAAAGGATTTCACAGTGAATTCAGCCCGTATTTCCGAGTTGTCCGTTGCATGGATCGAGACGCTTCCATGATCCACATCGACTAGGATTTCATCCAAACCGTCCGCTTGCTTCACAATCGTGTGATGGAAAATAGAGCTTCCGCCAAACGGAGCGTCGAAATCGAATCCTTTCACTCTTTCAACTGTCGATTGCATGAACTGCATGAAACGATCTCCCACCGTCACAAAATCCTTCCGGATATCTTCAATGAATTCATCCATCGATGGGTCCTTGCCTTGCGATCTTCCGGAGTCATCCTTCGAGCTGTCTTGCTGAAATTCTTCATTATAGACTATCTTTTCATCCATTTGTGATGAATCGGTCGTGGATTGTCTCTTCTCCATCGTCTCCAAAAGAGTCAAGGCTTCGTCCATTGAGATTGTGCCGTTTTCCAACATTGTCAAGATACGTTTGCGTTCGTTCTGCATCTTTCCGCCTCCTAGGTATGCTTGAAATTTCCTTTGCATAAGAGTCCCCGCCTTTAGCAAAACCGATGGAGACTTCTTCAACACTTACTATATATACGAATCATCGATCAGAAGGTTTCATTCTTTTCCAGCGGCGGTTTCAATCAGCTCTTTCATTCTTTGTCGGTCGCGTTCCAAAATCGGCTTTAAATAGTGGCCGGTATAGGAGACTCCATTTTCAGCCACTTCCTCTGGAGTTCCGCTTGCAATGATTTGGCCGCCTTTGTCGCCGCCTTCAGGTCCGAGATCAATAATATGATCGACGGTTTTGATAACGTCGAGATTATGCTCGATGACAAGGACGGTATTTCCGGTATCGACGAGCCGCTGCAAGACGAGAAGCAGCTTTTCAATATCATGGACATGGAGTCCCGTCGTCGGTTCGTCTAGTATATAAAACGATTTACCGTTGGATCGCTTATGCAATTCCGAGGCGAGTTTCACCCGTTGCGCTTCTCCGCCTGACAACGTCGTGGCGGGTTGTCCAAGTTGAACGTACCCAAGGCCAACATCGACAATCGTTTGCAGTTTTCTGCTAATCTTAGGGATGTTTTCAAAGAAGACGAGTGCATCTTCGACAGTCATCGAAAGGACATCCGCAATATTTTTCCCTTTGTACGTCACTTCAAGCGTTTCGCGGTTATATCTTTTCCCGTGACATACTTCACAAGGGACATACACATCAGGAAGGAAATGCATTTCAATCTTGATGATTCCATCTCCGCGGCAAGCTTCGCAGCGACCGCCTTTTACGTTGAAACTGAATCGCCCTTTTTTGTAGCCTCTCACTTTCGCCTCGTTTGTCATGGCGAAGACATCACGAACGTCATCAAAAACTCCTGTATAGGTTGCAGGGTTCGATCTTGGCGTCCGTCCGATTGGGGATTGGTCAATCTCAATGACCTTTTCCAATTCCTCAAGACCCGTTATGGAAGTGAATTTCCCAGGTTTCTGCTTGGATCGGTTCAACTTTTGGGCAAGCACTTTGTAAAGCACTTCATTTACGAGCGTACTTTTCCCGGAGCCTGAAACGCCTGTCACGGCAATGAACTGTCCTAGTGGAAAGTCCACATCAACATCCTTCAAATTGTTCTCTGACGCATCCTTGATTGAAACGATCCTGCCATCAGGCTGGCGTCGTTCTATCGGCAATGGGATGAACTTCTTGCCGCTCAAATATTGACCAGTCAATGATTTCGGATCATTCATCACTTCTTCCGGTGTCCCAGCTGAAACGATCTGCCCTCCGGCAGCACCTGCACCCGGTCCGATATCAATCAAATAATCCGCAGCAATCATCGTATCTTCATCATGCTCAACGACAATGAGTGTATTCCCGATATCCCGCATGCTTTGCAGTGTGCCGATGAGACGGTCATTGTCACGCTGATGAAGACCGATCGAAGGCTCGTCCAATATATAGAGGACGCCTGTTAAGCGAGATCCAATTTGCGTGGCAAGCCGGATACGTTGCGCCTCTCCGCCTGATAATGTGCCGGCCGCTCTTGACAACGTCAGATAATCCAGACCGACATTGATGAGGAATCCTAGTCTCTCGGCGATTTCCCGCAGGATAAGTCTCGCGATTTGCATATCCTTTTCGGATAGGACCAGATCGTTGAAAAATCGGTCGGCTTCCGTAATGGACAATGACGTCACTTCCCCGATATGCGTCCCGTTCACCTTAACTGCGAGCGTTTCCTCTTTCAATCGGTATCCGTGACATGCCGGACATGCACGGCTTGCCATGTATTTCTCCATTTGTTCACGTATATAATCGGAGGATGTCTCCTTGAAACGGCGCTCCACATTTGCGAGAACGCCTTCAAAATAAATGTTGTTCACCCGTGTATTGCCGAATTCATTCGTATATTGAAATTTGATCTTTTCTTCCTTCGAACCATAGAGGATGATATTCAGATCATCATCCGGCAAGTCTTTCACCGGAACATCCATTGGTATCTTGAAATGCTTGCAAATTGTTTTTAACAGCTCCGGGTAGTATTGGGAGCTCGTAGGTATCCATGGTGCAATGGCGTTTTCATTCAAAGTTAGTGAATTGTCCGGGATGACGAGATCAGGGTCTACCTCTAGCTTCGTCCCAAGGCCATCACAATCCGGACATGCCCCGAATGGACTGTTGAATGAAAACATACGCGGTTCCAGTTCCCCGATTGAAAATCCGCAGATCGGACATGCATGATGCTCGCTAAACAGCAATTCTTCAACATCAATTACATCAACCAATACATTTCCTTCGGCTAAACGTAATGCCGACTCGAGGGAATCGCTCAAACGGGCCTCAATACCCTCTTTCACAACAATCCGGTCAATGACGACTTCGATCGTGTGTTTCTTATTTTTATTCAACTCGATATTATCATCGAGGTCGATTACATCACCGTTGACGCGGATCCGGACATAACCTTGTTTCTTGATGTCCTCGATCAACTTCGCATGTGTCCCCTTCCTGCCGGATATGACAGGCGCTAGGATTTGAAGCCTTGAACGTTCCGGCAGCTGCATAATCCGATCGACCATCTGCTCGATCGTTTGGGAGGAGATTTCAATCCCGTGATTCGGACAGATCGGCTTGCCGACCCGTGCAAATAGCAATCGTAAGTAATCATAGATTTCAGTTACGGTTCCGACGGTGGAACGCGGATTGCGGCTTGTCGTCTTCTGATCGATCGAGATTGCGGGCGATAACCCTTCAATCACGTCTACGTCAGGCTTGTCCATCTGTCCTAAAAATTGCCTCGCATAAGCGGAGAGCGATTCGACATACCGTCTTTGCCCTTCCGCATAAATCGTATCGAATGCAAGGGACGATTTCCCCGAGCCGGACAAGCCGGTCATAACGACGAGCTTGTCACGCGGGATGCGGACATCGATATCTTTCAGGTTGTGCACCCTTGCACCTTGAATGACTATTTCCGTGTTTTTCATCGCATTTTCACCCTTCAGCCTTCAATTCTAGTATCGTATCGCGCAATTCGGCAGCCCTTTCGAAATCAAGCGCTTTTGCCGCCTCCTTCATTTCCTTCTCAAGAGTCGCGAGCAATTTCACTTTTTCGTCCTTCGACAATTTCCTGCCTTTCGTCGCTTTTTCCAAGAAGGAGATATCCTCTTCCGCTACTTGGGTCGCCCTGATGACGTCGCGAACTTCCTTTTTAATCGTCGTTGGAGTGATTCCATGCTTTTCATTGTACGCAATTTGGATTTCCCGACGTCTCGAGGTTTCATCAATCGCTTTTTTCATCGAATCCGTGTAACGGTCCGCATACATGATAACTCTTCCTTCAGAGTTACGAGCAGCCCGGCCGATTGTTTGAATGAGGGCGCGTTCGGAACGGAGGAACCCTTCCTTGTCGGCATCAAGAATCGCGACAAGCGAAACTTCGGGTATGTCGAGCCCTTCCCTCAGCAAGTTGATGCCTACGAGAACGTCGTAGGTGCCCAATCGGAGTTCCCGGATAATTTCAATCCGCTCCAATGTTTTGATCTCTGAATGCAAGTATTGGACTTTGATGCCGATATCCTTGAGATAATCGGTAAGGTCTTCGGACATCTTTTTCGTCAATGTAGTAATCAATACCCTTTCGTTGCGCTTTGTACGCTCATTAATTTCATCGATCAGATTATCGATCTGCCCTTCGATCGGCCGTACTTCAATGATCGGGTCAAGCAAACCGGTTGGCCGGATGATCTGTTGAACCATTTCCGGTGTATGCTCAAGTTCGTAAGGACCTGGTGTTGCAGATACGTAGATGGCTTTGTTGACATACCCCTCGAATTCGTCAAACATGAGCGGCCTGTTGTCCAAGGCGGACGGAAGACGGAAACCATGATCGACCAATACTTGTTTCCGCGCTTGGTCTCCGTTATACATGCCGCGGATTTGCGGCAAGGTGACATGGCTTTCATCGATAATCATCAGAAAATCTTCCGGGAAGTAGTCGAGCAGCGTGTAGGGGGTTGCCCCGGCAGGTCGTAATGTCAAATGCCTCGAATAGTTCTCGATCCCTGAGCAGAAGCCCATTTCCCGCATCATTTCCAAATCATAGCGGGTACGCTGCTCAAGCCGCTGCGCTTCTAGGAGTTTATCTTCCTTGCGCAGCACGGCGAGGCGCTCTTCCAATTCCGTTTCGATATTCGCGATTGCCTTCACCATTTTCTCTTCGCCCGTGACGAAGTGGGATGCAGGGAAGATCGCGACATGTTCACGTTCACCTAAAATTTCACCTGTAAGAGCATCGACTTCACGGATACGGTCAATTTCATCGCCAAAAAACTCGATGCGGATGCAGTGTTCGTCCTGTGAAGCAGGAAATATTTCTACGACGTCACCCCTGACACGGAATGTCCCCCGTGTGAAACTAATATCGTTTCTTGAATATTGGATATCGACGAATCGCCGGAGGAGATCATTCCGACCGATTTCCATGCCTGACCTGAGCGAAACGACATGCTTTCCGTACTCCTCAGGCGAACCAAGGCCGTAAATGCAAGATACGGATGCTACGATCAGTACATCATTCCTTTCGAACAAGGCAGATGTAGCGGAGTGGCGCAGCTTGTCGATCTCGTCGTTAATTGTCGCGTCCTTCTCTATATAAGTATCCGTATGCGGCATGTATGCTTCCGGTTGGTAGAAATCATAGAAGCTGACGAAATACTCAACCGCATTATTCGGAAAGAACTCTTTGAACTCGCTGTACAATTGGCCGGCGAGTGTTTTATTATGTGCAATGACTAGTGTCGGTTTATTAACTTCTGTTAAAACATTTGAAACTGTGAACGTCTTCCCTGTTCCGGTCGCCCCTAAAAGCGTCTGATGCTTTTTGCCTTCCTTGATGCCTTCCACGAGCTGTGAAATGGCGGCAGGCTGGTCGCCCAACGGAACGTAAGGAGCGTGTAAATCGAATTTCTGGACCATGCAAGCCCCTCCCCAAATGAATTATCTTCATTTTACCATAGACAATGCCAAGACCAAAGAAATAAGAGAACATACGTTCAAAATAAAAGTGGAGGCGGTCTGTTTAGCTCCGACAAGCGATGGAGGGCTTGAATAAAAGGTGCTATTTGCCTTTTGCTTCAAGACCGAAGCGACTCGAGGAGCTGGCCGCCGGAACTAGCCGATACAATAATAAAAAGCGGGCCTGCTCAGCTAATTGATTGATTAGCTAGCAGCCCGCTTACGTTGTTTAATTTTCTTCAAGTTTCATCAGTTCATCTGTCAGACTTTTGAAGGCGTACTCGTCCTTATCATCAAGTGCAAGATCAATCAGCCGCAAGAGACGTTTTTTCGTTTGCTCCCGATGAATATGGTTCAGGAATAGATCCATATAAATATCATTTAACAATCTCTCCGCTTGAAGCGATGTACTATTTTTCCCCACGGCTTTTAAGAACTCGGCATATGAATAATTGTTTTCCATTTCCCTCACCCCTGATGCCTTTTTTTCATTATACATAACTTCGGGCATCAGTTGCAAGGTTTTTGGGAATATTCTATTTTTATTTTTTTCACATCAATTATTCATACTTCTTCCGATTTTTCATTGGAAACACGGATTGTCGCTTCGGAAACGACGAAGACAATGACCGCCATGATGACAGGCGTCAAGGATACGCCGAATGTCAGGAGGCCAGCCACGAGAACAGAAATTGACTGCAGCAGTTGAACGCCGCTAACTGTTTTCCGGATGGCAGACTGCCTCGTATTGTCCGTTTCAGGGAACAACATATCCATCCTGAAGTCATCCCCCGCCCGTAGTGCATGGACCAACTGGATGGATGATGCAAATGCCAATGCCCCAATGAAAATATAGACGACGATCGGGAAAGGAATGAGAACGACGCCTACTACCGATAATGCGGTCAATCTGACCCATAGCCAAAAAATATCGTCTGTACGCACAAGAGTCCTTCGCAGCAAATAGCGTTGAGGTGATGCTTGTCCGTATTTTGCAGGACGCATAAGGAATCCGAGCCATGCACGGCGACTGACCGATCCTTTTAAATGTGGAACGTCCGTGAAATAGTTTGCGAATCGGTAAAAACGCATCATACGATTTTGCTCTAGCGCTATGAAATGTTCATAAGGAAACGGGTTTGCAACGCTTCTTTTCTTCCAGAATAAATAATAGACTGCCATCAGAACACCGACTAGAGGAATTAACGGGATTAAATAAGAAATTCCTGTAAGCACCGCATACAAGAGAAGAGATGCCAATACGAACCGGACAAGACGGTCCTTCCACATTCCCACCCCTTCATTGGCGCGGCGGTAATAGTACTCCGTCTCTACATACTTCCATTTAACCAGGAAAATGACGATGGCCGTCAGAATGAATTGCGGTTTTCCAGCGACATCAGTTGCCGCCAACAATGGCAATAGGACGATGAATAGAATGTAGGGCACTGGAAGCTGGGAAACTAGTGAATAGCGCAGTGACCGTTTCAGATAGTCTTCAAGCTTATTTTCCATCGGAAGGAAAAAGACGATATCTGCAGGCTTCAGTAACGTAATCGGTGAGCCTATTGATAAAGCCGCCCCGATGAGGACTGCAGCGAGGATTGCTGAAGGAAATTCGGATGGCACTTCCTTCAACCATTCACTGTACGCGTATCCGCCCGCCCCTATCGTAAAGAGAAGAACAATTGCCAAATGACCGGTGAAGACGAACCTCATATACTTTTGCAGTTCATTCATATAACGGATAAAACGATCGCCCCAAATCTCACGCAAGCTGTTCATGATCATGATCCCCGGTCATTGAAATATAGAGCTCGTCCAAAGTGGCACCTGGCCTGTTGAAGGCTTTCCTCAAATCATCCATTGTCCCTTGTGCCCTTACCCGTCCTTCATGCAGCAGAATAATCCGGTCGCAATACTTTTCAGCAGTGGAAAGCACATGTGTAGACATCAATACGGAAGCGCCATTTGCTTTTCTTTCTTCTATTTGATCGAGCAAAGAACGAATCCCGATCGGGTCAAGTCCGACAAACGGCTCATCGATAATATAAAGGGAAGGTTCCACTAAAAAAGCGCAAAGAATCATGACTTTTTGCCGCATCCCTTTCGAGAAATGAGATGGAAACCAATTCAGCCGCTTCTCCATCATGAACTCTTTCAAAAGTATTTCAGTACGCGCCTCGAACGATTCATGATCCAGTCCATATGCCATCGCTGTCAATTCAAGATGTTCCTTCAGTGTCAGCTCTTCATATAGAATTGGTGTTTCCGGAATGTATGTGAACGCTTTACGGTACACTTCAGGGTTTTCGCGAAACGTGACGCCATTCACTACAATTTCGCCTTCATGCGGATTCATCAGTCCGATAATATGTTTAATCGTTGTACTTTTCCCGGCACCGTTCAAGCCGATTAAGCCGACGAGCTCACCCTTGCCGATTTCAAATGATAATTCATGCAGAACAGGCTTACGTGTATACCCGCCTGTCACTTCTTTCACTTCAAGAATTGCCATAGTCATCCTCCATTCTAGTTTCCATTTTACCAAACATCAGACCGGAATGCTTTGTCCATCTTTCACGCATTACCTGAAAATATGCTACACTTGTGTCATTAATGAATACTACTCCTAATGTGGAGACTGACAATCGGAAAGGATGACCGCAAATGACATCATGTATCTTTTGTAAAATTGTAGAAGGCACCCTCCCCAGCGAGAAAATCTATGAAGACGAGAACGTCGTTGTCATTATGGATGTCATGCCTGTGACGAAAGGGCATGTGTTGCTTATCCCGAAAATCCATCGGGAAAACCTTTATGATTTGACGGAAGAAGAAGCTTCGCAACTTTTTTCTGTAGCCCCGAAAATCGCGAACCTTTTAAAAGAGGAGTTCAAGCCTGCCGGAATGAACTTGCTTCAAAACAATGGAGCTCCAGCTGGACAAGCCGTGTTCCACTTTCACATGCATTTCATCCCGAGATATGATCAAACGGACGGTTTCGAGTCAGACTGGAATCCGAAGGTAGAGGAATTTCCTCAAGAACGGATCCAAGAAATCGCGAATCAGATCCGAAGCCGTTTCAGCGAATAATAAGACTTGCAATTCCATGAAATCACCAGTATACTTTTCATAAGTTTTCGCTGACGATCACGAGGATACGTCAGGAGAGCGAAAAATAGAGTCCAGTTGAGGAGAGATGAGAATTGAATACGAAAAATCTTATGTTGATGGCGCTATTGGTTTCAGTCGGTGCTGCTTTGTACTTGGTCATACCGGGTTACGGTGAAGGCATGAAGCCTGACTTCATGCTGACGATGATGTTCATCGGCATCTTTTTATTCCCGGACGTCAAGAGCGTCTTTTTACTGGGAGCGACGACCGGAGTCCTATCAGGGATCTTTACAAGTTTCCCAGGAGGATTCATACCGAATATCATCGATAAGTTCATTACGGCGTTTGTTGTTTTTGCGGTCATTGCACTGCTTAGAAAAGCCGCAAACCATTTAATCGTTTCAACAATCATCGCTTGCTGCGGAACACTGCTTTCAGGAACAATTTTTCTATCCGTCGCCATTTTCGTCATTGGCGCGAAAGTACCTTTCGGATTATTGTTCGTAACAGTCGTCCTACCCGCAATCGCTATGAACGGGATAGTATTTTTCATCATCTACCCGATCATTCAAACTTTGTTGAAGCGTACTTCATTTAAAACAGCATTATCCAATTGAAACTAAAAGCTTTCCTCTCATGGGGAAAGCTTTTTTCATTTGCCCGAAACAGTTTGCCATGTTTTAATTAAACTATGAAAAGGAATACTATTCGAAATGAAAGGAGTGCACTCCATGAAAGCATCTACGTTTTTGGCGGGTTTACTTGCAGGTTCGGTGACGGCCGCTGTCACTGTATTATTTTCCACTCCGCAAACGGGCAGCGAAATCCGCTCGACCGTTAAGGGCGCTTCAACTGACATGAAACATAAATTGAGTGACGTGAAAGGAAGAATTGCTGAGTTGAAAAACTCTATCACACATATGACGAAGGAAGCGAGTGAGTTAGTTCCTGATGCGGTTAATGGAATTAAGGGGTCTATCGAACAATGGCAACTCTCGACCGATTCGAATAGACTAAAGCTCGAGAAGGAACTTTCAGCGATTCAGACGTCACTAGCTGAATTGGAACAATCGATAGCAGAACAACAGAAATCATAGACTTGATAATAGCCAAACTCGATATATATTGAGTTTGGCTATATTGCTTTCCGTCGGCCGCTGCTCTTTTTTTATTTCACATTAAATATCCCTTTACCAGTTTCCATATTTATAGGTAATGATGAATGTTCATGAGCGATGACCCACGATTCATTCGATTTTTTTAAACCAAATGTAAACCGATTTGTCATTTGACGAAGTTTCTCACAAGAATCTTCTAGGTAAGCAGCAAACGTCACAGCACAATGAACGAATGCCAGATCTGAATTTTCTTCAACTACTAGATCATCAAACTCGACTTTTAGTAAAATACCATCCGCACTCAGTCCTTTAAACCACTCCACCACATTCTCCTTTCATGAAGAAATACCCTTGCTCTCCCACTTCCCCCAGCAATCATAAATATGCACTTCGGAAGCATACAGAGATAAGAACTTTTCAACATCTTTTTCGTAAACAGCCGATCTGTAATTTTCAAGTACGTCTTGAACTTTTAACAAGCCCTCCGTCATTACGTGCATCCCCTTTACTAATTTCAGAAATGGAAGTATGTTACTATAAATGAATTCTACATTCAAACATCTTATTCCTCTTACATCAACCCGCATTGTCATTTGAACAAGGTCTGAATTTTCACTACCATTGGAGGTGGATTAATTGAAAAAAATGCGTTTTTAATTTTGTTGGCAAGTCTATTTATGGTTTCGGCTTGTACAAATGGAAAGACACAATCATTAGAAACATTTTATACGAATGCAAAGATCATAAGTGTAGATAAAGTCATCATTCAAGACGGTTCAACTGGCGCGTCAACAACAATAACTAATCAAGAACAGATTGATGAATTTCTATCTTTAATTAAAGATATAGAATTTACTCCGCAAAACAATCAAGAAAAACGTGAAGGTTGGCGGTACGGTATTACTCTTTTTGATGGTGAAAAAGAATTTAAATTCACGTTAAATAATATTGGTAACACCTATTATGACTCAACCCCAGATATTCATCCGATTGTAGATAATTACTACAAGCAGTTGGAAATTGTGGGAGAATAGGGGCATCTCCATTAAATTATGAAGGTATCTAACGCACTGAATGAAATCTCTCAGTGCGTTTAATATGCATTCATTTGTAAAACGAATCTTAGTTGATTGAAGTGTAAGGCGGCGACTCCTGGGGGATAAGCGGGACAGGTGAGACCCCGCAGTGGAGAAAAGCGACCGAGGAGGCTTACCGCCCGCCCCCCGGAAAGCGTCCGCCTGAAACGTAAATCAACGTGCAGAAAACAACTTTTCAATATCTCAATAATTATGGAAAACCCCACCATTTAGTTAGTGAACACTTCAATTCATTTAAGAATACATAGTATTTTTAGAATTTCAACTTCTTTATTTGATATTTTCCTGCTATAATGAAAAAGACAAACTATTTGATGTTGGAGGTATTTCATGACTGAGCAAAAATTTTCCCCAAAAGAAGCAATGATTTATAGTCAACGCGTTGCCCAGATGTCAAAAGCACTTTGGAAAGCAGTAGAAAAGGATTGGCAGCAATGGATAAAACCTTATGACTTGAATATTAATGAACACCATATTCTATGGATTGCATACCATCTTCAAGGCGCAACCATTTCGGACATCGCAAAATTCGGCGTCATGCACGTCTCCACAGCCTTCAATTTTTCAAAGAAACTTGAAGAGCGGGGATACCTGCAATTCTTTAAGAAAGACGACGATCGTCGGAATACATATGTATCTGTCACTGAGGAAGGTGAAGAACTCCTCAACGGCATGAATGAACGCTATTATGACTCAGATCATGGAATCTTGGACGGCTCGCTTCCGATGAAAGGCATTTATGGGAAGTTCCCTGAATTTTTGGAAGTCATGTCAGTCATCCGGAATATTTACGGGGAAGATTTCATGGAAATCTTCGAACTTGGTTTCAAACGGATTGATAATTCTTTTGACGATGACCTGGCCTCTTTGAACCATTCTGAAAGAGAACTGAATAAGACCGCTGAATTACAGACGGCCGATGAAAAATAATGTCATTTCCGACATGATTCTGCTATGATGAAGTGAAGGTTTAAAGAGGAGGAATTGATTTGATCCTTATCGTTACTGTCATGTTTTCATTGTTTTATTTATTCCAAATCAATAAGATGACTTTCGCGTTATGTCAATCGCGGGAAATCCCTGAAGAAAAGCAACCAAAAATATATCGCACAGTCAATATCTTAATTACGATCTTGATTCTTTCGTTCTATCTTGAAGTGCTATTGAACGTATAAGATTGAAAAAGTCCAGCCCCCTATTTCAGGGAGTTGGACTTTTTCTTTTAGTACAAGTACGCAGCTCCGACGATGATCAACAGAATGAACAGCACAACAATCAACGCGAATCCAGAAGAGCCATGGCCATATCCACTCATTAGGGCACCTCCTCTCTCCTAGTATCCTATGCAACCAATGATTACTCGTTTTAGGCATTTGGTAAGGAACCTTTTTGTTTTATGATCGTTTTTATGGTATAGTATCAACTGTTGTAGAGAAAAGTTAGGGGAGAAAAAACCATGAAAAAGACAGTCCTTGCTATGACAATGGCGGCCTCAGTATTAACAATGGCTGCATGTAGTGATCAAAAAGCGGCTGATGAGGAAATCATCGCCACAACTAAAGTCGGAACTATTACAAAAGAAGATCTATATGAGGAAATGAAAGATGCAGTTGGCCTACCAGTAATGGAAAACTTGCTTCTTCAACAAGTGTTGGAAACGGAGTACAAAGTTTCGGACAAGGAATGGAAAGAAGAAGTTAAATCACAAAAAGATGCGCTAGGAGATAATTTCGAGATGTATCTCCAACAACAAGGCGTCTCTGAAAAATTCTTTGAAAAGAACGTAAAATCCCAAATGATCCAGAAGAAAATGATCGAGTCATTGAAAGTGTCCGATGAAGAGATCGCAAAAGGCGTGGAACGTGCAAAAACGGAAATTCATGCTCGCCATATCGTTGTTAAAGACGAAGATACTGCGAAAGAGGTATTGGCGAAAGTGAAGGATGGTGGAGATTTCGCTGAATTGGCGAAAGAATATTCCACTGAACCTGTTGCAGAACAAACAGGCGGAGACCTCGGATGGTTCGGCCCGGGCAAAATGGTACAAGAGTTCGAAGATGCGGCATATTCCCTTAAAAAAGGTGAAATCAGTGAACCTGTAAAGACAAGCTTCGGTTACCATATCATTGAAATGCTCGACACTCGTAAAGCTGAAACTGAGAAGACAGAAGAAGAAATTAAAACTGAAATTGAAGATGGATTGAAACGTGTCCAATTCGAAGAGAAGCTTCAAGAATTGATTAAAGCGGCTGACGTCGATATTAAAGTCGATGAGTTCAAGAAAGCTTTGGACAGCTACTTGCCAGCAACAGCTGATAAGGAAGATAAAGAAAAGAAATAAGATTGTAAAGGGCTGTCTGCAAATCGATCATCCATCGACTTGCAGACAGCCCTTTTTTCTATTCAATATTCGGTTTGTAGAAAGATCGGTTGTCCAGTGGGAAAATTCTTTCTGTGAATTCACCGTTCACCGTCTTAGACATCGCCCGATCAAGCATATTCATTTTCGCATCGATATTATCGATATAATGAAGTATTTCCGCTTCCATCAACATCGGACGTTTCGGGCTTCCCCACTCTTCTTTGCCGTGGTGGGAGAGGACCATATGCTGAAGAAGCATCACTTCTTCCCCATGAATTTCGAGTTCGTCCGCTGCTTTCGATATTTCATTCACCATGATTGTAATATGGCCGAGCAAGTTCCCTTCCACTGTATATTGCGTACCGATAGGACCAGATAGCTCAATCACTTTCCCAACATCGTGCAAGATGATGCCTGCATATAGAAGATCCTTATTCAAAGAAGGATATAATTCGGCAATCGCCTTTCCGAGCTTCAACATGGATACGACATGATCGAGAAGCCCAGACACATAATCATGATGGTTCCTAGTAGCAGCAGGGTAAACGAGGAAATCTGATTGGTGCTTTTTTAATAGATGTCTCGTGATTCGCTGGATATGCGGATTTTTCATTTCAAAGAAGTATTGCAGCAGCTCCTCATAAAGCACTTCCTTGCTCTTTGCGGAAGATGGAACGAGATCCGATATCGTTACACCTTCGTCTTCTTTCGCAGGACGGATGCTTTTAATGCGCAGCTGGTTCTTCCCTCTATATTCATGCACTTCTCCGCCGACTTTGACGATTGTCGCAGCCGCATACAGACGTTCATGCTCTTCACCGGCATCCCAAAGCTTCGCCTCGATATCACCGCTTTTATCTTGCAAAATGAGTGTCATGAACGGGCTTCCCTGTTGGGTGATCCCCTTCGTCGATTGTTTAATGAGTAAATATAGCTCAACCGGCTCCCCGACTTGATGTTCCAATATTTTTTTCACCTTATCATCGCCCCCTTGGCGCTTCCAATGTCGGAAACGTTAATAATCGTAGCATTTGTCCAGTATTCTACTATCTTATCATGACATGTGAAATAGATGAACTGATGCTTCGCACTTAGCCGCTCCATTATTTTCAACATACGTGAAAATCTCATTTCATCAAAGTGGACAAAAGGATCATCCATTACTAGTGGAAATGGAGCCGTCTTTTCTTTTGCGGCTGCAAGCGACAAGCGCAATGCAATATACGCCTGTTCCTTCGTCGCCTGGCTAAGTTCAATGATCGGATACCTCCTTCCATCTCTGGCAACGGCATGGAAGTAACCATTTTCCGATAATACGAGTGACATGTAAGTGCCTCCCGTCAGTTCACTAAACAGTTTTTCCGCTTCATTTAGAACTTCGGGCAGCTTCTTCTCCTTTAATTCCTCCATCATGCCTTTAATCGCTTCAACAACCGCTTGGCGGACCGACCATTGTTTCGCAAGCTCATCAAACTCCGCCTTCTTCATTTCAAACAGTTGCTGTTTCCGCTGATAGGAGTCATCCGTCAACAGCTTCTCCGTTTCAACTTCCAATGCGGCTTTTTCTTTCACAAACGAATTCATTATTTCTTCGAGGTCTGCTAGACGTCTTTCAAGTTCATGGACTTCTACTCGGAGCTCTCCTTCCGAACGGCCGCTAACATCCTCAACAGCGCCATGCACAGACAGCTGGGATTCTATATCCCTGATCTGTTGCATCAACGTCAGTGTTTCCTGATATTCGGCATAAGCTTTGTAATACTGCTCTTCCGTCTCTACTCCAGCTTCTGTGAATAAATCTTGTTGTTGACTGCGCAAGGAAGATAGCAGCTCTCCCGCTTCCTGTTTCTGCATTTGGGTTTCTTCAATCTTCTGCGTTAAGACTTTAAACGTTTGCGCTTCTTCTTTTACAGACAAATAGTCAGACCGCAATTTCTCATAGATCGATGATTCCGATGCCCCCGCCGGAACAAGCCGTTCAACCTCTGTTTGCCTCAAGCGGATTTTTTCTTGTATCTCTTCAGATTGCCGTGCGGCGTCTTCCAGCTCACGTTCTATTTCCTGCAACGAGCGTGCCATGCCGAAAAACTCATGAAGGATGCCCGGATTCGGGATTTTTCGCAGGCCATAGGCAACAAAGAATTCGCTTATTGATTGTTCAAGACGTTCCTTCTCCTGCACGATTGCCCCATACTCTTCCTCCAGCACACCCATCTTCCGTTCGTTCGCCTTGGCTGCCTCTTCTAGCAAGCTGTGCCTCTGTTCATAGTCTTGCACTTTTACGATGAGCGCTTCCATCTCCGCTTCCTGTCCTGCATATTCGTTAATGAAACGCTCCATTTCAACATTCTTGGGTGACGGCTGATCGCTGCGCTTGCCTATTTTTGAAAGTGCAGAAATGACCGCTAGGCACGCACCAAGTCCGACGACTATCCATTGGTCCCCGATCAACCCTACTATGGAGATGACAGCTGCGACAATAAGAAGCATCCAAAGCAGTTGCGGGGTTCCGTCAACCCGGCTTGAGCGGCTCATGTGTACATACGCTTTCGCTTCAGCCAATCGCCTTCGGATCGACGGCCACTCTTCAGCTCGCTTCTTTTCGGCTTCCGTAGGGGAATTTTTTTGCAATGTAAGCTGGTCGGTTCGAATATCGCGCAGTTCGTTCTCCAATTGGGTAAGCTGCCGATCTATATACCCGATCTGTTGATTCATTTCACTCATTTCCTGCAGTTGCCCATATAGATACTCTTCCTGATGAATCGAAACGTCAGCCTGCAACAGCTCGTCCGATTTATCCAAGCCTAATCGATCGAGCAACCGCATCCTCTTCACATTCAGTTGAGTTAACTTATCACGGATGGAGCCAACAGCTGATCGCCACTCATGCCATTCCGGCTCTCGTGCAAGCAATCGCTCCATTTCCGTAAGCATTTCGGGACGCGGATAAGTAGGGATTTTCTCCGCCATTGCTGTTAGCTCAGCTTCCAGACCGCGCTTCTTCGCCTCCATCTCCGTCAATCTGCCGCTGATCATCTCAAAGCGACGTATGCCGTCAGACGGAAAGGATGATTTCCGTACTTCGTCCAGCCTTCTTGCAAGGTTACGCTTCCGCTCTCTCAACGGCGATAATTGCAGCTCCAGTTCGAGTGCCCGATATTGCTCCCGCAACAATTCATATGACGCTTTCGATTCCTGCCATTCCCTGTCAATTTCATGGATCCTATCCATTTTCGGAGCAAAGGTTGCCATTCGCTCCTGTTCACTTTTCAGCTCTTTCTCCATTTCCTTCAACTCGATGGCCCGGACATTCATTTCAGGATTACGGCCGGATTTCTTGAATAAATCCCCCATTTCCTTCTCCATCTTTTTTTCAACACGCAATAATGTGTCAACACCTGTTGTGCCCGAAGAGAGGAGCGTCCGGCTTAATTCGGTCTCGTCCATCCGTTCGAAGCCTTGCAATTGAAGAATAGAGAACGAAAAGATCGATTCAAATGAAGCCCGGTCATATTGCCGTACCAATGCTTTTACAGCTTCTTCGCCGCCTGTCGTGCCATCCTCGAAATAGACGGTGACGTCACCAGATGATTTTCCTTGTACCCGTTCTACGATGCAATTTCCATAAACTTCATCATGCAAATGGACTTGACCGCCAAATTTACCGCCTGCTTTCGGTTCATATCGAAGCTGTGCGCTATTCTTTTGCGGAAAGCCGAAAAGCGTCTGCACGATGAATTGCTGGATTGTCGTCTTGCCCGCTTCATTGTGGCCGTAAATTACATTTATGCCATCCGTGAAATCGATTGTCTTGTTTTCATGCTTCCCGAAGCCGTAAATGACTAGCTTTCGAATTTTCATCTATTCACCTCCAGCACTGTCGGCAATTCATTCAACAGGAGTTTCTCAACTTCATTCCGTAAATCTTGAATGTCTTCTTTCTTCAACGGGTCAAGGTAGCGGGCCGTCCGGACATGTTGATAAACGTCTCCAAGCACATGTTTCCAATCGTTTTCTGACCAGCTGTCGACTTGTCCAAGGACGGATTCCAGGAGCGAATTGTTTTCTTGCCTATGGAAAGTGTTTAGTACGGTCAAACGCTGTACCCACACAAAAGGTTCATGCATATCCAATATTTCACGGATTGTTTCCAGCCATATGTCTTCGGCTGTTTGTGCAAAAAAGGCGGCGGTTTCCTCGTCGAGATTGAGAATTTCAATATCGACGACAGACGGTCCATGTTCGGAAACGAATGAAAGTAGCGCATCCTCACAGACGGCAAGCCATTCATTCGCATGTTGGATATCGACACAAGGAATTTGGATTTTCCCAAAATGAACGGCTGATGTCGGAATGAATGTCAAGATCGCCTCCGATTTACTAAGCTCTACATCGTAAAAACCTTTTTCACCCGATTCATTCCGGTGGCGCCCTTGGATATTCCCCGGATAAACAATTGGCGGATCTTCCGATAAGTGTTGGCGTACATGGATATGGCCAAGTGCCCAGTAATCATAACGCTTTGATTGCAGCTCCCCGATTGTGAAAGGCGAGTAGACCGCATGCGATTCATTTCCGGCGAGACTGCCGTGCAATAGTCCGATATGGAAGGATTGATTATCCGATGCGGTCGGGTAGTTGCTGATCCTTTCTTCCCGGACATGCCTATTCGGATAACTGAAGCCATGGAGCACAACGTCCATGCCTCTCACCGTCAATGATACTTCTTCCACGTCACCTGAAAACTCGTGGACATTCGGCGGCAGTTCGAAACGGGTCCAATTCCCACTTAGATGATCATGATTCCCATACGTGATATAGACAGGAATTCCCGCTTCATGAAGCTTTTCCATTCCATCTTGGAACTTCCGCTGTGCCCGTAAGCTACGGTCTTCGCCATCATATAAATCTCCCACAATTACAATGAAGTCCGGAGACGTTTCCACGGCATAGTCAATTAATCGGTTGAATGCGGTGAACGTGCTCTCCCGCAATTCATTCAAACGTGCTGGCGGCAGTCCTGTCATCCCTTTGAAAGGACTGTCGAGATGTAAATCAGCCGTATGGAGAAAACGAAATGTGGACAAGGAGCCCCTCCCCCTTCCTGACGAATATTTGTTCTAATTTTACCATATGTGAAAGGATAATAGAAAATATATATCATAGATAAAGCCGCTCTCCGTCGAACTTCGCGACGAAAAACGGCAATTATCACTCTTTCCCTAATTGAATCGCTTTTTTGATGTCTTTCAGTGAACGAGAAGGTCCATACATGAGTACGCCGCCACGGTACACTCTCGCTCCGAACCAACCGAGGATGAAAATCGTCAACAGCATAATGGCGATCGACAGCAACGGTTCCCACATAGGAAGATCGAGCATACCTACCCGTAAAAACATGACGAGTGGTGCAAAGAACGGGAAGTACGATGAATACGTGACATAGCCGACTTCAGGATTACCCAAGCCCGTCATGGCAATGAGGAATGCCGCCACAATGAGTAAGGACATCGGCATGATCATCTGCTGGACATCCTCCGTCCTGCTGACCAGAGAACCTAATAATGCGGCAAGTGTCGCATAGAGGAAATAGCCGAGCAGGAAGAACACTGCTGCGTATACTAATGTGCTGATGCTTACATCCTGTATACTCAAGAAATCGGAAAACTCGCCGGGCACTTCCGTAGAAGACGTCTTCAAGGCGATAAAGCCTGCTACTCCATAAATGAGGATCTGTAAAATCCCTAGTGATCCGATACCTAGCACCTTTGCAAACATATGCTTCACAGGTGAGACACTCGAGATGAGGATTTCCATCACTCTTGAAGATTTTTCGTTTGCTACATCCATCGCAATCATGCTCGAATACAATATGACTGCAAAATAGATGACAAACATAAGGACATAGACAAGGACTCTCGCTTGGCCAAGCTCCTCTTCCGATTTTGCAGACCTCGAAACATTCTTCTGCTCAAACTGGATCGGTGTAAACAACGTTTGCACTTGTGCACCTGTCAGTGAAAGCTCCTCGGCTTTCAGTTCTGTCTGAATTGATTGCAATGCGTCGTGGATGCGTCTCGGTATTGAAAAGTCAATCATGCTCATTGTCGTATAATTAGCATGGATTGTTCCATGTTCATCAACTGACAGAGCTAGGAATGACTCGATCTCGCCAGATGATACTTTATCGGCAAGAACTGCCTCCGATTCAGTAGCCGCTTTGACTGAAATATCGTATTCTCCAGCTTCCAACTGTGATTGAAGCCTGTCAACGATGATGCCGCTCTCATCCACAACTTGAAGGACTTCTTGTGAATCTCCTGCTCCGGTTACATTTTGCACCGTATCGATGATCTTTGATATATTTGAGAGCAGGAATATACCTGCAATCATGAGTGCAGTAGTAATAATGAAAGACTTGGATTTTGCCTTTGACGTAAATGCCTGTTTAAAGATGATCCAAAACTCACGCATATTCTTTCCCCACCTTTGCGATGAATATGTCTTGCAAGGAAGGCTCTTCGATTTCAAAATGACGGAGAGGCCCCGCTTCCAATGCAGCAGATAGCAAATCATTTGCGACTTTTTCATCTTCGATTTGGAATACAGCTCCTTCGACCGAATGAGCGACGGAAAGGACTCCCGGCACGCTGCCGAGTCCCGTCAGATCATAATCGGAACGAATTCGCACATTTTGCCTGTCGAATGAGCGTTTCACATCCCGGAGCGAGCCGCTTACGATCTGCTTGCCGTGATGGATGATGCTCAGCTTCTCGCATAATTCTTCCACATGGTCCATCCTGTGGCTGGAAAATAGGATGGTTGCGCCGTTATTCCTGAAATCGGTGATCGCCTTCTTCAACATTTCTACGTTCACCGGATCAAGGCCCGAGAACGGTTCATCGAGGATGAGTAGTTTCGGATCATGCATAAGTGCTGCGATAACTTGAATCTTCTGCTGGTTCCCTTTCGACAGCTCTTCCACTTTTTTGTTCTTGTTTTGGGAAACTTCGAACCGTTCGAGCCAATAATCGATCGACTTCTTCGCATCCGCCTTTTTCATCCCGCGCAGCTCGCCAAGGAAAATGAGCTGATCTTCAACTTTCATCTTGGGATACAGTCCCCGCTCTTCAGGCAAATAGCCGATTTCAGGACTCGTTGCATAAGAGATTGTTTTATCGTTCCAAGTGATATGACCTTCATTCGCGTTCAATAATCCTAGAATCATCCGGAACGTAGTCGTCTTACCCGCCCCGTTTGCGCCAAGGAATCCGTACATGGAGCCTTTATCCACGGTAAGATTCAAATGATCGACAGCGGTGAAATCCCCGAACCGCTTCGTTACGTTTTCAAGTTGCAATGACATTGTTTATCCCCTTTCCTTTACAGGCTTCTTTCTACTACGTAATTACTAGAGAGATAGTTTCGTTAAACCCGCTTACTAATAATCAGAACACCGATAACATATGAGATGAGCATCACTCCATATGCAGATACCGCAAGGAGGAATGCGAGCTTCGGACCTTC
Source organism: Saccharococcus sp. Marseille-Q5394 (assembly GCF_946901335.1). Lineage (NCBI taxonomy): Bacteria > Bacillati > Bacillota > Bacilli > Caryophanales > Anoxybacillaceae > Saccharococcus > Saccharococcus sp. Marseille-Q5394. The sequence goes on along the minus strand of NZ_CAMPPQ010000002.1, from coordinate 1,088,012 downwards.
ATAAATCAAAGACCCTAGCCACATAACCGCAAGAAGAACAAGTGTTACTGTCCATGAAATCGTCCTCGCTTTTGTATGGATTTCCTGATATCTTTCATCGAAGCGGCGTTCCTTGCTGCCTTTCCTAAAATAGAGAAATGCTATAAATAATACGACGCCTGCTCCCGTTATAAACCCTGCCAAACTTTCAATTGTCGGAATCATAGTTCCCCGCCTTTCGATCAGTGATGTTTATTAACAATCGCTGCTCCTATCGCCCATGAAAGCATATGAATGACCCAAAGCGCGGTAAGGATGAAAAACGCCAATTTCGCCCCTTCAACAATCATGACGATGATCCAAGCAATTAAAATTGCACCAGTCATCACCTTCCAGGAGATCGATCTCGCGTGTCGATGGAGATTCGCATATCTTTCATCAAAAATGCGCTCTTTCATCCCTTTTTTCCTTACAAAGAACCAGACGATTGCCCATATGACTAACCCCAATGGCAAACCAACTAAAAACGCCCAAATATCAAACCCTTCGTACATACTCATTCCTCCTCCGGTTGAAAAATATCTTCAATACGGCAATTAAAGAGCCTTGCGATTTTAAAGGCCAAAATTAGCGAAGGATTATACCTTCCCTTTTCGAGAGAGATAATTGTCTGTCTCGACACTTCCAACCTCTCCGCAAGATCATCCTGCGTCAATCCCATTTCAGTACGCATTTCCTTAATCAAGTTATTCAGTTACATGCTCCCCCTTTCAATTGTAAAGGTAGCTTTACGTAAAGGTTACTTTACTATATGTGGGATGTCAAGTAACCTTTACAATATCTTTTTGAAATGAATAACTATTCATTTTCTAGACATTCATAGTATAATGGAGAAAAGCACGGAAGGATGAGCAGCTTGAGAACTTATAAATTGACGGCTTACGAGAAGACAGGAAAGTTAATTACAGAAGAAACGTTCACGGCAGATAATGATGAAAAGGCAAAAGAAAAAGGCCATGCATTGCTCGAAGAAAAAAATCTTCTTGAACAAACACATCGCCTTGCTTCGCCCGCAGGAAAACTTTTGCTATTTCATGTCTGATGTAAAGTTTGGCGGCAATCTTGCCGCTATGATATGTTAATGGTGCAAGCCACAGTATGGAGGTGCTTCTTTTGAACATTGCACTCATTGCCCATGATCAGAAAAAAGATGAAATGGTGAATTTCACGATTGCGTACGAACACGTATTTTCGAAATTTGAGTTGTATGCAACAGGCACTACCGGTAAACGAATCATGAAGGAGACAGGCCTTAAAGTTCACCGCATGATGTCCGGACCTTTAGGCGGGGACCAGCAAATCGGAGCGATGATCGCCACTGGAAAGCTGGACTTGATTCTGTTCTTCCGCGATCCATTGACCGCACAGCCCCATGAGCCTGATGTTAGCGCATTATTGCGACTTTGTGATGTATACGGAATACCGCTCGCTACGAATATCGCGACTGCCGAATTATTGATTGCGGCGGTGGAAAGAGGATATTTCACTTGGCGGGACACAGCAGATAAATACAGATCAAAAGAACTTGATCCCATAGAGGATTAAGTTTTTTTAATTCGTAAAATAAATGCTCAGAGCTTGTTGAAGCGTTCCGACCATTTGCGTATTCCTCTCGAACTGTACGCCGAGACGTACCATGCTACGGACGACATCCGGCCTTAATCCAGTAATTGCAGTCGAACATCCCATCATCGCTGCCCCGTCAATGATCTTCTTCAACTGATCAATCACTTCAGCTTCCATGTCCGCGATTCCAGATAGGTCCATCAGCAATGTTTGAATATGTAATCGGCCGACTTCCGTCAATACCTTCTCTTCCATCACTTTCGCCCTGTAATAATCGATTGAGCCAATTATAGGCAGAATGCAAACAGTCGGGGTGATCGGGATGATAGGCACGGATAGGTTTTCAACCAAATCCCTTTGCGCCTTCAACAGCTCATCCTTATAGGCAGAGTAACTAATGAAAAACGCATTCAGGAATTGATCGATAGAGCTGTTAATCTGTCTCTCCAACTGAAAGAACTTGATTTCCGCATTGTTTTCAGCGATATATCGTTGAAGGAATGTCCAAAGTGTCCTTCGGATCGCCTGGACCCACTCCAATTTGAACGACAGTGTCAATGAATGGGTTGCCCAAGCAATCCCTTCCACTTTGGCGAATTGCCGAAGCTCATCCAATTTATTTTCCAAAGCATAACTGACAAGTTTATGTGCATTGTTAATTAAGTCAATGTTGCCTACCTCAAGGATCGTATTAATTTTCGCCCTAACTGTTGACGCTTCGAATAATAATTCCTCTTCAAAACTCTCCCCGTTTTCTTGGATGAATCTATTCAATGCATTTTTAAGTTCGTTTGTCATAATTTCCCTCCGGTGTAATCCCATTTTTACAGGCGGGTACAGCTGTTACCCTCTATTACAGGCAACAGCTGCACATGTAATTATTCTCCTACAAATGCAGGCTTTCGTTTTCCTACAAATGCATTGATTCCTTCTAAATGATCCTTTGTCTTGCGCATCGCGACTTGCTGTTCGCTTTCCATGCGTAATACATTTTCCAATTCACCAATCTTTTGCTCATGTAATATCTTTTTGGAAGCAAGCATTGCCGCGATTGGGGCAGACAGAAACTGTTGGGCTAGCGCATCAGATGCTTGACTGACGCTTCCGTCCGGAACGATTTGGTCGATGAGCCCTTTCTCCTTAGCGGTTTCCGCGCGCATCACTTCCCCAGACCAGATGAGTTGCTTAGCTTGTGGCACTCCGATCCGCTCTTTTAAGAAGAAATGGCCTGCCCCGTCAGGCACAAGCCCGATACCAATGAAATTCATTGCGAGTTTACTATTCTCTTCAGCAATAATGACATCGCAACCGAGCGCCAAGCTGAAACCGAGTCCTGCAGCAGATCCGTGGATTGCGGCAATCGTAATTTGCGGAAGTTCGTATAATGCCTTGGCGAGGCGCGACACATTGATCATCACTTTTTCAATATCCATTGGCGCATTGGGATCAATCATTTTCTTAATGTCCCCGCCCGCCGAGAATGTGCGTCCAGCACCATTAATAATCAACACTTGAACTTCATCATTTGATGAAAGAGATTCGAAGGCATCAGCCAGTTCTCCCATCATCGTGTCATCCATTGCATTCATGGAGTCCGGCCTGTTCATCGTCAGCCGCGCAAGCCGGCCTTCCATTATCAATTCGATTGTAGAATACAAGATAAATACCCCCTCTAAAAGATGAATAAACATTCATTAGTACTTATTCGTTGAGTGTTGAGAAAATCCTTCTTAAATCGAAATAAAAACCTTAACACTTTTCGAGTGCTAAGGTTTTTATTTCGACTTCAGTCGACTTCAGTCTACTTGAATCGCTTGAGGGAAAATCCTGTCAAGATGTTCAATTTTCTTTTCGATATATTCTTCAAACGTAAGGATATAGGCAGCGGGATCTTTCGGATTTTGGAATTGAGTAATTTTGCCGGTAACAGGATCCATGAATTTACTCGATGCGCCACAGCCGATTCCGATGATTGTTTGGACTTCCTCCATGATAATAATATTGTATATACTTTCTTCGCCGGGTTTCGCGTACCCTACATTCTCCAAGTTACCGAGGATGTTTTTTTGACGATACAAATAATAAGGGACGTAGCCGTTTTCTTTCGTCCATTGCTCCCCCATCTTCATCATCTGTTCAACAGTTTCCCTGTCAGCGACTTTATATTTCTCTTTGTTCCGCGTCATTTCGGAAGCCCGTTTGAATGAAAGCGTATGGACTGTCAATGACTCCGGCTGCATTTTTGCTGTTTCGTCGAGCGAGTGGCGGAATTCTTCCAGTCCTTCATTCGGCAAGCCGATAATCAGATCCATATTGATGTTTTTCATCCCCATGTTTCGGGACAACCAGAATTTATCGATCGTTTCTTGGACGGAATGATGCCTTCCAATCGCTTTCAACGTTTCATCGGTATACGACTGTGGATTGACACTGATCCGATCGATTCCCCATTTTTTCAGAACATCGATTTTAGCAGGGGTGATAGTATCCGGACGTCCCGCTTCGACGGTCACTTCCCTTACTTCTTTCATATGTGGGAATGAATCATACATCGTCTGATAAAGGGCATCCATTTCATCCGCTTCGATGGAAGTCGGCGTGCCTCCGCCGAAATAGATTGTCGTGATTTTGATGTTACGTTCCGTCAACCATTTCCCGATTTCACGGATTTCCTCATGGAGCCCGTCGAGGAACGATTCAACGCGGCCATTTTTCCGATGGATGGCGTAAGCCGGAAACGTGCAATAAGCACATTTTGTCGGGCAAAACGGAATGCCGATGTAAATGCTCACATCGTTTTGAATCTGATGTAAATCGGGAATCGCCCGGAGCTGGACATTTTCAATCGTCGCCAATAGCTCACTCTTCTCTTCAGAAATCCGGTGTCTCTCCATTAAGAGACGTTTTGCCTCTTCGACTCCGTGACCTTGCTGGCGGTATTTGTGATATAGTTTCATCGGACGGATACCGGTGAGTATTCCCCATGATTGTTTCATTCCGGTGAGTTGCTCCAAAACTTCAAGGAATACGTGAGAATAAATCCGTTTCAGCTGACGGGTCTCAGTTTCCGAATTGTCGGTTGTCATTTCCTCAGAAAAAGTGGCGCTGTATTCAATGCCGTCATACGTTAAATTGGCTTGGCCAACGATTGCCGCACTGTCTTTATGTACGGATAAATCTATAAGTATACCTTCGTCCTCAGGATCAGTACTCACTTTAGATTGCTCGAAGAATAGATTGGCTAGATGGGTGAACATCCGGATCCAATCTTGTTCGAATGATTTTGTAAGGATTATTTTTTGCATGGTTTACTCCAACTTTCATCATTAACTAACATTAACTAACTGAAATAATAACACAAAAAAACCGGCTGAGCCGGTTTTTATTGCATACTTTCATACATTTCCTGAACCGGCTTCATTAAGACGCGGTTCACTTCTTCAATCAGGCCGCTCAGCTTCATTTCCGCTTGAAGCATTTGCATGATCTTTTCATTTTGCTGAGCTAGTTGTGCTGTCTTTTGTGCATACTCCAGCTCTTCATGCGCAATTTCTTCGCCTTGCATTTGCTTTTGCTGAAGATCCATTTGGATTTTTCGGAAGCTCTTGAACAGTTCTAGTGCCTGCTCATCATTTTTTACTTCCTCAATCGCGTTTTGCACTTCTGCAAATTCATCAGTCTTTCGAAGTGTCGACTCCAATTTGTTCAAGTCATCATAAATATTAACAGCCATTTTTTATTCCCCCTATGATAAGTTTGTGAAAAAGACGATCATGCCTTGCACAATCCCGATAATACCACCTAACAGTGCGCCAAGGACCGTAATCATTTTGAATTCGCGCCTTGAAATGCCAAGGACGAGATCTTCCAGTACAGAAACCGGGAACGTATCTACCTGCTCCTTGACAATTTCGTCTAGCTTCAGCCTTTTCAATGATTCCTCAAGTTGCTTTTGGGCTTGATCGAAAGCGAATTGCATCACTTTAGGCGTCAAATTTTCAGAAGTCCACTCGGAACCTTTTGGCCAGTAATCGTGGATTGTTTTATCCAAACGGGTATCTAGCGCAAGTTCCTTGTTAGCATATGCTTTAATGGAAGTGAACAGTCCCTCCCAATCGAATCCGGCAAGCAGTTCCTCCATCGGACGCTTTTGCAGCTTTGCAAATTCCTTGTCGATCAACGAATGCAGAAGATTGTACGTGCCTGGCGCATTGATGAACTTCAATGCTTCGCGCTGCACCTTCTCAACAAGAGAGTTGGAATCCCCGAAGAACATGTTCAACATACCGCCAAATGTCCCTTTTGACTCAAGGAAATCATTGATCAGTTTTTGGAACATCACCTTCCCTTCATCCGAATCCACAAATTGCTCGGCTCGCTGCAGGATATAGTTGGTCACTACAGGAATATGTGCTATCGCCCGTTCCTGCCACTCCGCCGGAACGATCTCTTCAATCGTGCCCGATGTCAATTTCGTTCGCACGCTAATGAGCTGGGCATCGACGAGTGACTCGATCTTGCGCTCTGCTTTCTCGACGATGTCATGTGCGCCCGCCACTTGCAGCCAATCATGCAATGTCTTGTCCGACTCAAGCACATGCTCTTCCATCTTACTTTGGAGAAATGCCTCCGCTTTTCTTTCCATTTCAGGTGTCAATAATTTATTGCGCAATACATCGGGAGTGACTAAATAGTTCGTCACTGTCCTCCCCAGTTGCACGGCAAGTTCGTCGCGCCGTTTAGGAATCAACCCTGGCGTAAAAGGGAGACGCCATTTTCCAATATATTTCGCCTCATGGGGTCTGAACAGCATCTTGATCGCCAAGTGATTCGTAAATCCCCCGATCAACGCCCCGATTAAAGCCATAAACAACAATGTCCATAAGAAATTCATCGCTTCACCTTATTTCCGATTCGTTCGGTTTTCATTATAACAGAAGGAGTTGATTTGGAAAAAGTTTTCGATATGGTAGAGCTTGATGTATTCTGAGTGAACTTAAACAAAAGAATAAAGCCGTTTGCTGGAATGCAATCGGCTTTTCATCATTTATTCGAATGAAAGTCTTCCTTCTTCATCCACTTTTATATGTGCCTCATTCCAGGTCAATTCAAGCGGATATGCTTCCGATACTTTTTTTGAAAAATACCAGCGACGGCCTGGCGGAACGAGGACGATGTAATTATCGCCTCGTCCAAGAAAATTCAGTTCATCCGGTTCCACTTCGGTGCCATTACGGAGCGGAATTCCGAGATCTTGCAGTTCATCGCCCACTTCGACGACATGCGGTGTCGTTATACCTATTTCGCTAATATTCAAGAATGATTCTTTTGTCAAATCACCAAATAGATCCCGTTTTCTTCGGCCTATCAACTCAACGATATTGCCGACCGGGTCTTCAAAATACATTGCATCTGCGTCAAAGCTCGGGAAGTACACTTCGTCCCGTCCTTCTTCACGGTTCAACGTCACGCGATTCAGCATCCAATATTTCATCATAGAAAATTGATTGCCTGGGATGTTGATTGCGAAGTGATAAAAAGCCGGTTGTTCACTTTGCTTGAATGTAAGATGTGATTCTCCGATCCTCACGGTGAACTGCTCAACTGTCGATTCCATCACATCAAGTTCCAACACGTTTCCGTAAAAACGTCGTAATGCTTTTAGATTGTTTGTATATAATGTAGCGGACTTGATCATCTTCACTTTTCCCCTATCTCTACTTCTTTATTTATTTTATTCAACCCTTTGTAAATCAATAAAAGTACAACGTAAATAAGTAATGCCCCAATTACTAAGTTCCATAAGTGGAAGGAAACATATCTGAAATGGTCTGGGTGAAATAGTTCTGATGCGAATGAAATAGGAGGGTGTCCATTATATTCTATCCATACCAACGGCCATCCGAATCCAGATTCAGTCCCCGGCAGGATAAATGCGGAAGCAACCGCAATAATGACGCTCAGCGCAAACATCTTTTTGTATCTCAGCAAGCCCTCTCCCCCTTCAGTAAATAGTGCGGGACAATTTTAAGAATTCTTGATAAACTACTATACAACTATCTTACCATAAATTATGAAAGAAAATGGAGTGATTCTTATGATCCGCTATCCAAATCCTTTGAAACTAGGAAATACAATCGGCGTGACAGCGCCGTCGTCAGGTGTTGATGAAACCCTTCACCATCTCGTCCTAAACGCTAGACGTCAATTTGAAAAAAGAGGTTATCGAGTGACTGTCGGCAATACTGTGTGGACACAAAACAAGTCCGCTTCAGCAGAGAAAGAAATCCGTGCGGCTGAGCTAATGGCTATGTTCAAAAATCCGGAAATCAGTACAATCATTCCTCCATGGGGCGGGGAAATCCTGATGGAGATTTTGCCTCTCATTAACTGGGAGGACATTGACCCTAAATGGATTTTAGGTTATTCAGATACGAGCACCTTCCTTTTTGCGCTGACAGTGAAAACCGGCATTGCAACCGCGCACGGACCGAACTTCGTCGAATTGCGCAGCGATGTATGGGAGCCTGTTGCAAGTAAATTCATGGATGTCTTACAAGCGACTGCAGGATCAGATATTGAGCAACATTCATCTGAAAAGTTCCAATCCAAATGGCAACATGATGCTCCGGATGATCCATACGTCTATAAATTGGATTCACCGACTGAATGGAAGTCGGTTGGATCAGGAAACATTGAATTGGAAGGGCGCTTTTTAGGGGGCTGTATGGATACGATCCGTCACCTTGTCGTAACGCCATATGGTGATGTTACTTCATTCCAGAAAAACTTTTTGAACGATGAGCCGATTTTATGGTATTTCGAGAACTGTGAAATGAACGCTACCGATTTCCACCGGACAATGCTTCAGTTTGTCTATGCAGGATGGTTTGAAAACTCAACGGGCATCCTCTTCGGTCGCTCCCCTGCCGGTCAGGAAGTTAAAGGATTCACCGTATTGGATTCAATGGAAAGAATAAAAGAGCTGACCGGATTGCCGATCGTTTACGATGCCGATGTAGGTCATGTGCCTCCGCAAATTACATTTGTAAACGGGGCAAGCGGAAGAGTGACTGTGGAAAACGGAAAAGGAAAAGTCAAAACTACGCTTCGATAACCTCTCAACCGGCTGACTTTTCTGTCAGTTAACGATAGAATGGAAGAAAGATGTTTTTAAGGGGGAGTACGCCTATGCCAATTTCATTTCGCAAACATGAAGAATTTTTCACTTTCCATGATCCGATGCAAGACGGGAAGTTGATCGACAGAAAAACTGAAGTCAGATTTGATCCGTTAACCGATGAAACATCCCGTATCATTTTTGACCCGGGTGCGCCATTTGTGCCGAAGGATTATTCGGAACTCGCTAAGGCGACGGAAGGTAAGAAATGCCCTTTCTGCACTGAAAATGTATCCAAAATCACACCGCGTTTCCCCGATGAGTTAGTGGAAGGCGGACGGTTTGTCGGGAAAGAAGCGGTCGTATTCCCGAATTTATTCCCTTACAGCAAGCATAATGCCGTTGTTCGCATGTCCGAGCAGCATTATGTGAAGCCCGAAGAATTTACGGAAGAACTTATTTCGGATTCTTTTAAAGCTGCACATCAGTATATCGAAAAGGTATTGGAGTTCGACTCGAAAACCGAATATGTCTCCATCAATTGGAACTACTTGCCGCCTTCGGGAGGAAGCATCCTTCATCCCCATATCCATGTGTTGGCTTCCGAGCAGCCGACGAATTATCAGGCGGCGGTCACATCTAAAAGTCATGCCTTCTATGAAAATGAAGGTGAAAATTATTTCACTTCGCTTGTTGCTGAAGAAAGGACAATTGGCGAACGGTGGATCGGCAAAGCAGGCTCTATTGACTGGATGCATGCATTTGCTCCGAAGAGCCATTGCGACTTCATCGGAGTTTTCGAAGCGGCTTCCTTTAATGAACTGACTACTGCCAACTATGATGATCTTGCGAAAAGCCTTCTCCGTTTCTTCAGCTATTTCAAGGAAGTTGGATTGGAAAGCTTCAATGCCGCTATGTTCATCCCTGTGAACAAGCATGGCGCAGAGCAAGTCCACTTCCGCCTGATTCCCCGCATGACAATAGGAGCATTAGAAACAAGCGATATGAATGTGTTCAATTATTTGCATGGGGAACCTTTATCTTTGAAAGCTCCTGAAGATGTGGCAAAGGCAGCAGCTAAGTTTTTCGTATGAAAGGAATGAAGTATCGTTTTGAATAAAACAGTTGTGGACCAGGTCGGAAGAAGTGTCACTTTTAGCTTCCCGCCAAAAAGGATCGTCTCATTATGTCCTGGCATTACTGATACATTATTTTCGCTCAACCTGGATGCGGAAATTGTCGGCAGGACCCGTTTTTGCATCCATCCGAAAGGGAAGGTTGAAAATGTGCCGGCAGTTGCGGGCACTAAGGACATTAAACTAGAAGCGATTCAAGAAGTGCAACCGGACCTCATCATCGTTGAAAAAGAGGAAAACACGAAAGAGATTGTGGAAGAATTGGAGAAGCACTTCCCTATCTATGTCGCTGAAGTGCAATCGGTGGATGACGCATTCAGGATGATCGAAGATATGGGATGCCTGACGGATCGGAACGAAGCTGCCAGTGAATTGGCAGGTGCTATCCGACAATTTGAATCTTTGCCTAAGGCCACTGGGAAGCGTATAGCTTACGTCATTTGGCGGAAACCGTATATGGTTGTCGGGAAAGATACATATATCAATTCGCTACTCGAAAAGATGGGTTTCATCAATCCATTCACCGAAGCGGATGGCAGATATCCGGCAGTCACGGCGGATGAATTTCTGCGGGCTGAATTGGACTTTGTATTCCTGTCATCGGAGCCCTTCCCATTCAAAGAAAAGCATTTAAAAGAGTTTTTAGATATGATGCCAGAAACTGAACCGGTCCTTATCGATGGGGAAATGTTCTGGTATGGACCGAGGATGTTGGAGGCTTCTGTATATTTTCAAGAACATCTTTCTAGTCTTCGACAGTAAAAAACACGGGAGCATCGTAAAGATGGTCTCGTGTTTGCGTTCATCTCAATGAATTATAGATCGTAGACATCCGGATGGCATGCTCCATTTCGTCATGCATGGCGATGAACAAAGGATTGTATGCTTGCTGAATAGGAATCGTCAACAGCATTTCCTTATATGTCTCCACCCCATCCAACTCATCGACAAGCGCCTGTTTAACGCATTGCTTAAAGTTGTAACACGGAATTGGTTTCTTCGGATTTTGTACAAATGTCCCCGTCATCATATAATAGAGTTGTTGCAACATTTCATAATGGCTTTTTTCATCCTCATACGCGTGCTGGATGAAATCCCGCCAAAGCGGATCGTCCGTTTTATCATACATCGACTTGTAAAAGTAATAGTCTTTGTATTCACCCTCAATTGCCTGCTTTAATTTATCAACAAACACGTCAGCACCCTTTCGCATCTTTTGTACACTTTATGCGGTTGGGCGCTTGTCTATGAAAGGAGCAATCCGATGCTACAGCATTTCAGCTATAAACCGATGTTTGCAGGCGGCAGCTTGCCAGGCTGGACATTTTCATTCTTTTATCAAAATGAACGATTCACAGGCGATTACAAGCCGGACGGCACAATCGTCTGGACATGTGGAACACCGTCTGATGAAGAGAACGTCAAAAAAATGATTCATGAGCTAATGACATTCCACGTTTATGAATGATGACATACTTTACGTACATACTATCCTTCGATAAGGAGGCGATATGTATGGCTAAAGATAAAGAAAAGACCCCTGAGCAATTACACAATGAAAAAGAACAATTGAAGATTCAAAACCAGAAAACTGAAAACGTCTTTGAGGATAAAAGCCGGGTGCCTGAAGAGCAAAATGCTTGGAAGGAAACCCAGTATAAAAGAGGCGAATAACAAAAGCGCAGGGCGCCTGCATAGCAGAGGTTCGCAGTCTAAGTTCGCCGCGTCCTGCGGCAACGACTGCATGACCGGCATCCTGCCGGCCTCAGGCATAAGGCGAAGATGCGGCGTGGCGTCTTTTGCCACAGAGCAACTTTGACTTATGACCCCGAGCCTCTGGCGCCCGGAGTCTGGATGAATAAAAAAGGGCGGTCCCAGAAATAAACTGGGATTGCCTATTTTTATTCTCCAACCAATTTCCTTCTGCCGAAGATGAAATAATAATAAATTGATGAAATAATATACAGTCCTGCAGTAATCGTGAAGGCATACGCATAGCCCCAATAGGATCCGTTCGCGACAACGAGCCCCGTCGCAATAGGTCCCATCGTTGCCCAACCCAGATTGAAAACCATCTGGTTCATGGAATTGGCGAGCCCTTTGTATTTATCCGACACGACTTCCATCGCTACAGCACTTTGTATCGGATTGCCGGCGTTCATGAGCGCCTGTCGCAGGAGAAAGCCGAGTGACGCCAACATGAGCGACGTCGTGTACGCCGTCAATAGCAGGAAAGGGATCGATAATGCCTGGAATAAAATTACCGCCTTCACCTTGCCGACTTTCCTCGAAAGTGCTGGACCGATCATCGCCGCCACCGCAGTCATCGCCGAACCTAATGATAGAACAAGCCCGATATAGGAATTAGAGGCATCGAAACGGTTTACGAAGTACAAATTTAAGTATGGAATAACCAAACCTGAACCGAAACCGATCAGCAAGCTTGCGAATGAAAAATGGAAGATGACAATGAGATTCCGCTTGAAGCTAACATCCGCTGATGGAGATTCCTCAATATGTTCCTTCTCCCCCATATCAGATTCAGTTGATTTCTCCTGCAATTTGAATAAAGGGATCAAACCGATCGTGAAAATTGCTGAGCCCAAAAGCAATGCAAATCGGATCGCTTCCACTGTGCTGATATTGAAGACAGTTTCCAGCACGTCCGCAATAATCCCACCTGCCAAGCTGCCGACGACATTCGCAATTGTTATGATTGCAAAATTGACGCTGAATAGCCTTACCCGTTCTGTCGGAGATGAGTTCTCTGCAAGAAACGGGATGCCCGATACTTGAACAAATGCCATGAATAAACCCGTCAAAAATGCAGCGGCAATAATCGGTGTCTCTGCAACTGCAATCCCTCGATAGAAGAGAGTCGCCACTGTTAAGACGGCACCGCCGACAATCATCCATTTCCGACCGAATCGATCGCTTAAAAAGCCTGCAGGGACGAGCATGATAGCAGAAGCCATTGCCGTCATGGAAATGACTTTACCATTGACTGTTTCCGGCATTCCGAGCTCCCGTATGTATAAATTGTACATGACCATGAAAACACCCATTCCGATCTGGATGAGCGCATTTCCTATGATAAAAAGCCTCACATTCCGATTGAAGGAGGAGAATTTACGTCCCCATTCACTAAACCATTTCATCCACATTTCCAACTTTCCCTGACAATTACTTCGACACTCTAAATATACGTGTTTGTGAAACATTCTGCAATAGAGTTTTTAGGATAGTTAAATTTTTGCCTGAATAGAAAAGAGAGCCGATTTTATATCACATCTAACGTGATATAAAAGCAACTCATTCTCCCCTGTACAATGTGGTCAGCTCTGCTAAATACCACGGATATAATCACTTACAGTCTTCTTGAAAACTTTTGGATTTTCAACATAACTACCGACTACCCATCCACAATCCGTGCAAATCAGATGTATCAAACTATGGTTAAAACCCATTTTTTCGTAAGGTGTCACGCCTGCGTATCCTGATTGCTTACCTCTGCCTATCTCGTGGCTGCCGCATTTTGGGCAATCCTTCGCATTAAATTTCACCACTATCATCTCCCCTCTTCTACTAATACATTTACGGTTCGACAACTTGAAAGTTTCAGCAAAATTGTGCGGACTACTTGTTATGAGCGCAGCGGGGCATGCTTTGAGCGCGGAACGGCTTGCTTTGAGCGCAGAGCGACACGCTTTGAGCTCGGAAGACACGTTTTAGACGCGCGCAAACTCAACCACAAAAAAACTGTCACAGAAAGTCATTTATCCGACTTTCCGTGACAGCCTCTACCTATAAGTCAACCAACTCTCGAACTAGTCCCCGCCTGCAGTTTATACATCTGCGCATACTGTCCGCCAAGCGCAAGCAATTCATCATGATTGCCGTGCTCGACGATTTCACCGCGATCCAACACTAAAATGCGGTCTGCATTTTTAATCGTAGACAAACGGTGGGCGATGATGAACGTCGTCCGACCCTTCTTCAACACATCCATTGCGTGTTGGATGATTTCCTCGGTTTCCGTATCGATATTGGAAGTCGCTTCGTCCAATATTAAGATGGCCGGGTCAAAGGCTAGTGCGCGTGCAAATGAAATGAGTTGGCGCTGGCCGGATGAAAGCGTACTGCCCTTCTCCACGACCGGCTCATCAATCCCGCCCGGCAAATGCTTCAACACACGGTCGCCGCCGACTGCGTCAAGGGCATCCTGGACTTTTTCACGTGAAATGCGGGGATCGCCAAGACTGATGTTCGATTCCACGGTTCCGCTGAATAAATACGGATCCTGCAAGACGATTCCCATATGATCACGTATTGTCTGGCGTGACATATTCGCGATGTTCATTCCATCAATCGTTATTTTCCCTTTCGAAACATCATAGAAACGGAAGAGCAAGTTCATGATGGAGCTTTTGCCGGATCCAGTATGACCGACGAGCGCGACCGTCTCTCCTTGTCTCGCCTCGAAGGAAATGTCCTTCAACACATATTCCTCATCCTTATAAGCGAACCAGACATCCTCGAATCGGACATTTCCACGATAACGGGCAATCTTCTCATCGCTGACCGGCTCCCCTTGGCGATCCATCAGTTTAAAAACGCGTTCTGCGGCGACGAGGGAATGCTCGAGTCGAGCGAACTGGTTGACAACCCCCGTAATCGGGTTAAACAACCGGGTAATATAATCGACGAATGCGTACAACATCCCTACAGAAATGGCGCTCTCCGCCGACAGTGAAGCACCGCCGAAATACCAGATCAGAAAGACGAAAGCGAGCGACCGGATGATGTCTACGAGATTATGGGATGTCGCCGCTTCGACTTTCAATAATTTGCTTTGATACTTATAATGCTCATCATTCAATTCATTGAATTCCCCATCCATCTGCTTTTCCCTGCGAAAAGCTTGGATGATCGTCATGCCATTGATCGATTCATTGATCATCGCATTCATCTCACTGTTTTTGCTCCGGATAATATGGTTCACTTTTGAAGCGAACTTCCGATACAATTTCATCCAGACGTAAAGGACCGGCAGGACGAAAAGCGTGATGGCTCCCATTTTTGGATCCAAGTAAAAGAGTGCGATGAAGATTCCAAGCATATACATGCCGCTGATCGCAAACTGTGAAACGACCGTCACATACAAATTCCGGATTGCTTCGGTGTCGTTCGTAATCCGCGCGACCACCTTCCCAGCAGGCAAATCATCGAAATAGCGGATTGGCAACGTCTGGATATGCCCATACAATTCGTTCCGCATCTTTTGGATAATCCGGTTCGCGGCTTGTTGCAGCAATAAATATTGGAAATACCTTAGAATCGCTGTCACGACCGCCAAGCTGAAAAATACAGCCAGCAGTTTGGCGATTGGTGTAAAATTGATCGTCTTATCTAGTGATGTTGCGATATGATCGTCAATGATCTTCTTCGCAATTAACGGTCCCATCAGATCCGCCGCGACGGCGAAGCCGAGTAGGACGATTCCTGTAATTAAAAGCTTCTTATAATCAAGTGCATACTGCACTAAACGTTTACCCGTAGTCATACTTCAACCTCCCCGATCTGCTGGCGGTCGAATTGCTCTTTATACCATCCGTTGTTCGCAAGCAAGTCCTCATGTCTTCCTTCTTCTATTACACGTCCATCATCGAGCACGATGATCCAATCCGCGTGTTGGATAGCGGATAGTCTGTGTGTCGTAATGATTGTTGTCTTTCCTGAACGTTCCGACTGGATGTTCTCGATGATTTTCGCTTCGGTCTTCGCATCGACAGCAGACAACGAGTCATCCAGAATAAGGATTTCAGGATTTTTAACGAGAGCACGCGCAATTGAAATCCGCTGCTTTTGCCCCCCTGACAACGCAACACCTTTTTCGCCGACAAGTGTATCTAATCCGGCCGGCAACATCTCTAAATCTTTTTCGAAATGTGACAGACGGATAGACTCCGAGATATCATCCTCTGTCGCTTCCGGACGTCCGAACAGAATGTTTTCCCGTACAGAACGCGAGAAGAGCACATGATCCTGCGGCACATAGCCGATCCAATCACGGACTTGATCTTTCTTCAATGATTGAAGTGCGACATCCGAGAAGACGATTTCCCCGTCACCCGCCGGATATTCACGAAGCAGCTGTTTGACGAACGTCGTTTTTCCGCTTCCCGTCTTTCCAACGATGCCAAGCGTCTGTCCCCGCTCCAACTGGAGTTCGATATGATCCAGATTGACCGCGTGCGACATCGGATACGTGAAGCTCACGTCGTTGAAGCCGACGCTTTCCGGCTGATCGACGTCAATCGGATTGTCAGGATCTTTCACATCTTCCTCATAATCAAGCGTCTCCATAACGCGGTCCAGTGATGCATTTCCGCGCTGCAACACGTTGATCAGTTCGCCGATTGCAAACATCGGCCAGACGATCATTCCTAAATAGACATTGAATGTGACCAGTTTCCCTAATGTAATTTCTCCTGTTGAAACTAAAAACGCACCATACCCGAGCCCGATCATATACGTCAATGCGGTGAGCACCTTCGTAAACGGCATGAACAGGGCATCGATCTTTTCAACATGCATATTTTTCTTGTACACGTCTTCCGTCATATCCGCGAACCGTTGCTCCGAAGCACGTTCCTGCACATAAGCGCGGACGACCCGGACACCCGCCACGGCCTCCAGCACATTATCATTCAGCTCCCCGAACGACTCCTGCGCCGTCATATACCGTTCGTGGATTTTCTTGCCGAGCACCTGCAAAATGAATGCCAAGATCGGCAACGGTATAATCGCTGCGAGCGTCAACTTCCAAGACACGACGAACCCCATTGTAATGATGAGCGTTCCTAAATACGCCGTCGAGTCGACGAGTGTCATAATTCCGAAACCGGCAGTCTCTGAAATTGCGCGAAGGTCATTCGTCGAACGCGCCATTAGATCACCTGTTTTATTCTTCTCATAAAAAGTTGGGGTCATCTTCAGGAAATGCCGCATGAGCCGCGTCCTCAATTGCCGTTCAATAACATACGCCCCGCCGAATAGCTGGTATTGCCAAACAAAGTTTCCGACATACGCGACAAGCATGATAAGGAACATTGCACCAATGAAGAGTGCAAGCAGATGCGTTGTCATCGTCCTTGTATAAATGGTGTCAATCGCCTGCCCGATCAGCCAGGGCGGCAAGATGACAAGCACGTTCGCCACCATCAAGAGGATGAGTGCAATCGTGTACCTTTTGCGGTTTTCCTTGAAAAACCACTTTAATTTAAATAAAACCGAGAACATATTTTCAACCTTCTTCCTTCAATTCTCTTAACTATCCACTTTCAAGAGATTCCTTCTTTAATAGTTTCCGTTGCTGATTGACAATTTTCATGATCAGCACTCCTTTCTCATAGTTTTTTTATGGTTGCACGTTGGTAAACGTGGAAACACCGGGAATTCATTCCAAAGACAAAAAAGGCACACGCCTCCTAAGATAAGCGTGTGCTCAAAAAAAAGGGACGACTAAGTCATGGCGCCCCGGTACATTTCATAGAATAGAAAAAGAGCAGGTCAGCACGGAATTCATATTTTGTTGTTTGATAAAAAGAACTCTTTGCATTTTCCGCACCTTCCCAACTATTTTGATTTTCGAATAATTCAACAGTACCATTGACAATTTCCATTTGTCAATACCTTTCAACACAAATGAACTATATACCACTCAACGAAACAAATGATGTGGTCTACTACCGGTTGTATATGATATAAAGCAAAGTATATCATCAGAACCCCACGGCAAAGTATATATAGAGAAACGGGCGTGCCAGGAGATATTTTCCTGGCATTTTTTATTGTATGCACATAATGCCTGCCGTATGTATCACCCAACCAAAAGATGGGATAGCGCCCCCAATACAGCAGTAATCAATACAACGAGCCAAGGAGCCATTTTGTAATACAGTAAAAGACCGAAAGCAATGATTGCGATTCCAAAATCCATGGCAGAACCAATTGAACTTGTAAACACAGGGTCATACAACGCCGCGAGCAAGATTCCGACAACTGCCGCATTCACTCCTTTCAAAGCCGCTTGAATACCTGGCTTCGAGCGAATGGCGGACCAAAATGGCAATGTGCCGATGACTAGCAGGAACGACGGCAGGAACATGGCGAGTACAGCAACCGCAGCTCCCGACGGTCCATTCATCAGTTGCCCCAAATAACCGGCCAATGTAAAGAGTGGTCCCGGTACAGCTTGTGCCGCCCCGTATCCCGCGATGAACGTCTCAGCGTCCATCCATCCAGCCGGTACGACTTCCCGTTCAAGCATCGGCAATACGACATGCCCTCCGCCGAAAACGATTGAACCGACCCGGTAGAAAATGTCGAAGATTGAGAGGAACGTATTTTCAATGAAAGACCTGATTGCCGGAACGCCTATTAGCAGTAGGAAAAAAATCGTCCATGCCGCCACTCCGGTCTTCTTGCCGAATGAAAGAGTGATCGATTCGGGCTTCGGTGCCTGTTCCTTCCGATATAGTGCATAACCGATGAATCCTGCCCCGATGATGATCGCGATTTGACCAACTGCCGTCGGAATCAGTAATGTCAGGACTGCCGCAACGAGGGCAAGGGTTATTCTCGCCCGATCGGGTGTCAATGACTTGCTCATCCCGACCAATGCATGTGCAACGACAGCGACTGCGACAATCTTCAATCCTTTTATCCAACCGATATCAAATGAAGCTGTCGAGGAAACTAGCCAGGCAAATGCCATTAACAGCAATACCGACGGCAATGTGAAACCGATCCAAGAAAGAATCCCTCCAAGTAGCCCCCCGCGCATCAATCCGATTGCAATCCCAACTTGTGAGCTTGCAGGACCGGGCAGGAACTGGCATAACGCCACGATATCCGCATACATTTTATCGTCCAGCCACTTCTTTTTCTTCACATATTCATCCCTGAAATAACCAATATGGGCTGCGGGACCTCCGAAAGACGTAAGCCCAAGCAGCAATGATGTGCGCAAAATTTCCAAAGCATTTTTTTGCTTCTTCACAACTACACCTCCAGACGTACTTCGTCCATTATACAAGACTTAAGCAATACTATTTGTTTTTTTCTTGTAAATAATTTATCATTATCTTAACTAACCATTTTAATTTTACAGGAGGTGTGTACTTTGTTCTACCCCTCATTCGGGTGCGGAACAAAGTAAACTTATTTGGAAATTGCCATACGATTGGCAGCATTTGCTGCCTTGATCGCACTCACCGCATTTTTTGTTGCGAGTGAATTTGCAATTGTGAAAGTACGAACAACACGGATCAACCAGCTTGTTGCGGAAGGGAATCGCCGGGCGATCACAGCAAAAAGAGTCATCAGCAATCTCGACGAATATTTATCTGCTTGTCAATTAGGCATAACGATAACAGCTTTAGGACTGGGAATGCTTGGTGAACCAACCGTAAAACTGCTTATGAAGCCGGTTTTCTCCCACTTTGAAATAGCCCCGCATGCTGGGTCTATCCTTTCTTTCATTATCGCATTTACCGTCGTAACGTTTTTACATGTGGTAGTAGGTGAATTGGCTCCTAAAACAATTGCAATCCAGCGGGCGGAAGCCATTACGCTGGCAACAGCGAAACCGCTCGTTTTATTTTATGTCATCATGTACCCAGTCATTAAAGGGATGAATGGATCAGCGCGCTCCATTATCCGTCTTTTCGGCTTCAAACCGGCTTCCGAGTCGGATGTGGCCCATTCCGAGGACGAGTTGAGGCTCATTCTGACCGACAGTCTGAAGGGCGGGGAAATCAATCAATCGGAATATAAATTCGTCAATAAGATATTTGAATTCGATGATCGAGTCGCCAAAGAGATCATGGTGCCGCGTACCGAAATGATGACGGTCGAGAAAGACATCACATTGCGGGAAATGTTTGAAATGATGGGTGTCGAGCAATTTACTAGATATCCTGTCACAGATGGCGATAAAGACCATGTCATCGGCTTGGTCAATATGAAGAATCTGCTGACGGCATTCATAAAAGATCCTACAACAGGAAATCAGCCTGTCAGTGAATATATGCAACCAATCATCCGAGTCATCGAAACGATGCCAATCGGCGACCTGTTGCTGAAAATTCAACGCGAACGAATCCATATGGCAATTCTTATGGATGAATATGGAGGGACTTCCGGACTCGTGACAATCGAAGATATTTTAGAAGAGATTGTGGGAGAAATCCAAGACGAGTTTGATATGGACGAAGTGCCTGAAGTACAAATGATCAATGAAAACCATTTTATTTTGGACGCAAAAATGTTGATTGAAAACGTTAACGACGTTCTTGACATCGATATTGATGAAGAGGATATCGACACGATCGGCGGCTGGTTCATGTCCGAAAAATTCGAGGCGGTTCCGGGTGAAAAAATCATTGAACAAGGTTATGAATTCACCGTGAAAGACGTGGAAGGACATCACATCCTCTACTTGGAAGCGGTAAAAAATGAAAAAGCGATTGGATCGGCCGACTTACAGGTCGAGTCTTAACAACATAAAAACGGCATCTCCCCTACTTTGAAAGGGGGATGCCGTCTTTTATTTCTTCAAGAATCCTTCTTATACTCCACACGATACAAATCATGGCGGCGATCCTTCAGCTGCTTCACTGTCCCATCTTGACGCTGACGCCGTAAAATCTCGAGATCGACATCTCCGATAAGGACCATTTCCAAATTGGGATTCGTTTCTCCAACGATACCATCACGTGCAAACTCGAAATCGGATGGAGAGAAGATGGCCGACTGTGCATATTGGATATCCATGTTCTCTGTTTGCGGCAAATTGCCAACCGTTCCGGAAATGACTGTGTAGATCTGATTTTCAATCGCACGGGCTTGGGCACAATACCGAACGCGCAAATATCCTTGGCGATCTTCCGTACAGAATGGAGTAAAAATAATATTTGCCCCTTTGTCCGTGGCAATTCTCGCGAGTTCCGGAAATTCGATGTCATAACAGACCTGGATGGTGATTTTTCCACAGTCCGTGTCGAATACTTGGATCTCATCTCCTTGGCTGATTCCCCACCATTTCCGTTCATTCGGCGTAATATGGATTTTGTACTGCTTCTCAATCGACCCATCCCTTCTGAAAAGATAGGCGATGTTGTAAATCTCCTCGTCTTCTTCCTCGACGAAATGAGACCCACCGATAATATTCACATTATAGCGGACCGCAAGATTCGTGAACATTTCAATATACTGCGGCGTATACTCCGTCATCTTCCGCACCGCTCTGCTCGGAGAAGGCTCATCCAGGAAGGACATTAGCTGAGTTGTGAAAATTTCCGGGAAGACGACAAAATCTGAACCTGCATCGGACGCGACGTCCACGAAATATTCACATTGATTGGCCATTTCCTCGAATGACGATATTTTCCTCATTAAATATTGAACAACGCAAATACGGACAGGGTAGCTTGTCTTGTAATGCCGTTTAGTCGTTGCTTTATAATCCACGTTATTCCATTCCATTAACGTCGCATATTTTTTGGACGCTTTGTCATCAGGCATATAATTTGGATTGATCCGCATGAGGGTGAAATCATTCAATAGTTGGAAAGTGAGAACCGGGTCATAGATTTTATGGCGTGTCACCGCCTCCACATATTCCCTTGCAGACATTTCAGCTGCATACCGATGATAATTCGGTATCCTCCCCCCGATAATGATCGATTTCAGATTCAATCGTTGGACGAGCTCTTTCCTGGCTTCGTACAGCCGCTGTCCCACTTTCATCCTCCTGTATTCCGGATGGACCATCACTTCGATGCCGTATAGATTATAACCTTCGGGATTATGGTTCGTAATATAGCCCTTTGCGGAAATATCATCCCAAGAATGGCGGTCGTCGTATTCGTCAAAATTGATGATCAAGCTCGAACAGGAACCGATAATTTTCCCGTCCAGCTCAGCGACGAATTGCCCTTCCGGAAAGATGGACAGATGGCTTTTCAGATGCTCTTCCTCCCACGGGTCCATGCCCGGGAAACAGACCTCCTGCATTTTCAATATGTTTACGATGTCATCCTCTTTCATCTCTCGGATGATCATGCTCATTTCAAATGACGATAAATCAATTTCTTCACTCATCCATAGTTCACCCTTTCTACATAATATGTACCCATAATTGACTAGGAAAAGTCATGTAGTTCCGATTATTTTACATGAATACACCCACGCCGTATAATCAAAGAGGAATCTTAGAAACAGGAGTTGACATTATGCACAAACGGTTGGAAAATGGCCTTGTTTTCATTTTCACCATTTCCCTCATTGCAACACTCGGCTCTTTATACTTTTCTATTGTTCGGGGCTATGAACCTTGCACTCTATGTTGGTATCAACGCATCCTTATGTATCCGATCGTTTTGATGTCCGGTGTCGCTTTATACCAGAAAAACGCAAAAATCGCGTTGACGACAGCTGTTTTCGCAATTGTCGGAGGTTCCATTTCGCTCTACCATTATGGAATCCAGAAACTGAGTTTTTTACAAGACAGTGCACCGGCTTGCGGAAATGTTTCCTGTACTGGCCAGTATGTGAACTATCTAGGATTCATCACAATTCCGTTCATGGCTTTGACGGCATTCGTGCTGATCCTCATCACAAGCCTCTTCTTATTGAAATGGCAAAAGGAGTCTAACTAAATTGAAGAAATTACTGATTATCGGTGGTGTCATCATCGCCATCTTTGCTTTAATTGTCGTGTTGAATACTCAATCCAACAAAGAAAAGTTAAAGGACAATCCATATGGTTCGAAGAATCTTAAACAGGCGACGATCGATTTGATTGGCAACAAAAATTACAGCAATATCGTCCTCCCGGATGAACTTTATGAAAAAGTCTCTTCCGGAGAATCTGTCACTGCTTACTTCTTTTCTCCCGAATGTTCGTATTGCATGGAGATGACGCCGATCCTAATGCCGATTGCGAAAGAGAAAGGGATCCATGTGTATCAATATAATATGCTGGAATTCGAAAAAGAAGCCCAACCATACGGCATCACGTCTTGGCCGACGTTAATTCATTATGAAGATGGAAAAGAAGTTAACCGCTCCGTTGGTTTGCCGGTGAATCCCGAGGAAGATATCCGTGCTTTCTTCGATGAGTATGATAATAAATGATGGAAAAACTAAATACAGTTTTCCGTTATCAAATTAACCGAGATGGACTTACGGTCGAGGAACTGCTCCGGGATGATTGGAAAGCCGGTAAAAAGACCGTCCATCAAATGAGAATGGACAAGGCGGTCACGGATACAGCCGGACAGCCTTTCGAATGGCGTACGCCCCTGGAAGCTGGGACAGAACTTGTCTTTCATTTCAAGGACGCCGTATCATCATACAAGCCGGATGATCACGCGGATGTTTCCGTGCTTTTCGAGGACGAACATCTACTTGCAGCTCTGAAACCTGCCGATATCGCCACCCATCCAGATGAACATGATGAAGGCGGCACTTTTATGAATGCCATCATGGCATATGTTGAAAGAAGTGGCGGAGCGTATGCAGAGCATATCAATCGCCTCGATAAAGGTACGGCCGGAATTGTTCTTGTTGCGAAACATCCGATTGCAAAAGCGCTTTTTGATCGGATGATTGAGGAACGTGCTATTACACGCATCTATCACGCAGAAGTCGATGGACGTTTAAAACGGATGAGAGGGACGCTTCAATATCCGATTGGACGGGACCGCCATCATCCGACGAGACGCCGCGTCTCACCAGGCGGGCAGGATGCCATCACCCGCTACCGAGTCATTGAGCGGAACGATGAGTCGACAGTTGTTGAAGCTAGTCTCGAAACGGGCAGGACTCATCAAATCCGAGTTCATTTTTCACACATAGGACATCCCGTCAAAGGTGACACACTTTATGGCGGAAGCGAAACCGAAGATGGAAACTATCGTTTGGTTGCAAAGAAAGTTTCCTTCAAGCATCCATTTACAGAAGAGCAGACAACAATAGAAGTCATATAAAAAAACCCGCGGAGTCAAATTCCGCGGGTTTTTCATATGACTTTATTCACACTTCATCGAATTTCTCTGGATTTGTCCCAGTTCTCTCATCACGGTTCAAGGCATCGATTTTCATCATATCCTCAGGTGTCAACTCGAATTCCTTCACGTCGATATTTGACTTGATTCTAGCCGGAGTCACTGATTTAGGAATGACTACCAATCCATGTTGCAGATGCCACTTAATAATGACTTGTGCCGGCGTCTTGCCATATGTTAACCCGATCTGCTGCAACGTAGGCTCATCCATGAGTCCTCCTCTCGCCAGTGGCGACCAGGAAGTGACGACGATGCCATGTTCATTGCAAAATTCCCGCAATGGCTCCTGTGTAAGCCGCGGATGCAATTCAATCTGATTCACCATCGGCTTTACATTGGCAACGTTGAAAACCTTCTCCAGATGATGGATATGATGATTGGACACTCCTGTGGCCCTGATCAGCTTTTCTTCATAGAGCCGCTCGATTGCACGGTATGTATCCACGAATGTATCTGCTACTGGCCAATGGGTCAAATACAGATCCAAATAATCCATACCAAGTCTCTTCAAAGAAGCTTCAAACGCTTTCAATGTTGCGTCATACCCTTGATCAGTGTTCCATACTTTTGAAGTGATGAACAGCTGCTCCCTTTGAATGCCCGATTGCCGGATTGCCTCGCCTGTCTCTATCTCATTCTCGTAAATTGCAGCAGTATCGATAGCCCGATAGCCAACTTCCAATGCATATGAAATCGCCCTGATTGTCTCATCTGAATCAGTCATCTTGTAAACGCCGAGGCCAAGCTGAGGCATTTCCACGCCGTTCGATAGAGTCACCTTGTCGTCAAAATAATGCATTCCGTTCCCCTCCTATACAGTTTGTATACATTTATTGTACCCGTATTCCATAATTTTGACGAATAATGCCAGCCATTTGTTAATCAGAATGACACAATTTTTCAGTTCGGTCATTTCAATTTAATATTTATTAGGGTATACTATGTGAAGGACTAATGATTTTACAGGAGGTACATTTGATGAATCTTATCCTTATTCTAGCCGTTACCTTTGCATTCCTTTCGGCGATTTTCACAGGTGGATATGAAGACAAGCCTGGTAAAGTGAAAAAATAAGAACTACTAAAAACGGGACATGCCTTAATTGGCAGTCCCGTTTTTTTATGTTAAATCTAAAAATGATTGTTGCCTTAGGGCTTCGTATATCAGAATAGCGGCTGTGTTGGATAAGTTGAGCGATCTGATATGATCATTCATCGGGATGCGCAGGCAATTTTCGATGTTCTGTTCAATCACTTCGTCAGGCAAGCCGGTCGTCTCTTTCCCGAAAACGAAGAAAACATCCTTTGAAGGATCCGAATAATCAAAGTCCGAGTAGGTCCTCTCCCCGAACTTTGTAATGAAGAAAAACTGCGCTTCCGGATAAGCGCCAATAAACTCCTGTATATTTTCATGATACGTAATATCGACATATTGCCAATAATCCAGTCCTGCACGCTTGAGCATTTTATCATCAGTGGAAAATCCCAGCGGCTTTATTAAATGCAGTTTCGTTCCTGTCCCCGCGCATGTACGGGCGATATTCCCAGTATTCGCAGGAATCAATGGTTCAAATAATGCGACATGTATCGCCATTTCAGCACTTCCTTCAATTAGTCTCTAATACATTTTCCATCTCGAGACGCACGTCGGGATCCTCTTCCTTCTGTATCGCCAATTCAATTGCTGCGATACCGTCGCTCGTTCCAATTTGTCCGAGTGCCCATGCAGCAGTCCCGCGAATAAGCGGCCGTTGATCGTTTACAAGCAGATCTGTCAAAGTCGGCACGGCCGTCTCGTCTTTGAAGTGTGCAAGCGCAAGGATGGCATTCCGC
This sequence comes from Saccharococcus sp. Marseille-Q5394, assembly GCF_946901335.1. Taxonomy (NCBI): domain Bacteria; kingdom Bacillati; phylum Bacillota; class Bacilli; order Caryophanales; family Anoxybacillaceae; genus Saccharococcus; species Saccharococcus sp. Marseille-Q5394. The sequence continues at coordinate 1,062,184 of NZ_CAMPPQ010000002.1, read as the reverse complement.
TGTATCGGATTCTTGCCTCTCCAAGAACCTGACATATGCCCGTAAGTCTCCTTGAATTCTCGATTGGACAACCTGAGCATCGGCACAAGCAGCGGCTTTGCCAGTTCGGGCTCCGGCTGAAATGCAGGCTGATGAAGATTGTACATCCCTTTGTTTTTCGGACAAACAGTTTGGCATGTGTCGCAGCCATATACCCGGTTACCGATTTTCGCACGAAACTCCTCGGGAACTGGTTTTTTCGTCTGTGTCAAAAAGGCGATGCATCGTTGGGCATTAAGCTGCCCTCCTTGAATCAAAGCCCCTGTAGGACACGCATCCAAACAGAGTGTGCAATCCCCACATTGGTCTTCCATCGGAATATCGGGTTCAAACGGGATATTTGTAATCATTTCTCCGAGGTAGACATACGAACCGAATTCCGGTGTGATGACAGAACAGTTTTTACCGGACCAGCCGATTCCCGCCCGAACCGCGACAGCCCGGTCGACAAGCTCCCCGGTGTCCACCATCGAACGCATTTGAGCATTCGGTATCATGTCGGAAATAAACGTTTCGAGCAGTTGCAACTTTTCACGAAGGACATGATGATAATCCATTCCCCAAGATGCCCTTGCAAAGATGCCACGTCGCTCCCCCTTCTTCCCTCTTGGCGAATCTGTCATTTTGGATGGGTATGCGACTGCTATTGATATGATGCTTTCAGCACGATCAAGCAACATGACAGGCTCCGTACGTTTTTCGACATCACTTTCTTCGAAACCGGATTGAAAGCCCAATTCCTGTTGACGCCGCAAACGATTTTTTAATTCTAAAAAAGGGGCTGCGGTCGTAAAGCCGATTTTATCGATGCCGATCGTAGCTGCATATTCTTTTATTGACGACTGTAGCTGAGCGACATTCACAACGTTCCGCCTCCTTTATGATAGGATTGAAAATAAAAGATGATAAAGGTGATAAAATGAAAATAACTATAGATGAAAAACTTTTTCAACAGATGCCCGGATTGAAATTGGGCATTATCCATTATAACAAAATTACAGTGTCGGAATCTCCTCAAATGCTAAAAGGGAGACTCCAATTATTCCAGGAACAGCTTTACTTCGAATTGGACACCAAGCCTTTCAACGACTTTCCGGGCATCAAAGAATGGAGGGAAACGTGGAAAGCATTTGGAGCAGACCCTAATCGATACCGACCATCCGTGGAAGCCCTTTACCGAAGGATCAAAAAGCAGAATTACTTACATACCATCCATACTGCGGTTGACCTCAATACATTTTTCTCCCTCCAATATGAAATCCCGACTGGCATCTACGACTTGTCGAAAGTTGTTGGGGATGTCCAATTGACCCTTGGAGGGGAGGACGACGGTTATGATGGATTGAATGGCCGCTTCAACTCATTGAACCATATACTTCAATTAAAAGACGATTACAGCCCTTTCGGCAGCCCTTATGTAGACTCCATCAGAACAGCCGTCACCGATGAGACAACGGATGCCCTCCATATCTTATTCATCCGTCCTTCAATGGCCAAGGAAGAGGCTCTGCAACTGTCTACGGCATGTGGCAAGATGTTCACGTCCATCAGCGGCGGAGAAGCCTCTTGTTATCTGGTGGATAAAGAGAATCCTTCTATTCTAATGGACGGAACTGGTCCCTTCCAACTGTGATAACTTGTGTCCAAACAGCAATACATTCCCATTCCATAGAAAACGCTCCTTTCCGTGAAATCGGAAGGAGCGTTTTTAAGTTTGAACGAGAATCCCTAATTGGGAAAGAGAAAAGATGCAACCTGGGTTGCATCTTTTCAATGTGGATACCCGAGGCCGGACTTGAACCGGCACGCCTCGCGGCATCGCATTTTGAGTGCGACGTGTCTGCCATTCCACCACTCGGGCATAACAACAATTTACTTACAGCATACATGAAAGTTGGAGGCGGCAACCGGAATCGAACCGGTGGTAAGGGTGTTGCAGACCCGTGCCTTACCGCTTGGCTATGCCGCCGTAAGAAAGTTGGAGCGGAAGACGGGATTCGAACCCGCGACCCCGACCTTGGCAAGGTCGTATTCTACCACTGAACTACTTCCGCAAACTGGGGTAGCTGGATTCGAACCAACGAATGACGGAGTCAAAGTCCGTTGCCTTACCGCTTGGCTATACCCCAAAAAACAAATGGGGCGGACGAGGGGAATCGAACCCCCGAATGTCGGAACCACAATCCGATGCGTTAACCACTTCGCCACGACCGCCATGATAATTATATATTTTTCAATTGTATACTGCATAGAATGGGGCGGACGAGGGGAATCGAACCCCCGAGTGTCGGAACCACAATCCGATGCGTTAACCACTTCGCCACGACCGCCATGAAATTTAGCTTAAACAGAAATGGCAGGGGCAGTAGGAATCGAACCCACACCAAAGGTTTTGGAGACCTCTATTCTACCGTTAAACTATGCCCCTGTATAATGGTGGTGGGGGACGGATTCGAACCGCCGAACCCGGAGGGAGCGGATTTACAGTCCGCCGCGTTTAGCCACTTCGCTACCCCACCAAGAGAAGCATATGCCGGCGATAGGAGTCGAACCCACGACCTACTGATTACAAGTCAGTTGCTCTACCAACTGAGCTACACCGGCATAATATAAAAAATGGTGGCTCAGGACGGAATCGAACCGCCGACACAAGGATTTTCAGTCCTTTGCTCTACCGACTGAGCTACTGAGCCACATAAAAATGGCGGTCCCGACCGGGATCGAACCGGCGATCTCCTGCGTGACAGGCAGGCATGTTAACCGCTACACCACGGGACCATTTGGTTGCGGGGGCAGGATTTGAACCTGCGACCTTCGGGTTATGAGCCCGACGAGCTGCCACTGCTCCACCCCGCGATAATGATAATACTTACTATTTAATGTTTGCTACGCTTTTTGCATAAGGGACACCTTACGCTTCGCTGTCGGTGTTACTCGCATACGTTGCTATGCTCGTTGCTCCACCCCGCGATAATACTAATTATGAAATATATGGTGGAGGATGACGGGTTCGAACCGCCGACCCCCTGCTTGTAAGGCAGGTGCTCTCCCAGCTGAGCTAATCCTCCAGTTAAAATCGCGATAAGCTTCGCATTACTGCGTCAGCTTCATTCGTTCAGTCAGTCACGTACCGTTGTACGCTCCTTCCCTCTCTCAATCGCTTCCTTGTCCTGCTCGCTTCTCCCAATTTTAACGGGATCTGCGCTGAATCTAAGTTTTAAGAAATGGTGACCCCTACGGGATTCGAACCCGTGTTACCGCCGTGAAAGGGCGGTGTCTTAACCGCTTGACCAAGGGGCCATATGTGGATAATAAAACTGGCGGAGAGCAAGGGATTTGAACCCTTGATACGCGGTTAGCGTATACACGATTTCCAATCGTGCTCCTTCGGCCACTCGGACAGCTCTCCAATTGGCTCCGCAGGTAGGACTCGAACCTACGACCGATCGGTTAACAGCCGATTGCTCTACCACTGAGCTACTGCGGAATAGTACTGTAATAAGTATTTCATATCTTATTACGTTCATTTTAGAAATGACAGCCCAGCGACGTCTTACTCTCACAGGGGGAAGCCCCCTACTACCATCAGCGCTGAAGAGCTTAACTTCCGTGTTCGGTATGGGAACGGGTGTGACCTCTTCGCCATCATCACTGGACTATTTTTTTTCACAAGACAAGATTTATTATATCATATCTAGCGAATAAAGCAAGCGTTTTTTTCAAAATAAATAATTTTGTTCGCTCAAAACCGGATAAAACAGACATTGTTGCTGAACTTCAAGTTCAACCGTACTTTATAACTTTAAGGTTAAGTCCTCGATCGATTAGTATCCGTCAGCTGCACGTGTCGCCACGCTTCCACCCCGGACCTATCCACCTCATCTTCTTTGAGGGATCTTACTTACTTGCGTAATGGGAAATCTCATCTTGAGGGGGGCTTCATGCTTAGATGCTTTCAGCATTTATCCCGTCCATACATAGCTACCCAGCGATGCCTTTGGCAAGACAACTGGTACACCAGCGGTATGTCCATCCCGGTCCTCTCGTACTAAGGACAGCTCCTCTCAAATTTCCTGCGCCCGCGACGGATAGGGACCGAACTGTCTCACGACGTTCTGAACCCAGCTCGCGTACCGCTTTAATGGGCGAACAGCCCAACCCTTGGGACCGACTACAGCCCCAGGATGCGATGAGCCGACATCGAGGTGCCAAACCTCCCCGTCGATGTGGACTCTTGGGGGAGATAAGCCTGTTATCCCCGGGGTAGCTTTTATCCGTTGAGCGATGGCCCTTCCATGCGGAACCACCGGATCACTAAGCCCGTCTTTCGACCCTGCTCGACTTGTAGGTCTCGCAGTCAAGCTCCCTTATGCCTTTGCACTCTACGAATGATGTCCAACCATTCTGAGGGAACCTTTGGGCGCCTCCGTTACACTTTAGGAGGCGACCGCCCCAGTCAAACTGCCCACCTGACACTGTCTCCTGCCCGGATCACGGGCAAGGGTTAGAAGTCCAATACAGCCAGGGTAGTATCCCACCATTGCCTCCTCCGAAGCTGGCGCTCCGGATTCCAAGGCTCCTACCTATCCTGTACAGGCTGCACCGGAATTCAATATCAGGCTACAGTAAAGCTCCACGGGGTCTT
>NZ_CAMPPQ010000002.1:605000-1052500 GCF_946901335.1 Saccharococcus sp. Marseille-Q5394 | reverse complement strand
GTCTCTTTCGTCGACATGACATCCATGATATGCCTTGCTCCGTCCAACGTCCGGTTATGAATGAAGAATTCACTTGCAAGGAATAAGAGCTCCAGCCTTTTCTCTATCGGTTCTTCGCTCATGATTAGTTCTTCATAGAGTTTATAGATTGCCGGATCTATCTTTTTCACTTGGGACCATACAGTCACTTCGGGAGATGATCCCTTTTCAATAACAGTCAGCCTGGCTAGATGATGAAGGGATTGAATCGCATGATGATACGCATCCATATAGTTTTGCTGCTCAAAAAACATTTTTCCTTCCATATACACTCTCACTAATCTGGAAAGCTCGAGTCCCATCTTTATCTTACGGCCATAGAAAGGATACTCCTTCAACTCGTTTTTCAAGCTCTCAACAAATTCGTTGCGGTCAAAGAAAATCTTCCCATAGAACAACCAGTCGACAACTTTCCTTCTTGTCCCGAGCAAAAGCCATTTCCTCAATTGTTTTTCGCTGATGACGTGCATCGCTGCTTTCCCTGTTCCATCCGTATAGTGTTTTGTATATATGGGTGTTTCTTCATTAGATGTAATGATGAGCATGATTTCGTCAAACGTGTCTGTTATCGGATCGCCTGCACCCCTTTTTTCAACAAGAATGACACCCAACGTTTCAGGCGAGCTTGCGCGTTCTTGATAAATCGGTCTAAGAACCTGTTCCATTATGACACCTCCACTTTTATTTCTTTCGACGCGTCTTCTGAAAAACCCTTCATTCAAAATTCGTAAAATATGATGCGTATGGAATTTGTGCTATATTAATTGAGGAACATTCAAATCGTTTCTATAGATGTTCCTCATTCATTACAGTCATTCTAAGGAGGATTATGGATGAAACCTTATAAAAATAAAATAAATCGGATCCGGTCATTTGCGTTATCCCTGATTTTCATCGGGGTCGTCATTATGTATCTCGGGATATTCTTCAGGAAGAATGAAATCATCATGTTGATATTCATGGTACTAGGGCTCCTTGCGATTCTTGGCAGCACGGTCGTTTATGCTTGGATCGGAACCTTGTCGACGAGGGCTGTGCAGATCGTCTGTCCGAATTGCGGCAAAGCGACTAAAATGCTTGGACGCGTTGATATGTGCGGTCATTGCAGAGAGCCACTTACATTGGATCCTTCTTTGGAAGGTAAGGAATTCGATGTGGCGTATAACCGTCCGGAAAGTAAAAAAGAAGCTTCAGAAAAAAAATAACAAAAAACCGGTTCCGTCTTTTAACCTCGGAACCGGTTTTCTTATTTTGCTTTATTGACGCCTGCAGCACATTCAGGACATGTTCCATATACTTCGAGTCGGTGGGAATTCACTTCGAATCCCGTGACATGGGAAGCAAGATGCTCAACTTCTTCAAGTCCGGGATGGTGGAAGTCGACGATTTTTCCACAATTATCACAAATGATATGATAATGATCATGTGTAACAAAATCGAACCGGCTCGACGAATCACCATAAGTGAGTTCCTTTACTAGCCCGGCATTCCGGAAAACACGCAGATTATTATATACGGTCGCAACACTCATATTTGGAAAATCGGCTTCTAACGCTTTATATATTTCATCAGCAGTAGGATGCGTCTCGGAAGAAATGAGAAACTCTAATATAGCATGCCTTTGCGGTGTAATACGCACACCACTTTCCTTCAATGTGACAAGCGCGTCTTTCAAAAACACTTCAGACATCGCCAACACTCCAATCCATAAAGATTACTTCTTTATAATCATTATAATTAGTTTACTGAGAATAGGCATGTTTGTCAACTAAAGTGCTGTTCCATTGGAAAAGAAGACATCTGGTCAATACCCTTTTTCAGTATCGATCAAATTGATTAAGTTCCTATCCCCTTTTTGCCACTTCTCCAGATTTTCCGTGAAAAACTCAAGCGCCCTCTCAATATATTTCCCGGAATGGCTGGAAACATGCGGAGAAATGGTTACATTCGATAAAGACCATAGCTCGCTTTCTATTGGCAACGGTTCCTTTTCAAATACATCTAGCACCGCGTGCCCGATTTCTCCGTTTTTCAAAGCATCCACGAGAATCGATTCCTTTACGAGGTCGCCTCTGCCTAAATTCATGAATATTGCTGACTCCTTCATCGCTTGGAAATGGCTATCCTTGAGCAATTCCTTCGTTTTAGGTGTGCTAGGCAATACGGATACGACAATATCAGCTTCCGGAAGTTTGTTTACAAGCTCTTCGAATTGGATGGTCTCGTCCATGAACTGAGCTGGATCCCCTGAGTGATTGCAACCGATTGTCCGGACTCCGAACGCTTGAAGCAAACGACCGATTTCAGATCCAATCGCCCCTGGGCCGAGGATGAGCGCAGTCGACTTTCGCAATTCCGATTGGCGTAGTTTCGTATTCCATTCTTTCCGTTTTTGCTGCTCCGCTATTGTAGGCAGTGCCCGCCCTAGCGACAGTATATGAGCAAGTGCCGTTTCAGCCATCGGTGTTTTGTGGATTCCACGTACATTGCTAACGATGATTCCTTTTTCTGCAATAGCTGCAAGCGGCATCTTTTCCACCCCAGCGGAAGCAACCATCAGCCACTTAAGGGATGGCGCTCTATCTAGCACCTCTATAGTTATGTCCTCTCCATACGTGACGATGATTTCGAATTCATCGAGCGGAACTTCATCAATCTTCTTATGGAAGCTAAATTGAAATGCGGGAAAATCCGACTCCAATTTATCCATCTGTTCATCCTTGATCTTGAAAGTGAATAAAACATTCATCCCATTTCCCCCTTACGCCTTCTTCGTCAATTGCTCCAATGTCGCAAGCGCTTCTTCAATATGCCCCTTCACTTTCACTTTCCGCCATTCCTTCACTACAGTTCCAGTAGGGTCGATCAGAAACGTGGATCGCTCGATGCCCATATATTCCTTGCCGAACATTTTCTTTAATTTCCATACACCGTATGCTTCAGCTGCTTCATGGTTTTCATCCACCAACAACGAAAACGGCAGTCCTTGCTTTTCGATGAACCGTTGATGTGATGCTTCATTATCAGGACTGACCCCAAGAATGACAGCATTCAGATCACTGAAGCTTTGATGCGCATCCCTGAAATCACATGCCTGCGTTGTGCAGCCGGGAGTGGCATCTTTCGGATAAAAGTAAAGAATGACATACTTCTCCCCTTCAAAATTACTTAGCGAAACGATTTCACCGTTTTCGTCCGGCAATGAAAACTGTGGCGCCTGCATACCTTCCAACTTTTCCATATCGATCCCTCCAACTTTTTCTTTATACAATCGTACCGGACAACCCGCCTAGTTTCAATTTCTTTGGCGTAACGGCCCAAGTTTGTATAAAATAGAGTGTGTACCGATTTGAACGGAGGAATTGAAATGAACAGAACTAATTCAGAACAAATCTATCAAGATGCATGTGAACATATCGTCGGAGGCGTAAACAGCCCTTCCCGCGGTTATAAAGCGGTCGGCGGTGGAGCGCCCACAGTGATGGAGCGTGCGGAAGGCGCTTATTTCTGGGATGTTGACGGGAATAAATATATCGATTACTTAGGTGCTTACGGTCCAATCATCACAGGCCATGCTCATCCACATATTACAGAAGCGATTACAAAGGCGGCAACGACCGGGGTTTTATACGGGACTCCTACGAGGCATGAAGTCAAATTTGCTAAGATGCTGAAAGAAGCGATCCCTTCCATGGACAAGGTCAGATTCGTCAATTCAGGAACCGAAGCTGTCATGACGACAATCCGTGTAGCCCGCGCCTTCACCGGAAGGACAAAAGTGATGAAGTTTGCAGGCTGCTACCATGGCCATTCAGACCTCGTACTTGTAGCCGCAGGATCCGGTCCGGCAACTTTAGGAACACCCGATTCAGCGGGAGTCCCAGCATCTATCGCTCAAGAAGTCATCACAATTCCATTCAATGATCCGGATGCTTATAAGGAAGCAATGGAAAAATGGGGAGACCAACTGGCCTGTGTGCTAGTCGAACCTATTGTCGGGAATTTCGGCATCGTCGAACCGAACGAAGGATTCCTTCCACTTGTCCATGACCTTGCGAAGGAAAAAGGCGCACTCATCGTTTATGATGAAGTGATCACAGCATTCCGTTTCCATTATGGCAGTGCTCAAACTCTGCTTGGAACGACTCCCGATTTAATTGCTTTCGGTAAAATCATTGGCGGCGGCTTGCCAATCGGTGCATATGGCGGCAAAAAAGAAATCATGGAAACCGTTGCCCCCCTCGGCCCTGCCTACCAAGCCGGGACGATGGCTGGAAATCCCGCTTCCATGCTATCCGGTATCGCTTGCCTAGAAGTATTGCAGCAACCCGGCGTATACGAAGAGATGGACAGGCTGGGAGGAATGCTTGAAGAAGGCATCCTTCAATTGGCGGAAAAGCACGGCATCACACTAACAATCAATCGTCTTGGCGGTGCGCTGACTTTGTTCTTCACTGATGTTATAGTAGAGAACTATGAGCAGGCTGAACAGACAGATGGAGAAGTTTTCGCTAAGTTCTTTAAACTGATGCTCGAAAACGGCATCAACCTCGCCCCATCTAAATATGAAGCTTGGTTCCTGACAATTGCTCATAAAGAGGAGGACATCACTCATACACTAGAGGCGGTGGACCGTTCATTCCAAGAACTTTCCCTCCAAATGAACAAATAAGAAACCGCACACAACATAAATACCTTTAGTAGAAAGGATAATCATATGAAACTTGGCGCCCGCATCTTCAAAACGGGTATAGCAATCGTTGCCGCATTGTTTCTGGCGGAGATGCTCAGCTTGCCGAATCCTGTCTTTGCAGGAATTGCGGCCATCTTTGCGATTCAACCATCCATTTACCGATCTTATTTAACTATAATTGAGCAGATCCAAGGTAATCTGATCGGCGCCATTACAGCCATCACCTTCGTGCTAGTATTTGGACATCAAATTGTAACTGTTGGATTTGCGGCGGTCATCATCATCTTAATCATGCTGAAGTTGGGGCTGGAGAAATCAATTTCCTTAGCTTTAGTGACGATGATTGCCATCATGGAGATCAAAGGGGATGCATTTCTATCCTTCGCTCTGCTCCGATTCGTCACCATGGTAATCGGGGTCTTATCCGCCTTTGTCGTAAATTTGCTGTTCATGCCTCCGAAGTATGAAACGAAGCTATTTCAGGCGATCCACCAAGCGCAGGACGAAATCATCAGATGGATACGGCTTGCGGGCAGACAGGCATCCGAACATATTGCAACGAAAAAATCGTTGGTGAAAATAAAGGAACGCCTTTCGAATGTCGATCTGCTCTATTCGCTATACAAAGAGGAAAGGAGCTATTTCAAGAAGAACTCCCGCTCGAAGGCGCGAAAGCTTGTCATATACAGACAGATGATTGCAACATCAAAAAGCAGTTATGAGGTGCTGGCGAGGCTTCATAACTACGAAAACGAACTGATCAACCTGCCGGAACATTTCCGGATGATGATTCAGGAGCGGCTAGATGCATTGCTCACTTATCATGAACAGATCCATCTGAAATTTGTAGGCAAATTGAAGGCGGACCGGATGATGGATAGTTTGAATGAGGAATTCATCCAACGTCAGGAAGTGATGGATATTTTCGCGAAGGAAATTGCTATCACAAAGGAAGAGGAAGAATTCACCGCTTACCACCTCCTCCATGTCCTATCCTCTTTATTGAATTACGAAGAACAGTTGGAGTATCTGGACCGGCTGATTGTTTCCAATCAACGAAGGCACGGACACGAAGTTAGCAATGAAATGCAAAACGAGATCTATTAAAAAACCATCCTTGGAAAATCCCAAGGATGGTTTTTTTAGTTTTTCATTTTCGGATCGAGCGCATCCCTTAAGCCGTCGCCCATCAAGTTGAAACCTAACACTGTCAACATGATGGAAAGCCCAGGGAAGATCATCGTCCATGGGGCGGACTGCAAATACGACTTCGAGTCGGCGAGCATTTTCCCCCATTCGGGCTGCGGCGCCTGGGCACCGAGTCCGAGAAAGCCCAGTGCTGCAGCTTCCAGGATGGCAGTTGCAACGGCCAGCGTCCCTTGTACAATGACGGGTGCCATCGAATTCGGCAGGATGTGTGAGAATAAAATACGGGCATCCTTCATTCCGATCGCCTTTGCCGCCATAATATATTCATCTTCCTTGATGCTCAGCACTTTAGATCGTATCAATCGCCCGAAATTCGGAACGTTGATGATCGCGATGGCAATCAAGGCATTTTCAAGTCCTGGCCCCAAAACGGAAACGATAGCAATAGCGAGCAGAATCGATGGAAATGCAAGCATAATATCAAAAATCCTTGAAATGATCGTGTCCGTCCACCGGCCGTAGTAGCCGGCAACAATTCCTAGGAAACTGCCGACGATGACCGAGGCGATGACTGATAGGAATCCGACAGAAAGCGATATCCGTGCTCCGTGGATAATGCGTGACAGGATATCCCTGCCGAAATCATCCGTTCCAAGCAAATATTCCGCTGAAGGCGGTTGGAGCCGATCTGCAGGCATTTGCTGATTGATCCCTTCTTTTGCAATGAAAGGACCGAAAATGGCTAGAAGCACGAAAAAGAGGATGATGACCATTCCGGCAACCGCCACCTTGCTCTTCCTGAAGTTTCTCCAAGCCTCACGCCACGGGCCCGTCGTCCTCTCTATTTCCGCTTCCACAATTCCGTCCATTTTAGGTGTAAATTCAGACATTCCGCATTCCCCCTTCCTCAGTCATATTTAATCCTCGAATCGATCAGACTATAAAGTAAGTCGACAATCAAGTTGATCATGACGAAGATGAAGGCGACAACAAGAATAGCGGATTGAATGACGGGATAATCCCGGAAGTTGATGGCGTCGTAAATATACCGCCCGATGCCCGGCCACGCAAAGATTGTTTCAGTCAAAATGGCGCCGCCGAGAAGCATTCCCATTTGCAGACCGATAATCGTCAATACGGGAATGACTGCATTTTTGAACGCATGCTTGTAAACGACCCAAAACATTTTCTGCCCCTTCGCCCGGGCAGTTCGGATGTAATCGGAACGCATGACCTCTAGCATGCTTGAGCGCGTCATCCGCGCGATGATCGCCATCGGAATCGTCGCCAATGCAATGCCGGGCAATATGAGATGGCGAAGCACTTGATATAATTGATCGAATCGGCCTTGGATGATCGTGTCGATGATGTACAGATTGGTGATCGCATGGACGGGATCCCTTACTTGCTCCCTCCCTGCTGTAGGAAGCCAGCTGAATTCAATAGCAAATGCCCATTGTCCTAAAAGCCCCAACCAAAAGATCGGCATGGAAACACCAACGAGCGCCAAAATCATCGCTATGTAGTCAAACCACGAATTTTGGAACCACGCCGAGACGATGCCTGCGTTTACTCCTACGATTATTGCGATTATCATTGCAAAGAAAGCGAGCTCCATCGTTGCGGCCAGATGCGGCCAAATTTCATCGGCGACTGGAAGCCGGGTGCGCATGGACTCCCCAAGATTGCCTTGTAAGATTCCACCTAAATACTTGAAAAATTGAATAAACCACGGTTGGTCCAGCCCAAGTCTCGCGTTCATTGCTGCGATTGCCTCTGGCGACGCCTGCTGCCCTAAAATGACTTGGGCAGGGTTTCCGGGAATCGCCCGGACCATCATGAAAACGATGAAAACCATACCAAGAAGAACAGGTATTAACTGCAATAATCTTTTGCCGATGTAACTGAGCATTTCATTCACCTCACCAAAATCATTCGGATTCCGACAAACTTCACCTTCCCCAACTGCCACTCCATAGGAAAAGGGGGAAATCGAACGACTCCCCCCTTACTGGTCAACGCAACGTGAAAAGCGGTTCCATTATTTGAATTCTACGTTCGATAATAAATCTGATCCTGTCGGATGCGGAACGAATCCAGTTAAATCCTTAGATGCCGCGAGAAGTGGTGTAGAGTGCGCAATTGGTACCCAAGGCGCCTCTTCATGGATGATCTCTTGTGCTTTCTTATAAAGCTCGATTCGTTTATCCTCATCCACTTCCGTTTGCGCATCGATGAATAGTTTATGCATTTCATCGTTTTTGAAGTACGTATAGTTGTTGCTGCCAATATTATCTTCATCTAATAAAACATATAGGAAGTTGTCGGCATCACCGTTATCCCCTGTCCAGCCAAGCATGAAAGCATCCGCTTCCCCTTTGCTCGCTTTATCGAGATACGTCGGCCACTCAAAGGATACGATTTTCGCCTTGACTCCAATTTCAGCTAAATTGCTTTGAATGACCTCAGCAACTTTTGCTCCATCCGGCATGTACGGACGCGGAACAGGCATAGCCCATAGTTCCATTTCGAAGCCGTCTGGATAGCCTGCTTTCGCTAAAAGTTCTTTCGCTTTTTCAGGGTTGTATTCATACTCTTCAATGTCATCGTTATAGCCTGAAATGGAAGGCGGCATCGGGTTTTTCGCGCTATTCGCCCTTCCTTCGAAGAATGATTCAATGATTGTCTTCTTATCGATTGCATAGTTCATTGCCTGACGCACTTCTTTCTTATCGAAAGGAGGGCGAGTCACCGTTAACCCAAGATACCCGACGTTCATCGACGGACGTTCAATCAATTGCAGATCGGCATTCCCTTCGATCTTTTCACCGTCAGCAGGATTGATGCCGTCCGCAAGATCGATTTCCCCGGCAATAAGTGCATTCAAACGTGCGGAGTTGTCCGGGTAGGATCGGAAAATGACTTTATCCAATTTCGGCAATCCTTTTTGCCAATACTCATCGAATTTTTCAATCGTGATCGATTCATTCGGTTTCCAGTTAACAAACTTGAATGGGCCCGTACCGACAGGATTCCTTTCAAATTGGTCATCGCCTTTTTCGAATGCTGTCGGGCTTGCAATTGCGAACATGCTCATTGCAATGTTTTTCAAGAACGGAGCCTGTGCCCGTTTCAGCTTGATGATGACCGTGTGATCCCCGTCAGCTGTGACTGACTCGATCACGTGCTCTTCATCGTCTTTAAATCCGCCGAACATGGATTTGTAATACGGGAATTTATCCGCATCCCCATTCGCCCAGCGCTCAAAGTTCTTGACGACCGCTTCAGCATTGAAATCGGTACCATCATGGAATTTGACGCCTTCCTGCAATTTGAATGTGTACGTCAAACCGTCATCCGTGTTCCATTCTTTTGCAAGGCCTGGCTGGATTGTCGTATCTTCCTTGCCGAAATTCAACAGCGTTTCGTATAGATTGACTGTCACTTTAAACGTTTCGCCTTCCGTGACCCTCGACGGATCAAGCGAAGTTGAGTCGCCGCCGCGGCCGAAGACTAATGTATCCTTTGTACTTCCACTGCTCCCTTCGCCGCCACAGGCAGCGAGTACAGTAGACAGAACTAGCAATAATAATAACGCAGCTGACCACATTCTCTTTTTATTCATAGAGACCCCTCCAATTGTTTTATATCATCGTCGACCTGACTCACGTATAGGTGGCAGGCGACAGAATGACCGGTAGTTTGTTCCGTGAGTTGCGGTGAAACTTTAGTGCAAATGTCCATCTTGAATGGACAACGTGTATGGAATGTGCACCCGGTTGGCGGGTCAGCAGGATTGGGGATGTCTCCTTCTATGATGATCTGTTCTTTCTGATATTCCGGATCCGGAACGGGCACAGCAGATAATAACGCTTGTGTATATGGATGCAACGGCTTTTCGTAAAGCTGTTCACTATCCGCAACCTCCACCATCTTCCCTAAATACATGACAGCGACACGATCGCTAATATGACGAACGACGCCGAGATCATGGGCGATGAAAATATAAGTGAGGTTGAACTCCTTTTGAAGATCTTGCATCAAGTTCAATACTTGCGCTTGGATGGAAACGTCCAACGCCGAAACGGGCTCATCTGCTATGATCAGTTTCGGATTCGTCATTAAGGCGCGTGCAATACCGATCCGTTGCCTTTGTCCCCCGCTGAATTGATGGGGATAGCGCTTCGCATGATAGGCATTCAATCCGACGATTTCCAAAAACTCGCGGACCTTCTTCTTCCTTTCCTTTGCGTCCGAAACGCCATGGACGATGAGTGGCTCCTCCAAAATCTTGCCTATCGTATGGCGTGGATTCAACGATGCATAAGGATCCTGGAAAACCATCTGGATATCGCGGCGTGTTTTTCTCATCTCTTCATGACTCAATGACGCAAGGTCTTTCCCGTCAAACTCGATTTGTCCGTCTGTAGGTTCCAGCAAGCGCATGAGCACACGCCCCGTTGTGGATTTTCCGCAACCGCTTTCACCGACGATTCCAAGCGTCTCCCCTTCATTAACGAAAAACGAGACGTCGTCGACAGCCTTCACATAACCGACCGTTTTTCCGAACATCCCTTTTTTTACGGGAAAGTACTTTTTCAGGTTTTCAACTTTCAACAAAGGCGTTGTGGACATCCGACTTCACCCTTCCTTCGTCATATAGGAAACATCTCGTCTGATGGACATCCGCAGTTTCATAAAGCTCCGGGTTTTCCTGATAGCACCGGTCAAACGCAAATTCGCACCGTGCCGCGAACCGGCAGCCGCTCGTTATGGAACCTGGCTTCGGCACATTCCCTGGAATGGAATGAAGCCGATCCTTTTTAACACGCATATCCGGCACTGACTGAATCAGGCCCTTTGTATACGGATGCTGGGGATCTTCAAAAATGAGTTTGGTCGGGGCCTCTTCGATGATTTGCCCCGCATACATGACGATGACCCGCTCACAAGTTTCCGCAACAACTCCAAGATCATGGGTAATCAATAATATGGCAGTCCCCAATCGTACATTCAAATCTTTCATCAATTTCAATATTTGCGCTTGGATCGTCACATCCAGAGCTGTCGTCGGTTCATCCGCAATCAATATTTTCGGGTTGCAGACGAGTGCCATCGCGATCATGACCCTTTGCCGCATCCCACCGGACAATTGGTGCGGATAATCTTTCAGCAAAGCTTCGGCACGAGGCAGGCCGACCAACTTCAACATCTCGATGGCCCTTTCCTCTGACTTCTTTTTTGACCATCCTTTCTCGTGAATCGAGATGGCTTCGACCATTTGATTGCCAATCGTAAATAGTGGATTCAAAGACGTCATCGGCTCCTGGAAAATCATCGCTATGTCATTACCTCGGATCTGTCTCATCTCTTTTTCTGATAAACCGATTAGATCGCGTCCGTTGTACACAATTTCCCCGCCTGCAATTTTTCCAGGCGGACTAGGTACGAGCCCCATTATTGATAGGGAGGTAACACTTTTTCCGCATCCTGATTCCCCTACGATTCCTAAAATCTCGCCATCTCGAAGATGAAAGTCGATGTGATCAACCGCTGGGACTTTTCCGGAGTCTGTGAAAAAGGTAGTCTGCAAGTCTTTTACATCAAGAATTTTATTCCTTTTGTTCATCAGATCACCTTTTCGCTTTATGTGTTTTCTGAAACATTCGATTAAACCCATTATACTTTCTATTAATAAAAAGGCAATATGCAATTTTCATAGTACTTCCACTAGGTTTAGAACGCGGAGCAACTATCTTAGGGCAAAGGGGGACATCATTCGTCGCGATTGCCGAATGGCAGAATAAAAAAAGCTACCGGTTCTTCTCCCGGTAGCTTCACGATTATAACGATTGAACTTGAAACAGATTGTAATAGATCCCTTGTTTCGCCATGAGTTCTTCATGGCTTCCGATTTCCTTCAACTCTCCGTGATCAATGACAAATATCTTGTCGGCATGGGTAATGGTCGATAGCCGATGTGCAACAATCAAGGTTGTCCTGTCACTGGCAAGCCGTTCGAGGGATTCCTGGATGAGCGCTTCACTTTCTAGATCCAAAGCGGAGGTCGCTTCATCCAAAATGAGCAACGGCGGATTTTTCAAAAACACACGTGCAATCGCTATCCGCTGTTTTTGACCGCCAGATAATTTCACGCCTCGCTCCCCGACAGTCGTATCGTACCCTTCCGGCAGCGATTCGATGAAGTCATGCGCATTTGCGGCTTTAGCTGCGGCAATCACTTCCTCGTCCGACGCTTCAGGATTCCCCATCAGAATATTGCTCTTCACCGAATCGCTGAAGAGGATGCTGTCTTGGAGGACGAGCCCTATTTGGTCACGCAATGATTTCAATTGGATATCACGTAAATCATGGCCGTCGATACGGATCGATCCCTCTGTCACATCGTAAAACCGCGGTATCAGACTGACAATCGTCGACTTCCCTCCGCCGCTCATACCGACTAGCGCGACCGTCTCACCCGGCTTGACCGTAAAGTTGACGTCACGGAGCACCGGCTCTTCATCTTCTCCATACGAAAAATCGACATGGTCGAATTGGATTTCCCCTTCGATGTGCGGCAATGCTTTTGCACCGCTCTTATCTTTAATATCATAGGGTTCTTCCATCAATTCAAAAACCCTGTCCATCGAAGCGAATGATTGCGTCAGTGATGTCGAAGCATTGACTAATCTTCTAAGCGGATTGTACAGACGATCTATGTACGCAATGAAGGCGACCATTACGCCGACGGATAAAGAACCGTTGATCACCTGATAGCCCGCATAGGAAATGACGAGCAATGGAGCGACATCCGTAATCGTGTTCACGACCGCAAACGCTTTCGCATTCCATTTCGTATGATCGATTGCCTTATCGAGGAAATTGCCGTTCGTACGGTCAAAACGCTCTTGTTCTGTATCCTCAAGCGCAAAGCTTTTAATGACGCTTATTCCCGTCACACGTTCGTGCAAATAACTTTGCACATCGGCAAGTGCTTGCGAACGCTTTCTCGTCAAGTCCCGAAGCTTTCCGAAAAAGTGCTTCACACTATATGCATAAAAAGGGAATGCAAGCAATGTCACGATTGTCAACGGAACATCCATTGTAAGCATGATGCATGTCGCAATAATGATCGTCGCTAAGTCGAGCCACACATTCATCAAGCCGATTGTGACAAAGTTTTTCGTCTGTTCGACATCATTTATGACGCGTGAAATGACCTCGCCCGCCCGCGTATTCGAGTAGTAACGCAGCCCGAGCCTTTGCAAATGTCCATATAGGTTTTCACGGATATCGTATAAGATTTTATTACTGACGTATTGCGCGAAGTATTGTCGATAATATTCAACAGGCGGCCGGATGATGAAAAACAGTAATACGGTTCCTCCCATCCATAAGAAAAGCTGCTTCGTCTTTTCCGCATCGGTCAACGTATCCGCCATGATAATATCGTCGATGACGATTTTAATAAGGTAAGGAATGAATAAAGGAATTGCGAATTTCACGATGCCGATTAAAATTGTCAAGACGATCTGCCAATTGTACGGCTTAACAAATTTCATATATCTTTTTATACTGTCTCCCATTTTCATCCTCCTAAAACAATAAAAAGCCCAACTGCATGAACGCAGACAGGCTCTCATTGGTCATTTTTCTTTACCTGTTTATAGAACTGATACCTGGAAGTCCATACTTCTATGAAGTCCGGTGCAAATGGCCCTTTGCGCTGTTTGATCCACATAAGAAGTTTATCCAGATTTCGCTTCAGTATTTGGTCGATGACACCTGGATATTTCATCTTCTTTTTATGGTCATCATATTCATCTTCATCCAGGATCAAATAACTCATATCCGGAAACACTTTCACATCAAGGTCATAATCGATGTATTTCAGTGCTTGATGGTCATATACGAAGGGTGAACTCATATTCACATAATAATAGACCCCATCTTCGCGAAGCATGCAAATGATATTGAACCAATGTTCGGCATGGAAATAACAGATTGAAGGCTCCCTTGTCAGCCATGTCCTGCCGTCCGCTTCTGTGACAAGCGTCCGTTCGTTCGCCCCGATCACAATATTCCGCGTCCCCTTCAAAACGGTTGTCTCTTGCCACACACGGTGGATATTGCCATCATGCTTATAGCTATGTACCTGTATCGTTTCGCCTTCTTTCGGTATTGTCATCAGTAAAACCACCTTTAAATGTCGGAAACCCTAATATTCGTACATTATACCAATTGGCCGATCAAAATTGAAACGTTTACCCTTCGATACAGATATATAAAAAACCGGCAGCTTTTGCTGCCGGCCGGTGATGTCCATCCATTATTTCGACTGTTTACCGAAACTTCCTGCTCCGCCGGAAACGTTTGTTTTGTTCATTTCCGATTGTTGGTTTTGTTGGCGAACTTCGTTTACGTCTGTTTCAGATCCAAACTCTTCAGACATGATTTCTTGTTTGACTTTGTTTGGTTTTGTGAACGAAGCTTGCGTTGTTTGTTGGTTAGAGTTGTTTCGATTTTTGTTTGTCATGGATTTTCACCTCCGTAACCACTATGATGTTCAATGCCCGTTTTTTTATTCCGGGATTTTTTTAGGTAATCATTGGATTTTTCACTTCGTCCCAAATTTTCATCACGGGAACCGCCTTTGGCAATGCTTCCACTTCTTCCTCCGAAAAGAACTCGAAACCTTCAGGAGCCCGATCCTCCGTCACTGCCAAATAACTTTTCACTTCCCAAGTAAGATGGGAGAAGACATGTCTGAAATCAGTCAATGGTGTAATCGAGCGGATGTCTAAGTCGAGCTCGGCTTTCACAATTTCTTCGATAGATCCAGATGTATTTTCCACCATCGGAAACTCCCACATATTTGCTAAGAGCCCTTTCGATGGTCGTTGCCTCAATAGCCATTTCCCATTGATATTCCGGATGGCGATTGAAAGAATAGGGACTGTCTTCGTCTTCGCTTTTTTCGATTTTACGGGAAGTTCCTCCTGCTTTCCTTCGTGGAACGCTGTACAAAAATCACGGACCGGGCAAAGAAGGCAATTCGGTCTTGGTGTACATATCGTCGCCCCAAGCTCCATCAGACCTTGATTGAACGATGAAGGATCTTCCTTGTCAATTAACGCCATGACGACTTCCTCGAATATCTTCCGTGTTTTCGGAATGGCGATATCCTCTTCGATTAATAAGATCCGGGATAAAACTCGCATGACATTCCCATCTACAGCATGCTCGGGAACGCCGAATGCGATGCTGAGCACAGCGCCGGCAGTATACGGTCCGACACCTTTCAACTGGGATATATCTTTTCGATTTTTGGGAATCCGGCTTCCATATTCCTCTACAACTTCCTTCACGCCTGATTGCAAATTCCTAGCGCGGGAATAATATCCGAGACCTTCCCACAACTTCAAAACATCTTCTTCCTTCGCAGCGGCCAAGTCGGCAAGCGTCGGAAACTTCTCAATAAACCGTTCGTAATAAGGGATGACCGTTTCTACACGTGTCTGTTGAAGCATCACTTCAGATACCCATATATGATAAGGATTCGACGTCCTTCTCCATGGCAGATCCCTCTTTTCTTCCAAATACCATGTGATGAGTGCCTTCCTGAATTCACTTTCAAGTTTCCGTTCAAAGAGTTGCATGATTACCTCCGTTTTGCATATGCTTTTCGTTACTGAAAAATAGGGTATATACTAATAAAAGAATTATGATTGCGTGTGTTACGCTTCACTGCCAATTCAGTGGCTATGTAAAGGAGTGATCTTTTGGATACAGGAACACATATTGTCATGGGTGCCGCCATTTGCGGTTTATCACTGGCGGATCCAGTCGTAGCCTCAGATTCCGTCACTATGACGGCGGTATTTATGGGCGTCGTATCTGGCTCATTGATACCCGATGTTGATACTGTTCTTAAATTGAGGAATAATGCGGTTTATATACGGAACCATCGTGGAATTACCCATTCCGTGCCGGCAGTCCTGCTTTGGCCGCTTATCATATCGGTTTTGCTGTCGTTCATTTTCCCAGAGGCGGCATTCTTTCATCTGTGGGCATGGACTTTCTTAGCGGTTTTTTTACATGTCTTTGTAGATATCTTCAACGCTTACGGCACACAGGCGTTACGGCCATTTTCCAATCAATGGGTCGCCATAGGGGTCATCAATACATTCGATCCGATCATTTTTGCGTTGCATATTATCGCAATCATTGCATGGATGTTCGGCGCTGAACCTGTCCTGACCTTCTCGCTTATGTATATAGTGGTTTTCTTCTATTATTTATTGCGTTTCGCCGTCAAAGCGGCGGTGAAACATGCTGTCCGCAATACAATTCCGGATGCTGATGATATTTTCATCGCGCCGACGATGCATTTTTTCCAATGGAGAGTTGCCGCATCCAATAAGAATTGTCACTACGTCGGACGGGCATACGGGCGTTCCGTCAATATATATGACAGATTCGAACGCGAGCCGATGCCGAAAACGCCTTATATCGATGCGGCGATGGAAGATAAGAATATACAGGCTTTCGTATCTTTCTCACCAATCTACAGATGGTCCGTTTCACATGTCGGGCATTTGTATGAAGTCCGTCTCATCGATTTGCGTTATCGGAGCAAGAGCTATTATCCGTTCGTCGCTGTTGCGCATATTAATGAAGATATGGAAGTGATCAATTCGTATACAGGGTGGATCTTCTCGGAGGACAAGCTCCGTAAAAAACTGAATTTCATTCCGAATTCCTGATAAAAGCGTAGGGCGCCTGGAGCTAAACGTAGAAAAGGACATGAGAAAGCTTGCCGAATATATAATCGGCAAGCTTTTGCATGGATCTTATTATTTACCCGTCTTAACCGATTGCAGCATCGCGATCGGCAACGCTTCTTCTGCACGTTCGCCGCCTAAACGGTATCCCCAAGCGAAACGGCCTTTCAAATAGTCAACATGGAAAAAGACGCCCTCGTCGCCTTCGATCCTGTAGATTTCACCAGGAACGATTGTTGACGGATCGATCATATAGGATTTCGCCATGAGCGCCTTGCGCTGATAGACGGCGAACTCATTGATCATACCCAATTGCTCCGCCTTGCGCGCTTTTTCCATCAGACTGCCGATTTCCGACCGCAGCTCATGTTCATTCATTTCACTATATTTTTTAGTCTCCATCTTCTTCGTTCTCCTTTTTTTCGATGAAACTGTCTATTCGTTCGAATGGTATTCCCTTTTGGTACATCGCCTGTTTTATCCGTCTTCTTAATTCATATCCGGAAAACTTCGACTGATAACGGCGCCACGCCTTCTCACCGACAGAGCTGATGATCGAATCCCACTCGTCTTCATCCCTGCCGAAATCTATTTCTTCCAAAACACTTCTAATCAACTCAAAGGAGTACCCTTTTCGGGCAAGCGCATTTTGGATTCTTTGCTTCAATTGTGCTGGAGCGATTGAACTGTTCGTCCTAGCCGCCTTTTCAGCTAATTTCTTTGCGACTGCAAATTGTTCTTCTTCTGAGTAGCTTTCTAGCACTTGTTGCTGCAACTCCTTCCCGACCCCTTTTTTCTGCAATTCTTGTTGGATCGCTTTCGGACCTTTGTTTGAAGCGTTTTTTTGAGTACGCATCAATGCTTCGGAAAATGCTTCGTCGTCAAGGAATCCGAGCCTTCTTAATTTCACGATTGCTTCGAGGATGACTGCTTCCCCGTATTCCAAGTCTTTCAGTTTCTTTTTCACTTCAAACTCGCTTCGCATTCTGAAGGAAAGGTAGTGGAGTGCGCGGTTGAATGCTTTTTCGATTTGGTCTTCGTATGTGATTTCGTCCATCGACCATTCGTCAAGTTGCATTCCTTTTGTGAGTCCGAATTTGACGAGAACGGATTCATGGACGCTGAAGGCATATGTTTCGTCAAGGAATATATTATAACGTTCGCTATCACGTTTTTGTTGTGTTATTTTCGTAATAACAGGCAAATCTAGTCGACCTCCCTCGCTATCTATAAGTATACATGTTCTGGTCGAAGAGGTCAGCTTTGTAGTTCCAAACTGGATTTGCGCTTCAGGCGGACGCTTTCCGCGGGCACGGCTTCAGCCTCCTCACTACGCTTTGCTTCGTTGCGGGGTCTTCAGCTCGTGCTGTTCCCGCAGGAGTCGCCGCCTTCCGCTCCAATCCGGAATACATCTCTCACATACTTATTTATTGAAATAAGGGGGAATATAGATGAAAGTTGTTATTGCTGGTGGTTCGGGTTTTATTGGACGGCATATTACAGACTTACTTTTGAAAAATGGTCATGAAATCATTGTTCTTTCAAGGAAGAAGAAAGACGATAGCGAGCAAGTGAAGTATGTGCTTTGGCTGCATGATGGTGCTAGTCCGGAGAATGAGATCGGCGAAGCGGATGTGTTCATTAATCTTGCGGGTGTTTCAATTAATGATGGGCGTTGGACAGAGGCTCATCAGAAACGGATTTATGAAAGCAGGATGGAAGCGACGGATGAATTGATCCGGATCATTGGCGAGTTGGATGAAAAACCGTCCCTCTTTATCAATGCCAGTGCAATCGGAATATACCCTGCTTCCGAAGCAGCCATTTATACGGAGAAATCTGCTGAAGTTGCTACGGACTTTCTCGGTAAGACAGTGAGTGATTGGGAGAAGAAGGCGGAGTCGTTAAATGATCTTGGGATAAGGACTTTATTTACTCGATTCGGACTCGTCCTTTGGAAAGATGAAGGTGCTTTGCCGCTTATGGTCCTGCCGTATAAAATGTACGTTGGCGGTAAAGTAGGAACCGGACAGCAATGGGTTTCTTGGGTGCATGTGCGAGATGTTGCAAGAGCGGTTCTGCACATTATGGAAAACAGCCAATTGGAAGGCGCTGTCAATGTCACCGCTCCGTTCCCTCTCCGGATGGATGATTTCGGGAAGATGATCGGAGCCACTCTACATCGGCCGCATTGGTTCCCCGCTCCTTCTCCGATCATGAAGCTGGCTCTCGGGAAAAAGAGTTCTCTCGTATTGGAAGGTCAATATGTGACACCTGAAAAGCTTTTGGCAGACGGCTTTGAATTCGATTTCCCTGTGTTGTCCTTGGCACTGGACAATCTATTGTAGAAGCGTATAGTTCCTTTATTTCCGCACATCCTACTCAAAAAGGAGATGTGCAATCTATGGTTGAAGAACATGGACCTGGAATACTTATGGCTGCCTTCATAATCGTTGTCGGTATTTTGTTCAATCCGTTCGCAGCAAAAGCGGAAGAATTCCATTGGGGTTTCAAAAAGGCGACGAATGGCGTCCCTCCGAATGCAGGACCCGCTTTGGAATCAATGCTTGAAAAGCATGGCGCTATATATAAAGGCAGTCCTGACGAAAAGATTGCCTATTTGACCTTCGATAATGGCTATGAAAATGGCTATACGGAAAAGATTTTGGACGCATTGAAAAATGAAGACGTCCCAGCGACATTCTTTCTGACGGGACATTATTTGAAAAGCGCCGCCCCCCTCGTTCAACGCATGGTGAAGGATGGGCATATCATCGGAAATCATTCTTATGGGCATCCGAATATGGCGAATCTGTCCGAAGCTAGAATGGAAGAGGAATGGAAAAAGTTCGATGAGCTGCTTTATCAAACGACAGGGGTAAAGCGGACGGTGTATGCAAGGCCGCCTGAAGGGATTTTCAATGATGCTGTATTAAGCAAAGGGAATGAGCTGGGCTACCGTCACATGTTCTGGTCTGTCGCTTTCATTGATTGGCATGCCAATAAACCGCGCGGCCGCGACTATGCCTACAATGAGTTGATGAATCAGCTTCATCCTGGAGCAGTCATTCTTATGCATACCGTATCGCCCGATAACGCGCAAGCACTGCCGGATTTCATTCGCGACGCCAAGAAAGCGGGATATGAATTCCGTTCATTGGACGATCTTGTCATGGAATATGAAAATGTGAATTCGATTTTGCGGTGAAATGAAAGCATCCCTTTCGATGAATAGGAAACGCAGTATAACTCACAATAGAGACCGCCAATTCGAATATGGAATAGGCGGTCTTTTTATGGATTTTGCTTATTCTACAAAATCGCCTTGGCTAAATTTATCCTCCCTGTCAAATCTAATATTGATGCTTTTTGAATTCGTCGGGTCCGGAGAATCAGCCACATGAAAATGGATATGCGGTTCACTGGAATTCCCTGAGTTACCAACTAGTCCGAGTAGGTCACCCTTCTTGACCTTATCCCCCTCCTCTACTACTACCGATTGGTACTTAAAGTGAACGAGATAACTGAATTCCTCATTACCATGATCAAGGATGACATAATTCCCGAAAGGTTGCTCCCGATTCATTTTACCAACTGGGTTATTATCTTCTACACCATTTTCTACTTTCACAACTATTCCATCAGCCGGAGCCAAGTATTCCTTGCCGAATGCAAAATAGCTTTCATTTAAGGTAGGATCCCCTTCGTACGTGCTGTAGTCATTCCTTATCAAAAAGTCGTAAGCATAGCGCTGGTTTTCAAATTCATAATGGTAATTAAGCAGACTGTTTGTACCTCCCCAAAACACAAACCACTTATCCTGAAAAGGAAAATCAAATACTGTTTCCGTATATATGTTGTCAGTTTCCGGATACGCATCGAGTGGCTTCATCTGCAATATGTGGAAATTATCATCCTCCCCAACGATTGCCATCATTCCTTTAGAACCACTTTCATCTATCCAACTATATTGCTTGGCACCATTACCATAAGGATTTTCAGATTGTAATATATATTTTGTAACACCTTTATTAAATTTTTCACCTGACTTACGGAACTGTTTCAAGCTAACTTGATCCTGAAACGTTTTGCTCGTCTGACTGTACACCCTCTCATAGTCCCCGTTTAGAAAAGCATCGGGTAATTCCTTTGGCTTCAACAGTTTGACGCCTTGCTCAATATTCTTTTCCTTCCTTTCTTCTCCCCCCTCCTCTCCAGGATTACAAGCCGTTATGAATACCGTTGAAATAGCAACCAGGATTATTAAAAGCTTCAAATACCTCAAGATACCCCTCCTCATTCAATTTTGGCGATTATATAGTACTACAGCCAATTGAATGAAAAAGTTTCATTTACTGAGGTTAATTAAAACACCCGAAGAAATAAGAGACACATTTCCTGCGCTCGTGCCCGATTTTATAAATACAGTCTTTCATAAAGAAGGATTTCACTGTCCCCAAAAATCCCTTTTACGTATAAACGGAAAAAGACCATACGGTTAAAAAGATGCTTACTATTCCCCAAAGAACGGCTCCCCATATCCACCAAACAATAGGTTTAGTTGAAGTCTGTTCACTCTCCAGACTTTCCTCGTTTTCTATTATTAAAGAAAGCTTCCTTTCCATACTTTTTTTCATAAAAACGAGAACAACAAATCCGATCACAATGAAACCAACAGTTATCCAAAGTAGGAAATCCATTTTTACACCCCCTAGTTAAAGTACGACCCAACACAATATCTATTACATCCTTTTAACATAGTTTCTAATTGACTTTGAAGAAAGGTCTTCCACAATCTGGCCCTATTGCTGTACGGTCCATGTAAGTCCTAATACCAGAATTGTGCCGATTGTAGTATATCGCTCTGCACATCTATGCTTTCCGAACAACCCTATTTTACCTAGTTCTCCTTCACTAAATTAAAAATAGAGGCTTTGCATAATGAAATTAATTCAATTAAGTCATAGCCATTCACTACGGCTAGAGTGTCTCATCTAATTTCTGAATCTTTGAACCGGAAATTAAAAAAACATTGCCAAAAACGTCGATTTTGTCTCCTTTTACACGTACAGCGCAATCTTTATTCGACGCATAAATATCTATTTCTTCCGATAGTTGAGATAGTTCGCTTTGAACCAAAGCCATGTTATTTTCAAGATCAAAATGAGACAGGATGGAAAAATTGTCAAGACCGATTCCGTCGTAAACAGAGCTCATTTTAACTTCATCTCCAAAGTTTTTCGAGCATAAAAATTTAGCGGACATGTTAATTGCTCCAGCGCTTGCTCCCATCACAACGGCGTTGCTATCTTTAATCGAATCCGATAATTCATATTCCATCAAAAAACTATTTTGATTAAGAATATTGCCACCCAACAAGAAAATGACGGAAGCATTTTGAATTATCGATTGGGCATCTTCCTTCTGTACGCGGTAATTAATTAAATGATACTCATCAAACATAATGCCAGCCTGATTGAGCCACGACCGTTCAGTAGCACCATCATCTTCAAAAATAGATGGATTCGAGCTAATCATGGCAAGCGATTTTCTATCAGTTATATCTTCCTGTAACACCCTACCCAGATTCTCTGGAAATAAATTATTAAACCAACCTAAATAATAGTGAATTCTCATAAGTCCCCCCGTAGCAATGTGTAAATTAAAAGTTAAACAACGCCCTTCAACTAACCTCCATTAGTTGAATTAGAAAATAGAACGGTCTAGACAACTCAACAATCTTCTGGTAAAGCACCCGTTCGTTTACCAAGAACCAAAGCAAAATTCTATTTAATATAGTCAAATATTTTAATGTCTACCTCATCTACATATCCAACCAGTTCCTTTAGATTCCATAACTTTATTACAGATGTCTCACTATTTTCTTGAAATGGTTGGAGTTCATCAAGAGTAGTAAAATATATTGGATTATATTTCACTTCATCATTCGATAGGTTTTTAACTTTTAATAAACCCTTAAATTCTAAATCTGAAACAATTTGACCAGTTTCCTCGTAAAGTTCTCTGATTGCACATTCCTTTGGTGTTTCGTTTTCTTCCCTATTCCCCGCTGGCAATTCCCATTGTTTTCTCCAAGTGTTATAGCATAAAAGAAATTTCTCATCACACTTTATTACCGCAAATGAACCAGCTAATCGATGATAATCATATATTTCATATTCTTCTACTACAAGAAAATCAAGAAAACCAAACCCATTATTCTTAGTGATTAACATATTGTTTCCACCTGTCTTTGGAAAATCAACTCTTCAATTACCCTGCCCTGTTTGTGTTGAATACAAGTATTTCGAAATCTTCAATTTATTTTAGCATAGATTTCAAGTCTTCCAGCTTTTAAATATCCAATTAGCAAATGTTTAACAATGAAGTTAACAAAGGTACATAAATTTATGTGATGTTGCTAATTCTAAGCTTCTAGAGGTTGATGCAACACAAACAGGGACGCCAATTCATTTGCATATGAATTGCGTCCCGGAACACTGTGTTTTTTATTGTTTTACTCCATCAACCGAATCCGTTAGTATATCTTTTGCTGCCTTTAAGTAAGAGTTCTTTTTCTTCTTGTACCGTAAAGCGAGATGATAAACAACACCCCGAACAGAACGGAGATGATGAGCAAATAACTGACGTTTTCGACGAATTCAAGGAAGAGCCCGCCTGCAAACGGACCAGTCAGACTCCCGATGCTGAAAAAGATGCCGCAAAGCAAATTACCGGTCGGTAATAAATTCTTCGGAGTCAGGTCGGACATATAGGAAATGCCAAGTGAAAAGATGGACCCGACGAATAGGCCGGCGATGAAGACAGTCACCATGACGAATGGGACTGAATTCCCCATCATGCTTGCAGCCCAGAATGCGACTGCCCCGCCCCCATATGTCATCGGGAGGATCGTGCTTCTCCCGAACTTGTCCGAAAGCATACCGAGCGGCAATTGTGAAACGATGCCTCCTATTGAAAATATGGCAAGGATCATGGAAACGGATGTGAGCTCCATCCCACTACGCAACGCATACACCGGGTACATCGCATTTAATGAAGATTCCAGGAACCCATACCCGAACGGGCCTAAAAAAGCGATCCATGCAATGGCGATTGTGCTTGTAGACCGTTTTACAAAACTTCCCGCTTCCACATTCCCCTTCATCACTTCGGGAAAATCATTTTTCAATTTAAAGACGAGCAGCCATGCAGACATGCATAATAAGCCTGAGACGATGAATGGTAATCCTTCATGGATAGTGACGAGCGGCGCAAAAAGCGGACCTACGGCAAAGCCCAAGCTGAATGACAAGCCGTATATTGCGATATTCCTGCCCAATCTATGCTGTTCCGATGTACTCGTAATCCACGTCTGTGTTGAGAAATGAAGGGCATGATCCCCAATCCCGATGA
This sequence comes from Saccharococcus sp. Marseille-Q5394, assembly GCF_946901335.1. Classification (NCBI taxonomy): domain Bacteria; kingdom Bacillati; phylum Bacillota; class Bacilli; order Caryophanales; family Anoxybacillaceae; genus Saccharococcus; species Saccharococcus sp. Marseille-Q5394. The sequence continues at coordinate 1,028,416 of NZ_CAMPPQ010000002.1, read as the reverse complement.
ACAATCGTAAGATGAACCAAAAAACGACATGTTTCCATAACGGGAAAAGGAGCAATGATGAAAAGACGAGAACGCCGCCAAGTACGATGACAGGTTTGTATCCGTATTTACGTAATGGCGCTTCCATGAAAGGCGACACGAGAAGCGTACCTATGTATAAGCCAGTTGCATTCAGTCCATTCAATGCACTTGATATCCCGTCACGCTCGAATATGGCTGAGATGAGCGGCAATAACATGCCTTGTGAAAAGCCTGAAATCGAAACGATGATAACAAGTATCCAAAACCGCCGCTGTTGGGCGGATAATGTAGTAAGCATAAGCAATACGCTCCTTAATTATGAGAAATTACTATACAATAGTAGCACAAGTGGAATAAGGAGGATTGGTTTGAATGAAATTCGATATGACTGAAAATGGTCTTGAAACGGAAACATCGTTCGGCAAACTGCAAATTTCCGCCAATGACGAATATGGATTCCGTCCCTACCAGCTATTAGTTTCATCCATTGCAGTATGCAGCGGAGGCGTTCTACGCAAAATCCTTGAAAGAAAAAGAATGCCAGCGGAAAATATCAGTATTGAGGTAAAAGAAGTTGTCCGGAATGAGGAGTTCGCAAACCGTGTGGAGAAGATTCATCTTCACTTCCTCATTGAAAGGGAAACGATTAAAGACGAACAGATGGAGAAGATCATGCAATTGACAGCGAAGAACTGTTCAATGCTCCAATCGGTCATCGATTCAATCGAAGTTGTCGAGACGTATGAATTCTTGTAATAAATGAATAAGGCCCAGTCCATATCTGATATCAGAATACGGCTGGGCCTTTACGTATGAATGGAACCTTCACTTTCATTTTGCATATAATTCGTAGGCGTTTATCGGCTAGGGCCGTCAAACGTTAACGGATCCCCTCCTTTTCGTAAGGATTCGATTCGTCTCTACACTACGGCCTCCTTTTCCAATTGATTACTTGTAGTATAGCATGTTGTTTTTCTATTGTAAAGATTTTGTTTAGCAGAATTATCATTTTATATCCATAACCTTCTGCTTCATTGAAAAAAACCTGTAATTCGTATACGATTACAATGACGAAAAGAGGTGTACTTCTTGGACAACAAGCAAAGCAACAGTCATGTAAACGAGTTGAAAAATCGTCTCCATCAATTTTTGGAGAAGCTTGAATCGATTGAACCCGAAACAACAGACCTCGATGATATCGATCAGCTTATCGGTTTGGTCGATGAACTGGAAAACCAGATGAATAAACTAAAAAAAGATCAATGATGCTCTAGGGGGAAATGGGAATGTACATAGAACAGCTTGAGAAAAGTATGTATGACCTTATTTGCGAAACGTCCACAAATCTTCCGAAGGATGTCCGTCGTGCAGTAAAGGCGGCCAGAGAACAAGAAGATGCAGGCACTCGGGCTGCAATGAGCCTTGATACAATAGCGAAGAACATCAATATGGCAGATGATAAACTCTCTCCAATTTGCCAAGACACAGGATTGCCGACTTTTAAAATCAAAACCCCAATTAGAGTCAATCAGTTGGAGATCACGGCAGCCATCAAAAAAGCGCTCGTTCAAGCAACGATAGATGGCAAACTGAGACCGAATGCCGTTGATTCATTAACTGGAGAAAACAGTGGAGATAATCTCGGCGACGGCCTTCCAGTCATTAAATTCGAACAGTGGGAAAACGACCATATTGAAGTGAAATTGATTCTTAAAGGCGGCGGCTGTGAGAATAAAAACATCCAATATAGCCTGCCGACGGAATTGGATGGTTTAGGCCGTGCGGGCCGAGATCTTGACGGCATCCGCAAATGCATCCTCCACTCCGTTTATCAAGCGCAAGGGCAAGGCTGTTCCGCGGGCTTCATCGGAGTCGGCATCGGCGGCGACCGGACATCGGGCTATGAGCTAGCGAAAGACCAACTATTCCGTGCTGTGGATGATATAAATCCGAACGCAGAGCTCGCACAATTGGAATCTTATATACTCGAGTCTGCAAATAAACTTGGCATCGGCACAATGGGCTTCGGCGGCGAGGCAACATTACTAGGATGTAAAATCGGTGTCATGCACCGCATCCCGGCCAGCTTCTATGTTTCCGTCGCATACAATTGCTGGGCTTACCGCCGGATGGCTGTAGATCTCGATCCGGCAACAGGCTCCGTTACAAATTGGCATTACAATGAAGGTGAAAAGCTTTCATTCGAACAAGAAGAAGGACAAGCCGAAGTGAAACAGTCGTCCCGCGTCGTCGAACTGACTGCCCCTATCAGCGAAGAGCAGATCCGTGACCTGAAAGTCGGGGATGTCGTTAAAATCAGCGGCCGCATGTATACGGGACGCGATGCAATCCATAAGCATCTTTCGGAGAATGACGCACCAGTCGACTTAGATGGCCAGATCATCTACCATTGCGGACCGGTCGTCCTGAAGAATGAGGACGGCGGATACGATATCGTAGCGGCGGGACCGACGACATCGATTCGTGAAGAACCATACCAAGGTGACATCATGAAGAAATTCGGAATCCGCGCCGTAATTGGAAAAGGCGGAATGGGACCAAAAACACTTGCTGCTCTGCAGGAACATGGCGGAGTGTACTTGAACGCAATCGGCGGAGCTGCACAATATTATGCAGACTGCATTAAAGCGGTTGAAGGCGTTGATCTTCTCCAATTCGGCATTCCGGAAGCGATGTGGCATTTACGTGTCGAGGACTTTACAGCCGTCGTCACGATGGATTCACACGGAAACAGCCTGCACGCAGATGTAGATCAATCGTCGCTTGAAAAACTATCCCAATTCAAAGAAAAGGTTTTTAGCTAATTGACTTTAACCCGGCACATCGTTACTGATGTGCCGTCAGAGTGTCTACAAAAGGGATGGAAATCGAATTGATTTCCATCCCTTTTGTATTATAAGACGCATTGATGCAAAAACGTTAGACTGACGCGACGTTGATTTCCGTTCCGGGCGGACGCTTTCCGGGGGGCTTGCCCTCAGCCTCCTCGGATGTGCTCCCAACGCTATCGCTTTTGGTCGCAAAAGCCGTTCTTCGTTACGGCTTTTCCTGCGGGGTCTTCACGCTGCGCTAATCCCCCAGGAGTCGCCGCCCTGCACTCCAATCAACTGGAAATCCTTTAAGACAGGGGTATCATTTCAGCTCCATAGCCGGCGCTCTCCACGTCCAACTGGCCAGCTTCTTAAGATTTAAGGCAGCAAAAGTCAGCATCGCCTGCATGGACATTTTATTAAGTCCCCTGAGCGTTGTCCATCGTATGCCATGCTTTTCTTTGGCATCGGCAAAGACAATAAGAATCTTTACTAATGGATAGATGAAGGAAAAATCAAGGGTGGCATCCAGTTTGCGCACCAGCTGGTCATGAGGAACCAACTGCTCTATGGTCAGCATTTCCAACTGTTCGCGTTCATTAATTTGATTCCTTGTCATCATATCCATCACCTCATTCAGTTAATAGAAAACACCGTTGATTGGAGCGGAGAGCGGCGACTCCTGCAGGAACAGCGCGAGCTGAAGACCCTGGACTGAGCGCAGCGAGGGAAGCGGCTGAAGCCGTGCCCGCGGAAAGCGTCCGCTCGCAGCGCAAATCAACATTGTAGCTATATCTCTATTTTAAAAGAAAAGAGACTGTAGGCACATCTTTACTGATGTGCCGTTTTTTTATGTGGAGTTATGAGTTTCGCATTTTCTCTGAACATGCTATACTACTAATTATAATAATTATAATATCATAATCATTATCGCTTCATCTAAAAAAACCTGTATTGCACTGCCAATACTAAACTTTCAACTTGTACCAAATAAATGAAGATGAAATTCATTCTCAATGGGAGGTTAGTAAATGACAACACAAGCGAATGACTCAATGCAAAGCCCGGCTCATTGGACCACTCATTTGGAACTTGTCGCAGCAATCGTTTCGGGAATTTTAATTTTGGCGGCTTGGCTGATTGGAAAAGATGGATCTTCAACGATTTCCATTTCCTTATATGGTATCGCCTTTCTAATTGGCGGCTTTGCAAAAGCGAAAGAAGGTATTGAGGAAACGATTGCCGATAAGCAGTTAAATGTAGAGATGCTGATGGTATTCGCAGCAATCGGATCAGCCATCATCGGTTATTGGGCTGAAGGGGCCATCCTGATTTTCATTTTCGCAATTAGTGGAGCCTTAGAAACGTATACTCTGAATAAAAGCCATAAGGAAATCTCCTCTTTAATGGAACTGCAGCCTGAGGTAGCATGGCTCATCCAGGAAGACGGATCAACAGTAAGTGTGGCTACCGCCTCCCTGTCTGTCGGCTCACGTATCCTTGTAAAACCGGGAGAGCGGATTCCGGTCGATGGCGTTGTCATCCAAGGGACGACTTCTGTCGATATGTCAGCCATTAATGGCGAATCGGTACCTGTCACGAAAGCAAAGGATGATGAATTGTTCGCAGGCACCGTCAATATAAGTGGAGCCATTCAAGTCGAAATGACGAAGCCAAGTTCGGAAACATTGTTCCAGAAAATCATCACGCTTGTCCAAAATGCACAAAGTGAAAAGTCACCTTCCCAGCAATTCATCGAAAAATTTGAAGGCACATACGTGAAAGTCGTCATTATCACGGTCATCATTATGATGTTTTTACCACATTATCTATTCGCCTGGGATTGGACGACGACATTTTACCGGGCCATTGTCCTGTTGGTCGTCGCCTCCCCTTGCGCGCTCGTCGCATCAATCATGCCTGCAACGTTAGCTGCCGTTTCAAACGGTGCAAAAAGAGGTGTCCTGTTTAAAGGCGGAATCCATTTGGAGCATCTCGGTTCATTGAAAGCAATCGCTTTCGACAAAACCGGTACATTGACTGCCGGGAAGCCGGTCGTGACCGATTTTATCATTCGTGAAAGCGCGGATTCCGACCATGCTCTCGCCCTTCTTTCAAGCATAGAAGCACAATCGAATCATCCACTAGCAGTCGCCATCGTAAAATATGCCGAAGAGCGAGGGGTTTCCCAGTTAGTGAGCCCACAAATCGAGGACGTTCCTGGATATGGAATACGTGCATTCACCAATTCCGGTGAAATCCTCGTCGGCAATCCGAAATTTGTCGGGACGAAATTGATTGATGAATTTCATGACGGAATTGTCCATGACCTTTCAAATGAAGGAAAGACAGTCGTTTCTATGAAAGATGCGACAGGGATTCTCGCTGTCATCGCACTGAAAGATACGCTGCGACCTGAAGCATTCCGTGCGATCAAAGATCTGAAACATCTAGGAATACAGTCGATCATGTTGACAGGCGACAACGAAAAGACTGCGAGAACGATTGCCAATGAAGCAGGATTGGACTGGTACGTGGCAGAATGCCTGCCCGAAACAAAAGTAGAGGAACTGAAGAAGCTTCTGAAGGAACATGGAGAAGTCGGGATGGTAGGAGACGGCATCAATGACGCTCCCGCTTTGGCGACAGCCACATCCGGCATAGCGATGGGTGAAGGCACCGACGTTGCATTGGAAACGGCAGATGTCGTCCTCATGCAAAACGATCTGGCACGCATTTCATACGCGGTGAAGGTTTCTAAAAAGTTGAACCGAATTGTGAAACAAAACGTTTTCTTTTCCGTCGCGGTCATCGCTATTCTGATCATCTCCAATTTCATGCAAGTCGTAGATCTGCCGTTAGGCGTCATCGGTCATGAGGGAAGCACGATCCTCGTCATCTTGAATGGATTGCGGATGTTGAATAAAGTAGAATAAATGACAAAAAGAGCAATGCATGTCAACCGACTGCATTGCTCTTTTCTTTCGCAATTTTTGCTTGCTTCCGTTCCGTCATGACCGCGTTCAATTGTCCGCCAAGCATTAAGATGATTGCGGAAAAATAGAGCCACATCATGAGGACGATTATTCCTCCGATGCTTCCATACGTCTTTGAGTAATTGGCGAAGTTCCCAACGTAAAAGGAGAACGCCAGAGATGTTAATATCCAACCCGCTGTTGCAAAAAACGCACCGGGCAACGCACTTTTCAATCGGATCTTCAGATTTGGAACGACCCAGTAAAGTGCAGAAAAGACAAGGAAGATCAGAATTGGAGGTATAACCCATCGCAGGCTGCCCCAGAGCCTTAGGAAGCTTTCTTCATTTCCAAAGTAGGAGAATGCCAGAGTTCCGATCTGTTGACCGAATACCGATAACAGAAGGGCTACAATTAATACGGCAATTAGAGCGACTGTAAATACGACTGACATTGCTCTCGCTACTAGGAACGACCTTGTTTCCTCTACATGATACGAACGGTTCATTGCCTTAGTAAGAGCGTTCATTCCTTTGGATGCAGACCATATCGTTGCCAAGGCCCCAATTGATAAGAGTCCCCCATTCCGGTTTTTCAATATTTCCTCGAGTGTGTCATGGATAAGTGTATAAACACTCTCAGGCGCATAATCCCTTATGAACAGGTATACCTGAGATTCATCGATGCTCAAGAATGGCAATAGTGTTATCAAAAAGATTAATAGTGGAAAAAGGGACAACAGGAAAAAGAAGGCCAACTGAGAACCTAATCCGGTGATATCCACCATCTTGATTCTCACGAGGAGCTCCTTCCAAAATCCCTTCGACGTCGTGACATCGAATTTTTCCAAATCTCCATCCTTTACATCATCAAGGAATTTCATGACTTTGGAATTCGCCATGAACCCGTTCTTGTCTTCTTCGGATGGGTACGTAACTTTCTTCGGAGGTAACCGGTCTGTATGCTTCACATGCGACTCACTCCTTCCAGGGCTTATATCTTTTTTGCTTCCATACCTTCTTTCGACTCGTTCACAATCTCTTTGTATTCCTCTTTCGAATCAACAAAGGCATCTTTCGTGCCGACAACCAGATCTTTCACTTGCGGAGTCAACGTTTTAAGCTCTTCGACCTGATTCTTAATATACGCAGCATCACCTGAAAATTGTTCGTATATTGATAAGTACTTGTCTTTCTGTTGTTGCAGCTTATCTTTCAGTACATCCGGATTCTTTGAATAATATCCTACTTGCTCGATCATCGCGCTTGATTTTCTCTTCACTTGGTAACGGGTGCTTCTATCGAACATGCTTACAGCTCCGCCTACTATGGCACCCAACAAGATAAATTTTCCAAATTTGCTATTTCCCACGTAATACCCTCCAATATCATTCTAATTTGCATATATCATTATACCCTCGGGATGAAAAAACAAACAATCACTCCGAATCCATAAAAAAGTCTTGACTAATGTGAAGCAGTTAAGGCATATTAACCATAACACTATCAATATTCTTAATAGTCTAATGCATTAGATGGTGTTCACGGGAGGGAGTCGATAGACGAGGTGAATGTTTTTGATTGAAAAGTAATTCCGAATCAAAAAGACAAACAAAACAGGGGGTAGTATGATGGATGTAATCACAGGCTTTTTGGACAAGGCGAGTGGATTTATTTGGGGACCGCCGCTGCTTGTCCTACTTGTGGGAACGGGTATCTTTTTAACTGTAAGACTCGGATTTATCCAAGTTCGTTTATTGCCATATTCACTGAAACAAGTATTTTCCCGCAAGCATGATAAAAAAGCTGAGGGTGATATTTCCCAGTTCCAGGCGCTGATGACCGCGATGGCCGCCACAGTTGGTGTCGGTAATATCGTCGGTGTCGCGACTGCAGTATACATGGGCGGTCCGGGAGCCGTCTTCTGGATGTGGCTCGCAGGTTTCTTCGGAATGGCTACAAAATACGGGGAAGCTATCCTTGCAGTCAAATACCGCGTTAAGGATTCCAAAGGTGAAATGGCCGGTGGACCAATGTACTATCTGGAACACGGTCTAAAGAAAAAATGGCTCGGTGTCGCATTTGCAATATTTGGAGCGCTAGCAGCTTTCGGTATTGGTAACGGTACACAATCGAAAGCAGTCGCGGATGTCATGAATAGCACATTCAATGTCCCGCATTTAGTTACTGGAATTGCCTTATTGATCTTCGGGGGTCTCGTCATCCTTGGAGGAATCAAATCAATCGGACGAGTTACTGCATTCTTCGTACCGATAATGGCACTTTTCTACTTCATCGCCGGTGCAATAATCATGGTCATGAATATCAATTTAGTTCCTGAGGCATTCGCTACAATTTTCAAGTTTGCATTTACAGGAGAGGCTGCTGCAGGCGGCGCAATAGGGGCTGCTATCCGTTTCGGGGTTGCCCGTGGACTCTTCTCGAACGAAGCTGGGCTCGGTTCCGCACCGATTGCGGCGGCGGCTGCAAGAACAGATATGCCTGGACGCCAAGCACTCATTTCCATGACGCAAGTTTTCTTTGACACTCTTGTCATCTGCTCAATTACTGGAGTCACAATCGTCATGTCAGGTCAATGGCAAGACAAATCGATTGACGCTGGCGCCTTGACTGCCCAGGCATTTGGAACATTCCTTGGGGATGCTGGTCCAATCATCGTCGCAATCGGTATCGTATTCTTCGCAACGTCCACTATACTCGGATGGGGCTACTATGGAGAAAAATGTTTCCAATACCTTTTCCCTACAAACGGAGCAGTATTGGGCTACCGTATTGCCTTTGTAGCGTTCATCATCGTCGGATCTCTTGTATCCCTTGACATCGTTTGGCTTCTTGCAGACGTACTGAACGGTTTGATGGCGATTCCTAACTTGATCGGTCTTCTTGGATTGTCAGGCATCATCCTAATGGAGACAAAACGATTCAAAGCGAAGATTGAAGAGGAAAAAGAAGCCGAAAAAATGGGGAAACCAGCACCGGTTGACAGCAAGTAAGATTAATGTAATGATTAAATCCGATGCTAATGAAGGGCGGACTACATTATGGATCTATCTCAACCAACAGCTGAAAACGTAACGTATATGATTGAAAAGATCAAAGAGAAACTTCGTATGGTCAATGTGGATGCAATGAAAGCTGAAAACTTCAGCACTTCCCAGTATGAGGACTTGGTTTACATGTACGAGATGGTCATGAAAAGGGACACGATCACTCCGAATGAAATGCAAGCCATTGCAGCCGAACTTGGGGCATTGCGCAAATAATGAAAAGCCGATACGTCAGGGAAACCTGGCATATCGGCTTTTTCATTTAAAAAACAGGCGAAAGAAATCCTTCACCCGTTTTTGCATTGATTATTCAACTGACGTTCCATCTTTTAAAACGAGAGGCTGAATCAAAACTTCAACCCGTCTGTTCTTGCTTCTTCCTTCGACCGTGTCATTTGAAGCGACGGGCTTATTTTCACCATACCCCTTCACACTGAATAGCTGCGGGTCCAATTTGTCATTGTTGACAATCGTCTTCAGGAAATTAATCGCACGCATCATGCTAAGCTCCCAGTTTGACGGGAATTCCGCGCTATTGATCGGAACATCATCTGTGTGTCCTGTAATGACAATTTGACGTGGCTTCTCAAATACTAGCAGATTGGCAATGTCTTTTGACAAAGTTGCATATTGCGGTTTTATCGTCGCTTTTCCTGACTCGAACAGGATGCTGTCCCTGATCGTGATCAGCAGCCCTTCTTCAGTCAATTTCGTTTGGAATTGATTTTCAAGCTCTTGAACTGCAATATATTCATCCAGTTTATCTTGGATTTCCTCAAGGGACTGCTGGTCCTCCAAATAGGAGGAGTTTTCATTTTCCTCCCCTGCACTGTCTTTCGGAATCGGAACGGGCGTTGGTGCACTATTGTCCATCACGCCTGTACCCCCGTCAAATATCTGGTTGAATACGGAAGATATTTGACTGAACTTAGCTTCATCCAATGAGCTGGATGCGAACAGGACGATAAACATTGCTAATAGCAAAGTGAGAAGGTCCGCATAAGGCAATAGCCAGGATTCATTGATATGCCCTTCGTCCTTATTCTTCCTCTTACGTCTCCTCGACAACCTGTTCCGCCCCCTTGTCGCTCGTATTTTTAGCTGCGAGCTTCCGACGTTCTTCCATCGACAAGTAAGACGCCAGTTTCTGTTCAATCACCCGTGGAGCCTCGCCCTCGAGGACTGACAGAATACCTTCGATCATCATCATTTTCTGGCGCACTTCCTCTTTCGACTTCCGTTGCAACTTATTAGCAAATGGATGCCAAAGTACATAACCTGTGAAAATTCCCAGCAACGTCGCGATGAATGCCGCTGAGATGGCATGTCCGAGTGCATCGATGTCATTCATGTTCTTCAGCGCAGCTATCAAACCGACAACAGCCCCTAACACACCAAGTGTAGGCGCATAAGTCCCGGCCTGTGAGAAAATGAGTGCACCAGCCGAATGCCGATCCTCCATGGCTTCCACCTCTTCGGTAAGTACATCACGGATGTAATCGGCATTTTGTCCGTCGATTGCCAATCCAAGCCCATTTTTCAAAAACGGATCAATAATTTCATCTGACTTGGCTTCCAAAGATAATAAGCCTTCACGCCTGGCGACATCCGCCCAACTTGAAAACATCTTAATTAAATCTGAATCGGCCGTCAACTGCTGTTCTTTGAAAATGATGCCGAACAGCTTGGGCACCCGTTTGATCTCCTTCATCGGAAATGCGATGACCACTGCTGCCGCAGTCCCTACAATAATAATGAGGATTGCGGCTATATTTAACAGATTATCAGGTGTAACGCCTTTCATCGCCATACCGACAAAAAGCGCCACTGCTCCAAGGATAAGTCCAAAAACCGTTGATAAATCCATATCAGTACCTCCATGTCATACAGTCTACTTCTTCTTATTTCGACATATTCCTTTCTTTCTTTAGTAATCATGAATAATTAATATGATCTCAAATTGAAATGTCACCTATAGTACACATATTCCGGCAGTATTGATTACTATGTATTTTTGAATTTTTCCCTTTGCCTGTTTTCTGACACTCTAGTACTATTAATACATACAGACCAAGGAGGTTGTTTAGTTGTCGACATTTGAACAGAAGTTAGAAAATTATGCAAAACTGATCGTAGAAGTCGGGGCGAATATCCAAAAGGATCAGACGCTCTTTATCAGCGCTTCCATTGAAACAGCCCCACTAGTCAGAATGCTGGCTGACAAGGCTTATACAGCCGGAGCTAGACATGTCATCGTCGATTGGGCCGACGAGGAACTGATTAAAATTCGCTATAAAAAGGCCCCTGCCGAATCATTTTCGGATTTCCCGGAATGGAAAGTGATGGAACGCGAAAAATTAGCAGAAGGCGGAGCGGCTTTCGTCAGCATCGTGTCTCAAAGTCCTGACCTGTTAAAAGGTGTGGACCCTTCCCGTATTGCAGACGTCCAGAAGGCAAGCGGAAAAGCACTCGGCAATTACCGGAAGATGATGATGGCCGACCGCTTCAGCTGGTCAGTCGTCGCGGCTCCTTCAAAGGCATGGGCTGCAAAAGTGTTTCCCGAGCTGGATGAATCTGAACAAGTCCCGGCACTCTGGGAAGCCATCTTCAAAGCTGTTCGGGCAGATCAGGAAGATGCGGTCGGAGCTTGGAAGGAACTTGACCGTACATTGATCGAAAAGGCCGATTATCTGACTGAAAAAGCATATGCCAAACTCCACTACAAAGCACCTGGCACCGACTTGACGATTGAATTGCCAAAAGGGCATCTCTGGGTTGGGGGCGGAAGTGTCAATGTCGATGGTAATGCGTTCATGGCCAATATGCCAACTGAGGAAGTATTTACAGTCCCACATAAGACAGGCGTGAACGGATACGTCAAAAACACGAAGCCGCTAAGCTACGGCGGAAATATTATCGATGATTTCACAATCACTTTCAAGGACGGACGGATTACAGAAGTGAAAGCCGGCCAAGGTGAAGAAGTACTCCAACATCTGATCGATACGGATGAAGGAGCCAAGCATCTCGGAGAAGTCGCACTAGTTCCGCATGCATCGCCAATTTCCGAATCTGGACTTCTCTTCTACAATACATTGTTCGACGAAAATGCATCCAATCATCTTGCAATCGGCAGTGCCTATTCCTTCTGTCTGGAAGGCGGTAAAACGATGTCGACGGAAGAGTTGGAAGAACATGGATTGAACCAAAGCATCACCCATGTCGACTTCATGATCGGCTCGGAGGAAATGGATATTGACGGAGAGTTGGCGGACGGAACAATCGAACCTATCTTCCGCAATGGAAACTGGGCGTTCTGACTTCGGACACAATTTAGTAATAGAATTGAATCTGCTCTTTAATTATTCCAGGAATGTAGTATAATGAATGTACACTAACATTTATTGTAGGGAGGGGTCTCATCATGGGCTTGATGTTTACTACAGTTATCGGTTACACAATTGTACTTGGTATAGCAGCATTTTTCACAATGCATTTTCTCGGGAAGGCTCTCAATTCTGCCGATGCAGAAATAATTGATCCAAAACCGGAAGTAAAATAAATTAATCAAAGAGTTGCCACTTGGCAGCTCTTTTCTTTTTCTGTACACTACTTACTATAGTTTGTATGTATCTTTAAAAATAGAGATGTTTCATCTCTTAAAATCCCAATTGAAAAATGGAGGGGCCTCATCATGACACTATTGTCTGAAATCCTTGCGTACAATAAAGAATTTGTAAACGAGAAGAAATATGAAGAGTACGCCACTACAAAATTCCCCGATAAGAAAATTGTCATCTTGACTTGTATGGACACAAGGCTGACAGAACTTCTCCCAAAAGCGATGAACTTACGTAACGGCGATGCGAAGATCATCAAAAGCGCCGGCGCTATCGTCACTCATCCTTTTGGCGGGATCATGAGGAGCATCATAATCGCCCTATATGAATTGCAGGCCGATGAAGTGTATATTATCGGGCATCACGACTGTGGCATGAGCTCAATCGACACCAAACAGATCATAGACAAGATGGTTGATCGTGGAGTAGACAAAAATCTGTTTAAAACCTTACAATACTCGGGCATCGATATGAAAGATTGGCTTCGCGGCTTCAATGACGTCACAGATAGCGTCAAAAGAAGTGTTGACCAAGTGCGGAATCACCCACTTATGGACCGCAAAGTGGCTGTACACGGCCTCGTCGCCCACCCGGACACCGGTCTTTTGGATATCATCGTCGACGGATATGAAGCAATCGACGAAAACTGACACCGGATTTCCCGGGAAATAGACAAAAGCATACTGCACTAGGTGCGGAAATGACATGAATAAGACAAAAACCGATTCTTCATTAGAAGAATCGGTTTTTAAGTTTTATAGCTAGTTTCCGCCAGGCGGCCTTACCCTTTCAATAGTCGTCCGCCAAGCAGGCATACATATAATGATCTTCCCAACAACCGTTAATGTACAAAAGTTTTCTCAGCAATCCTTCACGGATAAAACCGGCATTCTCCAGCACTCTGACCGAACCGGCATTACGGGGAGAGACGAACGCCTCCACCCGATGCAGCGAGACGGTTTCGAATGCGAATTTCGTAACGATTCTTACCGCTTCTGTCGCAAGACCTCTTCCTGTTTCCCGTTCGTCGATTGAATAACCGACGAAACCACTTGAAAAAGGCAGCCTTTTAATACTGTATAACGATATATGACCGATCAACCTGCTTGTTTCGGCGTCAAAAATCCCAAAATTATATTCGCGCCGATCTCTCATTTGATAAATGGATTCCCTTATCTTATCCCGTTGGACAGAAACCGTATAGTAGCTCGATTCATGACGAGGCTCAAAGACCGTCCAATATTCCCGATTTGCTTTGAGCAACTGGGTGAATATCGCTGCATCGTCTTCTGTCAATATACGCAAATAACAAGTTCGCCCTTCAAGCAGAATCAATGCGTCTTCACCTTTCTTCGGAAGCTATTTTCAAAAATTCTTCTACGTCTTTCACACATAACGCCACACCTTTTGCCCAGAATTCCTCTTTAGTTATATCTTCACCGAGATGCTTCATCGCAAGATCCTCGACTGACATGACGGCCGTGTCGCGCAAGAGAGCCATATATTTCTGTTCAAACGATTCCCCTTCTTCAATGGCTTTCGCATAAATGCTCAATGAGAACAGGTATCCGAATGTATACGGGAAGTTATAGAATGGTGTCCCCGTAATATAAAAGTGCAGCTTCGAAGCCCAGAAATGCGGATGAACTGTATCAAGAGCTCCTCCATATGCCTCTCTTTGTGCTTCAGCCATCAACTCATTCAATCTTGCAGCAGGCACCACTCCATTTTTCCTTTCTTCGTAAAAGCGCGTCTCGAACAGGAAGCGTGCATGGATATTCATGAAGAATGCCACACTGCGTTGGATTTTATCCTCAAGCAATGCTAGTTTTTCCTCTTCTGTTTCCGCCGACTTGACGGCAGCGTCAGCGACGATCATTTCAGCGAAAGTGGAGGCCGTCTCTGCAACTCCCATTGCGTATTGCCGGTTCATATAATGGACTGGTCGCAATGCGTATGAATGGAACGCATGACCCAGTTCATGTGCCAACGTCGCCACATTGGACATGGAGCCGCTATATGTCATGAATATGCGGGATTGTTCTGAAATCGGCATGCCCGTACAGAATCCTCCCGGACGTTTATCCGCCCGGTCTTCCGCTTCGATCCAGCTATCCTCAAATGCTTTCCTCGAAAATGACTCGAGTTCCGGACCGAACTTGCCGAAGTGCTCCAAGATGAATTCAGCGCCTTCTTGGAACGGCATTTCCTTCGTGGATGAAGTGACAGGTGCATCTAAATCATACCAATTCATATTTTCATTTCCCAATAGTTCGGCTTTTCGCTTCAGATATTCTACAAAAGGGGCTTTATTGTCACTGATAGCCCCCCACATTGCGTCAAGCGTCTCTTGGCTCATCCGATTCCGCATGAGAGGCTCTTTCAGAACGGAATCCCAGTCGCGCTTCTTATAGACAGCCAAGCGGAATCCTGCAAGGTGGTTCAATGTTGAGGCAAAGAAATCCTCTTTCGCCCCCCATGCGTCTTCAAGTTTATTAAACGCTTCCTTGCGTACTTCGACATCTGCATGGGAGCTCAAATTATTCGCCTGGCCAACGGAAAGCTTCTTCTCTTCCCCATCAATTGTCATTTCAATCGTAATGTCCCCGACAAGCCGATCATATAATTGGCCCCACCCTTGGTACCCATCGACACTTAGTGCAGTGATAAGGTTTTCTTCCTCCTCGGACAGTTTCAATTGAACTTCTTCGCGCCATTCTTGTAGAATAAAATCGAATTGGGATAGTTGCTCGGTCGCCAACAAGTCTTTCCAAACAGTTTCTTTAGTCTTAGCAATTGCTAGTTTGATCTTCAAAATGGCTGGCTGGAACCTCGCTCCTAACGAGGAAACTTCAGCTTGGAGAAGAAGCGCTTTTTTATCTTTCGTATTCGCGGCGATGAAACATCCAATGACCGCTCCCGCTTCCCTAAGATTCTTCGCAGTGTTTTTGATTTCATCAATTACATGAAGAATTTGATCCGCATCTTCCACGGTTGTAGGTGTTTGCGTGGCAATTGCAAGGTTTTCCAATGCACCGATTTGCTCTTTTACCGTATCAAGGTGAGTACGAAGCTGCTCCGAACCGCTGCCGCCTTTGAAAAATACATCTAAATCCCATACTTGTGAATATGTTTTTGTCGTAGTCAATTATAGTCCCCCTAATCATTCGGAAAATTGTAATTAAATCATGTTTTTATTATACCATGAATCTTCGGCATTCGAAATAATGGATTTGTGACGGAAACTTCATACTTTCCTTCGCACAGTCCCCCATTCCTATGTATACTGTTCTGAGGGAGGATGTACTATGTCTAGAATACTTCTTATGACCCTGTCGCTATGTACAGTCATACTATTGAATATAACCGCAAGCTTTTACTCACTGAATGGAAACACAACAAGCGATATAACAAATCGGCTGCCGTTGCTTTTCATTCCGGCAGACTATGTATTGATCATCTGTTGGTTGCTCTATATCATGCTTTTTTTCTGGATTTTCAATTTCAAAAAGACTTGCCACGAGATGAGCTCCGCACATCGAAACCGCTTCACTTACCTTTTCGTATTAAGTTGTCTTCTCCATATTGCTTGGATTGTCCTTTGGCACTTCGGATTGTTCACCGGAACCGTCATTACGAAAATAGTTCTTCTCATTGTGTTGCTCACTTTATATGGTACCTTCCCGAAACGGGAAAACCGATTGCTTGGCAGAGTGCCATTTAGCCTGCTCACTGGGTGGATTTTCATTACGACCATCTCGAACTTCAGTTATCTTCTAATGATCCATGGTTGGACTGGGTTCGGGTTAAGTGATCCTTTATGGGCCGTCATCTTTTTAACGATTTCCACGGCTTTCGCTTTACATTTTATGTACCACTACAAGGATTATGTGATGAATCTCGTTTTTGTTTGGGCGTTTATCGGCATTGCCGTTAAAAACGGGACGGAGGAGCTGTTCATATCCGCAGCTGCCATCTTTTTATCAGCAGTCATCATAGCATGCATCTTCCTGTTTTCAGGCAGACGTACGCATTAAAAAATAGCAGGAGCATGATGACACATACCCCTGCTATTTTTATGTTCTTTGAATAAGTCTAGGCGCGGATGTGAAAAGAACAACTGCTACGATTGCACACAATATGATGGATGGAATCATATAGGATCCATTGTATACCAAGGAGTACAACCAAGCCGGCTGGTCTCCGGCATATTCAGCGAAAAACACCATACCGCCAATAAAGTGGGCCAAGTACCGAAGAAGGCCGCCCAACACCGTCCCGACAATTATTGCTGCAGCCATCGAGCCTTTGCGTCCAGCCGCTTTGCTATTAATCAGCCATCTGAGTGTGGACGCCGCCAATCCAACAACCGTGTATGCGACAAAATAATCTAAAGCGCCTTGCACGGGGTGGATGATATAGCCCCCTATAACAGCTTGCAGGAGACCCGATATCAATCCGGTCAATAAACCGCCAGAAACTCCCCATCGATATGCCATCAAGATGATCGGCAACATTGATAAGGTGACGGACCCGCCTTGAGGCATTTTAAATAGCGTCAAGTTATCCAATACAAACGATAAAGCTCCTAGAATGGCAACCTCCAACATTAACTGAAGTCTTTTGCGATCCAATTGTAATTCCCCCTTTTTTAGTCGGAGGGATACGGAATGAAAAAGCGTTTTTTCTGCCTCGACCGGGTATCACATATATGGATACGTTTGAAACATGCCCATCATGGTTACGGTTACTAAACAGCTTTAAAACTTTTTCGCAACAAAAAAACGACATCCCGGATAGAACCGAGACATCGATCGTTGTCAGTTTCCATCCACATCCCTACGCAAGTATGAACTTACAGGTTCGAAGGGTTAGGACGAATATCCAATCTCAGCCTTATAGGCACCCCTTGTGGTCATGTAATTCAATTGTCGTATACATTGTATATGTTACAGTACTTATAAGCAAGATGAATTGTAAACTACTTATTAGAATTGCGGGAGGTAAGCCTATGACCAATAATAAACTATTATCAGCCCTCTGTTATTTCAGCATCTTCTTTTCACCGCTTCTCTTGCCTGCAATCGTCTTTTTTGTCACGGATGATCATGACGTGAAAGGGCATGCGAAACGTTCGCTTATCTCGCATCTTATTCCAGTCGTGCTCCTTATTGCCGGCTTCATCCTGTTTACGTTTTCGATGATTTCCTATGAATCGAGGATGTACACAATGTTGACAGGGCAATTCGACTTTTGGGGACTGGCCCCTTTCCTGTTCATGCTCATCTACGGACTGCTGTTTGTTATCGTCGTCATCTGGAATGTCTACCACGGCGTGAAAGTATTGAAATGATAGGGAAGGAAGGCATAGTGAGTGAAATATGTTAGGGTAGATAGTAAATGTTCTAACCCACTACAAATATAATTGATTTCCGTTCCGATCGGACGCTTTCCGCGGGCACGGCTTCAGCCAATCGAACAGCGAAGGGTTCGATTTGCCGTATTTCTGCGCTTTTTGCAGAAATTAAGGCATCCTGCTCCCTCAGGGTCGAAAAAACATTGCTCGCAAACGCCGTTCTTCGTAACGGCGTTCGCTGGGGTCGCCGATCTCCACTCCAATCAATTGGAGTATATCTTAAATTTTTAGCTGCATGGCAACAGTAAAGACATGAAAAGGTAATTCTTATTGCAGGCTCTGTTAAGAGGCATTATTGATTACTATTGAAAAAGGACATGTTTAGGGTCCTTTTTATTCGAACGCGACCGATTGTTCAAGATGTTTATATTGTTCTAGTAGTAACTCTAAATCTTCGGGATAGACGTGGTTAATAGTTTTTATATCAGACAAGGATTTCCAATCGGCTTCGACAATAATTTGATCAGGATCATTAATTCCACTGCTGTCGCCGATCTTTTCCACCCTGAAATAATATGTCTTTACTTTTATATTTTTAATGGTTGTTTCTTTAACTTTTAATTTTTTGATGACTTTCACGTCATATCCCGTTTCTTCTTTAATCTCCCGAATGCAACATTCCTCTGGACTTTCGCCTTCTTCAATACCACCAGAAGGTACCGCCCATCTCTCTGACCCAAAACTTTTGACCATTAGTATTTCCTTATGTTCATTGATACAAATACCTGCTGAACCTGACCAGCTTTTCATTGTTATAGTACCCCTTCTCACAAAGCTTTTATTAAACTGCATGGCCTGATTGTTGAACACACGGTAAACAACACCTGCAACTAACCTGCAACTTTATGTAAACAAGAAATAGAACCCTCAAAGCAGTTCAATCTTCAAGTAACCGATTCTATTAAAGATGTAGTTCCTCAATTGTCATAAAAATTCTTGCATACAATGCTTTTATATGTTCATCATTATTTTCATTGTTATATAAACCAAATCCCCAACTTTTTACGACCTCTTCATCTTCTTCTTGTATCGTCAGAACGCCAACAGCATAGCTTTTCCCCGAAGTCCACTCCCAACCGGAATCATATTCTACGTCCTTCACCGTAAAAGGAATATGGCTGTTAGCTGAAATGAAAAAGAATGGAATGGTTGACTGTAAGTACAAATCTGCATACTGGCTTTCTGAAGCTTCGACAAGCTTTTCTTCCGTAATAATGACGGCATTATAAGAACTGATTGATTCACTAGTTAATTCGTCGAAGGAAACTTGATCAAACTTTATTTGCTCTTCTTCCACTTCTGGCGGTTCTCCAACTACTGCTATTCTCATTGGTTTGCCTTCATACAATTTGAATTCAGGTTTTGGATTACAAGCTGTTAGTGCTAGTAGTAAGAATATAAATATGAATATAAAACATCTCATCCCTTTTGATCTTTTCATATGCATCCCCTTCTAATTAACTATCAACATAATATTCCATACCAGGAAGGTTTGAATGAAAAATGTAGTACCACATCCCAGGACAATTCCTAATTTCACGGTTGGCTGGTACCTCATTTTATTCATACAATTCATTGTCTTGACATTTATACTTTTTCTTCAATTAACCTGCAGCGTTAGTTGAAAATCGATTAACGACTTAATCCATTTACCGCATTTTGTATCTCACTGTCTATTTCACTATTTAGATCTTTTTCATACACGTAAAACAGCATCACATTATTCACCTCATACACTTTATATCCGACCGTATTCATACTAGCTGTTTTTTCACGCCAATCTTCCCAACCCTTTTCTCGTTCGTTATTTGAATCATAGATATAAACTAAAAGCTTTTTCCTATCTATATCATAAGCAGAAGGTCTAATTCCATTAAGTTTCATTCCAAAAATATGGTCCTTATTTACTTTGCTATTTATTAGTGACAATTGCTGTTCTTCAAATGAAGAGAGCACTTCTTCCAGTGTAATTCCATGGGGATCATTTGCTTGGCATGCGGTTAATAAGAAGACCAGTAATATAAAAATGAAAGCCAATTTTCTCAATATATCGCCTCCTTGAATTGTTTGACGATGAGTATTCCTGTACCATACCAACCTAGACCCCAAGTCCTCAGCATTACTACTTCCAAGGGATTCTTTTTAATTCTTCTAGTCTCAATCTAACTCTTATTTCCAACTTAATGTTGAACACGAAAATAGAGCCTCCAAAGAAGCTCACCAGCCTTCATGTAAAGAAGCGGTTGTTAATGCAGTAACATATTTATCATCATCTAATGAAATTGGCGAGTATTGGAAGTAAGATTATTATAAATACACTTTGGATAAATGTTACAGTGATATCTTTCTTCCAACTATTATTTAAACGGAATGCCATTCTTTGAAAGAAAAGTAACACTATCCACCAACATAACAAAGCAACAACAATTGAACTAAAATTACTGTAAAAGCCATTGTACAATTAAACCAACCCCCATCCCCATACTTGAAGTAAGGTACCCCTTTCGTGCAACAACTTACATATATCAACATATTCAACGCAATCAAAAAAAATCTTCTTCGTAAAACTAACCTACTGCGTTATTTTAAGTATTCAACAAAAAAGGACATAAATCCTTTAATGGATTTACGGCCTCGTTAGCGAATTAAACATTACCAATCTGGTCCATCATCATGATCAGCCAGTTTAAAGTAATCCTCAGCCAGAACTGGTTTAATAAAAACTGAAAATCAACTAGGATAGGCATACGTTTATTTACGATTGAATAATTATGTTATAATCAGATGGAAAATTACGTTTCAAAGAAGGGACCTGTAAATCATGATTGTAAAGAACAACGAAGAGATCGAAGCTTTGAAAAAGATCGGTCGCATCGTCGCAGAGGTGCGGGAAGCGATGAAAGCGGCGACTGTTCCTGGTGTTACGACAAAAGAGATTGATGAACTCGGAGGACGACTTCTTGCTGAGCGCGGAGCTGTATCCGCACCGATTGACCAATATGAGTTCCCGGGCTATACATGCATCAGTGTCAATCATGAAGTTGCCCACGGCATTCCGGGTTCACGTGTGATTCAAGACGGCGACCTTGTCAATATCGATGTGTCCGCGTCATTTGGCGGATACTTTGCCGATACCGGCATTTCATTCGTCGTCGGTACATCTGATGAAAAGAAGCAACTGCTTTGCGACGTGGCCAAACAAGCTTTTGACCGTGCTATGACAAAAGTGAGAGCAGGTTCAAGTTTGAACCAGATCGGGAAGGCAGTCGAGCGGGAAGCGAAGGATAACGGCCTGAAAGTCATAAAGAACTTGACTGGGCACGGAATCGGAACATCTTTGCACGAAGAACCTCAGCATATTCTTAATTATTATGACGCATGGGATAAAACATTGATGAAAGAAGGCATGGTGTTGGCGGTCGAGCCGTTCATCTCCGAAAAAGCCGAGCATATCATTGAACTTGGAGACGGATGGACGTTCGTGACTCCGGATAAATCCCTCGTCGCTCAAATTGAACATACAATTATTGTCACAAAAGACGAACCCATTATTCTTACCCAGATATAAGTAAAGGGGCTGTCCAGAAAGTCGATGGATTGACTTTCTGGCAGCCTCTTTTGCATGGAGTGGCACTTTATGATCACTTGCTGAGTATTATGATCACTTGCTGGGTTTTATGATCACTTACCGAGTTATATGATCACTTCTCTGGATTTATGATCACTTCTCTGGATTTATGATCACTTGTCCGGATTTATGATCACTCACCGAGATTTAAGATCACTTACCCGGATTTATGATCACTCGCCAAGTTTTATGATCACTTATCTGGATTTATGATCACTCACCAAGTT
Source organism: Saccharococcus sp. Marseille-Q5394 (assembly GCF_946901335.1). NCBI lineage: Bacteria > Bacillati > Bacillota > Bacilli > Caryophanales > Anoxybacillaceae > Saccharococcus > Saccharococcus sp. Marseille-Q5394. Next base: position 1,006,631 of record NZ_CAMPPQ010000002.1, on the reverse strand, counting down.
TTATGATCACTTGTCCGGATTTATGATCACTCACCAAGTTTTATGATCACTTATCTGGAATTATGATCACTCACCAAGATTTATGATCACTTATCCGGATTTATGATCACTTACCTGGCTTTATGATCACTCACCAAGTTTTAAGATCACTTATCCGCATTTATGATCACTCACCAAGATTTATGATCACTCAACAAGATTTATGATCACTTATCCGGGCTAATAATCACTCCCACTGACGAAATAGGGCTGTCCGGAAAGTCAGTAAAAACAAACTTTCTGGACAGCCCCTGCCTTATTTCTTCTTCGGTTTATTTACTTCTTTCTGACTGCCCACCGTCTTCGAATTCCCTTCGGTCAACTTCCCTTTGTACCAGACCTTTTGGACAGGCTTGAATCCTTTTGAAAGCTTCCTGTATGTCCGTTCTTCAGGATACGATAGCAACGTGAGTACTTCTCCGTCCTCGCCTGCACGTCCTGTCCGTCCTGAACGATGTAGATATTGTTCGACCGTATGAGGGACATCGACGTGGATGACATGGGTCAGTCCTTGTATATCCAATCCTCTAGCGGCTAAGTCCGTTGCTATTAAAATCCGGATCTCGCCTTTCCGGAAGTTTTCCAACGTCTCCTGCCTTTCGAATTTCGTCATTGAAGAATATAGGACCGCAACTCGCGCCTCATTATATTGCAGCTTCATTTCCTTCATGCGAAGCTGATCGACATTATTCATAAACGCAAGTGCCCTTATTGGCAGATGGGAAAAACCACGCAGAAAGTCTGTTTTATCCCGCGCTTCCATCTTGACAAAGGAATGGACCACTTTGCCCGACAACGGCATATCTTCGACAGAGACATGTAGCCGGATCGGATCATTCATCAGCTTTTTCGCGACAAGTTCAATTTCATCCGTAATTGTTGCGGAGACGACGGCAACTTGCCGTTCGGGATTTGCCGCTTCAATCAAATCTTTCACGATGACGCGGTAATCCCGTGATAATAGCTGATCACCTTCATCCAGTACGATATAACGGATATCATGCATTTTTAACCGTTTCGCTTTCACGAGTTCGACGAGTCGGCCCGGAGTTCCGACAACGATGGTCGGCTTCTTCTTCAAACGGTCAATCTGCCGTTGCATGTTCGCCCCGCCGATCAATTGGGTAACGGTAATATCCGTTCCTTCAACCCATTCACGGATGACATTGACGATCTGCATTGACAACTCCTGTGAAGGAGCCATGATCAACGCTTGTGTCTGCATCTTTTTACCGTCCACCTGTTGGAGGATAGGCAAGACATACGCAAGCGTTTTCCCGGTTCCTGTCGGTGATTCTGCGACTACATCCCGTCCATTCAACAATTCCGGGATCATTTGCGATTGAATCGGTGTTTCCCTTTCAAACTTCCACTTTTTCTTAATAGTATCGTCCATTTTTTCCAAGAAGGACATTCTCATCCCTGCTTTCCCTATTCCTTATCTTATAATGGACCGAATTCGAGTTTCTTTCAAGTCAGGGCTTTCTCCTTGCACGCGCAGACTGTTCAAATGCGTATGCATAGCCAATCAGTTCCGGTTCGGAAAATGCCTTGCCGCATAGCGTAATGCAAAAAGGCTCGCCTTCTTCAGTGAAGGACGATGGGACCGTGATTGCCGGATACCCTGCTGCTGCACTGAAACTACATCCATGATCCTGCGGGAATACGAGCACGTCGATCTTATGCTCGTCAAAAGCCCTATCGAGAGCCAATTCCCCCGCCAAATGACGGTTTCGCAACAATGCTTCAATGTATTCCGGCTCGGTCAGAGTACCACTCGTCCGGTCCACCTTTTCCAACATCACTTGTCCGAACTTCAACGTCTCTTCCGGATGTTCCTTATTGAATTGGATAATATCGGATAACGTACGAATTGGGTTTATCGGTGAGGTTTTACCAAGATACCCATTCAATGCAGCTTTGAATTCATACAGGAGGACATCGTACCCCAGATCGTCTTCCATCGTCCCTAGGTCGATATCATCGACTAGTTCGGCTCCTAATGATTCGAGTCGACGGAGAGCTTCTTCGAACTTCTCTTTCCTCTCCGCCGAAATCTCACGAACGAAAATCGATCGGGCGATTCCAATCCTTTTCCCCTTAAGTGCTTCGGTATCGCACAAGGAAAGCCAATCGATTCCATTGAAACGTTCAGCTTCCTTAGTAACTGGATCGTCTTCATCGTACCCTACCAGTAAACCGAATGTGATAGCCGCGTCTTCCACAGTCCGCGCCATTGGTCCTGGCGTATCCTGGGTGAATGAAAGCGGAATGACGCCGCTTCTGCTGATTGATCCAACAGTTGGTTTGATGCCGACGAGCGCGTTTTGCGCTGATGGATTGATGATGGATCCACTTGTTTCCGTTCCGATGGAGACTGCTGCCATATTGGCTGCAACAGCAGCTGCGGCACCGGAGCTCGATCCTCCCACATCAAAAAGGCCATAAGGATTATTCACTTGCCCGCCGCGAGAACTCCATCCATTCCGCATTTTATCCGACATGAAGTTCGCCCATTCTGTCATATTCGTCTTGCCTAAAATGACAGCGCCTGCTTCCCGGAGTTTCTTCACTAAAAATGCGTCTTCTTCAGCATAATGGTCTTTCATTGCCAACGACCCGCAGCTAGTATGCATGCCGTCTCCAGTGTCCATATTGTCCTTCAACAGCACAGGGATGCCATGTAACAGTGAACGTACTACGCCTCCGCGCCGTTCCTCATCAAGCGACCTGGCAATTTGGAGAGCTTGAGGATTCAGTTCCAATATGGCATTTATATTTAAGTCTTTCTTTGAAATTATATCCATATACATGACGGTCAATTCTTCTGATGTAAGATGACCGGACTCCATTCTTCCCTGCATTTGCTGGATAGTCGCTTCTTCCAGCCATCCATGCCGCATTTCATCCAATTTTTCTTTCAAGTAAATCCCCCCAACGTCAGTTTACTCTGCCTTCATAGTATACTGTTTCATTAACTCATATAAAGATAGTTGATATAATTGTTTTCCATTAATTTTAAAGACGCCTTCTTCGACAAGGCTTTCGATTATTTTATCCCTTTTGTTCTCGATCACGGGATTCTCTGGCTTTCTCATGGTGTTAATTCCTCCTAAATTGTTAGCTATCATCTATTCCTCTTTCACGGGGACTGTAAACTATGAAGAAGTAACCAAAAATCCCCGATGCGCTAAACGCAACGGGGAGTTTTCATGACCATCTATTATTTCTATACTTCCTGTAGTAATTGATTTGTCTCATAAAAAGATAAAGTTTCCTCTTGAAGCTTTTGTCTCTCTTGTAAAACAACGGATTGGCATATTTGCCTGCTCTTATCAGCTGATCGATTTCTTTACGTACTTTGGCATTGTCAACAAATTTCCTCAGGACGATTTTCGGAACGACAGTGAATAGGAACTTTTCGTCCAATAGCGTCAATGGCTTTTCGACACCATAAATGAGGTCATCGACAAAATTCTTCGCCAGGTTATGCCCACATGAAGTGATGTAATAACTTGAACGTCCTTGTCGGATATTCACTTCGAACACTTTGAACTTTTTGTCGCGATGATCGTATTTCAAATCGAAGTTCGCGTAGCCGACGTAGTCCAGCGCCTCTAAGAACCCTTTAAGTTTCAGCATCATCTCTTCATTATACCGGGTGATGACCGCTGTATAATTGCCGATCGCTGTCACGGTATGCTCCTGCAAAACGACTTGTCCGAACGTGATCAGCTCGGATTTGCCTTTGCTGTTAATGTAGAAAACGGAATCCCACATATATGTATCGTCGCCCGGGATGAAGTCCTGGATGATCAAGTCGTCACGATAACCACTGTTCTTAATTGTCTTGATGACTTGTTGGATTTCTTCATAAGAATCGACTTTATACACTTTCTGCATGCCTTCAAAAGGGTGCTTGTAATATTGCACGCCGTTGCTTGGTTTGATGATAACAGGGAACATGACTTCTTCATCGAAACTGTCGTCTGTTTCACATGAATGGAAATATGTAGCTGGTGTATCAATTCCATGCTCTGCGCAAAGCTGGTAGAAATTTTTCTTAACAAGCAGATTATTCATTAATTCTTCGTCAATATAATTGAATACGAAATCCCGCTTGAGCGCTTCACGGCTCTCGATAATCATGCGGACATATAAATCATTTGTTCCGATGAGCAGCATCTTTTTCCCTTGCGTCTTATATTTTGCTGCAACTTGTTTTAAGAAGCGAACGAACTCGTCCTTTTCCCCCAAGTTCGGATTAAGCTCGATTGCCCCGGGGATCGTACTTAAACTTGTGAAAGATAAAGGCTCCTTCCCGACGAGGATCGGATTGATTCCGTAGGCCTCGTGAAAAGATATTGCCATATTGTATGCATTGATATCAGTCCCTACAATGATCGGGATAAACGGATGGTTTGTCATAGTTTCCTCCAACATGTTTTCTCTATCTAAGTGTAGGGGTACTGAATTTCGATGTCAATCAACCGGGGGCAAACTTCCTTTTATTTCATCAATGATACAGCGCCGACCTGTTTCCAAATATGCCAAGGATGCTCGGCTGGCGGATTGGAAGTGAAGGTAAGTATCTCTTTCGTCGTCGGATGCGGGAAAGAAAGGGTATGTGCCCATAAAGCAATCTGCTGACCAGGCCGATTCACATGCTGACCGTATTTCTGATCTCCGTACAGCGGGGCGCCTGATGCTGCCATTTGTACCCGGATCTGATGTGACCTTCCTGTATGGAGCCGGATTGCGAGCAGACTCATGCCATCCTTCCTGTCAATTGTTTCATAATGGAGGATGGCTTTCTTTGCGCCCGGGTGGGATGCGTCAACAGCATGGACCTTGTTTTTCTTCGTGTCCTTCCATAGATAATGCTCCAATTGGCCCGCATCACTTAAGCTGCCCCTGACAACAGCCAAGTACTCCCTCTCCATTTCCCTTTTCCGCAGTACGTCGGAAAGTCGGGACGCGGCCTTTGAAGTTTTTGCGAATACAAGGACGCCGCCTACCGGACGGTCCAACCGATGCACAAGACCTAAATAGACATTCCCCGGCTTCTGATGCCGCTCCTTCAAATCCGCTTTCAATAATGTTAAAAGATCATCATCTCCGCTGTCATCACCCTGAACGGGCAAATTGACCGGTTTCTCTACAACAAGCAAATGATTATCTTCATATAAAATGCTAATGATCAACTTTCACAGTTCCTCTCAATAGTATTGATGGATAAATTTCAGTATAGAACGATTTACTCTTCATTTCAGATTGTCTCCATTCCGTCCATCATACTATAGTTCTCCCATCATTTCCGCTAAAAGTGGGAATTGAATGGTGGGAATAAAAAACAACAAAAGCGTAGGGCGCTCGCTAACTGCTCGTAACGCTACGCTTTTACTCGCAAAAGCTGTTCTTCGTGACAGCTCTGCTGCGACAGGCATAAGGCGGATCTGCGAAACGGCGTCTTTTGCCGTGTAGCTGAGCCGACTTATGACCCGAGCGGCTAGCGCCCGGAGTCTAGACGAAAAAAAGCCGAAAATCGCTTTTCGGCTTTTTCTCATCCATCTATTCCTGTACCAAGTAGATCGGTTCTTCTGTCGGCCATTTTGAAAAGTCCGAGATGATGCCGTCAACGCCGAATCTTTGTGCTTTCGACACTAACCTTTTATCTTTTTTCGACCAGACGAGAACTTTACTATCTCGTTCATGAATATTATCCACCATTTTTTTGCTTAAGAAGGACACGTTGAAATTGATATACGATGCGAATGACGTCAATTCATCTAGCTTCTTCGCAGATAATAACGATTCGGAAGGATGGACCAAGATTGCCACGTCAACCTCCGGCAATAAAGTATGTATTTTCTTCATGGAATCGACATCGAATGATTGGATGATGATTGAACTAATATCATTGTAATCCGTCAATAGTGAAACGACCTTTTCTTCTATCCCCGGATAGGACTGCGGATTTTTCAGTTCGATCAATAATCCAACCTGGTCATAGAATTCTTCCATCAATTCGTTGAGCGTTATAATCGGTTCGCCTTGGAACTCAACACCAAATGCCCCTCCTGCATCCAATGCTTTCAACTCATCCAATGTCATATCCTTAATGTAGCCGCTTCCATTTGTTGTACGGTCGATTTTATCATCATGCATGATAATGAGCTCTCCATCCTTTGAAAGATGGACATCGCATTCCAAGTAATCCGCACGGAGTTCGACTGCCTTATGGAACGCGGATCGGGTATTTTCCGGGGCAAAACCGGATGCGCCCCTATGAGCAATACTAAGCAAGTTAGGATTATGAACCCTTTTTGTCTGGTCGTTAAAGCCGACTAGGAGGAATAGGCATGCACTTATAATCGCGATGCAAACAACATTATGTCTTCTCATCTGAAATCCCCCGCATTCTCTCATCGGATATATACTGACTACCATCTTAATATCCGAATTATCTTTCTATTACAATATCATAAATCATTAGTCTTGAATACCCTTATATTCGTAATAAGCTGAAAGTATTACATCTTTTTCGCAAATTGTTGTTTTACTATTGTATGCGCTTACAAATTACAACAATAGTAGTAATGGTTGGTTGAGATAAATTTACCTTTGATCATGAATGGCCACTGCGGACATTAGTCCTTGCAGTGACCTTTTATTGAGTCGCCCATTTCTTAAAATGGTATACTATTTTTACTTGTTAGGAGGCCGATAGAATGGAAATTGAAAAATACCTCGACCGGTTCAATGCATCACATGACAACAAACCTTCCCTGCAGCAGTTGTCTGAACTGCAACGTCTGCATATGACCAAAATTCCATTTGAAAATCTCGATGTCATCCGCAGAGTACCGATCTATTTAAATTTGAACACGATTTACGATAAAATCGTACTTCGGAATCGTGGTGGCTATTGTTATGAATTGAACGGTCTATTTCATTGGCTTTTGAGACAGCTAGAATACAACGCTTCCCTTATCGCCGCCACTGTATTCCGGCCGAATGGACAGTGGGCGAAGCCGGAAACGCATGCCGCCATTATCGTCCAATTGGATGAACCTTATCTCGTCGATGTCGGATTTGGGGATTCCACTATCCTTCCAATCCCATTGAACGGGGACCCGCAAACAGATGTCAGCGGAACTTATGCGGTACAGCAATCCAGTAAGGGTATTTTTGATTTGATTAGAACACGGAATGGAGAGTCCCGACCACTGTACCGATTTTCCACAATCGAAAAGCAGCTTCACGATTTCCATGAAGGATGTGTGTTCAATCAAGTTTCACCCGAATCAACCTTCACCCATGTTGACATCGTCACAGTAGCGACCGCTGCAGGCAGAACAACAGTAAAGGACCTTGAATTGACAGTATCCGAGTATGGCGTGATACGCTCCAAGACAATTACTGAAGATGCTAAGGGAGCAATTCTAATGGATCTATTCGGAATTGACATTCAAAATTACAGATAAAAAATGGAGTGTCCAGATTGACGGTGAAAACCGAAGTTCTGAACACTCCATATTTACGTTTATTATATTTCAAGTTCCTTAAAATTCTTTTTAAGCGCCAGCTGCAACGAACCAAACGTACGGATCTTTGAAAAATCCAGGCCCAATTGGACGGAGGTTTGAGCAATTTCCGGTCGGATACCCGTCATAGTCGACTCAATCCCAAGCAGATCAAGTACCTGCATCAATTGATAAATATGATTCGCAACCATCGTATCGATTATGGAAACACCAGACAAATCAATAAAGAGATGACTGACGTCAAGCTCCACACACCTAGTCGGAACATAGTCACTAATCGATTGTACTCTTGTCGTATCAACGTCCCCGATTATCGGCAGTACCCCGATTGTCGAATTAAGCTTGATAATCGGTGCATTCAACTCTTCAATCAGGCTTTGTTGAGCGAATAGCCGTGAATTTATCAGCTCATCATATCTTGTCGTGAACTCCACTATGATTTCATCGAACGCTTTATGTATAACGATTCCCCAATTCAGAATATCAGAACGAAGGACATGATCCACTTCCCGATCGACAAACTGTTCAATGAAATTCCAGAATGTTTTCCTTAACTTACTTAATGCGTCAAGGACTTCATAGATCGGCGTCCTGCTGCTAACCCGACTTTCCGCAACAAGCTTCGCCCAACTTTTTTTATTATTTTCAAATGCCTCCTGGTCTTCCAACAAACTGCTTGCTATTGTCAAATTCGTTTGCCTGTTTTGCTCGCGCAGCATCTGCTCTGACCAATCACCGGCATCCTTCGAATAAATTGAGCCATCCTTTTCTTCACGTTCCAACAACCACGCATCTGTAATGGCATCTATGCTTTCAAGCAAGTAATCGTAAAGCTTCTGATTCATATCTTTCATTTCCATCCCTCCAACCGACGATCAATTAGTTAATTAATAGTGTAACAAATAAAATACGTACTGGGAATATATAGTGAACAATTCCCAATACGTATCTAGTTAATTAATGATTTTTATCTTCACCTTTTTAACGCCCCACTGCATCGCACTATCATAGGAAGGGATGAAAACATCAATCTTATGACCTTTGATTGCGCTGCCAACATCTCCGGCAATCGCCTCCCCATAGCCTTCCACCCAAACTTTCGTTCCTAGTGGAATAATCGACGGATCTACCGCTATGACTTTCTTATCTGGATTGGAGCGTAAATCGATCCCATACGCTGTCGTCCCAGAACAACCGGGACAATAGGCGGTATATGCAGTTGCAGTTACAACCATTTCAGTCCCTGAACTTGCCGGTGGGCTCGAAATGGATTCGTTGAATACCGGTTTTTTTTGTGCGTTTTCTGGGATAGAATCCCGAGTGATCGATGCAACCATGACAGTTTCTAATGCAGCGACTTCATTTCCAGGATTTTCTCCGCTAATTGTCAAAACATCACCCGGGTGGATTACTTCTCCGGTTAAATTATTTAAACTCATTAATTCATCCAATGCCATATCGTAAGTTAAGGCGATTCGATATAGATTATCGCCTTCCGCGACCGTGTATGTTACAGGTTCTTCCTTCAGTAACTCTAACGGCGGGTAAAATAACGGAAACGCATCTTTCCAGATATCAGCAAAAGGAATATCATTAAGATTCGGTCTCACTTCTTGGGAAAGATTTGTGATGTCCTCTCCGTTTTCTGTCTGGCTAAATATAGCCGCTTCGGTCACGACACTGAATGAGAGTGTCATAATTGCGGTCAACATAATCATTTTCATCTTACTCAAGTAATATTGCTCCTCTCTTCTTAACAATTTCCCCAGTTCTATCCAAATACTTTCAAAATCAAACATATTTCTTTTAAAAGTTTTGAATATGACAAACAAGAAGTTGATTAACATAGTGAAACTGTCATAGGAAATAGCGGATTTTGTTTACTTATTTGCAGAAGAGGGCAAATTAAAGAAAACGGTTAGTAAGGAGCGAATTTCATGAAATTAGGAAGAGTAATCAAGACAGCTATTAAATGGGCTCCGGTTGTATATCCGATTGTCCGCAAACTTATATCAAATAAAGAAAAGACGACTGCCCCATTACGGAGGCGCTGAATCGAGCATAGTTGTCCACTGTGAATGATCGGGTACGAATAGATTCACCGTCATTGCCAATCCTATAAGGAAACAGATATAGGGAGGCAATAGCTATGGCTGATGAGAAGCTGCCCGCAGACAGTGAAAAGCGAGAAACGATCCACTTTCGCTATTTAGCGCATCCTGAAGGGATTCCCTCTTCGGATCGCGTAAGTTTGTTCGATATGCATGAAGACATGCAGACAGTGGATACGATCAACTTGGATGATATGAAAGAGGATTTGAGAAAAGAAAGAATTCACAAAAATCCTCGTAGATGAATGTAAGAAGCCGGCAAATTGCCGGCTTCTTTTTTACGGACTACTACTTGGGAAAATTTTTCGGATCGATGTTCCTAATTGGTAGCATCATTTTCAATATTAGATTATGCCCATATTTCATTGTTTATAAATAAGTAATAGCTCATTTCATTTCAATTATAGGTCTTCTACATTATTTTCTTTTTCCCTCCGCTTCCCCTCCCCATTAATCAACTTCATCATTACACTCACAAACCCTTTTCCTAAAGCATTAACGCTAACTATTTGACTTTTCATAAACAATAGTAAACCATGATAAATTCCCCAATTCTAAGGGGATCAAGTTAGTTACTTATCATTATTTATTAACTAGTCAGATGATTTAGTATTTATTTCAAATTTAATAATTGTATAATATTACTAGACAGCCAGATACGGAGATTCCGACACCAAAGATCCTTAACAATTGAGAAAGGGGGCGAATGGTGTTTTTTTGATGGTTCGGAGAAGGGACGGTCGAAACTAAAAAGGAGGAATGGAATTGAGGAAGCGTAGACGGATGAGATACTTCAGCATTGCAGCAACGATCCTGATGGTGTTTTCATTAATGACACCTGCACTGGCGGCAAGCACGGGAATGAACAAACAGTTGCATCACTCGTTGCGAGATTCGAATGAGATAGCCAAAGAGAAAGTCAGCAATCGATTGCTCGAAAGCTTTAAAGATGAGAGCATGGTCACTTTTCTAATTAAATTCAAGGATCAGGCCGACACGGAGCAAGTGGCGGCTACAGCAAGGAAACAGGCAAGCCAGGCAAACCTTTCCGGAAAGCAATCAGTAATGCTGACTAGATCGGCTGTCGTCTCCGAGTTACGATTGACCTCCCTAGAATCGCAGCAAAACGTCATGCAGTATCTTGAACAGCAAGTGAAAGCCGGCAAAGCAAAAGACATCACATCCTACTATATCGTCAATGGAATGGCGGTAACGGCGACAAAGGAAATCGCACAAGCAGTTGGGACATTCGCAGAAGTGGAAAAGGTTCTGCCGAATGAAACGCGCCAACTACAAACTACAGTAGTTGAAAACTCTGAAGCCCCCAAATCGCAACTGGCGAATGTCGAGTGGAATGTTGAGCGTGTCAATGCGCCACAAGCTTGGGAAATGGGGATTGATGGGTCGGGTACAGTCGTTGCAAGCATCGATACAGGCGCGCAATGGGATCACCCAGCCTTGAAACAGAAATACCGGGGGTACAACCCGGGAACCGGCGATGTGAACCATGACTACAACTGGTTCGATGCTACGGCTGGAAGGACAACCCCTTATGATGATCATGGACACGGTACACATGTAACCGGCACGATGGTCGGAAGCGAACCGAGCGGGAATAACCAGATTGGAGTCGCTCCTGGCGCAAAGTGGATTGCCGTGAAGGCATTCACTGCTAGCGGGGGAACGGACCGCGATTTATTGGCAGCCGCACAATGGATTCTTGCTCCAACTGATGCAAACGGGAATGCGCGGGTTGACCTGGCTCCAGACGTTGTCAATAATTCTTGGGGCGGCGGTGCAGGCCTTGATGAATGGTACCGGGATGTCGTCAGGAACTGGCGCGCCGCGGAAATCTTCCCTGAATTCTCCGCAGGCAACACGACACTAACGAACCCCGGAGGTCCTGGATCGGTTGCCGCCCCTGCGAACTATCCGGAATCCTTTGCAACAGGCGCAACAGATATCAATAATAAAGTGGCAAGTTTCTCTCTTCGAGGACCTTCCCCTTACAATCAAATAAAACCTGACATTTCCGCACCGGGTGTCAACATCCGCTCTTCTGTTCCTGGAAGCGGCTATGAAGGCGGCTGGAATGGCACATCAATGGCTGGCCCTGCTGTTTCAGGCGTTGCTGCGTTACTCCGGCAAGTGAACGCTACAATTTCAGTCGAGGAAATGGAACAGGTGCTGTTGGCTACAGCGACTCCGTTGACGGATAATGTATACCCGACTACCCCGAACCATGGGTATGGGCACGGTCTAGTCGATGCGTATGCGGCTGTTTCATCCATCGCAAGCGGGCTCGGAAAGCTTGAAGGTCAGGTGACGAAGCAAGGCGATGATAACGAACCGCCTACATTCGAGCACTCAGCGCCAACGGAAACGTATGCGGGAATGGACTTGGATCTACGCATTAACGTGACGGATAATATAAGCATTTCTTCCGTGACACTGCAATATGTAAATGCGGACGGACAATGGAGTTCAATGAAAGCTGAGAGAAAATCCGGAGACTACCTATCGGGTGAATTCGGTGTTACAATTTCGGGCGACGTCATTTCCGGAAATGCATTCACTTACAAATGGGTCATTAATGATTTTGGCAACAATGAAGTATCGAGCGAAGAATTTACAGTCCTCGTCAAACCGGGAATCACAGTCGGCTACTTCGAGAACTTTGAACAGTCGCCAGTAGGATGGACTTCGTTCGGGAATAAAAACAGCTGGGAATGGGGTAAACCGACTTCTGGTCCTGGAAATGCGGCCTCAGGAGAGAAAGTATACGCCACGAATTTAGCCGGAATGTATGAGAGCAGCATGAATGCCACGCTTGTCATGCCGCCGGTTGATCTTCCAGAAGGCGCATCCTATTTGCAGTTTAAGCAATGGCATAATTTTGAGCAGTCCTCTTCCGGAAGAGCTTGGGATTATGGACATGTGTTCATTTCCACGGATATGGAGAATTGGACGCAATTGCTTATGATCCAAGGAGCTTCAAATGCTTGGATTAATGCAGAAGTGGACCTGTCCGCATATAGCGGCCAACGTGTCTATATCGGATTCAATGCGTTCTCCGATGGAAGCGTAGTTAGAGAGGGCTGGTATATTGACGATGTCGCTTTAAGCGATCAATCACAAACTGGTACAATCTCGCTTACTCCTAAAAACAAATTGTTTGAAAACAATGTTCAAACTAGCCCTCAAGCTTTAAAACCTGGAAAAGGCAAAAATCCAGATCTTATTATTGAAAAAGGGAAAGAAGCACTTGAAACACCTGTCGATCCTAAGACGATTAAGCCCGTAATGCCGAAAGAAGAACCGGCACCTCCTGTTGAAGACGATAAAGCTGCGCCTGTCCTTCTGCCATTAGGTGCACAAGTGAATATTCTCGAAACGGATCGATCGGTCTATACGAATCCTGCGGACGGTTCGTATACGATGACGCACGGTGCGGGAACTTTTACGGCAAAAGCGGAAGCGTACGGATACCAATCTAAGGCTCAGACCGTAACAATCAATGCAGATGAAACGTCAATCGCGAATTTCACATTGGAAGAAATGCCCCAGGCCACAATAAGTGGAACAGTAACAGACCAATCAACTGGTGAGCCGATTGCAGGAGCGACATTGCTTCTAGTGGAAGATGCGAACATCTCCCCTGTCCAAACCGACGCTGCAGGACATTTCACAATCACTGCATATGAAGGCGATTATACGCTGAAAGTGGTGGCACGTGGATATCATGGTCAAGAGGCAACTATTACAATCGGCGGACAAACGTCATTTGATTTCGCGCTTGAACCGTTCTTTACGTATCCTGGCGGTGAAATCGGATACGACGATGGAACTGCTGAAAATGCACGTGCGTTTTACGATGCAGGAAATGGTTGGGGCGTCAAAATGTCTCTTCCTGAAGGCAATGATTCAGGTATTGTAACAGAAGGTGTTTTCCGCTTCTGGGATACTGAATGGCCTGTACCGGGCGGAACTGCATTTGCAGTTGAAGTCTGGGATGCAACTGGTGCAGACGGGGCTCCTGGACAAAAGATCGCTGGACCGATCGACGCACAGGCGAAACGGAATGGCGAATGGACTGTCGTTGATCTGACAGAGCATAATATCGTCGTGAACGGCGACTTCTATATGGTGTATATCCAGTCGCAAGGGAATCCATATGCACCAGGACTTGCAACGGATGAAAACGGAACGAATGCGAAAAGAAGCTACCAGTTCGTCGGCTCTTGGTCACCTGCACCTGCCGCTGAAGGGAACTACATGATCCGGGCACGTGTCAGCTTCGAAGTATTTGAACCGATGATCACTTCACCTGAAACTGGCACCGTTACGAATGATGAAAACATCGTCATTGAAGGTACTGCTACACCGACAACGACAATTTCTTTACAGAACAATGGTGAAGAAGTGGATTCGGTTGTCATCGGAAATGATGGAAAGTTCTCATTCCAAACAGTTCTGACAGAGGGAGATAACGAATTTACCGCCGTGTCTCTATTAGATGGCCGCAAGACAGGTACTTCAAGCCCTGTGACAGTGATACTTGACACGAGGAAACCGGAATTGACGATAACGAACCCGAAGAATGGTGAAACAACGAACCGTGAAACCGTCACGGTGGAAGGTACGGTCACGGACGACCATCTTAAATCGGTGACTGTGAATGGCCAACAAGCCACTGTTTCCGAAAATGGCACTTACTCCAAACGGATCCTATTGGATGATGGTGTAAATACCATTACTGTAATCGCTACAGATGCTGCGGGCAACGAAACGATTCAAACCGTTTCTGTCACCGCAAAATATACGGCACCTGAAATTTCGAATTTGACACCGAAAGAGGACGTCCATTTAGTAACCGGAAAGTCCGTTAAATTTGAATTCGACAGCGAACCAGGTTTGAAAGCAACTTACGTCATCCACATGCCGCTTACGAATGTAGGGGGAAGTGATGTGACAAACGCGACTGAATTGCCGATGAGCGAGACATCCCTTGGCCATTACGTCGGCTACTGGACTGTTCCACTGGGCGTCACGGCAGATGGAGCACGCATCGAAGTGAAAGTTGTAGATGGGTTTGGAAATGAAAGAAGGAAGCTTGCAGACGGAAAATTGTTCATCAATGTCGGCCAAGTGAATGGAGTGGACAAGGCTGAAGGAACTGATGACGCGACGGTTGAAGAAAGTGTTGAAGCAGAAGAACAGTTAAGCAATAAGTAAAAAGTGAAGCGGGCTGCGGACTCGACGAATAATCGTCGATAGTTGCAGCCCGTTTTTAGTTATCTATTGAATCCTGTGGTTTATCTATTGAATAACAAAAGATATCTATTGAATATCAAAAATTATCTATTGAACATTGAAAGTTATCTATCGAATCCTGAAAGTTATCACCATTTCATGACCTATTGCCTATAATGTCAATCCCGAGAAAACTCAAATCCACCCTTTCTCCCGACAGATGGATATTGCCTCCACTTTGTTTTTCGCTTCCACCTTCTGAAGAATTTCAGACATGTAATTCCGCACCGTCCCAGGAGATAAATAAAGTGCAGCTCCGATTTCTTTCGCTGTCATCCCATCCGCAGATAATTTCAACACTTCCCTTTCCCGTTCAGTCAACGGATTGCCATCATTATACGAATTCATGATAAGTTCAGCTGCAAATTCCCTCTTCCCCTGCATGACACTTCGAATAGCAGCCGCCAAATCATCGATTGAGCCATCCTTCAAGAGATAGCCATGCACCTTCGCTTTAATCGCCCGTTCGAAAAAACCCGGCCGTGCAAATGTCGTCAGTATGATCACCTTGCATGAAGAGCCGCTTTCCTTTAATTCATCTGCAACCTCAAGACCGCTTTTCAACGGCATTTCAATATCCAAAATACAAACATCCGGACGTAAATCCCGGGCCAGCCGCAATGCCTGCTCCCCATTTTCGGCTTGGCCGACCACCTCCATATCTTCCTCAAAATCAAGGAGAGTGCCTAAAGCCCCTCTCAAAATTCGCTGATCTTCAGCAATGACAATCCGAATCATAAGGCAATCGCCCCTTCCTTCGTCTTCACGACAATTGGAATCGAAATCGTGATGGCTGTCCCCAACTCGGACTCCACTTCCATTTCCCCTTCTATTAATGAAAGGCGCTCGGACATCCCCTTCAACCCATTGCCCCACGGACGATCTGCAATGCCGGTTCCATTATCGTGGATCCGGATGATGAGTCCCGCCGTATCTTTTTTCACAGTGACCGAGCATGCAGACGCCTTGCTATGTTTCACGATATTTGTCGAAGCTTCACGCAAGCACATCCCCGCAATATTTTGCTGAAGCGGTGATAGCTCCGTGGGCATATCCATTGCATTGCATTGGAATTCGATAGTGGCGGCTCCGAGGATTTGCTCCATATGTGCTAGCTCTTCCTCTATCGTACTGACCCGCATATCCGACACAAGCTCTCGGACTTGCTGAAGCGCAGAACGGGAAGTCTGCTCTATCCCCTTAGCCTCCATCTTCACCTTTTCAGGATCACTCGCAACCCTTTGGATGACTTGGCTTTGCAGGGTGATGAGTGATAATGTATGCCCCAATGTATCATGCAGATCACGGGCAATACGCACCCGCTCCTCCTGTTTGATCAACGTCTTTATCTGTTCATTCGCCTCATTCAATTGGTTCTTCAATTCCATTCGTTCATTCATATGCCGGATGCCGTATGGAGAGAGAATGATGACAACCAAAAAAGGCAGGAGGCTAGTGAAGCTTGAAATTCCATGTTGAAACAATATCCAACCGGCACAAACTAAAATGATACTGGCAAATACTATCCATGTGCCTTTGAACTGCTTTTTATCGTTAATCCAACCAATGAAGTTGGAAGTGTAAAAAGCTAAAAAAATGCTGTACGGATCATTAAAAACTACAAAGGCAATCGTGACAGCCACTTGGATCGACAACCATGCATAAAATTCCCTTAAACGGATCGGCTGATAGCACTGCCGGTAGGAGATGAAAAAAAGCAGTAACAGGCCATAGCCGATTACCGCTTTCACGCCTACTTCATTGTTCACTTGATAGAGCGGTATTACGAGATAGACTAAAAATATATGGGGGATGAAGCCAAACCTTTTCGGAAACAACCTAAAGTTTTTCATGCTTACACCGCTTCCTGTCTCCTTCTTATATAGATTGATAATACCATGAATACAAACAGATAAGCCGTTAAAATCGCAATACTTTTGAATTCAGGGAATTGTCCGCGAATAATGCCCCATGCGCCATTCCCATAATGATATGCCGGCAGCCAAGAGCCAATCAGCTGTATCGTCTTCGGCAGAATTTCCATCGGCATCCACAATCCGCCTGTGATCGCCAAAGCTAAATAAATAATATTGCTGACTCCCGAAGCCGTGTCCACACGTTTCATTGTGCCTACTAGAACGCCTAATGCAAGAAACGGATAGGAACCGACCATTATCCAAGCCGCACTCGATAACCATTCCACAAATGTCATTGACACGCCGTTCAGGATAATCCCTGCTATGAAAATGACGGCAATCGAGAACAGATGGACTGCCGATTGGCCGATCATCTTTGAAATGAAATAGCTTGAACTTGGCAGAGGCGTGACTTTGATCCACGTCGTCCACCCTTCATTCCTCTCCTGCACCATCCGGATACCGAGCGTCATGATCGCGCTTCCCATTACACTAAATATTGCGATGGACATAAGGAAATGCTTGTTCCACAAATCTTGATCATCCATCCCCGTGTTGACGACTTTCGTGAAAATGAAATAAAACAAGATCGGCATTAGTAATGACCAAAAGACGAAATACGGATTACGGAAGATCCGGATCATTTCAATTTTGCATTCATTTATTAGCATCTTCATTCACGATACCCCCTGTTCGACGGTCAACTGCTCGAAGGCATCTTCCAGTCTTCCTTTATCGATGGATATATCTGAAACTGCTATTCCTTCAGTGAAGAGAGAGGATAGTACGCGATCTGTGTCCTCCGTTTGAATAGCGGTTCTCCCACTTTCCTCGTAAATATCGGATACATGATTCATTGCAAGAAACTTTTCTTTCGGGAATGAACTGTCCGTCTTGAAAGAAATCGTCTTCTTCAGCAGTCGCTGTTTGATTGTTGAAGGACATCCATCCGCAATCAATTTTCCTTCGTTGAATAACAGGATGCGCGTCGCCACATCATCGGCCTCTTGCAAATAATGGGTGGAGAATAATATCGTTTTCCCTTCGCCTGCTAGCTGCCGGACTCTTGCCCAAAATTCTTTCCGCGCCGTACTGTCCATCCCGACTGTCGGTTCATCAAAAAATACGAGATCGGGATTTCCTGCCATTGCGAGCGCAAAGTTGACACGTCGCTTTTGTCCGCCTGAAAGCTTCTCCGTCCGCTTGTTCAATTCACTTTCCTGCAAACCGGTCAACCTGATCATCTCTTCCATCGTCAACGGGTTCGGATAATAACTTCTGAACAGAGCAAGCACCTCTTTCACCTTCAGCGCATCCATTAGGCTCACTTGCTGGAGCATTACCCCTATCCTTTCCCGCACCATTTGACGTTGAGGCGGTTGATTGAAAAGCGAAACCTCACCCGAAGTCGGATGAAGCAATCCGAGCATCATAAGGATCGTTGTGCTTTTTCCCGCCCCATTCGGCCCAAGAATGGCAACTACTTCACCGGATTGAATAGTGAACGAGACGTTCTCCACCGCTTTTTTCCCTTTGAATTCTTTTGATAGATTTTTAATATCGACAACTGTTTCCATATGCTCACACTCCCCTTATTCCTATCATAGATGGGAGGTGGCGTTTTTTTCAGTACGCTCTGTCATGTCTTGAGATGACTTTTGTCATGAAGGAACTTTTTTGCGAATGAAAAAAGGGAGACATCAAGTGATGTTCTCCCGCTCATTTAACTCAAAGCATCCTTCCCTAGTCGCTCCCGGATTTATTGCTAGGAGCAAACCAACCGATCAGTGCAATCGCTACTAATACTCCATAAAAAATCACGGTCCAAACAGTACTGTGAGGGAAATCATGGTCTAAGATACCGATATCCTTATGGGCAAGGGTGATGATGGCTAATTTGACACCAACCCAGGCTACAATTGCATAGGCTGTTGTTTCTAATGCCGGACGTTTGTCGAGAAGCTTCACAAACCAGGTTGCAGCAAACTTGATGAGGACAAGGCCAGCAACACCGCCAATAACAACGACGATAAATTGCCCTCCATCCATGCCGCCAATATCGCCGAGTGGGGAATCTGGAAGTCCGAGGGCAAGTGCAACTGCAGCCAATATCGAATCGATTGCAAATGCGAGGTCGGCTAATGCAATTTTCCCTACCGTTGGCCAAAAACCTTTCCCAGCCGATTCCTTCTCATCGTCCTTGTGAATGTTTTTATTTTCTTTCCCGAAACGGGCCTTGATGACATGCTTTAATCCTAAATAAAGAAGGTAGGCGGCTCCTATTGCTTGTATCTGCCAGACATTCGCAATAAAAGAAATCGCAAAAAGTGCAGCAAATCTAAAAACGAAGGCCATAATGATTCCGTAATTGATCGCTCTCTTTTTCTCTTCCTCCGGTAAATGTTTCGCAATGACTGCAAGTACGAGCGCATTGTCAGCCGATAATAACGCTTCCAATCCTATTAGAATTAACAGCGTCCAGGCATACTCCAACCAGATTGACTCCATCTACGACTCCCCAATCTTTAAGTAAAGATTTCATCTGTAGAATGTCCCATTAAGCAAATAGTATTCTTTTAGCGCTTTAATCAAAAAAAACAGGGGCTAAGGTTTTTCACCTTTGCCCCTGCCACTACAGTTCATTTCTTTTTAGATGGATGCTTCCGCATTCCCTTCGTTATCTTCTTCCATTTGTCCCTTTCGGCCGCTTGTGCTTGGCGGTCCATTTTCCGGTCGAGGAATGCGATTTCTCTCTGGAGTTTAACGTAGTTTCCATAACGTTCAGCCGACAACTCTCCAGTTTCGAGTGCATTACGGATGGCGCAGCCCGGCTCACTTTCATGTCCGCAATCGCCGAATTTGCATGCAGCTGAAAGTTCCTCAATATCCTTGAATCCGGAATCGAGGCTTTCACTTTCATTCCACAATTGGAATTCTCGCATTCCCGGCGTGTCGATGAGCACGCCTCCTGTCGGAATTTTGATGAGCTCACGGTGGGTCGTCGTATGTCGACCTTTTGCGTCATCTTCCCGGATGTCTTGCACCGCCATCTTCCCTTCACCGCAAATCGAATTGACGAGCGATGATTTTCCAACGCCGGAAGAACCTAATAATGCTGCCGTTTTGCCGTTAGTCAACATATCCGTAATCTGATCGATGCCTTCCCCAGTCGTATTGCTCACCGGGAAAACATCCGTGCCGAATGCGATAGCCCTTGCCATCTCTAAATAATGATCGGGGTCGTCGCTAACATCCATTTTCGTCAGGACGACAACCGGCGTCGCACCAGAATCATAGGCAGCAACGAGGTACCGTTCCAATCGTCTTGCATTGAAGTCGTGATTCATCGACATGACGAGGAAAACAATGTCGACATTCACTGCAATAATCTGTTCGGAAATTGTCGACCCCGCAGATTTTCTTGAGAATAGCGAAGTCCTTGGTAGTATGGCGTGGATAATGCCGCGCTCTTCCCCAGGCATCCTTTCGACGACTACCCAATCCCCGACTGCCGGATAATCCCTTCGTTCATGGGCCGCATGTTGAAATGCGCCCGAGCAGACGGAGAGCCACTCCCCTTCTGCCGTCATTACCCGGTACATCCGTTTATGTTCAAGCGTTACACGTCCTGGAACACATTTGTCCACTTTCACTTCTTCTACTATCGTTTTCATATTATCTTGATGGAATTCATTCCAACCGTATTCGTTTAAATTAATCAATGTTTTTCCTCCTATTATGTGCTAGACAAAAGCGCAGGGCGCCTGCGGAGTGGTTTACAGTCTAAGTGCGCCGCGTCCTGCGGCAACGACTGCATGACCGGCATCCTGCCGGCCTCAGGCATAAGGCAAAGATGCATTGTGGCGTTCTTTGCCACAAAGCAGCTTTGACTTATGACCCCGAGACTCTGGCGCCCGAAGCTAGACGTCATAGAAAAAAGCATGGTTCCGGGATCGGACACCATGCTTTCACGCGCATAACAGAAGAAACATGCCTATTACGAAGGCATGGCAGGTGAATGTATGGTGCCGATCAATTGTGCAATAGCCTTATTGATTGTAGCCATAAAACATCACCTGCTTTCTGAAAGTTGTATTTATCATAACAAATCGATCATTTTAGGTCAACTAATTCTTTTGCGATGCAACTACTTTCCAAATGAGAAAGATAAAATATCCAATAACGACGCCGATCGTATTCAAAATAATGTCGTCAATATCCGTGCTACGGCCGATGAAATATTGGGTGCCTTCAATGAAGCAAGTGACACCTAACCCAATAAAGGCGATTTTACCGAACGAGCGCATCCTACTCCATAGCAATGGAATGAAAAATCCAATGGGAGAAAAAACGAACAAGTTGCCGAGAAGATTCACGAGTGATACGCTGCTCCAACCACTCACATACTCATTGGCTTGAAAGTAATTCATGATTGTCCGGAATGGAATCATATTGACGCTCGATAACTTGTCAAACATGTAAACATGAAAATAGAACTCACCCGTATTTCCATCCACCCCCATACTCCACCTCGGAATAATCGTTTGGGAGGCAAGGCCGACTAAGTAGAGGATGAATACGGCAAGAAGCAGTTCATGTGATTTATTGAAGGGCTGCTTTCTTATTTTAATGATGATGATTCGGACAATGACATATATTGGTATTGCAACAATCATATACCCGAGCATATTAATGACATATGTACTAATTAACCACATAGCTCCTCCTTTTCACTCAGTTTTCTGCTTACAGAGCTTGACGTTTTCGCTCTTGGAGTTGTTCCCCATGGTCCGTGGAAAGTTATCGGTCAATTCCTGATGGTTATCGGTCATTTCCCTAGTTTTATCGTTCAATCTGGGTGAGTTATCGATCATTTCCCGGAAGTTATCGGTCATTTTCACAACTTTATCGTCATTTTGTGACCTTCGACCCACACCAAAAAGCTTCGACAGGCGTCTGCCTTCGAAGCTTTTCGAATTACAGTAAACAATCCTTCGGAATCCACCCTACTTCGCCGCTGCTCGACTTCACTAATGCATATCCATCGTGGCGGTCATCTACAATCGAGACAGTTTCCCCTTTTTCGACGGATAAAAACGTCGTGCTCAAGTCATTTTTACAGCGGCCCTCATGAATGAACTCATTTTTTATCCATTGTTCAATGCCAAGGTTTGTATTCTCACACAAAGTAAAGAACTCCTCTTCCTTTAGGAGGCGCAATTCATAGTTTGGATAGGTGACCGTTCCGACACGCCCCCTTTCATCCACATGATCCCGTATAATTGTTTTTTCATTCAATCCATCAACGTATGTATAACTGATGTCTTCCCCTTCAATGAGTATAGCGTTCAACTGCCCATCCTCTTTTATTTGATTGCCGCCATCTATGGCAATCACTCTTTTCTCTAAATCGATTAGCGGACAGTTCGAGCTGACTGCATTTGCCCGATAATTGACGACAGGCCAATGCCCTGCGATAACCGTCTTATCCGCCTGATGCCCTTTCTCATAAAATGCCTGGGCATATAAAGCATATTTGCGGCTTGTTTCCTTCCAAACCGGAATATCCTCTATACCTGCGTGAATGATGATGAAATCGTCTGTTTCATAGGCGATGGGAAGTTGGTCCAGCCAGGCAAGCACCTCACCAAAATGACTCCTATAAAATTCGCCAAGTTCCTGGAGCGTCGCAAATTCGTCCAGCGACTTTCCGTGGAGGTCGAGCATTTCATTCAAAATGGAGTGCTTCCGCTGCTCCATATAATTTTTGATGCCTTCCACATGATTGAATACATAATCGTGGACGACATCACAATTTCCTTTTGTAATAAAGACGCGATCAGATTCTACGCTCAGCTTTCTCGCAAATGCCACCGTCGAAAGGCTATCCGGACCTTTTTCGCAAAGATCCCCATTGATGAATAAATAATCTTCCTTCGTATAGTTCACTTTCTCAAGCAATTCTTGAAACAGCGGTAAGTTTGCATGAATATCCGACGTGATAATCACACGTCTATCTTTCTCCAATTTCAATTCCCTTACATCAATCATGACTTCATTTCCCCTTTACCAAAACCGGTTTCTGAATCATCTTTATTCTCTACAAACGACTATACCATATGGAAGTAATCGGCAAAAGGGTCCCACTCCAAATGGGACCCTCAACGCTAATTGATATACAAAACACTTGTACAGCTTAGAACGAGGAGCAGCATGAAGAGGCTAACCATATACCCGTCCACCTTGCCGACACGGACGACTTTGTAAAAGCTGTTCCTTTTCTCACCTGTAAAGCCTCTTGCCTCCATTGCAAATGCGGCCCTTTCCGCTTTCCGGACAGCCCCCGCCAGCATCGGTAGAAGGATTTTCCGCATATGCAACAGTCGGCGGAGTGCATTTTCCTCTTGCATCGCTCCTCGGAGACGATGGGCTTGCTGGATCTGAACAAACTCATCCTTCAAGACAGGTAAAAACTGATACCCAACCAATATGCTATACGCAATTTTCGGCGACAGCTTCATTTGCTGCATGAGACTTAAAATGAATGAAACGGGATTTGTCGTCAATGCGAATAATAGTGATAAGCCAGAGAACGCCAAGACACGAAAACTTAATGACAATGCGTGATTCAACTGGACTTCCGTGATGTTAATCGACCAAATCGATAGAACGACAGGCCCTGACTTGTCTTCTGCAAAGACGAGTGTCGTCCAAAAATACCCGAACGCCATGATGAGAAAGGGAATCATGAGCAGAATCCATAGCTTCCAATCAATCCTGCTGAACAACAGCTGGATGAGCAGCACTCCGATCCACATGAGCAAGGGCGTCCATGGATTGAAGAAGAATGCCATCGTCAACATGCAAATCGTGACGACAATGAACTTTGCAGCAGGATTCATATTATGCAAAGCAGACTTCATGTTCCACCCACCCCTTTGGCTGAAGCAGATGATGGTCCGCCAGCAGCTCTTCATCACGCCATACTAGAGCAGCATCAAACTTCCCAGTCAAAGCACCATCTTGCATTAATAAAGCCGAATCCGCCACATGAAACGCAAACTCCATATCATGTGTGACAATCAGGAAGGTCGTCCCTTCCCTTGCCCGCTCGTCAATCAACCCGAACAGCTCCACCATGGATGCGGCGTCTTGCCCCGATGTCGGTTCATCCATCAAAATGATTTCCCTGCCATCGCACAGCATTGCAGCGATCGCCACTCGTCTCTTCTGTCCATGGCTCACGGCAAACGGATGGGCCTCTGCAACCGCCGCCAAGTGCAAACGAGATAGCAATTCTTCTGCATCCGCCCCGCCGCCGAAAGCAATCTCATCCCGTACCGTTTTCGTAACGAATAAGAATTCCGGTGATTGAGGGACATATCCTAAATGTGAAGGGCGCACAGTTCCACTTGCAGGAATCAAATTGCATAATGCTTTCAGCAACGTCGATTTGCCGCTCCCATTCGGTCCGGCCAGAATTGTAACTTCTCCCCGGTTCAATGAGAATGAAACGTCTTTTAGAAATGACTCCGTGCCGACGTTTGCCACTTCCAATGACTGACCTTCCTGTTTGCTGCTGATCCTTTTGCTCATTGGATTCACGTCATTTATTCGCTCCAGCTGAATTTCACGATCGAAAAAACCTCCCCATAAATCGAGCCGATGCTCAATCGCCAAGATTGTCAGAGACTGTTCCTGTTGAAGCTCATCCAGCCAACTAATGAACTGCTTTGCGGTATACGGATCTAAATGGGAGATCGGTTCATCGAGCAGTAGGATTTCCGGCTCCATGATCAATGCACATGCTGTCGCAATCCGCTGCTTTTGCCCTCCGGATAGCTGTTGGATGACGGAATGACGGAACTTGGTCAATCCTGTCAAATCCAATACGTCTTTAATCCGTCCATCCATTTCCTCCCGCTCCACATTCAAGTTTTCAAGCGTGAAGGCAAGCTCCTCTTCGACCGTCATCATGCAGAACTGTGCATCCGGATCTTGGAAAACGGTCGCAATCCGGTGATTCACTTCACCCGGCGAATAGTTCTGGCTTTCTTTATCAAATAAAGTAACGGAACCCTTTACGATGCCATCGCAGTTTTCCGGGTACAGCCGGTTGCATAAATAAAGCAATGTCGTTTTTCCGCTCCCGCTGGGCCCCGTTATGACAACCCTTTCCCCTCTTGCCACGGAGAATGAAAGATCTTCAAGAATCCATTCCTCCTCGTCGGGATAACGGAAACTTACATTATCGAACCGGATCACTTCACGCACGCGCCTCACCTTTTTTCGCACGCGTAATCGGATAGCCTCGGAGTGATCCCGTAGCGAGCAGTCCATCGACGACCGCCTTGCCCCCAATGCCCGCTATGACCGCGCCGCTGGCAATCCGGATACCGAGCATGAGCAGCACATAACCTGTGCTGAACACCGTGAATCCACCTAGGAAATAACCATAAATGAAGCTGAATACCGAGGCGCCGACACCCGCCAGCATTAGCACCCATATATCAAATCGCCGATAGCGCGTTGCGGCGAAAGCCGCCTCGGCCCCTAGCCCTTGAATAATACCTGCGAGAATCAAACGCGGACCGACCGCATTTCCTAATAGCACCTCGATGGCAGCTGCAATCGTTTCCGAAATGACCGCAGCCCCAGGTTTCCGGATAATATACATGCAAATGATCGACACGATGAACCAAATGCCAAAAATCCATTCATAAGCGATTGGGCCTATGAACCCGGCCCAAATATTCCCTACGTGCAAAAACAACAAATAGACAATCCCGAACACGACAGAAAACAGCGACATGAGGACAACCTCTTTCAACTTCCACGACTTAAGCATGTTACAGTCCTCCGTGCGACGGACTGTTGATGCTCATCGAAACCGTCATGACCAGATGCTTGTGCTCTTCAGAACGCACATTGCTGAAAGCCTCTTCATAAAATGCAAACACATCATGGATATCCCCATGGATGCCGCTCGCATAATGCATCGATTCATTAAAGACACCCTGCTCCTTCGCCCTATCCACTTCGCGATAAATGATGTCCATATACGACGGATTATTCATCGGATACAGCGCAAATTGAGATGACACATATTGCTTCGTAGCATCTGTATTCGCGATGTTCTCGCCTTTTTCCAAATACGCGTCGCCCGCCGTATCACCCGGGCACCCTGCCGAAAACGTCCCGGACAATGCAATATGCTTGCCGGTTTTCGCGGCATGCAACGCAATCGCCTTCGCAACGTTAAAGACATGAATCTGCTTGCCGCGAATGACGGTAGAGACATCGTCTGTATGCATCCAAACATTCGACGTATCTGTTAATTCAAGCGCTCCTTTAATTACACTTACAAAATCATCTGCCATCGGATATAACGAAAAACGAAATCCGACGATTGGACTTAATCCACATTCCATTTCCTTCGACCTCCCGAAAAATTTTCATAAAAAAAACTACATCCCGGAAGATGTAGCACTTCTCCAATATGAAACAATCGGAAAGCCACTACACTTCCCCACGCAGGTATTATCCTGATCGGGTCGTAAGGGATCGGAGCTCTTGCTCGCATCTCAGCCAATAGTGGGCACCCCTAGTGCAGAATCGGTATGTAGTTGGTTTTTATGTTGCCATTAGTATAGACGAAGAATTTTTACTTGTAAATGAAATCTGGCAAACTCGTACTTTCGTCTATAGTGTAGAGTGCCATTCTTGCAGATGCGCATAAAATCTTCCATTCACGCATAAAGTCACGTAATTGCGCATAAACTCGAGGATTCACGCATAAATCCATGAATGCACGCATAAACATGATTAAAAGCTCATAAATCGCAGTAATCACGCATAACTGCACTAGCATGGAGTTTTCACCCTACATCTTCCTGCTCATTTTCA
This sequence comes from Saccharococcus sp. Marseille-Q5394, assembly GCF_946901335.1. Taxonomy (NCBI): domain Bacteria; kingdom Bacillati; phylum Bacillota; class Bacilli; order Caryophanales; family Anoxybacillaceae; genus Saccharococcus; species Saccharococcus sp. Marseille-Q5394. The sequence goes on along the minus strand of NZ_CAMPPQ010000002.1, from coordinate 979,799 downwards.
CGTCAAATCCAGGATGTGTGACATATTCTTGATACTCCACATTCCCGTCAAACTTAAAATACTCATCAATACGGGCTCGGATTGCGGGCTGCGTAATATACGCAAGCACTTCATCCTTAGGAACCCACTTGCAATCCGACGTCTCGTCCGATGTGCAAAGCTCTCCGCCAACCGGCTTGCAGGCAAAGTCGAACATTATTTTTGTCGGGACGTCGGTCACTCCGTCATACCATTTATAAATGGCTGAATTTGTATACACGCCAATCAAGTGGCTCACTTCCACATCGATGCCGCTCTCCTCTTTCACTTCCCGGATTACGCCATCCATCAAATTCTCCCCGACTTCAACCTGCCCACCTGGAAATACCCATCCGCCGTGTTCAGTTTTCACGATTAACATGTTGCCTTCCCTGTCTTCAACAAGCCCTCCACAAGCTACAATATGCGTCGGCCATGCCATTTTTCCCATCCCCTTTTCATTGAATGAATAAATTCTACCAATATTCCGATAATAAAGATAGAGTTAAGAAATCCACCTGCCGCTTAAACAAGCAACAGATGGACAATAGCTCTATTCAATTTGTAACTTTGGCTGTGTAATAAGCCTCGAGGTCTTTGGAGTATTTATTCATGGATGAAGGAGAAACTTCAAACCATTCAGCGATTTCCTTCAATGGCATGGAAATCGGTTCAAAAAATGAATTATCTTGTCCGAAACGAATTGCGCCTGCGGCAATCGCCATTTCCTTCCGTGCATTGGGCTGCTGCTCCACTAAAAAGTCTTCAACTACATCTAGCAGCTCTTTCGGGTCTCGATTGTGCTTTTCCAAAAATTCAATTGCAGATAACAGAACGCCAGCTTCGAAATTGGTGAATTCGCCGCCTTCATACCCATCGTCACCAAGGCATTTCCAGAAATCCAATGCATTTTCTTTCAGGAAAGTTGAAACCGAAAGTGCTTCTTCAGATGAAAACCTTTTTGCGAATTCCTGAATTGCATTCGTATGGTCCGTTGGGAAAAAGAGTAAGCTTGATACAGCCAAATAGTGATTTTTATCATCCGTACCGTCAGGCAACACGAAGCAGAACAAGTGGACCCCAACAGGTACCGGCTTTTCACTCTCCCTGCGAAGCTTGATTATTTCATCATTAAAAATCATTTGTACCGTTATATATGTATCATCCACTTCGATAACTTCCCCGATGAACGATCGCGGGTTTTGCCACGTCTCAACCACTCGTAATACAGATGGCCGCAATAGCTTTTTCTTCTGTTTGTCCAAATACCCTAACCAAATATCAGATCGATGGTTGAAAAAGAACTCATCCATCGCAATCGCCTCAATCATTTCTTCGGGCATGTAAGTGCCTAACGACTGTTTCCATTCATTCGCCAGCTTCAAATATTCAGGGATATCCTTCCGCTCTGGATACTCGTCGTAGAAAGTCTGCAATGCACGTTCCAGTTCATCTTGTTGAACAGTTTCAATGGAAACTGCATTTTTCGACTGACAACATTTCTTATATTTCTTCCCGCTGCCACAAAGACAAGGATCATTACGTCCGATCATTTCAAAACACTTCCTTCATAAAAGTAGAACCTATCCAGTTTACCATTTTTCTGGCGTTTCTGGAACAGTCCCAAATTCATGTTTTTAGCACCTTAATGAATCTATGTTCGTTATATAGAACAAGCAGCATCTTTGTAGGACATACACGGATTTGTCATATAGGAGTTGAATGGCGAATACAATCTAATTGGTGACTATGAATAGACGGGAGGAATGTGAGTAATTGATTCAAGGGGTCGGCAAACTGTAAGGAGAATACATGGAATGGAGTGGGGTTTTGGGTTATACGGATAACTATGAAAGGGATGCCTACGGGATTATCGCTTTTTGGTTACGGAACGATTATGACCACGGCCGATTTTTCGACAGGGAAATTAGTCATTACGAAACTGAATTGGCTCGTGCCAACCTAAATAACATTCAGCGGTTAGGTAGAATTTGGCAGAAAGCGGAATCGAAAACAGGCGATCTTGGCACCTTGATTGACGAAGCACAACATGCCACACGGGAATTCCATAGCTTGCTCGCGTATACTATGGATAAATCACTACACTGCGATGTTATAATTTCTACGCCAGTATCACTCCTAGACCATATGGTGCGCGAATCCGAAGAATCTCAACGGGTGTATAAGCTGATGGAAAGCGGAGGCCAAGTTTCCCCGGCAGATGCTATCATTCATGAAACCGTCTTTTGGCTGCGACAAATGGCGGATCATCTCGGTTATATACGACATTACTCGGACGTATCGAATTACGAAGTGAACTTTGAAGTGACGAAGATGATGCAAAAATTCGAGCGGCTTTACATGCAAGCGACTGCACTCCGAACAATGATACGCAGACCGCGCAATGAAACGATTCCAATTTTGACGCATTTCAAGGAAATGATCATTCAAGAAGCGAAAAGCCTGGAAGAATTCAAATTGGAACTTGACGCACTCATTAAAAAATGTGCAATTGCTACAACTTCTCCACCTGATTTGCTGGAGCATATCGCGCGGGAAGCACATCATCTGTGGAGGAACTTGGAAGACGAAAGAATAACATAAAATCAGCCTTATCCAGTAAGAATGTACGCCCGGCATTTGATGATATTTCATCAGATGCCGGGCGTTCTATTTAATCAATTCGGTTTTCGCTCATAAGATCGCTCACTGTTCCGAGTCGAAGCCCTTTCGCTTTAATATCAGCTATCATTGCCCCTAGCCCTTTAGCGACAGGGTCGGTTGGATGCATCAGGATCATTGAGCCGTTCTCCACTTTTGATACGACGCGCTGCACCATTTCAGAGGGTTCGGGTTTTTTCCAATCTACCGTGTCGACCGTCCATAATATCATTTTCATATTAAGTTCATGTGCGACATCAATCGTTTGTTGATTGAAGCTTCCACTAGGCGGTCCAAACCATTTGGGCTTGAAGCCGATTGTTTGCTCAATGACATCATTTGTCTTTGAGATTTCTTCCATCGTCTCGGTCCTGGAACGTTTTTGAAGATCAGGATGACTATACGCATGGTTGCCGATTTCATGACCATCATTATAAATCATCAATGCCAGATCGGGATTCTTCTTCGTCCAACTGCCGTCGAAGAAAAAAGTTGCTTTCACTTGTTGATCATTCAGGATGTTAAGGATAGTGGGGATATATTCATCTCCCCACGCCACATTAATAAGAAGAGAAACCATCGGCTTGTCAGGATTCCCCCTGAAGATTGGCTGAGGATCCAAATCATCCAAATGAACAGAGGGAGGAACTTCTTTAAAAACGAGCTTTGTCTCGTCGAACTTCCCAGCTGTCTTCATCTTGTCATAACTGGCGTCGACGTCTACAATCAACCCATTATACCCCGGCATCGCCTTCCAGACCCTATCCACCTTGGCATCGATTGGTTTGATTTCATGCTGCTCACTGTAAGATTTGATCTCCTGATAAAGGGCTTCATTTATCACAGCATTTTTCATTGTTGAGTCTTGGAACATAGCATTGCTAGGGTTCCCGAAAGTTCCCGCTGCTAAGATAAACGCGCCGACAAGCAATAAATACTTCATGATGTCAATTTCCCAGGCCAGTTATCGTTTTTCATTGCCAGTCCTCCATTTGGATATAGTGGCCTTACGATTCCCGTTCGCAAAGGAACTATACTTGGCCGGTGACTAGCGGATATGTTTTGCCATCCTAACAATTCTCTGGATAACATCCTCAACTTCATCACTGTTTTTAATTACGAATAACTGATCTCCTTCTCCCTCAACTGGATCTACGACGTCTTCCTTAAGCGAATCGACGTTTTGCCGAACGAGTACTTCTTCGAAATTGGACGCGCTTCTGAAGATCCCCGTATCACGTTGACTGTTCGCAATGCGCGATTGAAGTACAGCATCCGGCAGGTCAAAGTGGACGATGACTCGATGGAATTCATTTCCAGTAAAGAACTGTTCAAGCAAATATGCGCGACCTTTCCGGCTTCGATTTGAATTGCAAATAATGAGATGGCAGTCGCTATGCTCTTTCGCATAATCAACAATTAGCCGGGAGATTGCGTGCTTCAGCGTATTCGGTCCTGTCTTCGGTTGTAAGGACTTGTAGTATGTATTAATAAATGCCCCATGGTTATCTTGATCCATCACAATGGAGTTAGTTAGCTTTTGTTCCAAAGCCTTTGCAAATGTAGTTTTTCCGCTATGCGTTTTGCCAACAGTTAGTATGACTAGCCTTTTCATTGCCACAACTCCTATTCTCACAATCTGCAAATCAGTTATTCGTGCACGAACAGAATGAATCCAAGCAAATGACTCATCCTAACAGCATCAGCCGAAGAAGGAGTTGAAACTTCATGAAAAATTTACTTGTAACGCTTGGATTAATCATGTCAGTTCATGCATCGGTAGCAGATTTAACTATCCCTACGCAGCAGCACCAACAAACACCCGCATACGCCAAATGGGGAGCACTGGCAGTCAAAGAGACAAAACAAAAATACCCCGACGCAAATATTGTCGACTACTTGCATATCGGGAGTGAAACAAAAGACGATACAACCATTGAAAAGTTCAAGTTATGGTTAAAAGACGACCAGCGCGAATTCGGGGTTATTATCAACATCACCTTCACCACAAATACCGGCAACATCATCAAAATCGATTTCCAGGAAACCGACAGATAAAAGTTAATAGCGGTGCCTGTGCAGCACACTAATCAGTTTATTAACTACAATTGAATAAACTGACAACGGAAACACTGTCTTTGCCACGTCAAATAATAATTCTGCATTATATTTATCCATAATGTTAAATAGTCATAAATGTATCTTGCACAGGCACCCACACAATTCTCACACAATTCACCATCCGTTGATGAAGAAGCCGATTGTTTCGATTTCGTCTTCGTTTAATTCTCGTTGCAGGGTGCTGGCCATTTCTTTGCGGACGGCTTCTTCGCTCCCTTCATGCTTTTGGGTGAGCAGGGCTGCATTTTTCAGCAGCTGCAAAAACGAGTTGAATTCTTCTTTCGTTAAAGGTGCTGGATGATGGGAGAGGAAGTAAATTTCTGCATCGTATTTTTCTAATTGCTGAACGAGCTTCAGTATTTTTCCCACCGTATAATTCCACTTTTCCGCGTACAGATTCGCATAGAGGCAATCCCCTAAAAACAGTGCCTTTTCTTCCGGAATGAACACAATGCATGAATCGCTTGAATGGTCGCCGCCGATGTGTTCAATTTCACAAGTCACTCCACCTACATGTACTGTCATTCGATTTTCGAAGACAATCGTAGGAAGCTGAATTTGGATATCCCGCTCAGAACCGAATTCCTCCTTGATTGCGTCTGCACAAAACGGGATTTCCGTCCCTTCCTCTACTCGTTGATCCAAGTCTTCGTCTTCCCAGGATAGAGACTGCATTTCTTGAATATTTCCGTAGGTCTCCTTACAGGAAATACTCGGTACGGCAATTTCACGCATGCCAAAGACATGGTCCCAATGCCAATGGGTGAGGATGAGTAGATCCGCACTGATTCCAATTTCCTCTAGCTGTTGTATAAAAAGCTTGGCGTGCTGTGAGGAATTACCGGAGTCAATGAGCACTGTCTTTTCTTCCCCGACAATCGCCCCTAGTATCGGGCGGTCCGTTACTTGAACAGGCGGTAAATAATAAAGTCGATCGGATATCTTCGTTAGTTTTTGCATTTGTCTTCTCCTTACTTTATAGCTATATCTGTTATTTTTTGTTTTCTTTTTCCCATCGTTTAATTTCAGCTCTGACAATGGGAGCCACTTCCGTTCCTAGCAGCTCAATCGCCCTCATAACGTCTTCATGCGGCATGGAACCGACAGGAACGTGGAGCATGAAACGTTCAACTCCGACATTTTTACGGAGGTAGATGATCTTCTCTGCGACTGTTGCAGCGTCTCCTACATACATGGCCCCTTCCAAACTGCTCGCTGCTTCGAAGGTTTCACGCGTGTACGGCCCCCACCCTCGCTCTTTTCCTAAGACATTCATTACTTGAGCCGTTGGCGGGAAGAATTTATCCTTTGCTTCGGCTGTTGTCTCTCCTACAAACCCATGGGAATGGGATGCAATCTTTAGCTTCGATACGTCATGTCCCGCCCTCTCAGCAGCTCGTTTATATAACTCCACAATCGGCGCAAACTGCAACGGACTGCCGCCAATAATCGCGAGTACAAGAGGCAGGCCAAGAACGCCAGCACGTACAGCTGACTGCGGGGTTCCTCCGCTCGCAATCCAAATTGGCAAACGATTTTGTTCAGGTCGTGGATACACACCTAGATTCGGAATGGAAGAACGATGTTTCCCATTCCATGTAACCTTTTCGGAGTCGTTAATTTTCAATAGTAATTCCAGTTTCTCATCAAACAATTCATTATAATCCTGAAGATCGTAGCCAAAGAGAGGAAACGATTCGATGAAGGATCCCCGGCCCGCCATTATTTCAGCACGGCCATTTGATATCGCATCAACCGTTGCAAACTGTTGGTAGAGCCTTACAGGGTCGTCAGAGGACAAAACAGAGACTGCACTCGTCAATTTAATTCGGCTTGTCCGTGCGGCCGCTGCTGCAAGCAGAACAGCAGGCGATGAGCAGGCGAAATCTTCACGATGATGCTCCCCTACCCCGAATACATCCAACCCGACTTTATCCGCCAACACGATTTCTTCCACGACTTCACGGATGCGTTCCGCATGACTAACAACTTTACCCGTTTCTACATCAGGCGTCGTTTCCACGAATGTTGTAATACCGATTTCCATTTTTATTGCCTCCTAATTTACTCAGTAGCTTTTGCCCTATTGTATACCAACATTGAAGTAACAGCTGTTCCAAGGCATTCGCCATTCAATTCAAAAAGTGAGCCATTCCTGGCATAACTCCGGAGGCAACTGAATAAATTTGAACATATGCTTGCAAAGGAGTGATCGAGTGGCAAAATGTAAAAAATGTGGTGCAGACAAATCCCAATGCAAGAATTGCAAAAAATGCAGTTAACATAGGTTATTATGAAATGCTTTTGTTCCCATACCGGGAACTTTTTTTATTCCTTCGCTCTTTCGATTGTTGCCGAAACTTCAATACCATTCATTGCTTGTGTCGCTAGCCGGTCTGCCTCGGCATTCTTTTTTCGCGATATCAACTCATATTCCGGTCGAATTCCAAGCTCTTTCATTTTCGCTTCAATTCGATCTCCCCAACTGTATAGATTGTTTTCAATGACTGGCCATTCCTCGCTCAGATGATTGATGACGACCCGGGAATCCCCGATGAACCGTACGGAAAGGTCATGAACGTTCAACAGCTCCAACTCTTGCAAGCAAAAATGAAGTGCTGCATATTCGGCTTCGTTATTCGAGATCAGCTCTGTTACAGCTATGTTTCTTCTTAGACGATAAGACGTCCCGTTCTGATCGTAGTAAATGACACAGCCTAAACCAGCAGCCTTCGTCGTCAGGTCGAATCCCCCATCAAAATAAACCGTAATATTATGCGGTTCCGTTTCAATCCCTTTCAAATAGCCCTTCATTTCCTTAACCGTCCACGAACTGTCGAAACGGTCGATGAACTTTATGCTTTTTGCGCGCCCCGTCCTCTCCAAATCTTCCGCAATGCGAACAGCCTGTGCTGCATCCATCTCCTCGGAACGGAAAATGGTCTCCATCCCTTTAGGCGATTTGTATATCCATTCCACTATGACGTTCATGGCTTTTCCCTCCAGTGGTAATCGTTGCTTCGTTATTTACAAGTATTCATCTGTTTCCCATTTCCTTTGGAATTCACTAAATTGTTGTTCCATATAATCTTCACTAGGCACATGAGTAAGGATTTCCTCTAGACTAAAAACTTTACCTCCCTTAATGACTCGATGAATATCCTTTGTATGTTTAATATCCTCTAACGGATTGTTATTTAGAATGATAATGTCAGCAATATTTCCTTCTTTTATTGCCCCGACCGCACCTAAGTTAATTGATCTTGCCGCTTTTATTGTCGCCGCTTGCAAAGCTTCCATCTCAGTCAATCCAATTTCGACGAATAATTCCAGTTCTCTATGCAACGCCATACCCGGAATGGTCCAAATTAATGCCGGGGTATCCGTACCTGTAACGACAGTCCCTCCCAGATCAAAGTAGGTTTTCGCTATCTTTTTTGTAAACTTGTTGAGCTTGCCAACTTGTTCATTTAATAGATCTATTTGCTCAGACATATTGCGCCAGTGCTCAATGAGTATATTATTCTTTTCGAGCGACTTTGTTATATTGTTTTTTGGATACCAATAGTCTGGGGACTGCTCCACTTGATCAGTAACAACGAGAGTTGGGCAGAGCTTTACATTATAGTGAATCATTTGTTGACAAAGCTCTTGTATCTTATTCTCATCAGGTGTATCCCAGTTAATGTGACTCCACTCCGTTTGGTCGGCTGATGGATACCATCCTGGATAAATCGCTTGTGCAAATCCAGATGCATGTTCAAACCAAGTGACACCAATTTGCGCGGCATCTAAGGCATTCAAGTCCTTTGAATGGATAAGATCACAGCTAACTTCCACCTCAAACTTCTTTGCCTCGTCAACTGCTGCGTGCATCACTTCCCTGTTTGCCCAGCCATAGACTTTTATAAATTTCGCTCCAGCGCCAACTTGTCGTCTTACTTCTTTTCTAGCTTCGACAGGATCATCAGTAACGAAGTTTCCAAAGCTAGTTGGCCCCCAAAGCCCCGGAGTACCGTCAATCATTCGATCCGCGGCATATACAGTAGGTGATGGTGCATCGATGGGTGCATGTATCAAGTTTTCAAGCATGTATACATTCCCCGCTGTATTCCGCACCGTCGTAACCCCAGATGCCAAAAAATGAGGTGCAAATCTTTCTTGGATATGACAATGCATATCCAACAAGCCAGGGATAATATATTTCCCCTGCGCATCAATGACAGAAACCCCTTCCGGCAATGGATCATTAGATTGGTAAACCTTTCGTATTTTAGTTTCCTTAATTTCAATCGAACCTAAAAATGACCTACCATTCTCCACATCAATAATCATTCCATTTTTGACAACATAATTCATATACTCAACCATTTGTCATCCCCCTTTTTAAAAACGAACTATCTACATTCATTTTATAGTAAGATTTAAATGAACACGGAATAGTTTTCATATAGTGGAATCGAATCGTAGGAGGGGGATTTGAATGAAAGCATATGGGGAAACGCTTCGGCAAATTCGTGAACAAAAGGGGTTAAGGATGAAGGAACTAGCCGAAGGGATATGTTCAATTTCATTTTTATCAAAATTTGAACGTGGCGATTCTGACATTAGTCTCGGATTATTAACTGAGATTACAAAAAAACTAATAATCGGTCTTGATGAGTTTTTATACATTCACAATGAGTACAATCCCGATAAACTTGAGCAATTCTTTAAAGATGTAAACACTGCTTATTACGAAAGTAATTCCGTACAGTTGAAAAACTTAAAGAATGAGGAAATGAGAAAATGGGAGAAGTACAAAATTCCCACATACCAGTACAATAAGTTGATGGTTGAAGTGTTTGAAAATATTGTTGATCAGAATGCTATAGATAAGGAAGCGAGCGAGGAAGACATTCGGCTATTGTCCAATTATTTATTTCGCGTCGAAGTATGGGGATATTATGAATTCATGCTTTATAATGCAACGATGCTATTTCTTACGCCTGAAATGGTTGCACAGCTTTCCAAAACTGCATATGAAAAAAGCAATCGATACCATCAGTATAAAAAGGTGAATGACGTCATCATAACAATTATTATGAATACCATCACGTATTTATTGGGACCCGTGAATGATTTTGATAAACCAATAATATTTCAAGCTGAAATAAATGAGTTCTTCTCCTATTTAGAGCAACTTGCCCTGCCAGAGAATCATTTATTCGAGCGGGTGAATTTACTTCATTTACGTGGCGCTTATGATTTAAAAACAGGAAATATAGAGAGCGGAACAAACAAAATACGACAATCCATTCAAATCCTGAGTGATTTAGGTTCCAAAGGTTTTGCGAATCGATTAGAACAGTATTTGCAACAAATCTTAGAGCATACCCGATAAGCCGTACACACTTAGCAGTGATGCCTGTGCGGCAAACTATACTGATTATGCACTACACAGGCAACTACTACGTCACGTGCCCCTAGCTTCGCTTAACGCTTCCTGATACAAGGATGGATCCTACTATCACGATGATCGCGCCAATGATAAATTGTAAATTTACCGCCGTCCCGATAAACACAATCTCGGTTAGGATTGCCCAAAACACATACGTATTGTTCAGTGATTGTCCTCTTGCAGCTCCGATTAAATCAATTGATGAGTAGTATAAGGAATAGTTAAGAGTTCCTAAAAGTCCGGCGATGACGATGACCCATACGATGCTTGATGTTGCCGCTTCAAATACTAGAGGATAGCCACCCATCAATGGAACGAGGATAACTCCATAACTGAGGGCTGAAGTGATTTGCCGAATATTAATCGCATACAGCGGCACGACCTCTTTTCCTCTCATTCCCCAAGCACCGATCACGCCTTCAAGCCCCCAAAAGATGGCCGCTCCTAATGAAAACAATATCCCGATGAAAAAGGTGCTCTCAGTATCGAACTTCGTTGGAACATATGCCAATATAATGACGCCAATAATGCTCAATACAACACCGGACCATGTTCTTCCGTTCATTTTCTCCTTCAAAAAAAAGAAAGCAAGCACTGCTCCTATGCCAGGAAATATTGATGCAATGCTTGCTGCGTACGTTACTCCGGCGTATTGAATCCCGAGAAAATAAAAACTCATAGCCAACGGTCCGCCTGCCAATGCACCCATCACTAAAATAGCGCCACTCTTCGTTTTATAAAGCTTTAAGACATTGATAAATTCCCCTTTAACAATCATCAGCAACGAAATCCAAATTGCAGAAAAAAAGTCATGCATGAAAGCAGCAATTATTGGGGCTAGCATGACGAACTCTTTAAAAGGCGTACTCGCGATAATTATACCAATTATTACAGTGTCTACTCCCCACGCTATCGCGGAAGTAGCCCCTAGGCCTATACCCTTAGCACTTTTTTTCATCAATTTTACCTCTTCTCGAAAATCATCTAGCTTATAATCCACTCCTTATTAATTTGTCTATCATCGAGAATATTATACCTACCCAAATTTGGGGTGCCTGTGCAGCAAACTATTCTGCCTATTCACTACAATTGAGTAAAAAAAATAAAGAAACCAACAGATTCAATGATCAGTCAGCTTCTTTATGAGTTTTTATACAAATAGTTGAATTGTCATAAATGAACCTTGCACAGGCACCGACACAATTAGCTTACCGATTGTTCGGCTTAAATAGCTTGGCGATGAGGGAGAGAGGGCTTTTCTTAGTGCTCTTTTGGGGCTCAGTAGTGGAAATTTCTCTTGTTACAAAGATCTCCTCTTTATTGATGGCATGGTCATATGCGAGGATTAGACCGATTTCAGTTTCATGTTCTTGATTTGTAACATATCTGTAAGAGACATCATATTTGGAAGCAATCTTCGTGTATTTTGACAGCACGCGATAGTGTATATTGCCATTCAAGTATAGACGGGCCTCTCTATTTTCTTTTAGGGCCTCTTCGACTTGTTTATATACTCCTCTTTCCCTCACTTGCTCTTTTGTAAGTGCAATGACAATTCGCTCACGGATTGTCCCAAGAAATTTCCGACGTTCGTCTGGTTTCGTTACTCTCGGGCCATAAATCCCTTGCTGAAGATAATCATCAATATTATTACCAGACATCGAAATACCTCCTCTGTTCATGTTCAATTCATCTGTGATATATACCAATATAGACAAAAGACAGCTACTAGAGCTGCCTTCTGGTTATTTTATAGTGTTACACGCGTGCCTGTTTTGCCTTCAAGTGCATCTTTAAGCTTGTCAATGGAAGTGATGACAACGTTTTTGCCGCCTTTTTCTAGGAACATAATCGCAGCTTCAATTTTCGGACCCATGCTTCCTTTCGGGAAGTGGCCTTCTTCCATATAACGAAGTGCTTCTTCAACTGTCATTTCAAGCAGGTTTTGTTGTTGTGGAGTTCCGAAGTGGATCGCCACTTGTTCAACACCTGTTAGGATGAATAGGTAGTCTGCTTTTACTTCCGCTGCAAGTAATGCACTTGCGAAGTCTTTATCGATAACTGCATCTGTACCTTTTAGGATACCGTTTTCTTCAGTGACAGGGATTCCGCCGCCGCCAGCTGTAATAACAGTGATTTCTTTGTCAAGAAGTGCTTCGATCGCTTCTTTCTCAACGATTCTAACTGGTTTTGGAGAAGCGACAACGCGTCTATATCCGCGACCGCTATCCTCGATGTAAGAAATCTTCTCTGTCTCAAGGATTTTGTCTAATTCTTCTTGTGTGTAGAATGGACCAATTGGTTTCGTCGGATTAGCGAAAGCTGGATCCTCTTTAGAAACAACGGATTGTGTAACAACTGTTGCAATCGGTCTGTTAATGCCACGTTCAACCATTTTGTTCTTGAATTCTTGCTGGATCAAATAACCAAGATTACCTTGTGTTTCAGCGTCCAATACATCTAGTGGATAAGCTGGAACAACAGATTCTGCCATTTGGTTTTTAATTAGCGTATTCCCCACTTGCGGACCATTTCCGTGAGTGATTACAACTGTGTTACCTTGCTCGATCAAATCAAGGACTGGACCACTACTTTCACCAATGTTCTGGATTTGCTCTTCAAGCGTACCTTTTTGTCCTTCTTTAATGATGGCATTTCCACCGATAGCTAATACAACTCTTTTACTCATTGATAACTCTCCTTTACTCACGCGAGTATGACTTTCACTTCCATTGGAAGCATTCTTTATTTTACAGAAAAGAGGAGAGGAGAGGAACTAGCTTTTAACAATTCCTCTCCAAAAAATCCATTATTCTGCTTCGATTAAACCAAGTTTCACTGCATATGCATCGATTGCTTTTTCAAATGCAGCCAATGGAGCACGAACAGTACCCGCACCGATTTGACCTACACCAGCTTCTTTATGAGCGATACCTGTGTTGATAACCGGCTCGACTCCTGTTGCAACAACTTTTCTTGCATCGATTCCAAGTGGTGCACCTTTAAAGTCCCATGTTGGAATTGAGAAGTTAGGGTTGTGATCGATACAAATATCCATCATATCGTTACTTGTTCCAACTGCATCGTCCATACCGCCGGCACCAACGAAACGTGTAACACCAGGAGCCGCAATCATTGCCATTCCGCCTACGCCGAATGTTTCAGTGATTGCACTGTCACCCATGTCTTTACAAGCCATGTCTTGGTCGTATCCTGTGAAGAATAGACCTTGTGGTGTATTTACTGGTGCTGTGAACCATTCGTCACCCATACCAGCGATACGAATTCCGAACTCATATCCGTTACGGCACATTGCAGTTACAACTGTACCATGTTGGATTTGTCTAGCTGAGTCCATAACCGCTTTTGTTGAAGCCATTGCAATGTTCAAGAAGTACTGATCTGTGTCAGCTAGGAATTGAATGACATCTTGTTTGTCTTTTTCATCGACATCAGTTTGTAGAATGAATGGAACGATGTCTTTCAAGAAAATTAGTGAACCAGCAATATTACGTTGGTGGAACTCGTCACCCATTGTAATCGCTCTTGCCATCATTACGTTGACGTTTAGGCCGTCACCTTTAATATGAAGAGCTTTGGATAGAGTTGGACCAAGAACATCTCTAAACCAATTTAGACGGTTGATAACTTCTTCTGAGTACGCGCCGAAACGAAGTACTGCACCGATTCCTTCGTTCATTGTGCAGTAAGCACGGTTTCCGCCGTCCTGATTTTCGACGACAAGAACAGGCATACTTCCAGATGTGATACCGCCCATTGGGCCAACTGCATTTACGTGGTGACATGGAATGAATTCGATTTCTCCGTTTTCAAGCATTGCACGTGCATCGTCAGCATTCGTTGCCCAACCTTCAAATAATGTTGCACCAATACAAGATCCTTGCATCGGGCTAGTCATGTTTTCCCATTTAATTGGTGGGCCGGCATGAAGTAATACTTTCCCGTTTAGTTCGTCAATAACAGATTTCGCTGGAACTACATCCAATAGAAATGGTGTCCCTGATACAACTTTATCGATAACCGCTCGGTTTGCTTCATCAATCGTTTTAAATTGTCCGTACATTTGGTTTCCTCCTGAAAAATCAATATTTCCTAACGCTTTTGTTTATTATTTAAGTAGGCTCAAGATTTTGCGCAATCTTGGGTTTCCGCCAGCAACTGGACGCCAGTCATATTGAACGACTCTGCCACCGTTTGCAGTAATTGAATTAGTGAAGCTCTTCAAACCAACGTTAACAACGCTTGGTTTTTCATTCAATAGCTTCTCGATTGCTTCTGAAACCGTGAAGTCTACGTTTGCAGCTTCTACAGTCGCAGGAACTACTTCTTTTGTTCCAACTTCTACTTCAATGCCAAGCATTGCTAAAGCAGTAAGAGTAGCTTGGTTGTTGCTATCACGGATGATAACGCCAGCTTCTGCTAATTTTGCTTTTTGCTCATCAATGCCTTGTGGGTCTTGGTCCGTACCACAAACAGTTGCTACGAAGTAAATGTTTTTGCCTTTTGCTTTTGTTTCTTGTTGGATTTTTTCGATGCCTGGAAGCAATGCACCAGCCATATCTTCGTGTGCACCATATCCAAGAACAAGGTCAAATAAGATAACTGCTGTTGATTCGTCTTGAGCAGCTTTTTGGAAGAACTGGATTCTTGTATCCGGATCGATCATTGGGTGTGGTTTACCTTGTGTGTAAATATCATCCCCAAGGTCAATTACTTCAAAACCGTCTGCATTTAGAAGGTAGCCAGCTTGGTCATGGTCAGTTTCTCCAAGGTTTAAGCCTCTGCTGATCAACGTAGCTGCTTCATATCCAAGCGTACCGCCTGAATATAGACCTTTGATTGTTTTTTGTTCTGGCTTCAATTCAACCGCAGGTACATCTGAATGTAGCGTGTTGTAATTTGATTTGATTTCGTTGCCTTTTACTAGATCTACAGCAAGTGCAGCTGTCTCTTCTAGTGTGTTTGCATAGTAGACATTTCCTTCATGGTTATGCGGCTCTTCTCCAAGGAAGATTGCAACAACCGGTTTTGAAATGCTGTGCAACAATTGGACAACTTCGTCACGGACTTCTTTTGCAGGTGGCTTAGAGATAAGTGTGATCACTTCTGTTTGGTTGTGCTGCGCCAATGCTTTCAGGCCATCAAGCATCGTGATTGCACCGATCTTGTCAGCAAGGTCACGGCCGCCAGTACCAATTGCATGGCTTACACCAGCGCCTAGACGATCAATTTCAGTCGTAACTTCTTGGATTCCTGTTCCGGAAGCTCCGATGACACCGATTTTCCCTGTTTTCACTACGTTTGCGAATGCAAGAGGAACACCGGAAACGATAACTGTACCAGCGTCAGGACCCATTACGAGAAGACCTTTTTCATGCGCCTTTTCTTTGATGCGACGCTCATCTTCAATCGTTACGTTATCACTGAAAATCATGACGTGCATATCTCTGTCAAGCGCTTTTTCCGCTTCTTCAGCAGCGTATTGGCCTGGTGTAGAGATAACAGCAATATTTGCATCAGGAAGTGCATTTACAGCTTTGTCCCAAGAGTTAACCGTTTCAAAAGCTTCTTTACCAGCGCTAATTGCTTGGTTGCTTAGATAGTTATCGATTTCCTCGAGTACTTCTTCAATTTTCTCTTCCTGTTCCGTATCTACAACGATACACATATCATTTGAAGCGGCATTATCTAGTTCTTCTGTGTAAAGATCAGCAGCTTTGAGGATATCCTTGTTAGCAGGTGTTCCCATCATAATTTGAACTTTAGTAATGCCTTCCATTGTTGAAATCTTGTTCGTTAGAAGCATTAGGTTAACTGAATCCTGGTATGAATTCTGTTTTACGATCGTATAAAGCATGTTTTCACGCACCTCTTAAATTATTTTTTTGTAAAATCCGCACAGAAAAGGGGGTGGCCACTTAGTTGACCACCCTTTATCCTTAAAAAGTCTTACTCAGCAAAAGGGCTTTTATTATCAAATGCATTGTTGTGAACAACATCTGAAGTTAAATATTCATAAATGTGATCTACAATTTCAATGCCATTTTCCTCGTACTGCTTCTCCCTTTCGGCACTTCTTTGTCCAGGGTAGGAAACATGATCGAAACCAGGAGCAGGCTTAATGTTATTGAGATCTTGCATCGTTGTCGCAATGCTTTCTTGGAACGCGCCTAATCCTGTAAAGTATTCCGGATTGATGACAATGTGTAGCTGTCCAAGATTTCGATATTCGGTGAGATCATGGTACATGGAGGACACTTTGTTTCCAAAAGGAAGTCCAAGCAGAATTCCGGATAAGACGTCCACCATCATCATGAGTCCGTATCCTTTTGGTCCCGCTATCGGTACCAATGCATTCACTTTAAATGGATCAGTAGTCGGGTGTCCTTCACTATCAACTGCCCATGTATCAGGAATGGATTCGTTTTTTGAACGTGCATGGAGAATTTTCCCCCAAGCTTGAACGGTTGTAGCCATATCAAATGTAATATCCTTACCGTCTTTGCCTGGTGCAGCAAAAGCGATTGGGTTTGTTCCGTAATAAGGCTCTGCTCCGCCAAAAGGAACGACCATCGGATCTGATTGACAAACTGAAATGCCAATCAAATTCTCATTTGCAGCTTGTTGAACAAAATAGGAAAGTGCGCCGCTATGACCGATTCTTCTCACGCCGACAACAGCAACTCCGTTTTCTTTTGCCATTTGAATTGCTTCGTCCATTGCCAATTTAGCAGCGACATGCCCTACACCGTTATCACCATCAAAAATGGCTGTAACAGGACCCGTCTTTTCAAATTTGAAATCAGGATTTGCATTCAGGCCACCTTTAGCAATTCGCTCTGCGTAATACTCTACACGCATAGCTCCATGGGAGTGGACTCCCCTGGCATCTGCGTGAACGAGCACGTCAGCAACACCACGCGCATGATCCTCAGTCAATCCTGCTTTATGCAACTTCGTTGTAATCAACTCGTTCAACTGCTCACTACTTACTCTCATTCCGCTCACCCCTATTAAGTTTTACACCGATGCTCTCTATTTAAAGAATGGATATCATTCAGCGAATGGGTTCTTATGGTCATATTGGTTATTATGGATGACATCCGATTTTAGATACTCATAAATGTCATCGACAATCTCAATTCCATTTTCCTTATAATCTTCAATGACTACATCATTGTTTTGACCCGGGTAAAGGACTTTCGAAAAGCCTGGTGCCGGTTTGATCCCATTCAGATCGTCCATCGTTTGGGTAATGTCATCTTTGAAAGATGTCAAACCTGTAAAGAATGCTGGATTGATGACAATATGAAGTTGTCCCAATTTCCGGTATTCCGCCAAGTCTTCGTACATTGACGAAACTTTATTGCCGAACGGAAGTCCGAGAAGGATGCCCGAGAGAACATCCACCATCATTGCAAGGCCATAACCTTTTGGACCTGCGATTGGCAGTAAAGCATTAACGTTCATTGGATCTGTAGTTGGCTCCCCATTGCTGTCAACCGCCCACGTGTCAGGGATTGATTCGTTCTTGGAACGAGCATGAAGAATTTTCCCCCACGCCTGAACAGTTGTCGCCATATCCAATGTAATCATCTTTCCGTTACTGCTTGGCGCAGCGAAGGCAATCGGGTTTGTACCGTAGTAAGGCTCGGCGCCGCCGAACGGAACAACCATTGGATCTGATTGACAAACGGAGAAGCCGATCAAGTCAGCATCTGCTGCTTGGTTTGTGAAGTAGGATATTGCTCCGCTATGAGAGATATCTCTTACTCCGATAATGGCAACTCCGCTTTCCTTCGCCATTTTGATTGCTTCATCCATAGCTAATTTCGCTGCTGTATGGCCGTTTCCGCCATCGCCGTGGAATATACCTGTTGCCGGGCCTGTTTTTTCAAATTTAAAGTCCGGGTTTGTATTCATTCCACCCTTGGCAATTCGTTCAGCATAATACTCCACGCGCATTGCGCCATGGGAGTGAATGCCTCTCTCGTCGGCAAACGTTAGCACGTCTGCCGCGACATCAGCATGTTCCTCTATTAGGCCAGCCTTTTCAAGCTTTGTTTTGATTAGACTTTTCAAGTCATCTCTACTTACTCTCATCTTGACACCTCTTTACTGGGATTATTATAGTGATGCATCCCGATTACAATCTTTGGAATAGACATATGTCAAAGGCTCTCTGCCGACTGCATAAGCTGCTTGGTGCACATATGGTGCCATGAAAATGTAATCGCCTTTTTTAACTGGAATCCATTCATTATCCAAGTTGTACATGCCTTCACCTGATAGCAGGTACGCGCCATGTCCTTGATAATGAGTTTCTACGAACGGATGGCTTGCTGCAGGATCGAATGAAAGGATATGGAAGTTCATATCGAATTCAAGATCCAACGGCAATAGATCTTTCAGGTGAACGTTGTGCATATCGTCATAGTTCATGTACTCGATAGCATTCGCATGCCCGGAAACAACCCATGGCTTACGTCCATCTTTTAATGGAATGTGTTTTTGTTTGTATAGGAATAAACGGGAATCGCCGGACTCCATGTTTTCCAAATACATTTTTACGCCTGGTGGGCAATATAGGTAGCCGCTTTCTTCAAGAATGAACTCTTGATCGTCAGCTTTCGCTTTCACTTTTCCGCTAATAACATAAACAAAGCTCTGTACGTCTTCTTCACCACAGAAGCCTTCGCTGTTCTTGCCGCCTTCATGCATTGTGACCATGTAGTCGACAAAGCCTGCACCCAGTTTCGGTGAAGCTAAAATGGAGATTCTGCAATTTTCAAATCCAGGGATGACGTTATTCACTAATCCTTCTGGAGCGATTAGCGCATATTGTCCTGGTTTAATAATTGACCTGCTTGAAAGTATATCTTGTGGATAACCCATCGTTACATTCTCCTCTGATAGTTTATATTTCCGGGCGTACACCCCGATTTACAAAATTATTCTTTATAGCCTAACTCATATAGAGCACCGATCAGTGCTTTTACACCTTCCGCCAAATCAGCGGGCTCTGTATATTCAGCCGGGTTATGGCTGATTCCTTTCAGACTCGGAACAAACAGCATAGCTGTCGGAACAACAGGAGCAAAGATTTGGGAATCGTGACCCGCACCACTGTGCATCACCTTATAATTAAGGCCATTTTCTTTACATTGTTTCTCAATGAGCTCAACAACTTTTTGATCCATTGGAACTGGATTTTCATCCATCCAAAGATCAATGTCCATTTCAACTCCATGCTCTTTGGAGATTTCTTGCATCCTAGCCGTCATTTGTTCTGTAAATGAAACGATCGCTTCTTTTTCAGTATGACGAACATCGATCGTGAAAATTGTTTTTCCTGGAACGACGTTTACGATGTTCGGATAAGCTTCAATCTTTCCAACAGTCGTCACCAATGGGTCTCCGATATTTCTAGCCATTGAAATGATTTCATGAATCATATGGCTAGCCGCAAACATGGCATCTTTCCGATACCCCATCGGCGTTGTTCCGGCATGATTAGCTTCACCCGTTATCTCAACCGTATACCGTCTTTGTCCAACAATGTTATTCACTACACCAATAGCCGTTTTCTCGGTTTCCAAAACGCTGCCTTGTTCTACGTGAACTTCCACGAATGCTGTCAGATCCTTCCGCGGACCTTTCGATTCTTCTTTAAAGTCGAAACCTGCATTCTTCATTGCTTCAACAAATGGGACGCCATCGAAATCCGTAATTGTTTCAACGTCTTCTCGTTTGGCTAAACCGACAATGTTTTTGGATCCCCAGAAAGAGTAAGGGAAACGGCTTCCTTCCTCTTCAGCCATTGAAACGACTTCAATGTTTCTGACCGGTTGGCCGAAATGCTTTTTCAAGTATTTCAACGCAATGATACCGGCGATGATGCCATATGCACCATCATAGCGTCCACCGTTTGTCACTGTATCTACATGGGAGCCTGTCAAAACCGTTTCGTTTGCGTTCTTCCCTTTTAATGTACCGTACAGATTTCCGATTTCATCAAAGCGAGCTTCAAGTCCTTCGTTTTCCATCCAGTCTTTCAAAGCGTGTTGACCTTCAACCCACTCTTTTGTATAGAGTAAACGAGAAACACCGCCTTCGGAATCTTTGCCGAAGTCACCGAGCCAATTAAGTCTGCCGGCTGTTTCTTCCGCCAGATCAAGCTTTTGTATAATGTCTTTCATATCGTTCATCTATTTCACCACCCTTTTCCGCGTTATGTATGCTTATTACTATTGTAGAACGCAATTATTGTTTGTAATCATACGGATAGTATGCAATGAATCGTTTTTCATAAACGACTGACTTTTTAGCTCCACCTCTAATTGTAAGCGTTCTAAACTAAATAGTCTTTAGCGTGAGTTGATAAAGATTTATCTATTATTTATCTAAAGTGGATAACAAAAC
This sequence comes from Saccharococcus sp. Marseille-Q5394, assembly GCF_946901335.1. Taxonomy (NCBI): domain Bacteria; kingdom Bacillati; phylum Bacillota; class Bacilli; order Caryophanales; family Anoxybacillaceae; genus Saccharococcus; species Saccharococcus sp. Marseille-Q5394. The sequence goes on along the minus strand of NZ_CAMPPQ010000002.1, from coordinate 959,116 downwards.
AAAAAAGAGACAGCGCGAACGGCTGCCTCTGTACCTATTCTGCGTTTTCACGTTGAAGTAGTTCGTGAATTTTAAGTCCAACCCGTACAGACAGCATTTCTTCGGAGTCTTCAAAGTCCATCCCCGTAATTTCTCTAACCCTCTCCAAGCGATAGACAACGGTCTTATAGTGAACAAAGAGAAGTTTTGCAGTTTGGGCCGCGTTTTGATTGCACTCCAAAAAAGTTTGTAATGTTTCCAGCAAATCGGATTGATTCGCCTGTTGGTAATCAAGCAATTCCTTAAGGGATTTCGGGATGAACTGCAGCAGAGCCGATGAATCCTTAATATGACGCAGCAACCGAAAAATCCCAAGTTCCGAAAACGCTGTAATTGATGCCAGACCGTTTAACGTTTCGCCTAAATCCAGTGCATCATGCGCTTCCCGATAGCTTTGCGGGATTTCGGCAATATCTCCTACTGCACTTCCAATTCCCACTTGGACATCGATGTCTTTAGCTTGTTTTTGAATGACTGCTTGAATGGTCAGTGCTGTTTTCTTTATGTCTTCCATCCATGCAGCATCATTTTTACTCACCTTCTGAACTTTCCAAAGAACAATGAAGAGGTTGCTTTTGTTTGAAATGATACCGTTCGGCAAATAATGATGAATCGCTTCATTCACAAGGAAATGCGCACGGTCAGCGAGGTCGCCTTTTTGTTTCAAAGCGCCTTCCGACTGGCGATTAATTTTAAATAACACCGCAGCAAATGAACCAGTGAAGTCCCAACCGATGACGTTCGCCTTTTCATACACCGCTTGAATCGATTGGATTTTCCCGCTGATCAATTCCTCAATGAGATCGTTTTTATACTTCTTCTCCACTTCCGCCACGGCAAATTGCTTCACTAATTCTAAGGATAAGGAAGTCGCTGCGTTTTCGACAGCAATCAAATCCAATTCTCCAAGTGATTTATTAATTTCGCCAATCAATAAATACATTTTGTTATGGTTCAGCGCTTCTATCGGAACGACAATTTGATGTCCTTTCACATTATCCAGTTCAGGGTATTTTACAATTTGGCGATAGTGAGGAAATTTAATGCCGGAAGTCTGTTCGTAAAAGTGTACTTTCTCTACCATTTCGAATTGTTCAAGTTCAGGGTACGTCGATACAATGCATCTGAAATTCCTATCAAAAAGTGCAACCGGATTTCCAATTAACTTTTCAAGTGTGTAAATGATTTTCTCTAGACCTTTATCAGCAAGAGATAAAGCTGTAAATCGATCATGGATCTCCTTAAAGTATCGCAGCTTCGTGACCTGCTTATTGAAAAGCTCCCCCATGATCGGATACATGACATCGACAAAGGGAACTTCTTGCGGAAGCTGTATGATCGGCATTCTGTACTTTTCGCCGGCTTCAAGCAATTGATCGGAAATATCTTCACTATGCTTCTTAATGACAAGAGCACTCACGCTCTTTTCAGCTAATTTGGCGATAAACTCCTTTTGTTCCTGCACATTGAAATCCCGGATCGAATAAAGGCTTGTTAAGATCACTTCACCGCCCTTGATCCAATTCGCGATATCAGGTCCTTCCATAATCGTTACGCCTTCAATCACATTTTGAATAAACGTACGACCACTTAAAATTTCAGCATCCTTCATCGGCTCGATCGCCAACAAATCCTTTACTCTAAACTCCATTTGCCACACCCCTTTCTTCCATGTATCCTAGAGTCCTTATCTCGAAATATTATTCCTCTTATTATACAATACTAACGAAAGCATATCTAACAAAGGAAAGAGCGTGACGTCATGTCAAAAACAACAATCATCTATAAACAGAAGGATAACTTCAAGTTGAAAGCGGACTTTTACCCGGCTGCAGAATCGTCCCGCCCAGTGATTGTCTATATACACGGCGGCGGACTTCTATGGGGATCCCGTGAAGATATGAAGAAAGAACAGATTGATTTTTATCGCCAAGCAGGTTTCAACATCTTTTCAATCGATTACCGGTTAGCGCCAGAGTCAAAACTGCCTGCGATTCAAGAAGATATTACAGACGCCCTCGACTGGATCGAACAAGAAGGGATCAAGCAGTTTGACTATGACCCGACGAATATCGCTGTTATCGGAAGTTCAGCGGGCGGATATCTCGCACTTCTGACGGGTACATTCCGGAACAAGCCGAAAGCAATCGTTTCCTTCTACGGTTATGGCGATATCACCGGAGATTGGGCGGTAAAGCCGAGCCCCCACTATTCTGCAATGACAACTGTACCCAGGGATTTGGCCAAAATGCTAGTTTCTGATGAAATCATTTCGGTAGGCCCGATTGAAAAGCGTTACGCCATCTACATGCACGCGAGGCAGCATGGTGTTTGGATCGAGGAAGTAAGCGGACTTATTCCAGTCTTGGCAAAAGACGAGCTTTCGAAGTACTGTCCACTGTTCAACATCCAGCCGGACTACCCGCCTACCCTTCTCCTCCACGGAACGAAGGACGAGGATGTCCCGTATGAGCAATCCGTCTTGATGGCTGAAGGTTTACAACAAAACGGCGTTGATCATAAACTGATCACTATTCCGGATGGGAAGCATCAGTTTGACGAAGACTGGCAAAGCCCAATCGTACAAAATGCATTTGACGAAGTGATCACTTTCTTAACCAATCAACTGAAATAAATGAAAAGGGCTGAGAGAATATTCTCGAGCCCTTTTCTTTATTCCTATTCATCATTCTGATTTACTAATGGCTCCATCGGAAAGAGAATCTACTTTTTCCTTTTGTTCCGTCTTTACTTCCACGCCGTAAGTATCCCATTTGAAGAGGTTCTCCAACAGAAGGGCTAGAATGATTCCCACTAGCAACCCACTGCTTAGCAATGGACGGATCACGCCTGGAATCGTAACAAAATAAGTTGCCGGAAGAGTCATAATGACAACACCTACGAACAACGGAATTGCTGAACGATAAACGTTGACCGTATTAAATTCAACTTGCTTGAAGAAATTCAAAGAAGAATTCAGCAGAAGCAAATAAGAAACAAACAACGCAGCACTACCGATGCTTAACGGAAGCTGTGAGAAAAAGTGGCCGAGTGGCGGAATAAGTCCCATGATCAGGAACATGAATCCACCAAGAACAAACGGAATCCTGTTAATGATCCCTGTTTGGCTCAAGAAACCGATAGATGAAACGAATGGCGAGTTTGGAACAAGGCCAAATATACCTGCAATGAGTGTGAATACACCTGTAATGGTGAATGATGCCCTGTATTCTCTCTTTGTCGTTTCCACCTCATACATGCTTTCCGTACCTTTTAATGCGCCAAACGTATTCGCAGTGTTCAATAAACCCGCTAAAATAGTTGTAATGATAATTCCGACGTCCCATGCAGGCTTCCCTAATGGGAATAATTCAAGGGTGAATTTTGTTGTTCCGCTTATTGTGCTTTCCGGCTTGAATATGAGCGCATAAACAATCCAACCGACGATAATCCCGATCAGCAAACCATATCGCCTAACACTTGAAGGAGCCTTCACACTAATAACGATGATCAGAATCGCAATGACAATCGCTAATAGTGAAACGGACAAGTCAATATGCGGGTTTACAGCCTGGTTGCCAAAAGGTATACCGAGCATCCCCTTTAAAAAGATCCCGATCAATTGACAGCCGAACAAGAACATAAATACACCCATCACTGCAGGAGTGAATAACTTGGCTATCTGAGGTCCGAGCCCTGTTACTCCGATCAAGAAAGTAATGATCGAAACAATAATAATACCAACCGTCAAGCTGCCCCCTAAAATATGCAATGGCATCCCCTGAGCCGCAGCTGTCGTACAAAGCGTGAGAATGACACCCCACCAAAGGCCAGATTGCCCTTCCATGATGGCACGTTTATGCCCAAAAAACGCTTGGATAATACAGGCCAGACCTGTAACGATAAAGGAAAGCTGAAGCATATTAACAATCGTCTCCGGAGAGAGATCAAATGCTGCCCCGACAGTGATCGGGATGACTACGATATTCGTGAAAATAAAAAAGAGCCACTGTAAGCCCGAAATCCAGTTACTTGATTTTACTAACTCCTTGATAACAATCACCTTTCTTTTTTATGAATAACGGCAGCTTTCATGCCGAGTAACATGCCTACTACTGTATCTGCACCTGACGTATGACCAATTTCCTTCATCTCTTCAAGGGCTTTCAAAAATTCAGCCCCGCGGGGTTTATCTAAAACATAACATAACTGCAGGAGATGGGAATGGAATTCGTTTTCTGTTGCATAGAGAAGGTATTCCAAAGCGACGTACGTAGTCCGTTTTTGGCCATACTCATTCAGATAGGGCTTTAACTTCCGCAGAAACGTTTGGTCTGTCCCTTCCAGCGCCGATAGCACTGCACAAATTCCGGTAATGACGTCATCTCCGCTCGGCGTAAGCCCTAGTCCCCTGCCAATCCAATAGTCGAAGACTTTTTTCTCGTCCAACTCATGATGCATAACAAGATTTTTCAAGTCATTCAATTTGTCCAGGACAGGGATTTCATCTATGGATGAAGTAGGGTCGACTATATATTGGATGATTCGTTTTTTCTCTTCCGTCGTTTCAGCTAAACCAGTATTCCAATCATCTTGAAGAAGCCGATTCGCTAAAAACATGAAGTTATCCTCAAGAGTAGTACGATTGTAAATGAAAGGCTGTATTTTATGATCTGTCCATTTTGCATCGCCTAACGAAAGCGTAATTCCTTTCGGGAACAGCACTGACATTGATTCTTCATCCCACACAGCTTCCAAATCGACAGCAAGCAAAGTGGTCAGCAGATGGGCACCCGCTTGTTCCAAACCGATTCCGAATGGTGCGAGGCCATTCCCCAATGCGCCAACATGGACAAGATGCCCACCGAAGGCTAAATTGAAACTAGTAGTAAAAACACTATGGACATGTCCGTTCGGGTTTGCCTTCAAGATACGGGAAACTTCATCGCTCGCTGCGATGGCCTTCAAAACAAACGCACCTCTATGACGATTTGAGTTTACATTTGTCGAATCAACCATTTCCTCACCCCATGAATGAATTCTATCCGAAACGTATAGTATTCCCTTATTTTTCGCCTATATCTATTCTAGTTTACATCTATTCGTTGGAAATTTCATTGTCTACTATGAACAAAAACACGCTTGATTTTTGTTTACTTTTAACGTACAATAAAGAGTGGTACGTATGTGTAATAGTCTAGTTGGGAATTCTATAAAAGAGGTTATGCTAATGAAAACAATAAACGATTTATTTATATTGGAAGGCATGAAAGAAAGCATTGTACTTGCGGGCCATCGCGGTCTTACAAGAAATGTGCAGTTTGTAAATATATCCGACACGCCGGACATCATCAATTTCTTGGCGGAAAACCACCTCCTTCTTACGACGGGATATGCATTCAAGGATGACCCTGAGAAATTCTGCGAATTGATTAAACAGATGCATGAGCTGAACTGTTCGGGCCTTGCTATTAAGATCAACCGATTCTTCAAAGAATTACCCCGTGAAGTGAAGCTTCTCGCCGATGACCTGGCATTTCCAATCATTGATTTGCCAACGAAACATACACTTGGTGAAGTTTCCCGCCACATCTTGAATTATTTAAATGATGCTGAATCGGAACAGCTCTATTATGCGTTGCATGTCCAAAAAGAATTTTCCGATATGATGATCAAAGGCTATAGCTTAACTGCGCTTATCGAGCAATTGGGGCATTTTTTATCCCGCCCTACCCTCCTACTGAACCACAGGGGAGAGAAAATCGCTCATAGTCACGATTTCCGGATGGATTCCATGAAGGTGGCCGAACAGGAAATCATCGATATAGTGAAAGCAGACTTAGCTTCAGCCCGGGAAGGAAGTACCTTTACGATTCCTTCAAGGGAACATCAATCCATTTCCACTTTTCCTGTTCAAACAAAACGGCAGCATCCGAGCATGCTTGTCATTGTCGATTCGATGACATTGCCTTACCCATCTTCACAAATGGCGATTGAACAGGCCGGCAACGTTATTACGTTTACAATAATCAAGGAGCAGGCGATTGAAGAAAACTCAAGACTCCTCAAAAATAACTTCTTTGACGACTTGATTGAGAATCGAATTCATTCTGATGAAGAAATTTTAAGCCGTGCCAATTATTACGGCTTAAACGAGAACTTGAATAATATTTGCATCATTTGTACTGTAGACCAAAAAGGCCAGAATTACGAAGACCTACAGTTGTACGAGAAAAAGGCTGGAGAACTATACAATAGTATTTATGATCAGCTCGAAGATGAAATCGTTCATAGCGAACTGGACGGCATTCTATTTACGAAGGAAAAGTACTACGTTATGATCTTGCAATACGCTGATGAAGTTGACCCATCAGAAGTGAACGAATTCGTCGAGAAATGTCAAGAAAACTTACAAGGTGATTATTCGATCTCCTTCGGCGTCAGCAATACGGTTCAGTCCATTAAGGATATTACAACCGCTTATGCAGAAGCCTGTGAAGCAATTATGAGCGGATATGATATGAATATGCTCGGGTTCATCAATTTCTATAAAATGAAAGAGCTTGAGGATTTATTGAACACGATTCCTGAAAAAGATTTAAAAGCATTGTATGAAAATACATTGAAATCTCTCGCTCATCCGAAGACAAAGGAAAATCAGGAACTGGTCAAAACGATTCAAGTGTATTTGGATTCCCAGTGCGAGATTTCGGAGACGTCACGCCGCTTGTACATTCATCGAAATACTGTCAAATACCGTATCGAGAAGGCGGAAGAAATACTAAATTGCTCTTTCCGCGATCCGGCGCACTCATTGCGCATACGCGTAGCGTTAATGATCGGATCACTTTTAAGAGAAAATGAATAAAAACCAAAGCCCGGTTCGAAAGGGCTTTGGTTTTTTGTTTTTATTGAATAACAGTTGTTTTCTCAGAGACGATTTTGTCGTTCTCGAAGACAACTTCTCCATTGACGATAGTCGTTTTGACTTTTCCTTTGAACTCAAACCCGACATATGGTGAATGTTGGTGACGGTAGAAGAGATCTTCATTCTTCAGTTCAAAGCTTTCATTCAAGTCAACAATCGCGATATCCGCATCATAGCCAGGTTCTAGTACCCCTTTATTCGTAAGGCCAAATAGTTTAGCAGGGTTCGTTGCAGTCAATTCTACAATCTTCTCCAATGGAAGATTGCGTTTGAAATAGCCTTCCGTCAACATGATGTTCAATGTCGACTGAGCTCCTGAAATTCCGCCCCAACCTTCAAAATAGTTGTCTGTTATTGTTTTCATAGATGCCGGAGCCGGTGAATGGTCTGATGCGATGACATTAATTTCGCCGTTCGCGACCGCAGCCCATAGATCTTCGACTTCGTCTTGATCGCGTAACGGAGGACAGCATTTCGCCAAGCCGCCTTTTGCTTCAAAGTCTTGTACATTCAAAGCTAAATAGTGTGGGCAAGTTTCAACTGTGATGTCTACGCCTCTGTCTTTTGCCTCCTGAATGACTTCGACGACTTTCCTGCTGCTCGCATGGACAACATGCAATTTACAACCTGTTGCTTCTGCATAAGAGATAATTCTTCTGACCGCTTCGATTTCAGAGATGATCGGTCTTGACTCGACAAAATCTCTTGCTGTAGTTTTACCTTGTTTTTGCTTTTCTTCGGCAAGCTGGTCACAAATGACTGTACTTTCAGCGTGAACTGCAAGTAATGAGCCAAGAGAAGCAATTTCTTTCATTCCCTTGAAAATCGTTACATCGTCCACATGATTGAAATCAGCGATACCACTCGGAGACATGAAAGCTTTGAATCCGATTACTCCATTGTCATGAAGATCTTTCAGGTCAGCTATATTTTCCGGAACAAGGCCGCCCCAGAAATATGGATTGACGATTGATTTTTCATCTGCGCAAGCCTTTTTCAAGTCCAGGTTCTCTTTATTGATCGTCGGAGGTGTACTGTTCAACGGCATATCGAAGAAAGAAGTCGCTCCGCCAGCAGCTAAGCTTCGGCTTCCTGTTGCAATTCCTTCCCATTCCGTTCTACCCGGTTCATTGAAGTGGACATGCGTGTCAATCAATCCTGGTAATACGTGTTTCCCTTCTGCATCGATCACTCGATCAGCCGTGCCTTGCAGCGCTTGGCCAACTTCTTGGATCTTACCGTCTTTAACAGCAATATCACCTTGGATAACGGATTCAGCTGTAACAATCTTACCGTTTTTAATAATCAAATCGTATGTAGTCATCTTTCATTCCTCCAAACACAAATTTACCTTTGCCATTGCCGGATTGGACAACGGCAAAGGTATGAATGAATTAGTTATTGGCAGCAATCAACTTGCCGACAGGTTCTCCGACAATGCCTTCTTCTAGGTCGAATACGACATGTCCGCGAACGATTGTTTTTGTTACGCGGCAGTCGATTTTTCTGCCTTCGTATGCACTATGTTTGTTTTTGTAGTAAAGATCTTCCCTCTTCACTGTGTACGATTGGTTCGGGTCGACTAAAATGATGTCCGCATCTTTGGATACTGCGATTTCACCTTTATGGGCAATGTTGAAACGCTCAGACGGGTTTGTTGAAATCAATTTAACGAACTCATGAACCGGAAGTCCGCGCTGTTTCACAGCCAAGTCAAACATGAGGTCGACGTTGTTTTGCGCGCCGCTAATTCCGCCCCATGCTTCCCAAATCGTTCCTTGCTTCAAGTCTTCCGTACAAGGCGAATGGTCAGACGTCAGCCAGTCGATATTGCCTGCTAGAAGCTCGTCCCATAATCTTGCTTGGTCTTCCGCTTTTCTGATTGGAGGCTGACATTTTGCCTTAGGACCAATTTCATCGACTTGATCGGCAGTGAATGCGAAATAGTGAGGGCAAGATTCAACTGTTACATCGACGCCTTCTTCACGCGCTTTTAAGATCACCTGGATAGCCTCTGAAGTGCTGATATGAACTAGATGCAATTTACAGCCTGTTTCTTTAGCGAAAAGAATCGCACGTTGAACCGCTTCCACTTCTGTGAAAATCGGACGGGATTCCGCATATTCGACTCCGGAGTTTTTGCCTTCCCTTGCAAATTCCTTTGCAAGGCCAGACGGTACTGATCCGTTTTCCGCGTGGATGCATAGGATCTGATCCAATTCAGCCAACTTTTGCATGCCTTTATACAAAGTGTAGTCATCCACATTTACAAAATCATCCGGAATGTCACTTGTAATATCGGATAGGAAGCATTTAAACGCAAGAACGCCAGCGTCCGACATTTCCTTCAGCTTATCCACGTTTCCAGGGACGAGTCCACCGTAAAACGCGTAGTCGACGTAGTTCTGGTCTACCGCCGCTTCCAACTTAAGATCCAACGCCGCTTTGTTCGTTGTTGCCGGCAGGGCATTCAGCGGCATTTCCACGTAGCTTGTTGTGCCTCCTGCAGCCAGTGATTTCGATCCTGTTTCGAATCCTTCCCACTCCGCACGTCCAGGTTCGCTGATGTGTACATGCGTATCAATCATTCCAGGCATGACATATTGGTCGGACGCGTCAATAACTTCCTTAGCATCATCCGTAATATTCTGGGCGATGCATGAAATCTTTTCATCCTTGATTCCTAAGTCAACGTTATAAACACCATCACGTAAAACCACTTTTCCACCTTTAATAACTAAATCGAATGCCATTTGAATTTCCCCTCTCAGTTATCAATGATTTTTTACCGCCAACTTCACACCAAACATCAGTTTCGCCATATATGGAATTACCTATTCTCTTTAGATAACTCTGGAGCATTTCGCGTCAAGGCACCTTTTGAATAAGTCGATTCAAGCGCCGTGTAGAGAATAAATGCTGCAATGATTCCTACAAACCAAGACATATCATAAAGCGGTTTGAGGACAGGTACGACGTTTCCGATCAAACAAATCACACCTGCAATTATCGTTGTGATTATCGCATTTACATTGAATCCTTTTGTATAATGATACTTTCCCTTTTCCGCATCATATAAAGCATTCAAATCAATTTTAGTTTTTGAAATGAGGAAATACTGGGCTAGCATGATTCCAGTAACCGGAGCTAGGATTCCGCCAATAATGTTTAAGAAAGTGAAAATACTTGTTGCATTTTCCATCAGCTTCCACGGCATAACGAGAATTCCAGTAATTGCTGCAATAATTGCACCCGATTTGAATGTGAGTGTCTTAGGGAATAAAGATGCTAGTTGGTAACCAGCCGGTACAATATTTCCAGTTACGTTAACAGATAAAGTTGTTAAGCAAAGTGTTAGAACGGAAATAGCGATTGCAAATGTCCCGTCAAAACGAGCTACAACATCCAATACGTTCCATATCGGTGTTCCAAAGGCGATTTCAGATCCGACAATGATGGCGATACTTGCAACCGCGAATAGTAAATACGTTACAACAAGGCCGACAGTTTGACCTATCGCTTGCGTCTTCGTCGATTTTGCAAGCTTCGTGAAATCTGAAGCGTTAACAATCGGTGCTGCCCATGCTGCAACTACTGCCGTTACAGCCGCGAAGAAAATAACTACTTTATTTCCTGGAACTCCTGTACCTGTATACGAAAGAATAGGACCGATTCCTCCAGCTAAGTTAATGGCCCAAATTGCCATTCCTCCAAAAACAATGTACACAAGCGGCGAGAGGATATTTGTAAACTTCCCTAGGAAAGCCATTCCTCCATAAATTAAAGCAATGTTCAATAACCAGAACAGTAAAAACGATATCAACGCTGGCAAAGATAACCCTAGAAGGTTCCAATCTCCACCTAATGTCAAATACGTCGGCCAAAGCTTACCAATTAAAATTGATAATGCTTGGCTTCCTGCGTACGTTTGAAACCCGAACCACATAATTGCAGAAATGACTCCTCTTAACACACCCGGAATCATTGCGCCTTTCGGGCCGTAAGATAAACGCAGCAACATCGCAAACGGCAATCCATATTTTGATCCTGCATGGCCATTTAGAACAAGCATCGATGCTATGACAATGGAGGCAGCCATAATTGCAGTAAACACTTGGCCGACCGACAGTCCCAAAGCAAAAAGAGCACCAATGGCAATATAGTTTGGAATGTTATGAACCGAACCCATCCAGACCGTCAGGAAATTGCTTATACCCCATTTTCGTTCTTCTACTTTTGTGGGCAATACATCTTCACTATATCCAGCATTCTTCATTTTTTCTCTATCAAAAAGAGTCAAAAAAACCCCTCCTCAAAAATTTACCACTAGTAATCGAAACCTTTACTATAATGAGGTTCATCATCAATGTTCGTAAACATTGTTATCCCCAACAAGCTTCACATCTACACTTAGTAGTGGACAACCTCATTATACAACCTATATTGATATACTTCTTTAGGTCACTTAAACAAAAGAATGATGTTTTATTAGATACAGTGGATAAGTCGGGGGTGAATAATAGACACTTTAGATAACCATTTGTGCAAGATGAACAAAATAATTGCCTCATGAAGTTGGATTCTCCATGAGGCAATTTGTACAATTCATTATTTCTCGAAAATGGTTCCTTTTTTGAAGTTTGAATTTTTAAATGCATATTTCGATAGAAGGTAGTAAGCTGTACCAGCTACTACTAAACCGATAATCCATGCTAGCTCAACCTCTATGAATGCAGCGGCTGCACCGATGAACATAGCAATCAACCCTGCTGGATTATATCCGGCAAATGATCCTTCGTCATTATACAGGTCAGTCATATCCACTTTCTGTTTTCGTAAAATATAATAATCTACGAGAAGGATGGAGATAACAGGTCCTAAAAATGCTGAATAGATTAGGATGAACATATTCAAACCTGTAGCCGATGACTCTTGGATAAGCAACCAAGGAAATGCACCTAACGCAAGCAATCCTGTAATCGTTACAGATGCTTTATATTTCAATTTTGTCAGCAATGTAATGACATATGCCGGCGGAATGATGTTCGCCACCATATTTGTTGCAATGACTGCTACGACGATAAAGGCTGATACGAACACGGAAACATAATCATTATTGAGTATGATTGGAAGTGCTTGTGCAGGGTTCGTTACACCTGTTGCAGCTGCCAACATTGCACCGATGACAATAACAAAACCGTATGAAATTGTTATTGGAATAAAGTATAATGCTCCACGCTTCTTATCACTCAAACCAGTTTTCAGCTCACGAGAATAGTCTGCAGCACTTACGAATATTCCTGCGTAGTTCCCCAAGAAGACCATGATGAGTCCGAAGAACGGCAAGCCCCATGATCCTTTAGCTTGTACCCACGTTTCAGCAATCTGAGTTGTATGTGAAGTCATAAGGATCCCAAACACATAGACGAGCGCTGCCATGAAAACGACAGATGCAACTGTTTCCACCCATTTAATTGCATGGAAACCGAAGAGCGAAAGGACAATCTGGAACAATTGAAGTCCGATGAAACAGATGACAACATTATTAAATGCTCCGTTTGTAACGATTTTCATTATTTCATTCAACGCAGTACCGCCTATCCAGCTTTGAATACCGTACCAGACGATGGCAGGTACACCGCGCAATAACGACGAAATGACTTTCCCTTTAATCCCGAAGGACATTCTAAGTTGTACAACGTACGGAATACCTTCCCGATAACCTAGTCGGTCATTCAATGCGAAGATAGTTGAAATGATCCCTATGGAGATCAGAGCTGCCAGGATTGTTTGGAAGATGTTCAATGTTGCTGCTCCCGCGACAATTACGCTCGCTCCCAACGTCATATTCCCTAAGTTAACCCCGTCACCGATCCACATGAAGACATAGTCTTTTGGCTTGACGGTCCTATCCTGCTCGGTTTTCGGATGCAGTGATTCATCCAACGTCGAGTTTTGTTCAACCTGAATTGCTTTTGAGTCGATAGCTTCATTTATTACAGTCATATCAACTGCCCCTTTCAATGCTGTATTTTCAACTGCATTTAGTTTATTTTGGCTGATAAATACTTTCCTACTAAAACTTTTTCTTCTTGCACCACTTATTATACATAGCTTTATAGCTAAGGTCTTTATGTCTAGTGACCAAAATGCACAAGGCCTCGCTATGTACTGTGCATAAGGTTTTTACGATAATCACTAATTCAGCCAAACCTTTGTGCACTTTAACCAACGAATTTTTGACTTTCTGGCCTCTCCTTGGAATTCATTGGTACAGGTACCAACAATCAGAATCAATGAAAAGGAAGAACATTTCCCGTTTCAAGGGCATGTTCTTCCTTTTTATTATATAAGTGGTTCTACCTCTTGATCCTTACGGTTTTTTTCCTGTTATATGTATAGATGCCCTGCTGAAGTGGGTTTGCGCGAGTATACATATTTGTAAGTGCAAAAGGAGGTGATTTGAGTGGAAGACAAAAATAACCGCGAACAATTATATGGATTGTCGAGCCAGTTGATGGAGCTGTTTGTAGCTGATGTATTCTCCAAACACAAAATCAATGTCGATGGAGCAAAACAACGCATGACAGATGAGCAACGTGAAGGCTTGAAGCAGACAGTTGAACAGCTAAAAACTCAAGTAGAGGGCTTTTTGGAATCGAAAGCCGTTCGGAAAGTAACCGATACACAGGAAAAAACAGACGGACAGGCGCCTCATCCGCTACGGGAAGCATTCATGAAGAAGAAACAGCAAAAGCAAAAATAAAAAAAATGAACAGGAATAGATAATTTGTCCAACTCAAGAACTTTCCCGCACATGTAATAGAAAGAGAGAGGAGGGAAGAATAATGGACTATGACAATGACTATGACTATGAATATTATTCACGTGAAGATGACAGATGCAGAGACAGAGATCGAGATCGAGACAGAGATAGAGACAAAGATCGAGACAAATGCAGAGACAGAGATCGAGATCGGGATAGAGACAGAGACCGGGACAGAGACAAAGACAGATGCAGAGACAAAGACAGAGACCGGGATAGAGACAGAGACCGGGATAGAGACAAAGACAGAGACCGGGATAGAGATAGAGACCGGGATAGAGACAGAGACAGATGGTCTGCATTAGATGCTGATTCAAGGCACCCAATCGCTCATTGCAGGAATGATAGAGAGAATACGGGTGCAGACGCGGAATTGGATACTGATATCGAACAGCTTTCCAACGAATTAATTGTCATCCGCGACTCTTGCGATGTCACTGTCAGAACGACTGACACGCAAGTTGCCGTGTCCCTGCAAGCAGCGCTCCAAGTAGCCATCGCGATTGTTGTTAACATCTCGATTGCTGATGGTACAAGGGCGGAACGAGTGACAGCTGAATTACTGGAACGAGCACAGATCCGGCAGACCAACCGCCAAAGACTGATCATCGTCAACTCCCGTGATATCGAAGTAACTACGGAAGACACCGATGTAGCGATTTCCTTGCAGCTATTGCTACAAATCCTCTTGGCATTAATCGTACAACTGGACATTCTATAAGGCCAAGAGAATAAGCAGTTCTCTACACTGACCGCCCCCGCGACTCCCAAGTTGACGGGGGCGGTTGTCTGCAAGGAAATCTCATTAGCCTAAAATATGCAATGACCCACATGTTTGTTACGAATCCGTCACGCTTCATTTAAAAAGAGGTATTTCTGTAATTATCACGAAACTACTATTTATAAGGAGAGGAGGAACTAGTATGAAACCACCTATAGCAAAACGGATTCCCCATCCCCATGAATTGCATGGCGATGTACGCGAAGACGACTATTATTGGCTGAAGGATCGCAATAACCCCGAGGTCATCAATTATTTAGAAGAAGAAAATCAGTATTTCGATGACGTCATGCGGCCTTTGGCAGAACAAACCGACCAGATTTATCAAAGCATGGTTGACCGTGTTCCCGATTCCGAAGTGAAAGTGCCTGTACAGAATGGACAATACTTCTATTATTCACGTTTGGAAAAGGACAAGCAATACCCGATATATGCACGCAAGCAGGCGGCAAGCCGAGAACTAGTAGATGAGGCATCGGAGGAAGTGGTGCTCGATCTGAATGAATTGGCCGAGGACAGTGACTATTTAAGCGTGACGGTGCAGCGTATGAGTACCGATCATAACCGTCTGGCCTTTTTAGAGAACCGTGATGGCACCGATCGTTATACTATCCATATAAAGGACATCGAAACTGGCGAACTTCTACCAGACCGGATTTCGGATGTGTTTTTATATGGAAGCATGGAATGGAGCCGTTGTGGCGACTATATATTTTACATTACTGTTGATGAGAATCAACGCCCTTGCAGATTATGGAGGCATCG
Source organism: Saccharococcus sp. Marseille-Q5394 (assembly GCF_946901335.1). Lineage (NCBI taxonomy): Bacteria > Bacillati > Bacillota > Bacilli > Caryophanales > Anoxybacillaceae > Saccharococcus > Saccharococcus sp. Marseille-Q5394. The sequence continues at coordinate 943,777 of NZ_CAMPPQ010000002.1, read as the reverse complement.
ATTAGGTAGTGACGTGAAGAGTGATGAGCTTGTCTATGAAGAAAAAGACGAGACATTTACGCTCTACGTGTCTAAATCGCAAAGCGGGAAGTTTATTTTTGTTTATTCACATTCGAAAACGTCAAGCGAAATTCGCATGTTGGATGCAGATGCCCCGTCATCCCCTTTGCAACTACTGGATGCGCGGCGTGATGGGATTCTCTATGATGTGGAGCATTGGGGCGATGACCTGCTCATACTGACAAACGAAAATGCGCTGAACTTTCAACTGCTCCGCTGTCCACTCGACGACATCAGGTCACGGGTGAATGTCATTGCGTATAGCGAAAATCGCTATCTTCAAGGTGTGTATCCGTTTCGTGATAAGCTTCTTGTCTCCGGCCGGGAGAACGGTTTGACGCAGATCTGGGTATTACAGGACGGCGAGTTGAATCCGATTGAATGGGATGAATCGCTCTATACTGTATCGGTTTTATCCGACCAGAGCTACGAGACGACTGAAGTGTTGCTTCAATATGAGTCGCTGCTTACGCCAAAAACGACATATGGACTGAATCTGTCAACCGGAGTGAAGCATAAATTGCAAGTGGCTTCCGTCAGCGGAGAATATGACCGTTCAAGCTATCGTCAAGAGCAATTATGGGCAGTCGCCGAGGATGGCGTCAACGTGCCGATGACCGTCGTCTATCGGGAAGATGCGCTCGATGAAGGGCCTGCACCATTGATTCTTTATGGATATGGCTCATATGGAGCAAACAGCGATCCGCATTTCGATCCGTATCGTCTCCCGCTTTTGGACAAGGGTATCATATTTGTCACAGCGCAAGTGCGTGGCGGTTCCGAAATGGGACGGAGTTGGTATGAAGATGGAAAGATGGAGCATAAACGAAATACGTTCACAGATTTTATTGCTGCAGCGAAGCATCTTATCGAGCAGGGTTACACAACTCCAAACCAAATGGCGGCCCGCGGAGGCAGTGCGGGAGGCTTGCTCGTTGGCGCAGTGGCAAACTTGGCCGGGAATTTGTTCAAGGCAGTCGTTCCTGCCGTGCCATTCGTCGACGTCGTGACGACGATGCTCGATACGACCATTCCCCTGACTACGCTGGAGTGGGATGAATGGGGCAATCCACAAAATCGCGAGGATTACTTCTATATGAAGTCCTACAGTCCTTATGACAATGTGGAAGCGAAAGACTATCCTCATATGTACATTACAACCGGCATAAACGATCCACGTGTCGGTTACTGGGAACCGGCCAAGTGGGTTGCACGCCTGAGAGCGTTAAAAACCGATGACAACGTCGTTGTACTGAAAACGAATATGGGTGCCGGCCATTTCGGCAAGTCTGGCCGCTTCAACCATTTGAAGGAAGCTGCGGAATGCTACGCATTTGTTCTTGATAAGCTTGGTGTAAACGCAGAGGTTACAAGCCCCCGGTAAACGGGGGGTTTTTTTATTGAGAATGATCCGAAGATGGGACTGTCACCCGCGTAAATTGACTATACTGTCGTTCGAGGAGTGATGGATATGTATAAATTGTTGTCTCATAATGATTTGGACGGCGTTGGTTGCGGAATTTTAGCGAAGATGGCTTTTGGGAAGCAGGTCAAAGTACGCTACAATTCCATTTCCGGTCTTAATCGGGAAGTAGAATGGTTTCTGGAAAATGGGGATAAGGAAACATTCTTGTTCATTACCGATTTGTCTGTAAATGAAGAAAATGAGAATAGACTTGAGAGGTTTTATCAAGACGGTGGAAAGGTTCAATTGATTGATCACCATAAGACAGCGCTTCACTTTAATGAGTATGAGTGGGGGCATGTCGAAGTCGAGGATGAGGAAGAAAAGTTAACTTCGGCGACCTCCCTATTATATGAATACCTTGTGACACATGAACACATGGAACCGTCTGAATCTATTGCCGAATTTGTCGAGCTCGTCAGGCAGTATGATACATGGGAATGGGAGAAGAATAATAATCAGAGTGCACAACGTCTCAATGCCCTCTTCTTTCTTATGACTATTGAGGAATTTGAAGACAAGATGATCAGTCGACTCTCTTCGGATGAACATTTTAACTTTGATGAATTCGAAAAGAAGCTACTTGATATGGAAGAAGATAAAATCGAACGCTATATTCGTCGGAAGAGAAGAGAACTTGTACAAACGGAAACAGGTGAACACTTTGCGGGAATCGTCTATGCGGAATCCTATCATTCAGAGCTAGGCAATGAACTTGGCAAAGAATACCCGCATCTTGATTACATTGTAATCCTAAATATGGGGGGGAAACGAGCCGGTTTCCGAACAATCCATGAGCATGTTGATGTATCCGAAGTGGCCGGTCAATTCGGTGGAGGCGGACATGCAAAAGCTTCTGGATGCTCTTTGACTACCGAGGCTTTTCAACAGTTTGTTTTGGACACGTTCCACTTAGAACCTTTAAGGGAAGATGCGCGGCGAAATCGATACAACTTGAAACATTCTTCCTTCGGTTCCCTCTATAAAAACCGAATGGACGATAGCTTTTTCCTCTACCCGGAAAACGATCAAACATGGGTAATTAAGCAAAATGACATAAAGGTGGAACAGACCTTTACTAGCTTTGAGGAAGCGGAGCGTTTCCTTAAAAGAAAGTACGAAGCATGGCTTGTACGGGACGACGCTTTCGTCGATTATTTAATGGAACAGGTAAAGGCTAGTAAGCAGACTGAAAAAGCCTGATCCAATCTATAATAGTAAAGGGACTGTCCATAATGTCAGCAAAAAATGATTTTCTTCGTTAGCCTTATTTTATAGGCTCTGATAAACAATACAGTGTTGATTTCTGCTTCAGGCGGACGCTTTCCGCGGGCGGTCCGTGAGCCTCCTCGTCGCTTCGCGCCTTGCGGGGTCTCACCTGGACACGCTTGTCCCGCAGGAGTCGCCGCCTTCCACTCCAATCAACGAAGCTACTTACAATCAATAAATACATCAAATATAAACCATATATGGTTGAAAACCTCATACAAACAATTGTCCAATCAATTAATAACTCAACGGTTCGGTGTTAGCGAAAATCGGACATCCATTTATATTTCCCCTGCCATTTTGTTTGTGGCCAAATTAGTTAATTGCCGATTAAGTTCCTATAGATGACCTAAATAGTAACCTCTCTACATTGAGAGGTTACTTCAGAGTGTTGACAGAAAAGTGTCTTGGATTTTTTCCGATTTTGGTTCATGTTACGCCATGATTGGCATTCTCCATGTCCAGCTGGCCAGCTTATTCGACTAATGGATAGATAAGGAGAAATCAATCGCAGCATCCAATTTACGAACCAGATGGTCTTGTGGAACTAACTGCTCTATAGTCAGCATTTCCAACTGTTCACCTTCATTGATTTGATTTTTCGTCATCATATGCATATCCATTACCTCATTTATTTTATAAAAGACACCGTTGATTGGAGTGGAGGTCGGCGACTCCTGCGAAAGCCGTTACGAAGAACGGCTTTTGCGAGCACAAGCGAAGCGTTGCGAGCAGGATGTGGATGCTGCCTTAATTTCTGCAAGGAACGCAGAAATACGGCAAATCGAACCCTACGTTGTTCGATTGGCTGAAGCCGTGCCCGCGGAAAGCGTCCGACCGCAGCGGAAATCAACTTTGTTTAGTTTCAACACTATTTTAATAGAAAAAAGACTATAGGCAAACACCAAAATCTCTTGTGTTTGTCTACAGTCAGAAGTGAAGTAACCCTCCAAATTGCTAGGTTACTCGTTAATGCACCGTATATCCGCCGTCCAGCACGACCGCTTGACCTGTCATGCCTTTCGCTGCATCGCTCGAAAGGAACAGTGCTAAATCGGCAACTTCCTTAACATCTAACAGCCGCTTCTGAGGCACTAATGGATAAATGATTTCCTCCAGTACGGATTCGAGTGGAACATTGCGTGTCGTCGCTAAATCTTGGAACTGATTGCGCACTAATGGCGTGTCAACATAGCCAGGACAGATTGCGTTTACCGTAATCCCATCCGCTGCCGTTTCGAGAGCCGCGACTTTCGTCAACCCGATTACACCATGCTTGGCTGAGTTATACGCAGCTTTTCCCGCAAAGCCGACAAGTCCATTAATGGAAGCCATATTCAAGATACGTCCAAATCCATTCTCCCTCATATGCGGCAATACGAGTTTCGTTGCGATAAATGGAGCTGTCAGCATAATCTTCACAAGCAATTCAAATCGCTCCGTCGGAAAATCCTCGAGCATCGCAACATGCTGCATCCCAGCATTATTAATGAGAATATCAATTCTTCCATAATAAGTAATTGCTTCATTGATCGCCTTTTCCAGATCTGCTTCGGACGTGACATCACACTTAATACCAATCGCATCTCCACTCAGTCTTTGGGCAGCATCCTTCACTTTTTCCCCATTAATATCTGAAAGTACAACTTTAGCGCCTGCTTTAGAAAACTCTTGGGCAACTTCAAAGCCGATCCCTTGTGCAGCTCCTGTTATAAATAAAACTTTTCCTTCTACCATGTGAATTCCTCCCCACACAAAATACAGGGCGCTTACGAGATGTACCTATAACGCTCCAAAGGTTAAACTGTCTTCCGGTAATCGAAATACATAACAGCGTATTTTACATATCTGTTAATTCGGTGAAGCTGCACCTAAATACGTTTTTACCAGACCGTCATCCCTTAATAAATCTCGTGATTGTCCGTGTAACTTCACCTCACCTACTTGTAAAACATAAGCCCGGTCAGATATAGCTAAAGCAGCCATGGCTAATTGCTCGACGACCATTACCGTCTTGCCAGATTTCTTCAACTCTAGTAGCGTGTCGAATATCTGTTTTACAAATATAGGTGATAAACCCATGGATGGCTCATCAAGAATAACAAAATCAGGATCAGACATAAGCGCTCTGGATACTGCTAGCATTTGTTGCTCTCCACCGCTTAATGTACCCGCATGCTGCCATCTTCTCTCCTTTAGTCTCGGAAATCTTTCGTATTCTCTTTCTATAAGCTCTTCAATTTTTTGTTTTTCTTTTTTAATCGAAAATGCACCTAAAATCAGATTATCCTCTACCGACTGATCACCAAAGACTTGACGGCCTTGAGGGACATGGGATATCCCAACCCCTAAAATTTTATGAGCAGGTGTACCTGTAATCACGTTATCTCTATAGCGAATCGTACCCTCCTTCGCCTTCAGCAACCCCGTTATCGCTTTCAATAGCGTAGTTTTACCGGCCCCATTAGGACCAATAACAGCAACAATTTCACCCTCATTCACTTCCATTGTCACATTGTGTAAAGCGGATGCCCGACCATAACTAACTGATAGATTTTGTACCTGCAACAAGCTGGTTCACCTCTTCCCCACCAAGATAGGCCTCAATTACTCTTGGATCGTTTTGAATAGTTTCAGGAGTTCCCTCACAAATTTTCTTGCCGAAATCTAATACTGTAATATAATCACAAATATTCATAACGATATCCATATGATGCTCAACCAATATAATAGACAATCCTGCATTCTTCAGACGTTGGATGACATCCATGATTTTTTCAATTTCTTTTGGGCTGGCCCCTGCTGCCGGTTCATCTAAAATAAGTAAAGAAGGTTTTAAAGCTAACCCCCTAGCTATTTCAACTAATCGCTGTTCCCCATACGGCAAGTCAGATGCTTTTTCATGGGCTTTTTCTTCTAAGCCAACAATTCGTAATAGATCATAGGCTTTTTGTGCATAATAACGCTCTTCATCAGATACCTGACCTAGATATAATACGTTTTTCAGGAATCCTGTTTTGAAATGAAGATGAAAACCAACCATAACGTTCTGTAAAACGCTCATGTCTTCAAACAACTGCAGGTTTTGGAACGTTCTCGTAATCCCTTCTTGCGCTATTCCATGAGGAGCATATTTTGTAATGTTCTTCCCTTTCCAAAGTAGGTTCCCGCCAGTCGGCATATAGACTCCACTTAGGACGTTAACTGTCGTACTTTTACCTGAACCGTTCGGGCCAATAATTCCGTGAACAATTCCACCCCAAACCTCGATTTCAACATCGTCGATAGCTTTTATTCCACCAAAATGCATTGAAATATTTTCAAGCTCCAAAAGCTTTCCATTAATCCCGTCAGGTAAATCGATTGTTGCCTCCCGATCATCATGTAAGATTCCTAACTCAGTAGTAACTTTCTTACTAGAAAGCTTTTTAAAGAACGAAAGATTGGTGAAGGCACCTACGATACCATCTGGTAAAAGGATTAGTGCGACTAATAATATTCCACCAAAAATCATTAAATGATAATCTACAAAGTTGTGTAGGAATTGCGGTAACCCAACGATAATCGCTGTACCTATAATAGGACCTATCTTTGTTCCTGATCCTCCGATAATAACCGCGATAAGGAACAGAATTGATAAATTCAATTCAAAAGTGGTACTACTTATAAACTGATTTTGAAAAGCGAAGAGCCCTCCACCGAATCCTGCTAAAAAAGCGGAAATTGAAAAGGCCAAAATTTTCCAACCTCGAACATTAATCCCTAGCACCTCTGAAGCAACTTCACTATTTCCAAAAGCAGTCATGGTCCGACCATAACGACCTCTAAAGATATTTGTTGCGCCTGCTGTAATGACTATAGCCAAGAGCCCAATAAACCACATATACTCAATTGGACCAAGTTCAAAACCGAATATGGATGGTTGTGAGGTTCGAACTCCTGCAGGACCGCCAGTGACATCTACCCAGCGGTTGGCTATAATACCAACCAATTCTCCAAATGCAATTGTTACCATTGCCAAATAAGGACCTTTCGCTCGTAACGACAAAAGAGCTACCACGGCGCCAAATAAAGCAGCAACTAATGCAGCGATAATAACACTTACGAAGAAATTCAATCCTACTTTCATGGTAAGGATTACAGATAAATATGCTCCGATCGCATAGAACCCAACATGCCCCAAGGATAGCTGCTTGGAGAGACCTACAAGTAGATTTAACCCGACGATGACAATGTAAGTAATTAAAAATGACTGGGCTACATGGATCGTATGAGCATTGTTAAAAACCCAAGGAAATGCATATAGGAGGACGAGCGGGATACCAATTTGATAAATCCACCATTTTGCTTTTGTCATTTAAAACTTCTCCTTTACTCGTTTTCCAAATAACCCTTGAGGAAGGACTGCTAAAATGACAAGAATTAAAAAGAACGCAGCAGCTTCTTTCATGGATGTACTATATAGAGCAAAGAGATTTTCTGATACACCTAGTAAAAGTCCTCCGATAAAAATGCCCCGTGGATTTTCGATACCGCCAATAATTGCAACCGCAAATGCTTTCAATCCAAGGAAAAGACCAATAAATGCACCTGGATGTACCATAGGCCCGACTAAAACGCCACCTACTCCTGCTAAGGTACCTGCAATGATAAAAGCAATGGAAGCCATTAACCGTGGATTAATGCCCATTAGTGAAGCAGCATCCTTATTAAAGGCAACCGCTTCAAGCGCCTTTCCGAATAACGATTTCTTTAAGAAAACGTATAATAGTAACATGATAACTGCGGCGCCAACTAGTACAAATATTTCATGATAACGGATTTTCAATATACCTAAATCTAAAATAGCGCGTCCAAATGGAGATGGGGCCATCAAAACATCTCTTCCCCATATAAGCATAGCTACGTTTCTCACGATCATGGCAACGGCCACAGTACTTAATATCCAACCAATGGAATGCCAACTTCGTAACGGTCGGATAGCGACTTGTTCCAATGCCCAACCGGAAATACCCACTACGATGATTACCAATAGCAAGGATGCTATAAAGGCAATCCAAACACCCATGCCTGCTGCTGTTATTGCCGTAAAGGTAGATAATCCAATAAGTGAACCAAGCATGACAAAGTCACCTTGACCAAAGTTCATCGTTTTAGTTGTAATAAAAGTAATATAGTAGCCTTGGGCGATGATCGCATAAACACTTCCATACACTAACCCATTAATAATGGCTTTTAATACATCTGTTAAATCCAAAGCAAACGTCCCCCTTGTAATTTGCTACAGAAAACAGCAAAGGTGAAAAGGGAAATCTTCGTATGGACTCCCCTTTACACCAGAACAAATGCGCCTTGGCGTATTTGTTTCCTGTGCGCTGCGCTTTCGGCACAAAAAACATTTGATGAATATAGTTAAATAACTCGATTATTCTGCTGAAATAATTTGTAAATCGTCGTTATATGTGGCAATGAATACTTCATCAATACCAAATGCTTCATGGTTTTCCTTTGTAAAAGGTGTTGATTTAATGGCTGTTACACCTTCAAAATCCGTGAAGGATTCAATTTGATCACGAATTTTCTCACTATCCAAGCCAACCTTTTTTATTGCATCTAAGATAAGTTTTGCACTGTCATATCCTTGTGCCGTAGCAATAGGGAACACGTCTTCTCCATATGTGTCCACTACTTTTTGATGGAATTTTTTTGCTACTTCATTTTGATCAATCGTATAGGACTGTACAAAATACAAATCATCTTTCACAAGATCACCAACAAGATTTAATACAGTAGGATCACCTGTAGCCCAAGTCGCGTAGATAGGGGCATCTAACCCTTCGTTGAATCGAGCTTCCAGTAACTTTGCTGACTGTGGAGCAAGCCCGTAGAAGACGACTGCCTCCACCCCTGCATTATTCATTTCACGAATAGAAGGCTCGAGATTTAATTCCTTTGGATCAAAAGCTGAAATGACAGTTGGTTCCATATTGTAGTTTTCCTTCATTTGTTTAAGAATATCTTCCCGGCCACCTTGCCCGTATCCCTCTGTATCATGGATAACACCAAGTTTCGTAAGTCCTTGTTTATCGATCAGCTCTTTTAAAATAGCGGACACTTGAACCCCATCAAGAGGAGCCACACGGAAAATATAGTTTTTATCAGCATCTTTATATTCTTGTGTGATTTTTGTCCCTGTAGCTACTGGTACGACTTCAGGAATTTTCGCCTCTTGAACAAATGGAATATGTGCCATGGCATTCCCCGAGTTCGCAGGTCCAACTAGGGCTACAATGTTATCTTGATTGATTAACTTTTGAACAATCTCGATTGACTTTTCTGGTTTAGCTTCATCATCGTATAGAACTAAATTCGCTTGTTGCCCTTCAAAACCGCCAGCATCGTTAAACTCCTTAACAGCTAGGTCTACACCTCTTTTTACTCCTTCACCAAATAGAGCTGTTCCACCTGACATAGAAATAGCTAATCCAATGTTAAAAGTATCCTGACCTTTAGAATCTACTGGATCACTAGTACTGGTGGAACCTGTTTCTTTTACCTGCGGACTACATCCAGCTAAAATTGTAAATAACACCATAAAGCCCACTAGAAAAATTGCGCTTGATTTTTTCAAAGTAATTCCTCCCCCTTTTTAATAAACCTAAAGTTACTCTCCCATCAACCGATTCTATAGCTCGTCCCCCTTGGAACCACCTCCAATTTATGTAGAGAGAAAGCGCTTTCAATTCATTTAATCAAATCTTATGAAAACTTGCAAACCTTTATTTCTGGGCATCTTACTAGATAAAGAGAAAAAACAGTCCAGGAATTCGGACTGTTAATTGATAACGCTTTCCACTATATGATACTGGCTTTTCTTTACGTCCGGATTTCCGTACTAGTGTCCGTATTTTCGGAAATTAGGTCAAAAGTTATATTTTTTCAACTTTTCATAAAACGTACTTTTACTTAAGCCTAATAACTTTGCAGCTTCTCTCCTACTAGGAAATGCCTGAAGGGTTTCAGATATGATATTCATCTCCAATTGTTCAACAGCTTGCTGCAGAGTTTGTGTATTGCTCGTATAGTATAGGGACTTGAGCCGGACTTCTTGAGGCAGGGCACTAGGCAGTACCACATCTCCATTTGTTAAATAGACTGCTGCTTGAATTACGTTATACAATTCTCTCACATTCCCTGGCCAACTATATTCTTTTAAATATTGCATTGTCTCTGCTGCTATCGATAGATTACGCTTTCCCACTTTGGCAATTGTTCCGTGAAAAAAGTGACTTGTGATTTCCTCGAAGTCATCCATTCGCTGACGAAGCGGTGGAATTTGCAACGTAATTGCATGAATCCGATAATAGAGATCCTCGCGGAATTTCCCGGATTCCATTAAGGTTTTCAATGGTTGATTTACAGCAGCGATGATTCGGACATTTACTTTAATTGCTTTTTGTGACCCGATCGGCTCAATCGTTCCTTCTTGGAGCACCCGCAATAATTCAACTTGCAGCGGTAGTGGCATGTCGCCTAAATCATCCAAGAACAAAGTACCGCCTTCAGCTTGATGGAATCTCCCTTTTCTTTGGCTATGTTCGGTAGATCCAACACTTCCAAAAAGCTCAAGTTCCAGAAAATCTACGGGTATTGCCGCACAATTCACCTTCACAAAAGGCTTGTCAGAGCGATTCGAGAGGTAATGAATACTCTGCGCAAACATTTCCTTACCTGTTCCACTTTCTCCTTGAATCAATACAGGTAAATCACTTGGAGCAATCATCTGAATCGTTTCTTTAACCGATCTGATCGAATCAGAAGATCCAAGGATATCCTGCAGTTGGAAAATCGTATTTTCTGTTGCATGACCTACCTTAATTTTTTCCATTGTCGTTCTCACATGGGAGCTCAAATTATTCCAATCGTTTAAATCTCTAAACATGACACTTCCGAAAGCCCCTACAATTTCTCCGTCAACCTCCAATGGGACACGGTTCGCTAACATATAGGTTCCTTTTATAAAATGCGGCGATGCGATATGCACCTCACCTGTCTGTACAACTTCATGCATCCGAGAGTTTTCAATGACTTCTTCTACTGGCATTCCGATTGCTTTTTCACGAGTCGTTTCTAGGAACTTACAGTATTCTTCATTGATATATAAAATGTTCGCTTCTCTATCAACGACAACAAACCACTGAAATGCATTCTCCAATATCTCTAGTAAGACCGATTCCGTTAATCTATCCGTTACTGATGTCATCATACCCCTCCACCACATTCCCCTTTTATTCTTATCTTCTCAAAATAATGAATATAGTGCAAACTAATAAAAAAATAAGGTGGAATCCTTACGCTATGAAGGATTCCACCTTATGTAATTAGTTATTGATTCAAATCATAAATCTGACCTTTTATTAAATATGCAGCGCTTTCGGCAATGTTTGTTATGTGGTCGGCTGTTCGTTCAAGAAAGCGATTGATGAACAGTAATTGGACGAGCTGTGTTGTTTCTTCCGGGTGTTGGCGTAAGTATTCAGTAATGCTCTTATATGTTTCTGCATAGGCATTGTCGACTTGATCGTCTAGAGCGGCGACTTCTTTAGCAAGAGCCATGTTCCCATCGATGAATGCGGACACGGCCATATTCAGCATTTTAAGGGATGTCTCATTCATTTGCTCAAGCTTTGTAATGTTCATCAGTGATTCGGTCTTTCCGATTTTAGCAGTCGCTTTTGCAATGTTTACAGCAAAATCGGCAATACGTTCGATATCAGAAGTGATTTTTAGTGATGCGATGATTCTTCGTAGATCTGTTGCAAAAGGTTGCTCTTTTGCAATAAGCCATACAGCAAATTGGTTGATTTCCTGGTCAAGATTATCAATGGCTGTGTCTTCATCGATGACTCGCAATGCCAATTCAATATCTTGTGTCTTAAACGCAGTGAACGCTTTCTCAAATGCGGATATGGTAAGTTTGTTCATCTCCAACATTTTGTTTTGTAATTCTTGCAAGTTCTTGTCAAAGTTCTTCCTTGCGTTCATGAAAGTCACCCCTTGATTATAATCAGTTTCGCCTTGGCTAATTAACCAAAACGGCCAGTTACATAATCCTCTGTTCTTTGGTCTTTCGGATTTGAAAACACGTTATTTGTTGCATCATATTCAACAATTTCTCCACTAAGGAAGAAAGCTGTTTTGTCTGATACCCGTGCAGCCTGTTGCATATTGTGAGTTACGATTACAATTGTATATTCCTTTTTTAATTGTGCAATCAACTCTTCAACTTTTAATGTAGAAATCGGGTCAAGTGCCGATGTAGGCTCATCCATTAGAATAACGTCTGGCTTCATCGCAATTGCACGGGCAATACAAACCCTTTGCTGTTGACCGCCTGATAGACCGAGTGCCGATGACTTGAGACGGTCTTTCACTTCATCCCAAATCGCAGCACCACGGAGGCTCTCTTCAACAATCTTGTTCAATTCTTTCTTATTTTTAATGCCTTGCGCCCGAGGTCCGTAAGCGACATTATCATAAATGCTCATTGGGAATAAATTAGGTTTTTGGAATACCATTCCGACTACTGTACGTAATTTAATGACATCATTGGATTTATAAATATCTTCATTGTCGATTACAATATCCCCGGTGATTTTCACCCCATCGATTAGATCATTCATCCTGTTGAGCGTACGTAGAAAAGTGGACTTTCCACAACCGGATGGTCCGATTAACGCTGTCACTTTCTTTTCATCAATATCTAACGAAACATTAAACAGTGCCTGTTTATCTCCGTAAAAAAGACTCAAATCTTTTACACTGATTTTTGCCGTTTTCTCTGACTGCTTCATAAGCGCTACATTTCCTCCTTTACTTCTAGCAACATCAATAATCTGCTTTATTTAGTTTCTTGGATATGAACGTAGCTGAGAAGTTCAATATCAAGATGATGACGATTAATACGATTCCGATCGCGGCTGCCAGTTCTATATCCCCCGCCTCCTGTGTAACTAAATAGGAGTGAACCGTCAGTGTCCTCGCGGAAGAGAAGATGCTTGCAGGCATAGCCGCCACAGTTCCAGCGGTTAAAAATATCGCAGCCGACTCGCCGACAATCCGCCCCATGGAAAGGATGATCCCTGATAGGATTCCAGGCATTGAACTTGGCAAGATGACTTTCATTAGTGTTTGAAGTTTAGTTGTACCTAAAGCCAAAGAGCCTTCACGGTACGTTTGAGGGACCGTTTTCAATGCTTCTTCTGTCGTTCGTATGACGACAGGCAATACAATAATCGTCAACGTCAATGACGCCGCGATGATCGACATGCCAAGCTTTAACGTCGTAACAAAGAATACGGCACCGAATAATCCATAGATGATTGATGGAATCCCTGTTAAGCTTTCTGTAGCAAAACGGATCGTTTTAACAAGCCTGCCTTGTTTAGCGTATTCTTGAAGATAGACTGCCGCTAAAACTCCGATCGGTGTTGCAATAACAAGTGAAATGACGATTGTATACACGGTTGTAACGATCATTGGCCAAATGCCACCGCCGCCTGTCGGTGAATAGTCGCCAAAGATGAATTCGAAATTGATGAGTCGGAATCCTTTATAAAAGATGAATCCTACAATCAGCAAAAGAATACCAACCGTGACGAAAGCCGAAAACCATAGAAGCCCGCGCAATACATTATCCTTAAACATCCTCATTTTAGTGAGCACCCCTTGCGCTGATTTTTGCCAAAACAAAATTTAAAATCAAGATAAAGGAGAACAACACGATACCTGTCGCAAATAACATTTCCTGATGTACGCCTGCCGCATAACCCATTTCCAAAGCGATATTAGTCGTTAATGGGCGGACACTGTCAGTCAGACTTGTAGGCGTGATCAAACTGTTTCCTGCTATCAAAATGACCGCCATCGTTTCACCAATCGCTCTCCCTAAGCCTAAAACGATGGCTGCCATAATACCGGACTTGGCTGCAGGTACAACCACTTTAAATATCGTGCCGATTTCAGAAGCACCGAGTGCCAAAGAACCTTCCCGATATGTTTTTGGAACAGCGCGGATCGCCGTTTCAGCAACCGTCACAATTGTAGGAAGCATCATGATCGCTAATACGATAATGACAGCCAATAAGCTTTGCCCTTTCACTAATCCTAAATTGTTCTGCAAAAACGGCACGATAATCGCAAGTCCAAAAACACCATACAGAACAGATGGAATCCCGGCAAGTAACTGCACGGCTGGCGATATGATTTTAGCAAACCGTTTCGGCGCGATTTCTGAAAGGAAGATCGCTGTGAATAAACCAATCGGTACCCCGATAAGCAGCGCCCCGATTGTCGCATAAATAGAAGCGACGATCATTGGGAATATCCCGAATTTATCCTCACTTGGCACCCAATCCACTCCGAAGATGAAGTCGAAAAAGCTGTACCCCTCTGCAATGAACGGATGGGAGCCTCGATAAAATACAAATCCTACGATTAACAGCAAACTTAGAACTGATAAAAGTGCACAGAATAAGAAAAGCTTTGATGATAAACTTTCCAACATATATTTCCTTCTATTTGATTTACCGTTACCTATGTTTTGTTTTTCAATAGGCGGGCTTGTCATAGCTGCATCCCTCCGAGATCACTATTGGTGATAGACGTAATCAGTTAACCGGGATAGCCCCAGTTTCAACAACTACATCTTGTCCTTCTGGACTTAAAATGAAATCAATGAATCGTTGTCCTGCATCGGTTAGACTTCCTTCTTTGGCGACGAACAAGAACGGACGTGATAGTTTATATGTTTGTTTCAGAACATTTTCCGCTGTCGCTTCCACTCCATTAATGTCAACGGTTGAAATGGACTCATCCACATATTCGAAGGAAATAAAACCTACCGCATGCTTATTCATTGCAACTGTCGTTTTAATATTTCCGTTTCCACTTGCGATAATGGCGCTTCTCACTAACTCACCTGATGAGTAGTCAACGATTTCCTGAAATGCATCACGGGATCCGGAGCCATCCTCGCGAGAAACGACGACAATTTCCATGTCACCGCCGCCGAGCTCTTTCCAGTTCGTTACCTCACCGGTGAATATTTTCTTCACTTGCTCAATCGTGAGATCTTTCACTTTATTCGACGGATGAGTGACGACGACAATGCCATCGTAAGCAATAACAATTTCATTCAAACCGCTATCGACCTCTTCCTGTTTCAAATCACGGGAAGACATACCGATTTCAGAAACTCCATTGATCGCATTTGTTATGCCAGCCGATGATCCAATCTGGTTGATCTCTATTTTGACATCATTGCTCTCCTCATAGGTAAATGCCAATTTCTCAGCTAAAGGCCCTACCGAAGTAGACCCTGAAATAGCAATTGTCGTTGAACCGTCTTTTGACGAGTTGCTATCTCCTTCAGCATTGTTGCCGCATGCAGCTAGTACGACTGTTATGGAGATAACGAATAATCCTTTTAGTGCATCCCTCATGATTTTCATATATGTACCTCCAACATGATTTATTGGCTCTTTGTAAATAATAATGGAAGTTTGTAAATTTACTTAGGTATTCTTGTAAAGGTTTTGTAAATTCACTTTACACATTCCGAATTGTGCGATATATACAGCAATCGATTATCTCTCTCTCATTCAATTTTCCCTTCTTTCAAGAATCTATTTACAAACGTTCAATTCTTTCGAGGTTCTATTCGAGGTGCGCTTTTCGGTGGTGCCTGTGCAGCAAACTATTCTGATTATGCACTACAATTGAATATGTAAATTCACAAAGTTGAATTCATCAATGGGTTACTGGATATTTACTGAATTTATATTCCTCATAGTGAATAGTCATAAATGCACCTTACACAGGCACCAACACAATTCAGACAATACACTACAATTGTATATAATTAAAAAGGTAGGCAACCATGTCAAGCTTTGGTTGCCTACCTTATGAATAGATATGCGAATTATTGAATTGTCATAAATGGGTGATGCACAGGCACCGTTTAAATTTCCAGCCAGGCGACGGATTCGACGTGGCTGCTTTGGGGGAACATGTCGACGGGTTGGACTTCTTTTGTCCTGTAGCCGCCGTCTTCTAAGATCCGCAAGTCGCGGGCCAGTGTGCCTGGGTTGCATGATACGTAGACGACACGCTTCGGTTTGTATTCCAAGATTGTCTGCAATAGCTTCTCATCGCATCCTTTGCGTGGTGGGTCGACGACTAGTACATCGAACCGTTTGCCTTCTGCGTACCATCTTGGGATGACGTTTTCCGCTGCGCCCGCTTCGAAATGGGCGTTCGTCATGCCATTCAATTCGGCGTTGCGTTTGGCGTCTTCAATCGCTTGCGGGACGATTTCCACTCCGTACACTTCCTTCGCTTTCTGTGCGAGGAACAGTGAAATGGTGCCAATTCCGCAGTATGCGTCGATAACCATTTCGTCGCCTGTCAGTTGCGCGTAGTCGAGTGCTTGCTTGTACAGCACTTCGGTTTGGGCGGGGTTCACTTGATAGAAAGAGCGTGCCGATATTTCAAACTCGATGTCGCCGATCTTGTCGATGATGAACGACTTGCCGTAGAGAGGGAGCGTTTCATTTCCGAAGATGACGTTCGTCTTCTCTCCATTGACGTTTTGCATGATCGACGTCACTTCCGGCACAACCCGTTTAATGAGTTCGACAACGGCGTCTTTCTGTGGAAATTTTTTCTTCAACGTCACGAGGACGACCATGATTTCACCTGTCGCCTTCCCTTTCCGGACGATCAGATGCCGAAGCATGCCGCGATGGGTCTTTTCGTTATACGCTTCGAGTCCAAGTGCATGCATTTCGTGCTTCAGCGTGGACATCAGTTCATCTGCCTCTTCGCTTTGGATAATACAGACGTCCGTGTCGACGATATGATGGGAGCGTGACCGGTAAAAGCCGGATACGACTTTGCCATCCCGTTCGCTGCAGGGGATCTGGGATTTATTGCGATAGCGCCAAGGGTCTTCCATCCCTTTGACTGGGTGGACAGGTACGTGCGGCAACTTCGCGATGCGGTCGATAACGTCGCGGACCTGTTTTTGCTTTTGGATGAGCTGGCCTTCGTATGATAGATGTTGCAGCTGGCAGCCGCCGCATTCCCAGAACACATGGCATGGCGGTTCCACGCGATCCTTAGAAGCCTTTGTCACATTCAACAGGCGCGCGAATCCATAATTCTTCAGTGTCTTCCCTACTTTGACTTCTACTTCCTCGCCAGGCAGTGCGCCAGGTATAAAAAGCGGGTAGCCTTCCACTTTTGCAACGCCCGATCCGTCATGCGTCAAATCCTCCACATAGACAGAGAGACGATCATTTTGATTCACAATAAAAGACATGATATTTCCTCCAAATTTCGTATGTACTTAGTTTATCACAAAAGCGAATGTTGGCAGGCATGCAAAGCGGCAGGTATTTCACTAACTGCAGATGAGTCAAGAGTCCTAAAATGACGATAACTCTTCGGAAGTGACCGATAAAATTGTGAATGTGATCGATAAGGACCTGGGAATGATCGATAAACTTGTGAAAGTGATCGATAACTTCCCGGAAATGATCGATAAGTATTCAAGATGTAAAAAACAGACGTCAGTGACGTCTGTTTTCCACGTTACTCCTCTTTATCCGTTACCGAACCATCTAGCGGCGCGATGAGAAACGCGACGACGATGGCTGCAATCAAGATGATAAAAGGTGCATAGAAAATAATGAAATCAGTCATGCCCATAAGCCCCCTTTACACATGGAAATCCTTCTTCCCACGGACGTATCCTTTATTGAACAGGAACAGTCGCATGAGCAATACAAGCGAAGGGATCAAGAGTCCCAGTCCTAGGATGAACGCGATAATGAGCGAGATTGCCATCGCAGGATTCGTGAAACTGTCGTAAATCGTCAAATACGGGTACAACAAGTACGGATAGTGCGACGCACCATATCCGAAAAACGCAAAGATAAATTGGCCCATGAGCAAAATGAATGCCCACCCGTAATTGTGGCGCTTCCAAAGCAGCCAAACCGTTCCTGCAAACAATAGGAACGAGATGAGGAACATTGGCCAAAACGTTTGGATGTTGTTGTAATGCTCGAGATTATGTTTACGAAGCTCGAATATGATGCCCCCTGCAGTAATGATCGTCGGCAATGACCAGATGAGCGCATATTTCCGCAGCAAATTGGTCGCTTCCACGTCGCCGGCTTTATGCGCATACCATGTCAGGAACACTGCCGAAATGTATAGCGTCGCTGCAATGCTCAAGACGACAATTGACCATGTCAATGGACTTGTGAATAAGACCCAGTAATCGAGCACCGGATTTCCATCGACAATTTCGATGAAGCCGCCTTCTGAAATGGTCAGGACGATTGACAGCGACGCGGGAATCAATATACCCGCCAGACCATACATGAATGAATAGCCTTTATGGCCCCTTGCGCCGTATGTCTCGAAAGCATAATACGAGCCGCGGATTGCTAGCAGGATGATGCCAAAGCTGACAGGAACCAAAAGCGTCGTTCCGTAATAGAAAGCTGTTTTCGGGAAGAACCCGATGATCCCTACGAAGAAGAAGACGAGAAAAACGTTCGTCACTTCCCATACAGGAGATAAATACCGCTGGATGACTTTCGTCAAAATACGCTGTTTACCGGTCAGCAAGCTGTATGCATTGAAAAAGCCAGCTCCGAAATCAATGGCGCCTACGAGAATATAACCGAAGAGGAATGTCCAAAGAACTGAAACCCCTAAAATCTCCAAGTTCATTGTACATCACCGCCTTTTTCCTTATGACGATCTTCCAATTCGCGTTCGACTGGGTTTTTGTTGAACATCCGTCTCAGGACGACGACGCTTCCAATCCCGAGGACGAGATACAGTAATGCAAACAGCATCAGCATGAGGTCTACTTGCCCGCTTGTCGTTGCGGCATCCTCGACTCGCATAATCTTCCGAAGTATCCACGGCTGCCGTCCGACTTCCGCAAGCCACCAACCAGATTCGATGGCGATCATTGTAAGCGGTGCTCCGAGGACAATAAGCCAGCGGAACCATTTTGTCGATACGCGTTTCCAGCCACGGTTGATACCGATCCAATATAATGCAGATAGGATTGTCATCCACATGCCGATGAATACCATAATGTTGAATAAATAGTGGATATAGAGCGGTGGTATTTCATCCTCAGGGAATTGATCCAGACCGATTACTTCCGCGTTAGGATTATTAAATGCAAGCATGGAAAGCCCGAACGGAATGTTAATGGCATACTTCACTTCCCCATCTTTCAACACACCAAATAAGATGAGCGGAGCGTTTTCCTGCGTTTCAAAATGCCACTCTGCCGCAGCAAGTTTTTCGGGTTGGTACTCGGCTAAATACTTACCGGAGAAATCCCCGATCAATGCAGTTGCGATTGAAAATACAAACCCTAGTTTCATTGTTAAATACAGTGCTTTCTTATGATAAACATGGTCGGAGCCTCTCAATAAACGGAATGCCGCAATCGCAGCCAGCACGAATGCCGCAGTCATGTACGCCGTTATGACGACATGCGCCACTTTCGTCGGCATCGCCGGGTTGAACATCGCAATGATCGGATTGATATTGACGATTTCTCCGTCCACGATGTCAAATCCTCGAGGCGCATTCATGAATGCATTCACCATTGTGATGAAAACGGCAGAAAACGAAGCGCCGATTGCAACTGGAACTAATAAAAGCAAATGCTTTTTCTGATTCTCGAATCGATCCCATGTGTATAAATAAATCCCGAGGAAGATGGCTTCAAAAAAGAAAGCGAACGTTTCCATGAATAACGGAAGCGCTATGACATTTCCCGCGAACTCCATGAAATTCGGCCAAAGCAACGATAATTGCAGACCGATGGCGGTTCCTGTAACAACCCCGACAGCCACGGTAATGATAAAACCTCGCGCCCACCGTCTGGCAAGCAATATATAATGTTCATCGTTTTTCTTGATGCCCACCCATTGCGCAATCATGATCATGAGTGGGACACCGACGCCGATTGTCGCGTAAATAATATGGAATGATAATGTAAGTTCTGTTAGGACACGCGAATAAAAAACGGCTTCTTCATTTCCCATCTATTTCCCCTCCTTCAACTTCCGAAAATTCTACCGACAATTGATAGCAACATGATTCCCGCCACTGCAAAGACAAGCCACATGAGCCACTTCTCTTGTTTCTTATACACGGGATCCCTCCGTCCGTTGAATTCCTCTTTATTATCATAAGATAACTGTTCATTACTTTTCCCTATTTACGGTTGAAATAACAGGATTGTCACATGAATTGTGAAATGTTTTCAACTGACGTATTGCTCTTGAGAGTATTTGGAATCTTGTGTATAATGGAGAGATTAAAGAGAGGTGAACACAATGGAAATTAAAAGAAAAGTGCTGGCTTACATTACGAAGGATGACAATGCAGAACGGAAGCTCCTTGTGTTCGAGCATAAGGATAATCCGGAAGCAGGTTGGCAAGTGCCGGGCGGAACGATTGAAGAGGATGAATTGCTCTTAGATGCGCTCTACCGCGAGATCGAGGAAGAAACCGGCATTCGGCGTGAGCAGTTGCAGTTAAATGGCAAAGTGAATAAGGAGAATTATTTTCCTGAAAACCGTCCGAATGTCATCCATGAGCGGAATATCTTTCATCTCACCTATATCGGCGAGGATGAATCGGAATGGGACACTTGCGTCAACAGTACCGGTAAAGACAACGGCATGATCTTCCATTGCCGCTGGATTCCGGTGAATGAGTTGCCCGAGTTAGCTGCAAGTCAGGATAAAGCACTCGAGTTTATAATTTGAGGCGAATTAATGGAGCCCTTATGTAAATAACCACAAAAAATAAAAGCTGCATGGATGTTCAATCCAATGCAGCTTCTTCATTTTCAAGTTCATTATCAATTCGATCCTGCTCACGCAATTGGTCGAGCGGGGCGAACATTTCAATATGGCGATATCGGTTTTCAAAGGTGGCAGGAAGGGTTCCGCCGTATTCCCCATCCAAGTTGAGCAGCACTTCTTCGGACGATGTAATTGTAACTTTCGAAGGCTTTGCGGAAATGACGAGCGGATCATCCAAATGCTCACCGCGCAATGCTAGTGTGACAATCCTGATGAATTCGGCCATATTACATTTTTTCAATACTAATAACGTGAATTTACCGTCATTGATGCTTGAATTCGGCGCCAATTTCTCCAGCCCACCGACGGAGTTGGTCAAACCGACGAGAAAGAGCATCACTTCCCCTTCAAACACTTCATCATCATACTCGATTTTCACATTACTCGAATGGATGGAAGGGAGCATTTCAATCCCTTTTAAATAATAGGCAAGCTGGCCGAGTACCGTCTTAAGCTTGCTTGGTACTTCATATGTCAGCTCTGTCATACGCCCGCCGCCTGCGATGTTGATGAAATGACGATTGTTCATGAGGCCGACGTCCACCGGAATTGTCTCTCCGCGGACGATGATGTCGATGGCTTCGTCAATATCCCTCGGAATTCGAATGGCCCTCGCAAAGTCGTTCGTCGTACCGGTCGGAATAAGCCCGATCGTCGGCCGTTTTTCAAAGGGAGATACCCCGGCGACGACTTCGTTCAACGTACCATCTCCGCCTGATGCGATAATGACGTCAAAGCCCCTCTCCACGGCATTTTTGGCAGCAATGGTTGCGTCTCCTTCCGCCGTAGTCGCATGTACGGATGTTTCATAGCCGGCCACTTCTAGCTTTTCCAATACTTCGGCCAGGTGCCTCCGGAATATTTCACGTCCTGCTGTCGGGTTATAAATGATTCTTGCACGCTTCATACATGTTCCCTCTCAATTCATACAAAATGCAACGCTTGCAGTCGTCAATAATCCAGCAAACAATCGCTTACTTGGACTATCGGTCCTGCCAAAAAGTTCCCACTGCAGTATTATTTCGTCTGCTGTAATGCGGGCATGAACGTTTTGCGGATATCTTCGTAGACGGTAAGCCATAATTCTGGCTGGGTCGTATATTGCTTCATCAATTCAGAAATGAATTCCCGCTGTTTTTCATCAAAATCCGGCGCCTCTTTTGCCGGAAGCTGTTTGCGGCGCTCCATTACATCCTCTTGGATGGACGTTGCTCGTGGTCCCCACTTCGCCAGTACTTCTCCTTCTTTATCAAGCAGCAAATAGATTGGAATTGAGCGGCCGCCATTTGTTAGATGCCTGTCAATTAAATCCGTGTCTTCATCGCGATAGACCACACGTACATCCAGGTCAGCAGCTTCTGCAATACGGCGCAGGATCGGATTGTTCATCATTGCGTCCCCGCACCAATCTTCCGTTATTACTAGTATATTGGGCTTTTCCGTTTTTGCTATTTCAATAAATGCATCGTCTTGAGGAACATCGAATTTTTCATAAATACCGAAGCTGTTTTCTTTATGTTTGTCCATGCGATCCATGTAATCTGCAAGTGAAATCGCTTCTTCGAAGTATTGCTTTTCAGTTTTCATTCCGACACCTTCCTTTTTCTTAAGTGTAAGCCTATTCGCTGCTCGAATCAAATAGGATGCCGGTGCAACTTTACATTTACACAATCAAAAAACGCCCTATACGGAGACTTTCGCAAGACCCGTATAGGACGATTCAATTTCGGACTTATCGCTTGTTGATTTCCTCAAGGAGAATTTTATTCACCAATGGCGGGTTTGCTTGTCCCTTTGTCGCTTTCATGACTTGTCCAACGAGGAAGCCGACTGCTCGGTCCTTGCCGTTTTTGAAGTCCTCAATCGATTGTTCATTCGCATCGAGAATTTCCGTCACGATTGTGCGGAGTGTGCCTTCGTCGGAAATTTGGACGAGGCCTTTCTCTTTGACGATGTCAGCGGCATTCCCACCGTTTTCGATCAATTCTTTGAACACTTTCTTAGCGATTTTGGATGAAATTGTTCCATCCGCGATCAATTTAATCATGCTGGATAGGCCTTCCGGCGTGAGTGCTGTGTCATGAAGCTCTTTCTGTTCAGCATTCAAATATGCAGACACTTCACCCATCAGCCAGTTGGACGCAAGTTTCGCATCAGCTCCCGCTTCAACAGTTGCGTCGAAGAAATCGGACATCTCTTTCGTCAACGTCAACACATGCGCGTCATATTCCGGCAGGTCGAGCTCATTGACATACCTTGCTTTACGAGCATCTGGCAACTCCGGAATCTCGGCACGTACCCGGTCGACCCACTCTTGGTCGATATGGATTTCCGGCAAGTCCGGGTCGTTGATGAAACGGTAATCGTTCGCGCTGCCTTTTATACGCATAAGCACAGTTTGACCCGTTGCTTCGTCGTAACGGCGTGTTTCTTGCTGGATTTTTCCGCCTGACAGAAGGATTTTCTCCTGGCGCTCGACTTCATTCGCAATTCCTCTGCGGACGAAGTTAAAGGAGTTCAAGTTTTTCAATTCGGTTTTCGTTCCGAATTCCTCTTGTCCGAACGGGCGCAGTGAAATATTGGCGTCACAACGAAGCGAGCCTTCCTCCATACGGACGTCCGAAACGCCTGTATATTGGATGATTGCTTTCAGCTTCTCGAGGAATGCATATGCCTCTTCTGGAGAGCGGATATCCGCTTCCGTGACGATTTCGATTAACGGTGTGCCTTGTCGGTTCAAGTCGACGAGTGAGTAGCCGTTGTCGGAGTGCGTCAATTTTCCTGCATCCTCTTCAAGATGAACGCGTTCGATGCGGATTTTCTTCTTTTTGCCTTCGACTTCAATTTCAATCCAGCCGTTTTGGCCAACTGGACGCTTGTCTTGCGAAGTTTGATAGGCGCTCGGGTTATCCGGATAGAAATAGTGCTTACGGTCAAAGTTCATGACCTTTGCCACTTCACAGTTCAATGCGAGTGAAGCTTTCATTCCGAAGTCCACCGCACGTTTGTTCAACGTAGGCAATGTTCCCGGGTATGCCAAGTCGTACACATGGATGTTCATATTCGGCTCTGCACCGTAATGGGATGGTGCCGGTGAAAAGATTTTCGTATCGGTTTTTAATTCAACGTGGACTTCAAGTCCAACAATCGTTTCAAAGTTCATTAGTTAGTACCCTCCCCTAAAGATGGAGTGCTTTTATGGAAATCAGTCGTTTGTTCGAATGCGTGCGCCACTCTATAAATGAGCGCTTCATCGAAATGCTTCCCGATGATTTGGAGACCGACTGGCAATCCATTCGAAAAACCGCACGGAATTGAAATGGCCGGAATACCAGCTAAGTTAACAGACACTGTCAAAATGTCGTTGGCGTACAATGTCAATTGGTTTTGCGCGACGCCGCCGATTTCGTATGCAGTTGTTGCACTTGTTGGTCCGACGATGACATCGTGATTTTCAAATACGGATGCAAAATCTTGAGCGATCAGCGTACGGACTTTCATCGCTTTAACGTACAACTCTTCATGATGATCTGCACTTAGTGCATATGTGCCGTAGAGGATTCGTTTTTTCACTTCTGTTCCGAACCCTTCCGCACGTGAACGTGTATAGACCTCTTCCAGATTTCCAGCATTCTCTGAGCGGTATCCGTAACGAATTCCGTCGAATCTCGCGAGGTTGGAAGAAGCTTCTGCTGTTGCAATCGCGTAGTAAGTCGGCGACGCATATTTGGAATGCGGAAGCGTCACTTCTTCGATAGATGCGCCAAGCGATTCAAGCACTTTCAACGATGCGCGGACCTTATCTTTTACATCATCTGCGATGCCTTCACCTAAATATTCCTTTGGAACGGCGATGCGCAAGCCTTTAATATCTCCAGTCAAAGCGGATTTGAAATCAGGCACTTGCTGTGGTGAAGATGAGGAATCTCTATGATCGACACCTGAAATGGCGTTCAATAACAGTGCATTGTCTTCGACAGTCCGAGTGATCGGACCGATTTGATCCAAAGAGGAAGCAAATGCGATTAGACCGTTTCGCGACACTCTTCCGTATGTCGGTTTCATCCCGACGACTCCGCATAACGCAGCTGGCTGTCGAACCGATCCACCAGTATCCGTACCGAGTGAAAATGGCACCTCGCCCGCTGCAACAGCAGCTGCAGAACCACCTGAAGAACCGCCAGGCACGCAGTCCAAATTCCATGGATTATGCGTTGTCTGGAATGCTGAACGTTCAGTTGTGGAACCCATGGCAAACTCGTCCATATTCAATTTACCGACACTGACCATGCCCGCTTCGTTCACTTTTTCTACGGCTGTAGCGTTATAGACAGGTACGAAATTCTCAAGCATCTTGCTTGCACACGTTGTCACTGTTCCTTTTGTAACGATATTGTCTTTTATGCCGATTGGCAATCCGAAAAGCGGGCCGCGGCTTTCTTGCGATGAGTTGTCCAATGCTTCCGCTTTCGCTAGCGCCTCTTCTTCCGTCAACGCCAGGAATGCTTTCACTTGACCATCCAGCGCTGCAATCTGCTTGAATGAATCTTCGGTAACTTCTTTGACAGAGACTTCCCGGTTATGTAAAAGTGCTTGAAGTTCTGCTGCCGTCTTTTTCATTAACGTCATGTTACTTCCTCCTAAAAACCGTTATCACAGGATATTCGGAACTTTGATCATTCCGTCTTCATGCTCTTTTACGCTTGCCAACATTTCGTCGCGATCAAGTACATCTTGCGGGACGTCTTCCCGAAGCACATTGAACATCTGCAACGGATGAGTCATCGGCTCTATATTATCTGTATCCACTTCTTTCAACGCATCTCCAAATTCCACAAGATCGGAAATGATTTCTGAAAACACTTCCGCTTCTTGATCCGAAAAGGCGATTTTCGCAAAGTTCGCGAAGTAATGTACGTCTTCTGTCGTAAATTTCGTCATTTGATTTCCTCCCCAATTGCAATTGTACGACTTATCATACCACCTAACCGGTATGTTGAAAAGCAACTGCGCCCATGGTTAACAGCATGGACGCGCATGTAAACTGATATTCTAATAGCCATAAATATGGACGAAAGGTTCATCACTACCGGCTTCCTTGACAATGAGCGCCTCCGGGCCGTTTACCGAGGTGACACTCACTTCGACATCGATGTTGGGAAAGTACTTGATGACATGCGAAGCCAAAAACTGTGTGAAGCCGATGACTTCACCTTTCCCGAAAAACTGGATCGGAATGTCGATGGAAATCGATTGCATCCTTTTGTCTTTGAAAAAGCCTTTTCCGATCACATTGACGAAGCTCGGAAAATAGTTATCGATATCCTGTTTGAAATTGCTGAATTTCGTATTGATATCTCGGTAATTATCAATGTCAGCGGGAGCGGGAAGCAACACGTACCGTTCATTCACTTCTTTCCATCCAGATGCTGATGATTTTCCTTTATCAGCAAAAGCGGTTGCGAAATAAGTGCCAGGTACGATTGCATTTCTTTTCTCCTGTTTGAACAGGCCGATGACGATCGGAATATCCTGGAACCCTTCTTTTGCACGCATCCTGCTGACGATTTTGTCCGCCATGGCGATGCCTTGCTTTTCGAGTACCGAATCCGTTATTTCAATCTCTTTCCCGTCTTTGGAATAATAGACGGAATTCAACGCAAGCCCAATCGAAACACCGGACAGACGTACTTTCTTTTCGTCCGTCAGCGTCAAATAGTTTTGCTCGATAATATGCGCCAAATAGATCGGCTTCTCTTCCGCATCTTCCCCTTCCGCTTCAGGGGGATTCAAGCCTTGTTCATTCGTAGAACTTCTGGCAAGCCATGCGCGTGCAGTTTTTCCATCGATGTACTGCCCTTCTTGGAAGAAATAGTTTTTCGTGTCAAAATGCTGGGCAGATAAACGAAATAGCCCTTCTTCCGCTTCCCCGATATCATATTTCGTATAGATATTGCTCACGACAAGGCCGCGGGTCGCGCTTTTCTTGAACGGGGTGACAGTCTTGTAATAGGTGTCATTCACCTGTACATCTGGAATCATGACAGTTTCTTCAACCTGTTCCTCATCATTTTCCTGGATGACTTCCTCTTTGTCGGGTCCGATTGACGGCATACAGCCGCCTAACGTAAGGACAACCGCCATTCCGGATAATACTAATAGCCTTTTCATTGAAAATTACTCCTTTTCGCCGAGCGCGTCGACCAACTCTGTTTCGTTCCATACCGTAATACCGAGCTCCTCCGCCTTCACGAGCTTTGATCCGGCTTCTTCCCCGGCTATGACAAGGTCCGTCTTTTTACTGACGCTCCCGCTCACTTTACCGCCAAGCGCTTCAATCCGCTCTTTTGCTTCATTGCGCGTCAATATCGAAAGCTTTCCCGTCAGAACGACTGTTTTTCCTGCAAACGGGCCATCAGTCGGAAGCTCCTGGCGTGTTCTGCCTTTAAAATCCATGTTTACGCCGTACGACTTCAACTTGCCGAGCACTTCCAGTACATCTTCATTATTAAAAAATGTGATGACCGCGTCCGCCACTTTGTCGCCGATTTCGTGAATCGATGTAAGCTGGTCCGCATCCGCTTTAGCGATTTCATCCATCGTGCCGAATTCCTCCGACAAGATATGTGCCGCTCTTACCCCGACATGCCGGATTCCAAGGCCGAACAGCAGCTTCTCCAAAGAATTCGTTTTGGAAACTTCAATCGCTGTCAATAAATTCGTAGCAGACTTCTCTCCCATACGCTCGAGTGACAGTAGTTGTTCCTTCGTCAAACCGTAAAGGTCCGAAACATCATGGACGAGACCTGACGTATACAATTGATCTACGACCCGTTCGCCGATTCCTTCAATATTCATCGCATTACGGGATACGAAATGGATGAGCGCTTCCTTCATCTGCGCTGGGCATTGCGGATTGACGCAACGAAGTGCCACTTCTCCTTCAATCCTGACGAGTTCGGAATCACAGACTGGGCAATTATCAGGCATATGATACGGTTCTTCATTCCCGTTCCGTTGTTCGATCAATACAGTGACGACTTCAGGAATGATATCCCCCGCTTTACGGATGACGACTGTGTCACCGATACGGATATCCTTTTCACGGATGAGGTCCTCGTTATGGAGGGAAGCCCTTGCTACTGTCGTTCCGGCAACTCGGACCGGTTCCAAAATGGCGGTCGGCGTAACGACTCCTGTCCTGCCGACACTCAACTCGATGTCAAGCAGCTTTGTATGGACTTCTTCCGCAGGGAATTTATACGCGGTCGCCCAACGCGGACTTTTCGCCGTGAATCCAAGTTGCTCCTGATCTTCATAGCTGTCCACTTTAATGACGATTCCGTCGATTTCATAATCCAGGTCCTGCCTGTGTTCCTGCCAGGACTCTATATAGTCGAGCACTTCCTCGATCGTTTTGCACCGTTTGCTTTTCTTGTTCGTTTCGAATCCGATAGCAGCAAGATAATCAAGCGAATCGGAATGGCTGTCCTGCCCGAAAGCGGTACCATCCCCACCGACACCATAGATGAACACGGCAAGATTGCGGCTCGCGGCTATTTTCGGATCAAGTTGCCGTAGCGATCCCGCAGCTGCATTCCGGGGATTCGCGAACGGCTCCTCACCGTTTTCATCCCGCATTTCATTTAATCTCATGAACGATTTCTTCGGCATATATGCTTCCCCGCGGACTTCGATCGTCACCGGTTCGGCAAGCTTCAGCGGAACGGTCCGGATTGTCTTCAGATTCGCGGTGATTTCCTCTCCCACCGTCCCGTCCCCTCGCGTTGAACCTTGGACGAACGTCCCGTTTTCATATTTTAATGAAACAGCAAGTCCGTCAATCTTCAATTCACAAATATACGTGGCATTCCCCGCCTCCGCTTGCACTCGTCTGTCGAAGTCGCGTATATCCTCTTCATTAAACACATTCGACAAGCTCAGCATCGGGTATTCATGGACGACTTTGCTGAAACCTTCAAGCACTTCCCCGCCAACCCGCTGCGATGGCGAATCGGGAAAGATCAGATCGGGATTTTCCGCCTCGATAGACAGCAATTCCTGCATGAGGCTGTCATAGACGGAATCAGGCACGGCCGGCTTGTCCAGCACATAATAGGCATGCCCGTACTCCTTTAGCAGATCATTGAGCTCCTGTACACGTTTTTCAACTGCATTGCGATCCATTCTGTCCTCTCCCTACGCTTTTTCTATCGGTGCAAATTTGGCAAGAAGCCGTTTAATGCCTACAGGTTCCGGGAATGCGATGTCGAGTTCGAGATCATCATGATTCCCTTTGACGCTGACGACCATTCCTGTCCCCCATGCTTTATGGGTCGCTTTGTCGCCCGCCTTCCAGCCCATCTTCTCTCCGCCGCTTGTTTTATAGACCGGCCTTTTGACAGCGGGACGCACTGGTGCTTCCCCACGAGAAAATCCGCCATATGAAAAGCCTTGATTGTTATTGGATGTCACTTCGATAATATCATCTGAAATCTCATTTAAAAAACGGGATGGATTATTAAAACTCGAACGGCCGAACAATGTCCGGTAGGAAGCGCAAGTCAAAAAGAGCCGGCGCTCCGCACGGGTGATCGCCACATAGGCAAGCCGGCGTTCCTCTTCCATCTCTTCATCGTCGCCGATCGATCTGACATGTGGGAAGATGTTCTCTTCCATGCCAATGACGAAAACCACCGGAAATTCAAGTCCTTTTGCCGCGTGCATTGTCATTAGGACGATTTTTTCCGTTGATTGGTTCTCTTCTTTATCCAATGAATCGATATCGGCAATCAATGCCAGGTCTGTCAGGAATGCGACGAGCGAACGGTCGCCCTCCTCTTCTTCGGCCCTCTTTTCGAAAGCTTCCGTGACGGAAAGGAATTCCTCGATATTTTCCAGCCTGCTTTCCGATTCAATCGTCTTCTCACGGATGAGCATGTCACGGTAGCCCGTCTTTTCAAGCACTTGCTCCACAAGCTCCGTAACGGACAAGTATTCCTGCATCTGTGTAAACCCGCTGATCATATCCCTGAATTTAGATGCTTCGTTTGCAGCCCTTGCCGTCAGCCCCATGAAATGGACTTCCTGCAACGCGTCAAATATGGATCTGTCGTTCTCAATCGCAAATGACGCCATCCTTTCGAAGGAAGTCGCACCGATGCTC
Organism: Saccharococcus sp. Marseille-Q5394; assembly: GCF_946901335.1. NCBI lineage: Bacteria > Bacillati > Bacillota > Bacilli > Caryophanales > Anoxybacillaceae > Saccharococcus > Saccharococcus sp. Marseille-Q5394. Next base: position 913,839 of record NZ_CAMPPQ010000002.1, on the reverse strand, counting down.
CGTTTCGGCTCGTTGATGATGCGTGCAAGTGCCAAGTCGTCATCGTTATTGGAGATCAACCGCAAATAAGCGAGCAAGTCCTTGATCTCTTTCCTGTCATAGAACTTAGTGCCGCCGACGATCGTATATTCCAAATTGGATTTCACGAGATATTCCTCGATGACACGGGATTGGGCATTCGTTCGGTAAAGAATCGCGAATTGATCAAGCGTCAAGTTTTCGCGTTCTTTCAGCTCGATAATCTGTTGGACAATGAACTGGGATTCGTCCTTTTCATCGGAGGCCTTATAGATCGTGATTGAATCGCCCTCCGCATTTTCCGTACGGAGCTTCTTGTCGTAGCGGCTCCGGTTGTTCTTGATGACGTCGTTTGCCGCCTGCAAAATCGTTTTCGTCGAACGGTAATTCTGCTCGAGTAAAATGACGGTTGCATCACTATAATCCTTTTCAAATGATAGGATGTTGCCGATGTCAGCGCCGCGCCATCTGTAGATCGATTGGTCGGAATCACCGACGACACATAGGTTCCGGAATTTCGCCGCCATCATATTGACGAGGCGGTATTGGGCATTGTTCGTATCCTGGTATTCATCCACATGGATATATTGGAATTTATTTTGATAAAATTCGAGGACTTCAGGGACGCGTTCGAATAATTTGAGAGTCATCATGATGAGGTCGTCAAAATCGAGCGATTGGTTTTGTCTCAGTCTTTTCGTATAGCTTTCATAGACATTTGCAATCGTCTTTTCATAAGGGTTATGCGGATTGATTTGCGCAGTATATGCTTCCGCGTCGATGCATTCGTTTTTCGCCGAACTGATTGCCCCTAGCATTGCTCTCGGATCATATTGCTTCGGATCGAGATTGCGCTCTTTCAAGACATTTTTAATGACCGTCAATTGGTCTGAGGTATCAAGGATTGTAAAGCTTTTCGAAATTCCGATGCGGTCGATGTCCCTCCGTAAAATTCGGACGCACATCGAGTGGAATGTCGAGACCCACATTCGTTCGCCAGTCCCGGGGCCAAGCAACCCGTCAATCCGTTCGCGCATTTCACGGGCTGCTTTGTTAGTAAATGTGATCGCCAAAACATTCGAAGGATAGACCCCTTTTTCCACGATCAAGTAAGCGATCCGGTGGGTCAGTACCCGAGTCTTCCCGGATCCTGCGCCTGCCATGATCAGCAGAGGCCCTTCCGTCTTTTTCACTGCGCGGGCTTGTTCAGGGTTCATGCCTACAAGCAGATCTTCCGCAATTTCCTTCATACATCATACCGCCTTTCCAAAGAACATCTGTTCTTCATTATATCTTAAAACTCCTCAAAGAGATACCGATTTCACTGCTTCGACTGTCGAAAGGGCAGCCTTCAGGTCATCATAAATGATATTGCCCACAATGACCGTGTCCGCAAGCTCCGCCATCATTTTTGCGTCGGCCGCATTGCGGATACCGCCGCCGTAAAATAACTTCGTCTGCTCAAGGGCACGCGCCGCTGCTTTGACGATGGCCGGATCGCCAAGCGTTCCGCTATATTCCAAATAAAATACCGGCAGCTTGAACAGATGCTCCGCCATCCGCGCATAAGCGATGACATCCTCTTCGTCGGGAGCCTCTTTCACGCCGGTGAGTCGTGCTGCTTTGCAATCGGTGTTGACGATTACATAACCCTCCGCGATGACTTCATCCCAATCCATCATATGGCCGTATTCCTTCAAAGCGGCATGATGGATGCCGTTCACCCATTTCGTATCGGTCGAATTCAGGACCGTCGGAATGAAATAGTAATCGAATCCCATCGACACCGAATCCACAGTCGACACCTCAAGCGCTACGGGCACGGAGAATCTTCGGATGCGCGCCAGCAGGTCAAGGACGTTTTCGAGTGTCACGCCATCCGTTCCTCCGATGATGATGCCATCCGTTCCGGATTCCGCAAGCTGTTCAAGCTCATCGTCCGCCAATGGTTTTGCAGGGTCCACTTTAAAGGCGTGGCGCCAATTCATATAGTCCATTATATCTTCCACCTACTATTGCTTTTTAGATGCGCTCTCGTTACCTCGCGCGTCCGCTATTCCCCAGTATACCAAAAAAACCGGACGGATAGTTTCTCCGCCCGATCACTTCTTATCATTATTGTCCGCAAGCTCCGGATAGAGGCGGTTAAGCACGGTGTTGTAGCCCCCGGATCCGTAATCGACGCACCGTCTCACCCTTGAGATTGTCGCAGTGCTTGCGCCGGTTTCATTTTGAATCCGGTCATACGTCTTTTTCTGTCTCAATGCATGTGCGACTTCCAAACGCTGTGCCAACGACTGCAACTCGCTCATCGTCGCAAGGTCGTCAAAGAACATATAGCATTCTTCAAGATCCTTCAATTCCAATATCGCTTTAAACAGCTGATCCGTTTGTTCGCTTCGGATTTTATCGATTTGCATAGTTCCCCCTCTTTCTATCAAGATTTAAGGCGTATACGTTACAGAATTTGCAATCCCGGAATACGTAGGAATGACATGGATCCACGTCTTGCCGGGAACTAATTTTGCAGGAACTCCATTTTCCACCGGTACGAGGAATCCATCAACGTTTTTCCATTCCAGCTCTTTCACGGAGCCCGCTTGGAACAGCATTGCCTTGCCGCCGCTCTCAATATCGACCGATTGTCTTCCGACATTGTCGATCGTGCGATGCACCGCCTCCATGACGATGATGTTGGACAGTCCCACTTGTTCTCCGTTCCCTTTATCTATCGTAAGGATACCATTCACCATCCGATTATACGTTTCCGTCTCCGGATCGAAGGAGAACGTGTTGATGAAATCCTTGCTGGAGCTGAATCGGACGACAATCATCGATGCGCTATCCCCTATTTTAGCATCCTCACTTGATTCATGGAAAGCAAATGGAGGGACCTTCGCGATTTCGTCAGATGCGCCGACCTTCTCCATCGCAGCCATTATGTTCTCGCCGGTTATATACGAATTATGGGGAGCTTTACGGTCAGTCGATCTTTTGAATAAAGTCCCGTCATATTGCATGCCATTCACATGATCGACATGTCTGTTCGCCAACAGCTTTTGCGCATCAGGGCTATATCCGTGCGCTACGTAAAATGCATCCATCCCTTTTGAGAGATAAATGAAATAATCACGCGCACTTCGAATCGGGCCGACTGTATCCGGCAGCTCGCTTTGGAACAATGCTAAAAACCTCGTGACATTCCCTTCCGCCATGAATTCATAAATGATATCCGCCTGGCTTACCCCCGATTGAGGCCTTGCATGTGGGTGATTGTTGATTGTTGCAAGCACTGGCCTCGCCCAGTTCTCCTCTTCGGTCAACACGCCTGTAAATGGCGCCTGATAACGGAGGGTACCGTCTTCCTCAGGCTCTTCCATCGGCTCTTCAATTTCGACTTCTTCCATCTCTTCCGGCTCCGGTACAATCTCTTCCGCGCCGGCTTTCTCTTTTTTCGAACACGCTGACAGCAACAGCAACATGATGGCAACTCCCAGTAGCCACCCTCTCTTATTCCCTTTCATCCGTTCCCCCTATCTTCCCGTCGCCGGAATGATTACTTCATTTTTCATAACTTCATAGAGCCCTATTTGTGTCGCCCGTACATATGGCAAGTGTGTAGACTGGAGGAACAGGAACGTGTAGACAGCATCGCCATGTTTGTACCCCCGCTCTGCTAATGCCTTTTTCATTGTAATCTCCCGGTCAATTAAAACATCCATACGTTCTGCCGATAACCCCCCGCCGATCGGCAGCGGAATTGACGCAGCTATATCACCGTCCTCAACGAGAACCATGCCGCCCTTCATCCGTTTCATTTCATCGAACGCAAGCATCATCGCATGTTTGTCCTTACCGATGAGGATGATATCGCCCGTATTGGAATAGGACGACGCAAAGCCTTGCACGTGGTTCGCGAAACCTTTAATGACCGTATTCACCCGCCACTTCCCATTTCGATCAATCAGCATGAGGAAACTTTCATCGTGCTCATTGGAAAGCTTGTCCGCCGATAAGTCAATTGTCACTTCATATGGCTTTGTAATAACGTCATTCACCATAGTAATGCCAACTGTTTCTTTGAAATCAAAATCCATTTCATCCAAATCGAAATCCAATTCGAATGACGGGACGAGCGACCAATCGACTTGCTTGAACGGAGCAGTTGGCGCGTTTTCACGTTTCAGCCATTTACCTTTTGACAGGACGTCCGTCGGTACCGGGTTCAATTCGTCCTCCAGGAAATTGAGCGTTGCATATCTCCCTGTTGCGATGATGCCATGCTTATCATCGATGCCGTAGTAGCGGGCAACATTATAAGAAGCCATCAAATAAGCGTCAACCGGTTTAATCCCTGCATCGAGTGCGACTTGGATGCATTTGTCTATCACCCCATCGATATGGAAGGAAGGCGTCGAGCCATCCGTCGTCATCATAAGATGGTCGAAAACATCCAATTCCTTGTCCAATATACCTTTCAACAAAGCAGGCAAATCCGGACGGATCGATGAATGACGCAACGTCGCTGCGTATCCTTGCAATAGTCTCGCTTCGACTTCCTCGGTTGTCATCGCTTCATGATCGCCATCAGTTCCGAGCAATTTCATCCTCGCAAGCGTCCGCTCTGAAGCCCCCGGGAAGTGGCCTTCGATCTTTTTCCCCGCTTGTTTTGCTGCAAGGACAGACGCCATCAGATCCGGATCGCCTTTCAATAGACGAGGCCAACCTGTTAGCTCTCCACCCATGAGAACATCGTCCCGCTTCAGCCATTCACCAATCGCTTCTTGGTTGAAAACGTCCGTTTCATTTTGCAAAACCGTTTGCGAATCAAACCGTGCCCACCAATAAAATGAAAACGGCAGCTCATTCAATTGGTCAATCAATTTGAATGACTTTTCATTTCCGAGCAGCATGAAGAACGTCAAGTTGTCCGACAAGAACGTCGTCGTTCCGAGCCTGCCAGCATAGTCGGCGAATGTTTCGGGATTGTACAATTGGAACGGATGGACATGTGGCTCGATATAGCCGGGAACGATTTTTTTACCGGTTGCATCGACGATTTCCGAGCCTTCTGTCATGGCTGGCATTCTGCCGCCTGCATAGACGATCCGATCCTCTTTAATCCAAATATTGCCCGTCACCCATTTCTTGAAGATGGAATGTAGATACGTCGCATTTTGAATGATGAGGTCCGGGGCAACTTTTCCATTGATGACCCCGAGTTGTCGTTGTATTTCATGTTGGTCCCACATATCGATAAACCCCTTTTAAGAGAATTCTATATATTTTATCCTAGCATAGCATCCATTTGAAATATAGATGTTTTGAATCATTTGCATGAAATTTCAGTCGCATTGCTAGTAAGTGTATCAATTCGCTTTTACCGGGCACGCTAAGGTCAAACTTTTTTCCATGCTCCAGTGAAAGGAGAGTTGCAAATGACCGGTAAGCAGGCCCCTCCTTTATTCAACGAGATGTCCGCAAAGTTCAAGCCTTCAGACGACATCATTCAGACGCCTCTGCAAATGAAAGGCCAGTACGCATTTCTATTTTATGTGAAATCGGTCGTAGATGGCGATAAGCTTCAACAGACAGTCATTCGACCTTTTTTTGAAATGGCTTCCGAAGAAGACTTTGCTTCCTATATTCAATCTTTGCCGAATCAATCTGAAGTACCTGATAAAAACCAACTGCCCATTAAGATAAGTGCCGGATCTGTACTGATGGCTGTTGAAGACAGCCTTTTCTTACTCGATCTCCGCCTCGTCAAAAACAATGAAGTGCAAGAAACGACGATGGAGCCGACAATTCATGGACCTCAAAAAGGATTAAGTGAGGACATTGAAACGACAATCAATCTGATCAGGCAACGGTACCATAAGGCCACTTTGACAGTTGAAAATTTCGCTACTAGCGATGTCACCAATATTCCGGTCGCTATACTCTATGACAGCGACCGAGCCGATCCCAAAATTCTAGCTAAAATAAAGGACCAGCTTGGTAATCTTAATACGCCATTATTCCAATCAGGGGGGGAGCTCCAACATTTCCTGAACAGAAGCAGATTCACCCTCTTCCCTACGACAATGGTAACGGAACGTCCCGATCGTATCGTCTACAATTTGGTCGCTGGAAAAATCATCATTGTAATAGACGGGAGTCCGAATGTCATTGTTGCACCTATTGTCTTCTTCGATTTCATGGCATCAATGGAAGACAATTACCATGTTTCTGTCATATCAGGGTTTACAATTATGTTACGGTATTTGGGTTTATTCACATGTATTTTGCTTCCAAGTTTATATATAGCGATGACATCTTATAACCCCGAAATACTTAGGATTGAACTGGCCCTTACCGTTGCAGGCAGCAGAATCGGCGTGCCATATCCTTCGTTTATCGAAGTTATTTTCATGCTTTTTTTCATGGAATTACTGACAGAGGCGAGCATGCGGCTACCGAAAGCGGTCAGTGGCACCGCTACGACTGTCGGCGGGCTTATACTAGGGACGGCAGCAACGGAAGCAGCACTCACATCAACCATAATGGTCATTATTATTTCAGCTGTTGCAATCTCCACATTCGTCATACCGATTAATGAAATGAGCTTTGCAGTTCGTGTTGTACGGTTCCTTTTGATTATTTACACTTCACTTTTCGGGTTGGTCGGACTATTGCTCGGTTTCATGGGATTCATCATGTTTTTAGCGAACAAGGATAGCTTGGGCGAACCGTATTTACGGATTCCATGGAAGGGCAAGAATGCTGAATTGGGGATGGACAATAAATGAACCGCTTCTTAATTTATTTGATTCTAATTAATACCCTGACGAACATGGTTTCTATTACGCCAAGAATTCTAATTGCCGGGGGCAACACAGGTACAGTCCTCGGCATGGCTTTTGCGATTAGTACTGGAATTGTATTGACCTATTTCCTAGTAATCCTGTTCAGCCGTTTTCCCGGTCAAGGCTTGCCGGAGATTTTGAAGGCTTACACACCTAAATGGTTTGCTGTTCCCGTTCTCCTATTTATGGCTGCAGCCTGGTATGTCGCAGGTCTCTTTACACTTATGATTTATACATTCATCATCCTCCGTTTCTTGACACCCGAAATGTCAATCTACACGATTGTTTTGACGTTCGCCCTCGTTGTCACGTATGGAGTGTTAATGGCAACTAGAAATATTATATATATGAGTGAAGTCATCTTTATTCTTGTTGTCCCATTTATCGTCTTCGTTCAAATGAAGGGCTATCTAGACCCTTCTTTAAATTGGGATTATATCCGGATTGCTCTCATGCAAGTTAATCAGCTGCCGGATTATGGGGCTTTTACGTCTTCACTTTTCATCGTCATAGGAACTGCAAACTTAGTTATTTTCAATCGGGCTTTCACAACTTTGAAAAAACCGACTCTGAAAGGAATGGCTATTCTTACGGTTGCTTTTATGTATATCCTCGCGACGACTTATCTACTTCCAATCGGCTTCGGGGGGTTCGATTCCCTTGAGAATGCATTGTATCCGTGGATCATGACAAGTGATTCCATCCGGATGAAATTCGGGGTCGTTGAAAGGATTGTCTTTATATTCATCGGCTCCTTTTTGGCTCTTGGCGTTGTCAGTATGATCATACATTGGCATGTTTCCATCCACTTATTTTCGAGCGTCTTTCAATTGAAGCGTTTAAAATGGAAGTCATATAATTTGACCCTTCCTTTATTTATCGTCTTTTTCTGGATTGTTGCAATGACTCTGACGAAACGGATGACAGTGGAAGGACTTTATAGAACAGTCGAAATGTATGACGACTTCGTTTTACCGGCCATGCTCATCTTGCTAGTCGGTTCTTTACTTTTAGCGAAGAAAGGGGCTTCTTCTAAATGGCGGGAAAACAAAAAATGATGAAAGGGTGCATTGCCTTCATCCTTTTGCTATCCTTGCTCTTTCAAGCGGGATGTGCTTTCAAGGATATTGACAAAAGGGTGTTTGTCCTTGGATTCGGTATTGACCCGTCGGAAAAAATGAGGAACGGCTTCAGAGTCACTTTGAAATTGGCCAAGCAAGTCGGTGATATAAAACAATCAACATCCCCGCCTTATCTCTATATTTCCCATGATGCCGAATCAGTTGCAGAAGCCATCCATGAGATGGAAACCCGTGTCGATAAAGTTTTGGATTTCGGACATAGCAAAATCATCGTTATACACAAGGAATTACTAACAAAGGATTTAGATACCTTCATGGACTTTTTCACGAGGCGCGGGGATATCCAGATGATTTCTTACGTCGCTGTAGCTGATAAAACGGCTGAAGAGATCATCTCTTTTGAACCGACAACTGAAGCTCCTGCATCGATTGCTCTTTATAACTATTTCGATAATACCGGAACGGAAAGCCCATTTGTCGTGACAACATTTCTATTTGAGTTCAGACGGGAGGTTTTAGGGGAAGGCCTCGATACAATTATGCCGATCATCGGGACAGATGAAGAAAATCATGATTTCGTTATTGACAAGTCGATTATTCTTAAACGGGGAGCACCACCAGTGGAATTGACACCAGAGGAAACAAAGTATTTTAATTCCCTTATGAATAAAGCTTATGGCTTCAGTTACAAAATCAAAGAAGATGATCTGATCATGATATTGAACTTTGACGAAATCAGGATGAATTATAAAATCCTCCTCAATGATGGCGATCCGCGAATTGATATGAAAATTACGAAGGTCGGTGTTGTCGGCGAATCCAACAAGCGTTTGAACAGTAAAAAGCTAGAGAAATACAATAAGATAGCTGGTAAAGAAATCGGAAAGACAGTTACCGACCTGCTGATAAAACTCCAAGAAAATAATGTCGATCCATTCGGTTTCGGCCTCCGATATCGGGCGACACGACTATCGCGTAAAGGTCTTGATAAAGAATGGGAGAAGCGCATTTATCCCGACATCAAATTTAATGTCAAAGTGAATATAGAGCTGAAAAGCACCGGAGCGGTTGAATAGAATCAGTTAAAAGGGGTTGTCACAGAAGTTTTTCTGGACAACCCCTTTTATTCATTTACTTTGGAATGCGCGCCAACCGATGTCCATCCGGTAGAAAAATCCATTCCATTCGGTTTGATTCAATCTTTCGTACACTAGAGTTTTCGCCTCTTCCAACGTTTCCGCTTTTGCCGCAGCGAGCAGAACTCTTCCGCCATTGCCGACAAAATGAGCATCAACGGCTTTCGTGCCGGCATGGAAAACGTCTAGTCCGTTCAACACATTAAGATTGGGAAGTCGCGCCCCATTCACAACGTTGCCTGGATAACGGTCGGACGCGATGACAACACCAAACATAGCATCATCATGCCACTCCAATTCAAATGGCTCTTTATTCATAAGCGCCATCATGAATGCCCCGAAATCCGAACGCATTCTTGGCAACACAACCTGTGTTTCCGGGTCACCGAAGCGTGCGTTGAACTCGATCACTTTCGGTCCTTCTTCCGTCAAGATGAGTCCCGCGTACAGGATTCCCGTGAACGGCGTCCCTTCTTCCGTCATGGCATGGACTGTCGGAACGACGACTTTCTCATACGCTTCTTCAATCACATGCTCCGGAATATGCGGAACCGGAGAATAAGCACCCATCCCGCCTGTGTTCGGCCCTCTATCGCCATCATACGCACGCTTATGATCTTGCGCGATGACCATCGGGTAGATCTGTCCATCATGGATGAAAGACATATACGAAAACTCTTCGCCGTCCAGGAATTCCTCGATGACGACGCGGGAAGATGACTCCCCGAAACGCTGATTGCCGATCATATCGTCAACTGCTACAATCGCTTCCTCCAACGTCATTGCGACAACGACGCCTTTCCCCGCTGCGAGTCCATCCGCTTTTACGACAATCGGCGCACCTTGCTGACGGATGAACGCCTTTGCTTCCTCAGCGTCCGTGAACGTCCCGTATGCTGCCGTCGGGATACCGTATTTACTCATTAATTCCTTTGCGAAAGACTTGCTGCCCTCGATTTGAGCAGCAGCCTTCGTCGGTCCGAAAATACGCAAGCCTTTTTCTGAGAAAAAATCGACGATCCCTTCCGCCAACGGCTGCTCAGGACCTACAAACGTCAAGTCAATCCCTTGCTCGATAGCGAATGAAGCTAGCGCCTCAAAATCAGCCGCATCGATTCCGATACATTCCGCATCGTTCTTCATGCCGTCGTTTCCGGGTGCAACATATACGTTTGAAACGGATGGCGATTCATTGAACTGCCTTGCAATCGCATGCTCCCGGCCTCCGCTGCCGATTACGAGTACTTTCATCTGTATCTTCTCCTTCAATCAATGTTTGAAATGACGTACGCCTGTGAATACCATTGCAATGCCATATTCATTCGCCTTCTTGATGGAATCCTCGTCCTTCACGGATCCCCCGGGCTGGATGATTGCCGTAATGCCCGCTTTCGCTGCCGCTTCCACGGTATCATCCATCGGGAAGAATGCATCCGAGGCTAGCGCTGCGCCTTTCGCACGTTCTCCCGCTTGCGTTAATGCAATCGCAGCAGCTCCGACACGGTTCATCTGCCCCGCTCCAACGCCGAGCGTCCTTTGCGAATCAGATACGACGATCGCATTCGACTTCACATGCTTGACGACTGCCCAACCTAACTTCATTGCTTCCCATTCAGATTCCGTCGGTTCACGGTCTGTTGCAACTCGGATCTCTGCATCGTCAAAGCCGTATGCGTCAGGTTGCTGCATGAGCAGTCCACCTTCAACCGACACTGTATTCCAAGCTTCTTGCTTATGCTGTTCAAACGGGATTGTGAGTAGACGGATGTTTTTCTTCTTCGTCAATACATCAATCGCTTCGTCTGTGAACGAAGGCGCGATGACGATTTCGAGGAAGATGCCCGAGAGCTTTTCAGCTGTTGCATCATCCACTTCACGGTTCAAGGCGATAATGCCTCCGAAGATGGAAACCGGGTCGGCTTCGTATGCTTTATTGAACGCCTCGGCGATTGTTTCTCCGACACCTACGCCGCAAGGGTTCATATGCTTAACTGCCACTGCCGCCGGTTGGTTGAATTCCTTGACGATTTGGATGGCCGCATTGGCATCTTGGATATTGTTATAGGAAAGCTCTTTTCCGTGAAGTTGCTCCGCATTCGCGATGGAGAAATCTGAACCGAGCGGACGGCTATAGAACGCCGCTTTCTGATGCGGGTTTTCGCCGTAGCGGAGCGGCTGTTTCAACTCGTATGTAAACGTCACTTGCTCAGGGAATTGTTCGTCTGCAAGGTCAGTCAAATATCCGGAAATGAGTGCATCATACGCAGCTGTATGACGGAAGACCTTCGCTGCAAGGCGGCGGCGTGTTTCAAGTGTCGTCTGCCCTTCCGTTTGCAGCTCTTCAAGTACTTGGCCGTAATCTGCCGAATCGACGATGACTGTGACGTAGGCGTGGTTTTTTGCGGATGCACGAAGCATTGCCGGACCGCCGATATCGATATTTTCAATTGCGTCATTGATGGCTACGTCAGGTTTCGAAATCGTTTCTTTAAATGGGTATAGGTTCACGCAGACAATATGGATCGGCTGGATGCCGTGTTCTTTCATTTGCGCTTGATGTGCCGCGTCGTCCTGCTTTGCCAGCAGTCCGCCGTGGATCATCGGGTTGAGCGTTTTGACGCGGCCTTCCATAATTTCAGGGAAGCCCGTCACTTCATCGACCGCCGTCACCGCGACGCCGTTTTCCTTCAGATGTTTCATTGTTCCGCCGGTTGACAGAATTTCATAGTCGAGTGCTTCTAGTGCTTGAGCGAATTCTAAGACTCCGTTTTTGTCCGAGACGCTGAGCAATGCCCGTTTTTTCACGAATGAATCCCTCCGTTTGTTAAGATCAACTTCTGCAATGTTTCTTTATAAAGCACATGCTCCACCGCATGTATCGCCTGTGCTGTCAATTCCGCATCGCCTTCCACGACAGGAACCGCCACCTGCGCGAGGATCGGCCCCGTATCCATCCCTTCATCAACAAGATGGACGGTGACGCCGGTAAGTTTCACACCGTGGGCGATTGCCTGTCCGATTGCGTCTTTCCCCGGGAATGAAGGGAGCAGCGACGGATGGATATTGACGATCCGTGAAGGATACGCGGCCAACAACGTCGGTCCGATGAGCCTCATGTATCCAGCAAGCACAATCCATTCAACTTCCTCTTCATGCAATATATCGAGCAAAGCTTCCTCATACGCCTGCTTCGACGGGAAGGCTTTCGGTTCTACTGCGACGACTCGAATGTCCGTCTGTCTCGCCCGTTCAATGACGAACGATGCGGGCCTGTCTGTCATGACGAGGACGATTTCCGCGTCCAGCTCGCCTTCCCGGCATGCTGTTTCAAGCGCTTCGAAGTTGCTGCCGCTGCCGGAAGCGAATACCGCGATTCTTGCTTTTCCGTTCATTCTGCTAAGCTCCCATCATGATCGCCTTTGAAAACGACTCCCGATCCGCGCACGACACGACCGATTTCGTATGCATCCTCACCGTGTTCCGCAGCAATTTGAATGGCTCGCTTTGCTTGTTCTTCTGGAAGGGCGATAACGAACCCAATTCCCATATTGAAGACGCTGTACAAGTCTTTATCCAATAGATCGCCTTTCACTTTCAGCATTTTAAAGACAGGCAGCACTGGCCATGATCCGAGATCTACTTCGACACCGAACCCTTCACCGAACATTCTCGGAAGGTTCTCATAAAATCCTCCGCCCGTAATATGCCCCATCGAATGGACGTCAAGCTCCCCATGGATTTGCATGACAGGCTTCGCATAGATCTTCGTCGGTTCAAGCAAAGCGGCTCCGACCTTGCCGAGCTCCTCGAACCCAGCGATATACTCATCAATCTTATACCCTTGCTCTTCCAGAACGATCTGACGTACGAGCGAGAATCCATTCGAGTGGATGCCGCTTGAAGCGATGCCGACAAGAACGTCCCCTTCAGCGACTTTCTCCCCTGTAACGACCTTGCTCTTTTCACAGGCACCGACCGCAAATCCAGCCAAGTCATATTCATTCACATCATAGAGTCCTGGCATTTCAGCCGTCTCTCCGCCGATCAGCGCAGCACCCGACTGCACGCAGCCGTCCGCAATTCCCTTGACAATTGCCTCAACTTTTTCAGGGACCGCTTTACCAAGTGCGATATAGTCCAAGAAATAAAGCGGCTCCGCTCCTTGGGCAACGATATCATTCACGCACATCGCGACACAGTCGATGCCGATCGTATCGTGCTTATCCGCCATGAACGCCAATTTCAATTTCGTGCCGACGCCGTCTGTGCCGGAAATGAGCACTGGCTCTTTATAGTTAAGCTCCGAAAGATCGAACATCCCTCCGAAACCGCCGAATGCACCTGCAACGCCTTTCCGCGCCGTACGCGCGACATGCGACTTCATCCGTTCAACCGATTCATAACCCGCCTCGATATTGACTCCCGCTTTTTCATACGCCTTTGACATGGAAGTTCCTCCTTATCGCCCGATTTCTTTTTCGTGTGGCAATACTGTATCCGCGTAAATTTCCGTCGGATATTCACCTGTGAAGCACGCAAGACATTGTCCGCAATTTTTCATTTCAGACGGTCTGCCGATTGCATTCAGCATCCCTTCCGCTGAAAGGAACGTCAGTGAATCAGCGCCGATCAATTCCCGCACTTCATCAACAGAACGTCCTGTCGCAATCAATTCGGAATCCGTACTGATGTCAACGCCATAGAAGCAAGGGCTGACGAGCGGAGGCGCCGCAATGACGACGTGCACTTCTTTCGCACCCGCATCCCTCAGCATTTTGACGATCCGTCTCGAAGTCGTCCCGCGGACAATCGAATCGTCCACCATGACGACCCGCTTCCCTTCGACGACTTGATGTACTGGAGAAAGCTTCATCTTCACGCCTCTTTCGCGCATCGCCTGCGTCGGTTGGATGAACGTCCTACCGACATACCTGTTCTTAATCAACCCAAGTTCGTACGGAATGCCACTTTCCTCGGAAAACCCAATCGCTGCAGAAATACTTGAATCCGGAACGCCCGTCACGACATCCGCCTCGATGTTGACTTCCCTTGCAAGCTGCTTGCCGCACCGTTTCCGCGCCATATGGATATTGATGCCGTCGATATCCGAATCCGGTCTTGAAAAATAGACGTATTCCATCGAGCAGATTGCCCGGTCAGCAGCTTCCGCGAATCGATCGGAATGCAAGCCTTTATCATTGATGACGATCAACTCGCCCGGTTCAACCGAACGGATCGTTTCTGCGCCGATCAAATCGAACGCGCATGTTTCAGACGCAACAACCCATGCATCTCCTAATTTCCCTAGGGACAATGGCCGCAACCCGTTCGGATCCTGAGCGACGAGCAAACCATCTTCCGTCAACACGACGAATGCGAAGGCACCTTTCAACATCGACAGCGCCTTTTTCACCCGATCCCGCTGCGTCAAAGAACCGCTGCCGCTCCGTTTAATCAAATGGGCAAGCACTTCCGTATCGGAAGTCGTTTGAAAGATGCTTCCTTGCTTTTCAAGACTCTCCTTCAAATCCTTCGCGTTAATTAAATTGCCGTTATGCGCAATCGCCAAACTGCCTGTCATGGAACGGAAGACGAGTGGCTGCACGTTTTCAGCGCCCCGCCCCTCCTCCGTCGTGTAACGGACTTGGCCGATTGCCGAACGTCCCGTCAAGCTTTTCAATGCGTCACCGGAGAACACATCATTCACAAGGCCTTCCCCTTTAACGACATGAAATCCTTTGCCATTCTTCGTTACGATACCAGCACCTTCCTGCCCGCGGTGCTGCAGCGCGTGTAAGCCGTAATAGCTCAGCTGCGCCGCATCTTCATGGCCCCAAATGCCGAACACGCCGCATTCTTCGTTCAGGCCTCTGAGTTCAGCAAGCATGGAATTGCCCCTTTCCAATCGGAACGGAATTCTTCCACCGTCCCGTCAATCAACACCGCATCGTTATCGCCAGTAATTACGATTTTATTTTGATCGGTAACTGTACCGATTTTCACTGCATCCGTTACGATCGCTTCAAACGCTGTCGCAAGTTCTTCTTTTACCGTCACGAGGAAGCGAGATTGCGTCTCACTGAATAACGCTGTCACCGCCGAACCCGTCACAGTCACTTCTGCTCCGAGACCTTCCGCGTCAAATGCCTTCTCGCAAAGTGCAATTGCGAAACCGCCTTCCGACAAATCAGTAGCGGACTGGACGAGTCTGCTTTGGATCGCTTTCAAAAGAGCCTGTTGACGAGTTGCTTCTACTTCCAAGTCGATAGCAGGCGCTTTCCCGAAAATCGTGCCATGGATCATTTGTTGAAGCTCACTTCCGCCGAATTCCGTTGCCGTCTCGCCAATCAAGTAAATCGCGTCGCCCGCTTGTTTAAATGAAGTCGTCGTCACTTGCGACAGATCATGCACGAGGCCAACCAAGCCCATCGTCGGTGTCGGATAGACTGGAACTCCGTTCACTTCATTCGACATCGATACGTTTCCGCCGATGATCGGTGCATTCAACGTTCGGCACGCCGCTGCAATGCCATCAGCCGATTTTTCAATCTGCCAGAACACTTCCGGCTTGTCCGGACTTCCGAAGTTCAGGCAATCCGTTGCCGCAATTGGTTCCGCACCTGAACAGACTAGATTACGAGCCGCTTCCGCAACTGCAATCTTCCCGCCCGTTTCCGGGTCGAGGTAAATATACCGGGAGTTGCAATCCGCTGTCATTGCAAGGCCTTTATTCGTGCCGCGTACGCGGATCACTCCTGCTGAAGAGCCTGGCGCTACGACTGTATTCGTGCGTGCCTGCGAATCGAATTGGCTGTACACCCACTCTTTCGACGCGATTGTCGGTCGTTGCAATAAAGCTGATAACGTCTCTTTTAAATCTTCGACAGCCGGCTCTTCATTTTCCATCGCCTGGAATTCACTGAAATAAGCAGGCTCTTCCGATATTTTATAGTAGACTGGCGCGTCTTCCGCTAGAATATCTGCATTAATTTCCGCGACAATCTCACCTTTATGTGTAAGTCGAAGCATTTTGTCATCCGTCACTTTCCCGATCGACACTGCTTCCAGACCATATTTCTTGCACAAGTCAATGATTTCCTGCTCACGGCCTTGCTTCACGACGACGAGCATCCGCTCTTGAGACTCGGAAAGCATCATTTCATAGGCGGTCATGCCTTCTTCGCGCTGTGGAACGAGGTCTAAGTTCAATTCAACGCCATAGCCCGCTTTCGAAGCCATTTCCGCTGACGATGAAGTCAGTCCTGCTGCACCCATGTCCTGGATTCCGATCAAAGCATCCGATTTAACCAACTCTAGGCAAGCTTCCATGAGCAGCTTCTCAAGATACGGGTCACCTGCCTGCATGACCGGCAACTCTTCTTCTTTATCAACCGCAACTTCAGAAGAAGACATTGTCGCACCGTGGATTCCGTCCCTACCCGTCTTCGCACCGACATATAGCACCGTATTATCGACACCCGATGCAATGCCTTTCTGGATATCTTCATGATTTAACAAACCGACAGCCATCGCATTGACGAGAGGACGCTTCGAATAGCAATTATCGAACTGGACTTCGCCTGCAACCGTCGGAATCCCAATCGTATTCCCGTAGCTCGCAATCCCTGCAACCGCCTGTTCGAATAAATAACGGTCGCGCTCATCTGTCAAGTCACCGAAACGCATCGAGTTCACAAGCGCTACTGGACGCGCTCCCATTGAGAAGACATCACGGATGATGCCGCCCGCTCCTGTAGCTGCGCCGATGAATGGCTCGATAGCGGATGGAGAGTTATGCGATTCCATTTTGAAGACTGCCGCCTGGTTATCGCCGATATCGACGATACCCGCACCTTCCCCAGGACCTTGCAAGACGCGCGCGCCTTCTGTCGGGAATTTTCGCAATACCGGCTTCGAGCTTTTATAAGAACAATGCTCCGACCACATCGCCGAGAACAATCCTGTTTCCGTATAATTCGGAAGACGTCCGATCATTTCGACTGCACGATCGAACTCCTCATCGGTCATACCCATTTGACGATACAGTTTTTCATCTTTGACTTGCTGCGCTGTAGGTTCATGCATGGTTGTCATTCTTCTCACTCCAGTTCTTCAGAATTGATCGGAATAAAGGCAAACCGTCCGTCCCGCCGATGATTTCCTCCACTGCACGTTCAGGCAGCGGCATCATGCCGAGGACATTCCCTTGTTCATTCAATACGCCCGCGATTTTCTCTACACTGCCGTCAGGATTGCCGTCTTCATATGTGAAAACAATGCAATTCTGCTCTTTCAATTGTGTTGCAGTGGCTGCATCGACGTAATAATTGCCGTATTCATGGGCGAAAGGAAGCGTAATTTGCTGTCCTTGCTCATAAATGCTTGTGAATGTCGATGTAGTATTTTGAACAGCCAGCTTTGCGTTTCCGCTTCTGAACTTCAATCCTTTATTCCGCAAGAAAGCACCTGGTAGGATTCCTGCCTCGACAAGAATCTGGAATCCGTTCCCTACGCCAAGCACCGGCTTGCCGGAATCCGCGAATGCCTTCAGACTGTCAATCGATTTGGAGCTTTGGGCAAGTGCGCCCGGACGTAAATAATCACCGTAGGAAGCTCCTGTAGGAATGACGACAGCATCGAAATTGTTTAGGTCTGCGTCCTGATGGCTGACGATTTCCGCGCCGACGCCGACGATATCCAAGAGGGCGTGATACATGTCCACATCACAGCTGGAACCTGGGAAACTTAGAACTGCGAACCTCATTTGCCCGCAACCTCCCCGATTTCAAAGCTATAGTCCTCGATTACTTTATTGACAAGCAGCTTATCGCACATTTCTTTTACACGCGTTTCGATTTCACTGTCCGTCCCTGCAAGCTCAAGCTCGATCAGTCTGCCGATACGGACGCTTTCGACTTCATTGAACCCTACTGTTTGAAGTGCTTCCTGAGTTGCAATTCCTTGTGGATCAACAACACTTTCGCGTAATGTTACGTAAACGTTCACTTTTGTCATGTCAATTTCCTCCCGAATGGATTAAGTTTGTCATCGATTTAATGTGTATGTGTTAAGCCCAAATGCCTGTCGAATCAATTTCTTCCAGTGTCTTCTCTAAACAATCAGTCATGATGGTCACATGTCCCATCTTCCGTTTTTCTTTCGCCTCAGCCTTCCCATATAGATGGATCGACCAATCAGGATGATTCATAACCACTTTCTTCAAAGGTACGACATGCTCACCGAGCACATTCACCATGACGGACGGCGCCCACAGCCTCGGCTTGCGCAATGGCCAGCCGCACACCGCACGGATATGCTGATGGAACTGTGATACATTGCATGCCTCAATCGAGTAATGGCCTGAATTATGAGGACGCGGTGCTAGCTCATTGATGACAATTTCATCGTTATCGAGCACGAACATTTCCACTGCCAGCGTTCCGACAAGTTCCAAGTGATCCGCGATTTTTTTCGCTGCTTCCTCCGCCTTATCGATGACTGCCTCGGCAACCCTTGCAGGAACAATCGATTCATGCAAAATATGATGCTTATGAATATTTTCCGCGATCGGCAGGCAATACGATTCCCCTTCAGGATTCCGTTGGATGATGACGGAGATTTCCGTCTTGAAAGGGACGAACGCTTCCGCAATGCAAGCTGAATGGGCGAAGAGAGGTTCCGCTAGTTCAAGATCATTAGCAGACTCAAGCTTCACTTGCCCTTTCCCGTCATAACCGCCGTACGCAGTTTTCACGATGCATGGAAATCCAACCTGTTCGATTTTTGCTATTAAATCAGTAAATGAATCAGCAGCGACATAATTGGCGACCGGCGCACCGGATGACCGTATTTCCGCTTTTTCCGCTATCCGATTTTGCGTAATTCTTACAAGTTCGGCTCCTTGAGGGACATAGGCGATTTGGCTGAGTCGCTCAAGACCCTCGTAATCGATATTCTCAAATTCGTATGTGATGACATCACTCACTTCGCCAAGCTCCTCAAGCGCTGCTTCATCGTCATACGGAGCGACGATACGGATATCTGCAATCTGGCCGCATGGTGAATCCATATTTGGATCAAGCACGGCAATCTTGAATCCGGCTTCCTTTGCAGCAAGGCCCATCATGCGGCCAAGCTGTCCGCCGCCGATGATTCCAATTGTCTGTCCCGGCAAAATCGTCTTCATAGCAACTCACCACTGCTTTCCAATGACGCATCCCTCATTTGTGTTCGACGTTCTTCAAGGCGGCTGCGCAGCTTCGAATCGTGGACGGCTAAAAACTGGGCAGCGAGCAATCCGGCATTCGTAGCACCTGCTTTACCGATTGATACGGTAGCGACCGGAACGCCTCCTGGCATCTGAACGATGGATAGCAATGAATCCATTCCATTCAACGCCTTGGACTGGACCGGAACACCAATGACAGGCAATAATGTCTTCGCTGCTACCATTCCTGGAAGATGGGCAGCACCGCCAGCACCGGCGACAATCACTTCAATCCCCCGGTCCTGCGCCTGCTCTGCATATTCAAACATGAAGTCCGGAGTACGATGTGCTGATACTACCTTCTTTTCATAATCAACGCCCAACTCGTCCAGTATGTCGCAAGCATGCTTCATCGTTTCCCAATCACTTTTACTCCCCATGATCACGCCGACTTTCGGTCCCATAGACAATCCGCTCCTTTAGTAAACTGATGAAGAATTTCACTTCGTTAATTTTCCATTAAAAAATCCTTGAATAAGCTGCCTTCCAAATGCATGGAAAGCAGTTCATTCAAGGATATTCACAATGCTCAAGATGAACGTATCCATAAGATATGGCACACCCTTCGCTGAATCCTAGAAATCGCTTTCCACATAGTCCGGACATTTACGGCGTCCTGGTAGAAACGCTGAAGCCGATCCTTCAGCATATATGTGGGTTATCGAACTACACTCAGTGTACCAACTGAATTCGAATACGTCAATAAAAAATACGAACAATAGACATTCAAGAATGACCATCGTTCGTATAATAGACATTTTACTCTTCTAAAATCCCTTTAAACTTAATGACTTGCCGGATCGGGACGTACTCGCCATCCTTCTCCATAAAAACAGGCTCCTCCATCCTTCCAGCCACGCGATAGCCTTCCGCAGCCAATCGCCGCAAACAATCATCAATTGTCTCGTCTTCTCCGACTTCAAACCATACCGTTTTCTTTTTCGTACTCATTTAAATAAGTTCCCTCTCCTCACAGACTTCACCCAGAATCCTCCATGGATCGTCCTTGCTTCATATGCAATAATGAACGCCTTCGGATCAATCTGTTTTATCGTCTCATATAACTTCAATTCATCTTTCCGGGGCGTCAAAATCTGCATCGCCGAACGACTTCCTTCCAATCCGTGCGCAGACCAATCCGTCACCCCATATCCTTTCTCGCGCAACAACCTCGGCATCTCATAATCAATGCCAGCCGTAATGACATTCACGGTAATATACCCAAGCGCCATCTTCTCCTCAATCTTCGTTCCGACTATGACACCACTGCCGTACCCTAGTGCATACGCAATTATATTCTGTATTTCATTCAGATTATCCAATACCAATCCAAGACCTACAATATAGATGACAATCTCGATCATACTCACGAAGGCAGCAGAATATCGATAGCCCTTCAAAGTAAGAATCATCCTGATGGTAAAGAAGGATACATACACGATGTTTATAAGAAATATGATTAATACCATTTTCATTCTTTAGCAAACCTCCCAAGACTCGGTTGACCTTCATCGTATCGTGAGGAGCAATGGATTACAAGGAATTGCGGCTATAGGATAGTAGGTATTTTAGAGGATTTATGTATTTTTTGCTGGGGTGATGTGTGCATGTAGGCTTGAGTTGGGCGCGGAACGGTACTCTTTAGGCACGTGGGGGATCGCTTTGGGCGCGGAGGCTCGCTTTGGGCGCGGAATTGCACTCTTTAGGCGCGCGGGGGCTCGCTTTGGGCGCGGAGTAGCTGACTTTAGGCGCGGGACAATAATACATTTCTGAACTAATCCTGAATCGCGCCAAATGCCTTTGACAAATTAAAGATTTGCTATTCACAAGTAATTATAAACACAAAAAAAACCATCCCCAATTGGAGATGGCCTTTGCCCGGCGATGTCTTACTCTCACAGGGGGAAGCTTGTTCCCTGCGTAATTTACACCGTTGGCGTAAATTACGCAAAGCGGCTGCGCCGCTTTACTACCATCAGCGCTGAAGAACTTAACTATATCGGTATGCAAAGGGATAAGCTTTTAATAACCTTCTGTTGTATTTCCAAAAACAAAAAAACCATCCCCAATTGGAGATGGCCTTTGCCCGGCGACGTCTTACTCTCACAGGGGGAAGCCCCCTACTACCATCAGCGCTGAAGAGCTTAACTTCCGTGTTCGGTATGGGAACGGGTGTGACCTCTTCGCCGTCGTCACCAGACTATGTATGAACGATACTTATTCGTTCAAAACCGGATAAAACAGACATTGTTGCTGAACTTCAAGTTCAACCGTACTTAAATAACATAAGGTTAAGTCCTCGATCGATTAGTATCCGTCAGCTGCACGTGTCGCCACGCTTCCACCCCGGACCTATCCACCTCATCTTCTTTGAGGGATCTTACTTACTTGCGTAATGGGAAATCTCATCTTGAGGGGGGCTTCATGCTTAGATGCTTTCAGCATTTATCCCGTCCATACATAGCTACCCAGCGATGCCTTTGGCAAGACAACTGGTACACCAGCGGTATGTCCATCCCGGTCCTCTCGTACTAAGGACAGCTCCTCTCAAATTTCCTGCGCCCGCGACGGATAGGGACCGAACTGTCTCACGACGTTCTGAACCCAGCTCGCGTACCGCTTTAATGGGCGAACAGCCCAACCCTTGGGACCGACTACAGCCCCAGGATGCGATGAGCCGACATCGAGGTGCCAAACCTCCCCGTCGATGTGGACTCTTGGGGGAGATAAGCCTGTTATCCCCGGGGTAGCTTTTATCCGTTGAGCGATGGCCCTTCCATGCGGAACCACCGGATCACTAAGCCCGTCTTTCGACCCTGCTCGACTTGTAGGTCTCGCAGTCAAGCTCCCTTATGCCTTTGCACTCTACGAATGATGTCCAACCATTCTGAGGGAACCTTTGGGCGCCTCCGTTACACTTTAGGAGGCGACCGCCCCAGTCAAACTGCCCACCTGACACTGTCTCCTGCCCGGATCACGGGCAAGGGTTAGAAGTCCAATACAGCCAGGGTAGTATCCCACCATTGCCTCCTCCGAAGCTGGCGCTCCGGATTCCAAGGCTCCTACCTATCCTGTACAGGCTGCACCGGAATTCAATATCAGGCTACAGTAAAGCTCCACGGGGTCTTTCCGTCCTGTCGCGGGTAATGCGCATCTTCACGCATATTATAATTTCACCGAGTCTCTCGTTGAGACAGTGCCCAGATCGTTACGCCTTTCGTGCGGGTCGGAACTTACCCGACAAGGAATTTCGCTACCTTAGGACCGTTATAGTTACGGCCGCCGTTTACTGGGGCTTCAATTCGAAGCTTCGCTTGCGCTGACCTCTCCTCTTAACCTTCCAGCACCGGGCAGGCGTCAGCCCCTATACGTCACCTTACGGTTTTGCAGAGACCTGTGTTTTTGCTAAACAGTCGCCTGGGCCTATTCACTGCGGCTCTCTCGGGCTTTAACACCCTACCAGAGCACCCCTTCTCCCGAAGTTACGGGGTCATTTTGCCGAGTTCCTTAACGAGAGTTCTCTCGATCACCTTAGGATTCTCTCCTCGCCTACCTGTGTCGGTTTGCGGTACGGGCACCTCCCGCCTCGCTAGAGGCTTTTCTTGGCAGTGTGAAATCAGGGACTCCGGGGATAATTCCCCTTGCCATCACAGCTCAATGTTATAGGAACGGGATTTTCCTCGTTCCACACCTCACTGCTTAGACGCGCATGACCAACAGCGCGCTCACCCTATCCTTCTGCGTCCCCCCATTGCTGATAACGGCGGGGAGGTGGTACAGGAATATCAACCTGTTGTCCATCGTCTACGCCTTTCGGCCTCGACTTAGGTCCCGACTGACCCTGAGCGGACGAGCCTTCCTCAGGAAACCTTAGGCATTCGGTGGAAGGGATTCTCACCCTTCTTTCGCTACTCATACCGGCATTCTCACTTCCAAGCGCTCCACCAGTCCTTACGGTCTAGCTTCAACGCCCTTGGAACGCTCTCCTACCACTGACACCATAGGTGTCAATCCGCAGTTTCGGTGATCCGTTTAGCCCCGGTACATTTTCGGCGCAGCGCCACTCGACCAGTGAGCTATTACGCACTCTTTAAATGGTGGCTGCTTCTAAGCCAACATCCTGGTTGTCTGGGCAGCGCCACATCCTTTTCCACTCAACGGATACTTGGGGACCTTAACTGGCGGTCTGGGCTGTTTCCCTCTCGACTACGGATCTTATCACCCGCAGTCTGACTCCCAAACATAAATCATCGGCATTCGGAGTTTGTCTGAATTCGGTAACCCGGGATGGGCCCCTAGTCCAAACAGTGCTCTACCTCCGAGATTCTTTCGTTTGAGGCTAGCCCTAAAGCTATTTCGGAGAGAACCAGCTATCTCCAGGTTCGATTGGAATTTCACCGCTACCCACACCTCATCCCCGCACTTTTCAACGTACGTGGGTTCGGGCCTCCAGTAAGTGTTACCTTACCTTCACCCTGGACATGGGTAGATCACCTGGTTTCGGGTCTACGACCCCATACTCATTCGCCCTATTCAGACTCGCTTTCGCTGCGGCTCCGCATTCGCTGCTTAACCTTGCATGGAATCGTAACTCGCCGGTTCATTCTACAAAAGGCACGCCATCACCCATTAACGGGCTCTGACAACTTGTAGGCACACGGTTTCAGGTTCTATTTCACTCCCCTTCCGGGGTGCTTTTCACCTTTCCCTCACGGTACTGGTTCACTATCGGTCACTAGAGAGTATTTAGCCTTGGGAGATGGTCCTCCCGGATTCCGACGGAATTTCACGTGTTCCGCCGTACTCAGGATCCACTCTGGAGAGAACGGACTTTCGACTACGGGGCTATTACCCGCTATGGCGAACCTTTCCAGGCTGCTTCGTCTAATCCGTTCCTTTGTAACTCCGTATAGAGTGTCCTACAACCCCAGGAAGCAAGCTTCCTGGTTTGGGCTCTTCCCGTTTCGCTCGCCGCTACTAAGGGAATCGATGTTTCTTTCTCTTCCTCCGGGTACTTAGATGTTTCAGTTCTCCGGGTGTGCCTCGTTCACGCTATGTATTCACGTGAACGTACTGCCCCATTACGGGCAGTGGGTTTCCCCATTCGGAAATCTTCGGATCACAGCTTACTTACAGCTCCCCGAAGCATATCGGTGTTAGTGCCGTCCTTCATAGGCTTCTAGTGCCAAGGCATCCGCCGTGCGCCCTTTCTAACTTAACCTTTATACGGATTTCGATAAGCTGCGCATTGCGTTGTCAGCTCAGTCGATCAGTCAGTCACGTATTAAAATACGCTCCTTCCCTCTCTCCATCGCTTCCTAGCATTGCTTGCTTCTCGTAATCCTCGGGTGAGTAGTGGTACTTAGCGATAAGTACACGAAACTACTCGTTAAAAAAGTATTGTTCAATCACAAAAAGTGATCGACTCGGTTGATTACTTGATGTTTTGTTGCTTCAATGTCGTTTTATCCAGTTTTCAAAGAACAAGTTTTGAAAGATCATCAGAAGATGAACCTTCAAAACTGAACGCAAAACGTCAACGTATGAACCTAAGGTTCATATTCCGTAATTATCCTTAGAAAGGAGGTGATCCAGCCGCACCTTCCGATACGGCTACCTTGTTACGACTTCACCCCAAT
The DNA here is from genome assembly GCF_946901335.1 of Saccharococcus sp. Marseille-Q5394. NCBI lineage: Bacteria > Bacillati > Bacillota > Bacilli > Caryophanales > Anoxybacillaceae > Saccharococcus > Saccharococcus sp. Marseille-Q5394. The sequence continues at coordinate 888,849 of NZ_CAMPPQ010000002.1, read as the reverse complement.
CATCTGTCCCACCTTCGGCGGCTGGCTCCCGTAAGGGTTACCCCACCGACTTCGGGTGTTACAAACTCTCGTGGTGTGACGGGCGGTGTGTACAAGACCCGGGAACGTATTCACCGTGGCATGCTGATCCACGATTACTAGCGATTCCGGCTTCATGCAGGCGAGTTGCAGCCTGCAATCCGAACTGGGAACGATTTTATGGGATTGGCTCCCCCTCGCGGGTTTGCAACCCTTTGTATCGTCCATTGTAGCACGTGTGTAGCCCAGGTCATAAGGGGCATGATGATTTGACGTCATCCCCACCTTCCTCCGGTTTGTCACCGGCAGTCACCTTAGAGTGCCCAACTGAATGCTGGCAACTAAGATCAAGGGTTGCGCTCGTTGCGGGACTTAACCCAACATCTCACGACACGAGCTGACGACAACCATGCACCACCTGTCACCGCTGTCCCCGAAGGGAAAGACATGTCTCCATGCCGGTCAGCGGGATGTCAAGACCTGGTAAGGTTCTTCGCGTTGCTTCGAATTAAACCACATGCTCCACCGCTTGTGCGGGTCCCCGTCAATTCCTTTGAGTTTCAGCCTTGCGGCCGTACTCCCCAGGCGGAGTGCTTAATGCGTTAGCTGCAGCACTAAGGGGCGGAAACCCCCTAACACTTAGCACTCATCGTTTACGGCGTGGACTACCAGGGTATCTAATCCTGTTTGCTCCCCACGCTTTCGCGCCTCAGCGTCAGTTACAGACCAGAAAGCCGCCTTCGCCACTGGTGTTCCTCCACATCTCTACGCATTTCACCGCTACACGTGGAATTCCGCTTTCCTCTTCTGTACTCAAGTCCTCCAGTTTCCAATGACCCTCCACGGTTGAGCCGTGGGCTTTCACATCAGACTTAAAGGACCGCCTGCGCGCGCTTTACGCCCAATAATTCCGGACAACGCTTGCCACCTACGTATTACCGCGGCTGCTGGCACGTAGTTAGCCGTGGCTTTCTGACGAGGTACCGTCATGGTACGGGCAGTTACTCCCGTACTTGTTCTTCCCTCGCAACAGAGCTTTACGATCCGAAAACCTTCTTCGCTCACGCGGCGTTGCTCCATCAGACTTTCGTCCATTGTGGAAGATTCCCTACTGCTGCCTCCCGTAGGAGTCTGGGCCGTGTCTCAGTCCCAGTGTGGCCGATCACCCTCTCAGGTCGGCTACGCATCGTCGCCTTGGTAGGCCATTACCCCACCAACTAGCTAATGCGCCGCGGGCCCATCCTGCAGTGACAGCCGAAACCGTCTTTCAGAGTTCTTCCATGCGGAAGAACCGATTATTCGGTATTAGCCCCGGTTTCCCGGAGTTATCCCCATCTGCAGGGCAGGTTGCCCACGTGTTACTCACCCGTCCGCCGCTGAAATCAGGGAGCAAGCTCCCATCAATCCGCTCGACTTGCATGTATTAGGCACGCCGCCAGCGTTCGTCCTGAGCCAGGATCAAACTCTCCATAATAGAGAAATTCGAGTAGCTCGAGTTTCTTGCTGGCATCAATTAAGATGTCAATTTGAATCCTAAGATTCGTTTGTTCTTTTCACCGACAGGGTCGGCTCCAGAACTTTATTTGTTGACGTTTTGCTGTTCAGTTTTCAAGGTTCATGTATTTCGCTGTCGGTTTATGTCGTTCTCTCGACTGCTTTATTACTATACCAAATGAAATTTAAAGTGTCAACAGTTTTAGTGAATAAATTTCACATACTTGATTTCCTCTATAGAAATGGCCGTTACATCGAGACAAATGACAACTTCATTTGCACGGGGGATTTTAAAAACAAACTATATCCTTATTCAATTAATAGTATATAAAAAGGAACGGCCCCATAGGAGCCGTCCCACTTAACTTAGAAATTATACACTTACTTCATTTAATAAAGATGAAATACATAATGAAGATGATGAAGAGTCCATACATGATCGGGTGAATCTCTTTCCTTCTACCGGCGAGCAGCATCGTGATCGGATAGAAGACAAAGCCGATTGCGATTCCAGTTGCGATGCTGTATGTCAATGGCATCGTAATGATTGTGAAGAATGCCGGTACGGCGATTTCAAATTTCGACCATTCGATATTCCCTAATGTTGATACCATTAGTACACCTACGATGATAAGTGCTGGTGCTGTCACTTCAGGAGTAATGACAAACAGTAATGGAGAGAAGAACAATGCCAATAGGAATAGTGTTCCCGTTACAATAGAAGCAAAGCCTGTTTTAGCTCCGGCTGCCACACCTGCAGTGGACTCAATATAAGAAGTCGTTGTGGACGTTCCGAAAATCGAACCAGTCACTGTAGCCATCGAATCTGCCAACAACGCCTTTCCGGCTCGCGGCAATTTTTCCTCCTTCATCAAACCTGCTTGTGTAGCTACCGCAACAAGCGTACCTGCCGTATCGAAAAAGTCGACGAAGAGGAAGGTAATGACAATGACAAGGAATTGAGTTGTCATTAATGAAGCGGGATCGTTGAAGATCGCTTCGAATGCAGCACCGAATGTGGGAGCAACGGATGGAACTTTGTCGACCACTTTCGTCGGGATATCAATTAAGCTGACGATCATCCCTAAAATCGTTGTCAGAATCATGCCGTAGAATATTGCACCCTTAATTTGCCGTACCATCATGATAACGGTAATAACTAAGCCGAAGATGGCGAGCAGCGTAGGTCCAGCTGATAAATCGCCGAGTGTCACAAGCGTGTTCGGATCCGCAACGATTATATTTGCGTTTTGGAAGCCGAGGAAGGTGATGAAGAGGCCGATACCTGCACCAACTGCATATTTTAATTGTGATGGTATGGCATTGATGATCGCTTCACGCAATCCTGACAACGATAGAATAATAAAGATAAGTCCAGAGAATAAAACTCCCGTCAATGCTGTTTGCCACGGGATTCCATAGGTTAGCACAACTGTAAAGGCGAAGAATGCGTTCAATCCCATACCTGGAGCCAAGCCGATCGGGTATTTTGCAATTATCCCCATAAATAATGAACCGACTGCAGCTGCTAACGCGGTTGCTACGAAAACGGCGCCTTTATCCATGCGCATCGCATCAGGGAGGTCAGGTATCCCTTCCAATGAAAGCATGAGTGGATTGACCGCTAAAATATATGCCATTGCAAGGAAAGTCGTAAGCCCACCGATGATTTCCCTCCGGTAATTCGTTCCAAGCTTATCAAACTCAAAGTATTTCTTCATGATAACCGTCCTTTTATGTAATTTTTATAATGAAATCTAGGGTCTGTTGTCGTCAGGTCGGAAATCCATTGATAATCAAATACAAAAAAAGGAAGTATACGATAGTTACACGTATACTTCCCCATGACAATCAAATTAAAACGATTTACGCCTTAAATTCAATCATCGTAGTCAGAACATTTACGGCGTTCCGGTAGAGACGTTTGGGCCATATCCCCAAAGATATACGATGCAGTTATTCAGTTTTCTTTATTCCCACTCGATTGTGCCCGGTGGTTTAGCGGTAATATCGTAGACAACGCGATTCACTTGGTCAACTTCCGATGTGATGCGTGTACTGATTTTCTCTAGGACGTCCCAAGGGATGCGCGCCCAATCCGCTGTCATGCCGTCCACCGAATGAACAGCGCGAATGCCGATTGCATGGTCATAGGAACGTTTTTCATTCCTCTTTCCGACGCTTCGGATATTCGGCAGGACTGCGAAGTATTGCCAAATATCACGATCAAGTCCTGCTTTCGCGATTTCATCACGGAGGATCCAGTCCGCATCACGGACAATTTCAAGCTTCTCTTCCGTAATTTCTCCTAGTACCCGAACGCCGAGGCCTGGGCCCGGGAACGGCTGGCGCTGTACGATATCAGCGGGCAAGCCAAGTTCTGCTCCGACCGCTCGCACTTCGTCTTTGAACAATGCTTTCAACGGCTCGATCAATTCGAACTCTATGTCTTCCGGCAGACCGCCGACATTATGATGTGATTTGATCACTTCATCTGTCGCAGTTCCGCTTTCAATGATGTCCGCATAGATCGTACCTTGCGCGAGGAAGTCGATTCCTTCAAGTTTTGCGGATTCTTCATCGAATACGTAAATGAATTCATTGCCGATCACTTTCCGTTTCTCTTCTGGATCAGTGACGCCTTTCAACTTGTCCAAGAAACGTTTGCGGGCATCGACTTTAATGAAGTTCATATGGAATTGATTGCTGAATGTGTCGACGACGCTTTCCACTTCACCTTTACGAAGAAGGCCGTGGTCAACGAAAATGCAAGTTAGTTGGTCGCCGATCGCGCGGTGGATCAACGTTGCCACTACGGATGAATCGACGCCGCCGCTTAGTGCGCAAAGGACTTTCCGGTCGCCGACTTGCGAACGGATTTTTTCAACTTCGATATCGATGAAACTTTTCATCGTCCAGCTTTTTTGTGCGCCGCAAACCGCGAGCACGAATTTGCTCAATATTTCTTTGCCATCAGCGGATTGCGGAGCTTCCGGATGGAACAGTACGCCATAAAGGTGTTTTTCTTCATTTGCGAAAGCGACCGTTCCGCCGTCAGGGCCTGTCGCGATTGCTGTAAAGCCAGTCGGCAATTCAGACACCGCATTTCCTTTGCCCATTAAGACGGATTGCTTTCCTGCAAGTCCCGAAAACAGCTTTGAAGCAGGAGTCACATTGACTTCCTGAACGTCCGCGGCATCTTCCGCCACTTCCGTTTTTCCGCCGAATTGCTTGGCGATCAGTTCCGCACCGGAGGATATTCCGAGTACAGGGATACCGAGATCGAATATGCCGGCGTCGATTCCGTAATCAACTTCCTTTGATCCGCCGGAAAGGATGACTCCGACAGCCTGCATATTTTTGATTTCCTCCGCTGTAACCGTGTGCGGATGCAATTCACTGTAAACCCCGAGCTCACGGATTGTGCGTGTGATCAGTTGGTTATATGCGTTACCATAATTCAGTACTACAATCTTTTCCTGTTCAATCAATAAAGGAGCCGTCGACAATTGATCCACCTCTTCCAATTAGTTTCCGTTGCCGCTAAATAAGTAAAGACGCGTAAGAAAGTCCTTCTTTCCACGCGTCTCAACGTTCTACTGCAGGCAGAAACAGACATAACTGTCCTGCCTTCATAGACAAGCCATTAATGGTGGCTTAGTAGAAACATCCGAACCATATTATCGGATTTATATGAGGGCATATCGGTTGTTCTTTTTTTCAATCTTACGCCTCCGACTTGCAAAAATCAACAGGAAGCCCTATTGATTAAATCTTCCCATATTTCCTGCAAGCCTGCCCAATCATCATGATTTGTATATCCTCCATAGAGGCCGCGTTCATACGCCTCGGTAAGCATCCGCATCCGACGGCCACCGAAGTGCGAATCGACTGTTTTTGCATATTCGGATAGCGTCATGCTGTTCGTCCGTTTAAATCCGAACCGTTCCAACTGCTTCATTAGGCCCTTGTATTGTTTCGTGTACGTAACCCAATCCGCTTGCCTTTTCCGGTAAGCGTTTATGAGCAGTTTAGGAATCCATCTTCCTCGATGCTTATATACCTGCCATGCAATAACTACAATCCCAACAAGCCCAGCAATGCCGACCCATGCATTTTCACGAAGGAACTTATCCATCTTGTTGAAGAAAGCGAGAACACCATGATCTTCATCGTTCTTGGCAGGCGTTTTCGTCCGGTCGGATTCCGGCTTCTCACGCTCTTCCATGTCCGGAGCTTCCGGATCGCTCATATCTATTTCGAGATCGTATTCGATGCCGGTCATATTCGAAAATCCGATTGTCGGTTCGAAAGGCATCCATCCGAATCCCGGAATGTAAGCCTCTACCCATGAATGCGCTTCATTGTTCGTCACTTGATATTCCATCTTACCCTGTGGATTCGTTTTCCCTTCACCCGGAGCGAAACCTTTTACCCATCGTGCAGGAATATCGGATGCACGCAGCATGACGACCATGGACGTTGAAAAGTTATCGCAATATCCACGTTTCGTATCGAAGAGGAATTGATCCACATAATCCTCATTCCCTTTCGGCACCGCCACATTCTGCTGGTCGTACATGAAACCGTTTCTGGCGAAATAGCGTTCGATTGATTTCGCCTTTTCGTATACGCTCTCTTCCCTTCCAGTAATTGTGAGCGCCAATTCGCGAACGCGGGCCGGCAATTGCTCAGGGAGCTGTAAGTATTCGGAAAAGTCCACGGATTCGAGCGCATAATCATCCATCGAGGTTGCACGAAGTGCCTTTAAGCTGTAGTTCAGTTCGACGAGGTCGATGCCGAACGAATCAAGCTCCGTCTCTTCTCCGTCTTTCATTACCCAAAACTGTCCAGTTTCCTCCTGATTCTGCAAGACGACATCCGTCCTTGTATGGATTTTGGACGTACCATATGGATAAACGAGATAAGGCAATTGTTGCTTCATATTGATTTCAGCGTGAAGGAACTCGGTCTTCTCAAGCAAGTCAGCACTCGAAAAGGCTAGCAATGATCCCGGATCGATATTGACTGGCATAGTCTCGTCGGATTTTTGTTCCCAGCCCTTTGACGTATATGTGTTCTTCGTTTCAATCTTCCAATATTGCTTCTTTGGGACGGTCGCACTGAAAACGACGGTGCTATCTTGTGAGAAAGCCCCCCCCAGCTTCGAGTCATCCGTATCGTATCCGCTTTTCGCAGCAAAACTGCCGTTCCCGAGCCCTTCACCTTGCACAACCGACTTCAAGAAAGGGACAGGGTCGGCCCAGGACGGTCCCCGATCTGGCATGATGCTCGCGAATGCACTGCTGCAAACGACAGCAAATAGCAGAGGAAGGGAAAAGGCAGCGAACATTCCCGTCCCCAATTTCCGTCTATGTCTATCGGAAATGCGAGAAATCGTCAATAATCCTATTAATAAAAGGCCTGATACCATGATTCTAAAAATGGCGCCCTCCGCGGAATAGGAGCTGAACGTATCCAAAACGGCGATGAAGATGACCGTCATTGCGTAAAATAGGAGGATGCTTTTCCGTACTTCGATCCAATGGCGGATCAAGTAGATCGTCATCCATAACAGGACGAAAAAGAGGACTGTACGGAACGGATTCGTAATGCCTTCCCAATTCCAAGCGGCGATAATGCCGATATTCGACATGAGATCCGTTATGAGCAAAGAAACTGTTTCTCTCGAAAGAATGACAGTTTCAAAAAACACATAATGAAGCGACCAAAAAAGATAGATAAGTTTCAATGGGATGGATAGCCACCATCTCATCCTCAGCAATCCGAAAAGGAAGGAAATACCGATGAAATAAAGGAAAACCGCTATATATTCCGTGTCGGTCAATTCAATGACAGGCAGCAGCCATTCCCGGAGCAGGATGAAAGCCAGCGCATACATAAGTATGAGGAAACGCATATCTGTCTTTACTTCCTTCATTAACTGGCCACCTCCTTAAAGGCTTCTGAAAATTGCTTTCTGCTAAGTGCATGTATAGTGATCCCTTTTGCTTTGGCAAATCTAATCTGCTCTTGAAGCTGCTGAGGCAACTGATTTTCCCCTTCAACGATGACGAAACAGATGACCGATTTCGTATTTTTCACGAGAGCCATCATCGATTGGATGAACAACCAGTCGGGATCGGCCGTCACTAAGACGACGCTGCCGGCAACCGCTGGCAGTGTCGCCGCTATCGGCTGTATGCCTTCGCTAGCAGTTGGCCTTATTTTAGCCAAATGAACGAATACATCGCGCAATTGGTCCGCTGAATGGATGAATGGAAACGCAACCGTCTCCGCCCCCGCAGAAACGAAAGCGATATTCGCCTGATGGTTCGCAGCCTCCTCGACAATGGAAGCCGCAAGTTCAACCTTCTCTTCGAACAGATTTGATTCTCTGCCGTCGAGCAGCACGATAATATCTTCCGATTGCCGATCTTCGAATTCCTTCGTCATCAGATTTTGCGTACGGGCAAAGGATTTCCAATGGATCCATGTGACCCGGTCGCCCGCCTGATAATCCCTCACCCCTGTCGCCATCGTCGTATCCTTGACGAGCGAAAATGGGGAGATGAGAGATCCGCGGTCATATTGGGAATTAATCGGCACGTATTTAATGGAAGTCGTATTCGGATAAACAAGGATGGCATCCTTCAGTTCTATGGATGCACGCTTTTTAATCCAACCGAAAAAATCGGAAACTTCCATTTCGACGCCTTCCACAATATGCTCCCCTCTCGGAAGCTTGTCAATTTCATATGAAAACTCCATACTCTTTTTGAAGCCGAATAGAAAGATATGCTTTGTGTTAGCTTTCGCGCTTCTGACCATGGCGGGATCCGCCCATTTTTCAATCGCGACAGTATATAGCAATGGGAATCGGACTGTCCGCGAAAGTTTAACGGTAACCGCGAGCTTCCCACCGCTCTCGATCGTTTTCGTCCGGATGATGCGCTCAGCTTTTATATTATTTATCGGATAGGCAAATAGAGCGATTGAATACAAAAGGAAGGGCGTCAACATGTAAAAGATCGTCCAACTCACTTTACCGCCTTGGAACATCGCAAAGACGTAGACGGAAAAGAAAAGGCCGACGATGAAAACGAAGCGGCCTGTCACCGATAGCAATTCTTTCCCTTTTTTCATTTCAAACCGACCCGGTCAATCGGCACACTCACCCGCGTCAGGATCCGGTCGACGATTTCATTTGAAGTGATCCCTTCGTACTTCGCTTCCGAACGGAGGATCATCCGATGTCCGAACACAAAAGGAGCCAAATACTTCACGTCGTCAGGCGTTACATACGTCCGCCCTTTAATAAGCGCATATGCTTGGCAAGACTTCATGAGCGCAAGCGATCCGCGCGGACTCACTCCGAGATAGACGTGCGGATTAGTGCGCGTTTCCGACGTACAATCGACGATATACGTTTTAATCGTTTGGTCGACAGTCACTTCTTTCACTGCATGTTGGAGCTCCGCTAATTCTTGAATCGTCAGGACTGTTTCGAGATGGTCGATTGGCACCGATTTTTCAGCACGGGACAGAACTTCAATTTCTTCGCTCCGTTTCGGATAGCCCATCTTCAGCTTGAAGAGAAATCGGTCCAATTGGGCCTCCGGCAACGGATATGTCCCTTCGTATTCAATCGGGTTCTGGGTCGCCATGACGAAAAACGGCTGCGGGATCCGGATCGTTTCCCCGTCCACCGTTACGGACGATTCCTCCATGCTCTCGAGTAAGGCGGCTTGCGTTTTCGGGGACGTCCGGTTAATTTCATCAGCCAGGACGATGTTTCCGACAATCGGTCCCGGTCTGAATTCGAACTCCATTTCCCTCGGATTGTAGATGGAGACGCCAAGGACGTCCGATGGCAATAAATCCGGCGTGAACTGTATACGTTTGAATGAAGCGCCGATCGATTTCGCGAGCGCTTTTACCATCATCGTTTTCCCGACGCCAGGGACGTCTTCCAAGAGAACATGCCCACCTGCTAGAAGCGCTGTAAGGCTAAGCTCCGCAATATCCCGCTTGCCGATCATCACCTTATCAATATTCGCGAGAACTTTGTCGATTACTTGTGCATGAGTCATTCTATTTCCTCCCATTCCAACTTCTCTCTATAACCTGCCCAATATTTTACAATAACATGTCCGAAAATTTACAAAATGTAACTTCATAATAACGTAAAACCCGTCGCTTCACAACATCTTACAAAATTTGCAAACCGATTCAACAGCAAAAAACCCGCCATCGAATTTGCTTCGATGGCGGGTTCATGTTCATTTCCAAAAATCGTCGAATATCGTAACCGGCATGTGACGCTTATGCGCCGATCTTGTATAATGCTTTTTAATCGTTTCAAGCGCTTTGTCTGAAACTTGCTTCCCTTCTAGGAAGTCATCGATCTCCTCGTATGTGACGCCGAGAGCAACTTCGTCAGGCAATGCCGGCTTGTCATCTTCAAGATCTGCAGTTGGCACTTTTTCGTATAAATGCGCAGGGGAGCCGAGCGCCTTCATCAATTGGCGGCCCTGTCTTTTATTCAACCGGTAGATCGGCATAAGATCCGCTGCGCCATCACCGAATTTCGTGTAGAATCCGGTCACAGCTTCTGCAGCGTGGTCGGTCCCGAGAACGACACAGCTATGCGCCGCTGCAACGGAGTATTGGACTTTCATCCGCTCCCGGGCTTTTTCATTCCCTTTTGTATAATCGGAAATATTGATGCCCGCCTTTGCCAATGCCTGCTCGCTTGCATCGACCGCGCCTTTGATATCTACCGTATAGAGCAAGGAAGGCTTGATGAAGTCAAGGGCGTCCTGCGCATCGTCTTCATCGAACTGCTTCCCATACGGAAGCCTGACGGCAATGAACTTATACCGGTCCGTACCGTTCTCTTCGTTCAGCTCATCGACAGCCATTTGTGCAAGCCTTCCGACGAGCGATGAATCCTGCCCGCCCGATATGCCAAGGACGAAACCATTTACGAATGTATTTTTCACTGCATATTCCTTCATGAAATTAATCGATTTGCGGATCTCCTCTTGCGGGTCAATTGACGGCATGCTTTTCAGCTCCGCAATGACCTGTTCTTGAAAAGTCATTTTCCGCACCTCCTCATCTCATTGAAAACTCATCCACTCGATCCTGCACTTCACGGATATTGCGCATTTTATTGTCCCAACATTTCTGGCTCAAGTCGACCGGGTACTCCTCTGGATTCAAGGAACGTTTATATTCATCCCATAATAAATCTAAATTATCGTGGGCGAACTGGCGCATTTCATTCAATGTAGGATTTTTGTAAATCACATTTCCACCTTCGATCACTTGCGTATGCAAGTTCACAGCATCGAAGTTCGTTACGAATTTGGATATGAATGTGTGAACCGGGTGGAACATTTTTATCCTTTTTTCCACTGTCGGGTCTTCGTCGTACATCGTGATGTAATCGCCTTCCGCCTTGCCGTTTTCCCTGTCGATGATCCGATAGAGCTTCTTTTGGCCAGGCGTCGTCACTTTCTCGACATTGGACGAAATTTTAATCGTATCTTCCATTTCACCGTTTTCATTCTCAATGGCAACGATTTTATATACCGCGCCGAGAGCCGGTTGATCGTAAGCGGTGATCAGCTTCGTGCCGATCCCCCATACATCGACCTTCGCCCCTTGCGCTTTCAAGTTCAAGATCGTGTACTCGTCCAAATCGTTCGAGACGACGATTTTCGCGTCGTGGAATCCTGCTGCATCTAGCATTTTCCGGGCTTCCTTCGACAGGAATGCAATATCGCCGCTGTCGAGGCGGATACCGATGAAATTGATTTTATCGCCGAGCTCCTTCGCGACCTGAATGGCCGTCGGGATGCCGATTTTCAGCGTATTGTACGTATCAACGAGGAATACACAGTCCTTATGCCGTCTCGCGTACGAGTGGAACGCTTCGTATTCGCTTTGATAGGCCTGGACCAATGAATGGGCATGCGTTCCCGCAACCGGGATGCCGAAGCGTTTGCCGGCACGGACGTTGCTTGTTGCTTCCACTCCTCCGATGACAGCGGCACGCGCTCCCCAGATTGCAGCATCCATTTCGTGAGCCCGTCTGCTTCCGAACTCCATGACGACTTCATCTTTGACGACTTGCTTAATACGGCTCGCCTTTGTTGCGATGAGCGTTTGGAAGTTGACGATATTGAGCAGTGCCGTCTCGATGAGCTGGGCTTCCGCCAACGTCGATTCCACTCGCAGGATCGGTTCGTTTGCAAATACAAGTTCCCCTTCCTTCATCGAATAAACATCCCCCGTAAAACGGATGTCTTTCAAATAAGATAGGAAATCCTCTCTATAGCCGAGCTCTTCCCGTAAATAGGTCAGGTCGCTCTCACTGAATTGAAAATCCTTTAAGTAATCAAGGATCCGCTCAAGTCCCGCAAAAATCGCATAGCCATTACCGAACGGAAGGTTTCTGAAGTACAGCTCAAATACCGCTTTCCGTTCATGAATGCCATCCGCCCAATACGATTCCATCATGTTGATTTGATAAAGATCTGTATGTAGCGCCAAACTGTCGTCAGCATATTTCGAAGTCATGTCAAATCTCCTTCTTCCGCATCTTCTGATAGTTTCAGTATACACTATTTACCCTTGTTTTCATTATAAATAACATGCGCCTAAATTGCCTCATTCTCCAAAAATATCGGCTTGTTTCCACTTTCCGAACCGGTAATACAGGAATGCGATGATGCTGCTAATGACGAAACTGACACCGATTCCGAGGGCAATCCCCTTATCTCCCATGAAGCCAGACAGGAAGTACGTAACGGGGTAACGTAATATCCAAAACGAAATGATATTGAGCACAAGCACTTGGAACATTGCCCCCGATGCCCGGACAGCGCCATTGAGTACGAAATTGATGCCTAAAAAAGGATAGAAAAATGCTATCATCTTCAAATAGTCCGCACCAAAACGGACAGCTTCCGCTTCGGAAATGAAAAGTCGGATACCGGCCCCCGCAAAAGCGTAGACAATTCCGGCGATGGCAAACATAATGCCAAGATTATATAGAAAGCCGATGAACGTAATCCTGTGGACACGGTTCCACTTCCCCGCACCGATGTTTTGTCCTGCCATACTATTCACTGCCGTTCCGATCGCTTGCGCCGGCAGCATGATCAGACTATCAAGCCGCTGCGCAGCCCCGTACCCCGCAACTACCGCAGGGCCGAAAGAAGCGACGACACTCATGATCGCCATGACGCCTGCCGAAATGACGCTCATTTGCAAACCCGCCGGAATGCCCAATTTCAGTATATCAAGCACTTCACGCTTAGCCGGCAGATGCGGCTTTGAAAACGGCACGAGCTTTTTGCGAACGGAATAAATTGCGCCAGTCGCAAATGCAACCCCTTGGGATACGATTGTCGCAACCGCAGCTCCTTGGACGCCCCATCCGAAGACGGCAATGAAAATCGGATCAAGTACCGTGTTTAGCAGGACGGCCGTCAAAACGAAATAGATTGGCGTCTTTGAGTCGCCGACAGACCGGAACACGGTGTTGATGAAGTTATATCCGAACAGAAACAGAATCCCGAAAAAATTGACACGCAAATAGGACGTTGCCATTTCAATCATCGAGTCGGGCGTTCCAAGCAATGCCAAAATCGGCTTCGCTAAAAAGAAGCCCGCAAAACTTAACACAACAGACATGATCGTCAATAAAACGACGAATGCGTTCAAATAATTACGCAAGCCTGCCTCGCTCCCCCTCCCCTTCTGCTGGGAGAGGATTGTCAGCGCCGCATTATTCAGGCCGATGACAAAAGAGAGGACGGTAAACACGACAGTACCCGAAATCGCAACTGCGCCAAGCGCGTCGGCACCGATAAGGTTTCCGACCCATAAGCTGTCGATAAATTGGTAGGACACTTGCAAAAGGTTCGTGAGAATGATCGGTGCTGAATAAAAAATAAGCTGCTTTGCAAGCGGGCCTTCCGTAAAATCATATTGTTTCGCCATGGCGCTCCCCCCTTCATCCAAATACCTTCAGTCCGACCGCCCCTCCGATGATCAAGCAAAGGAATAGCATCCGTTTCCACCCGGCTGCTTCCTTGAAAAACAGGATGCCCATAAGGACGGCACCCGCCGCACCGAGTCCCGTCCAAATCGCATACGCAGTCCCCATCGGAATGTCGCGCATTGCGAGGGACAGAAATATAAAACCGACCGAAAACGTCCCGACGATGAGCAGCAGGCGGGGCCATGATCTTTTCTGCAAATAAAGATTAATGGCCATGACGCCGAAAATCTCCCCTAAACTTGCGATGACTAAATATATCCACGCCATATCTCAATCGCCCCCTTCCGTTGCTTCACCGGATGCAGCCGTCGTCATTTTTATCCCGATAACTCCCACGATGATAATCGCGATGAAGATCACTTTAGCGATGGAAAACTCCGCATTGAAAAACAGGAAATCGATTAGAACGATCGCCGCCGCTCCGGAACCGGTGAAGACTGCATACACCGTCCCGGATGGCAACGTCTCGCATGCCTTTATAATTGCGTAGAAGCTAATGACGATTGCAACGATAGTCCCTGCCCACTCGAGTACCGAATCGGAATACCGAAGTCCGATCACCCAAAAGATCTCGACGATCGCCGCCAATAAAACATAAAGCCAAGCCAATGGAAATCCTCCTCATCATTCAACATGCACCCATTATAGCAAAAGGTCACGGACATTCATTTCCGAAACTTCTTGCAATCCGTCTGGATGCATGATAACTTTAGATAAATGTTTTTTCTAACAATTACATATTTTGATTCTTATCACGAGAGACGGAGGGATTGGCCCGATGAAGTCTCAGCAACCAGCCCGATTTTGGTATGGTGCTAATTCCAAAAGGCGAACTGCGCCTTGAAGATAAGAAGATTGATTTCAACGATGTTGGAGGCCCTCTTCTTAATTGGAGAGGCCTCTTTTTTACTAGGCAAAGGAGATGGGCAACTTGACAAAGCAGAGCATTAACACAAAATTGGTGCAAATAGGAAACCAGAGCGATCCGAGAACCGGGGCGGTCAATCCTCCCCTACATTTTTCAACAGCGTACAAGCATGATGGATTGGGTCTATCAACCGGTTACGATTATACACGGACAAAAAATCCGACACGGACGATCCTCGAGGAAGGCATCGCCAATTTGGAAAACGGCGACCGCGGCTACGCGTGCAGCTCGGGCATGGCAGCGATTCAGCTCTTCCTTTCGCTGTTCAAATCGGGAGATGAATTGATTGCTCCTGACGACCTATACGGTGGCACATTCCGATTGTTTGACCATTACGCAGATCTGTATAACGTCCGGACGTCGTATTCTTCTTTTGATAACGTCGAGGAAACGGAAAAGCTGATCACCGAAAACACGAAGGCGATCTTCATCGAAACACCGACGAACCCGCTGATGCTGGAAATCAATATCGAACAGTATGTAGAGATTGCGAGAAAGCACAACTTGCTTGTCATCGTCGATAATACATTTTTGACTCCGTACTACCAACGCCCGATTGAGCTCGGGGCAGATATCGTCATCCATAGCGCGACGAAATATATCGGCGGTCATAATGATGTGCTTGCCGGGCTAGTCGTCGCCAAGGGAGAAGAGCTGTGCAACCGTCTAGGCGAAAATCATAATGCGATCGGCGCGACGCTTTCCCCGTTCGACTCCTGGCTCGTCATCCGCGGATTGAAGACGTTGCATGTGCGCATGAAACAGCATGATGCCAATGCGAAGGAACTCGTCTCTTATTTAAAAAACGAACCGCTTGTCGATGACGTCCTCTATGCAGGAAAAGGCGGCATGATTTCATTCAGGGTACGGGAAAGCGAATGGGTCGATCCGCTATTGCAAAACTTGAAGCTCATCACATTTGCCGAAAGTCTCGGAGGAGTGGAAAGTTTGATCACGTATCCGACGACGCAGACCCATGCAGAAATCCCTGAGGAAGAACGGGAAAGGCGCGGTGTCGATAAACGGTTATTGCGTTTCTCGGTCGGACTCGAGGAAGCCGAAGACTTGATCGCCGATCTTAAGCAAGCCATCAATGCAGCGGCAGAAACGACGGCTGTCAGTCAATAATAAAAAAGGCCGTCTCGGTGAACGAGACGGTCCTTTTATTATTTAGAGATTTCAGCTAACTCTTTTCTTTGCGAATAAAAATCGATGAAGTTGTTAACGACTTTATCCAAGAAATCAATCGTCGCTTGGTCTGTCAATTGACCCGTTTCGTCCATTTTCTCATGGACGGAACCGATATATACTTCATTGTTTGGCAAGAGCGCAGGAGAAAGCATCGGGTTCGTCAAAATCTCACGTAAATGCAGTTGAGCACGGACACTTCCCATCACACCCATTGAAGCACCGATCATGAAAGCAGGCTTGTCTTTAATTGCGAAATTGCTTCTCGACAGCCAGTCGACAGCGTTTTTCATTACTCCTGGAATGGAGAAGTTGTATTCAGGCACTGCAAATAGGACCGCATCGGAATCCCGAACGTTATCCAGGAAATCTGTAACGTTTTCTGACGGATTGCCTTCTATATCAACAGAAAACATTTCGACATCATTAATGAATACAGGTGTAATAGTAAGTTTATCTGCATATTTCTTCCTCAAATATTCAACCACTTTCAAGTTGTATGAAGACGAGCTTGTGCTGCCGATAATCGCTTTTACTGATATAGTCATGTTGTTGGACTCCTTCTCTTTTTATCTTAGCATTGCCTCTCTATAGGAAGGTATGCGTTCCCCTATAAAACTGGGGCATCATTTATTGACCTGGTAATTATCTCACATTCAAGATACTTTTCGTATAAATCTGCTCATAAGAAAAGAACGTTCCCCTATTTGCTTAGGGAACGCTCCATCTTTTAATTGAAGAAGCAGAAGAAAATCGTCCAGAATGGAACGTTTTTCCGCTCTTTCTTTTTGCGTTTGAGCGCTTTTTGCTCCATGCGGAACTGTTCGACTTCCTGCCGCATATCTTCCATATGTCGTTGAACTACTTCTCTATCAATTGTATACATATATATTCTCCTCTTGGAGAGGGACCTTAAACGAGATTACAGTCGACGTTCACCTATCGTGCCGCCGTTATCATCTAACCATTTTGGAGATTCCCACTCCATCAATTTTGTTTTATTTATTCGTTCATGCTCTTCATGTCTCGCGTTTTGAATAATCATTTTGCTTTTCCTCCTTTATTTTTTAGTTGAATCAATTCACTTGCGGGGAACATCGCTACCCACTATCCAGAGACACCATCATCAATACTTTCCGTTGCAGCCCTACATTAATCATCGGAAACACTCCTTTTCATCTAGTTTTTGTTTATATGCCACACGCACAGCGTGAAAACACCGAATATTCTTTCATATGAAGACACAAAAAAGCACACGCCTTTTGCATAAGCGTGTGCTCATATAAAAGAACGGCATACCATGCCATTCCTCGGTCTACAATTAGAAAGAGAGATTAGTCAGGCACGGATCAAGTATGAAGTTGTTTATGATTACGATTGCTTTTTTCATTTTCCGTACCTCCTCTATTACTAGAATAACTTACTTTCTGAGGATACCATTTCCAATTATTCATTGTCAATAGGTAATTTGAAAAACTTTCTCTATTTTTATTTATTCTACAACGATAGGGTTGGCAACTGCTTCATGGAATAGTGTATGATATTCAATAAGAACTGCTTCAAGAAATGAAGGAGGACCCCTATTATGAACGAAGCGAAACTGCAAAAAGAAGCGATGCACGTACTGAAGCTGACGAGCAGAACCTTCTATATTCCGATTAAATTATTGAATCCCACCTTGCGGAAGACGGTAGGCTCCGCTTATTTATGTATGCGTGCGATAGATGAAATAGAAGATCATGAAGAACTGCATCCGGAAAGCAAGCAGCATCTGCTGCAGTCGACGAGCAAGCTGCTGCAAACCGACCTATTTGACGTCGCGGCGTATCGCGCTCTCCTCAAGCCCTATGAAAACCTCTTGCCGGAAGTGACATTGCGACTTGGCGACTGGCTCGCCGTCTGTCCTGCAGGCATCGTCGCCAAAGTGAAAGAGTCGACGAGCATCATGGCGGATGGCATGGCAAAATGGGTCGGCAAGGATTTTCTTGTGCAAACGAAAGAGGATTTAGACGACTATACATATTATGTAGCGGGTCTTGTCGGTGTGATGCTTTCCGATATTTGGGAGCAGTATGACGGGACAAAGACGGATCGCGACTTGGCGATCGGGTATGGTCGCGGATTGCAGGCGGTGAATATGCTGCGCAATCAAGAGGAAGATGCGGAGCGCGGCGTCCGTTTCCTTCCTGAAGGATGGGACAGGCATGACCTGTTCGAGTATGCAGAGGCGAATTTGAAAAAAGCTGATGACTATATCGAATCGATTTCGAATAAAAACATCCTGCTGTTCTGCAAAATCCCGCTTGCCCTTGCGAAGCGGACGATCGGCGCAATGCAGGGCGGACAGGATAAGATGAACCGCGCGGAAGTTGAATCGACAGTGGAAGCGATTTTGAAAGAAGTGTAAGAAGGTTTGAGCGCTTGTTTCCCGTTTTATGATCACTTCTCGGGGGTTATGATCACTCGCCATGTTTTATGATCACTTGAAAGAGTTTATGATCACTCGCCGTGGGTTATGATCACTTGACGGGGTTAATGATCACTTGTTAGGATTTATGATCACTCGCCATGGGTTATGATCACTTGACGAGGGTTATGATCACTTGACGAGGTTTATGATCACTCGCCGTGGGTTATGATCACTCGCCGTGGGTTATGATCACTTGACGAGGTTTATGATCACTCGCCACGGGTTATGATCACTTGAATGGATTTATGAGCGCTTGGGGTTTACTTCTGACGCGAGCCACAATTTACGAACTAATAAGAAGAGGCTGCTGCAGATTGTCAGTAAAAACTGATGATCTGCAACAGCCTCATTTGTTATTTTGCGGATTCTGTTTGTTATTATTTGATGGACTATCCTTATGTTGTTTTGCAGGTGGCCCTTGATTGTCTTTACTTTGTTTATCGACCGATGACGAATGAGACGGGGGTCCTTGCTGATCCGCATGAGGAGGCATCTTTTCACTTCGCTCTTTGTCCGGTTTGTTCTTAGATTTCTCCGCAGGTGGACCTTGTTGATCTTCCGACTTATGTGGACGTTCCTTTTCCTTCTCCATCTTCTTTTGTTGCGGATGCACAGGAGGAACGATTTCCTTCTTCGGTTTCTGCAAAGCGTCTTTTTGCGGCGGAACGGGTTTCTTCTCAACCGGATTCACATTCTTTACAGGATGCTTTTTCGATTTACTTTCGATTGATTTAAGTTGATGAATCGACATGTTTTTCTTATTCGCAACTTTTCTTTCCTCTGGCGTGCCTTCATGGACATTCCAGTCCCATCCGTCATGTTTCTCACTAGCTTCTTGTACAGCATCACCAATCATCAAACGAGTGTCCCGTTCGCTTTCACGTGTTGGATAGATTGTCGTAATTGTAATTTCCTTGCCAAGTGCAGGCACTTCCGATATTGCCTTGTCAAGCACATCGAGGATTGAATGGCCCTTCCAACCTGACAATAGATCCTGTTCTTTCCGTTTTTCATTCAAATTTCGCCAGGAAATGACGTGTCCTTCCCGGTTCACTCCAAATTCCATCGCTATGCCCGCATCCAGTTGTACGTACGCCATCACTTTTTCATTCAACGGAATTAATGAAGACAGAATGAAAAATAATACTGCCGCTGCAACCAGTACAGCTCCTACGAACCGCGGCTTCGCCTTTCCTCTGGTAATAAAAGATGGAGCAACGAGTGTGAACTCAACTTCCTCCCCAACTTCAGGAGGGTTCCCAACCGGGACTCCGCGCAGAAATTCGCCTTTCTCCGTCAGGAACACCATATATGTAGTTTTCTTTTCGCAAACAACGCCTCTATATGTCCGCATCATATGAGTTCCCCTTTGACGTATTCCTTTAAGTATGTAAAATTGTGGTTCAGCAGCAAGGTAACCGCAATGATGTATTTCCGATGTCGCTCGATCGTTTTTCGTGAAACTTCAACAATATGCTCCAACTGCTTGATTGGCAGTCTTTTATTTTCCATGAGATGCTCATAAAATTCTGGCGTCTCCGCTATGATTTGTGCGATTTGAAATGCTCTCTTTCGAGAATCGGCATGTTTCGGTGATACTGCTGCTAGCTCGCGAAATGATAAGCCAAATTCGGCCAACAACCTGCTATATTCAGCCATCTCTTCCCGACGTTCCGCCGCTTGCCGCTCTTCCGAAAAGGTAAATATCGACGATTTGTCAAATGCGTATTCAAAGGTCTTTGCATCCCCATCATCGTCTATGGATAGAAGGACGTTCGCATTCCTCACCGCTTCTTTTCGGATATGATCGATCAGCCTCCGCTTCATGATCAAATGAGCAAATGTCGTAAGCGATGCTTTTTCTTCAGGATCGTATATCAAAACCGCCTCATGAAATCCGACCATCGCAATACTGAATTCCTCATCACTTTCGTCAATGAATCGATCACATACGAAAGAAGCCGTCTTTTTCATAAACGGAGTAAATGCGATGAGAAGCTCGTTCATAATCTTCTCATCGCCAGTCTTCGCCTTCCATACAAGCTCATTCAATGCTGTATCAGACTTCTTATTGAAAATCCCTTGTATGATGGTCAAAAGCATGTATAAACCCTCCGTTCCCATCAATTCCGATTGCTATGATTCTAATGGGTGCAACGGAAAATAGGAAGCAGTAAACTCTGGTAAATTAGTTTTTCTTCTCTTTTTTCTCTTGTTTTTCAAGTTCTTTTGCAGCTTTACGCTCTTCCTTTAGTGCTTCACGTTCAGCTTTTTGAGCAGCTTTCAATGTCTCTTTTTGCTCTTTATGCTTTGCATTCAATTCAGCCTGAGGATTTTTTGCTTTTACATTAGCAGGCTTCTCGTCTTGTACTGGTGCTTTTTCTGTAACTTGCTTTTCTTTTGGTTCTTCAACTTTAGGCGTTTCTTCAGTTACCGGCGCTGTTTCCTTCACTTCTTCTTTAGGAGCTTCCACTACTGGCTGCTTGCTTTCCCATTTCGCGATGGAGCGTTCCATATTGCGTTTAATCGCCGCTTTTGCAGTTGGACTTCCAGCTTGCTCATACGCTTTCGCTAGGGCAGCAAGATTTCCTGCTGTATAGCCTTCTGGAATTTCAGGAAGTTCGTTTTTATCTGATTCAGTTGCTTCTTCTTTTTTAGATTCTGATGTTCCATCTTTTTTGTCAGTTTCTGTCGCTGCAATTTCTTGGTCCGTTATAGAAGCAGTGACGTTATTCGTCTCCTTGTCATCTGTTTCCACGATTTCCCTTACTGGGCTTACCCGTGATTTCTCAACTTTGTCTTCGTTAAGTTGGCTAAGATCGATAATCTCCGTCACTTTTCCGCCATCCGCAAGCGCATAGCTTGTCCCGCCAATTGTCAATCCTGCGATTAGTAGTGCTGCACCTGTTTTTTTCCATCTGTTTTTCATAAATAAATCACCTCGTCAATTTTTTGCCCTTTTGTCGGACATACTAGTTATTCGACGATGCTTGTCGTTTTGTGGGGGTCGGAAATAAAAAAAGACAGGCAACCGGATTAAATCCGATGCCTACCTCACCTAATACATCAAATAACTTCTGCGACTTCCTTGCTTCTCCCTTTAACATGAACCCAAATAATTACTGGAATGAGCAGCAACGATAAATACATTCCGACGAAGCCCAATACGGCATAGCTCGAATTGCCAACAATAATGCCTGACAGCAAGCTGCCCGCCGTTCCGGAAATGGCCACCCATACGTCAACAGAACCTTGCGTTTTTGCACGGGTTTTTATATCCGTTGAATCAATGATGATTGCAGTTCCACTGATCAACCCGAAGTTCCAGCCGAGTCCAAGCAAGATAAGTGCAAACGTAAGCCAGAAGAGGGATTCTGTTGGTGCAAAGGCAGCCATCAATCCCGCAATGGAAAGTATAATGCCTGAAGCAATGACCATAAACGTACGTCCCAGTTTATCAACTAAAATTCCAGTTCCGAGGGACGGTAAATACATCGCGGCAATATGGAAGCCGATGACCATCCCAACTGCCGACAATCCGCTTCCATGATTTTGCATATGGACCGGGGTCATCGTCATGACGGCGACCATGACGAAATGCGACAAGATCAGTACAGCCGCTCCTGCTAAAACCCCTGTACGATTTACAGTGTGTTGCACTACCTTACGTGCGTCTTTCTTTTCCAGCGCTTGTTTCTCATGTTCAGCAGCAATTGCTTTTGCTACAAGAAACGGATCAGGTCTTAAAAAAATAAGAAACGTCAACCCTGCTAGTAAATACGCGACTGCTGCCAAGATGAACGGTCCAGCTAAAGCTGGGATTCCGAGAGCTAGCGCGACTTCCCCCATTGGCTCCACAAGATTAGGGCCAGCGACCGCGCCGAATGTCGTTGATACCATCGCGATACTAATCGCTGTTGCACGCTGCTTTTCATTCGCTAAATCTGTCCCGGCATAGCGCGCTTGAAGATTCGTCGAAGTCCCTGCACCATAGATGAATAATGAAACGAACAATAAAAACACATTACCCATAGTGGCGGCAAGTATGACGCCGATTGCTCCAATTCCACCAGCGATGAAGCCGAGTGAAAGACCGTACCGGCGACCAGATTTCTGAGAAATGCGACCGACCAAAAAGGCGGCCAGCGCAGACCCAAGTGTAAACAATGCTGCAGGTACTCCTGCATAGCTTTCCCCGCCAAGCATTTCCTTCGCAAGGAGTGCACCGACAGTTACCCCCGCCGCTAGGCCAGCTCCGCCAAAAATTTGCGACATAATGACCACGAGTAATGATCGCTTATATAGCTGCCGCTGTGCTTCAGGTGAATGAACCACTTGCTCCAATTCCATCAACTCCCGCCCCCGTTCTTTGATAAAGGTATTATATATAACAATTTATAATTATGCGAGATGACTAGGTTATACATAATTATGAGTCGTATGGAAACACTATGTGATTGAATGAAAGGAGGAATTCAGATGCCAGGAATAACGCCACGACCGAATGATCCAGCCGATAAGGAAGAGCGGTTGAATAAGACGGTCAGCAATCAGTTCGCTGCGAATCAAGCGGCAAAAACAGCAGAAGGCGCAGAGTTAGCTTCCATTAAAGCAAAGAATGCACGCCGCGAAGAGATTATCGATGAATTGACAGAGGAACTTGATAGGGGTAAATAAGTAACTCGAAATATGAAATAGGGCACCCGGACGATAAAAAATCGCTCAGGTGCCCTATTATTCACGTCTAGACTCCGGGCGCTAATGGCTGCCTTAATTTCTGCAAAAACCGCAGAAATACGGCAAATCAAACACTGCGCAGTTCGATTCGCTCGGGTCATAAGCCAGCTCCGCTGCACGGCAAAAGACGCCGTTTCGTGCCCGCATGGATGCGGGTATGCAGTCGTTGCCACAGGACGTGGCGAACTTAGACTGCCTTCCTCGGAAGTCTTATGCCTGTCGCAGCTGAGCGAGCGCCCTCCGCTTTTGTTTAGAACATTTTCGTCGTCCAGTTTTCCCCATTCCATACATCCGTTACAACGCCTTCATAGAAATCAGGCTCATGTGAAATAAGTAAAACGCTGCCCTTATACTCCTTCAACGCACGTTTCAATTCAGCTTTCGCATCGACGTCGAGATGATTCGTCGGTTCGTCGAGGACGAGCAAATTCGTTTCCCGGTTGATAAGCTTGCAGAGGCGTACTTTCGCCCGTTCTCCCCCACTCAGGACTTTCACCTTGCTCTCGATATGCTTCGTCGTCAAACCGCATCGCGCCAACGCCGCACGCACTTCATACTGCGTGAAATGCGGGAATTCATCCCATACCTCTTCTAAACAAGTGCGATTTGATTCCGTCTTCATCTCCTGCTCGAAATAGCCAATTTCAAGATGATCGCCAAGTTCCACTGATCCTGCTAGAGAAGGAATTTCACCAAGGATGCTGCGCAAAAGCGTCGTCTTCCCGATTCCGTTCGCACCTGACAACGCAATCTTCTGCCCGCGCTCCATCGTCAGATCGAGCTCCCTTGACAGCGGCTCATCATAGCCGATAACGAGGCCTTTCGTTTCGAATAAATAACGCCCCGGTGTACGGGCAAGCTTGAAATCGAATTGCGGCTTCGGCTTTTCCGCATCGAGTTCAATGATATCCATCTTGTCGAGCTTCTTCTGACGTGACATCGCCATCCGGCTCGTTGCTGCATTCGCTTTATTGCGCGCAACAAAGTCCTTCAAATTGGCGATTTCCTTCTGTTGCTTTTTGAACGCCGCTTCCACTTGTTGCTTCTTCATTTCATGTACACGCAGAAACTCATCGTAATCCCCTGCGTACCGCGTGACCTGCTGATTTTCCATATGATAGATCAAGTTAATGACGCTGTTCAGGAACGGAACATCATGCGATATGAGGATGAACGCATTCTCATAGTTCTGCAAATAAGTGCGCAACCACTCGATATGCTCGACGTCCAAAAAGTTTGTCGGCTCGTCAAGGAGCAGGATATCCGGCTTTTCCAGGAGGAGCTTGCCGAGCAACACTTTCGTACGCTGCCCACCGCTCAGATCATGGACATCGCGCTCCAGCCCGAATTCATCCAAACCAAGTCCGTTCGCCACTTCATCGACTTTCGAATCAATGATGTAAAAGTCGTTATTCGTCAGCTCATCCTGCATCTGCCCCGTTTCCTCGAGCAGCTTCTCGAGCTCATCCGCGTCGACTTCACCCATCTTCGCAAAAAGGACATTCATTTCCGCTTCCAAATCATAGAGATATTGAAACGCCGTCCTGAGCACATCACGAATACTCATCCCTTGCTGCAGCACGACATGCTGATCCAAATAACCGACCCGCACCCGCTTCGCCCACGCAACTGTTCCCGCATCCGGCTCAAGCTTCCGGGTAATGATGTTCATGAACGTCGATTTCCCCTCGCCGTTCGCACCGATCAGTCCGATATGCTCGCCTTGCAATAACCGGAACGACACATCGTCGAAAATCGCCCGATCCCCGAACCCGTGACTTAAATTACTTACTGTCAATAAACTCATATATTGTACACCTATTCCTTCTGTCAAAATAAATTTCCTTAAAAACGCATAAAACCGTAGAAGTACGCATAATTCTTCGCATACGCGCATAAACCGCTCCAAAAGCTCATAATACGTTTTTCCGACGCATAAATCGCGAAAAGCACGCATAAATGCTCTCAAAAGCGCATAAACGCGCATTCATCCAACTGTCCTCCATTATATAGCGATTTCCCTTCTCGGGATAGAGCATATCCAAAAGTTTTTCACGCTCAAACGGCATGCAGTACGCGCAGCGCCATCAGAACACTATGCAGAAAGTCCGGGATCTCTCGCATATTTTCCTCATTTATTTTCGTCCTGAATTTCACTTCGACGTTATTTGAGAAGCCGGTTCGCTCCTCCCCGTACAGGAAACTCAATGTTTGAGTGACGAGCACTTCATTTTCCCATATATCGCTCAACGCCTCTTCAATTTGCGGGCATTGCTCCGATTCCTGTTTGACATGCTTTTGGAAGCACAATGTCAGTGAACATCCGGGATTTCCCCCGGGCATTTCCATTATTTCATTCGCCAAATCCTGTAGAGCTGCCTCCAGAATGATTTCAGCTGATACATCCTCTATATCGAAAAGCGTAAATTGCAAAGCGAATTTCCTTGCAAGGATAGCAAAATCCATTTGATCCGATCGGTTGATGATCCTTATTTCACGCTCGATCGTATCGAGATCATATAGTTGGTTTTCAAATGCGACTTTAAGATTTTCAAATACTGTCGGATCGTACAAATTAATTCCTCCAAAAAATTGATATGCCATTACTTTCAATGTAACCATTTTTCGTTCGGAAAAGGAAATTTTTCTTGATATAATGCCCAAACCATGTTAGATTGATGAATGGAAAATTTCATACGTTTGATATATATGTATAACCTCAATAATATGGATTGAGGGTCTCTACCAGGAACCATTAACTCCTGACTACAAAGGAACTCACTTTGCAGTCGGGAGTTTTTTTATTTTTCAGAGGAGGA
This sequence comes from Saccharococcus sp. Marseille-Q5394, assembly GCF_946901335.1. Classification (NCBI taxonomy): domain Bacteria; kingdom Bacillati; phylum Bacillota; class Bacilli; order Caryophanales; family Anoxybacillaceae; genus Saccharococcus; species Saccharococcus sp. Marseille-Q5394. Next base: position 863,116 of record NZ_CAMPPQ010000002.1, on the reverse strand, counting down.
TTTTGCATGAACTTTAGAGTATTCATCATTGCCATTTCAACGATTACAGTCGGCCTCGTTGAATTGATTGTCGGTGGCATTTTGCCGATTATCGCGGATGATTTGAACGTTTCAATCGGAACCGCCGGACAGCTCATAACGGTATACGCGCTCGTGTTTGCCATTGCGGGTCCGGTATTACTATCTTTAACCGCGAAATTTGAAAGGAAAAAGCTGTATTTGTTTTCAATGTCTGTCTTTTTCATCGGAAATATATTGACATATTTCAGCCCTACTTTCACATTCTTGATGATTGCCCGAATCATCACCGCGTTAAGTGCGGCGCTTCTCATCGTCCTTTCCTTGACGATTACCGCGCGGATTGTCGATGTTCCTCATCGTGCAAAAGCGCTCGGTTATATTTTCATGGGGCTTAGTTCTTCCCTCGTATTAGGCGTGCCACTCGGTATACTTATTACGAATGCATTCGGCTGGCGCAGCGTCTTTTTAGGGATTGCTGTCCTTTCAATCGGCGCATTCATTCTTATCTCCATATTCCTTGAGACAATGGAGAGGGGAGACGTTCTTCCGCTTTCCGCGCAAATCAAAGCACTGGCGAATAAAAAAATCGTCTTTGCCCACTTTGCGATGATGTTCATGTTGGCTGGCCATTATACGGTTTACGCCTACTTTACGCCATTCCTGGAAACGAAACTGCACCTGAACCAATACTGGATCAGCATCTGCTACTTCCTATTTGGGTTAGCGGCAGTTGGTGGCGGAGCATTCGGGGGCAATCTTGCAAACTGGATCGGATCGAAGAAGAGCATTCTCGTCATTATTGGCGCTTTCGCAATCAGTCTATTCGCATTGCCCTACTCGACATTCTCTTTACCGTTCTTCATTGTCATCATGATGGTTTGGGGTGCATTAAGCTGGGCCCTTGCGCCGCCGCTGCAGGATTATATTATCCAGGAAGATCCTGTTACATCTGATATCAATCAGAGCTTCAATAATTCTGCTATACAAGTCGGGATTGCAGTAGGGTCGGGAATTGGCGGGGTCGTATTCGGCTATTCCGATTCGGTCACAAGCATGCCGACTGTCGGTAGTGGAGTCGTCGTCTTGGCGTTCATATGTGCTGCCGTTTCTATATCTATGGCTACTGGGAAGGCAAAGCGTATGCGGGAAGCCTAAGCCGATTGTTACTAAATGAATTGCAGATGGATCCCTTTTACCAAATTGGGATCCTATTTTTATTGCCAAGAAAAAACGGAACCCGGCAAACAGGTTCCGTAGGTGGCTTTGTCATTCTCCCAACAAATAAGAGAGATCAATCATCCCCTTGATGTCGCTGCTTGTAACATAGCCCGCTTCCTTGCTGATGTCCGCCATTTCCTGGATCACTTGCTCATTCACATCGGTTGTAACTTCAAGCTTCGCGAATGCAGCGGCTGTCTCTTTTTCATTAATTTCCTTGCCCGTCAAATCTTTAATATGCTTAATGACCAAGCTTTGAGCTTCCTCCGGGTTTTGCTGGATGAACTCGACTGCCCGCTTGTGCGCTTTCAAATATGCTTTGGCAAATTCTTTGTTCTTCAAGAACTCATCACTTGCTGCTACGACTGTGTTCGTGGATTCCTTCCCCCATGCAAATTCATCCCAGTCGAGGATCAGCTTGCCGTTCGCTTGCGTTTCAAGGATATTTCCCCACGGTTCTTGTGTGGCCGCAGCATCGACCGAGTTTTGAACGAAGAGTGTCGCGGTATCTGCAGGTGCCGCCGCAAATAATTCGACTGTGCCGCCATTCGATGTTGTTTCAAGATTAACCTCTTTCAACGCTTTTCGAAGCATGACGTCTTGCGTGCTTCCGATGACAGGGATGGCGACTTTTTTGCCGTCTAGATCGGCAAGCTCCGTAACGCCGCCGCCTTCACTCGCGACAAGCACAGCTCCCCCGTTCACTGCTCCTGAAATCAAACGGAATGTCGGGTTTTTCACGTAGAAATTCAGCAATGGTCCAGGACCGACTGTACCGACGTCTATCGATTTCGTCGTCATTGCTTCCATGAAGAGACCGCCGTTGCTCACCGTTTTCGTTTCGATCTTCACATCGTCCCCGAATTCCTCCGCGAAATAGCCGTTTTCAAGCGCAACAATCGTAGCGATATGGGTCAAATTCGGGAAGTATCCGATTTTCACGGTCTTGCCGCTTGACGAAGACGAACCGCATGCAGATAGGATCCCCACTACTAAAACCGTTAACACTGTCATAATCAATGACTTTTTCATTATCCATTTCCCCTTTGTATAGGTCATGCAAGACCCCATTTTTTCTGAACAGAACGCTCCAAACGCATAAACACGACATTGTCCATAATCGTCCCGATCACCGCGATGATGATCATCACGGAAATGACGAGATCCATTTGACCGAGGGAACGCCCTGTTTCCAGCAATTGCCCCAGCCCTCCGCCAGAGCCAAGCAATTCCCCTGCCATCAATGCCCGCCATGAAAATGCCCAAGCAATGCGGAGGCCCGATAGCAATTGCGGAACGGAGGCCGGCATAATGACGGTGCGAATGAAATGGAGCCCTGTCGAACCGAATGTTTTGGCGACCCGTTGGTACAAGGTCGGCACATTTCGGAATCCACTCGTTGCACTGACGGTCATCGTCCAAGTGGCACCGATCGTGACGATGAACAAGATCGCAAAATCATTCAATCCGAACCAGATGATTGCGAGCGGAAACCAGACGATGCTCGGAATGGACTGCAACGCGGTAACGAGGAAGCCGAGTGTATCCTCGACCAGCTTATAGCGCCAAATGAGATAGCCCATGACGACACCTAAAACGATTGCTATCGCAAACCCAATCAGCAGCCGGCTCATGCTTTTGCCGATCGCCGCTACAATCTGCCCGTTCACGAGGCCGTTGAAAAGTGTCTCCAATACTTGTGTCAGTCGGGGAAACATGAAATCCGGCAACACCGAAAGTCTAGATGTGACTTCCCATATCACCGCTATCATTGCGATGAAGATGATTCGTCTTAAAGCTGTAGTCATCACCCATTTCCTCCTTTAACACCTTTTCGATTTCCTCTTCCAAAATAGCTAAAATCCGTTGCTCCGTATGCAATGTCACACTATCGGGCAACACGCCGTCCGTCGATGTCGGAACAGGAATGACTTCCTTCACCTTTCCGGGACGTGTGCCGAACACGATCACTTTTTCCGAGAGTAAAACGGCTTCCCTGATATTGTGCGTAACGAAAAAGATTGTCACTTTCGTCTTCTTCCATATATCGATCAATTCTTTATGGAGCACCATCCTCGTCTGTTCATCGAGCGCGGAGAACGGTTCATCCATCAGGAGAATATCCGGTTCCATCACTAACGCCCTCGCAATGGATACCCTTTGCTTCATTCCCCCCGATAGTTGGTGCGGATAGGAATGGATATAGTTGCTCAGGTGAACCATTTTCAGCATGTCGATCGCTTTTTCCTCGGCCTCTTGTTTCGGCATCTTTTTCAGCAGCAAGCCATACTTCACATTTTCCAAAACGGTCAACCATGGGAAAAGCCCAGCCTCTTGGAAAACGACAACCCGGTCGGGGCCAGGCTTCTTCACTTCATTCCCGGCAATGCGGATGTTGCCTTTATCCGCCTTCTCCAAGCCTGCAATCATATAGAGGAGCGTCGATTTGCCGCATCCGGAAGGACCGACGATGGAGACGAAGCTCCCTTTTTCCATATCGATATCAATATGGTCGAGCACTTGAACATGCTCATTTCTATCATTGAGAAAACTCTTCTCGATTCCATCGATTGTTACATACATTTCTACGCACCTCGACTTCCCTTATTCGTTTAGTCGGAATTAATGTTATGAAAATGGAGAGGACATTTATTCCTCTCCTTCGTAATCAAATAAATCACTCGATAAATACCGTTCACCATTATCGGGTGCAATGCAGACGACGGTATCATCCGGGGTCAACCGTTTCGCCACTTGCATCGCCGCATAGACGGAAGCCCCTCCGCTCGGTCCTAGCAGCAAGCCTTCACGCGCCGCCAACTCACGGACCGTTTGATAGGCGTCCTCGTCTTCAATCTTGAAAATCTCATCATAAACGGATGTATTTAATATCGATGGAATGAACCCTGGACTTGTTCCGACAAGTTTGTGCTTCCCTGGCTTTCCGCCGGATAGGACGGGAGACCCCGCCGGTTCTGCTATATGCACTGTAATCATGCTATCGTATTCCTTCAAATATTCACCGGTTCCTGTAACGGTACCGCCAGTTCCCGCTGTACAGACGAAAGCGTTCAGTTTTCGGTTCAACGATTCCATCGCCCGAATGATTTCAGGTCCTGTTGTATGCCGATGAATATCCGGGTTCGCTTCATTTTCAAATTGCATTGGAATGAAGCTGTTCGGAATTCCCGCCGCAATTTCCTCCGCCTTTTGAATGGCTCCCGGCATTTTTAAATCACTTGGTGTCAATACAACCGTTGCACCGTATGCTTTTAAAATATTAATCCGCTCAAGTGTTGAAGAATCAGGCATGACGATGATCGTCTTATATCCTCTCGCCGCGGCGCTCATCGCGATTCCGATTCCTGTGTTTCCGGATGTCGGTTCAATGATTGTATCCCCGGGTTGTAATAGACCCGCCTTTTCCGCTTCGATTATCATATTGTATGCCGCCCGGTCTTTTACGCTTCTGCTCGGATTAAAATATTCGAGTTTCACATAGACGTCAGCACCCTGTTGATCGGGAAGGCGATTCAACCTTACCAAAGGCGTGTCACCGATCAATTCGGCTATATTATTCACTACTCGCAAGCCGGTCAACTCCTTGTCGTTTATTAGTTTAATTGATTATAGCAGATTAATCCCTATAATACATAGTAATTTAGTATACTTTGAACACTCAGTCATTCCAGTTCTCTCTAGAATATGATAATTCAAAAAAGAGGTGTCGCAGTATGACTGTCGTTCGGACTGACAAATGGATTGAAGAATCGGGTGGAGACCCATCCGAAGTTTGCGCGAACTTATCCCGGTACTTCCCAACTGTTTCCGTCTCTGATATCCATCATCATTTAACGATGTTCGGCATGTACCTCTCCGCAAAACAAGGGAGAGCGCTAACGAAGAAGCTGCAATCGAATAACGTATGGGATATTTCCGTAAATGAATTGGAGCTGTTGCGCAGCAAATGGAAAGGGCCATCCGTTCCCGTCTTCATCTTCCCGTCGGATTCAGATAACAAAGTGTTGGCTCGCGAATTCAAAGGAAAGTCCGGGTTAGCTTATGCAGATAAAATCTTTTTATTTATTTCGCCCAACAATACGGAAACTGAAATAAAGGCGATATTGACACATGAATACAACCATGTATGCCGGCTTAATATGTTTCCCAAGCGAGAAGAGGACTGTACGCTGTTAGATACAATCATCCTGGAGGGGCTGGCGGAAGTTGCAGTTGCGGAACGATTCGGCGAGGATTTCACCTCTTCCTGGACTTCACTTTATTCAGAGAGACAGTTGGCGAGGTTCTGGAAAGAATTCGTCTATCCGAATAGGAATCACCTCAAAGAGAGCAAAATCCATGATAAAGTTCTCTATGGTTTGAGCCGCTATCCACATATGGCAGGTTACGCTGTCGGCTATTATGTCGTCCGGAACTTCTTAAAGGGTACGGACTTCCATGTCGTTGACTTATTGACCCGCCCATCAACAGAGATTGCACAACTATAAAGAGCGCAGATACACTGGTGTGTTTGTCCTCCCTGAAGAAAAATCCCTCACATATGATGTATTATGTTGAATCGAAATGGGGTGACAACACGATGTCAGTTCAAAACTATCATTCTTTGTGCAGCAGGCATACCGGAAGAGCGGTCGTCATCGGAACGAGAGATGGACGAACACATAGAGGGATCATTCAAGGTGTCAGAGGCAATCGAGTTTTTTTAGAACCATTCGGCCGCCAAAGAAATTTAGGCGGATTCGGATACGGATTTAGATACGGATACGGCTATGGAGGACGTGGATTCGGCTTTGGGCGTGGGTTCGCTTTCGGTGCAGGCATTGCACTCGGATCAATCGTAACCTTTGCGCTACTCCCCTTTTTCTTCTTTTGATGATAATAGAGCAGGCCTCTCACTTTGAATCTAGTGAGAGGCCTGCTCTTTTTATTTTTCATTCAAACAGTTTCCGGTTTCGGTTCGATTTCAGATACAGGTTCAACAAGCGCGTACCTTTCCCACGCCCTGCTCTTCCATCGGAGCGACATGACGATCGCGCGCAGCCATTCATCCATGATGACGGCGAGCCATACGCCGACAAGCCCGAGGTCAAGGACGAACACAAAGAAATAGCCGACCGGCAGACTCATCATGACCATCGAGATGGCTCCCATCATGACAGGGAACTTCGCGTCGCCTGAAGCACGGAGTGAATTAATGATAACCATATTGAACGTCCGGCCGGTTTCGAGTAAACATGATAACAGCAAGACAGAAGCACCAAGCTGGATGATCTGCTCATTTTCAGTGAACAGGCGCATGAGTGGATAACGGAACGTCATGACGAGCGCCACTAGCACAACCGTGCAGACGAGTGCACGCTTAAGAGATGCCCAAACTTGCCGGTATACTTCATCCTTCTCGCCGCTTCCGACGAGCCGGCCGACGATGATCGATGTCCCGAGCCCAATCGCGAGTGCAAACAAATAGCTGAACATCGAAATGTTCGTCGCATATTGTCTCGCGGCAAGCGCCTCCGTCCCTAGGAAAGTGACATAGTAAAGGAAAATGATTTGGCACGCCTGGTACAGGATCTGTTCGAACGCTGAAGGGAGCCCGATATTCAAAATCTTTTTAACGTATTCCTTCGACCACGTAATGTAATAACGGAATTCAATGCGGTATTCAAGCACCCGATACAGCAGCCAAATAAAGACGAACATTGCAATCACCCGGCTGCCGACAGATGAAATCGCTGCCCCTTGTACGCCTAAAGCAGGCATCCCGAACTTCCCGAAAATGAGCGCATAGTTCCCGATGACGTGGATGATGTTCATGCCGAGCGAAACGAACATCGTCTGTTTCGTAAACCCGTGCACACGAATGACTGCCGCGAGCGAATTGATGACAGCCTGCAGGAAAATCCCTCCGCCGACGATAATCAAATAGGCTTCCGCATGGGCAAGGACATCACCCTGCAAATTCATCGCATTCATCATGCGGCTTGTGAATAGAATGAACACACCACTAATTCCTAATCCGACAAGTAGATTCAAGGACACAGCGATTGCTGAAATCTTCGATGCTTCAATATAACGCCTTGAACCTAAATATTGTGAAACAACGATTGCCGCACCGTTTCCGACAACCTCCAGAACGAGAATGGCAATCATCACGTATTGATTCGCCGCCCCGACGCCGGATACTGCGTCATCGGATAACGCACTCAACATGAATGTATCCGCCAACCCCATCAACATGAACAAAAATATTTCAAGAAAAATCGGCCACGTCAGACGAAACAAATTAAGTTTCTTCCCCGGGCCGTTGGCTGCAACTGCTGCCATCTATCTATCGCCTTCATTTCTATTTAAGATGTTCAAAACAGGAAATAGCTTACCATAAAAATTAGTACTTTCACAATGGGTATGCTTGATATTTTCAAAAAATATTTTCGCGACTAGGCTCCACCAAATCTTTATCAATATGTTGTGAAAATTAAGTTATAATTAGTGAAAGGAGTTGAATAAATGAAACAGATTTCTGATGAACTAATCAGCTGTATCCATCAACTGACGGAAGAAAATGTTGCTGAAACAAGGGAACGGGTCAACAAGCTATTCGATTTCATCGAACTATCGATGGGATTATGGGGCTCCATCCCAACGATTAATGGTTCGGACGAACGTGATAAGAAGGAAGGGGAAGCACTTACTTCACGTAATGAAACATCCCAGAGAATGATCGTCACGAGCAGTACTGATGCGACGAATCTAGGAACCCCTATGGAAAGAAAGTTGAAAGGCGGGATTTTAAAAGGAAAACAAGGGGATATATACGTCCCGGAAAAGATTGTGAGGATGCATGGGTTCGAACATGGGGATTATATTGAGGCAATCGGAGATAGTATAAAAGATTTAGTGTTTATTAAACGAAAAAACAGTGTGACAAAGGATGATAGTAATCGGATTGAAATCGATTATTGTGTCCTCACAAAGACGTCTGATGGATTATTAGTTGCAGATCAAACAATCGCAGATGGAAAGCTATCGAGAATAAAACTTGATGGCGAGTCCCCCTATCAATTTTTAATTAGCCAAAGAGATATTGATTCGTATAGTTTGAAAGACGGAAGCGTAGTGGCGATTGCTTACCATGAATCCGATCCCTTATCGTTCCGTGTCGTCTGGTGTTATCCGGAACGCAATAGTGAAATCGCAAGGCCCGAACCGAAACCATCTAGTTTTTATAAAGATAATACATCGAAAAAGGAAAATATGTGGACTGATATTGAATTGAACTTATTAAGAGATAAAAAAATAGTTATTATCGGAGCTGATTTCAGAAGCGCGGATTTCTTGCCACTTGCGGAAAACGGAAACTTTTCATTGGATATTTTCAGTGGAGATGAAAGCAGGAACCGTATCAAAGCCGCTGTTAAAAATATGGACTTGATCATTTCCGCAAGCGAGCATTCATCGCACCGCAGCAGCGGATTGGCGAAGGAATGCGCTAAAAAGTATAAAATCCCATTCCGCGCGGCGCCTACTAGTCAGTCATCAATAAAAAAAGCGATGATTCATGGAATCAAGGAGTCCTATATACCATTTCATTCATTTTTTTAAGAGAGTACTGGAGGACTGGGAGGTCCGGTTTCCAGCACTTTTTTTATTTGCTGGGAGCTTATTAAGGGCGAGTGATCGTAAGTCAAAGCAAGTGATCATAAATCACGGCGAGTGATCATAAGTGTCGGCATGTGATCATAAGTCACGACGAGTGATCATAAATCAAAACAACTGATCATAAGTCACGGCGAGTGATCATACATCACGATAAGTGATCATAAGCCACGACGAGTGATCATAAATCTCATTAGTAACGTGAAAAAGCTTTCCACCTACTGGCGGAAAGCTTTTTCTCTCGACTTATTTTCCTTCCTCCGGCTCATCGCTGCCGCGGTAGCGCTTATACGGCAGGACATTCCACGTCCGATAGTCGAAATCGGCCGCGCGAAGCACTTTTGGAATATCCCCGAGGATTTTCTTCGCCACTTCCAACTCCCGCAACGATTCCTCTTTATCCTGATACATGAATTCGTCCGAAGCGGTCTCCGGCGCCTGCTTCACTTTCTCCTCCAAGTCCTGGATGACCATCCGCTGCTGCGTCTGCAAGGATTCCCTTGCGTCCATCACCCATTCAGGTTGCATGCCACGGTTTGTGTCACCCACGCTCGAATATTCCTCGAAAATTTCCTGATAGATCCGGTCGGCATTCGCACGGACGTCCAGATTCACCATTTCGAGATCATCGTTCGTCAAATCATCGACCTTCAAAGGCGATTTTCGCTTCCGTCCCCCAAGTCTTGTACGCTCCAAATAGAATGGGAACATGCTCTTAATAACCTTTCCTACTGGCGAGATAGCGCTTTCAAATTCATCAAGGCCTTTCGGTTGGACGCCTTGGATTGCGATCCGCGCAGATTCCGGACGGACGATTTCCTTCGGTGGCATGATGCCGTGGCGGAGCATTTCCCGGATGCCCGTTCCAGAAATATTGATCCGGTATTGATTGTCATGCGGGCAAGACTGCTCTGTCGCGGGTGCGTCACAACGCGTGCAGTAGAACACCTCGTGGAAAAGTCGAATGTCGATTCCGAGTTCCTCCGGTTTGAATTGATCAAAAATGGTGTGGCTCGCATATTTATCATAATAATCGCCGATCCCCGCATGATCCCGTCCGATGAGTGCATGTGTGCATCCGTAATTTTTCATGATAAGTGCGTGCAGCACCGTCTCCCGCGGACCAGCAAAAATATACGTCACCCGCAAAGGTGCGAGGATGGACCGACCTTTTGGATAATACGTATCCAGCACGCTTCTATACGATAGCATCCGGAATTCATGGCGCGTATATTCGCGTTTCGCCATTTCGACCAGCGGCTGAAGGAGCAAACCGTCGATTTCTTCCAATGCATTTTTATGGATGTATTCATGTCCGCGGTGCAGTGGATTCGCCCCTGTAATGAACCCTGCAGCGGAACGGAATTTCTTCACTTCATAGAATTCATGCCATGTATCTTTCGGTTCGAGACGCAGCTTCTCGAATGGCCCCCAGTCAACCCGCTGCAATAACCGGATCGGGCCGCCGAGCGCGACATCGCCCATCCTCCTGAAAATCGCATCCACACCTGGATGATTCCGATCGGTCGTGCCGAATAGATGGGAAGCCCGGTACTCCTTATCATATGCAAAAATATCGTCAATACGTAAAATCGCCACTGGCTCGTTCTGTTCATCGCAAAGCGCCACTTCGTCCCCCACGGATAGCGTTTCGATGATTTCCTTGTTGCGGTTGCCAATCGGCGCAAAGCTGAGTGGAACTGGCCAAACCGTCCCATTCGCCAAGCGTCCTTCAGTCAACACAGACTTATAATCCACTTCATTCATGAATCCTTCATTCGGAGATAAGACGCCTGTCGCAATCATTTCAAGCGTAATGACCGCTTCCAAATCTACCATGATGGAAGGCAGCAATCTAGCCTTTTCCAGCTCCTCGTCCCTCTTCGCCCCCGTCAATACTTTGTCCACCAGTTTTCCCCCGTGCGGCTGTTGAGGGTAGTTGGCAAACCGATTTTCTGTAACGTTTAACATCCCAATTCCTCTCCATTCCAATTCATATTCATAAAATAATATTCTCTTCTGAATAATAACATACTTTTAAACTTGTATATAGTTATTATCAGAAATTAATAATTTTTCTCTTTTCGACAAAAATGGGTAAAAGTTATAGCATGGGTATGTTAAAATCGTTAATGGCGTTTTATGACGAATTATGCGTTACCATTTACAAATATGGACTTATTGGGAGATTTATGGGTTATGCGGACCTATGACCATTTATGCGTGTAGACCGCTTTTATGCGCTTTCTAAATATGTTGGAGGGAACAAGTATGAACGATTTTACAAATAAGGATACATTGAAGTTAGGGTTACTGATGTTTGCGCTGTTTTTCGGCGCCGGAAATCTGATTTTCCCTCCGCTCGTCGGGCAGCTGGCAGGAGGAAATGTATGGATTGCGATTGCCGGGTTTCTCATTACCGGTGTCGGCCTTCCGTTTCTCGGTGTCGTTGCGGTAGCGATGAGCGGCAGCCAGTTGAGGGATCTCGCAGGAAAGGCACATCCTTTATTCGGCCTAGTCTTCGCAATTATTGTCTATTTAGCGCTCGGACCATTGTTTGCAGTTCCGCGCACGGCGACGGTCACGTTTGAAATGGGACTGGCTCCTTTCACTTCCGATTCGGCGGAGAGGATCGCTTTGCTGTTATTCACAGTCCTCTTTTTTGCGGTCACCGCTTGGCTGTCAATGAAGCCGAGTAAATTGGTCGACCGTTTCGGGAATGTACTGACCCCGGTTCTCCTGGTCCTTGTCGCTTTCATCGTCACGGTAGGGATTATCAGGCCTGCCGGGACAATCGGACCGCCACAGGAACCATACATCCAAAATCCTTTCATCAAAGGATTCATCGAAGGTTATTTAACGATGGATGCGATGGCTGCACTCGTATTCGGCATCGTCATCATCAACGCGATCAAAGCTAAGGGTGTATCGGATAAGAAAGTGACCCTAGCCATTACGATGAAGGCAGGCGCCTTTGCCGTTGCGGGTCTTTGCCTCGTGTATGCCGGGCTCGCTTATCTCGGAACAACGAGTCGGCTTGTTGCACCGGATGCTGCAAATGGCGGGGAAATTTTAACGCAGCTCGTTTATTCACTGCTCGGGACGACTGGACAAGTGTTGCTAGGTTTGGCTGTACTCCTTGCTTGCCTGACAACATCCGTCGGCCTCGCTTCTTCATGTGCCGCCTTTTTCTCGGATACATTTCCAAAATTTTCGTATCGGCTCGTGGTGCTGATCATCTGCATTTTCAGTGCGTTCATTGCGAACATCGGGCTTACGCAATTAATCGAGATTACATTGCCAGTTCTCATCGGGGTTTATCCGCTGGCGATCGTCTTGATTACAATCAGCTTCTTCCATAACTGGTTCAACGGCCACCGGGAAGTGTATCTCTTCGCACTGGCTGCGGCTGGATTTATCGGTTTTTTCGATATGCTTAAGGCGTTCGGCCTTCCGATCGCTCCGGTTACCGATATGCTCCGCCACTTGCCCCTTTACGAAGAAGGGATCGGTTGGATACTCCCCGCCATTGTGTTCGCTGGAATCGGCTTCGTAATCGCTTCGGTCCGAAAGTGCGCACATCAATAGAAATGACTAAAGGACTCCAGCATGCAGGGAGTCCTTTTCTTTCACCGCTTTTTACTTGATTTCTTTCCTAAGAAGAAAAACAGACCCGATAACAACATCATTACGATGATTTGCCTACCGCTGCGAGTCGGTTTGAATGTAACTCGTTCAGGTGTGATTTCATAGACACCTACAGGGCTGACTCTAAAGCCTCCACCGCCTCCGTTATTGCCTGCGTTGTCGCCTCCTCCTCCAAAACCGTATTGCAGCTTCGCAACAGGAATCACTTTCGTCAAGCCGACTTCGACTGGATCTCCGAATACAAGCGAGACATCCTTATGATCAGCAAACTTCTGGAACAATGTTTTGACGGGCGTCTCGACAAATTCCTTCCGTTCAGCAGTATCCACTTGTTCTTGCAACTGCACCATCGTCCATCCCTCCTTTCCTACCTATTCGACATACTGGCGCTACTTCCCTTTTCAGAAGCATGTATTTTGACACGCTGACCACACTGTATTAACGTGGAATTCAGAATTCCTTCAATACTCGCAGTTCTGAAAAGGAGGCGTCGTGATGAAAAGCATTTTCAAATCATATTTACGTGCTTCATTAATAATGAAAATTTCGGTCGCCTTAGTTCTTGGAATTGTTGCAGGTTTCCTATTGGGGGAACAAGCCGTAATCCTAGCACCGCTCGGCGATCTTCTTCTCCGTCTGCTCACCTTCCTGATCATCCCACTCATTTTATTCACACTCATCGTAGGGATAAATCAGACGAACATTGCCAATTTAGGGCGTATGGGCAGCAAGGTTTTCATCTATTACACAGTCACTTCGGCGCTCGCGATCGTCGTCGGCCTGCTCGTCGCCAGCATGTTGCGGCCAGGCAGGGGGATGCATCTCACTGGCAATGAATCATTCGAGGTTCCGGACAATCCAGGCATCGTACAAGTGCTCCTCAATATCGTGCCGTCCAATATCGTCGCCGCTTTTACGGAAATGAATCTACTCGGCATCATTTTTACAGCGCTCGCTTTCGGAATTGCGATTTCCGCCATGCGTTCCTCTGAAAAACATGCCGGGTTGGGCGATTCATTACTGACGACGATTACAGCGTTGAATGAAGCTTCCCTTCTTATTTTGAAAGCGATCCTGCAATACGTGCCGATCGGAATTTTCGCGATCATCGCGAATACGGTCGGCAGTCAAGGCATCGATACGCTTCTTTCATTAGGCGGCATGATCGGCGTCTTTTACGCTGCGCTACTCGTACATATCATGCTGTATGCCGTTCTCCTGCTTCTTTTCGGAATCAAACCCGGGTCTTTCTTTAACTATGCACGCACGCCGATGATCACTGCATTTGTCACGCAAAGCAGCACGGGCACATTGCCCCTTACACTGGGTGCGGCGAAAAAAATGGGGGTTCCAAAAAGCTTATACGGCTTCAGCCTGCCACTCGGCGCAACTGTCAATATGGATGGCGCCGCAATCCGCATAGCGGTATCCGCTGTATTTGCCGCCAATGTCGCCGGTACCCCGCTCACCATTTCCGATATGGTGATGGTCGTATTGATCGGGACGCTCGCCTCCATCGGGACAGCAGGGGTTCCAGGCGCAGGAATCGTCATGATTGCGACCGTGTTCGTCCAACTCGGCTTGCCGATGGAAGCGGTGGCGTTGCTGACTGCAATTGATGCTTTGATCGGCATGGGGGCAACCGCAGTGAACGTCACTGGCGACCTCGTAGGGACAAGATTGATTGATCAGCATGAAAAAAGAAGGAAAATATGAAAAAGCCAAGCATCGGGTTATCCGTCCGATACTTGGCTATTTTATTCATAAAGCAAGGTAGTCATGCCATCATTTCAGCGACAATCTCATACGAGCGGAGGCGGTCCCCGTGGTTGAAGATCCCTGAGCTGATAATAAATTCGTCAGCTTTCGTCATTTCCATGAACGCTTCCAATTTCCGCTTGACCGTTTCAGGGCTGCCGACAATCGTTGATGGCCAATCCAATAATTCGGCGACGGCGGCTTTTTCCAACTCGTTCCAGACAGCGTCAACATCATCGAGCGGCGGCTTGAATTCCGTCGTGATCCCTTTCCGGATATTGAGGAACATTTGTTGGTGCGAAGTTGCTAGCCATTGCGCCTTTTCATCTGTATCCGCGGCAATGATGTTAATTCCAAGCATTGCGTACGGTTTTTGAAGATCCTTCGATGGCTTAAAATTACGGTGGTAAAGATTTAGCGCATGCATCATATAGGTCGGTGCAAAATGACTTGCGAATGAAAAAGGAAGACCTAATTCCGCAGCTAGCCGCGCACTGAAATCACTCGATCCGAGAAGCCAGATCGGAATATCCTGCCCTTCCCCTGGAATCGCGCGGACGCGGGCGGTAGGGTCATGCTTGAAATATGCGCGCAATTCGTCCAGCTGGTCAGGGAAATCGTTGCCGCTGCTCTGCAACGTCCGTCGCAGCGCATAAGCCGTTGCCTGGTCGCTGCCGGGAGCGCGTCCTAAGCCTAGATCGATCCTGCCCGGATATAATGCATCAAGCGTGCCGAACTGCTCTGCGATGACGAGCGGTGCATGGTTCGGCAGCATGACGCCTCCCGCTCCGACACGGATCGTTTCCGTCGCACCTGCCACGTGACCGATGATGACAGACGTCGCCGAACTTGCGACTCCGGACATATTATGATGTTCGGCAAGCCAGAATCGGTTATAGCCCCAGTTTTCGGCATGTTGCGCAAGATCGACACTGTTTTTAAACGATTGTCCGGCATCGCTCCCTTCGTTGATCATCGCAAGATCAAGAATCGACAGCGGGATGCCGTTGAATTTCTTCGCTCTATTAGTTATCAATTGCCTCACTCCAATTGTAGTGAATAGGTATTATTCTTCCATTCCATGATACCCGTTCGGCACTCCTACTTCCATTGAAGGGGATTGAGGCACAAAAAAAGAGCCCCTGACTAGGGACTCCCTTACAACATAATTCCAGTGACCGCCGCCGTCAATAAACTGACCAACGTCGCCCCATAGAGTAATTTCAAACCGAATTTAGCGACCGTATTCCCTTGCTCTTCATTCAAACCTTTCACAGCTCCGGAAATGATTCCGATTGAAGAGAAGTTCGCGAATGATACGAGGAAGACGGAAATAATGCCGACCGACTTGTCCGACAGAGATGATGTAATTTTAGCCAAGTCCATCATTGCCACGAACTCGTTCGTCAGCAATTTCGTTGCCATGATTGTGCCGGCTTGTACCACTTCAGATGCCGGAATGCCGACGATGAATGCAAATGGTGCAAATACATATCCTAACGCGGTCTGGAAGCTGACGCCGACTGCCGCCTCAAAAACACTGTTAATCATGCCAATCAATGCGACAAAACCGATCAACATCGCACCGACTATGACCGCCACTTTAAAGCCATCCATAATATATTCGCCTAACATTTCGAAGAAGGACTGTTTTCTCTCATCCTTAATTTCAATGATATCCTCATCCTCCGACACTTCGTAAGGATTGATAATATTGGCGATGATGAATCCACCGAACAGATTCAAGACGAGTGCGGTAATGACATACTTCGGTTCAATCATCGTCATATATGCCCCTAGGATTGAAGCGGAAACCGTTGACATAGCTGACGTACACAACGTATACATCCGATGCTTCGGAATATGCGGCAGCTGTTTTTTAATGGAGATGAACACCTCGGATTGTCCAAAGATCGCAGAAGCGACCGCATTGAACGACTCCAATTTCCCAAGGCCATTGACTTTGCTCAATACTAATCCGAGAAAACGGATAATGATAGGAAGCAGCCGAATATACTGGGCAATCCCGATAAGTACGGAAACAAAAACGATCGGCAATAAAACATTCAAGAAGAAAGGAAAAGAGCCTTCGTTGGCAAGCCCGCCGAAAACAAAGTTGATCCCTTCTGCAGCATATTCTAAAAGCTTATCGAAAGCATTCGCCACTCCCCTAATCAGGATGAGGCCAACTTCGGTGTTCAATAAAGCGAACGCCAATACGAGCTGCAAACCGATCATCGTGACAATCGATTTATATTTAATCTTCCTTTTACCATTGCTTACGATGAACGCAAGGATAAAGATAACAAGTAATGCCGCAATGAAGATAAGGAATTTCAAAGCGGTTTCCCCCTCTCTGGATGCATAAACTATGTGTGGAGCAAACAATGCCATTTTCTTATATCTTCCCAAGTCGGGAATCACTTTAGTTATTCGACAATCCCAGTGTTTATATACAAAAAAATAATAATCGTCATAAGCGCCAAATTAGTCGGATAAGAATGAAAATGTTATATGTTTTTTCCCAACTTGCCTATAATAACATAGATTTCCCTGAATTAGGATTGACAAAATTAGCACATAAAAAAATAGAGAGCACGCGGTTGCGCCCCTCTCCACTTTTTGATTTTCATGCATTTTCCGTTAATTTATTTACTAATAATTTTTTCTTAACAGTATCCTTCACCTAGGTATGCTGCTCCGACAATAATTAGTAGAATAAACAATACGACGATCAACGTAAATCCGTTCCCATACCCAACATTGCCACCGACTTCATTCGACATTCTTCAACACCTCCAAAATCCCTGATGCTGTTATTCTATGTATGCAAACCATCCTTGCCCATGACATTCCCCTAGAAGGCTTCTTTTCGCTTCATGGAATAAAAAAAGCCTCCCACATGATTGTGAAAGACTTGCTACAAGTTAAACGTTTTCCTTCAATATATGCCTACCGCCATAGACGATCCGCTCAATTTCTCCGTCTTTGTTTTCAATGAACTGCAGAATGCCTTCTTTCTCATCTTCATCGATAAAAAAGTTTTTCCCAATGCATTTCAACTTCCGGCACACTTCATTCGATTCAATACTTAATTGGTTATCCTTCAGAGTCACCTTCACATTCATTCCTTCGCTCGAGGTGAATGTGCCTACGAATTTTCGCAGTTCCCCCGCATCGACTTCCCGGACTTCATGCGCTGAAGGGGAAGCATCCAACTTCCGGCCTTCCGTGACATTCAGCGTACTCAGCAACAGGCCGCCCGCATCCACGTCTGAAACGTTCGTCAGAATCACGCCCGCCTTCTTCTTTTCAACGATTGCACACATATAAGAAGAAACGCCTTTCAATCCGCCGCCATGGCTGATCAATGTAGAGCCGAAATAATCGGGGACAATCCGCAACCCATACCCGTAGCATCTCCCTGGCTCATATTCGACATGCGGATGAATCATCTGCTCGACGCTTTCTTTCGATAAGATCCGCGTCCCACCAACGACGCCTTCATTCCAATACATCTCCAAATAGCGGAGGATGTCATTTGCTGTCGACTTCAAATAACCGACCGATCGCATTGACGGTGCATCCCACCAAAGAGGCGCCTCATACACGTGAGAGCCGTCTTTCGCCTTCATGTAGAGCGTTGTTACGTTTTCGATTTCGTCCAACCGGTCAAGCGAGTAGAAACTGTTCTTCATTCCCGCTGGCTTCAAAACGTTCTCTTCGATGAATTCCTCATAAGGCTGTCCGCTCACCCTGCTAATGATGACGCCAAGCAACCCATACGAATCATTCGAATAACTGTAAAACTGACCCGGTTCTCCGAGCCATTCAAAGTCGTCCGCCGCCATGAACGCAAGCATTTCATCATACGTCTCGATATGCGGTCCCGGATTGCTCAATAGGTCCAATCCATAATCTTTTGCGGAAGGATCCTGCTCGATGCTGTTCTTCCGCGCATACACATGCGTCGCAAGCGGCGGATAGCCCGCAGTATGCGTCATCAGATGATGGAGCGTGATCCGCTCCACTTGTGTTCCCGGCTTCTTCAACTCCGGAAGGTACTCAACAATCCGATCATGCACCGACAACTTCCCTAGCTCCTGCAGCTTCATAATGCCCGCACTCGTAAACGACTTCGTCATCGAAGCAATCCCGAATACCGTATCTCCCGTCACCGGCAGCTTTTGCGCTACATTCCGATAGCCGAATTCCAGCTCGTACATCCTCTCGCCGTCTGAATCAATGCCGATTATCGCCCCCGGAATCAACTGCTTCTCGACATAATCCCGCGCATACTCATGAAACGGTTTCACCGCTGCTGTCTCTCCCATGTAAATTCCCCCTAGATACTACTTCATACTATGGTTATTCGCCACGTCGCAGGTTTTCCCTCTTTTCTCATCATCGCTGCCCATCCTAAGCGGCGCAGAGATCGCCAAAAACGCATAAATTCTATTATTCACGCATAAAACGCTGGAGAAGTCCATAAAACTCGAAATCCGCGCATAAAGCCGCAAATCCACGCATAAATCACCGCAGACACGCATAAACTCCAACAATCACGCATAACGCTTATAAGTTTGTAGGAAATCCACTTTAATTCAGCTGTGCACGTTCGTGGAAATGGCACTGCAACTCGTTGCCACCGTTTCGAGGCGGTTTACCACCGATTCGGCGGACGTCACCACCGATTCTCAACGGTTTACCACCGGTTTGACGGACTTTACCACCGATTCCGATGAATTTATCACCGAATGACTACAATTCATGAGCTATCGATGGCGGAAATAACAAAACCAGATGAGGAAGTATCCGCATCTGGCACTTATCACTTATCCTACATACTCTTGCTTGCATACGAAAACACTTCGCTGCCGATTTGCGCAATCATTTTACTAACGAAGCCCGCAATGTTGTGATGCCATTTTCTAAGTACCCCTTCATGCAAGTGAGCATATACACCCAGCCCCCTTTTTGGTCCAGCATTTTGTAGAGGATTTCAGGATCGTCCGCGTTAAAGCCCGATTCGGTTACTTCCATGATCGTACTTCCATCCCTCTCGTGGAATGTCATCGTGACCGTCGTTTTTCCCCAATTGAAAACAATTTCCTTGTTCTCTTCAACTATCAATACCTCGATATCCCCTTCGGCACCATATTCCTCGTACCTCCAAGTGATTGTCTTACCCTGTTCTACTCTTCCCGTACCTGATGAAAACCAATAGCCGCCCATTTTCTCAGGGTCGACAATCGCCTCGAACACTTCACTTGCCGGTTTATTGATTTTCATTTTTGTTGTTATGTCTGTATTCATCTTCCCACCTCCACTATTTCTACTTTATATATTCGATTTGTTGGGCTGTAAATCCTCTTGATTAAATGAATCCTTGTTCATCCTCCCAATCCGGTATACAGTTAGAAGGTATTGGAAAATTCGAAAAGGAGCTGCATCAAGTGGTTATCAAAATACAGCCCACACAACAACAGCTAGATCACTGGATTGAAAAATATGTACCTGAAAAGGATTTGTTTTTCCTTAGGGAGAGCGATTTATCTTTATTCCAGAAAGATGTAGTAGGAACTTTGGTTTTCCCTAGAGAAGAATTTTTCAAGCATTCCTCCTACAACGGCATTCAAATGGTGAATAGTTATATGTACTGGATGATTTCAAGAGATGCCGAGCTTGTAATCGTTGCGCAGCCTGAGTGGATCACCTCACTTTCCGACGTAACGAGAAATGCGCTGTTTGCGTTGCAATATGAGTTAGGAAGAGGTCTAGTCGGTCCGCTTTCGTTGTTGCCTGAGCATGATTCATTTCCGGAGGACTACATTTTGGAAATGAACGGAGAGAGACTCGGTGTTTTGCAAAGGGCGATGTGGACGAAATTGCCCACTTCCATCAAAGAAGAAATCACCCGCAAGACCGCACAGCAATACGATGAATGGACTTCCCTGCAACCACCTGATTCCACGCCTACTCATTTGAGCAAATATGCAAATACATTTTCCACAGAGCCAGGTGCCAATTGCCTGGCCGCCACCCTGTTCGCCATCAGCTCCGAGCCTAGTTTGGACGAATGGATAATTCACGAATGGATTCATGGCGATACTTTTATGAGGAAATTGACCCTAGCCTCATTCAAGAAAGTCGAAGACCGCTTTAATGCAGGAGATGCTGTCGTCTGGATTGATGAGAATGATAATGTTCAACATGCAGCCTATTGCATTGACGGACAATTGTTTTTCAATAAAAATGGACAGACGTATTTCAATCCGTGGAAGATTGTTGACTGGGCGGAGTTGGAGGAAGAGTGGAAACGGTTTAAGCCTTGTGTATATCGGAGAGATTTGTAGAAACACTTTCGCGAAAATGAATAGACCTTAGAAGGCGAAGAATGGACCCTTGTGCGAAAGAATGGACCTTGAAATGAAAAGAATGGACCCTTGCGCGAAAGAATGGACCTTGAAACAAAAAGAATGGACCCTCGCGCGAAAGAATGGACCTTGAAACGAAAAGAATGGACCCTCGCGCGAAAGAATGGACCTTGAAATGAAAAGAATGGACCCTCGATGAAAAAACCCATCCGGCATGTTGCCAGATGGGGCGTTTTAATTCAATATCCCGAGTCCTCAGAAGTCAAATTATCCATAATCGTATAATCATATGTCTGCAGCGGTTTTTCTGCAGGACCTTCAACCACTTCGCCCGTCGGTTTAAACCTGGATCCATGGCATGGGCAGTCCCACGTCCGATCGCCGCTATTCCATGTAACTTCGCATCCCATATGGGTACACGTCGTATCGACAATATGGATTTTTCCTTCGTCATCTCGGTAAGCGCCTTTCCGATGACCGTCAATTGTCACGGCCGCGCCCTCCCCTTTGGCTAAATCATCGGGGCTTCTTTTCGGTGAACCAAGCTTTCCTTTAATCAACTGGCCGACAACATTTGCGTTTTGGACGAGGAAGTTTTTCAAACTTGGGTGTGCATAGAATCTTGACGGAGTGTACAATTCCTCAAATCTACTTTCTTTTCCAGTGACCATATCGCGGAACAGCAATGCAGCGGCCGTTCCGTTGGACATTCCCCATTTCCGGAAGCCGGTTGCAATGAGGATATTTGGATTTCCGGAAGTTAATTCGCCGATGTATGGCAGTTTATCCAATGTGACTAAATCCTGCGCCGACCATCTTTGAACGATCTTCTCGAGACCGAAAACCTCTTCGCCGAATTGCTCGAGCGACTTGTAATGCTCCATTGTCTCCACTTCACTTTGACCGGTTTTGTGATTCTCTCCGATGATGAGAACCAGTTCTTCGCCATTGTTGTCCTTGACAGAACGTAACGAACGAGTCGGTTCATCCGCACTAATGTACATGCCCGCCGGGAATTCCTTTTTCGCTTTCACCGCAAGAGCGTATGACCGATCCGCATACATCCTTGTCGAATAAAGGCCTGTCCCCTCGTAAAACGGGAAATGCGTGCAAATCAGCACATGCTTGGCGCTGATTCGATTGTCGTCACGAGTCAGAACGACTGGCTGCTCGCCCGTTTCAATATTGACAGCTACTGTGTTCTCAAAGAGTTGCCCACCCTTTTGCTGAAATAAATTAAGTAAGTGAACCAAATATTTGGTCACATGGAACTGGGCTTGATTTCTCATGACAAGGACATTTTGCACATTGTCAATTTCAAAAGGGATGCCATCGACTAAGCCGCCATCGATATGAAGCTTTTCATAGGCTTGCGCTTCCTTCTCGATTTTGCGTGCGTACTTCTCAGAGACGGAGTAAATATACGCATCTTCGTTTGTTAAATCACAATCAATCTGATGCTCCTCCACTGTTTTTCTAATAAAATCAAGAGCCTCAATATTCGCTTCGTAATACAATCTTGCCGTATTCCGCCCCATGTTTTGAATGAACTCATCATAAATTAAATCATGCTGCGCCGTAATTTTCGCGGTCGTATGCCCCGTTGTCCCGTTCAACACTTTATCAGCTTCAATAATGGCTACCTTGAGTCCTTCATTTGCCAATAAATACGCGGATGTAATCCCGGTGATGCCCGCACCAACAACAATTACATCTACTTCGAGATCTTCCTTCAAACTCGGAAAGGTCGGAAAGTCGACACTCGTCCTCCAAAACGGCTCCGGATGTTCCGGCAATTTTCCATTGCTTTGACTATTCATTTCTTGCCCTCCTGTAGGTTGTACTGTAGATAGGATTCCCATTGGCCGGCGGAATGTAAACATGGAGATGATTTTTAAAAGGTGGAGGGCAAACGAAAACTCCGCACACGAGTATGAGAACTCTTTGAAGAAGAACGAGAACTCCGGACGCGAGTATGAGAACTCTTTGAAGAAGAACGAGAACTCCAAACGCGAGTATGAGAACTTTTTGTAGAAGAATGAGAACTCCGAGCGCGAGTATGAGAACTTTTTGTAGAAGAACGAGAACTCCAAACGCGCGACTATGGGAACTCTGGCAGATTAGGTGAGCCCTTAATTAAAAAACCTGTGAAGCGGCTATAGTACACCATCTCACAGGCTTTTTCCGTTATCATTCCTCATTGCCCTTTCAACATCCGCTGCAAATACGCGTCCGATTCCCCTTTAGGAATGCTTAAATTTTCCCATTGCTCCCCGTTAACCTGTTTTCCGATGAACATGATTTGTCCGATATGGGCAGCGTAATGCGCCATTTGCCGCTCAATCGCGTCGATGACGGAATGTGCCTCGCCGCGAATATGAACGGTCTTTTCCAAGTCCTGCTCATCCAAGCTTTCTAAGGTATTCAAAAATACGCCCCAGCCGTGCTCCCAACAATCCAGCAATTGCGCCTTGGACA
This sequence comes from Saccharococcus sp. Marseille-Q5394, assembly GCF_946901335.1. Classification (NCBI taxonomy): domain Bacteria; kingdom Bacillati; phylum Bacillota; class Bacilli; order Caryophanales; family Anoxybacillaceae; genus Saccharococcus; species Saccharococcus sp. Marseille-Q5394. Next base: position 839,939 of record NZ_CAMPPQ010000002.1, on the reverse strand, counting down.
TTTGTTTCGCCTCGAATTCCCCATCCCGATTCCGGTCCGGCTTTTCACCGTCCGTCGTCAGAAAATCCGTCCACCTCGATACCATGTTTCCGCTAATATGCTGGATAAGAACCGCGACACTGTTTGACGCGTCGTTCATCGTCCAGTGAAAGCCGTCTTCATCCAATTGAGCGAAAGTCTTTTCCCCTTGCCCCTTTATGACCGCGAACCGTTCCCTCACAACCCGTAAATATTCTGTTCCGACTGACATACGGTAACCCCCTTTTTGGTACTGTATTCGATTCAAGCAAGTAAAAATCCTTCATTGAAAGATTATTCTTCACTGAATGAATAATCATTCACAATATGGTAGTCTACTAGTAAGTGAATCATAAGACGATATGGGGTGAAGCTCTTGTTCTTGAAAACGAAATCAATGCAAGATGAATGCAGCAATGTCCGATTTGTAAACGGAGTTGTTCAATTGAACAGTGTAAAGCTGAATGTATATTGTTTTGAAACGGATGGGGTGCTGATTGATACTGGCTCCCAATCATTGGCGGAGGAGTTCAAGGATTTCTTCACACAGGCCGATGTTGACAAAGTCGTAATTACGCATGCGCATGAGGACCATACCGGGGGCGCACAGTACTTGCAAACAGAATATGGGCTACCCATTTTCATGAACGAAATGGCAATCGAAGAATGTGCACAAAAAGCGGACTATCCATTCTACCGGAAGTTTTTCTGGGGAAAAAGACAGCCTTTTAAGGCGGAGCCGATTGGCGAAACATTCCGTTCGAGAAACGCCGACTGGACGGTCATCCCGACACCAGGACATGCAACAGATCATCTAGCCTTTCTGAATAAAGAAACGGGACAGCTTTTCACCGGGGATTTGTACGTGCATCCTAATACAAAACTCATTTTACGTGATGAAAGCATTCCTGCCATTATCAATTCACTCGAAAAGACCTTGTCGTATGACTTCGGAGAATTGTTTTGCTGCCACGCAGGTTATGTGAAGGACGGGCGCATGGCGTTGCAGAAGAAACTTGCGTATTTGCAAGAGCTGCGGGAAAACACGCTTGCCTTGCGCAAGAAAGGGTACCAAGTGCGCGAAATCCACGCGCGGCTTTTCCCGAAACAATATCCAATCACTTATTTTTCATTCGGCGAATGGAATTCAATCCATATTATCCGATCGATTGTAAATGAAGGAAATGAGTAATATGCGGCGGGTATCCATTCCTATTGGGTGCCCGTCATTTTTTATTCCACACAAAATAGCACCTACGGAGAACCATAGATGCTACATTCCAAATCAAGTCCCCGAACCCACCCTCACTGCCTTCGCAAATTAGTACATGGAAGTTACAATTACATTCTACTTGTACACATGTCACGGTACTGGGCATAAGTTGTTCATGACGGCTTCGAACCGATTGGTATAGCCCCATCTACCGACCATTGAGTCCGACTTTCCCAGTCGGCGGGTTTGTACTCACCTTTGCGATGCAGCTACCGACTTGCTGATCAAATCAGAGCAAATCAATGCTCCAATTCAACCCTTGAATCTTTGTGTCCAGTTCCCTGAACTCTTTCGATAATTGGTCGACTTGCTTCTGAATGGCAGAGACGTCAATGGTGCTCATAATTTTAATCTCGGACCGGCTATACCGGTCGTTGCGAATCGATCCTTCCTCCGCAACTTTGGCGAGGATCAACCGCTTGTCCCACTTCTGGTCGCGTTCGACCAATGCATCAGCGAGCGTCCGCTGTTCGTCGAATTGGATGGAGCAATTCGTTCTATTGATCCGCTGAATTAAACTCGTCAATTCTTTCATATTGCTGTCGAGCTCCGCCAACATTTCATTCGGATCCTCCGCAGGCTTTTCTCCCTCTTGAATCTTCAAGTTCATGCTGATCCGCCTTTTCAGCTGTTCGTTCCTTTTCTGCAAGTCCGCCCGTGCAATCAACGCTTCGGCAAGCTTCATCGATACCACTCCCTTTGTTCCGTTAGTCCTTTATTCGACATGACCCGCTAAAAGTCCTTTGTTCTAAATCTATTGGACAATCATAAAATGAATGGATTCCAACTATCACACTACTAAAGGAGATTCGAATTATGTATGCCATTCATTTCTACGAAAACAAAAACTACGTACTCAATCAAGTACTCAGAAACATCCCTTCCATCGACGACAATGTGACGCTGAAAGGTCGTAAAGGTAAAGTGATGAGTGTCGAGGAAATAAAGGAAAATGTGTATTATGTGTTTGTCGAGTTCGAAAAAGTTGTGGATAAAAAGAAATTGGCTGCCGAAGAATTAGCGAAAAAGAAGAGAAGATGAAAAACTGCCGAACAGGATTTTCTAATCTTGTTCGGCATGTTTTTAGTTACACAAGTGCTTGCACTACGAATTGATCAATGAAATATTGCGGATTCAACTTCTCACCTGTCGCTTTTTCAATCTTTTCATTCCACGGGTAGAGCGCACCCGGCCTGAAATACTCATCCACCAAATACGCGCCCACTTCCGGCGTGAACATGTCTTTTGAGATGTTGTTCTCAATATAGGACTGCAGCTGCGAAGTCGTCAACTCGCCAAGCAAATAGTTTTGATAATAAACCGGGACAAGCGTGAAATGGATTTTCGCTGCCCAATGCGGGTAGTCGACGTTTTCCGGCGGGTTCACAAATTGGACGTCCTTTACGATTTTCCACCAAAGCTCGTTCAAATCCTGATCCGGGTTTTCGTACAGCTCGCGCTCAAAGAACGTGAATGTCATGATCCAGCGGCCTGCAATGAGCATTTGCCGGCGCAGTGATTTCTCGATAAGCGGCGTCAGTTCCTCCACTTGAGCTTTCTCCAGCCCTAAAAACTGCTGCAGCCATGCTGGATTTTTCCCAAAACGTCCATAGAGCATCGCAATCGCTTCCGTTGTCAATGTATGCGCGCAAGTCCTTAAAAGGAATGGCAGCTGACGATCGACATATTTAAAATAAACCGCATGGCCAAATTCATGCAACGTCGTAACGGACCAATAATCGGTCGGTACATTATTGCATAGCACGCGGACGTCGCCTTCACGGTCGATATCCGTGCAGAACGCATGCTGGTTTTTCTTGTCGCGCGGATACATATCGCTTTTCGCAAGCATATCCGTAATGTCCATGCCCATGCAATCGAATGTTGCGATTGTCAGTTTCTCAAGGTCTTTCCCGGCATAGAACGGATCGAGATCCAATTCCTTCATCGGCGGCGCCTCTTGGAAAAATGGATCGGCATAATGCCATGGACGAAGCTCGTCAATTGAAATGCCGAATCGCTCCGCCAGTTCGCTGTCCATTTCCTGCTTCATTTCACGGAAAGGTTCGTCCGAAAGGTCTTTCAGCTTGTGGAAAATCGAGAACACTTCATCCCTGTCCAATTCCTGCAGCTCAAAGCTCATTTGGTGGTAATTATCGTACCCAAGAGAACGCGCTATGTCATTCCGCTTTTTCACGAGAATCAATAGCTTCTCTTCAACTTCTTTCCCGATCTGCTTGCTCGCATGCCACGCCTCTTCACGCTCCGCCAAATCATTGCTTTTAATTAAGATCTCCCGGACATCATTCTCCGATACAGGCTTTCCGTCAATCGTCGCGCGGAATGTATTGAATTTGGCGATCAGCTCTGTTGAAAGCTCCACCATTTCCTTGAGGTCCTCTTCCGGCACCTGGTTCGACACCATGCCATTGTACAAGCTATCGAGCTGACGACGTTCGATAGCTGTCAGATCATCCTGCGCCAGGTATGTTTTCACTTGTTGAAAACGTTCCGGATCGGCTAAATAAAGATCATAAGCCGTCTCCGCCTCAGCGGTTTTCCGGTTCCATTCGTCCTCCCCTGTCGTCGCCGCCATCCACGAGGTTTCCGCGTTTGCGATATGCAGATCCTTGATCGCTTTATTTTGCTCTTCCAAAAACTGTTGAACTGTCATATACTCTTCCCCTTTTTATCTGTCATTATCTATTTATTCGATATGGAGCGGCAATTCCCCTTTTTTATTCCGACAGCGTTCGCCCGACAATACGGCCGCTGAACAGGCAGCCCCCTAAAAAAGTGCCTTCCAATGCGCGGTATCCATGCACGCCACCTCCGCCGAATCCGGCAACTTCCCCTGCCGCATACAATCCGGGGACGGGATTTCCGGTTACATTCAACACACGGCCCGATAAATCCGTCTGAAGTCCGCCCAATGTTTTTCGGGTTAGAATATTGAGCTTGACCGCAATCAATGGTCCGTTTTTCGGATCCAGAATCTTATGCGGCTTCGCAACGCGGATCAGCTTATCGCCGATATAATTCCTTGCCCCGCGAAGCGCCGTAATTTGCAAGTCCTTCGTGAATGTATTGTCCATCTCCCTGTCTCTCGCTAGCAGCAGCCGCTCGATCTTTTTAGTATCGATCAATTCATTCCCAGCAACTCGGTTCATTCCCGCCACCAATTCTTCCACCGTCTTCGCAACAATGAAATCTTCGCCGTGATCCATGAACGCTTTCACGGGAGCCGGTGGACCCGGGAGCACCCTCGATAACACCTTCTTAATGCTTTTACCCGTCAAATCCGGATTTTGTTCAGATCCGGACAATGCAAATTCCTTTTCAATGATCTTTTCGGTGAGAATGAACCATGAATAGTCATAGCCCGTTTCCTTTATCGCTTGTAGCGTCCCCAACGTATCGAAGCCCGGGAAATTCGGTGCCGGGAACCGGTTCCCTTCTGCGTCAAGCCAGATGGAAGACGGTCCCGGCAAAATACGGATGCCATGGGACGGCCAGATAGGACTCCAATTCCGGATCCCTTCCGTGTAATGCCACATCCGGTCTTTATTCACAATCCGACCACCCGCGTTTTCCGATATCCCAAGCATCCGCCCATCGACGTGGGCCGGCACGCCTGAAATCATCTGCTTCGGGGGCTCCCCTAAACGCGACGGCCAGTTTTCCCTGACGAGGTCGAAATTCGAGCCGATCCCGCCGCTTGTCACGACGACTGCAGGTGCTTTGTATGTAAATTCTCCGATGACGGTCCGGGAGCTTGTTTTCCCTCTCTCGACTTCGCTCGGTTCGAGCACAGATCCTCTCACACCGACGACTGCCCCATTTTCAACGATCAATTCATCCACTTGATGCCGAGGCTTGAAGTCGACAAGCCCATTGGCGATTCCCTCACGGACCTTTTGTTCGAACGGTTTCACGAGCCCCGGACCCGTTCCCCACGTAATATGAAACCGCGGCACCGAGTTACCGTGCCCTTCCGCTAAATATCCGCCTCTTTCCGCCCAGCCGACGACAGGGAAAAACCGGACGCCGAGCGAATGAAGCCATTCCCGTTTTTCATTCGCGGCAAAATCCACATATGCTTCCGCCCATTTCATTGCCCAATGATCCTCATCATCGAGCCGATCGAACCCCGCACTTCCCATCCAATCCTGCCAAGCGAGCGCTTTGGAATCCTTTATGCCAAGCCTACGCTGCTCCGGCGAATCAACTAAAAACAATCCCCCGAACGACCACCACGCCTGCCCGCCCATGGACGACTCCGGCTCTTGGTCTAGTAAGAGAACCTTTTTCCCAGCTTTGATGAGCTCCGAAGTCGCCACCAATCCGGCAAGACCTGCTCCCACTACAATGACGTCATAATTCATGTCGCATCCCCCAATGTAAGTAAATCCCACATTACGTACCTTCGGCGTAGACGTTTCCAATCCCTTCTTTTCATTGCGGACAGTGGCGTATACTTCTTCAGCTGACGTGCATAGTACGTAGAGGAGGTGAGTAATCGGTGAATAAAAATAATAAGAAGACAATGAATGAAAGAACGCATAATAGCTTTGATATTTACAAAGAGGCTCAAAACACAAACAGCAATACAAATAATCCAGGCGAAAACCGCACACAGGAATTCGCGGAAGACTTTGACGCAAGAGCACCACGAAATGAGCGGCGGGATGATCGAGAAAAATAAATAAAGGTGAGGGAAATGTAACGGGAATAGCAAATAAAACGTTCGGAGTCATCCGAACGTTTTATGTAAACATAAAATATTATTCATAGATAACTACTTCTTAATCCGTTTGTTAACTTCAATCGTAATGAACTCCGGCAAATAGTTGGGAGTACATCCTCTCGATACTTTTTCATCTTTGTAAAGGCCCGCTTTCTCACCTATTTTCATACAACGCGCACGATTCTTTTCATCATATACGCCTATCCAGCCTGCGGTAAAATTCATAGCCCATTGAACTTCCGGTTCTTCCTGTGTGATATTCGCTTCTATTGCAGATAGCAAGTCTTCGGTGTTATCAGGCGGTGTTTGTCCAGTCCATCTCAATCGCGCTTGATAATACCAGAAAGCTCGCCTTTGAAGAGCAGAAGGGCTATTTTCCCATGACTCCATCAAGAAAATCGTCTTCTTGTCTTTGGTGAGCTGATTCGCCATTAACCAATCCATTATGTTATTTCGCTCCTCCAAAGTGTGAGCCTGCATATCTTTATCAAGCTGATTTAGCACATCTTGTGTAAGCAGTTTTTTGTCCATAATTAGGATTGCTAATAGTCTCGGCAAAAACTCTCCGGTTGACCACAGTTCCATAGCTAGTTCGTGATCTTTTTTAATGTCCTTGGCGATTTTTCGTAAGTCGCCTAGCTTAGTTTTACTATTGATCTGAGAGAGAATGGTTTCTGCTTTTGAAGAGCGTATTATTTCTGTGCCTTTAGTTTCGGTCATTCATACCACTCCTTTTCTAAAGCACTGTTCCTTAGATTATTAGTAGTTGCTAACATTTTCATTCAAAAAAAGAAACACCCAACTCACTAAGCACCCATTTCGGCACGACGAATCTTGCTGTCATGAGCGGATCGACGATTTGGCAGATTTCCGATTGGCCGACTGCACTCATGAGCATCGTTGCTTCACTTACCGGCATGGACGCCTTCTCCGCAATGCGCTCGATCATTTCCACGGCTGCTGTTTTTGCTGCTTCGTCCAACGTCGGAGCGGAGACGATTTGAGTGAACACTTCTTCATTTTCAAGCATTGGATGGCGCAAGGATACTCCTTTTATTACATCAAGCGTCACGGTAACTTCCCCTGCAACCTCAACGCCCGATACGCTCACTTCCCCGTCGCCCATCGCGGCATGCAGATCGCCGAGCGCGAACAATGCCCCTTCTGCAAATACCGGGAAGTACAATGTGGCGCCTTCTGTCACCATTTTATTATCCATATTGCCGCCATGCGCGCCAGGCGTCCCGCAATTCACGCCCTCCCCTTCAGGTGCTACGCCGATGACGCCGATCATTTTATTCACAGGGATTTGTAGGTCATTGAAAAGGACATGATCATCTTTGATAGGGAGGATCTTGGATTCCATTTTGGATAAAGCGTGTCCCATTACACCCAAATCCGGTCCGACAACCATGACGCCTTGGTCCCCGATGTCGATCCGTTCGATCTTCACTTTTAGCACATCACCCGGCATTGCACCTTCCACGTAAAGAGGCCCCGTCGCCGGATTGATTTTATTCCAATCGATTGCAGTTACTTCCGTATCAGCTGATTGAATTTGATTTTGGAAACAATCGTACGTTTGAATCGTGACCGTTGAACCGGCCGGGATGGTCCGTATCGGTTCATGCACCTTATTGAATTCATAGATGATCCCCTCGTCACAGCCAATTTTCGTCATCATCCTATCCCCTCTCTATGTAAATTAGTTTCCATTAGTATACTAAACTTTCTTTATTTTTACCAATATCACAGAATAAACTCCATGCCTTCCTCCGCAATATGAAAGCCTTTCATTTCAAGCTCATTCCGAACAATCCGCTCCTTATCAAGCACGGGATTTGAGTGATTGAGATGAATGAAATAAATCTCAGTTTGCTCCACTAGATCTTGTAAGCGATACATTGTTTCTGTCATGAGCGGATGAGGGATTTCCCGATAATCCCGGCCAATGTTTGTAAGATCTTCGGTGGAATGAAATGTGCCGTCAAGTAAGCAGATGTCCGCTTCCTTGCACGCTTCATGAATGTCCTTGTCCCATTGTTCCCATCGATCGATATCCGGAATGTACAAAACTTTCTTCTCCGTCCCTGTAATCCAAAACGCAAATGTCTCTGAAAACTCATTTCTGTGCGGGACATCCACAGGTATAACGGTGACTTCCGGTGAAACAGCAATCGCTTGACCATCATGTATTTCTTGCAGGTCAATGTTATTGAGTTTTGTTAATTGGCTCCAAGGCGCTTGTTCTTCCAACAGCTTCTTCATTTTCGCCCCTGCCAGTACTGGTACTTTATTTGCACCAATCGCTTCTCTCCCTAAAAATAATAGTCCGGGATAATGGCCTAGATGAGCATGTGTCAAAAAGATGCTCGACATGAGCTGCCCTTGCAGATTGTGCTTCATCTGTACCCTTGCCATCTGCTCTTTCAGATCTGGCGTTGCATCGATCAAATGCCATGCCCTTTCTTCAGGAAGCACAATGGCTAATGACGCTGCAGTGCGCCTGAACGTTGGATTTTCTATGGCTTCCGTACAGTTTTTACAAAAGCAATTTGGATGCGGCAGACCGGCATCTTGAGCCGTTCCTAACACATGTAAAACGACCTTGCTCATAGCGAAATAGCTCCTTCCGTTTTTATTTCATCTTCCTTCTGATAGCTCTTCTTCGTAATCGTCCAGCCCGTGAAGCCGAAAACGATATTAATTAGCGGAACTAAAAACGCAAAGAATGCATATGGGATAAATTGTCCTGGACTTACCCCTAGAGTACTTGCTGCAAAAATTGCAGGAACACTCCACGGGACAAGGTTAATGCCTACCGTACCCGCCGCTTCAACACATCTGGAAAGGTTTTTCGTATCGATTCCCATCTCTTTATACGTTTGGACAAATGTTCTTGCAGGTAAAATAATCGCTAACATTTGTGCCCCACTTGCGAATGCCACAACAAAGGTCGAAAGAATGGTCGTGCTGATTAATGTTCCCGTTGAACGGACACCTGCTATCATTTTTCTTGTGACCACTTCAAAAGAGCCGGTTTCTTCAAGAATCCCACCAAAAGCAGTGGCGATGATTAACAGCCCAATTGTTCCTAACATCGATAAAAGACCACCCTTATTCAACAAAGAATCCACCGTAGCCACTCCCGAATCGACTGAAAATCCACTCGTCATCACTTGCGCTATTGAGGATATGGAAGAACCCTGAACGATTACTGCAAGTACAGCCCCTAAAAGTCCAACAATCGTTAACGCTGGAATGGCCGGTACACGTTTCATCATCAAAACGATTGTAAATACAGGCATCAGAAGCAATAGTGGATGAATGGTAAAGACACCTTCCAATCCTGTTTTGATTACATTAATGCCAGCCGAATCCACAGCATGGGTTGCTACCCCTGAAAGACCTACGAACCAATATAAAACTAGTGCAATGACAAATGCAGGAATCGTATCCCACAGCATGTGCTTTATATGGCCGAACAAATCTGTTTCAGCCATGGCAGGCGCGATGTTTGTCGTATCGGACAACGGCGATAATTTATCACCGAAGTATGCCCCGGAAATGACTGCCCCCGCTACAAGTCCCGGAGGAAATCCCAACCCCTCCCCAATCGCCATGAAAGCAATCCCGATTGTCGCAATGGAAGTAAATGAGCTTCCCAATGTGATCGAAACAATTCCAGTGATGAGTGCGACAAGTGGAATAAATAACGATGGTTCAATAATCGATAGACCATAGTAAATCATCGTCGGGATCACACCACTCGCAATCCAAGTTCCAACAATGATACCGATAATCAGTAAGATAAAAACTGCGGGCAATGCCCGGGATACCCCATTGACCATCATTTTTTCGATTTTCTCCCAACGCCAGCCACAAATTTTCGCAATGACTGCTGCAGCAAACACCCCAATGAGCAGCGGGATATGCATCCCCGCTTTCCAAATGAAAATCGATGAAGTTGCCGAAATTACTAATGCCAATATTGGGATAATTGAAAGTCCAAAAGTCATTTCTTTTTTCATTCATGACATCTCCTTTTCTTTTAACAATCACTGGGGCTAAACTAAAAAATGAATACAGAAAAACCCCATTCATCCCTTGGAAAGGGACGAAGGAGTTCTCCGCGTTACCACCCTACTTGATGATCCGATAGGTAATCGGCCATCCACTTCATGTCAAATTGAGCAATACCAATGGCGTACTTCACCCTGATTGCTGCCTGAATTCCCACCAACCATTCAGTCTCTTGCTGCTGCACACAATCGAATTACTGCACCATCTCTCATTATCTATGTAATTGAAATGTTCCTGCATAAAAGTAATTCTTTGAATCTTACCATGCCTACCTGAGAAGTCAAGCCTTTTTTAAACGTCTACCATTGTCCGTCCGAATTGTTTTGGTGCCTGTGTATCACACATTTATGACTATTTATTATAATGTATATATATACAAAAGGAAGCCACCCAAACGTTAATTTGGATGACTTCCACTTTTTTTATATGCAATTGTAGTGCGTTATCTGAATAGTGTGCTGCACAGGCACCGCAGATTTCTTTTTATGTCCGATCCCAAAATCGTTTTTGAGCTATGGCTTCAATGAATTTATCGGTGAAGTCCTCATTTTCTCCGGCGACGACGACACCATCCATATTATTCTCTTCCGTATTTAGGAGATATTGTTCACCGCCTGCTGCAACGCCGATCGGTTTCATATGCATATACTGCATTTTAATGAAATCAGCGATGTGCTGGTCGAACATCATTTGATTGCCGGCAGTGCCTCCGACTACGTAAATGGCATCGTACAGAACTGGGTGGACGTTTAGAAACGCTTTATCCACTTCCAGCTCGTTCCGCTCTGAGCAAGTGACAGTGCCCAGCTTCTCGCCGATCAGTTCGAATAGAACGCCATTCTGCTTGAAGCTTTCCAACGTGCTTTGGACTTCTTCTCCATTGAACCCGTTGCCAATCAATACTCCGACTTTTTGGGTCATAGCGGAATGCGGGGAATTCAACTGACTGAGGGAAGGATAGCTTTCATCATTTTCGACATTTGCCGTTTTTGGTGCCTCGACACCGACATTGTCAGCGATCAAGCTAGCCATCTCAACGTCGACATTCGCGAACATGTCCACGTTTTTCTGGCGGATTGTCTTGTCCTTGACGCCCCCGATGTGGTAGCTGAATGATTCGACAAGGTCTTGTCTTTCAGGCAATGAAAGGCTGTTCCAAAACATTCTTGCTTGTGAGAAATAGTCTTGGAATGAATCGCTCGGATGTTCCCTAGTCACATGTCCCTCGACTTTTTCAGGATAATTCTCATATCCGCCTTCCTCAGGAGGCGTCTCGGCAGGCGTGTTTTGGGCGAGCGAATTGTTATGGTAATGGACATGATCCGTTTCAATATGGTACTTCATGTAGCTGTCCCGTAGATTATTCGTCGCTTCCTTCAGCGGCCGGTTCACTGGGAGATCCTCGTAGTTTGCAGAATGTTGACGGTATAGTTCCGTATCGCGGTACGCAAACGACCGCCCTTGCAATACCGGATCATTCGAAAACTCAATTCCCGGAACGAGATTCGCGGGATTGAAAGCGGACTGTTCCGCCTCAGCGAAGAAGTTGTCCATAAGACGGTTCAACGTCAATTTACCGATGATCTTTACCGGAACTACCTCTTCTGGCCATAACTTCGTGTCATCCAATAGATCAAAGTCAAATTTGAACTCGTCTTCCTCATTAATCAGTTGGACTCCTAGCTCGTATTCAGGAAAAGCACCGCTCGAGATCGCTTCGATCAAATCATTCCGATGGAAATCCGGGTCGACTCCGCCGATCAGGTTTGCTTCATCCAGCAGCAATGAGTGGACACCCAGCTTCGGCTTCCAAACCATACGGAAAAATGTCGACTTACCCGCTTCATTCACGAACCGGAATGTGTTGATCGGATACCCTTCCATCATCCGCCAGCTTCTCGGCCGGCCTCGCATGGACATGAGCCACATGACCATATGGGCGGATTCCGGGTTGTTCACGACATAATCCCAGAATCGGTCATGCGCCACAGTTGCTTGCGGAGTATGCGTCATCGGGTCAGGCTTTGCAGCATGTGTCACATCCATGAACTTCATCGCGTCTGCGAGAATGAAAACAGGGAACTGCAACGCCAGCGAATCATAATTCCCTTCTTCCGTATAAAACTTCACTGCAAAACCGCGGATATCCACCGCCGTGTCCTTCGATCCCTTGTTCCCGATGAAATTCGAAAACCTTACAAATACAGGCGTCTTCGTACCCGGCTTCTGCAGAAATTTCGCAACTGTATAGTCTTTCATCGATTCATACAACTCAAAATCACCATACGCCCCAAACCCCCGCGCATGGACAACTTTCTCAGGTATCCGTTCCCTATTGAAATGCGTCTGCTTCTTATAGAAATGGAAATCCTGCATCATTAGAGGACCGCGCTTGCCCGCCCTTAGCGTCTTTTGGTCATTCGACACCTTCATGCCGCTCTCTTCCTGCATCTGCTTGTCCGGTCCCGTGTTCTGCTTCCGGAAATGCTGTAACTGTTCGTCCTTCTGATCCACTCCTACATCATCCTTTCAAAGTAATATCAGTAGTCGTTAACTTTCTTCCCCATGTACCAAACTACTAAACTGTTAAATTGAATTGTGCCTGTATTGTCCCGGTGCCTGTGCAGCATACATTTATGACAATTCGACTTAAGGTATATAAATACAAAATGAAGCCATCCAAACGTTAGTTTGAATGACTCCCTCTTTTTTCCTTATGCAATTGTAGTGCATAATCTGAATTGTTTGCTGCACAGGCACCGGTTTTAAAACATCCCATTCTCATTCGGTGATTCTTCCGGTACAGGTTGGCCGACATCCCACATCTCAACGATTTTCCCCTCATGGAAGCGGAAAATATGGACGGCTGCGGCTCCGAGATCGTCAGGGTTCTGTTTGATGTGGGAATAAACCATCACCATTTCCCCTTCTTCAATCGTCTGTTTCACTTCAAGCGTCTTGTTCGGACTCATGCCGTCATTCTCTTTCATCGCCTTCTTCAGCGATTCCCCATCCCCGGGGAAATATGGATTATGGTGGCGGAGCTCAGGGCTTGCGTACTTCTCATAAGCCTCATCAATCTCTCCTGCAACAATCAGTTGAAGATAATTCATTGCTATGTTTTTAAGCAATTCCATAGGAGTAACACCCTCTCGTTTTGGCGATATTCAAAAACGGAAAGTGAAACAGTGACGTGTCTCACTTTCCATTTCCATTTTCGTAATTGTAGTGTACGACACAGGCACCCATCAATAGTTAGAGTACTTTACTTAAAAATGATTTTGTTCGGATTTCCTGTGGATTCCCAAACAATTCTTCAGGTACATTCTCTTCTACGATGTAACCTCCATCCATAAAAATAACACGGTCCCCAACTTCACGCGCAAAGCCCATTTCATGCGTCACAACAATCATCGTCATTCCTTCTAATGCAAGTTGTTTCATAACAGAAAGCACGTCGCCTACAACTTCGGGGTCAAGTGCAGATGTAGGCTCATCGAAAAGCATAATTTTCGGATTCATTGCTAAGGCCCGGGCGATTGCCACACGCTGCTTTTGTCCACCCGAAAGTTCGCTTGGCGACGCTTTCGCTTTATCGGACAAGCCCACTTTTGCCAGCAACTCAAGGGCTTGCTTTTCAATTGACTGCTTATCACCTTTTCGTAGTTGTAAAGGTGCGTGCATGATATTTTGAAGAACGGTCATATGTGGGAATAAATTAAATTGCTGAAAAACCATTCCGACATTTTCTCTTACTTTATTAATATCAAGCTTCGGATCTGTTATATCTTTACCATCGATTAGTACATGACCGCCCGTAATCCCTTCCAAGCGGTTTAAGCATCTAAGAAATGTACTCTTACCTGAACCAGACGGTCCGATTACACATACAACTTCCTGTTCCTTAATTTCAACATTTATGTCTTTTAGTACTTCGAGTTCACCGAAGGACTTTTTAAGATTTTTCACTTGAATCAACGTCATCTAATTTTGTACCTCCTTTCAATAAAGCTGGAAAGTAACGACATCAGGTAGATGATTACAAAATAAATGACACCAACTGTCAACCATACTTCAAAAGGTTTAAATGTTGTACTCGCATGAACCTTTCCTCTTTGAACAATATCAGCAATCCCGATAATGGATAGGAGTGAAGTATCCTTGAAACTAATAATGGATTGATTAGTAATAGTCGGCAGCATCGTTCGAAACGCTTGTGGTAACACAATGGTTTTCATCGTTTGCACTTTAGTAAGACCGAGGGATCTAGCAGCTTCCGTTTGCCCTTTGTCAATCGACAAAATTCCTGCACGGATTATTTCAGAGAAATAGGCTCCTGCATTAATTGAAACAGTCAAAATCCCAGCAACTGTCCGGTCTAATGAAATAAACTCCAGTCCATTCAATCCAAAATAAATGAAGAACAGTTGAACGATAAATGGAGTTCCTCGAATAATATCCACAAATACTTTCGCAATCCAATTTAACGGTTTTATAGTTGTTAATCGCATAAGTGCAGTTAGTAAACCAATTAAAAAACCAAATATAATTGAAAAGAAAAAGATATAAAGTGTTACTTTCATTCCTAGAAGCAGATAGGGAAATGCGGCAATTATTGTCTCCATCAACTCATCTCCTTATGAAAAACACTCCGCTATCTCCGTATTGCTTTGGCGATAGCAGAGCAGTGATTGGTATGGGTTCTATCGTGAAAAGTATCTTTCCGAGTCTATAAAAAAATATAGCGCAACTAACACGCTATATTTTAAAGTTCCATTTATTCGCCAAGGTATTTAGCTAAAATCTCGTCGTACTCCCCGCTATCACGAAGTTCTTGTAATCCATCATTAATTTTCTTAAGAACATCACTGTGCTTTCCTTTAAGAACTGCAATTCCGTATTGGTCGCCGTTTAAGCGCTCCCCTACAATCTTCAAATCAAGGTTGTTTTGAGAGATTGCATATGCAATGACAGGGTAGTCTTCAATCAGGGCATCAGCACTTCCATTTTGAACTTCCTGGAACATTGCCGGGCTGTCATCAAACTGAACAACTTTATAGCCATATTCACTTTCGTGTTCTTGAGCGAAGCTGGCGCCAGTTGTACCGTTTTTAACAGCAATCACTTTGCCTGATAAATCCTCAAGTGAAGTAATATCTGTCGTTTTGTCATTAATGACTAATGACAAACCTGCATCAAAGTACGGATCCGAAAAATCAACAACTTCTCTACGCTTATCAGTGATACTCATACCTGCAATTGCAATATCAAGTTGGTCTGCTTGCATTGCTGGGATGATTCCCCCAAAATCCATTGAGTCGAATTCTATTTCAAATCCTTGGTTCTTTGCAATCGCTGAGATAATATCGATATCGATTCCCGTCAGCTTGCCATCTACTTCAAATTCAAAAGGCGGATACGTATTGTCAACTCCGACTTTATATTTTGTTCCTCCCCCTGAACCAGAACTCTTGTCAGCGCCACATGCTGCAACGACGAGCATAATTGACATCAACAAAACTAAAGCACCAATTTTCTTCATAGTTCATTTCCCCCTTTGTTATTTCCCACTTAAATATAGCACAACCCCAATCAGATTGTTAGCCGTATTTCAAACATTCTTTCAACTGGTTATTTAGAGGAACTATGCAGAAATCAACGGTGCCTGTGCACGGTACATTTATGACAATTCAACTATTTGTATTTATATTCAAAAACAGGAAAGCGAAACACCGACGTGTTCGCTTTCCTGCTTTTAATATATGCAATTGTAGTGTATTGTCGGAATTGTTCTGGTGCCTGTGCGACAAACATTTATGACTATTTAATGAAACGAATAATTATACGATCAAACTCCTAGAAAAGATTATTCCATTAGCATTCACACATGCAAAATATACAATGGTGGTGAATAATCTGAGTAGTGTGGTGCACAGGCACCTCAATCTGGCACCTCAATCTTTAAACGGGTCGTATTCATTCGCGCCGGCCATGCAGACGCCTACTGGTTTCAATACGTGCAGTACATCGATCGTTTCCTTGTGCGCTTCCAGAACGTCGCGCAATTTGCGATAGACGAATGGACTTTCATCCGTTCCCCCGCCTCGGAGTTCCACGCCATATTTTTTGATGGCTTGATCCATCCGCTCCTGGGTGATTTTCCCGCCTCGTCGTGTGCGCGTTTTCCAGTTCATCCTGCCCGCCGCTTCTGTGCGACTCATGATCCTGCCTGCCCCGTGGACCGTGCTATAGAAGGCATCGGCGTTCGCTTCATTCTCTTTGCCGCGTACAATGACGGAAATGTCGCCCATGCTCCCCCCAATAAAGCCCATTTGCCCTGGAGTCGAAGGGGTTGCTCCCTTTCGGACGACGATATACTCCTTGCCGAAGTGAGTTTCTTTCCATGCATAGTTATGGTGATTATGAACCTCGAACTCGGAAGTTGCACCTAAGATGGAAAGCACTTCATCCATCACATAATCCCTGCCCGCATACGCGTATTTCCCGCTCAACGTCATCGCACGATAATAAAGGTCGCCCAATTCACTATCCAAATCAATCAATGTCGGCGCCTGCTCCATGCTTTCGCCTGGCGCGCGATCATCAAACTCCCGCCCAATCGCCAAGTTCAAAAATCCGCTCGCCGTTTTATGGCCGAACCCTCTGCTGCCAAAATGATTCGCCACCCACACAGCTCCGGTCTCCTTCTCCACTAACAAATCGACGTAATGGTTCCCGGCTCCTACTGTCCCCAATTGGTCCTTCGCCAATTTCTTCAGCCGATCGTGTTCCTGCTTGCCGATCTCCTGATACACTGCCCAATCGGGATCGTCGAATACTTCATGGTCCACCTTCTCCTTATTCTTCCGGCCAAAGCCGAACGAAATAGAAGATGCAATTTCATCCATGATACGAGGAATATCCTTTTCAATATCGGCCAACTTCAAATTGGTCCGGACCGCTTTATTTCCGCAGGCAATGTCATAACCGACACCGGACGGCGAAATCTGGCCGTCATACACGACCACGCCCCCGACCGGCTGACTATATCCGTAATGCCCATCAGCACATAGCACGCCGCCCGCCACTTGCCCTGTCCGCAAGCAATTTTTGAATTGACGCAACGTGTTATCATCATGCACGCCAAAGATTTTCTTCTTCATGAATGCACTCGCCCTTTCTACTTCTCTTTCTGTTATTGTTTCATAATTCATCACTCCTATCCAGGTTGAAGTGTTTCGGTGCTACGCTTTTATGACTATTTTAATTCAGCCAGCAAGGAGTATATTGACAGTTCCTAAAATTGAATATACAATTGGTAATACTATACACCATGAAATATAGCTCTCATCTTCCAGAATTATTTCTTGGAGGCGGGAGTTTTTTTGTTGAATGAATAAGAAAGGGGGATTGATCTAGCATGGACTTAGAAGTTGTAAGGAATTTCTATGATGAAACAGTACAGTATGAGTGGGAACGACTCGAACGTCACAAAGTTGAATTTGAACTTACCAAACGATTCCTAAATCGTTATATCAAGCCTAAAGATAAAGTATTAGACCTCGGTGGTGGTCCAGGCAAGTATTCTTTATATCTTGCTGAAAATGGTTGCGATGTGACATTAGCTGATCTATCGCAAAACAATGTAGAGTTTGCAATAAATAAAGCAAAAGAACTCGGTCTCCCTCTTAAAGGCGTACAAGCAGATAGTCGTGATTTATCCGGTATTGAAGAAGAAACATATGATTTTATTCTATGCATGGGCCCCATGTATCATCTCAAAAGTGAAGACGATAGAATCAAAACAATCGTAGAATGTTTAAAAAAACTAAAATCGAACGGAATTATCTTTGTGGCATTTGTTTCCTCTTATTCGTTCGTTTGGGACTACCTCATACGTAATCCTGAATTCATTTTAGATAATGAACGAAAAGCACAACTAAACAAAATAGTGGAAGAAGAGGATTTTGCGGGAGAAGGGTTTTCAGACAACTTTTTCATCTCACCTAAAAACGTACTTCCATTCTTCAACCTTTTCAACCTTGAAAAACTTCATTTAATTAATAGCGAAAGTTTTTTATATCTCCGAGAAGCAGAACTACTCGAACATCAACCTGAAGTGATTAACGCTTGGTTGGATTTGGCTGAACAGGTATGTGAACGGGAGGATTTGCTTAGTTTCGCTGAACATATAATGTATATAGGTAAAAAAACCGATTAACTTTTGGTAATTGGTGTCGTGATGGAATTGAATGTAGAATCACAAACAGGGCGCTCCGTCAGCGGGATGCCCTGTATTTTTTCAATCGAGATCGTCCTCTTCCCAAGGATCAATGTCCGCGTAGATTTTATACCCATTCTCCCAGTGCCTCTTGATCCACTGAATCGTCTGCACCATCTCTTCACTATGAGCAGCGGCTTTCTCCTCCAGTTTTTGAGCCTCCTGCAGTTTTAAGGCGCACCAAGCAGGATCCGGGAAAGCTTCAAACCATTTCTTGTCATCCTCTTCAAGCGGATCTGTATGGCACATGCCGTCATCTACCGGCAACATTTTCGGCCAATCCATTTCGAGCCCGACATCTTCCATCAATTGACGGAGGTCAAGGCCGAATGTGAATGGAAAAGTATACTCCGCCACATCATCCTCCTCATTCGGGAACTGAAGTCTGTATTCTTTAGGATTTACCTCTTTGAACAGCTTTTGAAAAAGCGATTCTTTGCGTGTCGTGTCTTTGATAGTGAAGTTTCTTATGGCCATTAATCTGACCTTATCCGCATATTGCTCAGTTGTGCGATTCGGGTATTCTTCAGCCATGATGGCTCTCCCTTTATCCAATTCCTGCTGTTCTGAAGCTGTCAGTTTTGACCGCAATTCCTTTTTACGAAGGTCCGGAACCTGGAATTGTAGCCTTCGTGATTCTTCTCGATTCATTATGTATGCCTCCCATTGTTCAATTTGACTATGACTATCTCATCTACTTATTCGACATATCGCATGAAAGTCCTTTGTACGCGCGCCGTCAGTCAATCAAGAAAATCCCCTCGCCAATACTGCGCAGAGGGGAGTAAACGCTTTATTGTTTCAGGAAATCAATTTCGATTTCATTTTTCCGCGGCTCACGTTTAAACAGATAATCCCCATTCCGGATGGAGATAAGTACTTCTGCACGTTCGCGAATTGCTTCATAAGCATCTTGTGCATCCAACACGATAAAGTTAGCTGGTTTTCCTGCTTCGATTCCATACTCATCGTTCATTCTCATAACGTTAGCACCGTTATATGTAATCAAATCGAGCGCTTTATTAATTTCATCAATATGCGTGTAATGCGCTAAATGGATGCCATTGTCGAGAATGTTCATCATGTTTCCATTCCCTAACGGATACCAGTAATCCGCGATGGAGTCTTGAGCAAACGCCACGTTATTTCCATTCGCCAATAACTCTTTGACTCGAGTTAAGCCGCGGCGTTTCGGATAGCTGTCGCCGCGTCCTTGTAAGTGAGCATTCTCAGTCGGACAAGAAATAAAGTTGATTTTTGATTCTCTAAATAACCCTAACATTTTATTCGCATAGCTGTTTTCAACAGAACCGAAGCTCGTCGTATGGCTTGCTGTTGTGTACTCGCCATAGTCTTTTTCCATCACAAGCGCATTCAGCACTTCTAAAAACCGGCTATTCGGATCGTCGTTTTCATCACAATGAATATCAATCATCACTTCATACTTTATTGCCAGATCGACAATCCGCTTCAATGATTCAACGCCATGCTCATAGGAGATTTCAAAATGAGGGATTCCACCTGCGACGTCAGCTCCCATTTTAAGCGCCTCTTCCATCAACTGCTCCGCACCTTTATAGCGGAAGAATCCTTCTTGAGGAAATGCGACAAGTTGTAGAGTCACGATATCTTTTAATTCCTCACGAATTTTAAGTAAAGCCTTCATCCCTGTCAAATTAGGATCCGTAATATCGACATGCGTACGAATAAACTGAACCCCTTTGCTCACTTCTTTTTGAATTCCTTTTAACGCACGCTCACGCACTAGCTCTTCCGTCAGGGATTTCTTATTCTCACTCCAACGCTGGATGCCTTCGAATAACGTACCTGATACATTGGCATTCCCTTCGCCGAGACCTGAAAAGATGTAATCCAAGTGCAAATGAGGATCCACATAAGGCGGCAACACCAAACGGCCTTCTAAATCAATCACTTCATCAGCATCACCCAAATCAGTGCCTATCGCTTTGAATTTCTTATCTTCTAGTAAAATTTCATGAGATTCCGGATCACCATATATAGTCGCGTTAATAAACTTTTTCATCTATCACCACTCCTTTACAATACTCCCTCTAGCTTATCAAAAAAATTGTGTCGGTGCCTGTGTAACACACATTTATGACAATTCGTACTGCTGATAGATTTATGCACTCATACTTCATGCAAACAGCATATAATCAACAATCATCCAATTCAATTATACAATTGTAGTTCATAATCTGAATTGTGTGCTGCACAGGCACCGCTCATTTTGTCATATCGATCGTAGGTAAAACAGTCCGCCATTGATGATTTCGACTCGGATTTTGGTTTTATATTGCTCTTCGATCGCTTTTTTCTCGCTCTCGTATGTTTCGGGCTTATCTTCAATTCCTTCGTAGAAATAATCCAACACGCGAATGTCCCGTTGTTTCCGTACTTGCGCCTCTTCCGCCCATGTATGATCATCTTGCTTTATTTGATTTTCAATTACCGCGTCCAATCGTTCCAAGGCGCGGAGGGGTTTAATAGTATACGGCAAGTGGAATGTGTTTGCGGATATCGCACTCTCCAGATCCAGACCGCTGATTGATTCCTGAAAACCGTTGATAATCATCCCGGTCATCAAGTTAATGCCCAGTGAATAAAGGGTTTCCTGTGTCCGGTGGCTGGAATACGTTATTTTATAATTCACCCCTAGCCAAGGCGTCAAGATGATCTGCGCAGGAACCTGAGCCGCGGGCGGTTTCTCATACATCTGCACGAATGAACCAAGCTCATTCGTCACTCGGAACAGTTGGCTGAGGCGGGGGGATCCGTAGTGGACGACCTCCCCAGCAACGCTCTCCGTCAGCCTGTTTTTATCGGTGATCAATGTCAGTTGGGCAGGATTCGGCTCGGCTCCCGTGCTCTCTACATACTTCCAATAAAACGGTCGATTCATTATTTTTTTATCCATCTCAATCGTTAATTGAACGTTAACGAAATGCTCATTCTCACGCAAGATGGGGCAATTGTTCTCAATGAAGAACCGCCGTACGTATTGATGAATCTGCTGCGGATACATGTGCAACCTCCTTGCATCTAAATAGACATTTTATATGCGGTTAAAATATCATCCAACTCACCGACGACTTTTTCAAAGACGCCGATTTTCACATTCAGCAGCTCCAATATATGGTCCTCAATTGTATGTTTGATAGCCAAATTGTATATATTAACATCATGCTCTTGCCCCAACCGATGTACACGGCCGATCCGTTGCTCCAATTTCATTGGGTTCCACGGCAAATCATAATTGATCACATGATGGCAAAATTGAAGGTTGATCCCTTCACTCCCAGATTCCGTAGCAATTAATACCTGCGCCTTTTCCTTGAACAATTGCTTCATCCACTCACGTTTGCTCTTGCTGAATTGCCCATTAAACGGAACGCTGACAATGCCCTTTTCAAATAAATAGTTCATTAAAAAGGTTTGGCTTGCCCGGTACTCCGTGAAAATAATGACCTTTTCTCCGTTCGCTTGCGTAATGATTTCATACGCCTTTTCCGCTTTCGTGTTCACTTGAAGTGCAGCTAACTTCCGCAGCAACTCCTCTGTATAAGCAATTTCGTCCGGCTGCGTACACTTTTGGCACATTTCATTCAACGTCAAGTAGGCCGCTTCTTTACTGCTGCAAATTTCCTTTTGCAATGTAATCATCGAGAATGCACCCGAAAATACAGAGGACACGTTTTTCAACTGTGAAATCATGTCGTACACTTCTTTTTCCTCATCGCTGAACTCGAGCGGAATGATTTGCACACGACGGCTCGTCCATTCGATGCCCGTATCATGCCTTGAATTTCTCACCATCACTTGGTTGATCAATTCCTTAAGGAACTCATCCTCTTCCACATTATGTTTGCTTGCGGAAAAGACGGATTGGAACGTCTCGAAATTTCCGAGATGCCCTGGCTTTAATAATGAAATCAAGTTGAACAACTCAAACACATCATTTTGAATGGGCGTAGCTGTTAACAGCAGGCAGAACTTTTTCTTCAGGTTTTGCACGAACTCATAGTTTTTCGTTTTCGGGTTCTTTAATTTATGTGCCTCATCGATGATAATCAAATCAAAATCCTGATCATAAAGATTTTCCTTATGAGGACTTCTTTTCGCCATATCGATGCTGGCAATGACGATATTGCAGTAGTTTAAATCATAGGCTTTTTTATATTGAATCACTGGTATATGAAATTTTTGATTCAGTTCCTCAATCCATTGATTCACCAGTGATGCAGGAACGAGGATCAGCGCTTTTTTGACAAGGCCACGAATGAGATATTCTTTCAGAATCAACCCGGCTTGAATCGTCTTCCCGAGACCTACTTCGTCCGCAAGAATCGCTTTCCCGTTCATCCGCTCGATGACCGTCTCCGCCGCCTCCAACTGATGAGGAAAAGGCTTCAGTTCAGGTAAATATTTTGGGCATTGAAGGCCGTCGAAGTCTGTAATCAATTTCGCTTTTTCAACGTCATAGCACATCTTATACAACGTCCAATTATCCCAAGCTCTGCGATTCTCCAACCGTTCAACAAAGCCCTCTTTCCAATCGGACGACCATTCTATTTGCATAAACATCCCCTCATCCGATATTTTCTTGTTAGATTGTCCAAAAACGGATTTCCTATGTGTATGACGGAGCCAACACTGCTTTTTTGGCAATCAAATTCCCAACGAATTATTGTTTATTGCAAAATACTCCTTTATACTCAACAGGAAACGTCTGAATTTTTAAAACGACTGAGGGGGAACAAAACTTGAAACTAGGAGCATTCTCTGTAAGCCTGAACGTGAAAGACATCCACGCATCGAAGGCATTTTACGAAAACCTTGGATTTCAATCGTTCGGAGGCGACATAAATCAGAACTGGCTCATTATGAAAAATGAAGATACGATCATCGGTCTCTTCCAAGGAATGTTCGAAAAAAACATTCTTACATTTAATCCTGGATGGAATCAAAACGCGGAAAACCTCGAATCATTTACGGATGTCAGAGACCTTCAAAAGGAACTGAAAGAGAAAGGGGTTCAACTGCTGACCGAGGCGGATGAAGAAAGTGACGGTGTTGCGCATTTCACACTTGAAGATCCGGATGGCAATCTGATTCTTGTAGATCAGCATGTGAATCGCCCTTGAGATATCCCCCTTCCAATGCCTTTGGCGGCTAAGAAGGGGATTTTTTTCTTTTAACCCTTGAAACCATTTGTCCTCTTTTCCGTATAGTAAACTAGCGCATAATTAATTGTGAAATTCCATGGCTTTTTTTAATAGAATGAAACAATCGATAAGGAAGGTGGTGTCGGAATGGGCTTTTCTCCGGTCGACGATTTTATGTTTAGTGCTATGCCGATTTTCGGCTTCATCGTTTTCGCTCTCGTCATAGGTATATTCATTTTTGTAATTGTAAAAGGCATTAGCCAATGGTCCTCAAATAACAATTCACCGCGCTTGACTGTCCCGGCGCAGGTGAAAACGAAGCGTACAAATACAAGTGGCGGCAGCGGCGATTCCTCTGCACACACGAGTTACTACGTCACGTTCCAAGTGGAAAGCGGAGACCGGATGGAACTGCAAATGCCCGGGAAAGAGTACGGCATGTTAGCTGAAGGCGACCTCGGCATCCCCACCTTTCAAGGCACGCGGTACTTGGGATTTGAACGAAAAGGCACGGCCGACTGAAAAAGATCCATCCTTTCGAGTTTCGAACTCTAGGATGGTTTTTTTATTCCGCTTGCACTCTAATTTGTTACCTTCTACTCATTATTCGATTTTTCCAACAGTTTTATAAATATAATATTGATTATTTTCTGTTACTTTGTTACGTTGTACAATATGGCATGTTGGAAGTCTTCTAAACTAGTCAGGGTTGATATGGGGATCAGCTCATGTAAGCTTCAGCATGGCGTACATTTTGTGGCAAAGGGGATGAAGGAATGACAGTGAAGATGAAGAAAGCGGACACGCCCGGTAATCGGAAGGGGAAACTGATAACAGACGGTCAGCTCGACTATGAGCGGCTCATCGAAACGGATGAGTTCAAGCAGCTTGTGAAAAAGAAGAAGCACTTTTTCAGGCCATATGTCATCGCTTTTTTTGCAATCTATTTAATGCTTCCGATTTTGACGGGGTATACGTCAATCCTTGAAGCGCGGGCAATCGGCTGGATGACGTGGACATGGGTCTATGCTTTTGGAATGTTTGTCATGGTGTGGGTGCTTACACAAATTTATGTAAAAAAGGCTAGATCATTCGATAAAGACGTCGAGCAATTGCTCGGAAAACACGTTCGGAAATAAGGGGGGGAATGAATTATGAGTTTTTGGTCCTATTCAATCTTTTTTGCAGTTATCGCTTTGACGCTTTACATCACCTATTGGGCTGCTAAACAGACTCGCACGGCGAGTGAGTTTTATACGGCCGGCGGTTCGTTGACAGGATGGCAGAACGGAATGGCCATTGCGGGGGACTATTTATCAGCTGCCTCATTCCTAGGGATTGCCGGAGCCATTTCACTGAACGGCTTTGACGGCTTCTATTACAGCGTCGGCTGGTTGACAGCTTATCTCGTCGTTTTGTTTTTAATCGCGGAACCGCTTCGGAATCTTGGGAAGTACACGATGGCCGATATGATCGGTTCACGTTTCGGAGCTAAGAAAGTCCGTGGGGCTGCTGCACTTAATACGATTACGATCGTCCTTTTCTATATGCTAGCACAGCTGGTCGGCGCAGGTGCGCTCATCAAGTTGCTCTTCGGCATCGAATACTGGATTTCAGTTCTTATTGTCGGTGTGATGATGTTGGTCTATGTTTTATTCGGTGGAATGACTGCTACGAGCTGGGTGCAGATCATCAAGGCGATTTTGCTCATGGTCGGGACAATCGTCATTTCGTTCCTCGTTCTTATGAAATTCAATTTTAATTTCGTTGGCATGTTCGATGTCATGCGGACGGCGACGGTACATGGAGAGTCGTATCTCCATTCCGGTGTTGTCTATAAAGATCCGATCGGGCTCATTTCAGTACTTCTCGCACTCGTTCTCGGAACTGCGGGATTGCCGCACATCCTTATGCGCTTCTTTACGGTTAAAGACGCGAAAACAGCGCGTTCTTCGGTCGTTTACGCAGTGTGGATTATCGGGATTTTCTACGTTATGACGATTTTCCTTGGGTTCGGTGCCGCAAAATTCGTCGGCAGGGACGCAATCATCGCAGAAAACTCGGCGGGCAATATGGCCGCTCCAATGCTCGCGGGAGTGCTTGGCGGGGATCCGCTTGAATCGTTCGTCGCAGCCGTTGCATTCGCTACGATTCTAGCAGTCGTTGCAGGGCTCGTGCTCTCCGGCGCATCAGCAAT
This sequence comes from Saccharococcus sp. Marseille-Q5394, assembly GCF_946901335.1. NCBI lineage: Bacteria > Bacillati > Bacillota > Bacilli > Caryophanales > Anoxybacillaceae > Saccharococcus > Saccharococcus sp. Marseille-Q5394. The sequence continues at coordinate 814,154 of NZ_CAMPPQ010000002.1, read as the reverse complement.
CGCACATGACATTTACGCGGAAATCATTAAAAAAGGCAAAGTGACGGAAAAACAGCAAGTGTTTGCAGCCCGGATGGCAGCAATCGGTGTCTCTTTCGTTTCCATCTTGCTTGCACTCGGATCGGAGAAGCTCAATGTCGCGTTCCTCGTCTCGCTCGCATTCTGTATCGCAGCGTCCGCGAATGTACCGACAATCCTGTTCACGATCTACTGGCGAAAATTCAATACGACAGGTGCAGTTGCTTCCATGCTGACAGGGCTTATTACTGCCCTCGTCCTTGTCGCGGTCAGCCCGAATATCATCAATCCGGTTGAAGGCGCTGCATTCTTCGTTGGCGAACCGCTCTTCCCGTTCGTCAATCCGGCAATCATCTCCATTCCGGCCGGGTTCCTTGCTGCCATCGTCGGCACATATATCGGTGCGAAACGCCACGAAGCTGCGGAAGTCGCTTATGCGGAAGTCCGTTTCAAAGCGGAAACTGGCTATCGTGGTGCGGAAGGATAATTTTATAAAATAGGAAAAGCCCTCGGAACCGAGAAATCGGTTTCCGGGGGCTTTGTTGTAGTTTTTAAGAATGCGCTACGCCTTCCCTTTTCATTTCAGTCATTTGATAAGGGTCAAGCAAGCGGGTCAACTCGTCGAGTGTGAGTACATTGTAACGCAGGCAAAGTTCCTTAAGCGGGACGCCTGTTTCGAACGATTCACGTGCAATTTTTGATGACATTTCATAACCGATGTATGGTGTAAGCGCCGTGATCGTGCCGAGGCTTTTTTCCACATAGTCCTGCATTTGAGCGACGTTCGCTGTGATGCCGCTGATGCAGTACTTGCGGAACACTTCGATGCCGTTGTTCATGACCGTCAATGATTGCAATAAATTATAGACTAGTACTGGCTCCATGACATTCAATTCAAATTGGCCCGCTTCGGAAGCGAGGCTGATCGTATGATCGTTGCCGATGACTTGGAAGGCGATCTGGTTCATCACTTCCGCCATGACCGGATTCACTTTCCCAGGCATGATCGATGAACCTGGCTGTCTTGCCGGAAGATTAATTTCATTCAGGCCGGCTTTAGGACCTGACGCCATGAGACGTAGATCATTGGCCATTTTCGAAAGATTGATCATGCAAATTTTCAATGCTGAAGAAAGTTCTGTATACACGTCCGTATTCTGTGTTGAATCAATCAGATTGTCAGCGGATTTCAATGGCAAACCGCTGATCGTGCGGAGATGTTCAACCGCAGTTTCAATGTATTGCGCATTTGCATTCAGCCCAGTGCCGATTGCCGTCGCGCCCATATTGATCTCGGATAGATGCACTCTCGTCCTGCCGATCCGCTCGATATCGCGTTCAATGACACTTCGGTACGCGCTGAATTCCTGGCCTAACCGGACGGGAACAGCATCTTGCAGATGAGTTCTTCCCATCTTAATGACGCCATCGAATTCCTTTTCCTTCGTCTTCAGCTCGTCCACAAATCGCTCAAGCGTTTCCACCAGCTGATTGACCATTTGGTGTGTCGCAATTTTAATCGCCGTCGGGAATGCATCATTTGTCGACTGGGACATATTAACGTGGTTGTTCGGACTGATGAAGCTGTAATCGCCCTTGTCACGCCCCATGATTTCAAGCGCACGGTTCGCGATCACTTCATTCGCATTCATGTTGAATGAAGTGCCTGCACCCCCTTGAATCGGATCGACGATGAATTGATCCGTCAACGTCCCCTCAATCACTTCGTCCGCAGCTTCAACGATGGCAAGCCCTACATCCTTGGGCAAGTCATTGACGAGCACATTCGAAATGGCTGCCGCTTTTTTCACAATCCCAATTGCGCGAATCAATTCGGGGTGCATATGCTCTTTCGTAATTGGAAAGTTTTCAGTCGCTCGTATCGTTTGAATCCCGTAATACGCATGTTCGGGAACTTCTTTTTCCCCTAAAAAATCCTTTTCGATTCTCCCGGATAATAAATTCATTTGTCCCTTTTCCTCTCATTATGTATATCGCCAATAAGGCGTACGCTGAATAATCCCGAAGCAGAAATACTATGCTTGGCATTATGTCCATCGTACGCTTTTTATTATAGGAATGCTATCGTTATTTCTCATCAATCCTCATCGTTTTATCACGGTACTTTCAACTGGTAAGATTGCCAAATATTTTCTTTGTGGGCCGATTTGTGTCACGATATTGAGAATGAAGGAGTGTGATTCGATGATACGTTTTGAAGGTGTAACAAAATCATATGATAATCAAACACTTGTCGTTGATACCATTAATTTAGAGATTGCCAAAGGGGAATTTCTCGTACTGATCGGGCCGAGCGGATGCGGTAAGACGACTACGTTGAAAATGATCAATCGCCTCATTCCACTGACGGACGGGACGATATGGATCGCCGGCAGGAAGGTCAGTGAATACGCAATCCATGAATTGCGGTGGCAGATCGGATATGTGTTGCAGCAAATCGCATTGTTCCCGCATATGACGATCGAGGAAAACATCGCAATCGTTCCTGAGCTGAAGAATTGGAATAAAAACCGAATCCATCAGCGGGTGACGGAACTTCTCGAAATGGTAGGACTCGATCCAACTACATACCGGCACCGGAAGCCTCATGAACTATCCGGCGGCCAGCAGCAGCGGGTCGGCGTCGTCCGGGCCCTTGCCGCAGACCCTGACATCATCTTAATGGATGAACCGTTCAGCGCACTTGATCCGATCAGCAGGGGAAAGTTGCAGGATGATTTGGTGCAGTTGCAACGGTCCATTCAGAAAACGATCGTTTTCGTCACACACGATATTCAAGAAGCTTTGAAGCTTGCAGACCGTATTTGCATCATGAAGAATGGCAAAATCGAACAGCTTGGCACTCCGGAGGAAATTACGTTAACCCCTGCCACACCATTCGTCCGCAAATTCATCCAAAGCGACAGCCTGAAACCGTTCGTTATAGCCGAGCATCTGGAGCCGATGACGTCAGATACGGACCGATTGCCTGTATTGTCCTTCAATGCCGGGTGGGATGAAGTGTTGCATGCACTCGCCCAATCAGACCGGGCCGTCATCAAGCGAGAAGAGGAACGGATCGGCACCATTTCAAGACAATCGGTCATCGCCTATTTGGCAAACGGGCAGGAAGGAGGACATGTAGCGCATGGGTGAATTCGTAAACGTTTTTCAAGAGAGGAAAGGCGAATTGGCTTTGGCGTTGTTGGAGCATATCCAAATCTCGCTCATCGCACTCTTCTTTGCCATCCTCATAGCAATCCCGGTCGGCGTCTATTTGACAACCCGGCAGCGGATTGCAGAAACAGTGATTGGGACAAGCGCCGTGCTGCAGACCATTCCGTCGCTCGCATTGCTAGGGCTGTTGATCCCGTTGTTCGGCATCGGCAAGATCCCTGCCATCATCGCACTCGTTGCGTATGCATTGCTGCCAATCTTGCGCAACACCTATACAGGCATAAAGGGAATCGACCCTTCCTTAATCGAAGCGGCGACCGCGATGGGGATGAACCGGCGGAAGCGTCTGACGAAAGTCGAACTGCCCCTTGCCATGCCTGTCATCATGGCGGGCATCCGGACATCGATGGTGCTGATCGTAGGAACCGCCACTCTTGCTGCACTGATCGGCGCTGGCGGTCTCGGCGATCTCATCTTGCTCGGCATCGATCGGAACAGCCCTTCCCTAATCGTTCTCGGCGCTATTCCAGCAGCACTACTCGCCCTGTCATTCGACTTGTTGCTGAGAAAATTCGAGGGGCTATCGTTCCGACGGGCTTCCATTGCACTGATGGCATTTTTGGTCGCTACCATACTAATAATCGTCCTTCCCCTCTTGCCTACTGGCAATGACAAACAGCTTGTCATCGGTGCTAAATTAGGGGCGGAACCCGAGATATTAATTAACATGTATAAGCTCCTCATTGAAGAAGAGACGGACCTGTCCGTCGAGCTGAAACCGGGACTTGGCAAAACATCATTCGTCTTCAACGCCTTGCAATCAGGGAGCATCGACATCTATCCTGAATTCACAGGGACGGCGCTGTCGGAATTCTTGAAAGAGGCGGCCGTCAGCAATGACCGGAACGAAGTATACGCGCAGGCGCGAGAAGGGCTTGCCGGACAATTCGACCTCGTCCTCCTGCCGCCGATGGAATATAACAATACCTACACACTTGCGGTATCCAAAACGTTCGCAGAGCAGTACGACGTACAAACAATCTCCGACCTCGCTGCGATTCAAAATGCCGTAAAAGCCGGATTCACCCTTGAATTCAACGACCGCGAAGACGGCTACCGAGGCATCCGAAGCCTGTACGGAATCGACTTCCCTTCCGTCCAGACGATGGAGCCGAAACTGCGCTACCAGGCAATCGAATCAGGGGATATCAACCTCATGGATGCCTATTCGACGGACAGTGAACTGCAACAATATGAACTCACCGTCTTACAAGATGACAAGGAGCTGTTCCCGCCATATCAAGGGGCCCCTCTCCTCCGGAAAGAAACGCTCGAGACGTATCCCGAACTCGAGAAAGTGCTCAACCGGCTCGCGGGCAAAGTGACCGACGACGAGATGAGGGACATGAACTACAAGGTGAACGCGGAAGGTGAAAAACCGGAGGACGTTGCACGCGCATTTTTACGGGATGCGGGTTTATTGGAATAAAATAAAGAGACATTAATCAGTTGGGGCTCATTTCTGCCCCGGCTGATTTTTTCTTTTGAATTAATTTAAAATTACATAAAAAGCGATTGCATTGGATGTGCATATTGTATATAGTGTGTATATACACAATGCTGAGTGATACGGTGAAAAGAGGATCGATATGCATATTTTAATTTCCAACAGCTCAAAAGAGCCTATCTATAATCAAATCACAGAACAAATTAAAGGACTGGTGTTATCGGGGGAATTAAAAGCAGGCGATGTCCTCCCTTCTATGCGGCAGCTTGCAAAGGATTTACATATAAGCGTCATTACAACGAAACGCGCATATGAGGAGTTGGAGAAAGAGAGGTTCATTTTCTCGGTTGTGGGAAAAGGGTCATTTGTGTCTGAACAGAATAATGAAATGATTCTTGAACAAAAAAGGAAGGCAATAGAAGAGCAGCTACTGGCTGCAATCCAAAACAGCAAAGAAATAGGTCTCGAGCTGGCTGAATTACAAGAATTACTAACACTGCTATATAAGGAGGACACATGATGGAAAACGTGATTGAATTGAACAATGTAACGAAATCCTTCAAAGGGTTTGAGCTTAAAGACTTTTCTATTTCGGTCAAGAAAGGCTTCGTAACAGGGTTCATCGGCGGGAATGGAGTAGGAAAATCCACAACGATCAAGTTGATCATGAATTTACTGCGACCGGATAGTGGAGAGGTTGCACTTTTTGGTATGAATTATAGAGAGAACGAAAGAGAAATAAAACAGCGAATCGGCTTTGTGTTCGATAACAATATTCTTTATGAGAACATTACTTTGTCTGAAATGAAGAAAATAATAAAACCAGCCTATAAAAACTGGGATGATACCGTATTCCAACACTATGTAAATGTATTTGAACTTCCGCTGAAGAAACAAATAAAGACATTTTCAAAAGGCATGCTGATGAAGGCTTCCTTGACCTTTGCATTATCCCACCATGCTGAATTAATAATCATGGACGAACCGACATCTGGATTAGACCCTATATTTCGAAGAGAACTGTTAGACATCCTCCATGACATAATGCAGAATGGTGAAAAAACGATTTTCTTTTCAACGCATATTACGACAGACTTGGACCGGATCGCTGATTATATTACCTTCATCCATAACGGCCAACATATTTTCACAAAAGAGCATTATAAAATCGAGGAAGACTATGCGATTGTGAAAGGTGAGACGAATCTATTAGATCGTGATACCGAACGAGAATTCATAGGTATCCGAAGATCCAATTATGGATTTGAGGCATTGACGACGAATAGACAACGGACACAAAACATCTTTGGCAATACAGTCATTTTGGAGAAGCCGACACTTGAAGACATTATGCTGTATACAAAGAAGGGAAATGATAAATATGTTGAATCTTATTCGTAAAGATATTGTGTTACAAAAAAACACATTACTGATTCTGTTGCCTCTCTTATTTCTCGATTCATTTTTAGACGGGTCTAGGATCTACGTAGGGATTTTATTTTCTATCGCCATCATTATGCAAAGCTTTGCTACGGATGAAAAATCGTCCGTCCATTACTTAATGAATTCTTTGCCGTACACGCGGAAAGAAATTGTCAGCTCCAAGTACGCAGGTGCTTGCGTGTTCTCACTTCTGGTTATGCTAACCATTTTAATTGGGAATCTGGTTGTTACTAAAGAGTTAGTCCCTTGGGAACAATTATTGTTTATCGCAGGCGTTGTTGCTGTGTTTATCTCCCTTGCTTTTCCATTTTCATATTTGTTCAAAAGCCAGTATTTGATGATTGCTTCTATTGTTTTATTTGTCCTGTATATGATAGTTGTGAGTAAGTTCATCCCAGATTTGAATGATCGAGTTAGAGAGGCTGTTCGAACGATAGTCTCTTTAGATCATTCACTGTTGTATGGAGGTGCCGTATTGTCAGTCATTCTTCTCTACATTTTTTCCTGGATGCTCTCGGTACGGATTTATAGTCGGAAAGTGTTTTAAAAACGACGGGACACATGCCAATTGTGCATGCGTCCCTTTCTTAGTTAACCGATATGCTTTAACGCTTCCCGCCTGCTTAACGGTTTCAGCGTATGTTCTTCGACAAATTGCTTTACAATGACCGGATCGGTTTTCGCGTACTCTCTCAATACCCACCCAATTGCTTTCTGAATGAAGAACTCATTTGATTCCACATGCTGAAGAATGATTTCAAATAACAGCTCGGTATCCGTGTCCTTTTTGAACTTTAATTGATGTAGAATTGCGGAGCGATTTGTCCACATATTATCGGATCGCGACCAGTCTAGCATCACTGATTTTCCGTAAGCACGGTCCAATTTGACGACATGCCCGACAAGACTCGGTGCGATTGAGTCCACACTATCCCACCACGAGTTCGTTTCGATGAATTTCAACAGCTTTGGATAATCGTCAGTCGTAAAATGCTTCTTCATTTTATCGAGCAAAGCAATCGCAGCATACTGATATTCCCGCTCGGGCAATTCATATAGCTTCCAAGCCTCGTCAAAGAGCTCGTCAACTTCAGGCAACGCATATTCCCGGAATTGCTCACGTAACAGCTCTTTTCGCAGCGGACTTTTAATCCCTAGAAACGGAAAGTGGTGTTTCATATATGCTTTCATCGGCTCTGCCTGCTCAACGTTCCGGCACATTTCGAACTTCTCGATAATCCCCTTATGATTCCATTGTTTTTTCACTGACGTCAACTCCATATTTTGCATACTATTAATCACACCATACCACCATTCGAACATACGTTCAAATCTCATGACAATTACTAAAACAAAAACCGCCCCAGGGAATACCCTGCGACGGTTTAGAGATTGCACGATATAATCAGCTTGGCAGGCAACGACGGGCCAACACAAGAATCCCATAACTGGTTCCCCAAGATTTGAAAGAGCCTTGAACTTTTAGCGTTAATCTTTAAATAATAAAGAACTTTAAGTTGTAAGGTTTATAGCTTTGAACGTTAAGGTTTGAGCTTTTCCTCTACTCGTTTCACTATTTAAAAGTAAGGTTAGGCCGGTTTTCTATTTCACCCAAAGAAATCCGGGAAAAGAAGGGTCTTGTGGATGTCGTTTTCGACTACTCATGCAATACAACTTATATTGTGATTTTCGTAAGGGCATTGGACTCGGACAGGACTGCATCCACTTCAGCTTTGAAGCTGGAGATCCGCTCTTCCCATTCCTCAATCCGCTTATCGAGATTCAAAGGGTCGATAAGGAGATACTCATTCCGCTCCATGAATGATTTCGTATGTAGTTCAACTTCTTCTTTTTTCGCGTGCTCTTTATTGCCTAAAATTGCTGTTAGATAGTCTTCAAGTCGTGACGGAAGCGTTTCGTTTTCCATCGACAACTTATTAATGGCCATTCGGCGTTTTCCTACCATCGTCGAAAGCAATTTTTCTTCATTCGCAATGGATGACTTTCGCTCAATCGCTTTTGCCACCGTCATTGACTCACCAGCCACCACTACTTCAGTAATTGCATTCGATTGGACAATCGCGTCTTTCAGTCGATTGCGCCTTTCAATTAACGATACAGCCTTGTCGAAGCCGGCTTGGATCGTCTTTTCATAGTCCTCAATAGATAGACCATTAATTTTCTTTGCAGATTTCCGGTCAGTTGCAATAAAATCCGCTTCCTGAATCGCTTTCGGGATACGGTCATTCAATGTTTTCAACTCGGATAGCGCACGGTGAATCGACATCGTTTGAGTAGTAGTCATCACATTTCCTCCAATCACTTTGTTTCATTCTACCATTATTCAAATACGGTTGATAGAAACGTACTAATCTAAGATCACCGTTCAATCCAAAACCTCCGAACGACATTGCCATGCGGTTCCGTGAAGCTCTCGTCCTCTACACCGCCATTTTTGATAATGACAGCGGCTGAACCGACATTGTCTTCATTGCATGTAACTAATACAGAGCGAATGCCCAGCAGGTCCGATTTTTTCAATGCTTCGGATAGCAAATAGGTCGCATACCCCTTCCGCCGTTCCGAAGGGCGGATTCCGTAGCCGATGTGTCCGCCGATTTGGCGTAAAGAGTCATTCAAGCCATGTCGGATATTAACCATTCCTACGATTCGTTCGTTGTCATCGATAAGAAAATAATTCGTATTCAGCATCCGGTTGTCTAACCCTGCTTCCTTTGCCGCCATTTCTTCCAAGTATACTTCATAAGGAATGTCCGCTTGCAAATGAAAGCTGCTAGGCGTCATCCGGTCATCATCCCACTCATTCATATATGTAATATGTTCCGTTTTCCACTTCAAGGACGGTCTCTCAAGCCTCATATAAAGCCCCCCAATCTTTATTTTCTTCATCTTAATATTCTGTCACAATTGAAACCATTCGTCTACGTAATGCGTATAAAAAGTGTGAACGTTGTTGAAAGGAGTGAGAGGATGCATCGATGGAAACTAGGCATAGCGATCGTTTTCATTCTCGGCAGTCTGCTTGTTGCTGGGTGCTCAAAGCCTGAACCGCAGGATGAAAACATTGAAGTCATTAAAACCGTTTTGGAAATTGATTTGAATGCACCCGATGAAGAGGCAATCCGATTACTAGAAGAACCATACAAATCAAAAGAAGCCGAAGAGGCAGGCGAAGGATTTTTAGAGGAATATTATAAGTACCAAAAGGAAACGTACGAACCTTATTTCACAGAAAGTGGTCTTGAACAATTCATTATGACGAATCAAGCCTTCATGTTCCACCGGAGAGCCGACCAACATGGCTATCAACTTGAGGTGAAAAATATTGAGGTGGAGCAAAACGAAGTGACACCGACGAATTATAACTTCACAGTTACGTTGGATTATGAAATGAAAGATGAAGATAAAAAGGAAATCGAGATGTCAGGCATAGCGATTGTCCGCGATGGGAAAGTCGCGAAGATCACGTACCATATAAGGAATCATGATGAATTAAAGAACTTATTGTATGGTGAGCAGAAATAATAGATTAGGCACCCTTACAATCTCAATTTGTTCGGGAGCCTAATCTATTATTGGGAAACCCGATCCTGCTTCAATATATATTCCTCCGATAGACAATCAGCGATATTGTATTTAACAAAAGCGTACCAATTAGTAGAACTGTCGCGGCGACCACCACTCCCCGCATCGTATCCATAAGCGCAGTCCAATCTTCAATGTGTACGAGATGATAGTTGTAATAGATCTGGAGAATGAGTGAAATTGCACACGCACTCAAACTCATAATGGATAAAGCGGCCCGATGTTTAGTAGTTCGCATGAGACTCACAACCGGCAGTAGCCAAGCAATGAGACCAAGCACCAGGCTGCCGACATTCAGTAAACCGACCACCACTACTCCCCCTTTGTAGTTTCCCTCCTTTGTAATGACCTTCTTTCGACTCGTAAGGTTCCATTAATGCTCATGGTCATCGATTTGCTCTTTCAAGATATTTAATAGAAGGAAACGATCAGCAGCCGACTCATGCTGACACCCTTCCAGCGTATAGCTGAATAATTGTTGCCCTTCCTCTGAGATTAGCTCCGTGCAGGACATGCTCATTTTACGAGGGTTGTCCCCCCACTCTTTATTTTTCGACCAATCGATTTCCAAATTGAATTCAGCTCCATCGAAAGATAAATTGTACAATGTCGGGCTTCCTTCGAGCGTGTAATTTGTGATCCGGACGGATGCTGCTTCATCCTCTTCGACACTTTCTAAGAAATCTTGGAATCGATCAAAATTGAAAATAGGCCCGTTCATATTGATAACATCCCCGTTTTTGACGGCTTTTTCACTATCATACGAACAACCGGCTATTAGGCATAATCCAAGCAGCAAAAGGAAATACAACTTTTTCGGCATATGATCCCTCCAATGACATTTGTGTTTCACCTTCACTATATGCGTCAGTTTGGTCCCTTTATTTCTAGCAATCATCTGGGACTCGCTCTCTGATTGGATAGGTCCAAAGTAACAAAATGACAATATAACTCGGGAAATGATTGATAAACCTTGGGAAATGAACGATATCCTTCGGGAAATGAACGATAACTTTTTAAGCCGTTACATCTTATAAAGGGTTATAGCAATTCACTGCCATTTCAAGGTACAATAGTTAGAATGTTACATCTACTTGAGGGATGGTGAATTTGCATGTACAAATTATATTGCCGAAGCTTTCAGCAAGTGATGAAAGCGACTGCCTTTTTCCTGCCATGGCGGGAACCTCAGCTACTCGAAGGGGAAAATAGTTTGGAAGGACTTCCGATGTTAATTAAACGCGAAGGCATTGGAACGGTTTTGATTGTTACGGATAAAGGGATTGTTGCGACCGGTTTAATGGAAGATTTCCTTGATGGGTTGCGGAATGAAGGAATCAGGTTTGCCATGTACGACAAAACGGTCCCGAATCCGACGATTGACAATATCGAAGAGGCATTGCAACTATATAAAGCGAGCCATTGCCAAGGTCTTGTCGCATTTGGCGGCGGATCGCCGATCGATTGTGCCAAAGGGGTCGGTGCGCGTTTGGCGAGACCAAACAGAACAATACCTCAAATGAAAGGCATTTTGAAAGTGATTAAAAAAATGCCGCCACTGTTCGCAGTCCCTACGACAGCTGGGACTGGCAGTGAAGCGACACTCGCTTGCGTCGTTTCCAACAGCGGGACCCATGAAAAATTTGCGCTCATGGACACCGCACTCATTCCGCATTTCGCGGTGCTGGATCCGCTGCTCACCGTGAAACTTCCGAAGCATATCACGTCCACGACCGGAATGGATGCACTGACGCACGCGGTCGAGGCGTATATTGGCAACAGCAACACGAATCAGACGAGACAGTGGAGCATCGATGCAGTGAAGCTCATTTTCGAAAATCTATACGAAGCTTATTCCATTGGCGAAAATATAATTGCTCGCACGAATATGCAAAAAGCCGCCTATCTCGCAGGAATGGCGTTCACACGTGCCTATGTCGGCAATGTCCATGCGATCGCCCATACGCTGAGCGGGTTTTACAATGTGCCACACGGACTCGCCAATGCCGTCATCCTGCCTCATGTCCTCGACTATTACGGGGAAACTGTGCACGAACCTTTGGCAGAATTGGCGGAGGCAGCCGGTGTTTGCGCATCTTCCGACTCCAACAGGGAGAAGGCACTGAAATTCATTCAGGCAATCAAGGATTTGAATGAAAAGATGGAAATTCCGGTGAATGTGGACTGCATTATCGACAGCGACATCCCGCTCATGGCGGAGCGCGCGGTACAAGAAGCGAATCCGCTTTACCCGGTGCCGAAGATTTTACTGAAAGAGGATATGGATAAGCTGATCCGAACGATCGGGGCGTGAAGGAAAAACACGAGACCCCCGCAATAGGCATATACTGAGGCATCGAAGAAATGCGGAGGTTGCCTATGTATTATTCCTCTTTTCCTTATGGATTCAATTCTCGGCAACAAGCTTTCATGCCGGTCCACCCAGGATATATGGCGATGCCCACTCCGGCACCGCAAGACGGAAGAAGCCCCTTTCCTCCGGTAAATACGCGGAAATTAAACGAGTCGGCCAAACGGTTCAAACAAGTGATGAATGAAGCGAATCTATTCATCGGTACGCTGACAGCTTCAGATGATTTCGCCCGCCGGCTCATGGACGCAGCACAACGTTCGGACCAAAAAGAAGTTGAGCGGCTCGTCCGCTCGACAGGTGTAACCATCAAATACAATCTCTCCTACACACCCTCCGGCATCCGGATCGACTTCTCGAACAGCGATGCCCAAAACAGCTGCTGCACGCTGCGGATGGCGCTGGGTTGGTGAAGAAAAGAAGCTAGACAGAAAGCGTTACGGGTTCGGTTGAGGGGAAGAAACCATTGCATTCGGGGACGCAATTCGCATATGAATTGGGTCCCTTTTTTGTTGATGTATCAATGTTCAAGTAAATTGGAAGTAAATCCCACCGCAATTGTTTAGCGAATCAACAACGGTATCTAAATTATGTGCCCTGCTACTAACACAGCTACTATACGTGTTAATTGGTAGGTGGAATAACTCCTTGAAAAGAATTCTGAAGTAATTGGAATAGTAAAGGGAGCAAGGGATATTGTGCTAAAATAGAGTTATAAGAAGACGGCTTATTCAACAAATGCATCCTGTTGAATAGGTAATTCATTCTTGGGAGGATGCTTATGAAAAAAATACGTATACTTTCATCACTTTTACTGTTGGTAGCTCTGATAGTGAGTGGGTGTGATTCAAAAAGCAGGGACGGAGAACCTCTTGACATTAAATTCGGTTATGTCGGAGATTTATTCAAATATAAGGATGCTTATGTTGGGGATAACAGTGCAGTAGGGAATATTGTAAGTCGATTAAAGAATGCAGAGCGGTTTACAGGATTCGAACTGAAAACAGATGAGGAGCCGTATGGCATCATTTTGAATTACAGCCATGAAGAATCCGAACAGGATTATAAAGATATTGTTATTTATAATGCTACATTTTTATTCACCTTAATTCAGAATGCAGATTGGATCATGTTTAATTTTGAGAATGAAGAATACACAATTACCAAAGATAAACTAAAAAATTGGTTTGGAGAAGATTTTACAGGATTGCAAAGTGAGGATGAAGTAAAAACGTTCATACAAAAACATTCGGATGATGAAAATAAAGCAGACGAGTTATTTAATTAACGGGCTCGATTTCACACGTTTAATTAACGGGTTCGGTTAATGGGGAGAAAAGTCCAATTAACAACGTAACTAACAGGCTAATCAGCATTTATTTCAACAGTGAAATAGCTATATAAAAAACAAGTAAACGCTCAAATCTGAGCGTTTATTTGCGAAATATTTTACTTTCCTTATTGAGCTAAAGCACCCGTAATTTAAAGATCATAATGAAGATTAATATTCAAATCAATTAGAGAAGATGAAACTTCATAATAAACAGTAATTACTCTCCTAAACCTTCTAAATGTTTTAGGTCGTGTAAATCAGGTGTAACCCACCCTCGTTGGGTAATATCACTTTTATTACGGGCGAAATATTTATATTCCACTAGTGGTTCGGTATCAAATATTACGCCTATATAATATGGATTCAGGTGTTTATAGCCGTCCTCACGATGAGGCACTATCCTATATTCCCACGTTTCCCCAGGGTACTGTTCTTCCAAATGCATCTGAATATAACCTACTTTTTTTTTCAATTTGTATATCAATCCAATCTGGACGTACAAAATAAAAAATACCAAAAGACACCAAAAATAATATAGCCAATCCCTGAATAACTTTTCTCCATTTTCCTTTCAAAATAAGAGAAACTAATAGAATAACAAGTAAAATCCCACCGACTATGATCAATTCAATTAGTTCAGCTGGATGCAATGAATACCCCCCTTTTTTTTTGAAACAGTTAGAGTTTGTTCTTCAGCTAACCTGCCTTGTTAGTTGAAGAAAAAAGAGCCGTTGTCTTAGCAGCCACGATCTTCAAGTAAAGCACCCGTTACTTTAAGTACATTCCTTCACAAACTCAAAAGTCAGTTGAATAAGAAAAAAGTGCATTCCCAGTTGTTGAAGTAATGCACCTTTTTGAAGAAACACTTAATTTTCTTACTTCTCAACCTAATAGCAAATTGCTAATCTTGATTCTCCAAATCATATGATCGTACCCTTTGTCCCAATAATCCTTTAACAAATAATTAGGGTCCCCAAATTTCTTTTTCCAGATTTTTTGTGCATTAATATATCCACTATCTAAACAAAATTCTTCTATGCCTTTACTCTGTAAAGTAAAATACATCTTATTCAATAGCAAATTACCTATCCCCATTCTCTGGTAGTCCGGCTGAACAAATAATGTACCTACCTCATTTAGCTCTTTAAAAGCGTTGTTTGTACAATCACATATGAGATCACTTGCTGGACCATATTCAATTGAACCAATAATTTTATCACCATCTAAAGCAATCAGGAAATATCGTTTCTCTCCATTGCTTTCAAAATCACTTTGTAAATATTTTTCCTTAACTTTGACTTCATCATTAATATCCTTCAACTTCTTGCCTAAACCTTCTTTATTAAAAGTATCAGTAATCACTATTTTAAAAAATGAATTTAACTCTTTAATGTCCTCAATTTTTGGCCTTCTTATCTCCACTTTAAGCACTCAAAACTCTTCCTCTCTCCCATTCACTTCAACACCATACTTAAACTATCCTACTTCAAGTAAAGCACCCGTTAGTTTAATAACCATTTATTGTGAATTGATATACGTTAAAGATAAACCACAAAAAAAGAAGAAACTGTGCTACTAAGTTCAGTATGATTGATGATTTTTTGTATAGCCTTTTTTTAAAATAAATTAAAATAAAAAGTAAGAAAAGAAATTGTATCAAGAACATTGGGATACTGATAACAAGAAAAAGCATAAATTCCTCAGCTTCGGTTATCATGTACCCTTTACTCTCGTCAAACCTACTTAGTGCAACAATAATTTCAGCGATTTTAGTAGAAACCCATATAAAGCAGAAGTTTATAATGAAAAATAAAACCCCTATTATTTTGCGAAATTTATTCAAAGCATTGCCCCCTTTGGAACATTAAATATCTCATTTTGAAATCGCTTTTCTATTTGATTCTTCTTGCACTAAACTGCCCCGTTTGTTCAATAAGAATAGCGAGGATAATACAATAATCCCGCCTTTGATAACTGAAAAGTCATTTTAAGGTTCTTGAAAACCTATTGTTCCCATCAGAAAAACAATGAGATAAAAAATTAATGCAAATATATTTATTAGGATGAAACTTGCTCTTGTACCATCTTTAATACCAAACCATCCAAATATGATTCCTAACATCCCAAACACAAAAGGCAAAAATAGACTTATATCTATGATGTAATCAAATAATCTTTCGTTCCAAATTGGAGTAGCCATTAACATAAACATTAACAGGGATAATAAAGAAAAAGATTTCTCGATATTTTTTGATTTAGCTTTCATGATAAAATAGTAACTTACGATTAGAAAAACCAACAAAATAAGCCACGTCATTACATCCCGCCTCTCGTATAACCTCACTTCTATCACTTATTCAGTGTTCCTCAAAATGGTCCGATTGTTGAACAGAAGTTAAACAACACTCTTCAACTAACCTCCCTCTATAAACATTGAAGTATCAACGGTTTACATCACTTCGTGATGTGAGGAAAATTATTTTTATGCTGATTAATAAACATAGATTTGAAATTATTGTTTTTATTACCAAGATGAGAGTACGCTTCGCTAAAACTAATGGAAAACATTAGCTTTTCTTATCCATTATTTGATGCACAATGGATCTCTGCGATGCTTATGACGACGTACCCTCCCATGTCTCTTGGCGTCTGAGCGCTGACATTCCTTCGTTCGGTCTATTCATAAGGCAGAGGCCTGCTAAGCTGCTTCAGGGACTCTTGGTCTTAGTGTTAGTACTGTGCCGGCTTCTCCGTGTCATCCTTATTGTTATAGATTAATTGATTTGAAATGTATTACGCTGCCACTGCGAGACAATGGAGATCATTCATCATATGCCGTTCATCGAAATGAACTTTCTTTTTACAAATTCCATGTAACACTTTCAGTAATTTACCGCATAGCACGACCATCGATTGTTTTCCCCGTAGGGGATTTTGTTGGCGCGTCGTGTAGTATTCATGAAGCCGTTTAAACGCTTCGTTGTGCCTGATTAGTGGAACGATGACTTTAAATAGTACGCTCCTTAACCTCTTCCGGCCTCGTTTAGAGATCTGTTTCCGCCCCTGATGTTGGCCGGATGAATTTTCACGTAATGTTAATCCCGCTAGTTTGATGAGTTGGCGTGGATCCTCATAATGTGAAAAGCTACCGACTTCAGAGAGTAGATCAACGATTGTAGCATCCCCTAAGCCGGGTACAGTGGAGAGGTATATATACTCTCCTGTAGACTTAGCCAACTCGGCTAATTGGCTATTTACCTCTTCTATTTCTCCCTCTAACAATCGGTACTGACGGATGAGCGTGGCGATTTCGAATCGTGCCATCTGTGATCCTTCCGTCAACCCGATAGATTGGTTGGCTACATCAACCAGAAGTCTTGCCTTTGGTAATTGCGGCGCTCTCATCCCCTCTACCTGCCGGTAGAGAAAGACTAACTCTTCAGCCGTCTTCCCTATGATGTCCTGTGGCAACGGTGTTTTCTCGAGTGTAGCGAACGCCATCTTCCCGAAGGTCGGATAGACCTGTGTAAACTCCGGGAAGTACCGATCAAGCCAGCGAATGATCCGGTTCTTGAGACTCGACAAGTCCTCTGTCAGCTTTGAACGAAGTGTAGAGCCAATTCGCAACTCTGCCTCAATATCCTTTAGGATGCGGGGATAGCTGAAACGCCCGTCCTTCATGAGCCGAGCAATGACGACTGCATCTTTCTTATCGTTCTTCGTCTGTAAGTTATCATCCAGTTCCTTTGACCGCTTGACGTGTAATGGGTTGACCATTACAAGCGGGATTCCATAGGAATCAAAGAAATAAGCAAGGTTCATCCAATAGTGGCCGGTAGGCTCAATCCCAACGATAACATCAGTTTTCTCATGTGCTTTCATAGCACGAAGCACATTTTGATATAATGCTTCAAATCCTTCTCTGGATTGATGTACGGCAAAAGCTTTCTCAAGTACACGTCCGCGTTCATCTACAAAGCATGCGTAATGAGTACTCTTAGCGATATCCATGCCGACAATTAATGTGTTTTCAGTTACTTGATTTAGCTTTTCATTCCACTTAGAATACATAAAGTAGTCCTCCTGTTAGATGATGGGTCAATTCCACGTTGACACTCAGCATCATACAAGAGGGCTCTTTTTCTTTCAAGATGGCGCAAATCCTTCAAACAGGAATGCTGCTTCGTTAGTTCTATATGTATGAGTCCCAGCAGATCAACGATCTTCAAGTGAAGCACTCGTTAGTAAAGACATTGTTAATTTTGCACCTCAATATTATCAGCACCCGCTTGACTAGGGCTTCTTTGCTCTTATCGTTTTTAGTAAAGAATCGATTTCTTGATAAGCCCCCATTATCCAATCCCCCATTTAGTACCATTTCTTATTCGTCTATCAGCTCTTCGATTCGTTCTTTGGAAATTGAAAAAGGAGTTGCAAGAAAAACCATAAAACCACCTATTATATATACGAAGACACTAAGTCCCAAGTTTGGATGTGCCGGTGTGAAGCGCAGCGCAGACATAATGACAATCCCTACGATAATCATGATGGCGAGGGCTTTCGGCCACTTTACGAGTTGCTTCGTTTTGCCGGGATTCACAAAAACTGAAGCAATCCGCTCTTTCCATAAATGACTCACTATGAATAAAAACACTGTAACGACCAGGAAAGGCCAAAAAGCTACCGAACCATATACCGCCCTAACAAAAGGCATCATTGCAAAAATAGATAGTCCGGTAAGTATCCAATACAACTGGAGGGAATTGTACCGCCTCGGTTCGCTTTTACTATAACGTCTCCACAATAGGAGGAGACGGAACATAATGAAAGCCTCCAATGATAAGTTGATGGGCAGCCAAAAAAAGAACTGTCCTTCCGGTACAGAGCTGGCCACTAACACAAACAAAAGATGCAGAAAAAATGTAAAGACAATAAGATTATCCGCTTTCACTGGTCTGTTAATTTCCTCTTTTAACGTCATCGGGTCTACTCCTCTTTCAAGACAAGATATGTAGGTAAGCTTGACTTGTAATTTCAAGGTGATGGGGTTCTTTTCCGAGTAGTCTTTTATCAAATGTAGATTTATGGTCAATGGATACTACGTCAAATTCGATGTGTCCCCAAATGCAGTATTTTTTTGTTTTCTCCCAATCAACTGAACCTGTTTAGGATTTTAGCGTTTTCTTTCTTTTATAGAACACGTAAATCGCATTACAAGCTACCACTAATGCAAAAACAGACAGATATCCTATCGCAAATGTTAGGTTCAGTTCACCGCTAACGACAAAGATTGCAATAAAAGTCCCAAGAAGTGCTGTCAGAACGATTTGAGTTAATCGCCATTCTGAATGTGATTGTTTCTTCATTTTATTACACCCCTTCATTCTCTATACAACACATACTGATTTCGTCTCAACTGGCCATTATCTTAAGTTGAGCACTACATGATATCCCAAGGGAAACGGAAAAACCTACTGATAGTTAGCTGCATAGTTTCCTTCTTCAAATATTTCCTTCGGACTTTTGGAAGTCCATTCTTCTACTGTCATATCAGGATGCAGATTCAAGTATGATCTCATCATTTTGTATCCTTCACTATAACCATATGAATTAGGAAGACCATTAGAGCCACCTATAATCATTTCATCATGAATGTCACGAGTAATAACATTCTCAAGATATGGTTCGATCTTGCTCCAATATTCTTTGTTATATCTTTCGTCAACCACATAATGACTATGGTTTAAATTCGGATACACTATGGATTCAAACATCACGGCCTGTCCTTCCACTATTAAATGATCTAATCCTGTCAGGGCATAATTTTCAGTATAATGTTTTCCCATCCAAACGCTATGATGATATTCATGAGACATACTTGTTCGATATCTTTGATCAGGCCTGCTGTGAAAGACGATAATTTTCCCTGATAAAAGTGTTAACATATCAGAAGGAATCCTTTCACTTTTAGGAAATACACATACTGTTGTTTTTTTATCTGATGAAAGTATGTCTGAGGATTTAACGAGTGATTCTTCAAATAATTCATTCAAATAATCTTTATTGATTGATTCAATTTGATTCCTAAAATTATCAAAATCACTTTCTCTTGGAACCCAATTAAGTACAGTGGCGGAATCTGCATATTGCGAGTCCTCAAAGCATGCTTCATACACAGGTTGTACAACTTCTTGTTGATATAATTTATAGAGAGATTCATCCGGATGATCTTTTACAGCTTCAAAGTAATTTTCATATAACAAATGAGCATGAATAATAGTAAACTCTTGCCCCGTATTGGGGTTGTTAAAAGAATAGGAAATATCTTGTTGGTCATTTTCCAAGTTAATATCTTCGTGTGGCTGCTCAATTTTCTTACAGGCAGATAACGTAAAAATGAGGAGCATACAAATTGAAAGTAAAACTTTATTTACACTTAAAAGTTTCATCTCTCTCTACTCTTCCTTTTCTTATTTAAAATAACCCCAAAAACAATAAGAACCATGGAAACTAATGATGCTGTCCAAATATTTATAGGGGTCATTAAACTTAAAACCAATATGAAAATCCCTAATAGGATTAACCCAATGCCCAATATATTTCCTCCCTCTCTCTTCTATTAAACGATCTGTTAAAGGATATTGTTGATTATTTAACTTATAATATGGAAATTACACATATAAAGTATATACAACTAATGTTTTACTCATTGTTATCGTCTTTTTTCGACAGTTGAGAGATAAATTTATCCATTGAAATACCAACTAAAAACCAAAACAATATAGTTAAAACGTACTTCATTACTATTGAAATATTGGCAGGGTGTGTAAAGTTTTCAACAAACCAATGCGTTCCCATTATCCAAAAAGGTGGACTTGCAAGGAATAACAATATGGATTTGTCATCAAAACCCAATAAGTTGAAAAGGCATATACCGATAGCAATGATTGTAAGCCAAAAACTAAATTTCTTATATATCTTCATAAATCAACCTCGATTCATCTATCAAACAGAGCCTTAATAAAAACTAATAATATTGCCCACTCTTAGCAACAACTGCGGTCATTATTGGAGTAATACAGAATATATTACAATAGCTACCAGTAATAACAGAATTATTATCCCTGTACCCTTCCAACCTAAACCACCGACCAAATCAGAAAGGTTACTTCCGTGAATACTGCTTGAAGGATGTTTTAATTCCTTTTGTCTTAGTCTCTCTCTTCTATCTTCGGGAGTTTCGTTATGTCTGCTCATTTTCTCACCCTTAAGAAGCTTTTCCGCCTTCTGGTCCCTTTTTTATCGGACATATTCTCTAATTCCGCAAACACTCACGATTGTGGAGTATTGTTATTAAAGTAGGGCACCGTTAGTTGATAAGTAACCTTAGTCAATAACATTGTTCTTGACTCGGATCAAATGTTCTAATCATCCTTTCGGATAATGGATTACCATTGGAAATGTAGCCACCGATAGGAAATTCTGTAGTGTTAATTTCATTTACCGGCTTTCCATCTTTGTCTACATAAAAAGCTTTTTCTTTGTGCCACCCTAAATCTGTAATAATCTTATATGTTGATGAAGTTAGAATATCTCCCTGTTTAGGCACTACAAATAGCAGCGTATCATCTACAATTTCCAGTTCTTTCTCGTTAGGCTGATTGAAATATATGTTAACACACCCTTTGAAGCCTTCAGGTAAATGATAAACAATAGTAGTGTCATTGGTTGGTTTGCTTATCCACCATACAAAAGCTACCGTCAAAACTAGACTACTCGATATCCATATTTTCTTACCCATATCATTACTCCAATCACTATTTAACAGCACAATCACGTAAAAACCATCCATTCAACAATCGTTTCCATTCATTCAATGCCAACCTGTCTTTTCAGTTCCGTCCAAATAATGGACTTTCACTTCAGGATCATAAGTAACAGGGGACTCTGAAAAGCAATACCATATTCGTCCCTGACTTGTTTCAATGATTGTTGCTTTGGCGAAGTCTTGGTCTTTGTATTTTATCTCAAGGGTCTCAATCAAAGGGTCATTAATAACCCCGAATGTCAGTGATAGTAGTTCATTATCATGCGACATTTTCCTTGTTGGCTGTAAGTTACTAAACATGTGGGTCAGCATTCTATCCCCTTCGTTGAATTGCTTACTTCCTGTTCCAAACACCCACCGAAAACCAAGAAGTGTCTTCTCAATTGATGCTACTGATAAAACATCACCATGGCTGCCATAAAATACAATCAGGTTATCATTAAAGTCGATAGTGTAGAAAACTTCATCAACCGGGACATTCGAATCTCTTATAGCTTCATCGAAATCCCTGTAGCTGACTTTGTAGTAAGTGAAAATGGCGATCATAAGTAACAAAAGTAATACAGCCAATCTCGCTTTCATATACCATCCCCCAATAACTTTAGACCATAGAAACCCTATTAGTAAATACTAATACGATCTGACCAACCAAAAGTTTCGATAATTTTCAAAACAGTATGAGAACCCAACTAAAAAGACTGCCCCTGTACAAACATGGGACAGTCTTTGAACTCCTCATTTCCCCTTCAATAGTCGGAGTTTTTTATTACATACCTCGCAATTACTATAAGGGGTTTTTCACCATCAAATAGGAATAGGCATATGAATACCGTAGGAGGTGAACTGCATGCCAAGCAACCCATTGCAGACGCTGTTGACACAAACACCGGAAGAAGGGTTTGCATTAGCGGTTAAGCTTGCACAAAAAGGGGTGGGAGTTACACAGCCTTCTGAAGAGATCAGAAAATTGCTGAGGCCGGTATATTCCAAGGATGCTGATAGCTTAATCGCAGTATCACAAGTCATCGCAATCCATTTCCAAACAATAGCTGCAGCCAACAACTACTGGAGGCCGTGGACGCCGCCATACTACTAAATTGTGTCGGTGCCTGTGCATGGTGCATTTATGACAATTCATTAAAAATAATAAAAATGCAATAGAGATCCAGTTAAACATTGAGTTCACTGGTTTCCCTATTGCATTTTATACAATTGTAGTGCATTATCTGAATTGTGTCTTACACAGGCACCTGTTAAAAAAACCTGCCGAATTTATTCCTGATCAAACCACAGCAGTTCTTTGTCATTCTCGTCACCGTTATAATTGATCAAAATCTCTTCGCCGGCTTTTATATCTGTGTATGCAAAGAAGTCAAACGTATGCTTTTCAAAACTGATTTCATACGTTGCGTTCGGCTCATAGGAATGGTTGAATAACATTCCATACCCAAGAAGGATCGCGGTATGATTAATGCCATATTCAAAGGCATAATCAGACAACAATGTTTTCTCAATGTGGGGATGCTGGTCGTTCGGATATGCAATGACGGGTGCTTCATGCACCATCGTTCCTTTGGCGATATCACATGTAGCAAAGACCCCTCTATTGAATTCACCGTCACTCAGTGAAGATGTTTTTACTTCTATCATGCTGTTCACCTACTCACTTGTAAAATGTACTTTCTTACTATAACATGTATCGCCGGAGTGAGTGGTTTTATTCACTCTTGAAAAATAAAGTGGCACAGTCATTACAATTAGGCGCAAAAAAACCCCTACATGGTAGGGGCTTTTTCATGCAATTATTAAGCTTTTTGAACGTTTGTAGCTTGTAGGCCACGTTGTCCTTGTTCAATTTC
Source organism: Saccharococcus sp. Marseille-Q5394 (assembly GCF_946901335.1). Lineage (NCBI taxonomy): Bacteria > Bacillati > Bacillota > Bacilli > Caryophanales > Anoxybacillaceae > Saccharococcus > Saccharococcus sp. Marseille-Q5394. Next base: position 791,012 of record NZ_CAMPPQ010000002.1, on the reverse strand, counting down.
AAATGTTACGCTTTGACCTTCGTCTAAAGATTTGAAACCGTCGCTTTGAATTGCTGAGAAGTGTACGAATACGTCTTCTCCACCTTCACGCTCGATGAATCCAAAACCTTTTTCTGCGTTAAACCACTTAACTGTACCTTGTTCCATAGTTATTGCCTCCTATGTGTGGATATCCACACAATATGTTACTATCTTTGTTCAAATGCTTTAGACGAATAACAAAATCTATTCTCAAAAAAGAACAAAAATAACTCTTCCTTAGATTAACAGACATATGATGAAATAGCAAATAGTACGATTCTTATTTCAATAATGATATTGAAATCGTCTTATACCATGCATAGCAGGCGCCCGTACATTGTGCATTTATGACAATCCTTCAGGCACCTGCAGTTGATTGCTTAAAACGGGCCCCAATCGATCATGACTCCGATTGACAGGAAGATTATGCCGAGCACTGTCCAGATGAGCAAGAGCGGGAATACGAAGCGGATCCATTTCGTCCAAGCTACCCCCGCAATAGCCAGGTTCGCCATCAAGATGCCGGATGTAGGCGTAATGACATTTGTGAAGCCGTCTCCCATTTTGTATGCCTGTACTGCCACTTGTCTTGGAATTTCCATCAAATCCGCAAGCGGTGTCATGATCGGCATGACGATGACTGCTTGCCCACTTCCTGACGAAACGAGGATATTGAATAGTTCGTTGGCGATAAACATGACGATTGCGCCACTCACACTAGTGAAAGGAGTCATTACATTGGCCATTCCTTGAACGATCGTATCCAGGATTTTTCCATTCTCGAGAACGACTACAATTGAACGGGCCATCCCTATGATCATCGCTCCGTAGACAAGTCCCTTTGCCCCTTCAAAAAATTCTTTTACAAGGCGATTCGGTGTCAACCGGCCGATAACCGCCGTTCCGACTGCAATGATAATGAAAATGGCAGCCATTTGATTGAGGCTCCATTCGTATTTGAATACGCCGAATACATACAGCGCAATGCCGAGTACAAGCCATATCAGAACAAGCTTATGTGTACCTGTTATTCGCACTTCTTCTTTCAATTCATTCTGCTCTTCCAACTTCGGAAACGGATTGTCCCCAAGTACACTCTTCGCCGGATCCTTTTTAATCCGCTTTACATACCATGCGACGTACAGAATTGTCGAAATCAAGACCGCAATATAGATAATCACCCGGTAGCCGATACCCGAGAAAAGGGGCAGTTGCGCAATTTGTTGCGCCGTCCCTGTCGTCAATGGATCTAGAAATGCGGTATTAAAGCCTGCGTAAGCACCGAGGTAGATGATTGACACCCCGACGATCGCGTCCAGTTTCATCGAACGCGCTAAAATAATACCGATTGGAATAAAGGCGATTACCGCGTTTACAATAATGCCGAGCGTACCAAATATCGAGAACAAGACCATGACAATCGTGATTAAGACAATTTCCTTGTTCTTCGTTTTCTCGATCGTTTTTAATATGAGCGCATCAATTGCTCCTGTCGACTCGATGACTGCAAATGAGCCCCCGATGATTAACACTAAGAAAATCAGCGGCGCAGAAGCGATCATTCCATCTTGGATTGCCAGAAAAACATCCATCGGACTGACAGCTGAGGACTCAATCTTCTCATAGCTTCCCGGAACGACGACGGTAACGCCATCAACCTCTTCCCTCTGAAATTCACCTGCAGGGATTATGTACGTCAAGATAGCCATAAGGACAAGTATCATGAATAGGATTACATATGCATCCGGTATGCCTAACGTTATCTTCTTTTTCTTCTCCATGCTGCCACTCCTTCCTGAATTATCTTTATATTCCGTTGACTATTCACATGATAAATCATATAATTTATTTTGACAACACCAAATTATATGATTTATTACAAAAGAAAGACTGGTGTAGGCATGACATACTACGACAAGACGAAAAACGAGTACGAAAATCTGACGCCGGGACTAAAGAAGGTTGCAGAAGTATTGCTGACAAACCCTATCCTGTTCGCCACGCATCCCGCAAAAAAAATTGCCCATGTGCTGGATGTAAGCGAAACGATGGTTGTACGCTTTTCCAAAGCGATCGGCTATGACGGATTCGGCTCACTCCAGGCGGACGTCAAGCGCGACCTCTTGACAATCAAGCCCCCCGGGAAGGAGTCTTCCGAAGACAAGCATCCGTTCAGCCGCGTCATGGAAAGTGACAGCAATAACATCAACCAGATCGTCGACCATTTGGACTGGGTGATAGCAGAGAACATCGTGGACTCTTTACAGAAAGCAGAGAATATCCAAGTGGTCGGCTACTACCAATCTTTCGCGTATGCCCATTGGTTTGCGGTTCTTCTGAACAAGCTCCTCGGCAACACGCAGCTTTACCGTCCCGAAACGGATATCGGCATCTCAAAGCAAGGAAGCGGCCAATGTGTTGTCATTTTTTCGTACTACCGGTATGCACTCGGCACAATTCGGTTAGCGGAGGAAGCTCGGGATAAAGGCAATCAAGTCATCGTCATCACCGATTCCCGCTCTTCGCCGGTTGTGGAATATGCCGACCATGCACTCGTCATACCGTTCGCCCAACGATCCGTATTGGAAAAAGGGCCGGTCACATTTTCGGTGTTGAATAGCCTCCTGCTTCATATTGCGCACCGAATCGATAAGTTGGATCTCATTAATCCGACGAATAATTATTACATCCAATGAACTAAAGGGGGATTTAGTATGAGCAATGCTACAAAGGAACTGGTAATGGAGACATTCAATCATTTGCATGCAAATCCGGAACTGAGCTGGGAAGAAGTGAATACGACCGCTTTTATTAGAGGGAAGTTGGAAGATGCAGGCTGCACTGTGACTGTGTTTGACGACTGCACGGGTGTCGTCGGTGATATCGGAAACTTATCAGGGGACGTGCCGATCATTGCACTCCGAGCGGATATGGATGCATTGTGGCAGGAAGTCGATGGAGAAATGAAAGCAAATCATTCATGCGGTCACGACGCCCATATGACAATGGTGCTTGGAGTGTTGCAACGCGTGAGAGACAGAAAGGACATTTTGGATCAAATCGGCATCCGGTTCATCTTCCAGCCGGCTGAAGAAGTTGGCGCAGGGGCACTGAAACTTGTGGAGAAAGGGGTCGTCGACAATGTCGATTTCTATTACGGCATCCATCTGCGGCCGTTCCAGGAGACTGAAAATGGCAAAGCCGCTCCTGCTATTGTTCATGGTGCGACAGGGACTATTGCATTCGAAATCCGCGGAGATGATGCGCACGGAGCCCGTCCACATCTTACCCGCAACGCAGTTGAGATCGGTACCTATATCGTCAATGCCATTCATACGATCCATCTCGACCCGAATATTCCCCACTCCGCTAAAGTGACCCGCTTTCAAGCAGGCGGCAGGAGCACGAATATCATACCGGGAAGCGCCACACTTGCAGTCGATTTGCGTGCGCAACAGAACGAAGCTATGGATATTCTCGTGAAGAGGGTGCACGATGTTCTCGACTCCGCCCGTTCACTATTCAATGCAACGATCACTATTACTGAGGAGTATGGCATCGCTGCTGCTGTAGTCCATCCGGAAGCGGAAGCGATGGCGAGAAGCGCGATTGCGGCCGTATTAGGTGAAGAAAACACGACAGAACCGATTATTACGCCGGGCGGAGATGATTTTCATTTTTACACAATCAAAAAACCGCACTTGAAAGCAACGATGGTCGGACTTGGATGCGATTTGAAGCCCGGATTACACCATCCGAACATGACATTCGAACGGGACGCCATGTTCAACGGCATCGACGTACTCATGAAGATTTTGGAATTACATTCGAAAGGGGAAAAATGAATGATGAAATCCATAACGATAAAAGAAGTTGTTCTCCATCATATCAACGTCTCTCTCACTGCACCGTTCACGACAAGCTTTGGTACGATGCAACATAAGGATGTCTGCTTAGTGGAAGTGATCGACGAATCCGGGATGTCAGGTTGGGGAGAAACCGTAACGAGTAACGAGCCCTATTACAACGAGGAAACAACAGCGACGACTGTGTATATGTTGAAGGAATTTCTCATCCCCCGATTGATTCACAAGGAAATCAAGCATGCTGAAGACGTACACGACATGCTGCAATTCGTCCGTCGCAATAACATTGCAAAATCCGCTATTGAAACAGCTATATGGGATGTATTTGCAAAGAAAAACGGAAAGTCCATCGCTGAACTTCTCGGTGGAACCAAGAACGAAATAGAGGTCGGGAAAAGCATCGGAATCCAAATAGATCCGGACACGCTGGTCGAGAAGGTCCGCCAGTATGTAGATGAGGGGTTCCGCAAAATCAAAGTAAAAATCAAACCCGGCGCTGATCTTGATTATATTGCCGCAGTCCGTAAAACGTTTCCCGATATACCTCTTATGGCAGATGCCAATTCCGCCTATACACTGGCTGATATCGAACGATTGAAAAAGCTAGATCAATACAACCTGCTCATGATCGAGCAGCCGCTCGCCCATGACGATATCATTGATCATGCCACTTTGCAGAAACAGATCAGTACGCCAATCTGTCTAGATGAAAGCATTCATTCTTTGGAAGATACCCGCAAGGCAATCGAGCTCGGCAGCTGTAAAATCATCAACATTAAAATCGGACGGGTCGGCGGACTGACGGAGTCGAAACGGATCCACGACCTATGCCAAGCAAACGATATTCCCGTCTGGTGTGGCGGAATGCTCGAAACGGGTGTAGGACGCGCTCATAACATCCAATTGACGACACTCCAAAACTTCACGATACCGGGAGACACGGCGCCTTCCTCCCACTACTGGGAAGAAGACATTGTCACTCCTGAAATCACAATGGACCACGGCATAATTTTTGTCCCGTCCGGTGATGGAATCGGCTATGAAGTAGATCAGGAGAAACTGAAGAAGGTGCTGACAAGCAGGGAAACGATTACGTCCGCTGAATCTTCCCACCCGATCCCTTCCTAACAGAAACAACTACCTGCATGGGGGATTATTCCCGTGCAGGTAGTTGTTATTTAGAGTTAATTGCCAATGGATGCGATGAAAACACTGACACCGTAGCGGTTTTCATTTCAAATAAAAAGAAGAGCCATCTATCATTTCAACGTTCGCCCTGTCTTTGATCTGTTTAATTAACGTAAATAGAGCTTCGTCCTTCTGTTTTGCCTCGATCATACAATCAATTTGCGGGACGGAACCTTTAATTTCATGTAGAAACCTGAAAAACATGTCCACACCCACGTAATCCGAATGGTGACGGAACTTGTCCTCGCTTTTCGGACTGGAAATATGCATCTTGATCGGCAGAGGGGACGCCTTCCATGTGTCGACTACACGGTCCCATTTATCTTCCCAAATGTGATCACGATGAAAGGCTAGATGATGGTGATAATCAAACACAAGCGGAATGCCCAGTTTCTCGCAAAGATAGAGCGTATCCTCAAGGGTGAAGGATGTGTCATCGTTTTCCAGCATAATCATCTGTTGAATGGGCAGCGGAACATCACCCCACTGCTCCACAAAGCGCTCTAATGATTTTTCAGTGTCTTTGTAATTGCCCCCGACATGGAGGACACAGCGATGAGTGGAATCTACCTTCATTCCTTTTAACAGCAAATAATGCATCTTTAAGTTTTTCACCGAATTGATCAATACGTCTCGATTCGGGGAATTCAAAACGACGAAGTGGTCAGGATGAAAATCGACTCTCATCCCATGCTTTTTTACGAAGCCCCCAATTTCAGCGAGCTTCCCTTTCAGCGGCTGCATATAATCCCATCCGGCAAGCTCTGCATGGTCCGCTAACGGAATCAGTTTGGAGCTGAAACGATAAAAATGGACTTCATTAAAGTGGTTATGTTTTAGGATCCGATGTGTATTCTCCAAATTCTCCAGTGCAATCCGTTCCAATTTGCGGATTGCCGCTTCACGGTCGTCTTGTTTTTGGAACTGCGTAAACGTCATCGTTTTAGACGGGGAAGCATTTTTCAGTTCCATGCTCATCGCTACAAATCCCATTCGTACAATTGTCATATCGCACCTCAACTCATCCATGATTGAAAAGCCATGATTAGTCTCTTCCCTACCTAGACAACTATACAGCTCTTCCGCAAACACATGTAAATTGTGTGGGAATTGGGTGGGTGCCTGTGCGTGGTGCATTTATGACAATTCATGTATTTTAATAAAAATACAACAGTAGTCCACCTAAACGCTAATACTACTGATTTCACAAATTACATTTATGCAATTGTAGTGTATTTACTGAATAGTGTCTTACACAGGCACCGTGCCCTCATTTTATAAAGGCACTTGTGTCTGTAGGCTCCACACACCGCTTTTCGTTAATTTATCAATATGGACTTCAATATCCCCACCTAAATAGACGGTCTCCCCTTTAATGGCAACGACCATTGCGAGAACGACGGGATCACTATTATTTTTTTGGTACACATCGCCGATTTTCGGTATATGGATCGGGATTGGATGGTGTTCCTCCACCTTCGCTTGTGCAGTTGGTTCATTCCCATCATGCTGTGCCCGATCAATGATTGTTGCACCCTCTTCCAGCCCCGGCACCATTACCCAATACTCGCTATGCCTGATTCCATTCGATCTATTGCTAATCACACCGTTCGCTTCTATTGATGATACAGTTTCAATCGCGTGAAGATGGTGATGGTCAATGGAGTCAGGTTTAGGATTTATGATTAAAATATAATCACCGACTTTTGCTCTCACTTCTTTGTGAAGCGTATAACGTTGATAATTAAAAGTGAAACTATCCAAATGCTTCGGTCTATACAATGTAATTTCTCTTGCAGTTACGAGCTGCTGTTCCATATCTTCAAGCCGGATCAGATGCACGGATTTCCTGAAAAATGGGTTTACAGAGTACACTTTATGGAGTTTATTTTGATAATAAACAAATTGTCCTCTTCTAACGTTTAATAAGTTCACTACGACCCCACCTTATATTTTTTCTGGTTTGTTGTCACGTTTCATTCCAATGACTTAATGAATAATCCGCGGATCACTCTTTTTGTTGTATGACTTTATAAAAGGATACGACCATTAAAATGATAATTAGGGAGAGAGGCAACGCCGATATGATAAGCATGTTTTGAAAGCCTTTAATGCCTCCGGAATACATGACAATGGCCGCCATTGCTGATAATGTGAGCCCCCAAATGATCTTGACAACATTCGAAGGATTCAGTTGTCCACCTGTACTGAACATGCCGAGTACAAATGTTGCCGAATCCGCAGACGTTATAAAAAATACGGCAATGACAAACACGGTAATCAAGGACAGGATCGTTCCAAGTGGATAATGCTCATACATGCCGAATGTCACCGTTTCTGTCACTAATGCGGACAGCTTGGCAATCCCGTTTTGCTCTAGATATAATGCCGAGCCGCCAAAAACGGCAAAGAAGATGAATGTCACAAGTGTCGGCGCAAGCAATACGCCTGCGACAAATTCTCTTATTGTCCGGCCTTTTGAAACACGTGCAATGAACATGCCTACAAATGGCGCCCAGGAAATCCACCATGCCCAATAGAAAATCGTCCATTCATTAATCCACTGGCGCTGATCGCCATTCAACGGCTTAAGCTCAAAACTCATTTCAATGAAGTTCCCTGCATATTTACCGATTGAAGTTGTAAATAGATTTAAAATATACATGGACGGGCCGACAATAAACAAGAGAAGTAACAGGATAAATCCAACGACAATATTGATGGTACTTAAGTATTTGATGCCCCGTCCAATACCCGACCATGCGGATAAGATAAATAATACCGTCGCGATGAGTAAAATGATCAACTGAAACCAAAACGTTTTAGGGGCGTCAAACAGATACGTCAACCCGCTATTAATTTGCGCTGAACCGAAACCGAGTGTGGATGCGACACCTACAACAGTCGCAAAAACTGCAAGCGTATCTACGATATGTCCAACTGTGCCCCGCATGATTTTCTTGCCGAACAACGGCTCAAGCGTCGCACTGATCAACCCGGGAGCGCCAACCCGAAATTTAAAGTAAGCGAGTACGAGTGCTACAATGCTGTACAGCCCCCAGCCATGAAGGCCCCAGTGAAACATCGCGTATTGAAGCGATTCAATGATTGCCTGATCAGACCCTGGTGTTGCATTCGGCGAACTGATGAAAGCATGCGAAATGGTTTCCGCTGTTGTAAAGAACACCAATCCAATGCCCATACCCGCGCTGAACAGCATGGCAAACCATGCAAGCAAACTAAATTCAGGCTTCTCATTTTGTTTTCCTAATGTAACTTTGCCAAAACGCGAAAACATAATATATATGCAAAAACTAATCATCGCAACAATGACAAATATGTAAAACCATGCAAAGTGATCATAAATAAATGTGGTTGCAACTACAGTCAAATCGTTCAAATTCGTCGGGGCAATTGAACCCCAAAGCACAATCGCTATACAAATAACGACTGCATACCAAAACACCCTAGTAATATGCAAAAAAAATTCCCCTCTCTCCAATTTCCACTACTCATACCTTCAAAGTATTTCATAAATCATATCAATGGTATCTCCCCCTCCATAGCATGAGAACCAGACTTCCCAGCTATACATTAAACACTATAAAACGAGCCGCCTATCCGATTTAAAAAATCGTCATAGACGGCTAACAAAGATTCAGCATTCAATTATACCCATTTAAAAAAACTTCAAACATTGTGTGGGTGAGCCGAAGCAGACGTAGAACCCTAGGAATAGCTTCAAAGGTTTCTGAAAAATCATCTGGGTTATTTGAGGGCCACATTTGATAGGTCAAAGGTCACAAAATGACAATAAAATTGTGAAATTGACCGATAACTCACTGGAAATGATCGATAACTCTTTTGAAATGATCGATAACTTCCCTGATTTGACCGATAATCATCTTAAAGTGACCGATAAAAATCCGACACAGCCAAAATTAAAAAAACGAATCATTTATCGTGGATAATCCGTATAAGTAATGAACTGAAAATGCGAATGTACGAGGTGAGAACATGAAGAAAAAGAATTCTCGTTGGAAGACAGGGATAGCTATTTATCTAAGTGTAATTTGTCTGATCTGTGCAGGTTGTTCGAAGTCAAATGAACAAGATGAAATTAAGGAAACAGTCAAAACCGTCGTTGAACTGCAGATGAATGCACCTAATGAAAAAGCAATCTTCAAGAATTACTTCTCGGATAATATAGAGGACACGGAGAAAGGATTCGAACAATATAATGCATATTTAAAGGAAACATACGCCCCTTACTTTACTGAAAGCACATTCGATCTGTACACTCGAACAGGTGAGTTCGACATCTTCCATACAGTAGCCGACAGATACGGGTATCAATTGAAGGTGAACGATGTCAACGTCGAGCAGAACGAAGTGACACCAACAAATTATAACTTCACCGTCGATCTTGATTATGTGAATAAAGACGGGGAGAAAACGGCGATCGAAATAACAGGCGTTGCCATTATGCGCGACGACAAAATCGCTAAAATGTCATACCTCGGCGACAAGCAATTATTGAGGAGTTTAATTAGCGGAGGGCTGGAGTAACTGCGGTGGCATAGCAAATAAAATAATCCATCCCTTATGAGCTTACACTCAAGGATGGATTATTTTTTTGCGGTTACGATACATGACCATCCAGTATACCTGCTAATTTCTCCTTCACCGCTTCAGACGTAACAATACAGCTGACTTCAGAGAACTTCGTTGTAATCCACAGTTCATACCCGCTATTCACTTCCGGGGAATACCCGTAAAAACGGTGGTTCTGATCAATTCCCTCGAAATGATACGATTGAATGTTCTTCCATGACACAAACCTGCCCCCACATAACACCCCGTTTTCCACAATCGCAAATAGATTCCAAACTTGATTGAAAGTGAATAATGCAAGGAGAGGGATGATGGCGTAAGACAAATCCTTATCCTTACTAGTGCTGAGCAGATCATAAACTACAAGAATGAGTAGAAACAGTAGCGTGAGACCCAGCCAAAGAAGACCGGTTTTTTGTTGATTAATAATCGGCAGCTCGACTGCTTTTTTCGGCTGTATTCGAATCTCTTGCAAGTCTTCCTCCGTGACTGGGAAAATGACAGGTTGTTTCATTCTAATTAATAAGCGGAAAATTCGGAAACAAAGAAACAAAAATAATATGCCCGTTATAATGATCATCTTTCATTTCCCCCAACTTGAGCAAACATTAGTTATCCCTCTACTAATTCTTTTGCGTCAATTTTACCATATAACACCATGGCGCATCCTTTAAATTTCTGAGTAATAGCAAAAAACAACAACCATTCCCTCTCGAGCTCCGTTACTATTATGAAGAGGCGGTGATGACAATGGACCAGGGAGAATTGGAAGCGATCATGGATGCGCATGGCGAACACCTATTGAGGATGGCTTTCTTTTATTTACGGGACCGCGAGATGGCGAAGGATATCGTCCAAGACGTGTTCATTTCCTTTTATACGTCAGCGAATTATGAGGAACGAGGGACACTGCGTGCTTACCTTACTAAGTTGACCGTCAACCGCTGTAAAGACCATCTGCGGAGCTGGTCATTCCGGAATTTGCTGTTCACGCAGGATTGGATGGAAACGATACATACACAACAGGACCCTGTTATTTTGAATGAAGAGCGGGCAGAACTCGCCATCACGATATTGAAGCTGCCGATGAAATATCGGGAAATTATCATTTTTTATTACTATGAAGAATACAAGATCATGGAAATCGCCGCTTTTTTGGAGCTATCCGAAAACACGGTGAAGGCACGAATGGTGAAGGCGCGGAAGATATTGAAGGAAAAACTGAAAACCGGTGATTGGGAGGTGCTATCTAATGAATGAAGTGAAGAAGAGTCTAGATGCTGTGTCCGGAATTAATTCAGAAGATGTGGAAGATGTGAAACGAAGAGTCCTCTCCGGAAAACGTAGGCAAAAGAAAAGAAATCCCTTCCCAGTGGCAGCGACTGCCATTGTCGCCGCAACGGTCCTGTTTTTTGCATTCAACGTGCTGAAGGACGGTATCTCCACCGCGGATCAAGATGAATATGAAGTTAATGAATTAATTTATGATCACATGCTACGGTCAGAGTCGAACGGCAATGAAGAGGACTCCACGAACGAGATGAAGCAAGCGGTTTTGCGAAACATACTGCAAATTGACGCGTTAATTGATTATGCCAAAACGATGGGCTACACGGAAGACATAGAAGCAATCGAAAAAACCGTGGCGGAACAGCGGGATTCTTTTTATGCGGATCTGAACAAAGAAGATGAAGAGAAAAAGAAGACAATTCTCCAAACACAGGAAAGGAATTTCGGAATCTCCTATGACGACTATTTCAATGTCATACTAAAATGGACTAGCCGATACGAGAAAGCCGAAGAATGGCTCGTTCGCCATCCACAGGAAAAACCTATAACAAAAGGTGAAGCACTCGGTTCATTCCAGAATAAACACGAGCATGCTATCGCCAATTTCATGGAACAAAAGGCGATTCCCCCTTTCGATCTGTCCGTCAATTACGAAGAGCTTGAAGGGACAGTCGCCGCGATCGATGGTGAGCAAGTCCTTATCACGCAAGGATTCGTAGAGGACGCTCCGTCGAAAAAGGAAAAGTTGATCATAAATGGAGCCGCCGCCCGGTTTGTCATCCCTCACGCTTCAAACGAGATTTCGCCCGGCATGGACATCAGGATTGTTTACGACACTCTCTCCTACCCTGTTACTTCACGTGGCAGTTCATTAACTTACGAAAAGGTGACGGAGTGGGAAGTACTTTCTAACAATACTGTAGTTGAATTCACACCTGAGAATCCAACGGGAGTTTCTGAAAAGGATATAGAAACGGCTTATGAAATGTGTGTAACCGCGCTGACGGACTATTATAAATCTGTCTGGAACGGGACAGATTTCGACTCGAATTTATTCATTGAAAACGAAAACCTTAAGCAGTATATAGATAAGAAGGTTCAATTCGAACATGATCGATATGGAGGCTTTAATGATCCGGTGAAAGATGTTGAAATTGGGGATTGGGAAGCGCAGAATACTGAAGATGCTAATGGAGGTTTTCTCTATTTGCACGTACCCGTAATGGTCAATAAGGATGTAGGCGGTTATGGTGAAGCAACCGAATTTCTCGTACGCAATATAAACGGTAAGTTATTCATCGTTGATTGGTATACGGGTGGAAAAGATACGTATGACTTTATCGTGCGTGGAGAGAATGAAATAATCGACAACCCGGATATTTGGAATGATCAGGAATGGGTAAAGAAATTTGATGGTTCGGCAGATTGAGCATATATCTATAGATATGGCCCGCGAAGGAAATCATCCTCGTGGGCTTTTATTTTATATGGGCTATGGAAAAGTCTTTTATTCAATAATATTTCTTCTATAGGTTGTACCAATCACTCCTCTTGAATAGGATGCATAGACGCTATTTAAGGGAGGACTTTACATGAATTCGATAGCTGCCTATATCATTTTAGGCGTGTCTTTAGCTGCGCCAGTCGGACCGGTTAACGCCGCGCAGCTAAATACGGGTATTAAAAACGGTTTTTTTCATGCCTGGATTTTTGGTATTGGAGCGTTATCAGCCGATGTCTTGTATATGATCATGGTATATTTCGGAGTCGGACAAATTATCGAGTTCGCACTGGTAAAAATAATTCTTTGGTCATTTGGTTGTTTTGTTCTTTTATATACTGGAATCGAAAATTTATTATCACTACATAAAATTGAACTAGCAATGAAATTAGGTAAGAAAATCCTTCTTAGACGTTCCTTGTTATCTGGTTTTTTCATGTCGCTTTTGAATCCACTAACGATTCTTTTTTGGCTGGGGATCTATGGTTCAGTTCTTGCACAATCTGCTGAAACCTTTGCAGGGGATCAACTACTGATTTTTAGTATAGCCATTATAGTTGGTGTCCTTTTATGGGATACAATAATGGCCACTCTATCCAGTGGTGCCCGCAGATTATTATCCATCAAGCTTTTGAAGGTGATATCCATTATTTCTTCCCTGTTTATGATTGGATTCGGTATATACTTTGGCATTCAGGCTTATCATGCATTATTTTGAGCCTCTTCTTTCTTCCACCTTTTCCGTAAAAACAGGACGATGAGTCCAATTACCGTAAGAAATAGTAAACTGATAAAAAAGCCAGGTCGACTTGTTTTATGAAAAAGTGCTCCGCTTACGGCTGCAACAACAAGAATCATTCCGATCACTCTTTTAACTTTATCCGCAGTAGTCGGCTCGATTAATCTGTGATACATGCTTAAAATGAGAATCCAATTATAAAGCAGCATTAATGCTGCGGCAGTCGTTATATATTCGTATACCTTATCAGGCAATAATAATGAGGTGACTATGGATAGAATAAGCCCGGTTGTCGTTAAAGCGATAGCAGGTAACGGCATTTTGAATTTCTTTTTCGTTTGTTTACTAAATAGTTTAGGTGCATCCCCATCTTCAGATATTGTCTGAAGTACCGTGGTAACCGAAAAAAGAGCTCCAGACATCGTCGAAAAACCGGCAATAATAATTGCGGCTGTAAACACATGTGGGAAAAACTCAATATTATGAAAACCTGATAAGGCCTCAACAAACGGGCTTTTGTTCTCCCTGAACTTATCATATGGCAATAACAAAAGCGCTAAAGATAGCGATGTAACGTAAATGGCTCCGAGTAATCCTAACATGACTTTTCCCGATTTAGGAGCATCGTCCTTTTTCTTAAGATGGATGGCCATTACGCCCATTACTTCAATTCCACCATGAGCATAAAAGGCAAACAATAAAGCGCTCCAAAATCCGACGATACCGTTAGGAAAAAATCCTTTTACAGTTTGAGGAATTTCTGCTTTGGAATCGCCCTCAATTATCCCTGTCAACGCTAAAATGGCAATTACAATAAACATAAAAATAGCAGCAATTTTCATTACTGCAAACACGCTCTCTAATTTCCCAAACGCTTTGGTCCCAATAAAAAGAACGAGAAGGCCGCATACGGCATAAATCGAAGCGAACATCCACAGTTTAATGTCAGGGAACCAAAACTTTGATAACAATGAAATTGCAGTAAGCTGACTACCGATGATTAAAATCTCCGAACACCAATAGACCCAACCACTGCTAAACCCAGCCCAACGTCCATATGCTTTTTTGGCATACGTTCGGAATGATCCTTTCTGTGGATCCTTTGCGGACATTTTCGCAAGTGCTTCAAATACGATATAGGTTGCACTTGCAGCCATGATAAAGGCCAGGATGACAGAAGGACCTGTCATTTTAATCGCAATACTTGACGCTAAGAAAAAACCTGTACCAATAATGCAGCCTACTCCAATTAGGGATAATTGCCACCAAGCAAGACTTGCTTCTTCATCCTTGCCGCCCGACGTTTTTTTCCCCATTACATACACCTCCACATAAAAGATAGCTTTCCACCAGAAAGTACATTTATGTGTTAGTGAAATGAAGAATGAACATTTTCAAGACAATAGATCAACCATGTTAGCTTATGTATATTGTTTACAACTGCCCAATAGAGGATATGGGTAACCAACTATATAGCTGAAGGGGCATACGACAATGACCAATCAAAACGAAGACATCCTTACCTATTTTCAAAAACTTGATCGCAGCTTTTTCATGGATGAACTAAAAGAATTCGCCTATATGGACGAGGCCATTCCAATCGGGCACGAACAAACGATTTCCCAGCCATCCCTCGTACTTGAAATGACATTGGCCCTCGATTTGCAGCCTGGTTCAAAAGTGCTCGAAATCGGAACGGGATCCGGCTACCAAACCGCCCTGCTCGCCGCCTTCTCGGACTCCGTTTATACAATTGAACGAATCGCCGCCTTGCATGAACGGGCAAAGGAACGGTTAGAAAAAGCCGGCTTCTCCAACATCCATTTCAAATTGGATGACGGCAGCACCGGTTGGGAAGAAAACGCTCCGTATGACCGGATTATGGTGACGGCCGCCGCTGCCCAAGTGCCAACCGAGCTCATCGATCAACTAGCACCCGGAGGAAAAATGATCATTCCGGTAGGTCCACCCCTTCTACAGGAGCTCCTGCTGTTGGAAAAAGATGAAGACGGAAAGATTGATACGACAGTGCTGGAGGAAGTGAGGTTTGTTCCGTTGAGGGGGAAGTATGAGTAGAGGTCATAACTTTATTAGACTTCTCTTTTGATTGTAATCGACATTTAGTGCACTACCTATTAGGTCCTTACTCACAAAATGACAATATAATTCGGGAAATGATCGATATATGTTGGGAAATAATCAATATCCTCCTCGAAATGATCGATAAACCATGGGAAATGAACGATAACCCGCGGGAAATGATCGATATAATTCTACCTGCTTCAATCCCAACTGCTCACCCACTCATTTCATAACAAAACAGCCCACGAAGGAGTTTTTTCCTCGTGGGCTTTACTCATTTAATATCTTTATGGATCAACACCGTTGCGATTTCAGGGAAGATCGAAAGAATAACCATGAAGACAAGCATGATGACGGCATACGGGATAACGCCTTTCACGATTTCACTGATGGTGTTTTCTTTGTTCAACCCTTTCAATACGAACAGGTTCAGTCCGACCGGCGGTGAGATGAGAGCCAACTCCATGTTGATGACCATGATAATGGCGAACCAGATCGGGTCGAAACCGAGCGCCATGATGATCGGATAAAGGATTGGCAACGTGATGACGAGAATCGAAACAGTTTCCAAGAACATACCGAGAATCAAAAGCACGATATTGATCAAGATGAAAATGATCCATGGTGAAATATCTTGGGATGTCGCATAGTTGACGATTCCCTGTGGAATCTGAAGGATTGTCAGGATATAGCCCAATAGCATTGCACCGATGATGATGAATAGGATCATTGCATTCGTTTTGACAGTAGAAACTAGAATTTCCTTCATCGAAGTCAAATTGATGTTCTTATAGACGAAAATTGCGATGACAAAGCTGAGTACAACGCCGACAGCAGCTGCTTCCGTCGGTGTGAAAATACCAGTGTAGATCCCGCCGATGATAATGATTGGCAGCAGCAATCCCCAAATCGCCTTGCGAGATGCCTCCATTCTCTCGCCCCAAGTCGCCGGTATGTCTTTAATATGGCGAGTTTGATACGCCGAGAAAATCATGAACGCGATTGTCAGAATTGCACCAGGTATGATTCCAGCAATGAAAAGCTTACCAACAGACTCTCCTGTCACTGAACCATAAATGATCATCGGAATACTTGGAGGAATTAAGATGCCAAGTGTTCCACCCGCAGCCAATAGCCCTAACACATGACGTTTGTTGTAACCCCTTCTCACCATTTCAGGCAGTGCGACAGAACCGACCGTAACAGCCGTTGCAACACTGGATCCTGAAATCGCTGAGAATACGGTACAGCAGAACAATGTCGCAATCGCAAGTCCGCCAGGGAAATGCCTGAACCATCTGCTGGCCATTTCATACAAGTCCCGTCCGACACCACTCACAACAAGCACTTGGCTCATCAATACATACATCGGCAAGGCAGTCAGCGAGAAATCATCCAATGACTTGTACGATATAATCGGAATCTGCATGAAGGCGAATGTACCTCCGTTAAAGAAATACATCCCTGCAACCGCGAGCAAACTGAGCGTAAAGGCGACAGGCAGTCCGATGAGGAGAAGAATTCCCAATCCACCCGTAAAAAATAAATTCATAGGTGTTCCCCTCCCTTATGGATGCCGCCATCTATAATCTGTAGTATGAAGGCGATGCATAGAAGAACGCCCCCGATCACGAGGAGGGATTCCGGAATATACATTGGAATCCTCAACAGTGATGCGGATGTGACTCCCAAGTTGAATGTCTTGATGACATGCAAGTAACTGTAAAGTGTAAAGATGATACTGAACACCAATCCGAGAGAATTCGTCAGGTATGCCAGTAAGGTTTTAATTCGATCATTAACATTATTAATCAATAAATCGACAGTAATATGCGAATAGGTCCGAACCGCATAGGCGCTACCTAAGAAACAGCTGCCAATGATCGCATAGATGGATAGCTCAGTCGCCCACGAAGTCGGTTTATGGAAAAACGATCTTGACACAACTTCATAGAATGTCATAACGGTCGTGATCAAAATAAGCACACCCGCAATGTAAGCGCCCCATCTGATGAGCAGATCCATAACAGTATAGACCTTTTTCAAAGCGGTTCCCCCCTCAAATCTAGTTATTTCAGTCTACCAAGTCTAAAAGTTCTTTCCCTAGGTCTCCGGCATTTTTCACGAATACGTCACGCACCGGTGCAGCCGCGTCTTTCCATACGTCCAACTCGTCTTCAGGTACGACGTAAACTTCCATTCCATTTTCTTCAAGTGCTTTAGCAGAGTCACTATCTTCTTTTTCGGCTTGCTCACGGATCCACGTTTCCGTTTCAGCGGCCACTTCTGTTAGAAGGTCTTGAGTCTTCTCTGGAAGGCCATCCCAGTAGTCTTTATTGACAGCCAAAAGGAATTCAAGATAGGCATAGTTATTAATCGTCAAGTATTTCGTAACTTCATCATATTTACGTTGAAGCATCGCTGTCGTACCTGATGTTGCCCCATCCACTGTGTCACGTTGAAGGGCCATGTATACTTCCCCCCCACCCATGAAAACAGGTGAAGCCCCATATGCTTGAATTAATTCGGAAGGCAAATCTCCGATACTTCTGATTTTCAATCCTTTGAAGTCTTCAGGAGATTTTAACGGGCGCTTGTTATTGGCAAATTGAACATATCCATAGTCAGCGAACATCAGAACTTTCGCACCCTTTTCTTCCATTGCACCACGAAGTTTATCGCCGAATTCACCATTTACCGCTTCTCCTACTGCTGAATAATCATTGAATACATAAGGAACATCGAAAATCCCCATTGCCGGAACAGTGGACGCCCATAGAGTGGAAGAGTTCACACCCATTTCAACACCACCTGAAAGAATCGACTGGTTCATGTCCTTATCGCTTAGTAATTGTCCCGCCGGATACACTTGCACTTTCACTTTGCCATCGGATTTTTCGGTAACTTTTTTCGCGAATTCTTCGATACCAACCGAGATATGATGATCTTGAGGCAAGTTGTAGGCAAGACGGATTGTCGTTGCCTCATAGCCGTCCCCGCTATCAGCAGTAGCCTTATCATCCGTTTTTTCGTTGTTGCAGGCGGACAACACAACCACCCCAAGAATTGATACAAACAAACCTAACAGCCATTTTTTCATCACTCATTCCCCTTTTCCCTTTGTTTTTCCACGTGGCGGATCCGTCCCAATGGATTTTTTGTAGATAGACTTGCCGCATAATCAGCGGCACCCAACAGTTTTTGAAGATCGACCCCTGTTGATATATTCATCCTTTCGAATAAATAAACGAGATCCTCTGTTGCCAAATTACCCGCGGCGCCCGGCGCAAATGGACAGCCGCCGATGCCACTTGCGGACGTTTCAAAAATTCTCACGCCTGCCTTGTAAGCCTCATATGCATTCGTCAACCCAAGTCCCCGCGTGTCATGCAAATGAATAGCTACTGGCGTGTCGCCTGCAATGGCGAGCACCTTCTTCATCAGACTGTCGACGTGATCGGGTGTTGCAATTCCGATCGTATCCGCAATTCCAATCCGATCGACACCGGCCTCTTTGACACGGCGGACAATTTGCAGCACGTCCTCTTCATCCACCGCTCCTTCATACGGACAGCCGAAGCTGACAGCGACTGAAAAGCAAGTCTTAATGCCGTCTTTTTTCGCTTCCTCCAAAACCCTGAGGAACTGCGACATATTCTCCTCGATCGACATCCCGATGTTCTTTTCATTGAAAGTTTCAGTAGCTGCACTGATCCAATTCACTTCGGATAAACGATGTTCCCTTGCCCGTTCATACCCTTTCAGATTAGGAATCAATGCAATCGCTTCGAGATTTTCCTTATCGGAAAGAGCTTGGAGCAATTCGTTTGCATCAGCCATTTGGGGTACTTTCGCCGGATGGACGAAGGAGGTTACTTCCACTTTGTAAATCCCGGCAGCAATCAGTTTGTTTACTAGTTGAAATTTCTGCTCCACATCTACCGGTTTCGGCTCGTTTTGCAAACCATCGCGGGGGCTGACGTCAATGATCGTAACGCCATCCATTCAAATGACCCCTTTCTCTTTCAGACGCTGGAACTCGTCTTCCGACAGGCCGAGGAGATCCGAATAGACCTCTTCATTGTGGGCTCCCAGAACCGGGCCGATCCAATCGATATCACCCGGTGTCCCCGATAGCTTCGGCACAATCCCGGGAACGGTCATCTTCACTCCGTCCTCCAATACGATTTCCTTCAGCATATCGCGCGCCTGATAATGTTCATCATTCACGATGTCATTGATGCCGTAAATCGGACCAACCGGAACCGACGCTTCATCCAAGATCCGCCGAACTTCATCCATGGAGTGCTGCAACGTCCAGTCCTCTATCACGCCATCTATGAAGTCCGCATGATCCGCACGATCTTGGTTCGTCGCATATAGCGGATCATTCGCCAAATCCTCCCTGCCGATCGCTGTCATGAGACGCTGGAAAATGCGATCTCCATTTCCGCCAATGACAATATGCTTTCCATCAGCACATTTGTATGTGTTCGAAGGAGCTATGCCCGGTAACGTGCTTCCCGTCCGCTCCCTTACGAGTCCTGTTAAATCATACTCCGGAAGAATGCCTTCCAGCAGGCTGAACACCGCTTCGTAGAGCGCGACGTCAACGACCTGCCCTTTCTTTTCCGGATCCTCATCCCGTGCACGAAGTGCCATCAATGTTCCGATTACCGCATATAAGCCTGCAATCATATCACCGATCGCAATGCCTGCACGGACTGGCGGACGATCCGGATAGCCTGTCAAAAAACGTAGACCACCGATCGCTTCCGCAACACTTCCGAAACCGGGCTTTTCCTTATAGGGACCCGTTTGTCCATATCCCGATATGCGGGTGAGGATAATCGATGGATTTACCTTCTGAAGCTCTTCATAGCCCAGCCCCCATCTCTCCAATGTGCCCGGCTTGAAATTTTCAAGAACAACATCTACCTTGCCAATTAATGACCTTACGATTTCCTGCCCTTCAGGTTCTCGAAGATTGATGGTAACCGATTTCTTGTTCCGGCTCTGGACGTACCACCATACGGACGTATCCCCGTGCATCACCCGCCAGTTCCGTAAAGGATCACCATTTGTAGGTTCCTCCACTTTAATCACTTCTGCTCCGAATTCCGCAAAAAGCTTACCTGCATACGGTGCTGCGACCAAATTGCCCAGTTCCAATATTTTCACGCCTTCAAGAGGCTTTCGTTTGTTTAACATGGTTGGATTCCCCCCTACTTAGCGGCCATTATCATGAATGATTGATAATCATGTTCGATATGCTGCCTCATTAATTCCCTAGCTTTATTCTGGTCCTGTTCAACAATCGCCTGATAGATTTTTTCGTGATCATCGTGTGCTTCTTGCGCATATCCTGGATTCTTTTCCAAAATCGCCTTTCTGTAAAAGCTGTTCACCCCCCGTAATTGCAGTGTCATCGTTTCGAGGAATGGATTTCGACTAGCATAGACAATCGATTCGTGAAACTTGAAATTTACTTCCAGCAACCCTTTCAGATTGTTGGCATCGGCTTCTTTTCTCATGGTTTCTACATAGGATTCCATTAATATAATCTCGTCCCGGCTTCTGCGTTGCGCAGCATAATAAGCTGCGAGCGATTCCATTTCCACCCTTATTTCGTAAAGGTTCCGATAATCCTCCGTCGATGGATTGGCCACAGTCACTCCACCAGTTGCATGCACATCCAACAATCCGTCCTTCTCTAGCATCCTGACAGCTTCACGAATCGGGCTGCGGCTCACTTTCAACGTCTCAGAGATTTTCTCTTCGATCAGCCGCTCGCCCGGAGCAATTTCCCCCATGATGATTCCGTTTTTCAAATAGTCATAGACTTGTTCCTTCAAAGTCGTTTTCTTCACTACGAACTGCGACATTTTGTCCACCTCAATTCTCGTCGACAGTATACGGTATACTAAAGTCAGAATAGAACAATGTTTTCAATTTGTCAATTATATTTCTATATAATAAATAGTCTGTCACAACGAACAAATACAAGCCCCACTTTCTGTTTTCGTATGAAATATAGTAGAACTGGAAAGAATGGGTGTAAAAGTTGAGGAGTTGATTCTCTTGGCACATAAATATTATGAGGATAAAAAAGTATTTTGCTATATCTGTCGCAAAACCACCTTTTTCACCTACAGAGATTCCCATAATAATAGTGGAGTGGAAAGCCATTGCGGTGAATGTTCAGAGGTATGGTTTGAATGGCAAAACAGGGCTGTTCAACGAGAGTTGGAAAAGTGGATTGACTATAATAGCAGCAAGTTTCCTCTCAAAAGGTATCTCAGTTTGGAAAAATGATTTCACGTACCGATGCAACTTTGAAGTAAACAAAGAAAGCACATTATTTCGGATTTCCCTGAGTCAAACAGGTTGCCGAGATAATGTGCCATTTTTTCTTTTATGTAGTCGCTAGTCTAACCGTTGTTTTATACAATAACTCAGTCCCGGCAGCAATATCTTCATAGGTTGAAAATTCCGCTGGATCATGACTGATGCCATCTTTAGATCGTACAAAAATCATTGCAATTTTACAGTCTTGTGCCATGGAGAGCGCATCGTGGAACGCCCCGCTCGTTAGTTCCGGAACGACTTCCAGACCCATCGCTTTACTCTCTTCACGCATAACGTCTACAATATGCTCACTGCATGGCTCTGGAGAGATATTCGTATCTTCGTATATCGTATACTTCAGACCATTTTCTTGGGCGGTTTTATCAATGTAATCACGCAATTGTGTTTCATATCGATTGCGTCTGTCCAAGTTACTATCTCGTAAATCGATCGTAAAGATCACCCTGTCCGGCACAATTGCTCTCGCGTTCGGATATATGGTTAAGTTGCCAACTGTGCCGACAGTCGGGGCATCTTGATCTTGCGTTACGATACCTTTCAATCCGGAAATTATTTCAGCTGCACCAACTAATGCGTCTTTTCGCAACTTCATTGGAACGGTACCGGCATGGCCCGCGGACCCAGTCAGTTCTACGGTTAGCCAGAGAGGCCCCGAGATTCCTATAACGATTCCTACGGGAGCATTTGCTTCCTCTAACACAGGGCCTTGTTCAATATGCAATTCAATATACGTATCAATCGATCCTTTTGGATATTCTGAAGCAGTGAGCTTATCAGGATCAGCCCCAAACTCACGTAACGCTTCACGTCTTGTTACCCCGTCCTTATCCGAACGTTCAAGTTCGCCTTCATCTAATTGACCGGTAATCCCCCTGGATCCGAATAACCCTTTATTAAAACGGAAGCCCTCTTCATCGCAAAACGCCATAATTTCGATTGGCATTTCAGACTGTATATTGTTTTCCTGCATCGTTTGGACAACTTCCAATCCGCCCAGCACACCGATCGGACCGTCAAATCGTCCACCGGAAGGCTGTGAGTCAATGTGTGAGCCAAGCATCAAAATGGGCGCATCCGGATTTTTTCCTTCCAGTCGGCCAATTAAATTCCCGAAGTCATCGACTCTCGTTTGTAAGCCGGCTCGTTCCATCCACCGCTTCACAAGTTCAATTCCTTCTTTATATTCCTTTGACAAAGCCAATCGACATACGCCAGTTTCACCAAACTTTCCAATCTCAGCGAGCTGATCAATATGTTCTTGTAATCGTTTATGGTTGATTGTTAGTTTTTGTAGACTCGTATTCACCATTTATCTTTTTCCCCCTTACCCGTTAGCCTTCTTATCCTTCGCTTTTTCCACGTTATAAATGACAGCGATTGAAATCGCAACACAAGAAGCAATTTTAATTAATGATGGGATTGGCGAGAAAAAGACCCCAATCCCGAGTAGTACCGCCATGACGCCGTATTTAGGCTTACTAAAGGCAAATTGACCTAACACTGCACCAAAAATAGCAGGCAGGACGAATACAAATGACGCTTGGATTGATTCAGGGATTAAATTGACGATAAATGTTCCGCCCAAAACAGTTAAAATAATGACGATCGTATTCGTTAAAGAAGCAAGGGCAATTCCGAGTACGCCAGCTATTTCAGCTTTTTGCGTTCCAAGTTCAGCACCGACAGCTTTTTGGGCAGCTGATGAACAAGGGACACATAGATTCGCAATATTTCCCGATAAAAAGGCGATATACGTTCCGCCGATCCCGAGAATCGGGAAGTACGTTACAGGTTCAACAATCCATAACACCCCGATAAACGCTGCATAACCTAGGAGTCCGGCAAAAATCGCTCCCCATCCCGGGTGGGCACCGAGTACGAACGACAAGTACATCGGTAATCCTACTGAAGCAATCATTACTAATAAAATAGTTAAGCGACCCCAAAAGTGGGACTGTTCATGAAACCTCGTCATTGAACTGCTAGCAGGCACGGATTTTGCTTTGGAAGCTGTACGAACAACCTCTTGACTCATGCTCATTTTCATTCCTCCTTAACTATACAAAGTAATTTTCTAGGTAAGTGCAATGACCATCGTTCCGACAATCATTCCACAAACCATTGAAATTCCAAGTGACCATTCTCGCAGCCAACTTATATTTTTCTTTTCGGCAATTGACATACAGACAATCATAATTCCGAGTGAGGCGATTCCTGCGAAGAAAAAGCCCAACCCTTTAAGCATTTGTTCGCTTGCTAAATATCCGAATGCACCAAGCATTGCCGCCAAGGAAATACTTGCCACCGCTTTTGGGTTTTTCCTACGGATTGCTTTCTCAGCTTTTCCAAGGGATTTTGTGAAAAGAAATGTGACGAGAAGCCAGCCCATCCCACCTAAACACATCGTCCAAACGACTGTCGCAAACGCTTTTTCATTAAATCCAGCGCCCCCTAGCTCAACGCCGAAAGCCTTCGCGCCGATATGAGCAGCCGCCGTTTCTGTTGCCGCGGATCCGATAATTCCGATTCGCATCATTGTTATAGGTGGACCAAGGAGTGCGATTAACGAAACGATAACAATGGCAATCCCAAATGAAGGGCCAAGTGAGCTAATAAAACCTGTCCTTATCGCTCTTGAGACCTCCGTAGGCGTTAATCCTGCATCAGGGGCAGCTTTTTTAGCAATGTTCATGAACATGATTGCTTGAAAAATCACGACACCCATTACGAAGAAAGCAACGATCCAGACGATATTGCTGCTAGCGATATTCATTACATTTCCCGGCATTTAAAACTCTCCTTCCTAGATTGTCAGATGCAACCAAAATATTATTTAATCTGATAGATATTCAAAAACAGTTCCTATAAAAAGCCTTACAGATGTGTGCACCATATACGACGCCTACCCCGATAAATTTCATCTAGCATCGTATCTCTCCTTTCTTTTATCTAAACTCTTACTATATAAAAACAATATTATTTGATTCTTTTGATTCTTAACACTATACAACAGTGTCAAATTAGGTGCAAGGATATTTGGACATTATTAATTTTTTAATTACATGTAACCATTTTACGAACTTAGTTAGTTATTAGAACCTACGTTCCGTAATGAAAGTATTAAATGGGAGTTGCCTATATTGGTTATTTTGTGACAGTCCTTTGCGGTCCAGATCTTCTGCACACCATGAAAAAACACCGACCCATGACCGACGTTTTTTGTCGATAGGTTGGTGCTGGATGTAGATTAGTAAGTAAATCAGGCACTTGTACAATTTGAAATTGTTCGGGTATCTGCTGCCTATTTTTAATACAGATGTCTATCCAATCCATTGCCACATGGCCAAAATGAGGCATCCCTTTGCGTGCCCCGTCAACGTCTACATCGTTCACTTATTATCATAAGAAGCCCCAACCTCTTCTAAATGAAGGATTGGGGCTTCTTTTAGTAGTAACTTACGCGATAGGTTGTTTTGGCGTGTAAAACTCTTCGGGAATCGGTCCGAACACTCTTCGGTGGTAGAGCATCGGGTCTTTCTCTTGATCAATACGAATATCTGTAACTTCTCCAATCAAAACGGTATGATCGCCTGCCTCAATCGCTTTGAACGTTTTACATTCAAACACTCCGAATGCACCGTCAATAATCGGCAAGCCGTTTTCGGAAAGGTTCCACTCACACGCAGCAAATCGATCCTCAACTTTACTTGCAAACGTTTTACAAAGCTCTTGTTGTTCACCTGCCAGAACGTGGACCGCAAATTTGCCACCTTCTGTGAACGCTTTCAGTGACGACACACGGTGATCAATGGACCATAGAAGCATAAGCGGATCTAAAGAGACAGAGGCGAATGAATTAACTGTCAACCCGACAGGCTTTCCGTCCTCATCCGTTGTTGTCACAATTGTTACCCCTGTTGGGTAATTCCCCATGATTTGTTTGAATAAATCCTGTTTTTCTGCTTTTTGCATGATTGATCTCTCCTTTTTAAGTAAAATGCTATCTCCTGCTACCGTTCTATCTACTTACAACAAATTTGCAACCTTCCGTCGCGGCAAAGATACGAGGCTGTAGAGTACTGCCGTGACAATAATGGTTGGGTATACGGCACCTACAGAATTCCCCAATAATATAGAGTCACGGACCAGTAAGAAAAAGACTACCCCGAATGCCCAGACAGCTACAGCTCTTATATTGACACCTTTTGAATACCAGTATTTCCCGCCCACTTTCTCAAATTCCTTAACATCATAGGATCGCTTTTGGACAAAGAAGTAGTCGGCAACCAAAATTCCCAACAATGCACTCAATACCATACCGATGTATTCTAAGAAGCCCATAAATGTATATAAGAAACTGGCCAAGTAAAGTGGAATGAGCATGGCAAACCCCGCCAATACCGTTACAAGCCAAATAGAATGAAGCGGTTTGATTTTCTTCGTTACATTGGTAATTGAAATTCCCGCGGCCATCAGATTCACCACATTTGTTGTAATACATGCGACAACAATCAGCACCAATGCAAACCAACCAAGTCCAAGATTCGTCACAATTGAACTTGGATCCGAATTATCCGGATTAAATGTTCCTGTCGTAATCGCCGCACCAATGGTAGCGATTATGCCGATAAATGCAAACCACATGAGAGAAAGGCATGCCCCTAAAAGCGGTGCAACTGTTGCTGTTTTAGCGGACCTTGTATACCTCGTGAACTCAGCAATACCTAGAACCCAAGCTAAGCTGAATGCAGCCATAATATCTATCGCTTTCCCAACCGGCATAATCGCATCCGCCGGTGCCTTCCAAGCCATGATGTCTGCAATTGAATGTGTTTTCAACACGACAACCGTAATCCAAATACCTAAAGCCAGAACTAACACGATTCCAATTCTTTCGACAATTTTAATTGAATTCCTTCCCAATGAAACGGCAGCTAAATTCAAAATGCTCATGAAGACAATGCCCAGAATCATCGGTCCCGCGCTACCTGGCTCACCATAAGCGGGCCAACCAAATAAACCTTTTAATATGAAACTCATGGATATGACGGCAATGAACGTATTAACAACCGCCCATCCTAAAAAAACGATGGTATTTAACACCGTTGGCAAAAGACTTCCCTTAATTCCAAAAGCCGGCCTTGTTAATGCCATTGTGGAAGTTCCAACTTTGAAACCCATATAGCCAACAAGTGCCAGAACGAGATAAGCGATCGGATTAGAAATTAATGTGACTGTAATCGCTCCGGCAAATGCCATTCCAGCAACCGTTCCCCCAACGTACCAGGATGCATTATTCGAGTTCGCTCCAACCCATATTGCTATCATGTCAAAGAAACCTATATTTCTTTGGCTCATCGGAACTTCATCCGTCGCGTAATGTTCTACTGTAACGACATCTTGACCACCGTACGCTTGCTCCGTAACATCTACCCCAATGCTTGACACGTCCACTTTCTCCGCCGTTTTCAATCATTCTCCCCCTTTGTATTCAAAATCGTTGCGAAAAGCTCTTGCGATTAGGTAACTGTTAATTTCGCATAAGCATCTCGTAGCGTCTCCGGTGTAAATTGCAATTCATCAGGTCCCTCAGATGCCCAGACCCTATATTCTTCTCCCAATAGTTTGTTGCAAAGTTGATTGGCATCAAAGACTTGTATGTCATAAATCCAGTTCGCCATCATTAGCGTTGCCGCCATATGTGAACCTTCAGTAGTTGTACCGCATATATCCTTTACCAAGTTAACCTGGTAATCACGATAGTAAGCATCCATCGCCGTCGAAATTACACAGACATCCGTGAGGACGCCGCCAATAAGTAAATGCTTTACATTCAGACCCTTTAACAGTAAATCCAAACTGGATTCATGAAATCCGCTATACCTGTATTTATCAACGATGATATCACCGGGTTCGGGCTTCACTTCTTCCATTATTTCAATAGCCTCTGTACCGGTATGGTAGTAGAGCGGCTCTCCTTTTTCGTTCAACGGTTCCCTGTTTCCAAGTCCAATCGCATCTCCCCTATTTAAATGCCGTGTGTAAATGATAGGGATTTTCTTTTGACGGCATATCTCAATTAGACTTGCTGTTTTTTTAATGATCGTTTCCATTCCAACGACATCTGAAGTACCACCTTCTTTTTGGAGATCAATTAAGAGTAGTGCCGTATTCTCTCCATTCATTCGCCAGCCTCCTTTCTAGATCATTTCCCCGAGGTAAATCTACCATGTACCATGCATGGTTTGATTGGAAAAACTTCATGACTCTGAAACTTTTCCACCTATTCGGTATGGCTTACAATCGGTTTCCATTCCTTCAGTTCAAGTCTGCGTACGTTTTCAACGACGTGTGGATCCGCTTCTGCCATTTCCAAAGCTTCTTCGTATGAATCAGCGATATAGACGACTAGTCCGCCAGTTCCATCGGTAAAAGGGCCTCTTGCAAAGATCTTCCCTTGCTCATCCAATCTATCCAGATAGGCTATATGATGGGGGAGAATTTCTTTATTTTTCACAGAATCGATCATGTGCAACAGTGCCGCGTAATACGTCATCTTCTCCCCCCTAATTCCGGTTCCAGACAACCAGCTTCATTTCCGTCATTTCTTCTACTGCATATTTCAAACCTTCACGACCCGTTCCACTTTCTTTCACTCCGCCGTACGGCATATTATCGACTCGGAATGTCGGGATATCATTGATCATTACGCCGCCGACATATAGATTTTCAGCCGCATTCAACGCTGTATTAATATCATTTGTGTAAATTCCCGCCTGAAGTCCATATCGTGAATCATTGACGAGTTCTATTGCCTCTTCTATATTTTTCACTTTATTGATCACAACGATTGGTGCAAATACTTCATGACAAGACACTTTCATCGTAGAGTCCGCATCACAAATAATTGTTGGATAAAGGATGTTACCTTCCGACTTGCCGCCTGCTGCAACTGTAGCGCCTTGACTTTCCGCTTCTTGAATCCAGCTTAATGTGCGCTCTACGTCTCCGGATGAAATTAATGCTGACACGTCTGTTTTTTCATCTAACGGATCTCCTATTATCAGCTTTTCCGTTTCATTGACAAGCTTCGAAACGAATTCATCATATACATCCTCATGGAGATAGGCACGCTGCAATGAAATACATACTTGCCCTTGGAAAGCGAAAGCACCGCTTACACAGCGTGGAACAATCTTATCAATGTCGACACCTTTATCGATGATCACCGCCGCGTTGGATCCGAGTTCCAAGGTGACTCTTTTCAGCCCTGCCTTGCTTCGTATTCCGATTCCGACCGCCGGACTTCCAGTAAACGTGATCATACTGACACGATGATCGGTTACGAGTTTGTCACCTGTCACTCTGCCGCTTCCTGTCACAACGTTCAGTGCTCCTGCAGGCAATCCCGCTTCAAGAAGAAGCTCTGCGATGAAGAATGAGGATAGCGGTGTTTGCGATGCAGGTTTTAAAATAATCGTATTGCCGCTAGCGATGGCTGGTCCGACCTTATGCGCAACTAGATTCATCGGGAAATTGAAAGGAGTAATGGCCCCAATCACACCGATTGGTTCACGCACTGTATAAGCCAACCGGTTTTCTCCTCCTCGAGCAGCGTCAAGCGGGAGTGTTTCACCGTGAATGCGCTTCGCTTCCTCGGCCGCAAACTTGTATGTTTCAATCGTTCGGCTAACTTCTTGCCTTGCTGTAGCAATCGGTTTCGCCGCTTCTAACGCTATGATTTCAGCAGCTTCTTCGGCTCTTTCTTGCAAAGAACGAACCAGATTCTCCAGAATTTCTGCGCGTTTGTGAGCGGGCATTTTCGCCATTTCCTGCCTCGCATTCATAGCTGCTTCAATCGCCAGCTCTGTTTCCGCTCCCGTCGCCATAGGTATTTCCGCGATGATATCACCTGAATATGGAGAACGAATCGAACTATATTCACCAGCTTCTACCCATTCCCCATTAATAAGTAGATGTTTCTTTCTCACACTTGCTAACGATTCTGTCATGATCAGGTTAACCTTCTTTCTGTGAATGGGCTTGTTTAGCAGGTTGCCGCTATTGATTTTTCACGATGTTTTTCAACCTCACTGAAATATTCATCAATCTTTATCTTTAATCCACCACTTCCAAATTTAGTACGGCTAGTAGTTTCATCCATACCTTCTTGGACGTAATCAAGAAATGAGAGTATGATTTTCCGTCTTTCCACTATTCTTTCGAATCCGCGTTCATAAAAAAACGTATCGATAGTATTATAGAGTCCCCTGTTGACACCATATTTTTCATTGCACAAACGGATGAACGACAGATCCGGCAAATGAATCGTTTTGTCTATTTGCATGTCAAATGCTCTCCTCTCTATCAATAGTTCACCTTCGCCGTTCATCGCATAATAAACGGATCAGGAATCGGTTCGGATGAAGTATTCACCCAGACGACTTTACTTTGCGTATATTCATAAATTGCATCAAAACCGCTTTCTCTGCCATGTCCACTTAAACCGGAACCGCCGATCGGTGCGATTGGCGATATGCTGCGATACGTATTCACCCACACAATTCCGGCCCTTACAGCCTTGGCCACTCGGTGGGCTTTTGCAATATCACTCGCCCAAATCCCTGCCGCTAATGCATAATCTGTGCTATTCGCCAACTCGATCACTTCCGCCTCTTCTTTAAATGGAATGACACTTAAGACAGGCCCGAAGATTTCTTCCCTGGTAATGCGCGCTTTGTTATCGGTATGTTCGAAGATGGTTGGCTCAAAATACCACCCTTTTTCCAAGTGTTCCGGCCTCTTTCCTCCGAAAACAATTGTCCCCCCATCCGCTTTCCCGATGGATACGTACTCCTCAACTCGAGCCAACTGTGCCTCTGTTGCAAGCGGTCCCATTTCTGTATCCGCTGCAAACGGGTCACCAATCTTAATTTTCGAGACACGTTCAACAAGTCTCTCCATTACTTTGTCATAGATGTCGACGTGTAAAAATGCACGTGACCCGGCGACACAGCTCTGCCCGGAAGCGCCGAAAATCCCGGCTATGATTCCCATTGCGGCATTATCGGGATTTGCATCATCGAAAACAATATTCGGTGATTTCCCGCCGAGTTCGAGTGATACTTGTGCGAAGTTCTCCGCTGTATTACGGACGACGTGTCGAGCAGACTCGGTGCCTCCTGTAAAGGCAACCCGTCTTACGAGCGGATGAGAAGTCAACGAGTCGCCAACCGGCATGCCGAATCCAGTCACCACATTGACAACTCCCGGTGGAAATCCGGCCTCCTCCACAAGTTTCATAAGTTCAAGAAGAGAAGCGGACGTCATTTCAGATGGCTTAATGACAATCGTATTTCCAGCTACGAGTGCAGGCGCCAGTTTCAATGTCGTCAAGTAAAGCGGTGAATTCCATGGCGTGATTGCAGCGACAACGCCAAGCGGTTCGCGAGTCGTAAAGGCAAACATATCCCGCTTATCCATCGGCAACGTTTGGCCATGGATTTTATCGGCAAGACCTGCGTAATAATAGTAGAATTCAGGTAAATAATTTAATTGTCCCCGCATTTCTCGGATCAACTTGCCGTTATCGATCGTTTCATAATGCGCAAGCTCTTCCACGTTTTCAGCGATCAACTCACCCAGTTTCCTGACGAGCTTGCCTCTCTCGGTATAGGTCATATGGGTCCACTCTGAATTCAAAAACGCCTGATGTGCAGCTCGCACCGCCTGATCTACGTCTTCAGCCGTTCCTTTTGCTACGCGGCACCAAGCCTCTCCCGTCGCTGGATTATAGCTTGGAAAGTACTCTCCACTTGATGACGCTGTCCACTCTCCATTTATATACATGTCGTATGTTTTTAGCTCTGTAATCAGTTCTGTCAAGTCTGCATCTCCTTTACCTCGCAAATACTGTTCTCCCGATGAATGAATGAATTGCTTCGTTGACGATATCCGGTCTTTCAACAGGAAGCATATGCCTCATAGTAGGGACAACCAGCAATTCCGATTCAGCAATTTTCTTTTGGATTTGCTTCGCCATTTCGGGTGTAGAGCCGATATCCTCTTCCCCCGTCATTACCAATGTCGGAATGTTGATTTGATCCAGTTTACCCCAAAGTTCCTGATCGGCCGTTGCAAACAACGTATAGGCAGATAGGTAAGAAATCGGGTTGTTTGTCTGAAGACGTGTACGGATTCGACCAACAATTCCTTCCTGAGCAGTAAGATAGTCAGGGGTGAACCAACGTTGAATCGCTGGTTCAATCGTAGTTTCAGGTCCAATTTTCCTCACTTCTTCCACCCGTGCCAGAATTGCTTTTCGTTGCTCTTCCGTCCGATTTGCGACCGCATTCATGATTGTGAGCGTTTTCATTTTCTCTATGTGTGCCAATGCAAATGCCTGTGCAACCATCCCGCCCATGGAAAACCCGACGAGGTGAATTTTATCAAGGCCAAGTCCATTTACAAGCGCAGTAAGTTGTTCGACAAACTGGGAAAGTGAATAAGGACCGGGAGGATGCGAAGATCCCCCATGCCCTAACATGTCATACACAATTACGCGGTACTCTTCAGACAAACGCTTCACTTGTTGCTCCCACATTGCATGATCTAAGCCGACTCCATGAATGAAAACGAGCGGTTCACCCAGTCCTTTTTCTTCATAATGAATGGTCCCCTGATCATACGAAAACGTTGGCATTAGATAAGTCCCATCTCGACCATATCTTGATGGCGATCTCCCGTTCTTGGGTGCGGACGTCCTCCTGTCGATACACTAATGGCAACAACAATTTCATCTGCTCTTGGCGCATCCGGAATCGTCGCTTCGAATGTAAGGAAATGGGAGCGTTTCGAATCTTCGTTTTTATGCACCATCGGAATAAGGACCGCTGTCCCTGCACCGCCACGTTTATTTGTGAACGGCAAAATGCTCTTGCCTTCCACCGCATCTCGGAACTTGTTACCAAACTTTAAGGTATGAATAAAGGCAGATGCATGCTCCATTTCCCCATCCACTCCGACAACAGCGGCTTTACCGAATGCTTCAACATCGTCTGCCGTTTCAATATGCTTAAACAGTTCCGCCACTAGCAATTCACCGATCTGCGGTGCATATTCGTTGATTTCAGGCATCAAATCCTCAACAAAACCTCTCTTGACCCATGGGTTTTTCATCACTAACATCGTTGTGATCATTTTAATCGAATCTTCGATTTGCTTTCCGCCCTCAATACGTGTTTCCTCAATCGCTGTATATACTTTACGAATTTCTAGCATGTTTACAGTACCCCCTGTTTACTTTTTGTGAAATTAGGCATTACCTCTTCTGTGAATAACTTCAGACTCTTCATCATTTTCTCATGCGACAAATGACTATGGTTTACCCAGAGCAATAGATTTTGTAAATTCAACTCTTCTTGTAGTTCCTGGATTTTTTCTGTCACATACTCCGGTGTACCGAATAATAGGTTTCGCGGATGAAGGAATTCATACGTTAACTGTTGGCCATGTTTCACTTCTTCACCTGGATCCATCAGATTTCCAAGACCCCTCCAGTGGCAAATCCATCGATATGTGTTCAGTACTGCTTCGGCAGCGTCTTCACGAGCTTGCTCCATCGTTTCTGCTACATACACATCGCGGACAAGTGCAATCCCTTCGCCTAGCGGCACTTCGTAGCCACGTGCTTTCGAGGCTTTTTCACGATATAATTCAAAACGCCCTTTCAGCTCTTTCACTGTAGGCATCCAGAACATCCCGTTGATGCCGGTTTCAGCCGCAATTTCAATTGAACGCGGGGAATCAATCGTTTGCCAAATCGTAGGCATTCGATTTTGGTAGGTGTTTGGCATAATCGAAATTTTATTGATTTCACCTTTTTCCATATCCATGAATTCGGGAGACGCTGGACTCATTGGGTGACTCCATTTCAATCCTTCTGGCGGATACTTGTAAATATCCCCTTCATGTGAAAAGAAGCGATTGGACCATGCCTTCTTCATAATCTCCAACGTTTCTTCAAACAAAGCGCGGTTTTGATCATTGTTTTTCGGATCTGCTAATGGATTTAGATTAGCTGCTTCACGACCGTATAGTCCCCGTGCTAAACCAACTTCCACGCGTCCTTTGCTCAATTGGTCCAGCATGGCAATATCCTCAGCCAAGCGCAATGGATGCCAAAAAGTAGCGACATTCGCTGCCTGACCGATGCGAATATTTTTTGTTCTAGCTGCAATGTCTGCACCCATCATCAGTGGATTTGAAATCAATTCATTTCCTTCATGACCGAAGTGATGTTCTGTGTACCAAATGGAATCGTAACCGTTTTCATCGCAATAGATTGCTTGTTCACGCGCCTCATCCAATACTTTGTAATACTCGTCATGACGACCTGGCCCCGCTAGGTTTGCAAAAATTCCGAACTTCATACCAATACTTCCCCCTTGTTTTCAGTTATCGTTATACAACTTTTTCGCTATCCCTTTTTTCAATCCCTTTGCGCTCTCTTTCACATGCATTCGCATCGTTTTTTCGGCTGCCTCCCGATCCCCACTTAGGATGGCGGCCAATATACGTTGATGTTCCTTCAGAGATTCTTCCAAACGGTTAGGAACATCGATACTTAGGTAAACATATCCATTGTATGGAATTTGATTTAATAAAAGATTGTAGAAATACCCCATCTTAGAGTTATTAGCTCCATCTAGAATTGCTTTGTGGAATTGATTATTTGATTCAACAAACAGTTTATGATCTTTTTCCCCTACAGCTTTCTCCATTAAAGCTACTGCTTCTTTAACTTTTTCGATCGCTTCCTCGTTTCCACTTTCCGTAAGGACACCTGCTGCAAAGCCTTCCAAAGCTTCTTTCACCGTAAATAATTCATCCAAATCTTTTTCCGTCGGTTTCAGTACGCAAGTTCCAACGCGTGGGATTATTTCAACTAAGCCCTCACGTTCTAGTTGCTTTAACGCTTCCCTTATCGGGGTCCTGCTCACCTTATACGTCTGTGATAATGCAGCTTCAGACAATTGTTTACCAGGTTCGTATTCTCCCGTAATGATTGCTGTACGTATCGCATTGGTTACTTGAGTCGTGATACTTGTTGTTAATATCGTTTGAGTGATGACTAACACACCTCACTTTCTGTTTATTCGTATTGCCATGTACCATGGTAGAAAAACGTATGCATTACCTAACAAGACGACTTACATTGAAGTAAAAACTAGTATCCTCTTGCATTTACCATGTACCATGCAAGGAGATTTGATAATAGATTAATATAGAACTAATCAGATGTCAACAAATATTTAGAATGTTTACTGTAGTTATTTCACTACCCCCCTCTCCCCTACGCAAAATCCTCATTAAGATGAACTTCGAAAAATTCAATTGCGCGGTCCCTGTAGGATGGGTTCAATTTATTTATTTTCCAAGAAAATTCCCAAGACAATTTTATATTCCTATACTGTTCCAAGTTGGCTATAGATTTGTTACCTTTTAAGGATGGGTTATGCGTGTTTAATATCCTGAAACGGGTATCGTACACAGATAAGGCCTGACTAAATGGAGAGGAAGTAGCTGCATCCAATCGTCCTCTCAAATGTAAAGGAAAGGTGAACTTGCATGATTGAACTCAACCAGATATCAACCTTATTTCTAGCAGCAGCACTGTACCTGCTCGGCACAGCGCTTGTCAACCGGATCGGCATCCTTGACCGGTTCCTCATTCCTGCGCCGGTCGTTGGCGGTCTACTGTTCGCGATTGTCGCACTCATTTTGAAATCTACCGGCATTATCGAGGTTTCATTGGATACATCCTTGCAGTCCTTGTTCATGGTAGCCTTTTTCACGACAGTTGGACTGGGTGCAAGTTTTAAGCTGATCAAACTTGGCGGCAAGCTACTACTCATCTATTTACTGCTGTGTGGCGTAACCGTTTTCATGCAGAACGTCATCGGCGTCTCACTTGCAAAAGTGTTCAATATTGATCCGCTGCTTGGCGTAATGAGCGGCGCTGTTTCGATGAGCGGAGGGCACGGAGGAGCGGCTGCATACGGTCAGACGATTGAGGGTCTCGGCATTACTTCCGCTGTGACAATCGGGATGGCAGCAGCAACACTCGGTTTGATTTGCGGCAGCCTGTCAGGCGGTCCGATCGCCCGGCACCTAATTGGCAAACATGGCTTGAAACCGCAGGAAGGCGTAGTGGCTGAGTATATGGAAGAGGATGAAAAGCCGATCAGCCAACATTCGTTCATGATTCAAGTGACAATGATCACATTAGCGATGGCAGGCGGAATAGTCCTAGGCGACCTGTTCACCGAAGCAACCGGCTTTGTCTTGCCCGGATATATAGGTGCGATGTTCTTTGCGGTGCTCATCCGCAACATCATGGACCGTTTCCTGCCGGGAACTGTCAATATGAAGGAAATCAATCTCATCGGAGACGTGTCACTCGCCATCTTCCTATCCATGGCACTCATGAGCATAAAACTATGGGAACTCGCGGGTCTAGCACTTCCGCTCGTGGGCATTATCCTCGTTCAAGTGGTCTTCATTGTCGGATTCTCCGTGTTCATCATGTTCCGCGCACTCGGCAAGGATTATGACGCAGCGGTAATGATTGCCGGTTTCCTAGGACACGGACTCGGTGCCACACCAAACGCGATGGCCAATATGGGAGCCACTGTCAATAAGTTCGGCCCTTCACGCACCGCATTCCTAGTCGTACCGATCGTAGGCGCGTTTCTAATGGACGTCGTCTTCAGCGCACCGATCATCATCACAACAATTAACTTGTTGGCACCTAAGTGAATTTGACGGTGCCACTTTGATGGTGCCTGTGCAAGAAACATTCATGATAATTCAACCAATTTGAATAAGTATACATCATTATAATGAGAAGCTGGTGCTCCCGGCTTCTCATTTAATTTTTATACAATTGTAGCGTATTTACTGAATAGTGTCTTACACAGGCACCTCATAATTAATCCCGCCCACTTCAGGTCCAAAGTCACGAAATGACGATAACTCCTCGAAAGTGACCGATAACTTCTGGTAATTGACCGATATCCCTCGCAAAGTGACCGATAAAAAGTGAGAAATGATCGATAACCATTGAGATTTGACCGATAACAAGCCAGCCCACCCTTAAAACTCCCCCACAAAACAAGGAAACTCCACCGCCTGCCGCTTCAACTCCCAAAACGACCGCCATAGTCCCGATTCTTCACAATAAACGGACGCATCCATCTTGCCGCTCACATCGCCCACCCGCCTAGCAGGAATGCCGTAAATCCTACGATGCTGCTTCCTCGCCTCCTCCTCTCTTTCCGCAAAATATACCGCGAACCGTCTCCCGCCAATCGGCACGACGAAAAGCTTGACTGTACACATCTCCAACCAATTTTCATTCCGCATTCTCCCAATCGCCCCGTAATCCAATTGCTCATAAGGAATCCGGCTTTCAGGGTCATCCCACTGCACAAGCCCCTTCTGCACTGCGTAATAGACAGCATGCGCCATATTTGGTTCATCGTACAAAACCGCATCATGAAATAGCTCTTTCACTGTCAGCTCCAATTCCAATGACCTCCCCAATAAATTTATTGTAAGCCGCATAAGCTGTCCCCACCGGTCCCTTCCTGTTCTTCGACACGATCAATTCCAACTGCGCGAGCATGTATTGACCAGACCTTTCATCCCTTATATAGATGCGAGTTTGGGAAAAGGATACTGCGAGAGGAAATTTATTTTTTCTCAATAAAAAATCACCAACCATTTCCGACTTTTTGTCGATGGTTGGTGATTATCTTTTTGTATGCCCATCCATTGCAGCAAGCAAAGCATAATAAGTAATTCCTAAAATATACTGTAGTACACCCATGACTCGTTAGGCATATCACCCCCACATTTGTAGAACAATGTCGAAATTCGGATTGACAGAAAACTTTTTCTAATCGATACTTTGAATTACACATAATTTCGAAAGGAGATGAAAATGTAAAATCGCCTTAGTATACAGACCCAAATAATTTGAAGGTGGAGATGCCCATATGTTACTAGCAAAGTATCCGAGAAGAAGGTACACACACGCAAAAACACCAATAGAAAAGTTAACTCATCTAACCAAGCTATTGAACGGTCCTACAATCTATATAAAACGGGATGATTTACTAGGACTTGCCGGTGGCGGGAATAAGACGAGAAAACTGGAATTCCTAATTGCCGATGCAATCCGCATCGGGGCAGACACGATTGTCACTGGTGGTGCTCTCCAATCAAACCATTGCCGACTCACGTTAGCCGCCGCCATTAAGGAAGGTTTAAAATGTCAGCTAATTTTGGAGGAAGGTGTTGCTACTCCTTACGATCCAAATGCAAACGGCAATAATCTGCTATTTAACTTACTAGGTGCCGAGTCTATCAAGGTTGTGCCGCATGGCTCCGATATGCTAGCGGAAATGCACGCATTGGGCGAGGAATTAGCCATGGCAGGCAGGACACCTTATGTAGTTCCTATCGGAGGATCTAATGAATTGGGATCGGTTGGATATGCAGCGTGCGCCCAAGAGATCCTTCAACAATCTTTTGAAGACGGACTTGTACTGGACGATGTAGTCGTTGCGAGTGGCAGCGGCGGAACACAGGCAGGGTTGATTGTCGGTTTCCATGCAAGCAGGGCGCCTATTAACGTGCATGGCATCAATGTTTCTAGAACAAACGAAACACAGATCCCGCTCATTACAAATCTTGTGCAGCAAACAGCGGATTATCTAAACGTATCAGACAATCAATTAGCTGCTCGTGTCCACTGCTACGATGGCTATGTTGGTGAGGGCTACACTATTCCGACACAAGGGATGATTGAAGCGGTACAAATGTTGGCGAGAACGGAAGGCATCCTACTTGATTCCGTTTACACAGGAAAAGTGATGGCAGGACTCATCGACTTGATTCGCAAGGGAGCATTCAAGAAAGAAGACAACGTCCTGTTTGTTCATACAGGTGGGTCTACGTCGTTATATGCAAATCCTACCCTGTTCGATGAGGATTTATTTGTGTTATGAAGCTATACCGGAAGTGAGGACAGCCTATGAAAATACCTTTTACGAAGATGCATGGAATTAGAAATAATTATATTTATATCGATGCGATCACTCATGAATTCGATGATTCGATCTTCAATCAATTAGCGATAGACGTCTCAAATGTCAATACAGGCATAGGATCGGATGGACTCATTGTGATCCATCGGAGTGACGTGGCGGATGTCGGAATGCGGATTTTCAATAAGGATGGGTCGGAAGGGCAAAGTTGCGGCAACGGTTTACGCTGCACAGCAAAATATGCTTATGAAAATTATCTTGTTTCTAGTAACGTCTTCCGTATTGAAACGAAGGCGGCTATCGTAACTGTCGAAGTGTACGGCGATAGAGAGTGTATAGACAAAGTGACAGTAGACTTAGGACCACCCTCATTAAATCGGAGTCAAATTCCGATGCACGGTCCTGACGATAACCAAGTGATTGCAGAAGAATTTCACATTGCGGCGCATTCATTGCAAGTGACGGCCTTATTTTTGGGCAATCCAAATGCTGTGTTTTTTGTCGATGCGATCGAGGAAGCACCTTTACACGAGCTGGGCGCAATCGTTACCGATGATCCGCGTTTCCCGGATCGGGTGAATGTCGGATTTGTTGAAGTTCTCTCTCGACATGAAATGAATTACAGAGTATGGGAACGAGGTTCCGGTGTAACAGAAGCTTGTGGAACAGGAGCAAGCGCGGCTGTCGTCGCAGCGATTTTAAACGGCTATATCGATAAAGGGATCGATGTCACAGTCCATTTGAGCGGCGGAGATCTATACATTAAATGGGCAGACGATGATCATGTTTGGATGACCGGACCGGCGGAGACTACGATTCAAGGGGTCTTCCACTGGAAGCGTCAGGAGTAATAAATAGATATCATTCAAAAGGGGGAGCAATTGCATGGCGAAAAAATTAAAAGCGTATCGTTTTCCACTCATTCTTCTAGCTTCCATTATCATCGGATCTATTATCGGGCTTATTTTTGGAGAAAAGGCCAGTGTCATTAAACCGTTCGGGGATTTATTCTTAAATTTACTATTCATGATTGTTGTTCCACTTGTGTTCTTCTCCATTTCGTCAGCTGTCGCGAATATGGATAGCATGAAACGTCTAGGAAAAATCATGGGTTCCATGCTGTCGGTATTTATTATTACAGGGATCATTGCATCCATCACGATGTTAGTGGCCGTTGTTATTTTCCCGGTCGGCTCCGGGGTGGATGTTCCTATGGAGATTGTTGAAAACACGGAAGTTCTGTCGTTATCCGATCAACTCGTAAATACTTTTACAGTACCGGACTTCGTAAATTTATTTTCACGTAAACATATGCTTGCGTTAATCGTATTCTCGGTGTTATTAGGGATTGCAACTGGGCTCACCGGCGAAGCTGGCAAGCCATTTGCCCGCTTTTTAGAAAGCGGCTCTGAAATCTTCATGAAAGTGATTCAACTCGTCATGTACTATGCACCGATCGGCTTGGGCGCCTATTTCGCAGCGCTTATCGGAGATTTCGGCGGAGAACTGATTGGTGATTATGCGCAAGCGTTCATCCTATATTACCCTGTTGCTTTTCTATACTTTGTACTTGGATTCACGCTTTACGCATTCATTGCCGGCGGAAAAAAAGGAGTTGTCCGTTTTTGGAAAAACATCCTTGCACCCGCGGCAACCGCACTTGGCACGGGGAGCAGTTTTGCAACCCTACCTATTAACTTGCAGGCAGCAAAACAAATCGGCGTGCCAAAGGATATACGGGAAACCGTTTTGCCGCTCGGCGCGACCATTCATATGGATGGATCTTGTCTGTCTGCCATTCTCAAAATCGCGTTCGTTTTCGGAGTGTTCAATATGGATTTCACAGGATTCGGCACCTTCGTGACAGCAATTGCGATTTCCTTACTGTCAGGTGTTGTGATGAGCGGAATTCCTGGCGGCGGATTTATCGGTGAAATGGTCATCGTCACACTTTACGGCCTGCCGATCCAGGCATTGCCGATGATCTCAGCAATCGGCGTCGTTGTTGACCCTCCTGCAACTATGGTTAACGCAACCGGTGACACAGTCGCAAGTATGCTTGTGACGAGGCAGCTGGAAGGAAAAGACTGGATGGATAATGTGAGCGTAGAATAAGAGCAGAAAGAGTATATATCCAAAAGTCCAAACGAATCGGAAAACCCCATCCAGTATTAGGATGGGGTTTTTTAGTTTATTTTATCTTGAGCACATCAAAAGGTCTAATGATCCCAATCAATTCTCCATCAGCATGACCGTTTTCTGTAATGAGCAATGCTTCCAAACGGACACCTCTTGAAATCGCCCGCTTGAAATAATCTTCAGCTTCATACACAGAAAGGTCTTTGTCGACAAATTCAAATGGCTCATTACGATCTTCATAATTGTACACCTCGGAAAGTGTCGGTATTTCCCGGGAAATGGAGTCTTCTGTCGAATGGCCCGCCAACCAATAGGTGATATCTGCAGCCGTAACCAAGCCCTTGAATTTACCATTCTGATAAAATGGGATTTGGGTGAACCTGCTTTCGGCCATCAATTTCAATGCCGCAGTTAACGGATCCTCCGCTTGCAAAGTATGTACTTTACAGCCGAAAAGAGCACCTACACGAAGTGGATTGCTTAGTTTCTGTTCAATCAATTCGATGCGCTCCACAATTTCATCATGGGGTTCTGCAATCACATAGTCGATGTCTGTTCGATTATGAACGATTGCATTACGCAAATCTCCAAGCTCCCGCAAATCATCTTCGTATTTGCGAACAACGGAGTTTGTAATCTTCACTTTATCAATCAGGCGATAAAATGGGGTATACTCATCGCCTTCCGCTTTTTCAGAAAGTGTTTTCTCAATCCGGTTATAAGCGACAATAAAACGCTCTGAATTTTTCACAGTCATCAGTGCATGCAACTCCTTTTGAAAGGAGTATACCCATTTTCCCCTCACCAACTAACCACTGACTGTGCCTGCCTTCACTTTTCCATTACAAGCCTTCAGGTCTTCGAATAACAAGAACATCACATTTTGCGGAGCGTACAACATTTTCAGAGACGCTGCCCATAATGAAACGTTCCACTGCATTTAAACCCGTGGCCCCGCAGATAATTAAATCTGCATTCAGTTTTTTCGGGAGGTCTTTTGAAATCATCACTTTCGGTGAGCCATATTCGACAACGACGTTGACGTTTTGCACACCAGCTTGGACAGCTTCCGCTTTGTAGTTGTTTAGCAATTCCTCGGCGGATTTATACGCGCTTTCAGCGATTGAACGGTCATAAGCTTCAGCAGAAGAATACGAACGTGTATCAATGATGTTGACCAAATTCAATGTGGCTTCATTTCGGTCTGCAATTGCCACCGCCTTTTTGAAAGCCCATTCCGCCTCTTCTGATCCATCTATTGCGATAATTATTTGTTTGTAGTCCATTGACATAGATCTCACTCCATTCTCTTCATAATGTACTACTTCGACAAGTAAGGTACATTTCCTTCCCCAACAAACAAAGAAAGCCCTCTTTATTCGACAAATTTATGTACAACCCTTTCAAACTTGTCCCATGATGAATTTTCAGAATAGACTTGCGGTTCCATCCCCCTCTTTGTACAATGGAGACGAGAGGAGCGATCGTATATGGGCATCCGGAACTTAAAAAACCACCTGTAATGAGAAAACAATTACAGGAGGAATAAACATGACAACAAACGAATGGGTCATCCCTTTCTATAAGAATCAATTTGAATGGTTACGAGACATAGAACCAGAAATGGCAAGTTACTTACAAAAAGATGCCGAGAAAATCGAAGAGCAGATCGGCGCCAGGTTCGAATCAATGCTTGATATTGGAGCAGGGATCGGCAGTATCGCCAGGGCTCTGGACGCTCACGGCATCACGATGACTACGTTGGAACTTGTTCCTGAATTAGTCGAAGCTTCGAGACTTCGTTCACCGAAAACGATTGACATTCATATGGGTGATTTCTACACTTATACGTTTCCTACCCAATTCGACGTCGTCAGCTATTTCGACGGCTTTGGCATCGGTACCGATGACGACCAGCTGACTCTTCTGAAACGGATGAAAAGCTGGATGAAAAATGAAGGCTTTGCACTCATTGACATCTATAACCCTAATTATTGGCGCACCATTGCAGCAGGCCAAAAGATGAAGATTGACGAGGCGGAGCGGATCTATTCTTTTGACGAGGAGAACTGTCGAATGATCGATAGCTGGTGGCATAACGAGAACCCGGAAGAAGTCGTTACACAGTCGCTGCGTTGTTATACAGTCGACGAAATAAGTGCACTATGTAAAAAAGCCGGACTGACAATCACCGGCATCTTCCCTGGCGGTGCCATGGATTTCGACAAATGGGCATATACAGAAACGGCCGCGCTATCCAGTTGCCTTTCCTATCGGATTAAATTGATAAAAACCACTTGAGAAAATTAAATGACAGTCTTGCTGCGATTACTGCTGCAAATGTGAACGATTCGCACCCGAATTGGCAGTATAAAAAGCAATAAGAAAATGCTCAGGCATAATTACCTGGGCATTATTTCTTGTCCTATCATTTGTTTAACATTCGCGCCGGTTAATGGAATAAATATAATAAGTTGTAAACCTATGTTATAGGATTACTATTTATCTATAACAATGGATAATTTATAGTTTGCATAGTCATTTAATTCTTTCAGAAATTGACTCATTAATTCTGTGGATGGAAATTTACATTCGAGAATGTAACAACCATCTCCACTGATTTTATAATTATTTATTAAATATTTCTCTTGTGTTCTTAGAAATGACAGATAAGGTTGATGAAAAATGCTTTCTGTAATAATCGTGATAAATGCATGTATAGTAAAACCTAATTTGACTCGGTTAACTTTAATTGTATAAGCCTCAATAACTCCCAAATCCTCTAATCTTGCCACCCTAGCTGAAGTAGCTGGTCCAGTCAAATGTACTCTATCACCCAATTCCTTCATTGTAATTCGACTGTTCTTGGAGAGTTCTTCTAAGATTTTTATATCCGTATTATCTAACATTTATTTAACTCCTTTCATTAATAAAGTGAATCGGCCAAAAGACTTTATTTTATCTATGTATCCGTCTACGGGTCATAGTATAGACTATACATTGTTCAAAGAAAATCTCAAAAAAGGAGTTAATTAAATATGAATATACAACTTATACGCAACGCTACACTCGTTGTTCAGTACGCAGGTAAAAAGTTTTTAATAGACCCAATGTTAGCAGAAAAAGGAACTTTGCCTGCTTTTGGACCTGAGGTGGGCTTACCTGATGCACCAAGACAAGATCAGAAGAATCCTTTGGTAAGCTTACCAACATCCATTGAGACTATTATCCAAGATATTGATGCAGTCATCGTCACTCATCTGCATCCTGACCACTGGGA
Source organism: Saccharococcus sp. Marseille-Q5394 (assembly GCF_946901335.1). Taxonomy (NCBI): domain Bacteria; kingdom Bacillati; phylum Bacillota; class Bacilli; order Caryophanales; family Anoxybacillaceae; genus Saccharococcus; species Saccharococcus sp. Marseille-Q5394. The sequence goes on along the minus strand of NZ_CAMPPQ010000002.1, from coordinate 746,809 downwards.
TATGGCAGCTATAGAAGCATTGCCAAAGGACATTAAACTATTCTCCCAAAATGAAGAAGATGCAACAGAAATACGAAATGCTGGTTTCCAAAATGTCGAGGTTTTACAAGAGGATACCGTTTTTGAGGATGTCCAATTGATTAAAACAAAAGGCGAACACGGAAGAGGTGAAATCTTAAAAGCTGCTGGTTACGTATGTGGAGTGGTTTTTAAACACTCGTCGGAGAAAACATTTTATCTTGCTGGAGATACGGTTTGGTATGATGCCGTTCAGGAAGTAATTAACACACATAAGCCTGAAATTATTGTCGTAAATGCTGGAGATAATCAATTCTTAATAGGTGGTTCTTTAGTAATGGGGAAAGATGATGTCTATGAAGTCTATAAGGCTGCTCCGGACGCAAGAATTATTTCGGTTCATATGGAAGCTGTCAATCATTGGACATTATCAAGAGAAGAATTAAAAAGCTTCATTAATGAAAAAGGAATCTCATCTAATGTTTTAGTGCCAGATGACGGTGAATCATACTCATTTTAAAATAAAAACAGACAGATATTTTTCTAACGGGTTCGGTTGATGGGGAGAAAATACAAAAACACACCCCAATAAGCAACTAAAATAGCGTACGATTCGCACCCGAATTGACAGTATAAAAAGTAATAAAAAATGCTCAGGCATATTTACCTGGGCATTTTTTATTGTCCTATCATTTGTTCAACAATCGCGCCCGTTAAAGCAATAAGCGCATTGTGTATTATTCACAAAGAACTTCCCAATTAATAGCTAAAAAGTCTTGTTCCACTTGAGCTGTCATATTGTTTTCCGCACAGGCATTTTTCGCATTTTGAAACGAGTTAAAGTTTGAAACAACAGATATTACAAGAAGTGAAGCAATGATAAAAGGAACTATAAATAACTTTTTCTTTTTAGGGCTCAAAGTAATCCCCTCCTTACTCCATTATCTGGGTCCGCTTGCTGAATAAGCCGTCTTCTTATAGCTCTATTTTAGCACAAAATCTTTTACTCCCTTAAACGTCTTGAGTTATTTCTAACAAATTTTCTCAACCCCCAATCAATAATCTTATTAGCAGCGCAATTAGCAGAGGCACATAAATTTACAACAAAAATTGGGACACCAATTCAAGTGTGAATTGTGTCCCCATTTGCTACGCTTTTTAACGTTTCCTCGCCATCAACCGAACCCGTTACTATCCAGCTTCTTCTTTTTTAAACGTAGCTTTCACACAGATACCTTCCCCAATTTACGTTTCCTCTTTTTCAGTAAGACGGCAATCAGTAGTGCAAGCAGGCCGACAAAAGTGAGCAAAACGGCGTACGCGGTTAAGATAATGCCATTCGGCTTTGTAAGGACCGCTAAAATATTCGCATCATGTTCGACGATTTTCCTGTCTTTTGCATGTTCATAATAAGCAGGTACTTTTGCAACATCGTCCATTTTTTCGAAGGATTTGAAGTAATTCGCAATCGCATACCATTCTTTCACTTCCTGTTGTTCATTCATATAGATGATCCGGTCTTCAAAGTCCGTTACAGGGCTGCCGTCTTCATTTTTCGGGACAACCGACAGAATGCCGAATGACTTTTCATTTACATAAGGCAGCATTTGAACGGAATATAAGCCGCCCACAACACGGTACAGCTTTTCGTCATCGATTTCTTCCTTTGTGCCATCAAAAGACTGCAATTGAATGTCTGTCACCTTATTGAATAGGAAGCGGTTTGTATTAAACGTATAACTTAAACCTGCAATATACAATTGGACTTCATTCATAATTGGTGTGATCGATGCATCGACTTCCGCAACGGTTTTCAGTTCCTTCCCCGTTAAATAGATATCCAACAGCGGATAGCCGGAACTCCCGTCCGATCCGACGCCCAATGAATACACCTTAAACACATCTGCAACCGTAATAGGTCCCTTGCTGAATGAATCCCTGATATTCCCGTACGGCACTACCGCTGCAGCGATCGGCTCATAAGCGCTTCCTTCCAATTCCCGTATCGTGTGAATAAATGCGTCACCAATCAAATTGCCGATCGGTTCTTCTCGTTGTTCAACCCCGAGTTCTGTGAACGGGGTGAAATCGAAAGATGATACAGCGAGCACTTCATCAAATTCCATCCCGAAGCGGTTGAGGTATTCTTCCTGGATCGTCTGTTTATAGTCCTCGATTGTTACGGCGATCACGGGATCTGCAGGGAGCGATTCATCGATCTTCCGCAATTGGTACTGATTGACTGCCCAGTTAGCCTTGCTGTCCTGAGAAATGTTGAGGATGCCCAAATTCTCTCCATACTCACCTGCCGACACGATAACTGTATCCCCCACAATAATCGGCTCCATGAGTGTCGTATGGCTATGACCACTAATAATGACATCAATGCCCGACACGCTCTTTGCCAGTCGTTCATCTTCCGATTTGGACGGGTCAGTCGCTGTCCCCGAATGGGAGAGTGCAATCACAAGGTCCACACCCTCTTTTTCCTTCAATGCAGCGACCGTTGACTTGGCGTTCTCTACCGCGTCACGAAAAGTCACACCAGACATCGGTGCGTTACCGGCGGCTTCTTCCCCCATCAGCCCGAAGATGCCAATCTTGACCCCCTTACGTTCGAGGACGATATAATCCTTTACGCCGTATGCATCCACCGCTTCTTTTAACGCTTGTACGTCGGCAGCTATCTTTCCGTCTTCATCTTTCGGGAATTCCATATTGGACATAACAATGCCGGGAAGCCGCACGCCGCTGTCTTTCGCAGCGAGCAAGCTTTCTGCAAGACCGTCTGCCCGGAAGTCAAATTCATGATTCCCAAATGTGGTCGCGTCATATCCCATCTGACCAAGCATGGTGAGGCTCGGTCCGTGTGAAGTGAAGACGGTTTGAAACAGCGTCCCCATCGAGAAATCACCGGCATCCACTACGATTGCATCCGGATCTTTACTCCTCTGTTCCTGAATGGCGCTGGATAATCGGGCATATCCGCCGACGGTCATTTTCCCTTGTTCCCTCTCAACTTCAAATGGCAGCAGATTGTCATGCATGTCATGCGTGAAAAGGATTGTGATGGAATCTCCGGGTGTATCTGCGCTTCCATTAGGAATAGGCATAAAAAAGACGATTGATGTAATAAAAATGAACAAAACCAAACTGCTCCCTACTTTACGAATCGGAATCCCCCTCTTCCATCTATCTCTGCAGTATGGCTCTCTTACTGCATGTCTGCGAAGCTGAACCTCACGCCGATTTTTTCGTGAGGTGATAATTCATCTCTCCACAGCGCATGGCTCTTTTCCATTTCGGCGCGTGCGAGCTCTTCTGCTTGCCCGTAGTCCCCTCTTAAAGCGGCGTCCATCAATTCCTTATAATAGCCTAACGATGCCCGGCGCCGAAAAGCGCTTTCAAAATACTTGATTGCTATCTTCTCATAGGCCGAATCAAAACTATTGAGAACAAGCGAGAACAGGGGATTCCCGGATAATCTTGCCAGCCCTTTTTGGATCTTCCAATCATAAGAAGCGAAAGCTTGCGCAGTATCCGGCAGCTCATCGATTTCCGACAGCAATCCGATGACTTTAGGTTGATGGAGCTTCAATGCGTTTTTTACATAATGGGGTGTCAGTGCAACTCGCATCTCCAAAAAGTAGAGAACAAACGCATCCGGCACCTCATCGAAGTACTCGATAATATCGACGATTGTCGTACTGTTGCCTTCATACCAATAATCATTCACCACCGCACGCTGCCCTTTTCTGAGCGACAGCCATCCACCGTGGCTAAGGCGCTGCAATACTTCCCGTATGGCTGGACGCCCTATTTGATACATCACAGCTAATTCTCTTTCCGTCTCCAACTGACTTCCTGCCGGATAGTCTCCTTGGAGAATTGCTTTTATCAGTTCTTTTTCAACAGCTGCTGTTCGACTCATCGCAAAATCTCCTTTGACTGCGCAACCCGTAGCGTGCCGGGCACGATTCCCTTTCATTCAGGCGCGCTTCTCCAAATTCTTGGCCGTCTCACTTTTCTCGACCAGTTTTTGATCTTTAAACGTTCCAAATGTTTTATCGATAGAGGTATGCGTCACACCAAACCAGTAGTTCTCATTTTTGAAATGATGCCATAGATGCACTTTCTTAATCTTTTTTCCGAATGCTGTGCGCGGCTGAATCGGCCGGTGCGCAACATAATGCTTCCATTCATAAATCATAAAATAGAGGACAATACCTGCAAGATAAGCAATCGTGAATGTGAAATTGTTTGTGATGAAGTAGCAAATGGTCGAAAAGATTGCGAAGCCGGGCAAACTGAACCAAATCGGTAGGAAAAGCAATTTTAGATCATCCGGGTAGGCATGGTGATCGAAATGTAAGCGCTTAATCACTTTCAATAAAAAAGGATTTTCCGGCGTTTTCATGTGAAATATAAAACGATGGATGACATACTCACTAATTCCATACGTAGCCATCCCGATGCCGAACGCAATCCACGTACCATAGGAAAGAAGATGGAAAAACGTATAGCCCATGAGCGGAGCAAGCAGAACAAGCATGATCGTAACGTCCGGATACGTAACAAACTCTTTCACGTACTTGGCATTCATTGATAATCCCCCTGTCTGTCAGTTGAACTTCCTCCCAATTTCCTAACTTGGAAAGCGTTCACTTGGTAAGACCAATTTATTTTTTGGTGTTACCTAACTATATAACGTCCGGGATAGTTTTACAATTGTTTCTTTTCAATTTATATTTTGGCGAGTGGGCAAATGAATAAACTAAAAAGACCACCCACATTAGGCGGTCTGTAATAAATAATAGCGATAGGTTTTTTCATCGTGGAACGACAGTATGGCTACGATCTATTCCTAAACATATTCCGGGTGTCCGTGCAGCTTGCATCCGAATAGATAGCAACCGCCTTCATGATGCAACTCAAATTCAAAAGCCGGACGGAATCCCGACTGCAATTTTGAAAACAATTGCTGCAGTCCGCTCAATTCTTCTTTCAGCTCCTCTATCCTTTCTGCTTTATCGGTTTCAGACCAACTTTCATCGCAAAGTTCCTGTCTCTCTTCCTCTAATTCATTCAACTTGCCTGCAATTCCCTGATCGATCACTTGCCGACAAACCTGCAATTCTTGCAGATGAAATAAAACATACGCATACCGGCTAATTACATAAGGCGAAATAAAATAGTCCGCCCACTCTTTTTCATACATCTCCCGCGCTTCTTGGAAACAGCCTAGTTCCACATAGGCATCCGCTGCTTCGAGAGCACCTAGATAATGATCTGACTCGCTGTTCCATCTGTCCAATATCAATTTGGCATCCGCCGTCTCTTCATTTTGGATGCGCGCAATCACTTCATACCAGCTGATGCAATCCGAGTCTTTAGCGATGGAATGAAACCCTTCTGCCGCCTGTCGGAAACGGCCGGTATGATAGTCGGCAACCGCCAAATTATGAATCGCTTCAGGCGACGGCTGGATGGCGATTGATCTTTTCAGAATATCCCTTGCGCCTTCCCAGTCTTTTTCCTGTAGCGCAATTTCACCGAGCATATTATACGGAAAATATGACTGTGGATTCAGTGCCACCACTTCTTCGAGAAGCGGTTTTGCACGGTGAGCATCCTCTTCTTCATATAGATACATCCACGCAAGATTATTCAGCGATTGCACAGTGCGCTCTTCTATAACCGCTTGTTCTAGCAGCTCGAGTGCCTCTGTATAGTTATTGTCTTCAAATAACTGAAGCGCTTTTTCATTGATGGCCATATCTTTACCCTCCTCTCCAAAATCAATGATTGCTAATGAAGCTTATGTAATATAAAAAGCACCCTTTAAAGGATGCAGCATACTTATTCTGGTTTTCCTTCAACAACCATTTACACAGAACTATCTACGGATAATCTCAATGAAATGCTTCAAAATCCTCGCGGTAAGTCCCCAAATCGTGTAAGGTCCGTACTCGAAAAACCATTCTTCCATCGTACGCCCTCTCCATTGGTAGTTCTCACCATTCCGGATCTTATCGTAAGGAAAATTCGAATCGGGCGAGAGACTCACCATAACCGGATGCATATACGGCTCATGACTAAGCAGATAATCAAGCGGCACGGTGAACACTTCTTCAACCTCATTTTTATTATAGGACCGAATGATTTCCTTATAATCCACAATCCCGGCAAACGGATAGACAACAAATGACGGAGAGGCAACATACGGACTTAGTGAACCCAGCACTTCTACAGTATCGGGGCTCACCCCAAGCTCCTCATGCGTTTCCCGTAACGCCGCGAATAGAGGAGATTCGTCGGTAGGATCAATTCGGCCGCCAGGAAAACAAATATCGCCAGGCTGGCTCCTCATCGTCGCCGAACGGACTTCGAACAACACACGCCATTGCCCTTCCAATTGGACGAGTGGAATCAAAACAGCTGAACGGAGAGCAGTCGCCTCACCAATGAACAACTCTTGATTGGTACGCAGTTGTTCTCTCCATCTTTCCTGATTCATGACATCATTCCCCTTTCCGCCAAAACAGTCACTCATTACAACTGTTTAAATCGAATTGGTTTCAAACCTTTTCTGAGTCGATCGTTGTTTGACCAATTTCCATATCCAAAGATTGTATAAGCTAAAACCTTAAACAGATCTCCATAATAACTATTATGGGACAGATATTCCCTCTTGAAATCTGAAAGTCTAGTCCAGAACTTACCATAATGGGCCTTATCTTCGCATACATCCATAATGCCTATCAGAGGAAACGGGATTCCTTCCCCTTCGTTCCTATCACAAGCATCCATTAATATAGTAAATGTCTGCTTTTCCATTTTACTTTTACAAAGAATATACTCTTCTTCTTCAAACAAATCAGTATTGTACATTCGAACCTCTCCTTTTAAACACTACTATATTCTACTGCTTCACATTCAAAGCCTCAACCGCCCTCACAATCCTTCTCGAACAGCGATATACTACCGGTCAATAACCAATTCATTCATTGCAACTTCAGTTCTCAGCATCCTTTATATTCACAACAGGTACTGCATTGGAATAAATTGATTTCATCCGAATTGCCTGTCGTATACTGCATGCAACCTTCAAATAAAATTAACAGAATCATCCCATTTCCAGATACCCCTCCACTAAGGATGAAGGCATGGCTAATGGTGTCCAAGCATATAGTCTTGTGTACGCAGCAAGATACATTTGATAGGGGGAGAGTATATGAAGTTTGGTCTTATTCCTAAATTGTTGCTCGGTCTTGGTATCGGTATTTTGATAGGAATCTTTGGCCCCGACTGGATGATCCGCCTCACGGAAACCGGAAATATGTTATTGGGCAACCTCATCAAATTCTTTATTCCTTTAATCATTTTTGCTTTCGTCGCGGCAAGTATTGCAGAATTTGAAACAAAAGCAGGTAAACTATTGAGTTTCACAATAGGTATTTCATATTTGGATACGATAATAGCTTGTGCACTAGCTGCCGTAGCCGCATATTTAATTATCCCGAACTTCGCCTTACAAGCAAGCCAAGCTGTAGAAAGTATTGCAATCGGCGCACCTTTTGTCACCCTTGACATCCCACCACTAATGAATATAATTTCCGCTTTGGTATTAGCGATAATTATCGGAATGGCTTCAACCTGGGGTAAAGCAACCATCCTTTCTGGTGCTGTCATCGAATTTAGAAACGTAATTGAGCGTGTAATTCAAAAATTTATTATTCCTGTTATCCCGATTTTCATCGCTTGCATATTTGCAGGGATAGCGGCAAAGGGAGCATTGTTTGGAACCATATCGATTTTCGGTAAAATGCTCGTTTTAATTGTTATAATGCAGTTTATTTGGCTAATCATTGAATATGCAATAGCAGGGGTAATTTCTAAGCAGAATCCATTTATTGTTTTCAAAGCTATGCTACCCGCTTATTTCACAGCATTCGGGACAATGTCTAGCGCAGTCACAATGCCAGTTTCTCTTAAACAAGCTAGAACGATTCCATTTATTAATAAGAAAATTGCAGATTTTGTCATGCCGCTTACTGCGAACGTTCATCTTTCAGGCGCTGCAATGACGTTAACAATAAGTGCAATCACAGTTTCACTCATTACAGACGGGGTCCTTCCACCAGTCAGCCTAATCATCTCTTTCATTCTTATTCTTGGCGTAATTGAGGTAGGAGCTGTAGGCGTCCCTGGTGGATCCGCTTTAGCCGCAATCGGAATATTACAGTCAACCCTCGGATTCGGAGATGAAGCAATTGGTCTTATGCTAGCGCTATTCATGATTCAAGATAGCTTTGGAACTGCTACAAATATTGCAGGTGACGGATCGATATTGATGATTGTCAATCGTTTTTTCGGAAAGAAAGAAGATGTTCAAGTAACTGCGGATTCGTCTAATATAGAGGACGAACTTGTATGATAATCGAAGAAATTGATCTTCGAAGTGATACAGTCACCCTGCCGAAACCCCAAATGATAGAAGCAATCGCAAACGCAACTCTCGGCGACGATATTATGGGTGAAGATATTACTGTAAATGAGCTCGAACGAAAAGCCGCTACTCTACTTGGGATGGAAGACGCAATGCTTGTCCTATCTGGCACCATGGCAAATCAAATTGCAATTATGGGATTTTCAACACGAGGACAGGAAATAATACTTGGAAACGAATCTCATATTTATAACTTAGAAGGGGCTGCAATGTCGGCAGTAGCACAAGTGCAGGCAAGGCCTATTCATGTACAGGATGGATATTTCGATCCGGAATTAGTGGAGTCGGCAATTTCCACAGGCGATATTCAGAGAGCAAAAACAGCTTTAATCTCCCTGGAGAATACGTATAATTTAAACCTTGGACAAATTGTTTCTCTTGAAAACATGAAAGAAATTCAAGATGTAGCAAAGCAATATAACCTACCTGTGTACCTGGATGGAGCTAGGATCTTCAATGCTTCAGTTGAACTAGGTATAGAACCCTCGGAGTTTTGTAAGTATGTAGATGCAGCTCAATTTTGCCTAACGAAAGGATTGGGTTGTCCACTGGGATCTGTCCTAGTTGGGACAAAAGAATTTATCGATAAGGCAAAAATAAACCGCCAAAGACTAGGCGGTGGAATGAGACAGGCCGGTATAATTGCAGCACCTGGGATTTATGCACTGGAAAATATGATTGATCGATTGAAAGAGGATAATGATAGAGCGAAACGATTGGCTGAGAAACTATCTACTATAGAAGGTCTCATTATTAATTTGAAAGATGTACAAACGAATATCATTTCAGTAGATATACGTCATTGTGAAATGGATGCAGAGCAACTAATTAGCTTTCTTAAAGAAAAAAGGATAAAAGTAAAACAGATAGGGCAAAAAAAAATTCGAATGATTGTACATTATTTAATTACGGATGATGAGGTAAATTATGTTGTTAGTTCATTTAAGGAACTTCTAGAAAACAAGGGATGAAGAAGCAGTTTCACTACAAGGGGATCAGTCCTAGAGATAAAATAATCCATCCGTAATGAGCTACCCACTCAAGGATGGATTATTTTTTATTGTGGAATGACAATATCGAGGCCCACAGGACGCGGGTCATGCAGTCCGTTGCGACAGATGTCGCGTTCATCGACTGCTCTCCTTAATGCCCCGAATGTAAATATAAGCATTAGCGCTAGGATATCCCCCATTTCAGTTTGCAACCAAATCAGTGTATCTACTTTTCAACTATTATAATAATAGTACCATACCACATGAAGAAACTGGAACTATATTACCAGTTTGATATATGATATAATTTACCTGAAGATACATAAAAGGAGATACGAAAAATGGAGAAACAAAAACCGAAAAAACCATTCTATAAAAAATGGTGGGTCTGGCTGATTGCCATTATTATTGTGTTTGCTGTCAATAGCAACGATGATGACAAAGCGGACGCAACCAAAGAGGAAAACAAGCCGGCTGTAACTGAATCGGCAAAGGATAAGCCTGAGGAGAAAAAGGCGGAACCCCAAAAAGAGGAGCCGAAAAAAGAAGATACTAAGGTAGAGGATAACGTACCAAGAGAACATAAATCTGCTTTGAGTAAAGCTGAATCGTACGCAAAAACAATGAACATGTCCAAAAACGCTATTTTTGATCAACTAACATCCGAATATGGGGAAAAGTTCTCCGTGGAAGCTGCCGAGTATGCAATGGCTAATCTTGAATTTGACTGGAAAGCAAACGCTTTGAAAAAGGCCGAATCCTATTCCGAATCCATGCATATGTCCAAAAAAGGAGTCTATGATCAACTTACTTCTGAACATGGTGAACAATTTACTGCCGATGAAGCACAGTACGCTGTTGACAATATGAAAGCGGATTTTAATAAGAACGCCCTAGAAAAAGCAAAAAGCTATCAGGAATCAATGAGTATGTCACCGGAAGCAATAAGAGACCAACTGACTTCTGATTACGGTGAGAAATTCACACAAGCAGAAGCCGATTACGCTATTGCAAACTTAGATAAATAAAACACAATCATGCCCTCGTCCAATTCTATGGCGAGGGCGTTTTTATGCACAGGAATCTTTTGCACTTTTTTTGTGCTATTATTAGGGGTAAATCGATTAACTACATACTAGTAACAAACAAAATGGCAATAATAAGGATTGAGTCATTTTGTACGTACGGCACTATATACAGGAGGTCTCCAAATGAATAATAATGATATATTAATCCGATTACGATATGCTTTGGATTTTAACAATACTGAGATGGTAGACATTTTCAAACTGGGCGGCGTTGAAGTGACAAAAGAAGATGTGCTCCAGTTGCTTACAAAATCAAATGATGATGAAACGGAAAATGTAGAACAAATGAAGTGTACGAATCAAATGTTGGATTCATTTTTAAATGGCCTGATTATCTATAAAAGAGGAAAACAAGAACCAAAACCAGGACAACCTCAAGGTCCAGCAGTATCTGCCGTGACGAATGAAAGTGTGAATAATCTCCTTCTAAAGAAAGTGAAAATAGCACTCGCGTTAACAAGTGAGGATATGCTTGAGATTTTAGAAGACGCAGGAGTCAGTATCTCTAAAAGCGAATTAAGCGCCGTATTGAGAAAAGAAGGGCACAAGAATTATAAACCGTGCCTGGATCGATACGCCAGGAACTTCTTAAAAGGGTTGGCTTTAAAATATAGGGCCTAATGTTAAGGTGTAAAACACAGGTATTTAGTTATCTATATGACCGTCAAAATGCTACCAACAGTTGGCGGTCTGTAATAGAAGGTTCCCTACAAGGGGGATCTGACGAGGTAGAAATAATCCATCCTATGTGAGCTAGACACTCAAGGATGGATTTTTTGTTGTGAAGCAATTGAAAGTCATCATTCGATACTAGATTCGAATGCATTTCAGTATTATGGGGTACAGAACTAGTAACTAATCCGTATACTTCCTGATCGGTGAGCTTCATGCCAGGCGTCCTCCCCTGCAATATGTTCTATTTTCATAACAGGCTTCATAACCTCGTTTAGTAGTAACTATAGTGAGGAGTGGTTGAAATTAGAAAAATAATCTTCGCAATGATGGTCTTAATCCTTGGCTGTTCTTATGCGGTTCCTCAGCATACAACCGCTAAAGCAACAACCGAAATGTATGTACATGCGAAAAATGATATTGTCCTGCGTGCAGAACCAAAACAAAACGCGAAAAAGCTTGGCACCATTAAGAACCATTCGAAAGTTACTGTCATCTCTTCAGCAAAGGAATGGTCCTATGTACAAGCCGGCAAAAGCAAAGGATATGTGTATACGTCCGCTTTATCCAAGAAAAACCCGAAAAGCGCATCAACAACGGTTACCGGTGGCCTCGCACCTAAAGCAGGGTTGATTCTTACGTATGCACCATCGTTCTTAGAAGAGAAGAAAGAAACGTTTACTGTTGAAAAAGAAGATGAATACACGTACTTGTACAATAAAAAGAGTTCCCTGTACCCGGATTTATCGAACTTTACCTACATCGAAGACGGGAAACGACTGCTTATGGGTGTATCGAGTTCCGACCACATCTTCATCAACGTCCCCTATCCATTGAAACAAGGGGCTACCATAATAGATTCATCTTTGATGTTCGAGGAGCAAAAAGTTCTGGTTGAAAGCACGACGAAAACAGTCACCGTGAAAGCCGGTACATTTAAGAACGTTGTCATTCTTCGTTATCCGAGTGGCTCGAGAGTTTACTTCGCAAAAGGGATCGGAATCCTAAAAATCGCAGATAAAAACGGCAAGATTTTTACGGAGTTGGTTTCTGTGAAGGAAGGGAAATAGAAAGAGGTTTTATTTACGGGAAGGCGGTTTATAATTAATAATAGCAATAGGTTTCCTTCAAGGGGGATCAGCTAGTTGGATAAAATAATCCATCCGCTATGAGCTGCGACTTAAGGATGGATTATTTTTTATGGTTACATTGGTTTTGCTAATTAGTAAGTGGTCTTAGTTAAAGTAATGCTTGGCTCATAGTCGCTTATAACCTCGACTATTCCTGTGCCAACTGGAAATATATGATGTTCCAAACCATCTGCTAAGTTGCCGGGAAAATGTGGCTTGAACTGGTCTAGATAATCAGAGTGTAGTGCTTTATAAAAACAAGAGTCGAAATTATTTAGACCACTATCATCCCTCGCTTTCTCTGCTAGTAAGGCAAGTATGGACATGGGGATTTCACTGGTATAACGATACGATACTACATAATCCCCTAAGTATTTTGTCCCCTTATCATAAGTGATGTCTACTCTAGTTCCCTTTTTATCAACTAGGATTATAGTTAGCCCCTTGTCATTGAAACTCATATCAAATTTAACTACTTCAATAAATTCTTTAGTAAATTCAACGGTAGGTTCCCAAGTGATTAGTTTTAGTTTTTTTATCATGTACTGGCCAACTTTCCCATTTTATAGATATTACCGACTCTTTGCTTTAGATATACGAGGTTTTTATCCTTAATAAAAAGACCACATCTCGTCTTTTCGATCTTTCAGCTCTTTAAGCACAAATGCCCGATACTCGACCAGTTCGGGAAACTGATAGAAGAAATTCACCTTTGTCTCTGGCACCGTTTGAGGGCTTTCATTGTACGGTGTTAACATGAAGTGGGCAAAAGACTCTGCGATATCTTCATATGGATTCACCGTAGCATATGTGCTCACAAATGAATCCTTGTTACTTTCATAAAAAGCCATTCTTTCTTCCACAGTTTTATTGCCTGCATCTAACCACTGCTCCTCATATTCCTTCAAAAAAGCTTGATAATAGAGATTCATATAACTGTCAGCGTTATAACATTCCCAGTACAATTTCAAATGAAACTGATCTGCTGGACAGGTATACGAATTTACCAGATCCGCCTTATTCCATGTCAGCATATGGCCATACTCATGAACCAGTATAGCCACCGTGGACGACTGAAGCCAATGCTGTACCAAATTAGAAGGCAACACCAATTTCCCCTCATAAGTATTAACATTCGGGTAAACGTTCTCTTGAAATTCAAGGATTTGCAAATTCATTTTATCCCGATCGTATAACGCAAGCACAATATCAGCGATCCCATTGAAGATCGTCGTTTCTTCGCCTTTCGTCAAAACAAATTCATCTTCTATTAATTCATAGCGAGCGATAATGGATTTTTCATCGTCCTTATCATTAGCAGAAAATGCAAGAACAGATTCATCTCCTACCGCTTGCACATTCAGATATGACATATTGTTTGTCTGTTTGAGATCTCCTGAAAAACTAGTAAAATACTCGCTTCCGTTTGCATCCCCTACATCGCGGCATTCACCTACTGTCTGACATATCTCCGAATCAATCGGCTGCGACCAGTATTCATCGACTACTGGTTCATCTACTTGATGGACCTCTTCAACAATTTCCGTCTCCACCAAGTCAGCAATCGCCTTCTCTTCCTCCTCACATCCCGCAAGTGAAACCATTATTGCAGCGAATACCCCCATGATCATCCCTTTCGATACTCCCATATCCATCCCCCGATTCTTTGTAAGAAAAGCGATTTGATAGCATTAAAAAACCGACAGAGCCCGCGTAGTATGGTATACGGGCAAGTCTGTCGGAAAGTTCCGAAAGATTATAAAGCCAGTTTGTTTGATTAACAGGCAGCTTGTTGATAATTACGGACCTCGTAATCAAAGCACTCCAAACAATTGAAGTGTATAATTACAATAATCTTTTTTGCCTGACTATCAATATTTAGTACCCGGAAATCCGGATAAGATGAAAGTTGGTATAGAATGAAAAGCTATCAGAAGTCATTAGTAGGACTCCTACTAGTAGCCATATTGGCGGCTTGTGGAAACACGTCCGAAGAGTCACAGAATGCCCATACTTCTACTACAGACCCATCACAAAACATTTCAAACAGCAACGACAATGAATCGCTCACGGAAACTGAAAAAGACATTGCAACTACCCCAAAGAGTATGAAGGAAGTATATCAACAAAAACTTGCTAATCGAAGCAAAGAAGTGGACAAAATACGAAAAACTTATTCCAATGACTCATCAACTCTCGCATTGAAAAAAGTCGAAGGAGAACGCTATGATCTGTGGGATGAGTTATTGAATGAAGTGTATGGAGTGCTAAAGGAGCAGCTTTCTAAAGAGGAAATGAATCAATTGAGGGACGAACAACGTAACTGGATAACATATAGAGATGATACCGCGAAGGAAGCATCGCTCAAATACCAAGGCGGTACACAGGAACATTTGGAATATGTGGTTGTGCTAGCAGACCTTACGGAAGAGAGATGCTATGAACTGGTTGAGGACTTTATGGAATAATTTTTTGTCTATACCTGTGCGATAGTGAAGGGTACCAGGTGCTAAAGCAATTCGAAATTCTGTGGGAACCTGGTACTCGAAATGACTTATAAACAAGAGCAGCTAAATACATCTTGACATTGGGGAGGCATAGATTAGTGAAAAAGATTTACATCGGCGCACTACTCATACTACTGATTGCAACCAGTACAGTTTTTTATCATCAACATCAAGTGATAATAGATTATCGGGCGTCCATTTATGGGGAGTTGGCTATCATACAAAAGCCGATAGAACGAATTTTGGAATACCAAGAAACAGCAGAGAAGTATGATGATGCTCAAAGAGCTCAATTAATTGAAACATTATTTAATGCGTTTGCTGATGTCTACAATTCTACGGGTGGAATTGTACGAGCAGAGCGACAAATTGAAGAACAGTATCTTAACGAGTATTTGGATACAAAGAAACAATATGTTCAAATTGTTATTGCTTATGAAGAGGCAACAACATCCCAAGAGCGTGAACAGGCACATAAGCGTCTACTAGAGCATTATAAAGTGTATGAAGAGTTTTTGAAGAAGGTGGAAAAAGAGTTTGTTGAACCCTTCTGAGCAGCTCGGGTACTCGTTGCTTATTGAATTAACGTGGCAGTTTAGTTGAAGAAGCAGGTTTTTTTACGACCTTGTTGAATAGATAATATATGTTGTAAATTATTTCATAAAAGGATTGACTTCAAGTCTGGAAAAGTCGCTTTTTTTGAACTAACGGGGCAAAGAGTTAAAGAAGAACATCGCTGACTGGACTAATATAACATTTTCGTAGAGGGAAATACTGTTAAAATATAATTATCAAGCTATATGTTGTAGGAGGGGTTTTTAGTGTTAAGATTTGTTGATGACTTTGCAGGTGCTATATATGATGTTATTAAATTTGTTATATGGTCGATTAGCTATTTACTTGCAGGGGCGATAATTGTTGCAGTTCCAATGTATTTGGTAGTTTGGATAGTCGGTCTGATACAGTAATCATATTCAACTAAACGGGTGCTTTACTTGAAGGTCGTTGAGCTTTGACCGCACCTTTGTCTTATTCAACTAACGCGGCAGTTAGTTCAATAAGCAAAAGATAAATGTGAAACTTTATTTGTTTAATTTTGTCTAATTATTTTATAAGGAGGTGCTACTTTGAAAAGATTGTCTCTTTTCTTGATAGCTGTGGTTTTCACTTTATTTTTCGTTGGTGGATGTTCCTCTAAAAACAATCAAAAAGTAGATGTTTACGAAATGGATAGTTTTTCGGATATCAAAAAAGATTCATTGACCTCCTTTACAGACTCCGAAATTGTTAATGATTTTGTGAAAGCGTTCAACAACGCTGTAAAAATGCCAGGTATAGTTAATATGGCTGAGCCTGAGTATAAAGTTGAATTTGGTGAAGAATCCTATTTTCTTTGGATAAATGAAGATAGTGGCACGATAATGAATTTAAACGATACTCATACCATCTATACCCTGTCAAAAAGTTCAGCAAAAACGATTAATGAGTTATTGAACTAACGCAGCAGGTTAGTTGAACTAGAAGACAGGAGGGGTGATTTGATAATAAGAAAATTAGTTTCTGCCGTAGCAGCCTGTATATTGGTAATGTTTATATTTTTCCTTATAGAACCTTCAGGATTTGTCATTATGATTGGAATGTATTTATTCCCTATTCTCTTGACTTACGGTTTGCCAAGTTCTATATTGTCTGACTTATTATCAAAGAAGCTTGAAGGAGTAGTACGAGGTGGAGTAGCTTTAGCAACTCATTTACTTCTTGCCATTGTATTTGTACAATTTTTTTTCGTTTTTTCGGGAGAGGGTTGGGAACCAGTAAATTTCTTTTTATTTATTTCCCTCCTATCATCTTTCCTTTTCTGGAGTGTTGATGAGTTTCTCAAGTCAAATATGGTTAAACAAATTCGTACGAAGATTGATGATTTGAAAATTTATTAGATAGTGTCGGGTTGGAAACTCTCAGCTTATTCAACTAACTAGTGCTTTACTTCAAGAAGGAGTAAAGCATTTTTCCTTATTGAACTAACGGTGCAGTTAGTTGAAGAAGGATTTATTTAGAGTTCAGCGAATCCCTTATTTATGAAATATAAAATGTAAAGTGTGGTCTGTTTGAATGAGGTTCCAATAATAGTAGGGAAGAATGTACTGTTAAGGCAACCAAGCGAAAGTGATGTAAGAGCTTATTTGAATATTGATGTAAAAAAGGAACTTATTCGAATGTATAAGTAACCTAAATCAAAAGACACTGGAGGATGAGGTGATATTTGTGCAATCCATCAAGTATTAAACTACAAAGGTGCGTTGATCCTTGAACGATTAATACACTTTTGATAAACAACTACTAGTCCAAGCAGTATCCGCCCTTTCACATATAATATAGTATTATAATGGAAAGGATGTGTATACCATTGGGATTAATATGTAGTTGTGGGGCTATTGTAACTGGCACAGATCCCGAAGTACCAATTGACTTTGTTAATGAAAGGGCTACTGGACAAATTAGCTTTACAGCAAATATTTGCAGAGATAGACTTGAACAAAGTTCACTTCAAGTAGTGTTTGTAGATAATGAACCTATCCCAAATAATAACTCTTTTGTATTTACTTCTATCCCTGGTCAAATTAGTGTTGTTATTTGTGAACCATTAGAGCCACAGGGTGGTTGTAGAATAGTTGTACTCGGTATGGGTCTCGTCACAGGTGAAGTCACACCACGAAACTTTACAATTATATTTCAAGACAGTGGAGGTCTAAATGACGATTTTGCCCTCATTCAAGAAATAAATGGATTTGTACTACAGGCACAGTCTGCTGAACTTCCACCAGGTTCTGTTACTGTATTAGGATGCACGCCTGATTAAGAGGGCTAAAAAAGGGGTCAACCAGATTTTTGGTGGCTCCTTTTTCTTTTCATTGGTCGTAAATCCATATAAAAAAACAATTTTATGGCATTCACCACTTTAATGTATTTCACATTTATGAATTTGTGAAGAATTGTACTTAAAGTAACGGGGTGCTTTACTTCAGGAAGGAGTAAAGTCTTTTTTCTTATTGAACCAACGTAGCAAACTAGGAATGTCTAATATATCGGAGGTATACCTATGCAAAGGATTTTAATAGTAACAATTCTTGGAGTTGTTATATTAGCAGGTTGTTCTTTGATTGATGGAAAATCAGAGAATGAAATACAAACTGTTTCTAGTGCAAGCTGGGTAACTGAATTCGTTACATGGGAGAATGAATCTTATGTTGTTACAGAAGAGGAAGTTAATGAAGAGGAAATAGGTGCTGAAATTGGCGAAGTTACTTTCTATTCTCAACAAGGGATTTCTGACACTAGTGGGAATTTCTCGAATAAATATAAAGAAGGAACAAAGTATTATGAGATAACCGATATTAATAAAAAGGAAGCTATAGCTATCGAAGTCAAAGAGGGAAAGTTTCTTAAAGCTGTTATATTTGAAATATGGGAAGAAGAAACTTTTAACTAGATAGGATTTCTTCTTCAACTAACGAGTGCTTTACTCAAGGATCAGAGCTGCTTAGTCGGCACTTTATTAAATAATTTCAAAAAAGTCGGACATCAAAATAAAGGAGGTTATCAATGGATGCTTTTCGTGGTTTTCATGTAGATATGTCAAATTATCCAAGTGCACTCGCAGCCTTTCTAATCGTGAGGCTAATCTTAACTGGATTACTGAATGACAAAAAAGAACTAAAAGAAATAGTGACCGTAATCTGGGACCTGCTATTATTTATATTTGTTTGCTACTTTACGTTTAAATATCGTGAATATATGATGGACGATTTGGGTAACAAAGTACATTTTGTTTGGTTGCTTATGATAGGGTTGCTTGTACTTCATGTCAAAGATATTTATTCGCTAATCAAATCTAAAAGTACAAAAGAAGAAAAGCAACGACTATAATGCACTGTTTTTTGCTAACAGGAGCTTTGAAACGATACCAGGTTCTGAAACAATTCGAAACTCGATGTGAACCTGGTAACAGAAATATTATGCGCACCCTAACTTTGATTAGGAAGCGGCGTTTCTGGTCGATTAGGGCAATACCTGCAGCTAGGCTCACAACATGTTGACTCACTCCAACAATTGCATGCCGCACAAAAATACACGTCATAGTCTTCATAGTAAATCAAGCTATTCTTACATGTTGAACAAGATTATTCTTGATCGATGTGACCGTAAATTTCAAAGCCATCGACAATCACCTTATCAGCGTGTATTTTTATTTTCATAATTAAACCTCCAGTTTTAGTGGTCGGTACCTGTACGATAAACTATGATAATCTAATGAAAGGTGTTAAGTTCTATTACTTATTGAGAGTTCTCTACAAAGAACTCTATCCCGACTTGTTCCCCTGTCACTTCTTCAAGTATATTGAGTAGAGTGTCTCTATAGTGTGATTGCAACCAATCAACTTGGAAGCTATTGCTGCACGCTACACCGATATGATGATCATCGAGCAGGATTGCGGATGTATTTTTGAACCATGTCTCGTAACTTGGATAACTGATTGTTTGCTTCACTTTCGATAATACATCGTCCCAGAGTGTAAATCGCTCGTCATCATTTATCGTTATTCCGTCCAAGTCTGCAGCAACATCTCGGTCGACATCCTCAAGTTCTTGATAAAATATCCGAAACTTCCCTACTCCGGGTATCTCAATTTCAGAAGCCCCTTTTCGTATTGCCATGCTCCTAAAGTGTTCAAATAACTCGATTTCATTTGTGATTTTCTTCAATTTTGGGCCCCCTGTTTCGTTTATTTAATAGAAACTAAAAAAAGACCACCTATTGCACTTGTAAGTGGTAATCCTATCAGGACATGATTCCGTGAATTTTCTCCATATATTCATCATACTCCATGTCGCTCTTTTTTGTATTACACTTCGAGCAGGCACAGACGCAGTTTGCTATCGTGGTTAAACCACCTTTTGCCTTCGGGATTTTATGATCCAGCGTATCTCCATACTTTCCACAATAGTGGCATGAATAGTCATCACGCTCTAAAATAAACGCCTTTATTGTTCTTCTATTATAGAAATGGTGAATTAACGTACTATGGTAGATTCCTGCTGATCCTTCTTCCACTATTCTCTTCGCTTTTTCATAGCTGATGACACTTTCATATTTACGATTATTCTTAGTTCGTCCGCGGATAGTTATTTCCCCGTTGGCATCGAGGATGGAAGTGTCATAACTGTATTCCTTGACAGGTTCAATTATCCTTTCATGCCTGCGTTCTTTACAATCATAGCAAAATGACCTTCTTTTCCCTGCGCTCCTTCCCTTTCCGCCTAGTGATGGAAAACTCATCTTGTGTTTGTATTCTTCGCATATTTTGCATCGTTTATAGAGAGTGCAGGAATCACCGATACTTACTCCCACTTCATCACCTCCAGCCGATTTTTTTTATGACAACCAGGTCAACTGTTTAATATTTCAATTATTACAATAATACCATGGAACATGAAAGATATCCCCGTTCTTAAGGGAACTTCTATTTTTCCGTTCGTGCTTCCCACCTCTATGTTAAAGTGCTAAGCGCGGCGGTTTCGAGGATCGGATCTTTTTAACGGGAGTAAAAGATGACTAA
This sequence comes from Saccharococcus sp. Marseille-Q5394, assembly GCF_946901335.1. NCBI lineage: Bacteria > Bacillati > Bacillota > Bacilli > Caryophanales > Anoxybacillaceae > Saccharococcus > Saccharococcus sp. Marseille-Q5394. The sequence continues at coordinate 726,275 of NZ_CAMPPQ010000002.1, read as the reverse complement.
GCTTTATTTGGTGGTTAGGCATGGGGGTTACTCCTGAGTTGTTTTGGAGCGTCAATTGGTTGTAACGACCAATATACTCCTCTATAATAAAGATAACAGGTATATAATTGGTTTCAATAACCAATCTAAAAAGGACCATCCAATGCGTCAACATTAGGCGGTCTACAAGGTGTAATAGATGGTTCCCTTCAAGGGGATCAGCTCAGCTATGAAAATAATCCATCCAATTATGAGCTCCCACTCAAGGATGGATTATTTTTTATTGTGGAACGACAATATCGCTACGATTAATACTCCGAAAGTTACCATGAGCATCAGCGCTTCAGATACTGACATACGACCACCTCCCCTCTAATGGGAAATGGCCGACCACCCTTGAGTCACCTATTCTATTACTATTTTATTGTACCATACGTACGTTCCCAACTCTATGGAAGTTCATGTGTGTACACATATGATTCTTCGCACTGCGCAGCCTAACTTTGATTAGGAAGCGGCGTTTCTGGTCGATTAGGGCAATACCTGCAGCTAGGCTCACTACATGTTGACTCACTCCAACAATTGCATGCCGCACAAAAGAACGCATCAAAGTCATCATAGTAAATCAAGTTATTCTTACATGTAGAACAAGATTGTTCTTGATCGATATGACCGTAAATTTCAAAGCCATCGACAATCACCTTATCAGCGTGTATTTTTATTTTCATAATTTACCTCCAGTTTTATTGGTCGGTACCTGTAGGACAAGCATGATGACAATGCAATGAACGGTGTTAGGTTCTACTACTTATTGAGAGTTCTCTACAAAGAACTCTATCCCGATTTGTTCCCCTGTCACTTCTTTAAGTATAGTGAGTAGAGTGTCTCTATAGTATGATTGCAACCAATCCACTTGAAAGCTATTGCTGCACACTACACCGATATAATGATCATCGAGCAGGATTGCAGATGTGTTTTTGAACCATGTCTCGTAACTGGGAAAACTGATTGTTTGCTTCACCTTCAATAATACATTGTCCCAGAGTGTAAATCGCTCGTCATCATTTATCGTTATTCCGTCCAAGTCTGCAGCAACATCTCGGTCGACACCCTCGGATTCTTGATAAAATATCCGAAACTTCCCTACTCCGGGTATCTCAATTTCAGAAGCCCTTTTTCGTACTGCAAGGCTCCTAAAGTGTTCAAATAACTCGATTTTGTTTGTGATTTTCTTCAATTTTGGGCCTCCTATTTCGTTCATTTAGTATCAGTCCATTCATAGAAACTAAAAAAGACTACCTATGGTACTTCTAGAGGTAATCCTATAAGGAATTTATCCCGTGAATTCCTTCATTCCACAATAGTCCCTATATATTTTTCTAAACACTCTGCTGCTTCGTGTTCAAATTCTCTGTAAACCTACAACCCGGATAATTACTACACCCATAAAACTTCCCATACCTACCCGCCTTCATAGTCAGTTGCCCACCGCACTTGGGACAAGTAGTTTGTAAAGTCGAGGCGACCTGCGTGGACATATTTTTCGAATCGCCGGTATGTGGCCGTGCCGTCTGTTTGGCACCTTTCACCTTTCGGATTGATTGCAAATGGTCTGCCTTCAAACGCTTCTTCTCTCTTTTATCTTCAACCAACAGCTCTCCAAGCTTTGCATTAATTTCTCTCACGGTAGTCTCATTAATACGTCGCTCTTTGTACTGTTTGATTGTCGCTAGCAATTCAGTAAACTGAATGACATGTGCTAACGTGAAATCCTTTTTGAATTTAAAAGTAGAGTTAGGTGAAAAGGCGATGATCGAATGGACATCCTTCATTTCCGCTTGTCCTATGTACGTAAACAGAGCTTGCACATGGCCGTAATTCTGTCGGATTGGATTGTGCATTTTTGTCTTCCGTTTGTAAATGACTTGTGTCCAGTACGGTTTATATTCATCGCCGAAAATCCAGCCGCTGTAATGTTTCGTTTCAATGACAAACACACCATACTCTGACGTCACAATATGATCCACTTGCGTCAATCCCCGCTCGCCATTCGGAATATACACATCATGGAAGACAGTGTATGCATCCCCTAATTTTTGAAGCTTGGAATTCACAACCCACTCTCCATACTTTCCTTTGATAATGGGCATTTTCCACTGCACTACTAACGATAAGACTATGAATGAAACTAGTAACGGAAAGACACTCGATGTTATCAGCATAATTAAAACAGAGAGAATCCCTCCAAAGAAACCCGAAATCATAACAACACCACCTTTACTCTTAATTGAACAGCATGCGCTTTCAGTACCAGTGAAGTTCGCGTCGTTGCTGCTTCAACACTTCCGATAAGCCCTTCTCTCCGCATACACACAACAAGCTAAGCAGACTTTCCCTACCTTATTATTCGGTAACCTATAACGTTGGAACTCTGATACTATCCTTTTACAGATTCCACATCTTGATTTAAATAAGCTCAACATTCAAATCCCCCGCCTTTTTTCTACATAATTCGCATTAATTAAATAGTACCATATAACATGTAAAATATTCCTTATAATTTAGGGATAATTCTTGCAAAATACATTTCTCTTACATTACTATCAACATCTCTATTTAGCGCTGTGCTAGAATATAGAAAATTACTACACAAAGGAGAAGATCATATGCCAATCTACAACAAACTTGTTCGAGACCTGATACCCGGCATTATCGAAAAGGACAGGTAAGACGTGTGTCACCTATATATTGGACGACTCGCAATACATAACGGAAGTAAACAAGAAGATGCATGAGGAATTAGCGGAATATGAGGGAGCTATCACATCGGATGATGCCGTTGAGGAACTGGCCGATTTGCTGGAGTTGATTCATGCTGCAGCAAAGTTTCACGGGGTTACGGTGGAAGAACTGGAAGCGGTGCGTGCTGACAAAGCGGTTGAACGCGGTAGTTTTGAGGAGCGGATCTTTTTAGTGGAAGTAGAAGATGACTAAATTTATTAATTCGAAATGAAGTACCTCATCTTTAACTCCCCCAAAGAAGTTTCTCTACCCTTGTGGATCCTTCACTGTACTACGATCCCCATTACAACCGGGCATCTCAGAAGACCTAAAAATTTATTCCTTAAACCGTGTTTAATAAGCTATGTTAAAGAATTTTGTTAATATTTGCCACAGCCGAACCCCTGTTCTATAATAGGTTTACAAGAAAAAATAATCAGTTTATTTATTAGGAGGATGTATTATGCAGAATAAAGCTTTGGTAATTATTGATATTCAAAATGATATAACAAAGAATTACAAAGATATCATTGACAATATCAACAAATCAATTGATTGGGCGGTCGAAAATAATATTCATGTTGTTTATATAAGACATGAGAATTTGTCACCTGGTACGAGAACTTTTAAAACAGATACACTAGGTGCCGAATTAGCTCCAGATTTGAAAATAGTATCAGAAAATGTTTTTACAAAATATAAAGGAAACGCATTAACATGTGAAGAATTCACAGAATTTATTAATATAAATAAAATAGACGACTTCTACATCACTGGAGCGGATGCTGTTGCTTGTGTTAAGTCAACTTGCTATAACTTACGTAAATCAAACTATGGGGTTAGTGTACTATCAGATTGCATTACCAGTTATGATAAAAAGAAAATTGATGGGATGATAGACTATTATGAAAGTAAAGGATGCGAGATAATACGTTTGAACGACTTATTGATTTAACAATTTCCAGGTCCATAAACTTATACCAAGGGGTCTCACCTGTCCCGCTGCTCTCATCTCGAAGTCTCAATTAACAGGTGTGAAAAATCCACATTGGGCTTTAACATAGCCTTTTAATAAAACATACAGAGAAGTATCCTTTTCATCATTTCAATTCATATAATGTGTGAAAGTACGAATAAACTAAAAAGGACCACCTAATGCGCTAACATTAGGCGGTCTGTAATAGCAGGTTTCCTTCAAGGGGGATCAGCCCGAGATGAAATAATCCATCCTATGCGAGCTAGTCACTCAAGGATGGATTATTTGTTTTAATATAAACCCTAACCTGGTGCTAACCTTTATTCATTATCTTCCTTGTCGTGTTTCCGCGTTTCCCCAAATACTTCTTCAAAGGAATAAACTTCACCCCGTGCAAATTCTTCAAGGCCTCTTTCAATCGCTTCTATTTCCTCAGGTGTTGGTTCTACTTCGGGAATCGCCATTTTTAGCAACTCTATTCTTAATTCAGGTAATTTTTCTTTTGGTATTTTGTCAATTAATTCATAAAAATATTCCCTATCAACTTTCATATTATCAACCCCTTCCCCTTATGTATATACCAGACCGAAGAGCGCAAGTTTCCGAAGCAATTTAAAATTCGACTAAAACCTAACCTGGCGCTGCAAACGATTTTAATTAGTCACTGAGTTGCCTGCGACATTTAGACACCAAGTGAAGTTTTCCCACGCGGAATACCAGCCGGTGAAGATCTCGTGCGAATCGTCCCAACGAACCTCAAACTTCTTATGACCATCTATCTCCACCAAATACAAAGCCAGCGTATTATCCACCTTAGAAACTACAAGTTTCATGCCATTTTGACGTTCTTCCTCAGTAAACGGTACATCTGAAACCGAACGCATCTGTGCTTGTTCAAATACTTGCTTGTTACTGATTCTATAATTCATAAGCAGCCTCCGTTACATCATTTATTCTTGATATCAGTCCATCCTTCTTCTGCAAATCTTAGAAGTACAGAAGTATATCTTATATGTATTTACCGATGAAATCAAAGTGAAAATAAATTAAATAGATACCGTTCTAAAACAGTCCAAATGTAAATGAGAGCCTTGCAACGGAAATAACCTTTAAAATCTTTTTTGAATAAATTCATGAAGATAGTATCCTTTTCATCATTTCAAATCTATATAGTATGTGAAAGGGGGGAAAGCAAATGGCGACAATCGAATTCAAAAATGCAGTAGGAAAGGTGTACTTCGATGGCGGGATGACGGAGGATGGGAAATTGATCCGAAAATCGAAATCCTACCGTAACATCGCAGAAGGGGCGACGGCTGACAACCTACACAACGCCCTTACACAATTGGCACAGCTCTCCGAATATCCATTAATCGGAGCAGAAAGGGTAGAAACAGGAGACATTATGAACTAAGTAGAAAACTAAGTAGAAAGGGGAGATGAGGAATGGCGAAAACGTTACAATTAAACTTCACGACTGCTGCGGGAAAACAAACATCCCTAACAGTGGACGAGCCAAAAGCTGGATTGACGCCAGCCGAGGTGGAGGCAGCCATGCAGGAGATTATCAATTCACAGGTGTTTGAAGTGGATGGCTCTTTTCTTGCAACCGTAAAAGGCGCCCGCATTATCGAACGCACCGTAGATGATCTTGTAAAAGCATAAGAATAAGGCTCTCCGGCTTGGCTGGGGAGCCTTTTATCATTAAAATTGAGGAGGCGAATTCAAAATGGAACAATGGCTAAATTTTATACAACAAATCGGATTTCCGATCTTTGTATCTTTTTATCTCTTGCACCGGCTTGAAACGAAACTCGAGGCCATACACAATGCACTTGTTTCTTTGAAAGTGAATTGAACTTAAATAAAGGTACCAGGCACCCGCGCAATTAAGAATTGATTGGGTGCCTGGTACCTATTTCCAAATTTTAATTCAGAAAATTAAATTGTAATCCACGCCCTCATTCAATTCTTTGGTTGTGGGCATTTTAACGCGATGTGGAATCGTCTTGAAAATGTGCTTAGCATAGCACATCCGTTGCGCCACTCTTGGAAGCTTGTGAATTCACTTCACTGTTAAACCGTTTTTCAATTAGCTGCTTTTCTTCCTGTCAGACGATTAGAATGCCCGTTCAATCTAGCAAGTTGACGGCACTCATTCAATATTTCCATAATGAACTGATAGGTTCCATAGCAAGCCTTCACATCCAATGTCTCATTATCCGTGTGCTCATTCGCATATCCAACTGATAGATTCACACTTTCAATTCCGCTCTGGGCCCATATATACGTATCGCTGGATCCGCCTTCAACAGTCCGCCATCTGCGGTCACCAGATCTCCGGGCGATTCCTTCAAGCGCATTTCCAAAAGCGGGTGTGCAAAACAGATCGACTCCACCTCTGGAAGTGACGATATCATGCGTGCCCCGCCGGTCGATGACAAATGCCATATCGACATCCCAAAGAATTGATTTCGTAACTTGCCGTGCACCAAGAAGTCCTATTTCCTCCTGTACAGTAAAGATGAATTTGACCGTTCCGTTAAATTGACTGTTTCCAACCGATTTGGCAGCAGCCAACACAACGTTTACACCTGCCCGGTCATCGGCCCCTAAAATCCCATCACTGCTCGACCAGATATCTCCTGTTTTAATAATTTCACGCCCATCGGCAATCGATTCATACGTATCCAAGTGCGCATTCAACAATACAGTTGGGCCTGGTCCGAACCTTTTTACTGCCACGATGTTCCCATAATGATCCACTTCGATTCGATCTGTTAAAGGTTTCAGTTTTTGGATTACAAATTCCCGGATCCATTCCTCTTCCCCACTTTCCCCGGGTATGGCAAGGACTTTTTCCAGCGTCTCGTTAAACGACTTTTCACTGACAAGTTCATTTTGTTCTTGATGAATTTTCTCAGCAAGTTCAAGCGAGAATCCGGAAAGTTGCACAGCGATACCCGGCAGGTTTTTCCGATCTATGTAGATTGTTAGTTTCGCGCCTCTTCGTTTGATGTTCAGTCCGCAATATTCCAGTATGCTTTTCGCCATTCGTGCAAATCCCGCCGTTGCAAAATAAAGGACAGGCTTTCTCCGCTCGTGGCCATCACATGAATAGGTCATTACACAACCTAGCCGATTCAGTTGCATGACAATCCCCGCAATGTACACGTCGATCGTATCCAATGGGATTTCAGTAGGTCCATAGCTGGACCCACTTCTGCCATCAACATATGTCTCTAAATGGCCTATCCAATTTTCTTCCGCCACGGGTTCTCCATGTATCGTAAGAATCGTTTCTGAAACAGACACACTGATCGACAACTTCTCTAAAAGTGTAACTAGGAAACGCTGATTTTGCCGGGTAAGATTGCATAAATCAAATTGCCCTTCATTTACTTCAGTCACTTCATATCCATAGCCGTTTAATAATGCATTCCACTTCTTCGTCATCTCATCATCTCCGTTTCTTTTGATACCCAAAGTATACGGAGATGACTGTGACACCCCTGTCACACGAATAAGTTACTGCAAAGAAAAATCCCGCTACTGAGTAGAGGGATTTTTTGCGATATTAGTTGGCTTCATTTTCGATGATTGAAAATTTACATGGTTCAATCTTATAACTTTGAGTGCCAGTAACATGTTGGATGAACTGTACTGGAAGCCCGACGTCACTTAGTCTCTGATTGAGTCGACGGATCTTTTGCCGATAATTCTCCCAGCTGACATCATGACTTTCAGCTACAAATTCTTCCTGGTAGCCAGAAATCTCAGCCAAAGCGAGCGTTTCTTGTTTAGCTGATTTCAACAGCAATCTCTTCAGCAAAATTCCGTTCAGGCGGGATATTTCCTTACTCTGGTAGCCGCTTTTTACATAAGGCTGATCCAAAGTCATATCAAGCCATATTGCGCCTGACTCAACGTTCGATTCAAGTTCTTCATACCTCACTTTTGAAATGAACTCTTCACCCTCATTGCTCACCAACCTATATTCAGTCTGCGCCAACAAGGTTTTCACATTAGCGGTAAGTTCATCTATGCTGACGCCTTCCGTATCTAGCTTTTTATCTGACTTTAAGTCTTCCACGGTACGCATGGATTCCTTTACAAGCATCATCGCACAATAACTGATGAACAGATTCGCCTTCACAATCTGATCTTTCGCTAAGGGAAAATCTGAGGAATTATCCTGGATCGCTGCTTTGAAAAATCGGATGGCTTTGACCCACTCCCCATCTTCATAATGGAGAAAGGCATAACGGTAATTCGCTTCAGGGTTATGCGGATCCAGCCGTAAAATCTGCTCGAATGTAAGCTTTGCAACATGGCGGTCTTTCTGTTCAGTCTTCATATAATAGGCTTGTTCCATCATGATGCCGATGCAATCGTATCGTCTGACCGGATCATGGATTTTCAACTTTCGTTCCAATTGCAAAATTCGATACGATAATTGTGCTAGCGGCGCACTGAAACCGATAGGCCCACTGCGCCTTGATTCTCTTAATTTCTTGTAAAGTGCTTGTAATCGTTCTTCATCTGTCAGCAATACGCGATTCATATACACTCCCCCATTCTCATTCGAATCAAAAAGAGTAAGATCCTTCGGCATGATACAGCCAGACTAAATCAAACTGGCCTTCCCTTTTTCCACCATAATGTATAGCTGGTGCAATGCCCTACTTGTCGCGACGTAGGCTAATTTACGGTCATCATCAGTTGGTTCATAATCGCTGAAACGGACAATGACGACCGCTTCGAATTCGAGTCCCTTAACAGCGGAAGGAGTGGTGATGACTACCTTTGTACCTGTTGGCAGTTTACCCGCAGTCTGTATAGCGACAGAGAAATATGGATCGATCATATAATGGTACCGCTCGATCATCGATTCATCTTTCACAATGACGGCTACCGGTTCATACTTGCTATCGAAGACGGCTTGCTCCAGGATTTGAATCAATTCCTCTTCTTCCTTGTCAGGAGTGAACTCTACAAATTCAACCGGCTCACCGTCCCGGAAAGTCTCTGCTGAGAGTGAATATTTGCCGGTAGCGAACGGCCCGATGATTTCATTGCTCACCTCTACAATTTGGGCTGTCGAACGGTAAGTCGCTTTCAGCTCGTATAGCGAGAGGTCGCCAATCAATTCTCCTAATACATTCCAGTCTCGTAGCGTATTGGCCCGGTTTAGGTTCTGCCCAAGATCTCCTATGAGCATGATGCCGTTCCTTTTGGTAAGTGCATGCAACTCCGTGATTTCGTATGGCATATAATCCTGCGCTTCGTCGATAATCAAGTAGGACAGCAAATGATCTTTTGGAGGACCGTTCAGAAGCCTGTCAATATGCAGAAGTGCCGGCAAGTCTTCATAATACATGGCACTTGCACTGTTGTATGCTGCCGGCAGCAACCCTTGATCTTTTGCAGCTTGAACCGCAGCTTCATAACAGCCAACGAGGTCAGCTTTCAAATTCTTCTTCACGTAATTTCGAAATTTTTTCTCTTCAGTAGCGGATAGTTCTAGCTCATCTTCAAACACAAATCCCGAATACTGGTGATTGAAGCTGTATTGGAGATTGTACTGCTCTTTTAATGCAGCTGTAACCTGTCGGTAATAGGCACGTTCTATTGCTGCAAGACTTTCTGTATACAGTGCTTGTTGGATCATGTCTTTCCGTTTTTTTAAAAAAGTCCTGTTTTTCCGCCGTAAATTCCTGCAACAGACGTGCCTGAACTTCTTCGAGCTGTGCTTTAACGGCAGTATTCTCAGTCAAACCAGCCGTACTAAATACTTCTTCACGTTGCGCAACGATATACTGAAGAAGTACAACTTCTCTCTGTTCCCGCATTTTCCGCTTCATATGCTTATGCCAGTCGTCTGAGAGGAGTGACTCGTCCACCACTTGGGAAATCCAGCCTTTCAGGTTTACTCCGTGATCGTCCAATTTCAATTGGATGGCATGTTGGATCGCTGCGATGAACTGTAGACGACTCGCATCCGCCTTCTTTTTTGTCCCTGTTGAAGGATCTTCAGCTTGAAAATCAACCAGTTTCATCCACTTCCACTGCTCCCCCAGTTCGGCAATTCTCTCTGAAATGAAATTAGTCTGGATGAGCGACAAACTAGTAGTTTCCTGCTTCTCGATCTCTTTCGCCTCGTTCCGTACCCATTGCTTCCATTCTCGGGATACTTCATTTCGTTCCCTCATCTCTTTCTGCACGCTTTTCAAGAAGAAGTTGAAGTAGAGATTTTCCCTTTCTTTTAGAGACAAGTCAGGATATCTTTCCATCTCTCGCAAAATCGGTAGAATCGGAACGGCAATTGAATCGGCTGTCACCGGTTTTGCCCAAATTCGGAGATCGTTGAATGTGCCCATCGTTTTTCTCTGTACAATTGCTTGAAATTCCAAGGAACCTTTTGTTTTGATGAGTTCGAGATCTTCAACGCTATGACGTTTGATGCCGGACTCAGAAAGTCCAAGAATGTCACAACCCATTTTGAGAAATGTCATCTGTTTAATACCGATGTCCCCAAGGGTAGGAAGTACGTTTTTAATATGAGCTAAGAACGCATCATTCGGCCCTAGTATAGCCACGCGCTCCGGTGAAAGATCTTCGTATTTATATAACAGATAGCTTAATCGGTGGAGGGCGATGGCAGACTTCCCACTTCCCGCTGAACCTTGGATAATAATCGGTTTTGTCATAGGGAGTCGGATGATTTCATATTGCTCGCGCTGCAATGTCGCTACAATTGCCTGCATGTCCACTCCCCGTTTTTCCGAAAGCGCTGACACCAATCCTTCATCTTGGAAGTATTGACTTGATGCGGTGAGCGGCGGATGGAGCTTATTGATACTACCACTCCGTATATCAATTTGTCGGATATAATCGACGATGACATCACCGAGAGTCTTATGGGTAATCGGTTGGCCGACTGTCCGCAAATAATAGAGCGAGGCTGCTTCCGCCTTCCAAGAGGTCACATATCCATCGATGCTTTGATCCCCGATGTACATCGTTTCAGCGCCGCTCTTCGTGACGTAATCGACACGCGCCACATAAGGCTTATCTTCAACCCCCTGCAGACGACGATTATGTTCGTATGAGCGTTTCCGGATGATTCCTTCCGCAAATGCCGATGCGTGATCCACCTTATCTGTACTGTCAAAATCTATTTTCCGAATTGGTCTGATCAAAGACTTTATTTTGCTAATTACTTTAAACAGAAATCCATATTCCGACTTGTCGTCACGCGGTAGAAATGAGGACTCACTATAAGCCGGGAATGAAGGAGCTATAGACTCTTCAGGAACCTTCGCCTCTTCTAAAGCAGACATCGTCGTCAGCATCATTTCGGACATCGACTGCAACATCTGATTTTCATCAATTTCCTTCTCGGCAAGCAGCGGTTGATCATTTACCTGTCCTGTCGGTAAATGAGTTGGTGGCGCGAAGTATTCATTTTCCTCTTCTTCCAACTCAAGCTGTACAGCAATCGCTTCTTCAAGGACGGCTAAAACATCTTCCTTATAGCCAATATCATCGACCGTATTCTCTGCACTCGCTATTTCATCCACCATGGTCGCAGCTTGTTCGCCTGTAACAGATGTTGGCATCTCCATCTCTTTGATGACCTGTTGTAACTGGTTAAATTTCTTTTCTGTTTCATCTAGAAGCTGAGCCAATCGATTGTTTTCCAACATTCTTAACGAATGGCTAAATTGCAGTACAGCGTATTTTTTCTCCAATTCCATATGTATGGCTTTTGGCGTTCTCGAGTTGACTTCCACCTCAAGCCGATCAGCCTTAGCTTTCAGCTGCTCTGCCGCAGCGGTCATCATTTGAAGTCTTTGCTCAACCTTTATTGTTTCCGATTGTGCCAGTTCATAGGCATCTTTAGAGACCACCCCCTGCCCAACCTCTTTCAGCCGCAATGCTAACCGCTGAATATGCACATCTTTCTCGGCAAGTTCTTGTTGAGTGGGCCGCACGGCAAGTTCTGCATTTTTTGCTTCGAGCTGGCGGATGATTCCTTTTAGGCTATCCATTTCAACGGATTTCTTCCTAGCGAGTTCCTCATACTTCTTTTGTTCAGCAATCAATTTCTTGTTCGCTTGATCTTTCATTTCCAAGTCATAATAGAGTTGCTGATTCTGCAGCTGGTAATATCGGATATCCGGATCAGCTGCGGCAGGAACGTTTTCCACTCGCGCTTCTTCTAGTACCTGTTTCACTGTTGCTATATCCTCTCGCTTAGTAGATAAGAACCCGAAAAGTTTCATTATTTCACCCACTCATAATCTATTAGTCCATCTTTTTAACCTTGGTTCACTCCTACATTATACCTGATTCACTCGATTAATTCCTTAATTTTCCGTAATTAAAAAAGCCCCAGACAAGTCTCAGGTCATCTGATCGATGAGCTCTTTGGATTTCGGAAATAGTTATTTTGAAATTAAACTAGCACTTCATTATGATTAGAATAATGGAAAGTAATACATGAAAAATAGGAAGGTGGATTAAAATGGGGTTTCGATTTCAAAAACGGATCAAAATTGCACCCGGTGTCCGTTTGAATGTTAGTAAAAGCGGAGTCAGCACGTCGATCGGCCGGCGCGGAGCTTCGGTGACGGTCGGGAAACGAGGTGTCCGTGCCAATGTCGGCATTCCCGGGACAGGTCTTTCATACTCAGAGCAATTAACGAAACGGAAAAAGCGACCACAGCGCACTGCCTATGAGACGATTCCTAATAAGGCGACCGCTTCCCCCACCGATGCTAAAGAAGTGGAAGCGTATAACTCATACGTCAACATGCTCATCTCCATCCACCTGGAATCGGAGGATCCAGTGGACTGGGATGGTATTGTCAAGGAGGATTTGGAGGCGTTTGGAGGCAGTGGACCAAATGCGGAACGGATCCGCCAAGAACTTGCCGTCTTCAAACCGTCATGGATAAGCCGACTGCTTAAGCGCGGCGAAGCCCAAAAACGCACCCTCGAAAAGAAACTCGCTGACGCAGTTAAGCAAAATCAGCTTCTATTGACTAAAAAACAAGCAAAACGGGAATTAGCCGCAGAGGTATTGGACGGGAATGAAGAAGCTTGGCTCAGAGCTCTCCACACCTATCACCCTTTCGAGGACATTGAACAATTAGGCGGCAAAAAATTCAACAACGGAGAGCTGACAGCCTATTACCAAACCGGCAATCAAGAAACTGTGCCGACAGAGGTGTTATCACTTACTGCAAAAGGCAATCTATCACGAAGAAAGATGGGCAAAACCAATTATTTCACACTCTATCAAGACTATGTCTGCAGTTGCATCATCCGGATAGCGAGAGAAGTTTTCGCCATCCTCCCGGCAGAAAAGGTCCTCATCCATGCATACGATTATAGCCAGGCAGATGAACTGCCTACGAAAGGATGCATCGTTTCTACACGTATAAGTCGAGAAGAACTAGATGGTATGCTATTTGATGTCATCGATTGCTCTGAAATGATTAAGACGTTTGAACATCATATGAATCATCTGAAGACAAAGGGGTTTCGGTTGGTGGAGGAGCTTTAATTTGAATGGACAGTCAATCATTGAATCGTATGATCGGCTGTCCAGTTGTCTTTCTTGTAGCAAGCTACATCATGCAGTAGTTCATAAGTGGATATGTCACCTTTCCAATTTATCCATTCGAGCCGCTAACCTATATGCTAAAATACAGAGAATTGTACTCAAAGGAGAAAATCATATGCCTATTTACAATAAACTTTTCCGTGACCTCATCCCACAAATTATCGAGAAGGACGGTAAGACGTGTGTCACGTATTTACATACACCCAATCATCAAGATAATGTACGGCGGCAGTTTCTTAGACAATTGAAATTCCAATGATAACCTATAAACGGTAATGCTGGGTAAGCATTACCGTTTAAAATCATACCCCTTATCATAATATTTTTCCTGTAATTCAATAAACTCCATATAGAACTGTCTTAAACCCCTTTCAGTACAGCCACTCTCAATTACTTCTTTCATCCTTTTATCAACAAAATGGTAGACTTCTTCTGTATCTATTAAGACTTCTGGTTTGTTTTGATTGTATAGATTTAACAAGTCATAACGAATTTCTTCCATTTGTTGTGGTGAAAGAACACCCATTTCAATTGCATTCCCCTGTATGTTAGTTCTATCCAATAAAATAGAAATTGGATGTTTTTTGTTTCTTGGGATTAACTCATAGCCATTTAGCACATTTGATAATTCTATTTTAAGGCCTTCAATTTTTTCCAGTAATTTCTTCTCAACGGAATGGTTTTGCGAAGTTTCTACAATAACCGGATCCATGTTTTCATCAACGCTCAAATGGCTTTTGACGATTTCCCTGACAATCGGATAAGCATGCTTTACAATATCAACATCTCTACTGCTCTCGATTCTTTTATCGCCATGAAATAAATTGTTCCTCACTTTATTTAAAATGAACATTAAGTTAAATAAAGCTTCCTTTGGGTTACGAGTTAAATTACTTTTTAATCTCTCTTGTGAATCAGAAGTATTTAGAACTTCTTGGTGTTTACCTAAAAACTTTATGGAAGGCTCGATATTACAGAAAAACTGGACTTCTTCACACGATAAAATATTGCGAACTGCAGCATTATCAAAATCATTAATGATTGATTTTATCTTTGAAAACTCCTGACCGTTTCTCCGCCCATATATAGCGTTAAAGGATATCCAAATACTGATAAATTGATCAAAACTATCATTAGCGTCTGATGCTTTTTGATACCATCTTTTTGAAACCCTCATAAATCTATCCATCGTTTCACCTCTTCATTTTAAGTTGTCGGCCAATTAAAATCCTTTTTATAATACTTGTTCTTTAATCTTTGTAAATCATATTCCCATTCTGCAATCGCGTATCTAAATTTTTTATGCCCATTTCTTTGGCCTTTTCGCATCTTCACAAACCCGGCAATCGTGTAGGCTATCCTTCTTAAGCCCAATGCTGGAACGGCTCGTTGTAATACTGCCCACCTCTTCTCCCTTGTTAAATCTGTAATTTGATAGCCCATTTTGCGCAAATCACTTTTTTCATTTAAACCATTGGAATCGCTTTCTGGCGCCAACTCTTTTCCAGATATTTCCGTTGATGGCCAAGTAAAAAGTTTAACGCCTTCTAATCTTTTACCACCATTGGTTATTATCTTTAACGACGCTTTATTGTTTTTCTTATTCTTATTTTTTTCTTTCAAGTCTCCTTCAATTAGTATAAATCCCGGCTTTGCCTCTTCTTTTATCTGTTTTATCATTGGCTTATTAACAAAGACAGCTGTCTTTTTATTATCTGTTAATGCCAAGACAGGGATTGTTTTAATAACCTTTTGCATTTCCTTGTTTTCATATACGGCAAGTTCAACCTTGACTATATGCTTTATATCACTTAATTTCATACTACTTGGAATATTATACGACGAAAGTCTGACTACGCTTTTGGTTATCTTAGTCCCTTTATCTTTCCTATTCGTAACCTTATTCCTCTTTTCTTCAAATAAGGAATGGAGCTTGTCAGCAATCACTTCTTTTTCTTTAGATGAAAATATCTTTTCCTTTTTAAATCGGACAATGGTACGTTGTATCTTATCAAAATCCAATCCTTCTTTTTTGGATAGATTTTGCTTAATATACCTATAAAAACGAATTGACCATAAATCGCTTTTCAATCTATCATCGTAATCAACAATTACATCTTTCAAAAGTTGTTCCTGATTTAAGATGAAGCCATACCACAGTAATTTGGATAGATTTTCTTGAGATAAATCTTTTTCAAATCGATCCCAATCTGAAAGCATATCTAACAATAATGGATGAACGGACTCAAAATTAATAATTAAATAACTATGTAGTAATTCCATTGTCAGCTTCAGGTCATAGCTCTCATAAAGATTCCCGTCCATTTCATTTATTTTTGCCGAAAGTATCGATTGAATATTAGTTTCCCCTATTGACTTTTCATGGGATTGAAAAACTCCACTTATAGATTCATCATAATAGTTAAGCAAACACATTACATAATAATAAATTTCCGCCTCCGAATCGCTAAACTGGATTAAGACAAGGTCACAAAGTTGCCTGACATTCGTTGCATTTGCTGACAAGTAAAATTTAGCATGCTCTTGGATTTCAAATAAGGTTTTTGTTAGTAATAAAGCAAGTGAAGCATTTTCGGTTTCGATTATATAGTTTAATAAACGAATGGATGAATCATGGAATTCTGCTGTTTTCTCCCCTTTTTTGATTCCCAAATGAGACAAGCAAACTAACTCTGACAAAAATTCAATATCACTATGAATGCGGCCTACTCGTTCCGAGCTATAAAGTTCAATTTTAGACTTTAACATAATAATCCCCCACAATTGATTCTCTTTGTAAAGAAGAAGCCAATACAGCTATTCCACCTGTTTAAATAGATAGCAGTTTAATTTTACCATATCATAATTAAAGTTAACGAACTATTATTTATTTTCCGACCCTGAATTTTGAAAAAGACAAATCTCAAAAAGCATTGAGATCTGTCTATTATTTGTTACTCTAGTTTCATCCCTCGAATCATCCGCGCCGTATCTAGATGTATGCTACCTTCTTCCTTCTCTCGATGATAAGCAGCAACAGTTAGGAAAAAATCCCTCATGTATTGTTTATGTTTCACAATTAGTATAGATGCAAGATACCAATTATTTCTAATTAGCTCATTGACATACTTATCGTAGAAGGCAAAGGGGCTCTTATATTGAAAATACAAACGTAGCCTCATTTGTTCATTATGCTTATCTTCTTCTACTAAATCCGAAGCATCCATTTTCTCGTAGTTATATAACATATACTCGCCCTTATATTTCCCCTTCAAAATTTGAACTACTCCAAGTCCAAACGTATACGCGGCTATTAGTTCGATGGGTTGCTTTGGCAAATAAAAATTTGAATTTGGAATAAAGGGTGTTTCATGGATGTAATACTCACAACCAAGTTTTCCAAGTTCCTCCATTAATAACTGTCGGTGTGCATTGTTAATCTTTTTGGAACGAAAAAAATTCAAACTATTAATGCCGCACTTTTTATCAACTACTTCCAATTCATCGAAGTCTTGCTCATCAGAGTAGTCGTCTTCCAAATCTTCATTCCAATCTAGAGTATCGAAACTCATACAATGCATAGAAACGATTGTATAGTCCACTCCTAACTCCAGATCTTTACTATTGATGACACCATGTATTGGTTGAAAAGCTGCTGCCATTTTGTTGTCCTCCCTGTTTATAGTAGTATATTATTTACTCTACTATCTATAGTCAACGACGCTTGAAAACCCACACAGCTCTATGGTAGTGAGGAAGAGTGTGCAAGTTAGTTGGAGAAATTCATTCCATGGAATACGTATGACAGAAGATGTTTATCGACTGCAAATTTAACCTCTATGCTAAAATATAGAAAATTGCACCTTAAAGGAGAAATTCATATGCCTATCTACAATAAACTTGTACGTGACCTCATCCCACAAATTATCGAGAAGGACGGGAAGACGTGTGTAACGTATCTATTGGACGACTCACAATACATAACGGAAGTGAACAAGAAGATGCATGAGGAATTGGCGGAATATGAAGGCGCTATCGCTTCTGATGATGCCGTTGAGGAGCTGGCTGATTTGTTGGAATTGATTCACGCTGCAGCGAAGTTTCACGGAGTGACAGTGGAAGAACTGGAGGCAGTCCGTTCGGAGAAAGCCGCTAAACGCGGCGGTTTCGAGGAACGGATCTTTTTAGTGGAAGTAGAAGATGACTAAGCTGCGCTTACTTACACAGAACTTGTTGGATGACTTGAAGAAACTTACTGCTGAAGCTGACACAATCTACTGGATGACGGCATTTCTTATGAAGTCTGGTGTAAAGGAAGTGTTACCTGTCTTACGGGAGGCAGTATTGCGCGGGGCGGATATTAAAATACTGACTGGCGATTATTTGTCCATCACCCAACCAGATGCGCTTCAATTGCTGATAGATGAGATCCCTACTGCCGAGATCCGCATGATGGAAAGCGGCGGCACTTCATTTCATCCGAAAGCTTATTTATTTAAATCAACGGATAGTGCCACTGTCATCGTTGGATCTTCCAATTTGTCGAAGTCTGCACTAACGAGCGGCATCGAATGGAACCTATATGCCCCATCCACCGTTGATGCGGAAATATTTGAAACGGCTGCCCATGAGTTCATGAATCTCTTTTTGTCGCCGAACACTGTCCAGATCAACAATGAACAGATTGCAAAATACAGGACTAGATACGATGAAACAAACTGGAAATTGCCGTTCAGCGCTGTGTATGATTCAAAAACCGAGCTTGAAATGACATTCGGAGCAACTATCTTGGATGACCAAGTTGCAGACCCAGCATCTTCTTATGAATCAACTAGCCTAGAACCGCGCCCAGCACAGCAACTCGCATTGGACGCGTTGAATGAAACAGTAGAAGCTGGATATGAAAAAGCTTTGGTTGTACTTGCAACGGGGCTCGGCAAGACGTACTTGGCTGCGTTCTTTGCCCAAGCCTATCCAAAAGTCCTTTTTATCGCACATCGCGAGGAGCTACTCTTGCAAGCACAGCAATCTTTCAAGCATGTATTCCCTGACAGAACAAGCGGAATTTATAACGGTCAGCAAAAGGAGAATGACGCAGATTTCGTTTTCGCTTCAATTCAGACACTTGCTATGCGACATCATTTGCAGCGTTTTGAACCGACTGCGTTCGACTTGATTGTCGTCGATGAATTTCATCATGCCGCTGCCCCTACATATGAAAAGGTATTGGGTCATTTCATACCGAAGTTCCTGCTTGGCCTGACCGCAACACCTGACAGATTGGACAACAAGGACGTCTATAGCTTGTGTGACGGCAACGAAGCCATATCCATCCACTTCCTGGACGCCATCCGGCAAAACTGGCTATCCCCTTTCATCTATTACGGCGTATTAGATGAAACGGATTACAGCCAATTGAAATGGCGTAACAATCGGTACGACGAAGAGGAACTGCTCCGTCTTCAAATACGTGACAGTTATTCGGAAGCTGTGCTGACACCTTGGAAGGAGCATAAACAGAGCCGCACAATCGGATTCTGCTCGTCCATCCGGCAAGCCGTTTTCCTAAGTGAGCATTTCCAGCAAGCAGGCCACCGCTCACTCGCCCTTCATGGCAACACAGACAGGGAGACCCGGACTGCCGCCAAGTGCATGCTAGAATCCGGGCAACTCGACATCATCTTCACAGTCGATTTATTCAATGAAGGTGTCGATATCCCTTCTGTAGATACATTGTTGTTCGCTCGTCAAACGGAATCACTTACCGTCTTCACTCAACAAATCGGACGCGGACTGCGACTTGCGGCCGGCAAATCACATTGTACAATCATCGATCTCATTGGAAATTACCGTAATGCACGCCAGAAATATAAAGTATTCGCAGATGACAATGAACTGCCTGCCAAAATTAGCAGTGAAACATTTACGGAACCGACCTATTTCGAATTCCATTTCGAAACTGCCGTCATCGATTTACTGGAAGCCATGAAACAGAACGAACCGATTCAGCAGCGATTAATCAATGCTTATTTTGAATTAAAAGAAGAGCTCGGTCATCGGCCTTCTTACTTGGAATATCATTTAAAGGCAAAAGAGGATTCAAAAGCGATTCAACAGAAGTTCAAAACCTACCCTGTCCTCTTGGAACACGCTGGGGAGTTGAATGAACTAGAAACCGAAGTGTTAAAGCAGCATAAAGGCTGGCTGATTGAAATGAACCGTACCGGCATGAACAAAAGCTATAAGATGGTATTGCTGAAGTATATGCTTTCAAGAGGGGTTGCCGATTGGTATAAGCCGGTTACAGCGATAGAAGCGGCACCTTTCTTTCATGCTTATCTGATGGAGAAGCCTTATCGCAGAGATGCAGACCTGGCCGATAAGCAAGGACTGGCATTACATGATTATGATGAGGCCAAAGTTGCTAAGCTCATTGAGACTATGCCAATGACAAAGTGGAGTGGCACTTCTAAGGGTCTGATCCAATTTGAAGACGGAATTTTCTCCCCGCAGAAAGAGGTGGCAAAAGAGCATGATGAAATACTGTTTGGGTGGATGAAGGAGATTTGTGAGTATCGATTGCATTGGAATTTTGAGAGGAAAAAAAAGGTTATGGTTAAGCAGAATTGAATGCGTAACCATTGTGTACTAAAAATATGCAAAAGGGAGCCAATCATGTACTGATATGATTAGCTTCCTATTTCTTTTGTGATTGTAGTTCATAATCTGAACGGTTTCACGTACAGGTACCCATTTTTAAAAGTTAAATAGATGAATTACTTTTTAACTATAGAATTAATTATTTTAGGACCAAACTTTATTGCACCACCCACTAATACTGTTAGTACCACTCCAATTGCTCCACCTATAAAATTTTTATTATTATCATCCTGCTGCATTGCATTTAATGCATGTTTGTCAATACGTTCATAAATGGCTGTCCTTTGTTCAAACGTAAGGTCCTCTCTCTTTAACTCTTCTTCATAAACTGAGATTATTTTTTTTATAATGTCAAATACATTTTGCCCGGAGTCATGCGATAATTCAGTTGCTTTTTCAAATAACTCTTTAACACGAGGGGAAAATTGCATAATATTTTCCACATCTTCAAGTGAAATGTCAATATCTTCGTTTTGTAAGAATAAGAATGCTTCTTTAATCAATGATAAGTTCTCCTGTTGAGAACCATCTTCATTCGGACTCATACGAATACCTCCTACTATTAAATTTAATTGAACTTCAAGTACCATATTCTAGTACAAACACTCACTACGACTTCAACTCTGTTTCTACATGCCAAATTTCTTTATCAGCACCTATGTCGTCTAAAACCTTCAAACAAAAATTGTAAATAGCTTGGGCGCTGAGATTTGCTTCCATGTAATGACCGTTTGAAATTTTCTTCGGATTCCTCATATCATTTCCTTTAATTGAAAGGAAACCAGGATTTTTATTCATGATCGTCTCGTAATCTTGTGTAGAATTTTCATAAACAGTTAATATAGTTCTTTCCATTACTTCTCGCCATGTCTTCACCGGATAGGACGTTTTGTTAATTATTAACAGTCTGGGCGAACTACCTGTAACTTTTTTAGCCTCATTCTCCATTTTTCCAAAGTAAGGCCATATTTCAACAAACCGTTCACTCAATATGCTTGCACGTTGTTTAATAGCATTTTGATCCCATTTTTCGAACGTCGACAATTCTTTATTCAGCTGTATATTGCTCATCTTGAAGGACTTCTTTTTCACAGAAAATGACTCATTCGACAGCTCAGAATTATATGCAGTTAACGTCAAGTTGCCTAACGTGTGCAGATAATGGGAGTGAACATACTCTGCATTGTCTCCCAACTCTTCTATCCATTTGTCCGTCAATGTTTGTGGCATTATATGTTCGATTGATGTACTTGTTAAATTAACTTCTTCTTTATGAAGATACGATCTTTCAATTGCTTTTAAAATAAAGGATCCCTTCTTACGACGATCCCCTTGCCCATAGAGCTGGACTTCTTTTAGTGAGGCTACTACTTCCCCGTCTTTTGGATATCCCCGGTTTTGTAAATAAGCCGTTAGCTCCAAAACAGAGTCCGTTGCATCATAAGTGCTTATTTGATTGTAAAGAGCAGCGAATAACTTATTTAATGGCTTTGAATCGATCCCACAAACAAAACGTCTTAAGAGAAAATTCTCAACAATCTGTAAAATACAAACAAGCTCTTTCTCATTATATTTTTCTTTTTTATAATCCCGATAAATGTACAAAAGGAAAGGGTAAGCCGTTTTTGCTTCGAATTCATTGATCCTCTCCAGCATTGCACGGATTTTCATATTATGCTCCAATGTAGGGGATAGTAATTTTGCATAATTATCCGCGAAAGAAGCAATCTTTTTCAGGAATTCTATTACATCCAGGCCATCCACCATTTCTTTAAACCTGACATACACATCATTTTGCTTTACATTGATATTTACGCCTAAGAGAAAATGACGAATGAATTCAGTTAGGTTTCCACCTAATTTATTTTGCATCGGTAGCCAATAACGAAGATAACAATCTTCCTGCTCATTGGCAGGTATTCGCATGAATAAGTAATTCCTAATTAAATCCGCTTGGGTAAGAGGTTGTCCCTTAGCATTTAAACTCTCAAACACTAGATACGGATTGTCATCAGGAGAGAGCACAATGCTTACAATCGATAAGTTGAAAGTAATGGTGTTTTTCAGAGTTGAAAGGTCTTGCTTTTGATTGATTATCGAGGAATAAAAACGATAAGATTTAACTATTAAAGAATCTTCTTGGCCCTCTAATGATTCCTTGTTAACAAGTTTCTTAAAAATCTCCTTATCTACCTGGGTTGGAAGGAACTTGTACTTTTCCTCTCCTGACTTATAGCTATTAATCAATAAAGTATTATGGATTTCATCAGCTAAATTCTGCTCCCCATACTCTACTGCGGCATCTCTGACAGCAATTAGCAAAATAAGCAGCGTAGTCATCCTCTGCTGTCCATCAATAACTAAAAACTGTTGCACACCATGTGTATTTGCATTAAGGGGAATAGAAACTATAGACCCGATAAAATGCGATGAACTTTGACCATCGTCGATCAAATCTATTAAATCGTCCCATAGCTGCCTCCATTGTTTTTCAATCCAGCTATATGTACGTTGAAACATTGGAATGATATATTGCTTCGTTCCTTCGATGATTTCTTGAAGGTTTGTTTCACTGGCTTTCATTGATTCAACATCCCCCTTTGATTTCTGATATGTAACATTGTACCATTTATTCAGACAACAAACGAGAACGTGAACACATTCACAGCACCTTGCAATTAGCTCGGCTATCATACTTCTTCGGGTTAAGTCAAAACAAAGTGGTTCCCGACAATATAAGAGAAGGTAAACGCATCCGGTTAAAATGCAATTTCTTTTCATCCATTACGAGCATACCAAACTGGCCATCTCTAAAAACCACTTCCCCAATTACCGTAACAATTATTTCATCTTCACTCTTTTCATTGAGTTGTTTTAATCCCTCGATCATAGAACTGATAATTAGAGAGGAGTTTTCATAAAATGCCTCTTCTAGATAAAGTGGGAAAATTGCCCGCTGGTGCTTATCTACTAAACTGATGAGTGAAAACTTTTCCTGTATACGAACATCCCTTAAAAATCCTACGGTACTGATCGTCAATCCAATATCCGAAAAGTCAAAGTCTAATATCGACATTCTCTTTCTAACAGTGGGATTTCTGACTCCTTCCTTAACTTCTTCCACATTTATAGAAGTTGTAGGGAGCGTTAAGATAACATCCTCAAAGTCCATAGAGTCTTGTCGCTCGATTACTCTGTTTTTCCTTTTCCTAGCATTGGAGTTTTGTTTTTCCAACCTCTTTGCACGTTCCTCGTAAGTTTCGTTATATCTGTCAAACGTTTCATTCAATACATTTTTCACATGTCCATCTCGCAACCTGGAAACATGCTTGCCAATGATACGAAAGGATTTTGCCCCCTTTATAGTTTCCCTATAAAATGGACAATCGTCAACATGATCATAGCCTTTCCACTTTTTAAAATATGCTACCTTAACCCCCTCAGGAACGTATACTAATCTACAATTACAGTTTGGGAAAGCACAATATAAATTCTCTTTTACTGTTAAGTAATCAGGGTGGCCAGTTATCGACTCTAGTGTCACAACCTCTTCATTACTCCTATTCCTAAAAATAGCCCTATCAATTATCATAATGAAACTCCCCTTCTCCATCGTTTTTTCCAACCAAATCCCTATTTGGTTATAGTCTAACATGGAATTTGATGGAATCGATAGGAGTAGAGTGAAAGTTTTAAATTAAATGTACCACAACGAGGGATAATTAGTTTATGAATATTTTTAGTATCGTGTCAGTCCCAACGCGAACAAATTACCATAACTCTACTGGTGTATAATGGGTGAACTTACCTAAAACATTACTACAAGGTACATTGATCCTCCTCCCCTTCTCCTATATACTTTAACTATATGTCTTAGATCCAAGACATTACGAATACAATATGAAAAAGCATGTGAGGTGCAGTATGTCCTATTGGCAGTTCTCCCCGATTCCTAATATAGAAGAATCCAATTTCAATAAAATACTAGAACGTTTTTATAACTTAAAAGTAGCTGGGCTCATTCGTGAAAACATCCAGAACTCATTGGATGGACGATTGCTTGGCTATGAAGGTCCAGTAAAGTTCACAATTACAACAGGAACAATCAAAAAGAAAGAGGTCCCAGGCATTGCCGAAGTCATCGAACGGATTCATTGCTTGAAAGGTCGTAATAGTTATACAAAAGAAGCAATTGAACATATGGTTAAAACGTCTGAGGAAAAAGAGGTACACTATATCTCTTTCGAAGACTCCAATACGAGAGGCTTGAGTGGCGCTAAAAACGGCCAGAGTCATTCACCCAAAGACACATGGGCAATATACGCATACAACAAAGGGGTCCATTCAGAGGAAGAGGATGCTGCTGTAGAAACTTCTCGCGGCGGGTCTCACGGAGTTGGTAAAATTGCTTCCAACGCCGCTTCAGATTTAAATGTGATGTACTTTGCAAACTGTGATGCCAACGGAGATCAGCATTTAGGCGGTACGGTCCAGCTGATTGAGCACGACTATCAAGGTCAAAGTTACCGTTCTACAGGTTACTTCGCCGATATTACATATCTAGATGCCAATAAAACAAAGTTCTATCCTTTCGAGAACAACTTCCATGAAGTGTTCGAAAAGAAAACGCGCGGCTTGAAGATCATCATTCCGTTCTTACGAAAAGAATATAGCGATGAAACGGAAATCATTCGCAGTGTGTGCGACAGCTTCTTTGTTTCAATCCTTCTGAATAAATTAGAAGTCGACGTCAATGGCAGAAAGATTAACGCCGACAACATTCAGGAATATGTGAAAAATCCTGAGTACTACACGCAAAAAGTTGCGGACATGAAACAAGTATTCACTCCACTCTATGTGAGTACTTATTTAGAACAGCCTGCCCGCACACTTCAAGTATCGGACGGCAAAGACGATTACGAATTCAACCTGTATTTCCGTTACGATGAGGAAATACCAAAAGGTAGAGTCGCGATTGTCAGAACAATTGGAATGAAAATTGAAGACAAAAAAGTGAAGAACAAAGCGAATCAACCTTTCAATGCAGTCATAATCGGCGGAATGAAAGAAGATGCGTACTTGAAATCACTAGAAAACGAGTCGCATACTGAGCTCACACATGATCACATTAAAGATCCCGTGCTGCAAAAACGAGCGAAGCGATTCATTAACAACTTGTCGAAAGCGATGACTGCCGTCATTGACGAAGCGGTGAAAGAGCATAACCCAACAGATGGCAAAATGGATACAAAAGACTTGCTGTACGTTTCTGAAATCCAGTTTAAGCAAGAATTGTCGAAAGCAATGGGAGCTGTTGTCATCGATAAGAAGAAACCCGTCGTCAAACTGGATGATGATTTACCTCCTCAAAAAGGAAAGAAAAAACCTGGAGACCCTGCCAAATTGACACCGCCAAAGCTGATCAAACCGGTGAAAAGGGATAGATCTAAGGGTGATACCGATACAAACGATGACAAGCCCGTTAGCATTTTCAACGTTCATCCGAACACTGTAGAGCGCTTGCTTATGGGCAATAAAGAAATCGTCCGATTCAATCTTTCTAGCAATGACGAAGTTAAGAAAGCTTCCACATGCAACGTCAGCATTTCCATTATTGATGGGATGGGCCAGGAATATAGAAGCGCATTCAAACTGAAAGACAATTTCATTCAAGTCATCGATAAATCCACAGGTGCAACATGCCCACTCAACAACAATAAAATAAATCACGTGACGATCAATCAAGGCGTAGCTGAGTTGACTTTCGATCTGAAAAACAACTACAACCGCGCATTAAAGTTCGTCTATTATGTAGAGGTGTAAAATGATTTACAAAAAGGATGCCAATTTCCCTTACCCGGTGTTAACGAATACGTCGAACAGCTATGAGAGCGGCGGATTTACGTTGAACGTTGATCTAAAGGAAAATACCGATACGTATCGATTCGATATCGAATACGAAGTAGAATCCGAGTTTTTACAACAGCTACTCGCTCGAAAGCATGCTCAGCTGTTCTTAATTATCCAATCCAAGGATAATAAATTCTTCAAACTGCAACCAAGTGAGCGTTCCATCGAAATTGCAAAATCTCGTTTATCAATCAACACACGAACGTCCATCCAAATGAGTATTCAAGCAACAACAGACATTTCATTCCGGGAAAATGAAGATATAAACGGTTTCTATCAAGAATTCAAAGACGACATCGTCGTTCCGAAACATGCACTACTCGGCTTTTCGAATACCGTCATTTTTGAAGGCAGCTCCACAAAACCGTTCGACTTATTTGAACGGAAGATTGACGCTACGTTGAATTCTGATATTAAAGTAGAACTCGGCAGTGAAACGATTATCATTCATTACAAAATTGAAGATCTGCAGTTCGCTGGCATGCCGATGAGCGGAACGTTAAATAACCCGTACATCTATATGGGACTTCAGAAAGCCTTACACCGTTTCGCGACCAATCCTGATTATGGCGACGACGGTCATGTCTATCTAGACGATGTAGAATTGCCAACGGACCAGCTAGACGCCAAGCTGTATCGACTCATGAAAGCGAAGATGGTATACGAACTAGATGTCGATTCGCTCGACGAAGTGATCTACAAAATTTCCGACCGCGTCATTGAAAAATATGCAACAGCTGTGAAAGGATTGGAAGCAAGTGGAGATTAAACTGCTAAACAAAAGCTACAAGAAAAACGAACAATTCTACAATGACTTCTTAAATGACACGATCGAAAACAACGATGACTACTTCACTGATGAAACGGTCTATATAAAAGAAGCACCTGACTTCCCCATCTATATGGCGAAAAGAAGTGAAGAAGCCAGGAAGCAATTGTTTCTAGAAGCATTCGAGACAGTCGGCAACCACTATCTAGATAGCAATCGTGAATTACACTTTGACGAGCAGTTTTGGCACTCGTTGCTCGTCTTGAAGAAACGTGATTTCTTGCTACGAGAATACCCAGAGATTACAGAAAGCATTACGAACTTCAACAACATTGTGCTGAAGAGCTTCGACTGGGAAAATTACATTTACAAAACCGTAATCGGAGCTGAATATATAACCGACCTAGTCGAAGACGAAGCAACAC
Organism: Saccharococcus sp. Marseille-Q5394; assembly: GCF_946901335.1. Taxonomy (NCBI): domain Bacteria; kingdom Bacillati; phylum Bacillota; class Bacilli; order Caryophanales; family Anoxybacillaceae; genus Saccharococcus; species Saccharococcus sp. Marseille-Q5394. The sequence goes on along the minus strand of NZ_CAMPPQ010000002.1, from coordinate 699,141 downwards.
GCAAACACTACTATGAGGTCATCGTCGATAACCTTGATCTCTTTAACTATATGATTAAATACGAGGTTTTCCGCAATAAACAATTCGTCTTTAATATCTTGTCGATTGTCGATGAATTAGGGCTTTCCAGTGTATTAAAGAAAAAAATAACGGGGCGAGATGACTTAGGTGATGATGTTCGGGTTGGACGACAAGTCCTGTTGGAGTTTAATAAGAGCTATCCTGTGGTGTTGTCTCCTATGTTGGAGAAGGAGGAGCTTAAGGAGATCTTTATAGAGTATCTTAGTTATTATGTGAATGTTGTGGAGCTTGGTGTACTAGTTTAACAGATAATGTCTGAAATGAAATAATCCATCCTATTGAGTTTGTCACAATAAAAGGATGGATTATTTTTGATAGTCCTATTATGAAACTAACTGTGTCTTTTCCATTGCAAGAGACTGGCTCCTCTCCAACATTGTAGTAACGAATTCAACCGTTGGATCAATGAATCTGAAGAATTATTTTCTATACTATTCCTGTATAGCTGTCACAAAACCGTCCTCTAAATATAAATATCTATTGCCAGAATATACCCATTGTTCTCTTACACCATATTTTATCGTTGTTTTATTGACACGCATCGGCTTTCCCCATCTGGATGACTTAACATCCGAAGCAGACATTCCAATTGAAGGTTCCTTCATTGCTTCCCATTTTTCAACTAAGCGTTCCGTTCTTCTTTCTTCACTTTTAACTTCACTTATTTCCGACTTATTTAACTCCTTAAACTTTGTTATTTTATCAACAAAGACTCCATTATAATCGTCTGGAATTTCCATTATTTCTTCTATGGCCTTTTTCTTATCTCCCCTAACTTTATAGTCCATAGCAATGTTATAAGACAATAATGCCTTAAATTCAGGATCATTAAATAACCAATTAATCTTCCCAATGGTTTTCCAAGCTTCCTCATATTTCTTCTGCTCTGATAAGTTTATTGTTTTCTCTATTGCTTCTTGTTGTCGAGCAAATATCTTCCGCATTGCCTCAATTTCTTTCTGAAGGATTCCATTGTATTCCTTGGGGATTTTCTCGAGTTTATGTATGGCAGATTCGGTATTTAACTTTTTAATAAATATTTCTGAATAGATATCAATAATTTCCTTTTCCTCATTGGAAACATATAACGATAATTGTTCTTTTATTTCATTTACCTCTTCCATGGATTCATTTCCGTTACGCACAAATTTAACTAGTTTATTCTTTAGATAATTGAATTCCATTTCAATCACTTCATTTTTAAAGTCATTAATGCTACTTGCAAACTCCCCTTCATAATTCGTAGGGATGCTCTCCAATGCAACTAATGCATCAGCATTACTTTTATAATTGTTGTTTTCATCATACATAGAATAATGCAATCTGGCATTAGCGTAAGCATTTAATACTGAAACGTCCTCATAGTCTTCTGGTAGTTTATTTAATACTAATACGGCCTGATTCCAATATTGATTTTCTATCGCAGTAATTGCATTTCGATACTTTTCTACCGTAGTAATTACATTTGTATTTTGATACTTTTCTTCTGAATCACATCCAGTTAATAAAACAATAAATGACGCTAGAAACATAGAAGTTAAAACTTTACTCACTTTTATTTCACTCCATTTCTATATAAATTATACCTATAGCAGGAGATCATACACAAGTCTTTTTTACTACGCATTATTTATCATGCTCACTGGTGAATCACTCTACTTTTACATAAAAAGTGCGACATGGTGGTGACCGGAAAACACCAAATATTCAAGTTGATGAAACTGGAATTGATGTGAGGTACCAGGCACCCGCAATTCACAATTGTTCGTTGCCTGGTACCTATTTTTATAAAAACATAATGAGTACACCAATGTATGTAATCCTCATAAACGGCTCATTTCAAGAACGTGGGAAAAAGGTTGAGGACATTATCTAACTTAACTACAATCCAGAAATTGTGTTATGTTCGATACAATATAAAAAAGATGCATTAAATACTTTAAAGCATTTTCATCTAGAACTTCTGAAAAAAAATCTCATGCACTATGTACATGAGACTAAAATAGAGGAAAAAATGATGGAATGAATAAATGAACCAAATATCGGTAAATCCATGGTCAAGTGTGCAATTTTTTATGTAGCCTTCTAACTTTCGAAAATCCGCAAAGATTTCAATGTTCCTTTTCCTTTATGTACTGACCGTCATACACTCGTTTTTATACCTAACGCTTTTTGCAAGTCTGAAATTCATGTAACAACCCGATCACCTTCTTAACCTTCCAAGCTGGACCGCCTTTTCTTTTGGGTGGGGCGATATAATAATAGTGGAATTCTGTTACCTGGCTAAGTCGAGCATTTTCCACGTATTCTTTTGAAGCATATGTAATATCACCTAGTCTTTTCAAACTACATTTTTTCACTTCATGATCGATGACAGTTATGATATCCAAGTCATCATTTTTCTTTAATTCCTCAATTAAATCCTCCGTTTCTGAAAAGTTCCCCCAAATAATATGTGTTTTAAACATAGGTAACACTCCTTTAATTTTTCTAATGATATTATAGCACAGTAAAGAACTATTTTTCAGATAATTAGTGTAAACCCTAATAATAAGTACCTAACTTGGCAGAGTGGTAGTGAGGTACTCAAGATTGTAGAAATGTTCGGGACATCATCATTAGTATAGTGTTTCTCATTACCCTTGTGTCTCCTATTTATTAGCCATTATTAAACGAGATAGTCACTAGGTCGTCGACTTTGCAATCCAGTCAAGCGTCAATGTTACCCGCTTAGAGGCTCTCTCTAACATATAGAAATCCGCATACTCGCACAAGGATCTAGGACTAAACCACAAGGAATTACAAAAAAAGAATGTAACCCTAACCTTATTGCATCATGAGTATGCGACGGAAGCGCGTGAGGGTGGGAATATCCCCTATGCCTACCGAACCTTTTGTGAGAGGCATGGGAAATACGCAAAGAAGTATAAGTTGACGATGCCTATCCGGAGAAAACCGGGCGAGATCATTGAAGTGGATTGGGCTGGGACCACGTTGCAGATTACAGATCGTTCAACGGGAAAAGCCCTTCTGGCCTACGTTTTCATCGCAACTCTGCCATACAGTCAATACAGTTACGTTGAAGCGTTCCTGGATATGAAATCAGCTAATTGGCTTATGGCGCATATCCATGCCTTGGGGTATTTTTGGGGGTTCCTGAAGCTTTCGTTCCGGATAACTTGAAAACAGGGGGTTACAAAAGCGCTTCGGGAAGAGCCTCTTCTGAATGAAGCCTATCGTGAGTATACAGTCCGTTTTTAGGTGGCGATTTAATCAACTAGTATTGATGCTGCGGAGCAGTTCTCTCATCGTAGGGCTTGTCTGCTTAGGCATACTAATCATCTTATTGATTGTTGCCAAAGTACTTGGGCTGATAAGCAAGCCTGAAAAGGATGTAAAAGTGTTATTTAAGGCATCGCCGAAGGAAACGATGAATTAAACTGGCCAGCAAACGAAATGCACTAGAATTGTATATTGGAGAATAGGAAGCTTATCAGACTGATTTTTGATAAGCTTCCTATTGATTTTTATAGATTATGTTGAATTGCAAAAGAGAGTCGGAAAGTTTGCTGTGGCGGTGGATGTACGGTTGGTTTTTTAGTTTGATTGCTTTTGTCAGAAAAAGAAGGACTTTATAACCTTGTGTCGAATAGGTGCTAAGGGCGATGGCTGAACATGAAGATTTTAATCAACAGGTCCACACGCGCTATTAATTTGTGTCATGTTGTGTTAGATACTGGGAAATTTAAAGGTGAATAGGAGAGATTGAATGTGAAAGCAGCGAGTTTTACAATATACAGGCTTCTTACCACAGGTATTACTTTCAAAGAATATTGCGATGAGATAGTAGATAGGTATAATGAGGGGCGAGTAACAGGGAATAAATTTGAGAGCAAGAACAACTCCCAGAATTTTTCAGCCAATCATATTAATAATTATAGACTATATACAAGGGAAAATTCGACTAAACCGGAATGGCAATTTGTTATAGGAGAATTAGTTTCTGATTTGGGTGAACTAAAAAATGTAAATCATTCATTTGTTTTATTTCTTGAAGTGGAAAAAGAGGTGTTTTGCATAACTGGGGGAACGGGCTATCTTGTCATAGAAGGTTTTAAAGATCATTACTTCGGTCTTGATCTACTATCCAGAATAATAGAGCCCAATGAGAATATAATCAAAGAAACAAAAGATAGATTTTTTTCTGGTAACCGAATTAGTGGTCAAAATCAGTTTTCTAGATTTGTCAATATTAATTCCGAAAGTGGGTTTAGTAACTTCTTCAGGGAACTTAATGTGTTTTTACCAAAAGAAAGGATCGAGGAAATTTTCAATTTGAAAATTGACGGCGGCAAGAAGGAATATAAGTTTTTGGCAAAAGACTCGATAAACTTGGGTAAGTCAATGAGTTTATCCGAATTAGACGATTTTCTAAAAAAAGTAAAAGATTTAAATGACAAGACACCACTTTTTGTATTGAATCCTTTTTACGAGGTGAATAGACAGGATCCCGTTTTAGAAAAATTAGATAAAGCCCTTGAAAAAGAATTAAAAGAGTTAATAATTCACGGTACTTGTTCTACAAACCTTAATGTTGTACTCCCTATCTTGAGTAGAGAGTCATACTTTTTGCGGAAAAAGGGTTCAAAAAAGGATATGCCATATGATAGTAGTTTAACTGATATTAAAATGTATTTCTATGAGTTTTTCGACCAAGAGATTTTATTTCGTGAAGAAGGGTTCAAAGAGGTTTTCCTAGATGCTTCACAAATAGTTGATGAAAATGAGGAATTAGTGGAGCGTTCTTTATTAAATTTGTTGGACTTTCAAGTAATCATCGAGAATAAAACATATTGGTTGATGGAAGGAAATTGGTATTGTCTTGACAGAAGTTTTATTGAAGAAATCGACAATAAGTTTAAAGAAAAGGTAGTAACTAAAATTGTAGAGTCGACCGATTTACCGGAACTTAACAAATGGGAAGAAGGTTCAGAGGGGGATTATAATTTTTCCCATAATAACATAGAAAACATTTACGTATTAGATAAGATATTAGTCAATAATATTGAGCTTTGTGATCTTTTGGTAATTAATAATGAAAAAGTATATTTGGTTCATGTGAAAGATGGGTTAGATGGTGATGTACGTGTATTAAGTCATCAGATTCTTCATTCAATGAGAATTCTAAATGATGCAATTTCCCATGATAGTACAATTTTTGATAGCTATTATGAAAGTATTAGAAATAAAATCGGCGGTGTGTCAAAAGAAACTGGAGAGGAAACAACTATATCCCAAGGGGCTAGGAAGTTTTCGAATGTGTTTCATAGTCAACCAGAATTGTCTGGATTAACCAAGTTAATAAAAGAAACGAATCAAGAAATCGTGTTTGTTTTTGCATTTAGGCCACCTGGGTCATATAGGATTGATGACCCGAAGACAATAAGATCGACAGCAGCTAAGTTAGCTATGATTAGTTTGATGGATGATGTAAGGCAATTTGATTTTAATTTAGAGTTTATGGTGTTATAGCTATGAAAATCGTTCGAAGGATAGATGTTGTTGATACCTTGCAATGGACAAGCCAGCAATAAATTAAAATTCAGTGCAGCATTGACGCAATAGACAGCCCAGAAACCAGCAACATGTGCTAGCTTTCCGCCAAGGCTGTCATGCCCATCACTCGGTGTGAAGTTGTGAGCTAAAGGATTGATGGCCTTCCCCAGTGATTATATTGCCATGTTTCCTTCAAGCAGGGATCATGGCGTTGTATAGACTGGCAAACGTATGTCACTCTTTGATAGATTTGTTGTCATTCGTTAGTAAAAAAGATGGTAGAGGTGGTACATTCCGGCGGTCGTAATCATTCACGCGCTTCCGTCGCATACTCGGATGCAATAAGGTTAGGGTGGCATTCTTTTTTGAAATTCCTTGTGCACCTTGTCCCGGTCAACATGGAAGTACCCCTTCATGAGGGTTTGCTTTTCTGGAAAGAGAAATGTCTCTAGCCAGGAGTTGGTCATTGTATCATCCAACTCTTCAATGCCAAGTTTCTTAGCGCTGCGAACCACATCGGAAACAGTATTCCTTGGGTGTCCAGTGCTAGAACTAATCGTTCTTTGACTGACTCCTTCAGAATACAGTTCCAGAATCCTCCGACAATTAATCATAAAAAAGCCTCCTATACATTAGTGTCATGCGTGTTTGCATGCAAACTAATTATACAAGAGGTTATTTTTTATATTGGTGGCCTTCTGTCCCGCAGACAGTGGCTCTATTCATCTGCAATAATCACAATCTGAGTCACAACTAACCGAAGGAGTTCATTCGATTCAAAGCAAGACTTGTCGCATTATGTTTGAACTCGTCAATCCGAAATATACATCCCGGTCAATTAAGTGTGGACACCAGGATAAGGGAAATCGAAAACGCGATCTGTTTCGTTGCGGCCGATTTGCGAGGCTGATTCTTTATGGGACCTACTGCTTTTCAAGATTACGTAGATTCCTTCATTCCCTCTATTACATAACGATTATCATGTACTCGGTTTCAGATGCCTAGCTCTTTTTATCAGACATAAACTCATGTACTAATCCAATCACTTTTTCAACTTTCCAAGTGCTGCCATCTTTCCTCCTGAAAGGAGCTATATAATAATAGTGGAATTCTGTTACCTGGCTATGTCACGTATTTAACACATACTCTTTTGAAGCATATACAATATCACCTCGCCTTTTCAAACTACTTTTCATTTCATCATCGACAACAGTGATGATGTCCAATTCATTTTGCTCTAGTTCCTTGATCAAATCCTCTGTTTCTTGATAGTTCCCCCAAATAATATGTGCTTTCTGCATAGGTAACACCCTTTCAATTCTTTTAACCGTAATTATTTCACATAGTAAATAGTACTCATCAAACAATTCAACCAATGACTAATAGAAAATAATAGAACAAAATAAAACTAAACCATTGCTTGTATAGAAGAGATTGATACCGACCACGCCATCAATAATTTTCAAATATATGTTTGATAACCAATTATAGGTGTTGTATGCTTAGGGAAGGAGGGCTGATTGATGACAGTTGATAAACAATCATTTGGAGCAAGATTGAAACTATTAAGAAAATCAAAAATGCTATCACTAACAGAACTATCTCGTATTTCAGGAGTATCTAGTCCATATTTATCACAAATAGAAAATGATAAATTCATTCCGTCTATTACAATTTTACGTAACCTAGCAGTTGCTTTAAATGTGAATTTATATGATTTAGCGCTAGAATCTGGAGTTTATACCGAAGAAGATTTAAGGTCACTACATCGTACAGCCCGTAAAAATTTTTTGACTGACGAAGAGTTTACATTTGAATTATACACTTCTCTTTATCACATACAGCTTGAGCAATTTGTAAATGACCCCCAGAAAAACTTTTACATAGCTGGTCACAAGCTTACTCGAGATGAAATGCTTGCATTGATTGCACTATTTGAAAGCAAAGAGAAAAACTATCCAACTATGGAAGAGATAAAAACCACTTATAAAAAAATGAAATAATTTTTCCCTTTGTAGGTTCAAAATTGATTGAACTATACGGACGAGTAGTCCTCTTTCACTGTATTGAATTATGGCGCGCACGATGGCAAGACAGATACGTGAGGTTTCTCTTCTGTAACAAGCTCTAATTTTGCGATACAGATGATGCAACAACAAATTGATGATAATAAAGGTTAATGTTACAATGATTATTTGTTAAGAAAGGGATTTTTAGATGCTAAAAGATAAAACACTTACATATATATCACTGTTTAGCTCTGCAGGGGTCGGTTGTTATGGCCTTAAAATGGAAGGTTATAAATGTATTGCAACAAATGAATTGCTAGAAAAAAGATTGAATGTTCAAAAATATAACAATAAATGTGATTTTGATTCAGGATATATTTCTGGAGATATATCAGAAGCTAAAACTAAGAATTTGATTTTTGAAGAAATAGACAAGTGGAAGAAGCTTGGTAATGACAATGTTGATGTTATTATCGCTACCCCGCCCTGTCAAGGTATCAGTGTAATTAATCATAAAAAAAATGCACAAGACATCAATAGAAATAGTTTAGTTGTGGAATCGATTGAGTTAGTAAAAGAAATTCAACCCAGATTTTTTATCTTTGAAAATGTAATGGCTTTTGAAAAAACATTATGCATAACACCTAATAATGAGTCTATGGCTATTGGGGATTACATTAGAAAAGAACTCGGAGAGGAATATATAATTACCGGACGCATATTAAACTTCATGAACTATGGGTCTAATTCTTCAAGAACTAGAACAGTGTTAATTGGGGTAAATAAGAAATATAAAAATGATATTACTCCTCTAGATTTATATCCAAATTACACAAAAGAAAAAACATTAAGAGAGGTTATTCAAAATTACCCTCAACTTGAATGGGGAGAAATTAATTCAGATGATTTTTACCACGCCTTTAGAACATACGAACCCAGAATGAGAGATTGGATTCGTGACCTTAAGGAAGGTGAATCCGCATTTGATAACAAGGATCCATTAAAACGACCACATAGGATAGTTAATGGTGAAGTAATTGAAAACAGTAAACGCGTCAGAGATAAGTACACAAGGCATAAGTGGGATAAATTCCCCGCTTGTATTAGTACGAGAAATGATGCACTTGCTGCTCAAAACACTGTACACCCTGAGGAAGATAGAGTTTTTAGTATCAGAGAACTTATGTCAATGATGAATATACCCAAAGAATTTAAATGGGTTGATTTGAATTTAGATGAATTGAATAGCCTCAACTTAATTGATAAAAAGAAAATTTATAAAGAAAATGAGATGAATATTCGACAAAGTATTGGTGAAGCTGTTCCATCTAACATACTTCTTGAAATAGCAAAGAAAATAAAAAACTTTATGAGTAAAGAAAAATTCAATACACTTAAATTGAAAAAAATTATAGATAGGTATAATTTAGAGGAAGAGAATAATCTTTTCGAATTCATCAAAACAAATGAATATAATTTGGAGATTTCGTCATTAATGAGACTTGCGGAGCTATGTAATACTAGGAAAAAGGAAACTTCAGCTTACTATACTAACAAGTTTATAGTAAATGAAATATTCAATCATCTACCTAATTTTAATAAAGATGAAATACATGTTTTAGAACCGTCAGTCGGCATAGGTGGTTTTTTACCTTTCATATTCAAAAAATATGAATCTGTTAATAAAGTCAATTTAGATATTATTGATATAGATGAAAAGAGTATAGAAATTGTAAAGCTATTCTTGAAAAAAAATAACATTCCATCTAATTTTAATATAAACTTTATAACTGCTGATTTTTTAACATATGAATTTAATAAAAGGTATGACTTGGTAATAGGTAATCCCCCTTTTACTAAAATGAAGAGAAGTGATATTAAAATTTATTTGGAACTAAATGAGAATAAAGAAACTACAAATCTCGCAGCTTTCTTCTTGGAAAAATGCCTTAGAATTAGTGACCATGTAGCTTTAGTACTTCAAAAATCCATCTTAAGTTCATCAGAATTTGATATAACCAGATCAATTCTAAGAAGTACACAAATTAAAGCCATTTTAGATTTTGGGAGACATGGATTTACAGGTGTCTCCATTGAAACAATATGTTTAATTATTGACACAATATCGAAACCAAAAAGTACTTTAATATATAATATGAAACAAAACAAGACCATTGTACAAAACCAGAAATATATTACAGATATATTTTTCCCTTACTTCATAATTTATAGAAATGAGTTTTTCGATGAAATGTTAGGTAGAATGGACTTAGGCAAGTTTAATGTCTTCAGAGACAGACAAATCACCAAAAAAAATACCATTTCATCAAAAATAGAAAATAGTGTAAGAGTCCTTAAAGCTCGAAATATCGATAATAATGGCAAAGGAATAACTAGTATTCCTAATTATGACACTTACATTGAATTAAACAAATTAAAAAAACTCAACGTATTTTCTTTTTTTAATGATAGTAATGTTTACCTAACTCCAAATATGACTTATAATACTAGAGTAATCAAAAATATTCCCAATGTTATTTCAGATGGTTCTGTAGCTATTTTGATTCCTAAAGATGATATAAAATTAACAGACAGACAATTGGAGTTCTTTTCATCTGACGAATATCGAGAATTTTATAGAATCGCTCGAAACTTATCTACCCAATCTATTAATGTTGATAATACTAGTGTATATTTTTATGGAGTGTTAAAAAATGACAATTGAAGATATGAAGAATTTTCTTGATGGCAATAATTACGATATAAGAATAAACAAAAATGGTAGATGGATTGATCAAAAGTGTGCGTGGGATGTAGTTTGTTTTGTTGCAGATTGCATAATTGTCTACTTAGAAGATGGGGGGAGTCAACCATTTATCTCCCCTCACATTTGGCATTCTCAATATGCCGTAGATAATGTTCAAGAAATGTTCAGTAAACCTGATCCGACTGCTAAATCAACTTTAGATGAATACAATAAGTTATTTAGACAACCAATGAAAATGTTAGCTGCCGCAGGTGTGTTAAATGAAGAAAAGAAAGGTGCATCTATACTCTTTTCAGTTAATCGCATGGATATATTAGAATTTATTGCTCTTAGAGAAAAAAATGCTCGAGAATTCCTATGTAACTATATTGTAAAGACTTTAAAAGATAGTGATTTATGGGATGCTTTTGAACTTTTTTTCGAAAAACAAACAGTTGAGAGTTTTCGCGAATTAAAGAACACATTTACAACTTTCTCCATTGATAACACTCCTATAAATACGCCTGTTGAAGCAAGTAGGATTTTTAGTAAAGTATTAAATCCACTTGCATTCAGGTATAAGAAAAAAGGTACTGATAGAGGCTTTTTATCAAAAGATATTATCACTTTAGATAAAATAGCTTATAATCAAAGTAATTGGCGTGACGAGTACTCAGGTAAAAGTAAAACTGTTGCTAGAGGGGATTATATTCCTCCCGTTGAAGCAAGTAATACATATTCGTACAGAGTGGAAAGGGCCAAAAAGACTTTACGCCGATTTAACGATAAATATAATAATTCTCAATCTGAAGTAGTTAATGAAAGATATGATGGAATTAAGGCTAGTTATATGCACCATATATTCCCTCAATACTCACATCCGGAGATTGCAGATTACACTGAGAACTTAATCGCATTGACATCAGAACAACATTACACTTATGCTCATCCAGATGGTAATACTAGGTTAATTGATGAGGCTTATCAATATACTTGCTTAATTGAAAAAACTGATAGAATAAAAAGAAACCTAGAAAGTAAGGACCAAATGATTATTTATACATTCGATAACTTTAAATACGTGTTAGACAAAGGCTTTAAATCGGATGTATTTTCTACAATAGAGGAACATGATTTTACTGCTATATTAAATAAAATAGATGAATTTAAACCTTGAATATAAGGAACTGGATTTTAGACCTAGAGAATATTCCTTTCCATATTTTCTAGGTTTTAATTTCATTTCCTACCTTGCATTGATATGTAAAGAAGTGAATTTCCAAAGCTCTTCTCTAACAATTGTAAAAATAGATAACTGAAAAGTTTTTGGTGCGATATAATTGTTAATGACAATGTATGTCTTTTTCTATATTGATCAATAGCTTATTCGAATAAGAATAAATCACTTTTTGGGCAAATAACCCTTACCAAATGCATCATTTATCAAATTGGTTTTATCCATGATTTCTTATAACTCATTAGTGATTTATTTATTCAACTCCCATAAGGTTTGGGGTCGATTGAATGGATGTTGTGGGTAGGATGGTTGAGACTTCAAGAACGAGTGCGTGCGAACGGTTATGAAGTCGGAAAGGAACAGTCCTAATCTTCGACTTTATCTTCTTTGACTTCTATATCCGTATCTTCAGTTGATTCATTCATAACGTCTGCCCCCACACCACTTTCGGACTTCACTTCGGCTATTTCTTCTGCAATATCCCCAGATACTGCACATCTATAATTTATTTTCATCTGAAAACCCTCCTTGTTTTTCGTCAACTGTTCGTCTTTTAAAAAATCGAACTTTGCAGATATCTTTAAAGGTTACTGATATTGTTCAATTACTTTTTGGGCTTCCTCTATCATTCTCGAAACGAGTTCTTCAGGATGAATGACTTTGACGTCGCCACCCCATCGGAAGAGCCACCGAATAAGACTTTCACTCATTCCAACTTTCACTTTTAACAGGAAGGTTCCATCTTGTTGATCATTAATATTGGCATCCGCTCCGAAACGGTCGATAACGGTGTTGATAAGAGGATTGGCAAACTTTGCTTCCAATGAAATAAAATCACCATCAAATATATGGAACATATTGCTCGTGTACTCGTGAAGATTGAAGTAGGCGTCAGGTACATAATGCCCATCTAATATACGGACATTCCTCATCCTGTCGAGTCGGTATTGCCTAATTTCATCTTCCAAATTGTATAGCGCAACTAGATAATATCGATTATTGTTCCAGACGAGGGCAAGAGGATGGACTTGGTAGTAATCCCCTATATTGCTAAAGCTGAATTGGAGGTCTGTCCCGTATCGACCATATTGAAAAGTGACGACTCTTTTGTCATTAATCGCTTCATGCAATAGCTCGACTCTCTCAACAATTTCGCCCGACTCTTTCACTGACGGTCCGGCCTCTTTGAGCTCATTCCTCAATTGCTTCGCAAGCCTTCTGCTAGTCAGTTTGCGAATTTTCATGAAAAGACGATCGGTTTCCTGTTTGGAAATGAATTTCGCTGCAATTATGGCATCCATGAGGAGACGAAGTTCGTACATTTCAAATGGCCTGCCGTCATAATAATAATATTTCGGCATACCATTTTTCTCTTGAACCGCTGTAACTGGGAAAACGATTGATTCTTCTAACGCGGCCACGTCATCCCGAACTGCAGCGATTCCGACTTGCAAGTCGCAGTGAAAATAACTGTGTATATCTTGGATTGACAACATCTCATCCTCATCCGAAAACGCATCTAAAATTCGAATCACTTCCAGAATACGTTCCCTCGCCGTCAACGGATTTCGGGTCATTGTATCATCCTTTCTGGTATTGTACTTTATTCACAATATGCAGATACTTAACACGGGTTTCCCATGTAAGTCCACCATCTTAGGTCTTATCCTCTCTTTGAATAGACATGCAACTAAGATATGACAACCTTATCCGTTTAAGCCCCGTTAACATTATGAAGAGACTGTGATGACATGGACGAGGAAGTATTGGTGAATATCACGGAGATGCATTGCGAGAATTTAAAGATGGCGTTCTTTATTTTCGTGATCACCCGATTGGATGGAAACAATACTTCGGCATCGGTATCCGCTTATTTTGAAAGAGGAATGAGCGGAAATCGCCATTACTATTATGAAGTTGCCTATTACCTAGCGTAAGTTTATCATTTAAATTACCAATTGACTCGAAATGGGTAATAAGAAAAAGAGCCAGAGGCATTAAGCCTCCGACCCCTAAGCATCACTCCATATCCTCAAAAGCCTCCGGATAATTAACCGTACCAAAAACTTCTCCAGTACTTTTCGATATTAACAAGTATTTTAAAAATTCATTTGGTTGTAGTAACCTGAACACATACAATAGTTGCCGCTGTTGTAAGGAGTAATATTCCAAATTGGAACAGTAAAGATCCTAGACCGTCATTGGTTTAGGTTCTTTGCTTTAATTCCCAACATCTTATTTATATCATCTTCTGTAAGGAGTGGGAATGTTTTAGCCAACGCATCTCTTAATTGTTTTTCTTCCTCAGAATCTGTGACGACATAATATGAGCAATCATTTATTTCTTCCGCTTCCATCAATAATTGTTTCTTCGCATCAACTTGAATACACGGATGGCCAGAATGAGCCTTTTTCGCCTTGGCATCATCAAACTTAATAAGTTTCACTATACTCACCCACTCTTTATCTTTTCATTAATTATACCTTATTCCATAAAGGGTTCAAACATCGGATACGTCCTTAAACGGATTCTTCACTGCCGCTTCTGTCTGTACCGGGATAACGGCGACAGAAATTGCGATTGCCATTGTTTCAATTTCTATTATGTTAATTTTACTCTATTCCTTTATGTAAGTCCCTCGGCGTGAAAAAAGCCAAAAGATTAGGACCACAAGCAATATGCTCCCGGCCCCAAATCCTTACTCCATATCTTCAAGTGCCTCCGGATACTTAACCGTACCAAATACTTCACCAGTGCTCTGATCCTCCGTATCAATTGTCACACTCAGCTTCTCTGTACCCACACCATCATACACCTGATAGAACATCCCAGACATCGTAAGTCCCATTGTGCAAATCCATCGAAGCTGTTCTCGAATGCTTCTTTGTCTACCGTTACTGTGAACTTGGAGAAGTCTTTGTTGTACTTGACGTCCTTGATGGAGGCGAAGTCTTCATTTTTCCATCTCCATTAATTAGTGATAAATTTCCTTCATCCCACTGCTCCCGATGCCGTTGCAATCCTTCTTCACCATAAAGGGTACGCACAAAATGTTCTTCAGCTCTTTGGGTTCGTATATGAATGTCAGAGTGGCCTTCGCAAATATCGCAGTTTCCGTATTCCGAGTCACTTTGAAATCTCAAGTAAAAGTAGTCATCTTTCACTTGTGAAAAGTCCCCTTGCAGCCATTTATCCAAAATCGCCTCTTCCTTTGAATCCTTTTTAGCAAAACGTTTCAAGTAAAGGATGTTTTCCTTGGCCATTTGTCCAAGTCTATGGCCCGCATTGTAACTATTCACTTCCGCCCACCCATTCCCTATTACAACCGTAATGAGATAGTCGGCTGGATACCTTGTCACTTTTTGACGAAGCATTCCCAGCATCGTTGCGGCAAACGTGTCAGATTGATTCTCCAATTCTTGCTCGTAAATTCCAGCAAACTGCCTTGGAAGTGGTTGCACTAGTTCAGATGGAACGATCGGGTCATTCATGTGCAGCAACCGATGTAGAAATAAGGCATAATGCACTCTTGTAACGGGCTTACACCAAAAAATAGGGCCGGAAGCAATATGCTCCCGGCTCCAACTCCTTACTCCATATCCTCAAATGCCTCCGGATACTTAACCGTACTAAATACTTCTCCAGTACTTTGATCCACAGTATCGATTGTTACGTTCAGCTTCTCTGCATCCACACCATCGTACACCTGATAAAACATCCCTGACATCGCGAGGCCTAGCGCTGCGAATCCGTCGAAGCTGTTTTCGAATGCTTCCTTGTCGACTTCTAGTGTGAATTTGGAGAAGTCTTTGTTGTGCGTGATGTCGTGGATGGAGGCAAAGTCTTCATCATTGATTAGTTCATCGACATACTCAGTTACGTTTGCTTTCATTTCTTGCATCATTTCTTTGTGCTTCGCTTTTGTCATCTTGTATGTGACGGATCCATCTTCGTTTTTCTTGACGTCTTTGATGCCGTCTTCCTTTGCTTCGGCTACGACGGAGTCAATGTCCTCCCCTTCCATGAAGGAAGCTGGGATTGTCACTTCGACGTTCAGAAGCCCTTTGTCGACTGCCACGGCACCGCTCGCGTCTTCGGTTTTCTTCTCTTCTTGCTTACTGGTATCCGCTTTTTCGTTAGCGTCATCCTTAGATGAACAAGCCGCTAAGGTGAGTACAGTTAACAACAAGAATGCCAACAGTTTTGTCTTCATCATTTTCATCTCCATTTATCTCCCCAGCTTTCGAACCGGTTATCTTATTTCAATCATGATTCTGTCATTGCCTGTATGATACACAATGGTATTACCCTTTGCACGGAGCAATTCTTTCGTAGCCGTCTGAGGACTATCAATGACATTTAATAAGGCGACGTCTGTCACAATCTTATTATCTTCTACGACATGAAAATCAAGGATATTGAGCTTTACATATTGATTCGGATATAACTTACGAACCTCTTCCCATTTCATTTGTAAACGCCTCCTTGTTTCATTTCTCATGTTCAGCATAGCATTATCAGAAGTTCCTAATATTGAATAACTATCCGTACTTTCGATAACCCCCAGCCACTTATTGCACAAAAAAGAACACAGGGGATCCTTCGCTCGAATCATAGGAGACCTTGAAGTCATCTCCAACTTTCACTTGATTCACAATATATCCTTCTGCAGTGCCGCCATTGTAAAGCTCCTTGGACAATTCATTAGGAGCGACTACCATTGCCCGGTCATACACTTCCCCTTCATTCGAAACGAAATTGAAATTCCCGCTTGTGAAATAGAGGCTGTCATCTTCCGTTTCGGATTCCTTCAAAAATCCTTTCACTTTCACCATGACGTATTCGAAGCCTTCTGCTGCCGGTTCATTGAACATATTTTCTTCTTGGATCATTTTCCACGCTTCTTCACCGCGGATTGTTTCAAGGAGTGTGATCTCTACAAGCGATTCGTAGGAATTGAAACTATCATCGTATATATTTTCTTTGACTGTGATCGTATCACCGAATGGCAATGGGTTGGACCGCGTACCGAGCGGCTTTTCTTTTTCTTCGACTTCTTCCTTTACCGTTTCCGTTGCTTCTTGGGCTTCTGTTGCCCCGTCCGCGCTTGATTTCACTTCCCGGGTATTTTTCTCGTCTATATCCCCGCATGCCGCCAGGATTATCACAACTAACACGCTACATAACATCATTAATTTCTTCATCATAATGTCCTCCTTTTTTCTTACTCCTTTATTATGGAGGCACACGACGATGAACCTTTGCGGATATCCGCAAAGGTTATTCATATTGATTATAAATTTTTTCTGCTTCCATTTTCATTCTGCCCACTAGTTCTTTCGGATGGATGACTTTTACGTCACCGCCCCATCGGAAGAGCCATCGGACGAGCCCTTCACTCATCGCCACTTGCGCTTTCAGTAGAAACGTCCCATCCTCATTGTCTTTTATATTTGCATCGAGTCCGAATCGGTCGATGACGACATTGATAAGCTTATCGGCAAATCTTGCTTCCAATGAAATCAGCTCGCCGCCGAACATATGGAACATCTTCTTCGTGTACTCTTGTAAATCGAAGTAAGGATCCGGCACAAATTGCTTATCCTGTACGCGGACGTTCCGCATCCGATCTAGCCGGTATTGCCGGACTTCATCCGCCTCAGTGAAATACGCAACCAAATAATAGCGGTCATTGTTCCAAACGAGACCGAGTGGATGGACGAGGTAGTCCTGCCCTTCATTGCTCAAATGGAAGTGGAGGTCTGTCCCGTAACGTCCGTATTGGAAGGCGACGATCCGTTTATCATGGATGGCTTCGTGCAGCAATTGCACTGTTGCAACGATATCGGTCGCATCTTGTGCTGAGGGTTCCGCCACATGCAATACATTCGTCAATTGTTTGGCTAGTCTCCGGCTCGTCAGCTTGCGGATCTTCATGAGCATGCGTTCCGTTTCATTCCGTGAGATGAATTTCGCAGCACTGATGGCATCCATGAGCAAGCGGAGTTCATGGATTTCAAACGGTCTGCCGTCATAATAATAATGCTTCGGCATCCCGGGCTTCTTTTGCATCGCGGAAACTGGAAAGACGATGGACTCCTCGAGGGCAGCCACATCCTCCCGCACCGCCCCGATACCCACTTGGAAGTCCTCGGGAAAACGGCTATGTATGTCGTGGATCGACAGCATATCATCTTCGTCTGAATGGGCTTCCAAGATGCGGATCACTTCGAGGAGGCGTTCTCTGGCTGTGATGGGGTTTTTGGTCATTGTTATCACCTTTTCGGATGTTTACGTGCTTGTCTACTTATAGACTGTTTTTTTCAATTATAGACTGTTCATCCATTTTCTCAAACTGTGAATCTACATATGAGGAAGAGAAAGGTTGCCATCTGGAGACATTCATAGTAATTTTGATTAACAAGACTATTGATTGACTGCCTACATGAATCGGAGGAGTATTCTTTATGACGTACTACAACGACATCCATGCGATACTCGATTTCGCCGAGGACACTCTCTAGCCGGATGAGGGTCGGTGCTTTTGACTCGGCTTCATTCGGCGAGGGAGAATCCCTATGCGAAGGAGTTTTTATCCATGTTACAAGAAATCAAACACACAGCAGTATTTTATTACGAGCATCATTACGAAAAGAAGGGCGTTTATCAGGTTGTTGTCCGTTTTCCTGACCTTTTGGAGATAGGATATCCGGGTTTTACTTCCGGGGATACGCTTGAGGAAGCGATTGAGAATGCGAGAGATGTTCTGGCGGTGTTAGTTGAATTTGCAGAAGAAGATGGGATTGCACTCCCGGATCCGACTCCAATCGAAAAGATCCAGATCGATCGAAATTTTAATCTCGAAGCAAAACCGTTTAGAATTATTGTTGATCAGGTGACAATCTATTTGTAATGAATAATATTGATTGTGAATTAAGCATGTAACAAGTATGGACCGGATGGTGTTACGGCCGGTCCATGCTTGAAATGCGGTTGGTTCGTTATGAAACTGTTTGTCCAAAGAAGTAATCATCCAGCTACTTACGAGTTAGCGAAGGATGATTGCTTTTTTGTTTTGTGTATAGAGCTTTTATAGCTGTTCCATCGGCAGAAGATGATGATTTTCTTCAAACCTTAAACTAATTCCAATCCCCCCTCACTCTTTCGAATGAAGAAACACAAGAATTTTACCGTCCTCAACATCTTTTGAATAGCGTTCAGCTTCATCATCTGTGATTCCCATTTCCATAAGTGCATGCTTAAATCCGCCAGCACCCGAGTTGGCCCCTATGACTGCCCCTCCGATTGTGGTGATAATAGGACCTGCTGCCAACACAGCACCAAATCCGGGAATCAATATAGTGGATAAGCCTGCTATCACTCCCGCTAAACCAATTGCTCCTCCCGTTGCTGCTCCAGCGATGGCTCCATCCTTAATGGAGGGTTTCACTTCCTCTGCAATTTCCGGTAGTTCTTTTGTGTTTTTAGCAATCACTGAAATTTCATCAGTTGTATATCCCTTCTTTAGTAAATCCTCAACGACTTCAACTACTTGTTGTTCATTTTCGTATATGCCAATAACATGATTTTTCATTACTAGTTACCTCCCAATTATATATATCCTCTACCCGTTCTTTGATTTTTATAGTCACCGATCTTGCCAGCTTCGATGATCCCATGACTAGTAGTAGCAATCAGTCCAATAACCCATAGGATAGATATATCTATAGTCTTTATGGAAAGGGGGGGGATCATGAATAATTCAGTTGTTTCAGCTGCTATGGGATATCCAGGTGTTGTGGCGTTTGTTAGTGGAGATGTAACGGGTGATAAAGTGATCGATCAAATCTATCTCACTGGCACAAAAACGGCTGATAGTCCATTCATCCAAAATATAACGCTTCACGTTAGGGACGATAGAACAGGAATAACGACAATGATTCCGCTTCATAACAATGTCGGCTATAATCCGACATTGTTCTTGGGAGATTTCACAGGGGATGGCGTAGATCAGATCGTAATAGGTATTGCTACGGGCGGCAGTGGTGGGATTATAAACTATTATATTGTTTCCTTTGCGGGGAATATGGCGAGAATCCTTTTTGATTCTGATGTTTATAATAATCAATTCCACTATGAGGTCACGTATCAAGACAATTATAAGGTTGAAGTTGTGAGCAGACCGAATGACGAGAGATATATTATTGATATATCACTCAGAGGAGCGGACTATTTAAATGAAATATACGATAGGAATGGCAAGCTGAAAAGCCCGATAAATGGTTTTGTAGATCCTTTAAGCGGCTTATATCCGGTAGACTTTGATGCCAACGGAGTCTACGAACTGTTAGC
The DNA here is from genome assembly GCF_946901335.1 of Saccharococcus sp. Marseille-Q5394. NCBI lineage: Bacteria > Bacillati > Bacillota > Bacilli > Caryophanales > Anoxybacillaceae > Saccharococcus > Saccharococcus sp. Marseille-Q5394. The sequence continues at coordinate 679,159 of NZ_CAMPPQ010000002.1, read as the reverse complement.
TTATCAAAAAATATCCGGAAGATATCATGCGGATGGACTAGGTTATATTCTGAATACACTTGGATGGAGCAATAATGGATTTGTATTGCAGGAACAGTATTTAGCTATATATGGCGCGCAGGTGTAGGGTTCGGAAGTTGTTAATGAATCCAACGTTAAAACCCCTTCAAAGCCTTTTCGTGGCTATGAAGGGGTTGTTAGTTGTAGGATGTTGGTACCCGTTTAATTATTGAATGCATTTTTTTGGCCTACCTCATATCCCCCTCAACCGATGATTCACCAATCCCTTATCAAACCCTCGATACAACTGCCCTGCTGCCCACTCCTTCATCGAAGCATGCTCCGGATGGGACGGTTCGCCCATGACATCTAAGAACTCTTGGAAACCCGGTTCCCCTCCGCAGTCTTCGGGTGGCGCATCGCCTTCGCCGTCCAGGCAAACCGGTGATTCGACTGGCCCGTCGTTCACGATGTTCTCCACGATGATTTCATGCTGCCAATTGTCACCGAAGTCGTATATATACTTCATGACTGTATATTTTGGAACGACATCAGATAACATTATGTTTTCTTCAAGCACCCGATCCACTTCTTTCGGATGACTCATCAATTCCTCGTCCATTACGATATTCAATACCGGTTTGTAATCGCCTGTGACATGATAGGGCGAGAAATGGGGATAGGGCTCTACCGCTTCAGTTTGGTCGAACACATAAAACTCGTGAAGATGGCTGTTTGTCCAACCGAACAAAATCTGTAGCATGTCGTGGAACCCGGTAAGTGGCAGTTCGAGCGGAACGAGCACACGCCGCCAGATGGATAGCCCTTCAAATGGCATGGAAATCTTCATGACGGCGGCATTTGTTGTAAAAATAGCCTCCCCCGCCATTGCAGTCAAATCCTTGCGCAGTTCTTCATACGGACGGACCATTTCCTTCTTCCCCACGCCTACCAACCACCGGCTCGCCCGCTTCGCCACTTCTGTATTGATCAGTGAATCAGGATCCAAGTCACGGGAACCAAACCATATGTTGTCACACGTCTTGTTTAATTGGGCGACGAATGACCGGTTCTTCGTTTTATGGAATGAAACAGGGCCCGCCTCTTTAAGATAGCGGTCAATTACCTCTTCGCGAATTCGCTCCGCCCGGAACGTCTTACGGATTGCTTCCTGAATGACCTGATCTAAATTCTTGAATTCCTTTGCCTTCAAACCATGCAGCACGACGACATATCGGCTGCTGTTATTCATGAGCACGAGCGTTTTCCGCCGGTCAATCGTTAGCAAATTTGCATGCCATGCGTAAAGCTCGTTTTCTTCTTCATTCGTGCTATCCACCGTCACTTCAAATGTGATTGCATCCAATAGCTTTTTCGTTCCATGTATTTTCAAGTGAGATTTACCCCTTTCAAATTTGCCTCGTCTTTGCCATCTAGTATATAGGAATAGTGGGAAGCTTTCTTTAATGATTGATAGGTGAGCTGTTCCATCACCATTTGGCCTAACGGCATGTTTATGTATGACGACCTTCTCTTTTTGATTCCGATCATGCAGGTTCTGAAACTTAGTGTCCCCTTCTGTATGACGTTCCTGCCTAATACAGAGGGTAAGCAATTCGATATTTTTACATTGAAAATGTCGAGTGATTTTATACTGGCTATACTATTATGGATTTATGAAAGGAGGGATTCGATGTTAAAAGAGTTAAACCAAGTGATTGACTATATTGAAGATCATTTAACCAATGACCTGTCTCTTGAGAGTATATCCGATTATGCTGGGGTTTCCGATTATCACTTTAGAACGGTATTTTTTCATCTTTCCGGGATGACACTAAATGAGTATGTCAAAAACAGAAAACTATCGGAAGCCAATAAGGATTTAGTAAGTGGAGAAAAGGTAACTGATGTTGCTTTTAAATATGGGTATCAATCATTGGATGGTTTTACGAGGGCATTTAAAAAATGGTGTGGCTATTTACCTTCAGATGTCATAAAAAACAGGAGTAGCAAAACATTTCCCAAACTTTCATTCGTTATTACTGTAAAAGGAGGAGTTTCTTTGGAATTTAGAATCGAAGATCAACCAGCATTTACTCTAGTCGGTGTTAGTAAACGTGTCCCTATGCAATTTGAAGGTGTGAATAACGAAATCGTAAAACTTGCACAAAGCATAACGGATGAACAAAGAAAAGAAATGCGTTCATTTCAAAATATAGAGCCTAAGAAAATCGTTAATGCCTCGTATCACGCTGACGCAAATTTCCTAAAAGAAGAAGGGGAGTTAACTCACATGATCGGTGTTTTAACGACTGAATCTGAAGTAAGTGATCGATTAGATAAAGTCCCAGTCAAAGCTTGTAGTTGGGCAGTATTTCCAAACGAAGGGCCATTTCCATCAACGTTACAAGATACAATGGCAAAAACATATTCAGAATGGCTCCCCACTTCCGATTATGAAGTAATTAATGCACCTTCCTTTTCCTTTACTATAATGGATGAGCATAAAAAGGATCATGCCTATAGTGAAATTTGGCTTCCTGTTCGGAAGAGATAATATACAACATGTGATCTGAAAAACAAAGAACCGATAAACCATGAAGAGCAACGCTGATAAATCGGCGTTGCTTCTTTAAAATTTATGTTAAGGGTATAGGTTGATTTAACAATGCTTATAAAAATGAGCTGAAAAATATATCTCTATGCTCGTTTTACTATGGTGCCCGTTTTTTCTAAAGTGCCCGTTCGTTGAATAACTTTCTAGACAAATTTTTCTTTATTTTTATTTAGCCAGTTAATAGAAATTAGGTAACCAATAATGGGTGATATTCCATATCCCATGATTGGCATTGGGAAATGACCAATTAAAGTTACAATCATCGTCATTAGAAAGTAAACTCCTAATGATAAAGAAATAATACTTTTCCGACCATAAAAAAAGAATGGAATTAATAATAATATAAGTGATAAAATACCTAAAATGAACCAAAAACTCCCCAAGTCTGCAACTAAATAGATAATATGTTCTACATAAGGAACTGGTGCTAAATCATCGAGAAAAACCCACGATGCAATACACAAGGCTGCTGTAAATGTGATAGATAGTATCTTTATCATTCTATTACTAATTATTTTCCATACAATGAATGCAATCGCAGATGCAAATGCGGTTAATTGACCTGCATCTGGCTGAAATAGCAATATCACTGATGTAATAATGGTTAATCCTAATACATAGCGTTCACGATTATTTAATGCTAATTTCCATATATGAATAATTAATAAAGGCAAAATAATACTTGCTATATATAGATTGATTGGTCCAATAGATAGCCAGCGATGGACACCATCTAATCCATTAAAGAAAAACGGAAAAAATAATAAAGCTACAATAATAATGGTGTAACTAAAATTACCAATAACAAATTTTCTATTCTTGTTCTTAATTATAAAGACGAAACCTAAAACAGTTCCTATTATCCAAATTATTATGTTTTGAATCCAAAGATTCATAGTCACACCATACGACACCATTGCAAGAGTTCCTATAAGGATAGAAGGTAACATAAGAAAATAAATTCTCACACCTTTTAAATCATTCATATTATACGTCCTTTTATATATTTATTATCCATAATGTGTAACACAAAGTCATCAAAATTATTATTCATTCTTCAATTAACCTGCTGCGTTAGTTCAATAAGAACATTGAGCTGTCCTAGTAGCTCAATGTTCTTCAAGTAAAGCACACCGTTAGTTGAAGAATATTTACACAAATCCATTCCTCACTTATTAAATTCAGCTTTCAGAAGATAAACTACGTCATAGTTTTCTAACTCATTCATATAACCATCAACATCTTGATAAAAATCGGTAGTAAGACTACTCATATGACCATCAGTTGAATAGCAGATACTTGCTAATACTACTTCTCCTTCAATTGAATTGTTCTCTCCTTGGATGTTGCCCCAAACACTTGACATAGCTCCTAAATCATCTGAATTCGTCTCGATGCGACTTGTAGAACCAATGCTATTATTACTGCTAATTCCAATATTAAAGGTATATTGCTTTTGACTGCCAACTGCTTTTGAGGTTGCAAAAATAATAGAACCATTTTCCTCTACTTGTGATGTTATAGAACTTATTCTATCATTAACCAATTTACCTAATTCGTACTTTTCAATCCATACAGAAACCTCTTTATACTCACTGTCAACGTTGAAATCAAAAACAAATGAGTTATCCGAAGTGGTCGAGAGTATCGCATTCTCCCTCTCTGTTAATTCAACAGCAGAAATACTATGTGACTTCGCATCGTTAGTAACACAGGCACTTAAAACAAATACCAGCAAAGCTACTATAATTAATAACCTTTTCATTTTATTTCCCCCTTTTAGCTTTTATCGAGACAAATACTTATTCAACTATCTTGCTCCGTTAGTTTAAGTGTAACACTTCACAAACCCCGAAAAATCAACCGGAATCTATAACATAGCTTTAAATTATTGCACTTGTATCTGATCTTCCTGCACTGCAGAAAGTTTTTGTATAGGGATACTTAGATAAAAGAACATCCCCATATATAAAATCCCGAAAACCCACCCTGCAATTTGCTTGCATATCAACATACTTCCGTACCCTTTTTTAAATTTCCCCTCCCCCTTTCTCCCTTCTAATCCACATTACTTATTTAATTCAACAAGAAGAACCACTTCTCCTGTTCTCCTACACTCATCAAACAACTCAATGTTTGAATAGTCTTTCCTTTACAGGTTTAATATAATGGAGGAAGTTAATCATAGATAACGAAGGCAAATTCAACTTACGAGGTGGAGAAACGTGGGAACATTTGAGGAACTTACAGTAGAAGCAACTGTTCAGGCACCAGTGGAAAAGGTTTGGGATTATTGGACAGATCCAAATCATATTAAAAAATGGAACAGTCCATCGGATGATTGGCACACACCATTTGCTGAAAATGATCTTAGAGCAGGTGGGAAATTCGTTTCAAGAATGGAAGCAAAAGATGGTAGCATGGGGTTCGATTTTGGTGGAGTCTACGATGAAGTGAAATTACATGAGGTGATTTCTTATACAATGGGAGATGGAAGAAAAGTCAACATCACCTTTACAGGTCAAGGAAACGAGACTGAGGTCATTGAAACGTTCGACGCTGAAACTGAAAATCCAGTCGAATTTCAACGTCAAGGTTGGCAAGCGATTTTAGATAACTTTAAACAATACACAGAACAAACAAATCAATCCTCATAATACTAAATGGCGACATCTAGGGTTATTCCAATCCCACAGATGCCGCCATTTTATACTAACTTATTCATCCTTCTCCAATTCTGCAGACCACTTTTCTTTCCACGCTTCCACCTTCGCGTCGATCTCTTCCTTCGCCTGTCTCGCTTCTTCACTCTTCCGCTCTATTATTTCACTGAAATGTACTGATCTCATCTCGCCCATTTCCTTTGCGATCTCTATTACCTCGTTCGCTACTTCATCGTCAATGAGCTTCTTTTTCTTCAATTCAGCGACTGCATTTGTGATTCGCACTGTCTCTCTGTCAGATAGATTTGTGAGTGGATCATGGATTGCAATGAGCGCTTCCTTTTGATGAACCAACTCATGGAGCTTGACACCTTGCTGGTTCATCACTTGCATCATGCTCGGCTTCCATTTCTTAATGAGAACTCCTTCAAACTCGGACGGGTTTCGCACGGTCGCATATTCACCACCGCCAGCTTCCGCCACTGTTTTTAGCTGATTTTGCCCTTCATCATCGACGTCGAAGCCGATAATATTCACCTTCGCTTCGATCTCGCTGTCATGCAGCTGTTTCGCAGCGGCAATAGGATTCCCGTCACACGTCTCAACGCCATCACTTACGATATAAACGATATTCCTGTACTCCTCTTTGTCATAAGAGGAAAGGTACTCATGCGCCATTTCCATCGCACCGGCAAGCGGCGTCCATCCACTCGCCTTGAAAGAATCCATAGCATTTCGGAATGAATCCGCGTTATACGCACCGAGTGGGTATAGTTCCTCTATGGAACTGCAGGAAAGCTGTTTATCCGCTTCCGTCCCGGCACCTTTATGGCCGTATGCAAATAAGGAGACATTGACATCATCAGGCAGTTGGCCGGTGAAATCCTCAATCGCCTGCTTCGCAAGAGCCATACGTGACTCGCCTCCAATTTCCGCCTTCATGCTTCCGCTTGCATCCATCAAGATAACGACATTCGTCTGTTGTCTCTTCGCAATCTCAATTTCATCCTCGCCTTCCGGCAACTCCGGCATGACATATCCATGCGCATATGCCGTTAACGGGTCATAGAATGTCGAATATTGCCCCGAACCTAATTGATACACAAGATAATCATAGATCTCGTCCGCGCTCAAATCCGGATGCTCCTCAAAATATGTAGGCAACTCTTTCTCCATGATCCCTTTGAACGTATCTTCATAAAATCGATGATAATAAACCCAATTGACCGTCCTTGCTGCTTCGATTTCAGGGTCCATATGCGCTTCCACCAACTTGCCGGCAGGCTGGGTCATCATCTCCTCTATCGTCCGCGCTGCTTTAGGAATTTGCTCATCGGCGGCAACCGGCTTTGTTTCGCCTTCATCTGCTGCTACTGTGACCTCCGACTTTACTTCTGGCTCCGGTTTATCACTACATGCAGCTAGCATTAGACAACCAATCAACGCCAGTGCGAATTTATTGTTGTTACGCTTCATTTCACACACCCCTTTGAATGATCTATCTTTTATACGAATACGAGTCACAACCGTTCCTATGTGTAAACGACTATATTTATAAAATAGGTGAAAAGACTGGAAACCAATAGAGGACGAAGCATAACAATTGGTATGCCTATTATTGGGCGAATTTGTATAGCTCGCAAATTAAAAGCGCCGAATCCTATAGGCAGTTGAATAGTGTGCACCGAAATATCAACAACTCAATGATTTTCTTTTATTCGGTAGTACCCCCTGCAAAACACAGAACTATTTGGTTTTATTAAAATCAAAGATGAATTAACTATATCGGAAGCAGAAATTATTAAATTAAACCAGCTGACAAATAAAATGAGTGCTTTGAAACCACCCGATACATAGAACGACGTAATAGCTGGGATAATCGTTAATACGATAAAAGGTAAGCTCATAAAGATCCAAAATCTCTTTTTGGAAAGTACTGCATTTGTATTGAGCCAAAAATAGATTCCTTTGAACGTTAAGCTCATATCGCCTTTCTTGTTTATGACAAGTATATGAAGGGCTTCGTGAATAACAAAAACCAACATAACGATGAAAAGTATGGGAAAGTTTGTCACATGAGTAAAACTCCCTTTGAAGAACCAATATGGCCCAAGAAAAAAAGCAGCCATTAACAGATAAACAAACTTCATATAATGCTTTCGAAACCATGCATTTTCAATGAAAGGTTTCCATTCTGACAAATCCAGTCTTGGCTGTGGTAATTGCCGAAACCACAATATCATAACCGTTCCTGCCTTTCCTATCATCTAGTTTTGAACGAGTAACATTTTCAATTCTTACTTGGTTAGTTACAAAAGTTACTAATTTGTCAAACACAATATCAAACCAATCTGTTACGATAATACATACAACAAGCACCTACAGATTACGGAGTTGATAGGAAATGATATGGACGATTATTGCTATAGTAATCGGAGCAATTATAATATTTATAACGAGTCCCACAAGCGCACTTGTAGGATGGTTTTTGAATAAATATACAACTCATCCAAAACTTGACCCGAAAGATATAACTATCACATTTAACGGAACACACTTAGAAAAGGAAGAAAAAAATCGATTTAGTGAATATTATAATGAAGCTCAATACGTAAAGAGAAATCATATATTCCCAGGTACTGAAAAATCGTTTCTATATCCAGAGACTGCTGTGATTCCATATGTCATCAACATAAAAGGCAGAAAAAAAGAGATGAATTTCTTTCTTTACCATTACGATGACCACGTTGATGTAGTCAAGCAGTGGAAGAAAAAAGTTACTTCTTTTAGACTTAGTTCCAAGCATCTACAAACCTTCACTATCGCCGAAAAGGCTTGATTCAGGTGCCTGTGTACCACGCATTTATGACAATTCAATAAAAAGTATATAAATACGAGAAGAAGTCAACCGGCATTCCATTTGGTTGGCTTCTTCATTTGTTTTATGCAATTGTAGTGTATTTACTGAATAGTGTGCTGCACAGGCACCCAAACAATTCCCAAGCAATTCGTTTTTCAGAGAACGTTCGCTTGTCTCAACATGAAGGCGTGCAATACTTCCGCTCCAACCATCAGCTGTTCCATTGACGTATATTCGGCTGGATTATGGCTGATGCCATCCTTCGATGGGACGAATATCATTCCGGTCGGACAGAGTGATGCCATATTCATGGAGTCATGCCCCGCGCCGCTTGGCATTTCGAGCCATACGACTCCCTTTTCTTCGCAGATGGCTTTTAATCCGGCAACGAGTTCGCTGTCCATTTGAACAGGTTCCTCACGGGACATCTCGTCCATCCAAATGTCCAGGCCGCGTTTTTTCGCGGTGTCGTTCACCGCTGTAGCGAGGGCATCGACGACACGCTGGCGTGATTCCACGTTCGTGCCACGAATATCGACGTAGAGATCCGTGGCGGCAGGCACTACATTCATCGCACCTGGCTCTATGGAAAAGACACCGACTGTGCCGACTGTACCGTACGTAAGCTCGGCGAGTGCTGCCTTCTCGACGGCAAGTGCGATTTCCGCGCCTCCTAGTAAAGCATCATGACGGTAATCCATCGGCGTTGTGCCGGAATGGTCCGCTGTTCCGTCTATATGCACATGAAAACGGATCGGCGCAGCAATGGCAGTCACCACGCCGATTGCCGCCTCCTGCTTTTCAAGTACAGGGCCCTGTTCGACATGCAGCTCGACAAACGCTTTGATTTCATCTCGAAAGCGTTTTGCCAAATGGACTTCTTCCAGATCAAGTCCGTTTTCTTCAAAAGCCTGCATTAGCGTTATGCCGTTTTTGTCCGTGAGCGATCGTGTGTATGCTGGGTCCAGACGACCTGACATCGCTTTGCTTCCAAGCGTCGATGCCCCGAAGCGTGCAGATTCCTCGCAAGCAAATATGATGACTTCGAGTGGGTGCTCTGTCTCGACGCCTTCATCCGCGAGCGAACGCATGATTTCAAGTGCAACAAGGACGCCCGCCGTTCCGTCAAATTCGCCCGCCGCATAGACGGAGTCGATATGCGAGCCAGTCGCGACAGCCGGCAGGTCAGGAGAACGCCCCTCCCGCCGGGCAATGACGTTTCCTGCATAGTCGATCCGTACTGTCAGCCCCGCAAGTTCTAGCTGCTTCATCAGGAAGTCCCGTGCATTCCGCTCGGTCTCGGTGTAGGCAAGCCGATTGATGCCCTCCCCTTCATCTGTAAATCTTGCAAGCTCTTCAAATGACTGGCGCAAACGTTCCAGCTTCATGGCGATCCCCCCCCGATTCATTCATTTATTTATCATCTGTTTATTTATGTTTTCATCTCTTTCTTGTCTTACCATATTCCAAACTTCACTCTATTACTAATTAATTATACCAACATTCAGACACCATTGGTATGTAATTTAAGCAGGTGCCTGTGTGACACACACTTATGACAATTCAAGATAAGTAATAAAAATACTAATAAATGCCGACTCAATGTTGCAACGGTTGGCTTCTTCATTTATTTTATGCAATTGTAGTGTATTGTCAGAATTGATTGGGTGCCTGTGCGATACACATTTATGACTATTCAACGAAAAGTATAGTAATACAAAAAGAAGCCACCTCATCGTTGATTTGGTTAGCTTCTCATATTTCATTTATGCAATTGTAGTGTATTTACTGAATAGTGTGCTGCACAGGCACCAAGATAATATCACTCATTTAACTTCTGATAAATATGCAGCATTTGCTGTTGCTCATCGGGAGTTAGTTTTTCAAATAGATTTTTTCTCAATGCTTGGCCTTCGAGGTTTGCGCGTTGTAAAATTTCATTCCCCGCTTCTGTAATCGTCAAGTAAACAATGCGTCTGTCTTCTTCATCAGTAGAGCGGACGGCAAGTTCCTTTTTGACAAGTTTCTCTGTTAAATGAGTAACAGTGGGAGGGGTCAGTCCAAGTACTTTCGCGATATCAGAAGGCCGGCTTTTCCCATTGGATGCTAAATGACCGAGAAGGAGTATATGGGATACACCCAAATCTTCATTGAATAATTTATTCCATTGAATGATCAAGTTGTTCGTGAACTTGTCCATATTGTGTATGATGTCAAAAATTGTTTCTTCCTTCATTTTTTCTCCTACTTTCTAAATAAGCAATACCATTTTATCATATACGGCCCCTGTTATAGAAAAAGAACCTAAATTCGATGATTTAGGTTCATTCAAAATTCCCTTATTCAATTACTGTGCAGAGAAGCCGCCGTCGATGACAATTTCCGCGCCCGTAATATATGAAGAGTCATCACTTGCCAAGAAGAGTGCTGCATTGGCGATATCGGCCGGCTTGCCAAGACGTTGCAAAGGTGTTGCGCGAACGAGTTGGTCAAGCAACTCTTTGGATGCGCTTAGGTTTTGCGTCATAGGTGTTTCAATAATTCCAGGGAATAGCGCATTTACACGCACACCTTGACGACCGAATGTTGTCGCTGCTGCCTTTGAAATCGCGCGGACAGCCCCTTTGGATGCAGAGTAATGGTTAAACCCTTGTCCGATTTGCGCCGTGTACGATGAAATATTAACGATCGAACCGCTCTGTTGTTCAGCCATGATTGGCGCTATATGCTTCATGCCTGCAAAAGGACCGAAGCTGTTGATTGCCATCATTTTTTGCCAATCATCCATGCCGATTTCCGTAAACGCTTTTTCAGAGGAAATCCCCGCGTTGTTCACAAGAATATCAATGCGGCCGAATTTTTCTTTCACGTCTTTTGCAAACGCAGCCCACTCTTCGTCGGACGCTACATTCAACTTCATGCCATGCACATTTTTCTTTTCACTCGCTCGTTGTATTGCTACTTCGTTGATATCCGCTGCAATGACAATCGCGCCCTCTGATTGGAACAGATCTACCATTCCTTCACCAATACCAGAAGCTCCACCAGTTACAATCGCTACTTTTCCGTCCAATTTACCCATGTTGAACATCTCCTTATCGTAATTTAATTGAACCGCCGTCAACCATGATTGTTTGTCCTGTAATGTAGTTCGCATCATCGCTCGCCAAAAATACTGCTGTGCGGCCGATATCGCCTTCCGGATCGCCTAGACGGCGCAACGGAATGCGGTTGATCATCGCTTCGTACATATCCGGCGCACTTTGAGCCCACGCTTCCACGCCTGGTGTCAAAGCGATCGGTGAAATCAGGTTCACATTGATACCTTCCGGACCCCACTCATTCGCCGCCACACGTGAAATCGCGCGGATCGCTTCTTTCGCCGCTGCGTAAGATGCTTGTGTCGGTTGGCCATCCAAACCTGCGCCTGATGCGAAGTTAATCACTTTCCCCTTTGTCTTTTTCAATTCAGGATACGCAGCTTGCATGAAATGGAATGTTGGATAAAAGCCTGTGCCGAAAGACAAGTCAATCATCTCCATCGTTGTCTCCGCGAATAATGCTTGTCGGGATGCGTGGGCGTTATTCACAAGGATGTCCAACTTGCCGAACTTCGCCACGACAGCTTGTACAATTTCAGTGACGTTTTCAGGTTTTGAAATGTCTTTGATGAACAGCATGCTTTCCGTAAGCTCGTTCAATTCTTTCAACGTCTCTTGCCCTTTTTTTTCATTAATATCAACAACCGCGATATGCGCGCCTTCCTTCGCCATGGCAAGCGCAATTCCCCTGCCGATCCCTGATGCGCTTCCTGTAATGATTGCCACTTTTCCTTGTAATCTCATGCTAACCCTCTCCTTAATGATTGGAATGAACACATTCCTAATTGTTGGATAGCTCCCTGTCACGTCGTCATTCAGGTAGTTAGACATCTAATTGTTTCTTAACTAAATATTAATACACAAGTAGGGAACAAGCAACTAAAAAGACTCAAATTAGGTGCCTGTGCGCCACACATTTATGACTATTCGATGAAAAGTATATTCATACAAAAAGAAGCCAGCTGTTCGTTCACATAGCTGGATTCTTAAAATAGTATATGCAATTGTAGTGTATTAACTGAATAGTGTGCTGCACAGGCACCTACTTTACTACGGTTACTGGGCAGTTGACGTGTTTCATTACTTTGTGGCTGACGCTGTCGAGGATCATTTCTTGGAAGGTGTTTAAGCCTCGGCTGCCGATGATGAGTTGGTCGATGGATTCGGCGTTTACGTATTTTATAATTTCTTGGCTCGGGTCCCCTTTTAGCATTGTCAATTTCGCTTTCACGCCCGCATTATGTGCCAGCTCCAAAACTGGATCGACTTTCTGCTTTCGTTTCAGCAGGAGGCTTTCTTCGTTTTGCGATAAGAGTCGCTCGTCTTTCGCTTTATTGTAATCCGCTACATAGATGAACTCCAATTGTGCTTCCGGGAAGTGCTGGGCGAGCGTAATGGCATGTTTTGCGGCGCGCAGTGCGTTTTCCGATCCGTCGATGGCTACAGCAATTTTCATTAACATTCCTCCCCTATAATAACCTTTCATAAAGCTGTTCACTTGAAGAATTCAGCCCGCGGATGGTTACCGCCACCCCTTCTTCCTCAAGCTTCCCCTTCACTTTACTGATTGCACCGACAGAAGATTCGTCCCATAGCTGGCTATCTCTAAAATCGATGATTATTTCTTTTTCCTTTACATCCTTGAATGACTCGATGAATTTTGTCGTGGATGCGAAAAACAGCGGTCCTTTCACCTTGTATATACCCGCGACGTTCGTCACAGTCACCCGAGATATTTTGGAGACAAAAAACAGTGAGCTTAAAACGACGCCAATGACAACGCCTATCGCAAGATTATGGGTGTACAGAATGATCGCGACGGTGATGAGCATGACGATTGATTCCGTTTTCGGCGCTTGCTTCAGGAACTTGAACGAGCCCCAGTTGAACGTTGTTGCAGCGACCATGATCATCACTCCTGCAAGTACCGGCATCGGAATTTTGACGACGACATCGCCCAACACAATGATTAAAAAGATGAGGAAGACGCCCGCTGTAAATGTCGATAGACGTCCGCGCCCGCCTGATTTGATATTGATGATCGATTGGCCGATCAACGCGCACCCTGCCATTCCGCCGAAAAATCCTGTGATGAAGTTCGCGATCCCTTGTCCGCGCGCCTCCCGATTTTTATCGCTCGGCGTATCCGTCATATCATCGAGCACTTGGGAAGTGAGCAATGATTCGAGTAGACCGACAATCGCTAACGCCAATGAATACGGGAAGATGATCTTCAACGTTTCCAAATTCAATGGAATATCCGGAAGGAAAAACGTCGGCAGTGAACTTGGCATCCTTCCTAAATCGCCGATTGTTTGCAGCGATACACCGCTTATAAGGGCAATGCCCGTCATGACGACAATCGCAATGAGTGGTGCGGGGATCACTTTAATAAAACGCGGAACCGCGTAAACCAATACCAGTGTCGCGATTGCAAAAATAAAGGTCATTGTGTCATGCCCTCGCAAGTATGGCAGTTGGGTCATGAAGATCATGATGCCGAGCGCATTCACGAAGCCGAGCATGACGGAGTTCGGGATGAAGCGCATTAGATTCGCAACCCCGAGCCCCCCAAGAATCAATTGAATGATTCCGGTTAACACGGTTGCTGCCAGCACGTACTGCAAGCCATGATCCGCCATCAAGTTGACGAGCACTAACGCCATTGCCCCGGTTGCCGCGGAAATGAGACCCGGACGGCCGCCGACAAATGAAGTGATGACGGCAATTGTAAATGAAGCGTAGAGAGCGACACGCGGGTCCACGCCTACGATGAACGCAAAGGCGAGCGCTTCAGGAATGAGCGCCAGCCCTACGACGATTCCTGCTAATATATCGGCCCGGATATTTCCGAACCATTGTTGTTTCAATGTATGCATATGTTGTTCTCCTCTAGTTGCATTATAAATCGTTCCAATTATAACAGAAGGCACGGTTTAGATGGTCTTCTATAACACATTGAATTGTCATTACCTTTACTGAAATCGAAATATATAGTACATTTACTTTTACACCATTCGAAACGGAGTGTTTTCCGATGATTAAAATGGATGAAATTGTGAGTAAAATCTATAACGCTCACGAAACAAAGCAGCCAATTGAATTTATCCGCCACGATTATAAGTTGGACGAAGAGACCGCTTATTTCGTGCAGGAAGAACTCATTAAGAGAAAAATCGACTTATATAATGCTGAAATTGCCGGCTATAAGATCAGTATGACGAGTGCTGAAACGCAAGCAATTGCCAACACTGATGAACCGGCATACGGCACACTGCTTTCAACACATATTCAATATAGCGGAGATACGATTGAGCTTTCTTCATTATTTGATCCGTTGATTGAACCGGAAATCATGTTTATTTTGCAAGGAGATTTGTCACCGAATGCGAGTGAAGAGGAAATCATTCGGAACAGCAAAGTTTGTGCAGGCATCGAAATTCCGGATGCCCGTTATATCGACTGGTTCCCGAATTTCTCTTTAGCGGACCTGCTTTGCGATAATACTGCGACTGGACTTGTCGTTTTATCCGACCCGATTGAACCGTTGACGTTCAACCAATTTGAAGACATTGAAATGGAGCTGTTTCATGACGGTGAAAAGATTAGCGAAGGCCTTTCTTCAGCCGTACTCGGCAATCCCGTGTCTTCTGTCGCTTGGCTATCTGGGAAACTAGCGAAGAAAGATATAGTGCTGCGGAAAGGAATGGTTATCTCTTCGGGGACATTTATTTCACCGCTCGCCGCAAAGGAAGGAACGTATAAAGTCACGTATTCGGCAATTGGAGAGGTTGAAATTACGTTCGTGTGAATGAAATGTTGCAAATATCCCGTGACGATTGACTTAGTCAAATTTAATCATTATTCGGATCGCCTGAAACTATAACGACCCTCCCCCGTATACTCAACTACTAATCAATTTTGTATACACAGAAAGGGGATGCATGATGAGATCAGCGAATCCGAGTTTAGGGGAAGATACGTTTAAGGGGCTGCGGGCAGACGACGGGATGTCGATGACCATTCAAGGGACTGTGAACAAGACGTTCATCCTGTTTTTATTGCTATGTGCGACTGCCGTTTTTACGTGGCATCAGTATTTTGCAGGGAACGATATTCAGGCGCTCGTCTGGATTGGTCTTGGCGGCGGGTTTGTCGTTGCACTCGTTACGATTTTCGTGAAAAAGGTGGCTCCTTACACGGCTCCGCTTTATGCGCTTTTGGAAGGCTTGGCGATCGGCGGGATTTCGGCGATGTTCGAATCCCAGTTTGAGGGGATTACGACGCAGGCGATTCTGTTGACGCTTGGGACTCTGTTTTCACTGTTGCTCGCGTACCGGTCGGGATTCATCAAGGTGACGGAGAACTTCAAGCTGGGAGTAGTCGCTGCGACAGGGGCCATCTTCTTTGTGTACTTGGCCGATTTCGTTCTCCGCTTCTTCGGCATGGAAGTTCCGTTCATTCATGAAACGGGGCTCGTAGGCATTCTGATTTCGGTCGCAATCGTTGTTGTTGCGGCATTAAATCTTGTGCTCGATTTTGATTTCATCGAAAAAGGAGCGGAGCAGCAGGCGCCCAAGTATATGGAATGGTACAGCGCGTTCGGTCTGATGGTGACGCTTGTGTGGCTGTATTTTGAGATTTTGCGGCTGCTGTCGAAGTTGCGGAGTAATAAATAGGAGAGAACCCAGACCTTTGTTGGTTTGGGTTCTTAGAAATCTGGTGCCTGTGCATCACACATTTATGACAATTCATTATTAGTTATAGTTATACAGAAAGAAGCCAACCAAATGTTTATATGGTTGGCTTCTGTTTTTATTTCATTCAATTGTATTGCATAATCTGAATTGTTTGCTGCACAGGCACCCAAACAATTCAATCAATTTTCATCCAACGTCAACAGCGCGACGAGTTCCACATGCACGGTGTGCGGGAAGAGGTCGACCGGCTGCACGCTTTGGAGGGTGTAGCCGAATTGCAGTAATTCCGCTGAATCCGTTGCGAATGTGTCCGGGTTGCATGATACGTAGACGATCCGCTTCGGTTGGGCGCGGCCGATCCGGCGCATCACTTTGCCGCCAGCGCCGCTCCGTGGCGGGTCAATCAACAACATATCCGCCAAGCCCCAGCTTTCGTGTATTTCATCGATTCCTTTACGTGCATCGCGGGCAAGGAATGTCGTGTTATGCAGATCATTGTCAACCGCGTTCCGTTTTGCGGATTCAATCGACGTCTCGACAATTTCAATGCCTGCCAATTCCTTCACGCGCGC
Source organism: Saccharococcus sp. Marseille-Q5394 (assembly GCF_946901335.1). NCBI lineage: Bacteria > Bacillati > Bacillota > Bacilli > Caryophanales > Anoxybacillaceae > Saccharococcus > Saccharococcus sp. Marseille-Q5394. The sequence goes on along the minus strand of NZ_CAMPPQ010000002.1, from coordinate 662,646 downwards.
AGCAAACGGCAAGGAGAATGTCCCGACGCCGCAAAACAGGTCGATCATTTTTTCGTCTTCCTGAGGCTTGCCCATTTCCAGTGCAAGCTCCACCAGTTTCTGCGCTTGGACAGGGTTCGTCTGGAAGAATGTATCGAACCAAAGACGGTAGCGATACCCAGCCATTTCATCATAGATGAAGTCGCGGCCGGCCAACACGAATGTCTCTTCTGATTGTGTGCGGTCCGCCAAATCCGTGTTCACAAGCCACATCAGGCTCTTCACGTTCGGATAGTTCTTCGTGATCCGTTCAATCAAGTTTTCCGCCGCAGCCGCCAACTTACCGGCAGGCGCTTCCGTCGCAAATAATGCAAGCATAATTTCGCCCGTTTCAAACGACTCACGAACCATCAAATGGCGCAGCAGACCTTCACGCGTATCTTTGTTGTAGCCTGGCAGGCCAAACTCCTTCACCCACTCGCTCACTTCCATCGTCGCGTCGACCATATTCCTGCCTGCGATCAGGCATGTTTCAAGCGGGATGATGTTACGGAAATTCCCTTGTTCATGCAGCCCGAGGTTCCCTTCAGGCGAAAAGGTGAATTCCATTTTATTTCGGTAATGCCAATGCTCGTCCATGCCGATTGTGTCCTGGACAAGCTCCGGATTCATCCCCACGCTTTCCAACGCTTTCTTCACATGATCCGTCTTATGCTTCAGCTGGCCATCGTAGCTCCAATGCTGCCAGACACAGCCGCCACATAGCTCGAAATGCGGGCAAGGCGCCTCGATACGGTCCGGATTCGCGACTAATATCTCTTCAGGCATAACCTTACTCCATCTCAAGGTCGGATCCTCCACAGTAACTTGCACGGTTTCTCCCGGCAATGTTTGCGGAACGACGAGCTTCAACTTTCTCTTGTTGCCTAATTCATTCTCACGCCAAATTGCTGCCTGCCCATTTCCTTTTCTGTCCAAGTGGTCAATTTCCGCAACCATTTTTTCTCCTATGATAACGGTCAAGTGATGATTCCCCTTTCAAGATTTTCTTCATCTATAGTACGGCTGCCGTCAAACGGCTCGCCTGTTTCTTCAACTGTCCTATTATAACGGAATTTGAGCGGAATGAAAATGAATCTTCATTCCACAAATATCAGGTGCCTGTGCACCACACATTTATGACAATTCATCTAAATCTATATACATGCATGATAACGTCATTATTATGCCGATACGATCGGATTCTAAATTTATTTTATGCAATTGTAGTGTATTATCTGAATTGTGCGCTGCACAGGCACCCAAACAATTCCGGAACCTTTCCTCAAACCAGCCGTATTAATGGGTATGTCCATCAGCTTAATGAGAGGAGGTTTTTACCGTGGCATTATTGGATACTTATTCCCAATACATAAGAGCGGTGCGCCTGAAGCAGGAAGAAATACCGCATGGCACATTTCCGTTCACCCTTCCCTTCGTCCGGAATTTGCACGAATTGGAGCTTCATCCAAATATCACGTATGTGATTGGTGAAAATGGAATGGGAAAATCGACGTTGCTAGAGGGGATTGCAATTGCATATGGATTCAATCCGGAAGGGGGAACGTTGAATTTCAACTTCTCCAGTTTTGATTCCCACTCGGAGCTCGATGCGTACATTCGCCTCGTAAAGGGGACCGAACGCCCGCGGGATCATTTCTTTTTCCGGGCAGAGACGTTTTACAATATGGCGACGAACATCGAACAGCTTGACCAGGAGCCATACGGACCGAGGATCATCGATTCCTTCGGAGGCACGTCCCTTCACGAACAATCGCATGGGGAATCCTTTTTCGCCGTATTCAGGGAGCGTTTCAGAGGGAACGGGTTGTATATTTTGGATGAACCCGAAGCCGCCCTGTCCCCTCTCCGCCAAATGTCATTGTTAGCGCGGATTAACGAACTCGTCAAGGAAGGGTCCCAGTTTATCATCTCCACCCACTCGCCGATCATCATGGCTCACCCGCACTCCAAAATCGTTCAGATCACGGAAGACGGAATCCATGAAACGACGTTGGAGGAAACGGACCATTACTCCATCATGAAGCAGTTTTTCGACGACCGGGACCGTTTGTTGCACCATCTTTTTCTAGATGAGTAGTGGCGAACAAATAGAAAACGACCGGATTACCAGAATCCGGTCGTTTTCTATTCTACCACTAGACAACCTACCCCCCATAAACACTTTCACATGTCCCTGCAATCGGTTCATAAAAACAATGTAGTTTAAATTGGCCAGTAAAAGGTTGGTTGTACCACGTTGGAGGACAGGGACCAAATGGATTGAAGTACCAAAGGGCGAATTTCGCTGGATGTTGTCTCCAATTTTCCAAGTTCCGTCTTGCTAGTCTTCTTTCAGTTTCTCTCGCTCGTTGATAAAATAAATTCCCCTTTTGAACAGCTTCAAAAGAATAATTTCCTCCTTGCACTTGAAAAATGACGTCATTAATTGTTCTTACATCTCGAAAGTCCAAGCAATCTGCTACAGCGCGGTTCACAATTACATTGCCGACGTATAACATCCCTTGTTGTCCTTCACCCTCGGCTTCGGCTCTCATCATCCTGGCCATTAAATCAACGTCTGTATCTCTGTATTTAACTCTTGGCATCTATTCACCTCAACTATATTGTATGAGAGAAGGCCTGGACTAATGTCATTTTTCACAAAATAAGAATGCAGTCACGAAAGCCGATTCAGTGAACTTCATCTTGCTTATTACTGCTTCAAAGATACGGATTTTCCACCCACGGACCAACCGTCGAAAGTCTCGTCAGCTGCTTCGCCATGTATGCCGGTGTGTAAGGCATGTCGTTTTTCAGCCACCAAATGATGACGCCCAAATAGGCTGATGTAATATAGGCAATCGACATATCCGCCGGCACATTGAATTCGATTTTATCTTCAATCATATACTGCGTCCCTCTCTCTACCAATGTTTCAATGATTTCTCTGACAGACTCGGTGAAGTAGGGTACTTTTTCTTGGACGAGCATGACAGTATAAAAGCGTTTTTGTTCAATCATTTTAGTAAACAACCGAATGAAGATCGGGTGCGGATTATCACTGACGTATTTGAATTCAATCTCTTTCACTTGCACGCTGTTCCTTAAATATTGCAAAGCCTCGTCTAGCATTTGCTCCAGCAATTCATCTTTATCGTAGTAATGCAAGTAGAATGTCGCCCTATTTAAGGTCGACCTTTCGGCAATCTCCCTTACCGAGATCTTTTTATAATCTTTTTCCTCCATAAGCCCCAATAACGCTTCCTCGAACATTGCCCTAGTCCGGATTACTCTTGGATCTGTTTTTGTAGACAATTCATCTCCCCCTGTCGATTAACGATCTATGTCATAGACACTCCCGGTGATTGTGACAACAACTCAACACTTGGTCGCAAAGTGATTATTGTCACAACTTTGAATTCACTTATAATTATATAAGACAACACCGTGTCAATAAAGTAAATTTTTTCATTCCAATGAAAGCGCTTCTAAATGATAAGGGGGTTATTAAAATGATTATGAAGAATGACGTGAAGTGGGATGCGGTAACAGATGTGGTCGTTTTAGGCAGTGGGGGCGCTGCGTTAACAACAGCTATCCTCGCCCATGATCAAGGTGCAGAAGTGGTCATCTTTGAAAAATCAGACCAGATTGGTGGTACGACAGCTTTTTCCGGCGGCATTCCTTGGATTCCGAATAACCGTTATATGAGGGAGCTTGGTTTGGAAGATTCCCATGAAGAAGCGAAAATGTATATTACAAAACTGACGCATGGCAAAGAGCCCGATCCGGAATTGATTGATGTATATATCGAAAATGGTGCAAAGATGATTGACTATCTTCACGAGCATACTCCCGTGAGATTCGCGGTCCCTAAAGGGTATGGCGACTATTATGCAAACTTGCCTGGGGGCAAAAAGGAAGGCCGTTCACTCGACCCCCTTCCGTTTCCTTTGAACGATTTAGGGGAATGGTCAGAGAGAATCAGAAGAAACCCGATCTTCCCTCCATTGACTCTGGAGGAAGGTGGGGCTGCCGATCCGGGAGATATTGATTTCACTATTGTTGCAACTCGGATGGAGAACAACATTACGACAATGGGACGGGCTTTGGCTGGCAGTCTTTTTAAAGCGGTTTTAGATCGCGGCATTCAAACACTCACTTCCACACCTGGAAAGGAACTCGTGATGAATGATGAAGGAGCTGTCATTGGAATCCGGGCAGAAAAAGAGGATGGGACAGACATTTTCATCGGTGCACGAAAAGGCGTCATGATTGCCTCCGGTGGATTTGAATGGAACAAAGAGCTTGTCCGTTCATTCCTAAAAGGGGCGATTACGCACCCGCAATCACCTTCCCACAATGAAGGAGACGGGTTGATCATGGCGATGGAAGCAGGAGCAGCACTAGCCAACATGAGTGAAGCTTGGTGGTCACCGGCATTCGTTGACCCGACCATTGAATACGAAGGAAAAGTTTACAATCAAATCGACTCGCAAGCACGTACAATGGCGAATTCGATACTTGTCAATAAACACGGGAAACGCTTTGTGAATGAAGGCTCAACTTACATGGATCTCCCAAAATCTTTTTACACATACGATCAAAACTCACAATCTTTGCCGAATGAGTCTGGAGTATGGATGGTTTTTGATCAGAAGCTGAAAGACCGCGCGTTGATCGTGACGATGGCACCTGGTGAAAACGCACCGGATTGGGTTGCGCAAGCTGACAGCATTCGGGAGCTCGCTGATAAGATCGGAGTCGAACCGGATCAGCTTGAGGCAACAGTCGAGCGTTTTAATAAACATGCTGTTCACCATGAAGATCCCGATTTCAATCGCGGAACGTTGCACTTTGAAAATTTCGCGACAAGATTCAAAGGTCGTGAAGCGATGATTGGACCCATTGAAAAAGGGCCATTTTACGCATTGCAGGTTCACGCAGGATCGCTCGGCACCAATGGCGGACCGCGTATCAATACACATGGACAAGTCATCAGTTTACGTGGAGAAGTAATTCCAGGACTCTATGCTGCAGGCAACGCGGCGATGGGCATATTAGGCGGCGCATATCCGGGCGCAGGCGGCACAATCGGACCGGCTTTGACATTCGGTTATTTGGCTGGGATGCATATTGGCAGCGCACCTGCGCGTACTATAAGCAGCGAAGAGATTGTTTTAGCATAATAAAGGAGGAATAAGAAAATGCCTAGCGGAACACATACGACAGAATTGGATATCCCGATTGAAAAGGTATGGGATTTTGTAAGTGACATGAACAGGTGGGCACCCCTCGTCCCAGGATATATTGAACATGAGATTTTGAATGACAAGCAATCCACGTGGACGTTTAAAGGCGACATCGGTATTATGCAAAAGACCGTGAAGCTGCAAATCGACATCACGGAATGGAGCGAGCCTTCACTCGTCACATTCGACTTGACGGGATTGAATGAAAACTTCGCGGGCAACGGTTATTTTAAAGCTGCCGCCATCTCGGACTCAAAAACGGAAATGGTCGGGAACTTGGACATCACCGCTAAAGGGGTAATGGGACCGATGGTAAACGCAATCTTGAAATCATTCGTCCCTAAAACAGCAGCAGACTTAACGAAAGCCATTGCAGAGGAAATTACGAGTATAGAGTTGAAGAGAATCTAATACCGGTGCCTTAAAACCGGTGCCTGTGCACCACACATTTATGACAATTCATCAAAAGCTATAAAAATACAGCAAGAAGCCAACCGAATGTTGATACGGTTGGCTTCTTCATTTATTTTATGCAATTGTAGTGTATTTACTGAATAGTGTGATGCACAGGCACCCACACAATTCTCACACAATTACACTATGCTTACGACAATCTCTTCATCCACAACATCAACATGGACTTTTTCAATCTCGTCTTCTTCCAAAATGAGGTCTGTTAATGGGTCTTCGATTTTATCTTGGATGACTCTACGAAGTGGTCGTGCTCCGAAACGTTTGTCGTAGCCGAGCTTCACCAATTCGTGTTTTGCTTCAGGAGTAATGGAAATCGCGATGTCGTTTTCTTCAATCGCTTCTTCTAAATCGACTAGCATCAGGTCGACGATTTCGAGCAGATTGTCTTCTGTCAATTCGTTGAACGACACGATCGCATCGAAACGGTTCAGGAATTCAGGTTTGAAGTAGTCTCCGAGTGACTCCAGCGTGGAGACGGATTCATGTGCGGTTTGATTAAATCCGACACTTACTCTCTTGTCCCCTGTTCCGGCGTTGCTTGTCATAATGATGACCGTGTCTTTGAAGCTCACTGTCCGGCCATGCGAATCCGTCAGTCGGCCGTCTTCCATAATTTGAAGGAACATATGTTGAACGTCCGGGTGCGCTTTTTCGATTTCGTCAAGCAGCAAAATCGAATAAGGTTTGCGACGGACTTGTTCCGTTAATTGGCCCGCTTCTTCATGCCCTACATAACCTGGAGGGGAGCCGATGATCTTGGACACGGCATGTTTCTCCATGTATTCACTCATATCAAGGCGAATTAACGTGTCACGGGAACCGAATAATTCTTCCGCCAACACTTTCGTAATTTCCGTTTTACCGACACCCGTAGGACCGACGAATAGGAACGATCCGATTGGACGAGTCTTCGATTTTAATCCTGCACGGCTTCGACGGATTGCTTTCGCGATTTTATCAACCGCTTCTTGTTGTCCAATTACTTTCGTACGTAGATTTTCTGCAAGGTCGTTCATCTTTGCTTGTTCGGATGCTTGCAGTTTCGTCACAGGAATGCCTGTCTTTTCTTCTACAATTTCCTCGATCTCTTCGACAGTCACTTCGATTAATGATTTTCCGCCTTGTTGGGCTTCTTCTAATCTTTGACGCAACTGAATTTCTTCTTCGCGCAACGCTGCCGCCTTTTCATAGTCTTCCGCTTCTGCAGCTTGTCCTTTTTCCAGGACGACTTCTTCCAACCGTTTTTCGATTGAATCTGCATCTGCAGAAGAGTGTTTAAGATTCAAGCGTGCCCCTACTTCATCCATTAAATCGATTGCCTTGTCCGGCAAGAACCGGTCTTGGATATAGCGTTGTGATAATGTGACAAATGCACGGATCGCTTCATCCGAATAACGCACTTCATGAAACGCTTCATAGCGGTCTTTAATTCCGTTCAAGATGGTAATTGCGTCTTCCATGGAAGGCTCTTTTACGATGATTGGCTGGAAGCGGCGTTCGAGTGCAGCGTCTTTCTCGATTTGACGGTATTCTTTCAGCGTCGTCGCCCCGATGAGCTGCATGCTGCCACGCGCCAATGCTGGTTTCAGGATATTCCCCGCATCCATTTTGGAGCCTTCCGCTGAACCTGCCCCGACGAGAAGATGGATTTCATCAATGAACACGATGACATCTTTCCGATTTTCAATCTCCTCGATCAATTGTTTCATCCGCTCTTCAAATTGACCACGGATTCCGGTGTTCGTCACAAGTGAAGCGACGTCTAACACATAAACTTGTTTGTTCAACAGTTTTGCAGGGACATCGCCTTCATGAATTTTTACTGCAAGCCCTTCTGCAATTGCTGTTTTACCGACACCAGGCTCCCCGATGAGCACCGGATTATTTTTGTTTCGTCTATTTAACGTCTCAATAACACGTTTCACTTCTTGATCGCGGCCGATGACCGGGTCGATTTTACCTTCCTTCGCATCATTCGAAATGTTTTTGCCAAGTTGGTCCAACAAACCGTTACCTTGATTTCCATCGACTTCCCTAACTTGCGTATGAGCTTGAGGGTTCCCATTCGCTTGGAAAAACTGATTTGCATCCTGACCAAAGGATGGCAACTTCATTTGCCCCTGAACTTCTTGGAAACATGTATGACATAAATTTATCTGCATTCGTTGATGATTCACTTGAAGGCGAAAGCTCATTGTCGCTTCGTTCTTACCACAATTTTGACATTTCATAAGCCATTTCCTCCTTTTAGTTCTCATTCGTTTATGTTATCTGACCTTGACTATCTTTGACTTATATCTTTATTATACACTGACCTTCTTTGACTTTCAACATTTTTGTTTGATGTACAAAACACAAAACCGCAAATTTGGACAAGATGACAGCCTTCCCTTTTCCTATAATCAGGTGGAGGGGGATAATCATGAGTACTTATAACAGAAAAGATCCATATGTAGTTTACTTGTTCACTTGCTTTTTATCACAGCTGTTTTTCACATTCATCTTCACGGTGAATTTGTTATACCACGTGCAAGTCGTGAAGCTCGATCCGCTCCAGCTCGTTCTGGTCGGAACCGTCTTGGAGCTGACCGTTTTCCTATTTGAAATTCCGACAGGCGTATTAGCCGACCTGAAAAGCCGAAAGCTTTCACTCATCATCGGTTATTTCTTAATCGGATTCGGATTCATGATGGAAGGGATATTCCCTTTATTCGCCGCTGTCATCTTCTCGCAAATTGCATGGGGCATCGGGTATACGTTTACGAGCGGTGCGCAGCAGGCGTGGATTGCGGATGAAATCGGGGAAGAACGGGCATCGCTCGCATTCATTAGAGGAGCAAAATTCGGGAAGCTTGGCCAAATCATCGCAATTCCGCTTAGCATCCTAACCGGTTATTTCATGATTAACCTACCGATTATCATCGGGGGCATCTGCATGCTTGGACTCGCGATCTACTTACTATTTTTCATGGAAGAGAAAAATTTCAAACCATTGCAGACGGGGAAAAGGGTTTCTACGTTGGATAGCATGAAAGGAAATATGAAGAAAATCGTTGTTTATTCCAAAGCGAGTTTCGTTATGAGAATGCTGCTTCTGATCGCGTTGTTCATCGGCTTGTACAGCGAAGGATTCGACCGTTTATGGATGACGCACTTCATTGACGTATCCGCTTTGGCTTCACTTTCGAATGAAAAACTTGTCCTGTTCATGGGCGGACTTCAATTCATTGTCGTCCTACTTTCCTTTACGGTGCTTCACTTTATTAACCGAAGTTCAATCCATTCGAATTTGAGGCATATTTACATTGCACTATTCATAGGCGCTTCCCTTATTGTCGTTTCACTCATCGGATTCGCATTCTCGGGTCTTGTCGTCAGCCTGCTCGTCTGTTATGTCGTAATCCAAGTGACAAGACAAGTCATGTACCCATTGGAGGACATTTGGTTGAATAAAATCATTCCTGACTCCTCGACACGGGCAACCTTCTTTTCAGTCAAGGGCCAAGTCGATGCCATCGGTCAAATTGGCGGCGGACCGATTATTGGTGTGATCGCGACACGATTCGCGGTGAAAACGGCCATCCTTGTAAGTGCTTGCTTCTTCATGCCCGTATTGCTTTTATACACAGCCGTCATAAAAAGAGACAAAGCGTGAGTCTTTCACACTTTGTCTTTTTCTTTGATTGGCACATAAATTTCCATTGTGATTTTATCATAAATCCAGTCATGGCAACGTTCATCGTAATACTCGAAATCATAGCCTTGCTCATCGACTTCGTATGACGACTGCGGCAGCCAATCCTCCAATATGAATTTCCACGTCCCTTTTATCGCTGGCACAAACCGCTCTACATTTACTGGGGGAATGGTAAACACTGCATACGTCGAAGGTTTGATGCGCAGCTTCGTCAGCCCTTCTGGAAGCTGCGCATCTTCCTCATCGCAATCGACTGCAAATAAATAAGTGAACGTCCGATTCATTTCTCGATCATTCAGATTTACGCAGTACTCCCCATGTTTTTTCGGGGATAGCTTGTCATACAACATCGTTTCAATCGCCTCTTCCGGCGCGATGCGCTGATCCCAGAATGCAGGGGCATCCCTCGTGTAAAACACGTTATCCATCGTACTTTCATAGGTTTTCCCGGCAATCGTAAAGCCTTCCCTCTGCACGATTTTCGGTTGCATGACGATGCCGCCAACTTCCTTTTGACGCAAGTTCAGCAAATCCAATTTAGGTGGCAATGAAGTCGGGCAATGCAGCCGGTATAGACTTGGTGGACTTCCAAAAAACCGTTTAAACGCTTTCGTAAAACCGGAATGGGTTTCAAATCCATAGTCCAAAGCGATTTCAATCACTTTTTTCCCGTTCACCAACTCATATAACGCGTACTGCAACTTCCTTTTCACGACATAATCCATAACGGTATAGCCGATATGCTGATGAAACATCCGATAGAAATGGAAGGGAGAATATCCGGTCGCTTTCGCCAGTTCCTCAGGTTGAATTTCTTCCTTTATATGTTCTTCTATATAGTCGATGACCTTTTGCAATAAATGGATCTGTTGAATTGAAAACGCCCGCCTTTATGATCTGTCTTTTAGTCATGACTTCTTTTTCATTCGTTCCGCCACTTGTCGTGATTGTGGGTTTTCTTCGTTTTGTAGTTGCTCAATGATGTTTGCATAATCCATTTCATTTCGGTTCTGGCTTAATTTATAGGCAGCCTGGGCCTCCTCCACCTTTATCTTGAATCCAACAATGCCTTTCAGTTCACTTTCAAGAAGCTTCGGGGAAAGTGTTTCCCATAACACTGGTTTTTCGCGATGTCCCTCATATTTTACAAGCATCCTCTTCAAGTCTTCTACTAATTCTTCTCTTGGTAGAATGCTCGCCTTCCCGTAAAGATGGACTGATTGGTAATTCCACGTCGGAACATTTTCACTCGAGTACCACGAAGAAGAAACATACGCATGTGGCCCCTGAAACATGACAAGGGCTTCCTCGCACGTTTCAAGCGTCCTCCACTGCGGATTGCCATAAGCCATATGCCCTGTAATATACCAATCATCGTCTTTTTCACGAAACCCGAAAGGCAAATGCGTCGCAATCGGTCTCCCCTTTTTCGTCGTCACAAGCGTTCCAAAGGAATTTCCCTGGATGAACCCCTTGATTTCCTCGACATCAGTAACCTTAAAGTTTTTTGGAATATACATAGAAAAATCCCTCATTTCTCTTGTTAATTATTCCAAATTTCCGTCATTTACACAAGGCATAATTGGTTGGTCGACATCAGTTGGTTGGTGCCTAATTGATTGGTGCCTGTGCGTTAACCAATTATGACTATTCACCAATAATTATATTAATGCAAAAAGAAATCAACCCACTATTGAATCGGTTGATTTCTTCATTTTTTTTATGCAATTGTAGTGTATAGTCTGATTAGTTTGTTGCACAGGCACTGGAACTATTCAGAAAGTATCTATGATGGATTTGCCTTTCTCTCTACTATCCCCGTGAAGTTTTTTCTATAGGAGAACAAGAGATAACCAATAGCAAGGACAAGCAGGACGGCTAGTGGAAGTAATGAATGATCGAGAAATAGATGGAGTAAAAGAATATTGGTGACAATCGGAGCTAATATTGCAATAGCCAATGGGACGAATCGGTTTGATAAAAGTAGAATTCCACATATGATTTCTAATGATTTTTCTGTAATCAACAGATATTTGAATTGAAATAATGCCATTGCTTCTGGGCTTGTTGCGATAAACGGCTCCCACCCGAAGATCACGAAATAGCCATTGATGCCCGCGACTAAAAACATGACACCCAAAAAGATCCTGCTACAATGCAATGCCATCTTCGCCAAATCGCCCAGCTCCTTTTTCCTCATTCTCTTCTATCCTACGAAAAGCGAGCACGTAAAATGAAGTGAAATCCAGCATTACTTCATTTCTACGCCAACGCCAAGGAACCGGATGGTGAGTATAAACCAATTACCCGTTAGCTCGGCATCCATGGTTCCGTTCATTTTTTCAACGAGTTTCTTGGATAGATAAAGGCCTAACCCGCTTGCTTCGGTGTTCGTCCGACTCGACACTTCCGTATAGAAACGCGTGAATACTTTTTCCACGGCCACTTTACTCTCAGCCTTCACGTCATTTTTTATGATGAAAACAAGATCGTCACCTTCATTCCGATAGCTGATCACCGCTTTGCTCTTCGCATATCGAAGGATGTTTTGAGCGATGTTTTGGAGGACGCGGATGAGCATGAACTTATCAGCAATGATGTGCGTGTCTTGCAGTTGTTCCGGAAACTCGAGTTCTATCTGCTGTTCTTCAAATTGTTCATAAAATGAAAGGAAGATTTCCTCGACAACGACCGAGAGCGAAATGGAGGCTAATGCCATTTCCTTTTGGTTCGTCTCAATTCGTGCCAAGTCATAGAAGTGGTCTGTCATGTCGATTAATCGTTTGACGGATTGCTCGATGATTTTCACATAATGCACCCTCTTTGTTTCATCCCGCGTCTCATTTAACAGCTGCACATAGCCGTTGATAGACGTCAGTGGCGTCCGCAAATCATGGGATAGCCCGGCGATGGATAACTTCACATTCTCTTCCATTTGCTTCGCTTGACGGTTTTTCCCTTCAAATGCATCGATCATATGATTCAGTTCATCGACCAATTGCATCAATTCCTTCTCGCGGAAATCGAATGAAAGCCGACTGCCAAAACTAGCGTGCTTCGGAATCTCTTTCACCTGCTGCCTCAATTTCCGCAGTTCCCGCTTGACGAAGTACATATAAAAAAGAAGCGCGACTGTCAAGAAAGCAAAAACCAATGCCCACATAACAACTCACGCCCCTCTTCGTTAATCAAATTTGAAGCCTATGCCCCATATTGTTTTAATATAGTTTGTCTCATTACCATTAAGCTTATTTCTCAAATTGCTGATGTGCATATTAATCGTTTTATCGCCATCAAAGTATGGTTCATTCCAGACGCTTTCATAAATATTAGCACGACTGAATACCTTCTTCGGATTCTCGAGGAATAGAAGGAGGATTGCATATTCACGCCCTGTTAAATGGAGCGTTTCGCCATTGACCTTCACTTCGCGTGTATCTACATTCACATTGATTTCATTATAATGGATCTCTTTCATTCCACTGAAGGAAGCCTTCGCTGCATGGCGCAATTGGATGTTAATCCGGACAAGCAGCTCCTGTACATCGAACGGTTTTGTAATATAATCATCCGCCCCATTCGACAAAAGTTCCAGTTTCGATTGTTGGTCATTTTTTGCTGAAATAACCATGACCGGAACGGTTGAATTCTGCCTGATTTCCTGAAGAAACTCTTCCCCGTTCATCCCTGGGAGCATCAGATCCAAGAGGACAACATCCACTTCGCTTTGTTCAAACAACAGTTTCCCTTCAGTCCCTGAATACGCACTCAATGTGTCAAATCCGTTCAACGTCAATGCTTCCTTGATCAGCGAATGAATGGCATTATCATCTTCTATAATTAATATCGTTGCCATCGCTATCGACCTACTTTATATCCGTTCGTGTAAATAAAAGAATTCCTACTGCTGATGATAGCACAATCGTAACGACGCTGACTAAAATCATCTCAGGGTATTGGGTCACAGTCTCTGGTTGGGCAAAATCCCAGTAAAATAGAAACGTTTGCGAGAACCAGTTTGTCATATGCTGAAAATGTTCGGTTTGTTGGAACAGTGACGGAAGAAATCCTGTTGCAATCGTATAAAGAAAACTCCAGATCAATGAAAAACTGCTGTTTTTCGTTAGAAAGCTAATCATCACGTAGATCGATACACTAGACAATAGTAATAAGGTGAGCGTACCGAATGTTTTTAAAGAATAACTCGTATAATTTGTAATCTCCGCGATGCCACCGAAGCCGAAAGCGATTGAATAGCTGATCATACCAATTAGCGTCAGCCCAATGACACTGACGATGGAAACGGATGCAGCGACAGCAAGTTTAGTTAAATAATAATGCGTGCGGCTCCGACCTAACGACAACGCATTGCGGATTGTTCCATTATGGAACTCTTCACCAATTAAAAAACTAATAAAAGCGCTTAATACAAGCAAAATTGTGAGGCCGTTCTTTTTAATCATTAAAATTGCTGTCGCTCCATTGATAACTGTCTCAATGATTTGGACAGGCTCTTTCCCATTTAGCACCTCGAAATGAAAACTGACGGCTTGCATAATCGGCAGGAAGAACAGAATACCGAGGACAATATATAATTTTTTTCTACGAAAGAGCTTTATTCTTTCAGCTGCTAACAGATTAAGCATGAGGAATCCCTCCTGTTACTTGTAAGAAATAATCTTCAAGTTTTTGTCGTGACGTGCCGATGCGTGAAACGTCCACATCCCCTACGACCAATGCGCGGTTGATGGCAGCTACATCGTCCAGCTTTTCATAAATATTGATTTCCGTTCCATTGATCACTTCGTAGTCTTTGATTCCAAGCTGATCGAGGATGACGACTGCTTTTTGCGCGTCATTCGTTTTTAATTCAATGAATTGGCGAGCTTCACGCGCCAGCTCTTCCTTCGATAGTTCACTAATAATTTTCCCGTCATGCAAAATACCGTAATGGGTCGCAATCTGTGAAAGTTCATCCAATAAGTGACTCGAAAGTAAGACGGTCATTCCGCGCTCCGTCACGAGCCGTTGAATGATTTCGCGCATTTCGACAATCCCTGACGGATCGAGACCGTTCGTCGGCTCGTCTAAAATAAGGAACTCAGGATTTGTCATCAGTGTCGAAGCGATTGCCAAACGTTGGCGCATACCTAACGAGAAGTTCTTTGCTTTCTTCTTGCCGGTATGACTGAGGTTCATTAAATGAAGCAACTCGTCAATATTCCGTTCACTGACCCCACCATTTGCCGCTTGGACTTTTAAATTCTGACGCGCCGTCAATTCTGGATAAAGAGCTGGTGTTTCAATGGACTGCCCCATTTTTCTTCGTGCTTGCTGCAATCCTTTCGCACTCGTTTCACCAAGTAGTTCGATATTCCCTTCGTCGATTGTAATCAATCCCATAATCGTACGCATGAATGTCGACTTCCCCGCACCGTTCTCCCCAATTAACCCGTAAATCATCCCTCGTTTTATTTCAATCGAAACTTTATCGAGCACTTTTTGTTTCCCATATATCTTAGATACATTCGTCGCTTTTAAAATAGTTTCAGACATACACGATCATCCTTTCAATACTGATAATCTAAGAATAAACGGCAAGTATAAATAATTCGACCGGAAAAGTATAAAGAAAGTGTAAAGAACCTTTCACGGTGCCTGTGCACCACACATTTATGACAATTCACCTTAAGTAATATAAATGCAAGAAGAAGCCAACCAAATGTTGATATGGTTGACTTCTTCATTTATTTTATACAATTGCAGTGCATTATCTGAATAGTGTGCCGCACAGCCACCCACACAATTATCATTTCACGTGCAACTCTCCCGGTATAAGCTTCCGCTTTGTCCAGACTAACGATGTCAGCAAAATCAGTTCAAATAAGTTGGTAATCACATTGCTTCCAACGTCAAGCGGGACGGCACTGCCGATTGTCATGATGACTACACCTATGAAAAACACGGCCCATCCTGTCTTCTTCCATAACACTCCACCGGCAATGAGCATAGCTATAGTGACGAAAAGAATCATAATGGGAGGACCACTTGGCGGATCTACTGATCCATAGCTGACAACCCCATATTCATTTTCAACTTGTAATCGTAGGTCTGCAGTGACAAATATGATTTCGAGTATGATGGCGGCAATAGTGTAGAGGATGGAAAGAATCGTTACCCACGTTTTTCTTGCCCATGAAACGCCGCTTTCGCGCAACGTTCCTATAGAGTAGAGCACAAGTAATGGTGTAACAATGGCATGCGCCCAAAACCTAACTGTATTTAATTTTTCTAAGAGAGCTCCTTCTCCTATCCAGTGACCAATCGCTAAAATCCCGTTGTCATAGATAAGCGCTATGACGACAAGGTAGACAACACTCGTCCACTTGCTAACCTCTTGTGCATTGATACCTTTAAATCCCCAAATGAGTAACGCGATATAAGCGAAGGTAAATAGCATATAAAGTATCTGATCCATAGCTGGCTCCTTTGTTGGTTTAATTTGTTTTTCCCATATCAGTCAGTTGTTAACCTCATTCCATGACACCCCAAACTCGATTCCTGTTTAAATAGTTCGCGTAGAGGGAAAAATACTTCTACAATATGACCGAGGTGATGTGTAATGAAACAAGAAGAAATAGAAACATTAAGAGAGTTAATCAAAGACATTGATACAGCAATGCTCACTACGCTATCTGAAGAAGGGCTTGTTTCTCGCCCTATGAAAACACAAGAAGTTGAGTTTGATGGTGACTTGTGGTTTTTCACGAAGAAGGAAACCAATAAATATGAAGAAATTTCACATGACCAAGATGTGAATGTGGCTTATGCAGGTAAGTCCTATGTTTCCGTACGTGGAAGAGCAGAAGTCGTTGAGGATATAAACAAGAAAAAGGAATTATGGAGCAAAGCTTATGAGAAAATAATGCAAACTTCTTATGATGATCCTAACCTTGTCTTGATAAAGGTGAAAGCGGAAGCTGCCGAATACTGGGAAACTGGCAATTTGACGAAGAAAATCGCCTTTTTCTATAAACGCATGACAGGGCAAAGTTCTAAATCAACAGATGTGAATGAAACGATTGAATTGAAGAAATGACAACTAAATGGATTGTCTCGTTCAAGGGACAATCCATTTTGCTATGTTGATGTGGTGCATATATGTCGAAAATACAATCCGATTTATTTTCTGATTGCAATCAATGTACGACGCAAAAACATTTACACATACTGATTCACAATAGCCAATAGATGCTCCCTGCTTTCCATAGTCACATTTTCAGTTAATCTTGCTCCCGCGATAATCGGTGACCATTGCAATATTTCTTCTTTCGCCAATCCACTTTTTTCACAATACAACCGTAAATAGAGTTCCGCCACATCAATTGATCGTTCTGAATACAGTAGATACGTCCGGCAAACATCAGCGCGAATATCTCCCGCACTCGCATCCACCCAATCGATAATTGTCACTTTACCGCCTGACATTATTAAATTTAATAAATGAAAATCTCCATGGCAAAGCCTGTTTTCATATGTCATTGAATTTAACTTTTTCATCAATATTTCTTTTTGAAATGCATCCAAAGAAGAATCCTCGAGTTGCCGTAGTAGTTTTTCGGACATCGGCTCAAGTGATTCCGCGCGCATCTCGTGAATTTTCTGCTGGATGTCAATGGAAAGCCCAATGTAATACTCCGCTCGCTCCATGTCCTCAAAAAACAACTCCCCGATTGTCTTCCCTTCGATATACTCCATGATGATCGCTTGTTTCCCATCAATCTTCGTGACATCTAAAATTTTAGGAACAGGAAGTCCGCATGCATATGCAAACCGTTGTTTATTCGCCTCGTAAGCAGATTCGGTATCCGGCAAGTGATCTTTAAATACTTTGACGATTTTATTATCGTAAAGATTAATTACAGCGGTATTCCCTTCTCCAATTAGATTCCCTACTATCATTTAATATCTCCTATATACGTTAATGATTTCCCGTGATCACTTTATGAAATCATCTAACGTCTGTTTTATGCGGTATAAGCTCTCGACCGATTGCGCTAGCGGAAACCGGCTTCTTCCCGATCTCCCTCGCCCACACCGACAGCTGCCCGATATGATGAATTTCATGTGCAATGATATGCCGCATTACCTCGCCCCAAGCATCTGTCACAATCCTGCCATCGGGCAACTTACTCTGAAGCAGATTATGCTCCATGCTCTCCTCCCAATTCCGCACAAACTCCTCCACTTCCGGCTTGAATCGCATATCCAGCTCTCGGATCTTCGCTAGAGTCTTAAAGTCTTCAAAGCTCTCTAGGGGAGCGGGCTTTCCTTCCAACACCCGGATCCAACTCCATTCTACGTCGATTATGTGGAACAGCGTCTCTAGAATGCAGCCAACTCCGCCAGTTCGGGTGCGGAGAAGCTCTGCCTCCTCCACCTCTTCACACCAGCGATACCAATCCTCTCTAACTTGCCAGTTATACGCAAATAATGTCTTCATAAGGCATGCTCCAGATTAGTTGATTCGTTTTTCAACACCGAGAACACCCGTGCATCATGCGATTGTCCGTTTTGGAAGAGATAGCTGCGCAGGATTCCCTCTTGTATAAAACCATGCTTTTCTAACAGCCCAATGGAAGCAACATTATCCAAGAACGTGACAGCTCCCATTCGGTGCAGACCCAACTCTGTGAATGAATAGTCCAATACCGCCCTTAATGCCTCCGATGTCATTCCGGTTCGCCAAAAATCAGGGTGGATCTCAAAGCCGATTTCCGCCCGTTTCATTCCTTTCGAGAGGTTATTTAAGCCGATCGTACCAGCGAAACGGTTGTCTTCCTTCCGAATCATGGCCCACCTAATACTGTGACTCGATAAAAAGGAATTCCTAATATGCTCTACCAGCTTTTCCGCCTGCGTCAATTTAGTCATCGGATCCATTCCGTAATATTGGAGGACTGCAGGATTTGAGAAGTTATTGAATATCCCTTGGGCATGCTCCTTATTCACTTCTACCAGATGTAGCCGTTCTGTTACTAGTTCAGGAAATATCATGTCGGCAACTCCTTTTGCTTTTATTTAGAATAGCACAACTCTTCCAATTGTCATTAAGAGATTCTTTGCGTCATCCGGTGCCTGTGCACGTGTATTATCTGAATCCAACTTTCCGGCACCCATAACCCGCACGGAAAACAGCCGTTGTCAATAACATAGAGAAAGGCTTGCTTACTAAAGGAGAGAGACCATGAATTTCACGACAACACTTCCATCGCATCCACAGTACATCCACCGAGTTTTCAATAGATGGCATCCTACAAAAAAGCTATTGTTCATGGCATTGATGGCTGCACTCACGGCCATTCTGCAATCAGCCGGTGGATTGCTGCCCCCAATTGGATTTGCTATCAGCCCCTTTGCCACTGCTTCTATTATGATCGCCACCCTACTGTCCTTACGCTCTGGCATCTTCGCCTACACAGTCACAATTCTCCTGCTGTTCTTACTACAACCTAGCGAGTTAATCATCTTCCCCTTTACAACAGGATTACTAGGCCTCGGGTTAGGATGGACGCTCCGCAAACTGAATAAGCTTCCGAAAGTAGTCCTGACGAATGGTCTTCTATTAACGATCGGCATCAGCGTCCCCCTGTACGCACTAGGCTTCCCTGTACTTGGCCCAACCGTCTCATCAGCAATCAACCCGCTCACCTTGCTCCTAATTTTCACCTTCTCCCTGCTCTACAGTTGGATCTGGACGGAACTCAGTCTCTTCACCCTCCGCAAAATCAAACCAATTCTCAATGCGCTGCCCCCTCTTTAAGCGGTGCACTTTTATCCGGTGCATTTTTTACGGTGCCTGTGCATCACACATTTATGACAATTCCACATTTTTCATATAAATACAGAAAGAAGCCAACGAAATCTTGATAACGTTGGCTTCTTGGTTTTATTTTATCCAATTGTAGTGTATTATCTGAATAGCGTGCTGCACAGGCACCGGAAAGATTCTGAAAACTACACCCTAAAAGATTATGAAACCATTATTCCACTACGCCACATGCGATGCGGTCACCGGAATCGCCGGATGGCTGGGTTTTTCCATCGTCAGCTTCTGCATGGATGATGAGGGCTGTGCCGCCTTCATGGTATAGTGAGTTTTCCTCTCCGGCCAGTAGTGTGAGGTTTTCAACGAAGAATTCCTCCTTCACTGTTCCATCCGGACCGACTTCGAGGTTCGGTAAATCGCCGGCATGAGGCCCTTCCTCATGGTCGAGTCCATGGCTTGCTCCCGTCGGATTGAAATGTCCGCCTGCCGATTCAAAGTCAGGCGCTTCACAAATCCCTTTTTCATGGAAATGAAAACCGTGAGTACCTTCAGACAAATTCTCTGCTTCCACCATGATCCGTAATGCGTCTTCTTCCTCGGTCAATTCGGCCGTTCCCACCGGCTTTCCGTTGCCATCCATCAGATTGACAGTAAGGGACGGCAATTTATCGTCTTCGACTAAATCCACTTCAGCCGAGTCGGTAGTATTTTCCTTATTGACCGTAGCAGCCGAGTCATCCTTCTCATCGGCGCATGCTGCGAAAACAAAAGCACAGGCGAGAATCATCATGATCCATAACCCTTTTTTCATGTCCACACGCTCCCTCCAGTAAAGTATTGACATCTATACAATTCACTATTTTCCGTGTAGTAAACGAAAATCAGGAAAAAGAGCCCTTACCGACCACCTTAAATGGGATGTATTAACAACAATCTAAGTAGGAATTCCCATTAAAAACATAAAAAAGGAACAGGTCCATACTAATGACCTGTTCCTCTTCAATCTATTGATGTTCCTCAATTAATTCCTCACGAGATAGTCAAACGCGCCTAATGAAGCAGTCGCGCCTGAACCCATGGAAATGATGATTTGCTTGAACGGGCTATCCGTGCAGTCTCCCGCAGCAAATACGCCAGGAACGTTCGTTGCGCCGCGATTGTCGACGAGAATTTCGCCGAATCTATTGCGCTCAACCACGTCACCCAACCAGTCCGTATTCGGGACAAGACCAATCTGGACGAATACGCCGGCTAGTTCAACATGCTTTTCTTCGCCTGATTCACGATCAACGTAAGTGATTCCGTTCACTTTATCCGTACCGGTGATCTCTTTCGTTTGAGCATTTGTAACGACAGTGACATTCGACAAGCTGTGCAGACGCTTTTGCAAGACGGAATCAGCTTTCAACTCATCATTGAATTCAAGCACAGTCACATGGTTGACGATCCCTGCAAGGTCAATCGCCGCCTCGACACCGGAGTTCCCGCCGCCTACGACCGCAACGTCTTTTCCTTCAAATAAAGGACCATCACAGTGAGGGCAATACGCAACGCCTTTATTCCTGAATTCCGCCTCGCCAGGAACGCCAATATTACGCCAGCGCGCACCCGTTGAAAGGATGACGGACTTACTTTTCAGTACAGCACCGTTTTCCAATTCGATTTCGATCATATCATTCTTCTCCAAACGCTTCGCGCGCACCAAGTTCATCACGTCGATGTTATAGTCTTTCACGTGCTCTTCAAGGCTAGCAGCTAGTTTGGGTCCTTCCGTGTGACTCACACTAATAAAGTTCTCAATTGCAGCCGTATCCAAAATCTGACCGCCGAAGCGCTCAGCAACAATTCCTGTGCGAATCCCTTTACGAGCCGCATAGATTGCCGCACTCGCACCCGCCGGACCGCCGCCGACAACAAGTACGTCATACGGATCTTTATCAGCAAACTCAGATGCATCCGGGCCGCTTCCAAGTTCAGCAAGGATTTCTTCGATCGTCTTACGGCCGTTCGTGAACGGTTCACCATTCAGGTAAACTGTCGGGACAGCAAGAATGTTTTTACTTTCCACTTCTTCTTTAAACGCCGCGCCGTCAATCATCGTGTGCGTAATGTTAGGATTCAACACGCTCATGAGGTTAAGTGCTTGTACAACTTCAGGGCAGTTTTGACAGCTCAAGCTAATATAGGATTCAAAGTGGAGCTCGTCCTTGATTTTTTTCACTTGCTCGATCACTTTTTCATCCACTTTTGGAGCCCTGCCGCTCACTTGCAATAAAGCAAGGACCAATGAAGTGAATTCATGCCCTAGAGGAATGCCTGCGAAAGTGACGCCCGTATCCTCACCGATGCGATTGACGCTGAAGCTCGGCGTTCTTTCCAACTCCGCGTGCTCCACTTTAATGCGAGATGACATTGTCGCCAGTTCATCCACAAGCTCCGTCATTTCACGAGAAACTTTATCTTCCCCGACGCTCACTTTAAGTAATACATCGCCTTCCATCAACTCTAGATATTGGGCTAATTGTTGTTTTATATCTGCATCTAAAATCATGTAATCTACTCCTTAACTTGTATTTTAACCATAGAAAACTCGGCATGATTGCCTTAAATTTTGAATCAAGAATGCGATGATTCACTTCAAAATCTAAGACAACTGCCGAAAACTTTTCAAAAATAAAGGGAGCCCCTATCCAAGAAAGGAAGGGGCCATCCCCGTTAGCCTGCTATTGGTACTTAAATCTTACCTACAAGGTCAAGGCTAGGCTTAAGTGTTTCTTCGCCCTCTTTCCATTTTGCAGGGCAAACTTCGCCTGGATTGTTGCGCACGTATTGTGCAGCTTTGATTTTGTCGACAAGCGTGCTCGCATCGCGACCAATTCCGCCAGCATTGATTTCAACAGTTTGAACAACACCGTCTGGATCAATGATGAACGTACCGCGATCTGCTAGGCCGGACTCCTCGTCCAATACATCGAAGTTACGGGAAATCGTTTGTGAAGGGTCACCAATCATAATATATTCAAGCTTGCTGATTGTCTCAGAGTGGTCGTGCCAAGCTTTATGCGTGAAGTGCGTGTCAGTTGAAACGGAATAAACTTCAGCACCTAGCTCTTTTAGAGTTGCATATTGGTCTTGAAGATCTCCAAGCTCAGTCGGGCAAACGAATGTGAAGTCTGCTGGGTAGAAGCAAACGATGCTCCATTTCCCTTTTAGGTTGTCATCAGTTACCTCGATGAATTCACCTGTACCGCTATGGTAAGCTTGCGCTCTGAATGGTAGTATTTCTTTTCCGATAAGTGACATAAAAAAATTCCTCCTAATGTGATTTTTCATAGTTAGTCTAGGTTAATTCATTAAAACCTAAACCGCAGCAAGAATTATGTTGTATTCTCAACCGCTTAACTATAATAATTCTAATTACATACTCATTATCATATAGAACTGTACTTTTGTCAACAGATACACTTCCGTCTCCACAAACCCTTCTACATCAATCGTTTTAGGAGCATTCCACCATTATTGATTCCATATTATTTACAAGATAATAAGATTTTTATCCAAACCACCAATTCTCAATTACCTCGACAGGTTATCGTTTATTAACTATTTAAAAGATATTGAATACATATAATATAATAACCCCTTGCAAAGCCCCTTTTACGGTGCCTGTGCGCCACACATTTATGACAATTCAATAAAAGTAATATATATACAGATAGAAGCTAACCGAATTTTGATTTGGTTAGCTTCTCCATTTATTATATGCAATTGTAGTGCATTATCTGAATAGTGTGCTGCACAGGCACCCGAACAATTCCCAAACAATTCGAACCACACATATTCAATCTTCCCTATTGTTAGCGGAATCATAATAGTGTACGATGCATAGTATAAGAACACGAGGTGACAACTATGGAGCCATTGATGGAATCATTCACGACAGAATTACGGAGAGGAACATTGACTCTTGCTGTATTGAGTCAATTGCGGACGCCTCAATATGGATATTCATTAGTCCAGCGTCTTGAAAAGGCAGGCGTAGCCATTGAGCAAAGCACGTTATATCCGCTGCTTCGCCGATTAGAGAAACAAGAACTCTTAACGAGCAGTTGGGATACAACGGAAAGCAGACCCCGGAAGTATTACGTAATTAGTGAGTACGGCAGTAATATTTATGAGCAATTGAAAAAGGAATGGGAAACGATGACAGCGGAACTGAAAACATTATTGGAAGGAGATGAGAATGATGAAACTGATTGTAGCCTATATATATGAAGTAACGCGAAGACTGCCGGAGAAATTACGGGAAGATATTGCCTTGGAACTCAGATCCACGATCGAGGATATGCTGCCCGAGCATTTTTCTGAGGATGAAGTAAAGGAAGCCCTTTCGAAACTAGGCGACCCCGCTCGCCTCGCCGCAAGCTACCGCGACACACCGATGCACTTAATCGGCCCGAAAGTATACGATGCTTATCTATGGACAATGAAAATGATTGTCCCATGGGCAATCTTAATTACCATATTAGTTCATGTCGTTGAAACGATTGTCCTCTTTTCTGGAGAAGAAAGCATACTCTCGGTTGTAATAAAAAGCATTGGAATCATCATCGCAAATATTATACATGTGCTGATCCAGACGTTCTTCTGGGTGACCATCGTATTTATTTTCATTGAAAGAATCGGGTTGGCAAAAAGCAATGGTTCCATCACAACATACGGGTCGGAGTGGACTCCCGAACAATTGAAATATGTTCATGTCATTTCGAAAAAAAAGGTGATTCCAAGGAGTGAGATCATTTTTGGACTTGTCTGGACCGCGATTTGGGTCATTCTTTATTTCAATGCGGACCGACTTGCAGGCGTCTATCGATCAATAGATGGCGAGGGGTTGCAAATGGTAATGCCAGCTCTGAATCAATCGGTATTGATGTCGTATTTGCCGATTGTTTTACCATTTGCTTTGCTCGAAATTGGATTGGCGCTCTTCAAATGGAAAGAACGACAATGGACAATGAAGCTCGTAACGATAAATGCTGTCAGTAAAGTAGTCAGCTTGATCGTTTTCATCGTCATTGCCAGCAACCCTGCCCTCATCAACGACGCGATGATTCCATACTTAGCAAATGTACTAGAAATCAATTCGTCCTCCGTCCAGAATTTCATCGATTGGGCGGTGTGGACGATCATCGCAACCATCATCGTAACCGTGGCCATCGAAATCTACGACAGCTACCGAAAAGCAAAAGCATAATTGTGTCGGTGCCTGTGCACCACACATTTATGACAATTCAACAATAATCATATTCATGCAGAAAGGAGCCGACCAAAGATTGATCTGGTCGGCTCCACCATTTATTTCATGCAATTGTAGTGCATTATCTGAATAGTGTATTACACAGGCACCCGAAAGATTCTAATAACTCTGTATCCTCTTCCCCATTGGCACGGCTTGCAACCTGAGCGCAACGACAACCCCTATGACTGCCCCGCTTACGCTGGAGACGAGGAATGGCGGCATGAAGAAGAAGGCGGTGACTGTCGTTCCCATAAGCACGGCCGCATACGGAACTGCGAAGAGGGATGCAATGACCCCCGTCCCGATGATTTCCCCGAGTGCCGCCAACCACGACTTCCCCGACTGCTTATAGAGCAGCCCGGCAAGCGCGGCGCCGATCATCCCACCCGGAAAGGCGAGCAGTGATCCGGTGCCTGTCAATATGCGCACTAAGCCGGTCATGAAGGCAATAATGACAGCTGGAACCGGCCCTAGCAAGATCGCCGCGATGACATTGACCGCGTGCTGGATCGGGTACGCGCGGGCTATCCCCGCAGGAAACGAGACGAACGCGGATCCCGCCACCGCAATCGCCGTAAACACGGTCATCAGAACAAGCTTCCGCGTATTCATCGCAGCACCCCCCTTTCCCAGCTCCATTTCAATGACACTTCCGCCAGCCGCCTCGCCGCCATTTCAGGGTCAGCAGATGAAGCAATCGCTGAAATGACGGATATTCCGCTCGCTCCCGCCCGGAAGACCGGTTCAGCATTCTCTGCCGTAATGCCTCCGATTCCGACAATCGGCAAGCTAGGATACACCCCCGCGACTTCCTCGATCATCGCTGTACCCGCAACCGGCTTCGCATCAACTTTCGTTATCGTCGGATAGACTGGCCCCATGCCGACATAATCCGCCCCATCCGCAATTGCCTGATTCGCTTCATCTACTGTATGAACGGAAATACCCAAGATCTTTTCAGATCCAATTCTTTTTCGGACGAATCGCGCCTCAACATCGTCCTGGCCGACATGGACGCCGTCCGCGTCAATCTCAACAACAAGATCCACATCATCATTAACGATGAACGGCACTCCATATTGCGCACACAATCGTTGACAGCTCTCTGCAAATGCTTTCTTTTCAATCCCGACGAGTGCACGCGCCCCCTTCTCTCTCAGCTGGAAGCAAGTGATCCCGCCTTTTAAGGCATCTTCCAAAACAGATAGCGGCTTCTCAGCATTTATCGATCCCATAATGAAATAAAGCGTAACGTCAACGTTTTCCAATCAATTCAACATCCTTCCGTTCCACAATGCCCCGATCACGAAATGCCGCATGGTTTGTCGGCCCGTGTCCATTCCCAAGGTAAAGCCCATCTTCAATCGCCGCATGGATAAAGTGTTTTGCGGTAACGACTGCGTCACGCATCGGTGCACCTTTCGCAAGCTCTGCTGTAACAGCAGCGGCGAACGTACAGCCCGTGCCATGCGTGTCTTTCGTTTTGATCCGCTTGCTTCTCATTAGAAAGCACTCGCCATCCGCCGACATGAATAAATCCTCCGCGTCACGGGTATCCATCCGATGCCCCCCTTTCAGCAGAACGGCCCCGGCCCCCATCCGAAGCAATTGATTCGCGGCATTCTCCATATCGTGCATTGACACAATCGTCATTCCCGTCAGCACTTCCGCTTCAGGTATATTGGGCGTCAGAAGGGTCGCCGTCGGAATGAGGCGCTCCTTCAAAGCTGCAATCGCTGCCTCCTGAAGAAGCGAAGCGCCGCCTTTCGCAATCATGACGGGATCAATGACTAAAGGGATCCTTTCATATTGGCTCAATGTATCCGCGACTGCCTCGATAATTTCACCTGAAAACAGCATTCCCGTTTTAGCAGCACCAACTGTGAAATCATTCAGCACTGCATCAATCTGCGCGATGACGATGTCCGTCTCAATCGGTTGAACTGCATGAACGCCAAGCGTATTCTGTGCAGTTACTGCCGTCAATACGGATGTTCCGAACGTGCCAAGCTCCTGGAATGTTTTCAGATCGGCTTGGATCCCTGCCCCGCCGCCACTATCCGAACCTGCAATCGTCAGAGCAACTGAAGTCATTTCACAACCCCCTCTTCAACAATGAATCGGTCGGCATCGATTGCTTCATCGCCCAATTGGTGTAAAGCATTCAGGAAATAAACCGCAAAATCCCCCGGACCCGAAGCTAGTTCAGCCGCTAATTCACCCGCTCTTTTGTAAAAGGCGAGACTGTAAGCAACCGCGTCAATCGGCGAATGTTTACCGACGGACAGGAATGCGGCGGAAACCGCGCTTAACAGGCAGCCCATACCTGTAATTTTACTCATGAGCGGATGCCCTCCTGTGATCCGGATGAGCTTTTCACCATCTGTCACGATGTCGGTCTCGCCGGTAACAGCGACGAGGCAACGGTGGCGGCGAGCCACATCTTTCGCCGCCTCCTCAATATTTGCCGATCCGTCTCCTGCATCGACACCTTTCACTTCCCATTCAACACCCGCAATGGATGCAATTTCACCGGCATTTCCGCGGATAAGCGTAATATCCAATTCCTTCAGAAGTGTAGCGACCGTCTGTTTTCGGAAAGCGGTTGCCCCAGCTCCCACCGGATCCAATACGAGTGGCCGCCCTTTAATAGAAGAAACTTTTCCAGCAGCAATCATTGATTCAACAGCCGAAGGATCTAGCGTCCCGATGTTGAGCAACGTACAGGAGGAAACGGAGGATACATCCGCCGCCTCCTCGATTGCTTCCGCCATGATCGGAGAAGCGCCCAATGCCAGCAGGCCATTCGCTTGAAAGTTTGCAACGACCATATTCGTGATGCAATGAACTAACGGGTTTTGCGTACGCAGTTCTTTCAGCAATGAAAATTGAGCCATTTATACATGCACCCCTTTTGTTTCAAGAGACCATGATTGCTTTGTCCAAGCCATTTCCCAAAACTGCAATTCATAGTGGACGCTTTTAATGAAATGAGCTTTTAATTGTCCGCGTCTTTTATCCGAAAGATCTTCCGTCAATTTATTCAAACGGTCGATCTGTTCACGGGTTGCCTGTTCGAACCATTCAGAACTGTACGTGGCAATCCATTTGTCATAAATCGGGTGGTCCGGTTTCGCGTCCTTCAGCCGCTCGCCGATTTCGTAATACAACCAATAACATGGAAGCAATGCGGACAACGTCGTGGCCAAGTCACCTTCCAACGCCGCCCGGTATAAATGCGAAGTGTACGCATACGCTGTCGGCGCCGGCTCAAAGTTTTCAATGTCCTCATCCGTAACTCCCAACAAGCCAAAGAAACCTTCATGCAATGAAATCTCTGCCCCGCATGTTCCATCCGCATGTTGTGCAAACCGTTGCACCGTCAATAAATCCGTTGCCTGCACTGCTGCCATTGCATGCACTTTCGCAAAGTGCTTCAAATAGTACGAGTCTTGCAGGACATACTGTTTGAACACATCCTCTGGCAAAGTCCCTTCAGCAAGCGCTGCGATGAACGGATGATGGAAGCTTGCCTCCCAAACATCGTCACATTCCTTCCGTACCTCTTCACAAAACGTCATTCCAACCACTCCTTTAAAGTTTTGGAAAACCAAAAAAGCCGCTTCACTCAACACAATCGTTGAAGAAGCGGCTCGCATATCGGCGTAAGATAACCTTTGGAAGACGTGCGACCCACTTCCCTACGCTGGTATGAGCCAGATCAGGTTCGAAGGGTCCGCGTATCGATACACGTCTCAGTCTTTCACAAAGACTCCCCCAGTGGTTAACTCTTTTCAGTTTTCTACTACACTATAACATAGATTACTAGTCATGCAAGGTCTATGTAATATTTGGTAACATATAACGTTAGACCATTCAGACCATTCATTCTACATGTTAATAAAGTAACGGGACATATAAGGTGAGCATAATTTATGCATTTTACTAACTGGAATAAAATGTCTTACAAGGGACAAATCGATTAGTTTTTACCCTCTTTTTAGTCTTTCTTACGCTTTTTTATTATTACAAAGGTTAATATTTCCATGAATACTTGTTAATTGGTTGTCACACTACTGTTATTTACTTTTGTTATTGTTGGTAATGTGCAGATGGGGCACTGCAACCTATCCGAGTGAAACTATTGCAAGGATAATAAAAAACGCTCCAACATCTTGAGAAGGAGGCGGATGTACATAACAACTTACTAAACTGAGTGTTATTTTTCGCTTCATGATCTGGTAGTCGAGTTAAAAAAAAACAAAAAAGGGAGTTTGATCATTCTTGGTTAACGAAACGAATCGTAATGAGAAGAACACGAAAAAGAAAATTTTGCCGTTTGTCATGTCGACGTCAATGCTAACTGCAGCTATTTTTGGAGCTGGCGGTTCAGCTTTAGCAGCTGAAAATGGTGAAAAAGAGTTCAAAAACCACGGTGAAAAAGTTTCCTATTATGCAACAAGCATTCCGGGTTCACCTGAAAAAGGGAAATTCATGCGTACGATTGCAAATAAAAACTTCGTAGCTGCAGAGCCGGGTGAAGATGATACAACAGATGAAGATGACACAGACGCACCTAATAACGATGACGAAGATACAGATGTACCTGTAGATGAAGAAGGTACAGACACACCAGCTGATGAAGAGGAAGTTGATGAAACTCCAGCTGACGAAGAAGTAGTTGAAGAAACTCCAGTTGACGAAGAAGTTGAGGAAACACCAGTTGACGAAGAAGAAGTTGACGAAACTCCAGCTGACGAAGAAGAAGTTGACGAAACTCCAGTTGACGAAGAGGAAGTTGAGGAAACACCAGTTGACGAAGAAGAAGTTGACGAAACTCCAGTTGACGAAGAAGAAGTTGACGAAACTCCAGCTGACGAAGAAGAAGTTGAAGAAACTCCAGCTGACGAAGAAGAAGTTGAAGAAACTCCAGTTGACGAAGATGTAGAAGTACCTGCTGAAGAAGACGAAGCTGTCGACGGAGATCAAGCTGTAGAGTCACCGGTTGACGAAGAAGATTCTAATGAAGCACCTGTAAATGAAGAAGATGCAACAGACGCACCTGCTGAAGAAGATGCTGAAGTAGATGCTGAAGAAACAGAAAAGCCAGCTGACGAGAATATCACTGAAGATACGTCGTCAACTGACCAAGCCGATTCAATTATAACAGATGACCAAATTAATGAGTACAAATCTATCTTACAAAATTATGTAAGTTTGATTGAGTACTATAACCTTGCAATCCAAGATCACCTCGGAATTGTCTTGCCAGGTGAAGAGGCAGAAGAAGTACCTGCTGAAGGTGACGACGCTGTTGAAGGCGACG
Source organism: Saccharococcus sp. Marseille-Q5394 (assembly GCF_946901335.1). Taxonomy (NCBI): domain Bacteria; kingdom Bacillati; phylum Bacillota; class Bacilli; order Caryophanales; family Anoxybacillaceae; genus Saccharococcus; species Saccharococcus sp. Marseille-Q5394. The sequence continues at coordinate 632,748 of NZ_CAMPPQ010000002.1, read as the reverse complement.
ACGCTGTTGAAGGCGATGACGTTGTTGAAGGCGAAGACGCTGTTGAAGGCGACGATGCTGTTGAAGGTGACGACGCTGTTGAAGGCGACGACGCTGTTGAAGGCGACGATGCTGTTGAAGGCGACGACGCTGTTGAAGGTGACGATGCTGTTGAAGGCGACGACGCTGTTGAAGGTGACGATGCTGTTGAAGGCGACGATGCTGTTGAAGGCGACGATGCTGTTGAAGGCGACGACGCTGTTGAAGGTGACGACGCTGTTGAAGGCGACGACGCTGTTGAAGGCGACGACGCTGTTGAAGGTGACGACGCTGTTGAAGGCGATGACGCTGTTGAAGGCGACGACGCTGTTGAAGGCGATGACGCTGTTGAAGGCGACGACGTTGCAGAAGTACCTGCTGAAGTTGAGGATGTAACAGAAGAAACTGCTACTGACGAAGAAACTGCTGAGGAGCCAGCTGTAGAAGCTGTTCAAACTGTTCAAACAACAGTTTGGGACAAGCTTGTCGGATATTACAACCAAGTTGCTGCAGCTTACAGCTCATTCTTCGGATTGCTCAAAAAATAAGATAGCAACAACAATTTAAAGCATTGCATCCCATAACAGGAAATGTTAGTATTCCCTGTCTGAACCAAAGCCCTTGTCAACTCCATTCGGAGTTTTCAAGGGCTTTATTCATGTGCAAGCCCCACTCGGACAAAGCCATATATCTTTATGTTAAGCTGAACTTGTATACCCCGTAGGGAATAAGGAGGTCGTAACGATGACAGTGAAAATAAAGGTATATTCCGATTATGTATGTCCATTTTGTCTTCTCGCGGAAAAACCGTTACTAGAAGCAATCCAAGGAAAAGACGTGGAAGTTGAGTGGATGCCGTTTGAGTTGCGTCCATATCCAAATGAAACGTTAAAGCCCGAGGATCATTATTTGCAAAGCACATGGAAACAGGCCGTCTATCCGATGGCTGAACAGATGGGTGTTCATATTGTCCTTCCAAAAGTGTCCCCTCAACCATACACACACTTGGCATTCGAAGGGTATCAATTTGCCAAGGAAAAAGGCATAGGAAATAAATATAATGACCGGATGCTCCGAGCTTTCTTCCAAGAAGAACAAGACATTGGCAAAATCGACGTGCTAACCCGATTAGCCGGTGAACTCGGCTTAGATCAAAAAGAGTACCGCGAAGCATTAGAAACGAGAAAATACAAAGAGGTCCATCAAGAAGCACTTCGCCAAGCATACGAAGAAGCAACTATTACTTCGGTGCCGACTTTCATCATTGGTGACACTAAGTTTGCAGGCATTCATTCCAAGGAAACACTTGAACAAATCATCGATCAGGAAATCCGCAAACAAAAGCCTGACTTCCCCGACGGCATGGCGTGCGGTATTGATGGCTGTTAACTTCGGTGCCTGTGCATCACACATTAATGACAATTCAACAAAAGTTATAGTAATGCGGAAAGAGGCCGACTAAATGTTGATTTAGTCGGCTTCTTCATTTATTTCATACAATTGTAGTGTATTATCTGAATCGTTCATCGCACAGGCACCCAAACAATTTGCGAACAATTTACTCGCCTTTTATTTCATGGCTCAACGCTTTCAGGTCACTGCCCGTCGGATTTTGAAACACGTGGAGTCCAAATTCCCCTGCAACAGCAAAGAGATGATCGAAAATATCAGCTTGCACAGTTTCATAGACGGTCCATTGAACACTATTCGCAAAGGCGTAAATTTCAATCGGCAGTCCATGCTCCCCCGGTGCCAGTTGCCGGACCATCAATGTCTTTTCCTGATGGATGCCTGGATGGCGTCGAAGGTATTCACTAATGTAAGCCCGGAAGACCCCGATATTCGTCATCGCCCTCCCGTTCACAAGATTATTCCTGTCGATTTTATTCGTAACGTTGTACTCCTCAATCTCTCGTTCCCGTTCAACGATATACTCCGAAAGAAAGTGGATCTGTTTATAATGCTCAATCATTTCCTCCGTGCAAAACTGGATACTGGACATATCGATATACAACGCACGCTTAATTCGCCTGCCGCCGGATTCCTGCATTCCGCGCCAGTTGATGAAGTGATCCGAAATGAGCGCATAGCTCGGGATCATCGTCACCGTCTGGTCAAAGTTCCGCACCGCCACCGTATTCAAGGAAATATCGATGATATCCCCATTTGCGCCATAATTCGGCACTTCAATCCAATCGCCCATTCGAACCATTTCGGTTGCCGACAACTGGATTCCCGCCACTAATCCTAATAAGGAATCCTTAAAAACCAACATAAATACTGCCGACAGAGCACCAATCCCACTCAGCAGGATAATCGGACTTTCCCCCATCAGATTGGCAATCACCAAAATTGCACCAACAATTACAACAATAATTTTAGCTACTTGCACATATCCTTTAATCGGCTTCGTTTTTGCAATCTCGTACGTCTGATAAATGTCGTTGAACACGCTAAGTAATCGATTGATAACACTAAATGCAACAATCATAATATACGTCAGCGCCAACGTTTCAATCACCTTCTGATACGTCGGAAAAGTTGCAGCGAAGTAATAAATGATGAGTGCAGGCACAAAATGGGATAATCTGCGAAGCACTTTTCGTTCCAACAGAATATTGCCCCACTGGATTTTATGCTTTTTCACAATATGAGCGATGAATCGAATAATCATATGTTTTGTAATAAAATTCGCGATGATGCAAAGGAGTGTGATGACAGTAACCAGGATGACAAAGGACAGCGGGTCAACCAAGGTATCATCCACTCCGTAACCTAATAGCCGATTACGAATAAAGTTCATTTGTCTCCTCCACTATGCGTAGTCTGCTTTCCATTATACCAGAACCAAGAGGTCGCCACCTTCTTCAGCCTCCTGTGCATGCAATGATACGATTTAGTGGAATATGATACAATCGAGAAAATAACAAACAAATGAGGTAAATGATATGTGCCGAAACATTAAAACGCTGTTTAATTTTAGCCCTCCGGCTACTACGGATGAAATTTATTCCGCTTCGCTCCAGTATGTGCGGAAGGTTTCTGGTTACAGCAAGCCATCGAAGGCAAACGAGGATGCTATTAATCTTGCTGTTGAGGAAGTCGTTATCGCTACACAAAAATTACTAAACTCATTGGTCACGAATTCCGAACCTCGAAATCGAGAAATTGAAGCCGAACGGGCTCGAGCTCGTAATGCAAAAAGATTTGGATTGGAAAATCAGGAGTAATTGTATCGGTGCCTGTGCGGCATACATTTATGACAACTCAACATAAATACAAAAAGAGGCTGACCAAAGATGATCAGCTTCTTCGTTTACTTCATGCAACTGTAGTGTATTGTCTGAATCGCGTGCCTCAGAGGCACCCAAACAATTTAAGACTTGTAGGCAGCATCAAATGTTGTGTCATCCGAATAAGGAAATAACCCCATAAACCCCTTTTCTTTATTCACGAACCTACTTCTCCCCTAGTTATTCGGCATCCTTTTCCATATACTGCCGAATAGATCGGTAATAAATAAAATATTGTCCAAACGCAAGCAATAGTAATGCGTTCAGCATACCAAACTTCCCAATCGGTAAAATCAGAAATAAGCTTGCTAGGAACGGAAGTGCGACCGTGAAGTAAGAATAGACTTTCTGTGTTGCCCGTCTTGTGACTTCCTCAAACAATTCGTCATCCTCCATATATTCCTGCGGTTTCAACGTCAAGAATTTCATCTGTCGACTCGGATTCCGTTTATTATGATAATGCATTTTCCAGCCAAATATAAGTAGATAGATAACTAAAAGGACGAGCCAAGCGGCAAGGCACCAAAACCCGACGCCCTCCAAACTAAACTGAAACAGGAAGCTATCCGTACCATTTGATAATTCATAATCCAAGGTGAATCCAATTATCGTCGTGAGTGCAATCAGTAATAATATGAACCCCATTTGCCAGATCGGATACGTATACCTCATATCGCCTTTCATTTCATTCCTTCCCTTCCAACCAAAATACTTCGTTCATATCACATTGGAATGCTTGCGCAATTTTCAGGGCCAACGTGACCGAAGGAGAAAACTCTCCTTTTTCAATAAAGCCGATCGTTTGCCGCGTGACACCAACCATTTTGGCGAGATCGCTTTGCGTATACTCATGACGGGCACGCAGCTCTCGAACCTTGTTATTCAGCATGTCAATTCCTCCCACTTCTAATGTATGTTATTCTTAACACTATGTAAAGTTTTATTAACATTTTGTTAGGGGTAATTAACAATAACGGTTCAACCAACTTGTTAAACAGTACTTAATACCTCAATCGACAGGCCTAAGATTTAATTGCGAAAACTTGATATAGTATAGATACCGAAAAATTCCAAGGGGGAATCCGATCTCTATGAAAAAAAACCATATACTAATTGTTTCAATGCTATGCCTGCTTTTAGTAGGAGCATGCTCGGATAAGTCTGCAGCCATAAAAGAACCGCAGCCAACGCCCGAGCAAAAAAAGCAGGAACAGAAGATTGATTATCAAGCGGCAGTGGATAAGAAAAACGCTGAACTTGAATTGACGCCATTGGAACTGACATCCTACAGCGAGGAAGTCGGCGCTGCGTTACTCGAACCAACCCACACAAACTTCGCGGTAAATGAAATTGTCACCATTGAAGGAACGGTCGAGAATCAGGACCAATTACAAGAAGACTTTGTATGGATCAAAATTAGATATACAGGAGAAGCGCTTTCCGATGACTCGATGGAATACTATGCGCCAATTAAAGAGGGTAAATTCAAACAGGACGTAAGGCTGTTCAATGGAGAGGGAGAATACCAAGTTTCCGTAATGCTCCCGAGTACGAAACAGAAAAATTATTACTATGACCTTGCAAAATTCACTGTTTTCAACGTCAACCCTGCGATCCACCGAGACCTTACATACACCCCCTTTGCCCAGGAAGCAGGATTATCACTTGAGGCTCCGGATAGCGGTTATGTAAAAGAAAGCGAAATCTTCGCACTCAAAGGGGAAATCCCTTCCATTAAAGGACCAAACGAACAACTGATGCTTGAACTCAAAAAAGACGGAGAAACGTGGAAGCACATACTAACAGTTAAGAACGGCAAATTCGCGTATGATGTCCCTTTATTTTACGGAAAAGGTGTCCATCAATTAAAAGTCTACGTTCCTGACGAGGAGAGAAACAATTATTTTCAAGAGGGAACGATTCTTTATATCGATAATGAATCCGACCTTGTCACTGAACCGATCAAGTACATGACGACATATGAGGAACGAGGCGTCAATCTCACCTATCCGACAGCCGGCGGTGAAGAAACCAATTTAACGTATCGCATAAAAGGCAGTATTGACAAAGATGCCCCATTTGCAAAAGAGACGACACATCTTTATATAACGACGAAAAAAGATGGCGACGAGGCGCTGTCCGTTATTCCCGTCGATAATTACAAATTCGACGATGAATTCTATTTACGCTTCGGACCTGGAACCTACGACGTAACCGTTAGTGTTCCGAAAATAAAAGAGAAAAACAGTGCTAAGTTTTATTATTATGATGTAGCCAAGTTCACAGTAAAAAGTACAGCAACGGAGGACCAACGTGATGTGCTGCCATCACGTGGAGTTCAATCCGATGCCCCTGAAATTATCGCGATTGTGAAAGAGCTCATAACTGAAGATATGTCAGATCGCGAGAAAGCTAAAGCCATCTATGAATTTACGGCTAAGTCAATTGCCTATGATGTACAAAAACAGAAAAACAGCGAGTTTGAATGGGATGATAGTGCGTTAAAAGTGTTACAGCTTGAAAAAGGGATTTGCCAGGACTATACGTATCTCGCCCTCGCCTTGCTCCGCGCGTCAGGCATGGAAGCAAGATATATAGCAGGAACGGCCGGGTCCGGCTTCAATTTCTCCCGACACGCATGGGTGGAAGTTAAAGTGGATGGCGAATGGCTCACAATGGACCCGACATGGGGTGCGGGCCACATCGCCAATGGTGAATTCGTAGCGAAATACACAGAAGATTACTTCGAGCCGAATGATGAAGCATTCAAGACACACTCCCGGCATGGCGTGCAGTATTGATCAGCCCTCGTCGTGAATTGACCCTGAACGCGAAGAATGGACCCTGGACTCGAAAGAATGGACCGTCGTTGAAAAGAATGGACCCTGGACTCGAAAGAATGGACCCTTGCTAAAAATGAATGGACCCTGGAACACGAAACAGCGAAAAATCCCCTTCCACTTCTATTAAAAGAAGCGGAAGGGGATTTTTTATTGGCGTTCAGCCTGTGTATTGAATCAGTTGAGCGACCACTAATGTGACAATCCCAATTGCTGAGAACACAAGGAATAGCGGCATATAGAAACGAATCCATTTTTGCCAAGATACGCCGGCGATAACGAGTGCAGCCATAAAGTATCCAGACGTCGGGAATAGAATATGGGCAAAGCCGTCTCCGAACTGGAACGCAAGTACAGCTGTCTGTCTTGTTACGCCGAGCAGGTCTGAAAGTGGCCCCATGATCGGCATCGTGACTAAGGCCTGTCCACTTCCGGACGGGATAATAAAGTTAATGGCCAACTGGACCAGATACATCCCTACTGCACCGAGAACAGATGGCATCTCACCGACCATTGAACCGAGGCTGTAAACGATCGTATCCATAATTTGTCCGTCTTCAAGCACAACAGCGACAGATCGGGCAAGCCCAATAATAATGGCTCCCATAAGCACATCTCGGAATCCTTCCGTGAAAGCGTTTGAAATCTGGGTAGCGTTCAGTCCGGCAATCAGGCCAACAACAATCCCCATAAAGATGAATAATCCTGCCATCTCAACCATGAACCAACCGTGCTGAAGCACACCATACACTAAGAAGCCAAGGAAGAGGAGTGCAGCAACTGAAGCATATTGCTGTCTTTTGTTCATGCTTTTCGCTTCAATTTTATCTCTCTGCTTGTAAAGTTGCCTTTTTTCTTGATCATCTTCATACACATAACTGTATAAAGGATTCTGCTGAACCTTTTTTGCATAGCGCATGATGAAGAAGACTCCCACCGATACACAAACAATAAATAGAGCTAAACGAAGCGGCAATCCTGAAAACACCGGGATACCGACAATCTTTTGCGATAATCCTACGTTAATCGGGTTTAAAACCCCAGTAGTAAACCCGACGACCGTACCGACAAGAGCAATCGATGCAGCCACTATGGAATCATACCCCAAAGCAATGATTAACGGCATGATAACAGGGATATAAACGAGCGATAGCTCAGGGGTTCCAATTAATGTTGCCCCAATCGCAAACACTGTTGTTAAAATCGGTATGAGCAAAATACTGTTTTTCGCAAAACGGTTTGCCATCCTGTCCACGACCACTTCAATGATTCCGGTCGTCTTCAGCACCGCGAACATACCACCGATAATAAACGTGAAAAAGACAATTTCCCCCGCATCAATCAGTCCCCGCGGAATAACAGTAAGGAAATCAGCTATGCCAATTGGTGCAGCGTCGACTTCTGTAAATGAGTTCGGGTCAATCGATGTTCTTCCGTCAGGACCTGGCACACGGTCAAACTGACCTGCAGGAATAAAGTACGTCGAAATGGCTGCAAGCGCACTGAATGTAAAAAGAATGACATAAATATGAGGAAGTTGAAACTTCTTTTTATTGCCCTTTTCCTTTGTCATATTGAAACCTCCAAACTTAGTTTGTGTTTTACAGACTACTAATGAATCTACTAGTAGCCCGTAGTTTTGTTGTTTCATGTATCTCAGCCTTATTATACAAGCTCCTTACGTAAGAGTCGTTAGACCTTGTAGCCAATAAAATACAATTACATTGTTGAAGTAACACAACAGAAATTTCCGATTTGTCAACACTGCACAAATGCTTGTGCATGAATTACGCAAAATTACGTTAATTTATGTGAAATACATACTTGAGAATAAAAAATGAAGCTCCTCAAAAGTCAATATGACTAAAGAGAAGCTTCTTCATATTTGATAAAGCTAATTTGGAAAGTTGAATTATCTCTTCCCTTTATCATAAATTTCGCCCAACGCTCTTGGAGCTCGATTTGATTTAGAGAAAAAGATCAATAACAACAACGTTACTACATACGGTAAAATCATGAATAAATCAGTGAAACTACTTGGTAATGCCATCGACTGGGCAATAAACATGCCACCCGATTTAGCAAAACCAAATAAAAGACAAGCTCCCAACGTCGGCAGGATTCTCCAGTTACCAAAGATTAACGCTGCAATCGCCAAGAATCCATATCCCATATAAATGCCTGAAGAAAATTGGGCTGAAATGGAATAGGCAAAACACATACCAGCGAGACCTGATAAGAGTCCTGATATAAGAACCGCAGAAAACCGTATTTTCGATACACTTACACCTGCTGCATCAACGGATTGAGGATTTTCCCCACTCGCTCGTAGGCGCAATCCAAACTTTGTTTTATATAAGACATACCATGCAAAAATAGCAATGACAACGATGATTACTTGGAACGGATACACATTCGTAAATACCGCACCAACCACAGGTATATTGGCTAAACCGTCAATCGTAAATCGCTCCGATACACCTAATCGGAACTTGTCCGAAGCCGCTCCGAATACGAGGGCATTGATCTGTGTTGTTAAGAATGTCGTTAGGGCTAACGCCAAAATATTAATGACGACACCGCTGATGACTTGATTTGCCTTAAATTTAATACTTAGTACAGCATGAATAATGGAAAATCCCATTCCGCCAATCATCGCAAACAGTAACGCCACGTAGAACATATCCTCAATAGCTGCTCCAGAAGCATTTGCGATCAAAACAGCTGACATAGCTCCGATGAATGCACCGAACCCTTGAAAGCCTTCAAGCGCTAAATTGGTAATCCCACTTTTCTCACTATATATACCGCCGATCGCCATGATAAAAAGAGGTAGAGCAAAGGATAATCCATCAATAATAATCGTATCCATTTATGATTCACTGTCCTTTCGATCCACTTCTTTTTCCTTCAAGCGGCTGACTTTATGTTTCACGTACGCACCACATGCACTAAACAATAGGATTAACCCGATGATCACAGAAGCAATTTCTTGTCTGATTCCAGCCTGTGAACTCATATACGTGCTTCCTTGGTCAATAATCGATATTAAGAAAGATGAAAAAATAATCCCGATTGGATGAGCGTTTCCTAATAGTGCCACCGCAATGGAGTCAAAACCGATATTTGTTAACACTTTTGGCTGTATGGAACCAAAATAGCCTAAATAATACGTCACACCTGCCAGACCGGCTAAACCGCCTGAAATGACCATGGCTAAGACCGTATTGCTACCGACCTTTATTCCTGTATACTTCGCCGCATCCCGGTTGGATCCTACTGCTTTAATTTCAAAACCAACAACTGTTTTGTCCATAAGAAACTTGATGATAATCGCGATTGCGATGGCCAAAATAAAGCCCAATGGAATATTCATTTTCAAGTTTGCGATCTCAACATTTACTAACGTCAATCGCGCTGCTTCCGTAATATATTTAGACTGTCTTGAAATCGGATCAATATAATACATATGAATAAAGAAGCTTATGACGTATTGAGCAATGTAATTGAACATAATCGTCGTTACGACTTCATGAATGTTAAATTTATATTTTAGCCATCCTACTAATCCACCCATCAAGCCGCCGGCAACCATTCCGACCAGCAATACAAGCGGTTTTGCAATAAAAGCATCCAACCCGCTGTAACCGACAATAACGGTCGCTAAAAACCCGGAGAATAGCATTTGACCGGAAACCCCAATATTAAATAGTCCTGCTCTAAGGGCAACGGCCACTGCCAGACTGGCAAATACCATTGGCGTCATGGCGTTCAGCAATTGCAAAAAGTCGGTAAACATGCTCTTGTAGCCGGCGTACGTTGGCTTCGGCAAGATTCCTGCTCCTTGGAACAAGTTGTAAAATGCTTGGAACGGATTTTTACCGAGCAACAGGATGATAATCGCCGCAGCTATGAAACTGACTAGTATAGAGGCAACCGGAATGCTGATTGGTTGCCATTTTTCATTTCTTAGTGGCCAAATCAGACGATAACGTAGACTTGTTTTCTTTTTATCCTTACTCATGCTTTGCCCCCATCATATATTCGCCGACTTCATTTGTCGTTAATGATTCACTGCTTGCGATCTTTTGAAATTGGCCATTATAGATAACACCGATTGTATCCGCTACATTCATAATTTCGTCCAGCTCTAACGAAACAAGTAAGATCGCTTTTCCTTGATCGCGTTGTTCGATAATCATCTTATGAATGTTTTCGATAGCACCGATATCTACTCCCCGTGTTGGCTGAACGAAAATCATAAGCGGGGATTGCAATTCGATCTCACGGGCAATTATTGCTTTTTGCTGGTTGCCGCCACTCATCGAACGAACTTGCGTCTTAATCCCTTGTCCACTTCGAATATCATATTTATCAATCAACTGACTGCCAAATTGATCGAATTCCTGTTTATTCAGAATTCCTTTATTCGAAAACGGCTCTTTGTAATACTGCTTTGAACCTAAATTCGTCGCTACATCAAAATCCAAAAACAGTCCAAATCGTTGACGATCTTCAGGTACATACGAGATTCCGGATTCAGTTCTGTTTCGTATACTGTCATTCGTAATGTCCTGCCCATTGAGGAAGATCTTTCCGCCGCTCGCCTTTACTAAACCGGCAATGGCATCCGCTATTTCAACTTGGCCATTATCTGCGACCCCTGCAATCGCGAATATTTCGCCACTGCGTATCGTAAAGGAAACGTCTTTGACTACTTCAAATCCGTCCTCATTTTTCACGGTTAACTGTTCTACTTTCAATACTTCTTCTTTAAATTGAGCAGGTGCTTTTTCAGATTCAAAACTTACTTCCCTACCGACCATTAATTGAGCCATAAGATTCGTCGATGTTGTCTTCACATCCAACACATCAATCAATTTACCTTTGTTCAATACCGCGCATCGGTCGGCCACTTTCTTAATCTCTTCTAACTTATGTGTGATGAGAATGATTGTTTTTCCACTATTTCGGAGACCTTCGATAATACCGAGGAGAAAATCAATTTCTTGTGGCGTTAGGACTGCCGTTGGTTCATCAAAAATAAGGATTTCAGCTTCACGGTAGAGCACTTTTAAAATCTCAACACGTTGCTGCATGGAAACGGTAAGATCGGCTACTTTTTTCGTAGGCTCCACTTCCAAACCAAAGCTTTTGGACAGTTCTTCAATTTTACGGTTAGCACTTCGAATACCTACGTAAGGAAAGAGACCGGCGAATTTGCTGGTGGGCTCAACCCCTAAAATGATATTCTCTGTAATCGTATAATCATCGACTAACTTAAAATGCTGATGGACCATTCCGATGTTAAGATTTGCCGCGTGGTTCGGCGAACTGATTTGTACCTTCTCTCCCCGAATATAGATTTCTCCTTCATCGGGTTCGTACATCCCGCACAGAATACTCATCAATGTTGATTTGCCTGCACCATTTTCACCAAGCAAGGCAAAAATTTCACCTTTCCTAATGCCAATGGATACGTCATCATTTGCTACGATTCCAGGGAAACGTTTCGTAATATGTTTCATCTCCACGATATATTCAGACATCATTCATTCTCCTCCCTCGGAAATCGGAAAAATAATAGAAGTTCATCATTCCCTAAACATTTAGTAGGGAACTGATAAACTTCTATTGTCATTGTGTCTTTACTTACTGTTATAGTCCTGGAAACTTTTCTGGAGTATGTTCATTAAAGTTAGATGCAGGTACGATTGTGCCATCTTTCACTAACTCGTACGCCTCATTCAATTTGCTTAGCGTATCCTCAGATAATTGGTGACGACCTTCTTCTTTAATAAAACCTGTGGAATCTGTATCTGCATGAAGAACTACATTTCCGCCTGTAAAGGATCCATCAGCAACCGAATTCAAAGCCTTTTCAATATTCATAGCCATGAATTTTACACCAGACGTTAAAACGATATTTTCAGAACCAGTTGCACCGTCATCATATTGGTCAACATCCACACCAATTACTTTAACATCGCCCTTCGCTTCCTTAACTGCTGTGAATACACCATTACCAGTTCCACCTGCAGCAACAAAGATAATATCAGCACCTTGTTTAATCAATGCATTGCCGATTACTTTACCAGTCGCTTCATCCGCAAAGGATCCTGCGTAGTTACCGCCAACATTAGCACCCGTTACATCAGTTCCTGCATAACCAGATAGTTCAACAAGTTCAACATTTTTTCCATAAACCTTGTTCGCGTAATTCACGCCTGATTCAAAACCGAATTGATAGTTTACATTTGAAGGATAAGCAATCCCATTTACAACCGCTACTTTGTTTGTCTTCGTTTCAAGTGCTGCAGCCATTCCTGCAAAGAAACCACTCTCTTGCTCGGCGAAATTCATTGCATAAATATTGTCGAAATCAGTTTGGCCATCTACAGGAGCTGGCTCAGTGTCATTCATGATAAAGATCTTATCCGGATTTTCTACAGCGATGCTCGAAACCCCAGCAAATTGGAAACCAGGTGTAACAATTACATCATAATCTGCCACGATATCGGCAACAGCTTGTACAGCAGCTGCTGGATCGCCTGTTGGCTCTTTAACAGCCTTTACTGTTGCTGTTGGATTGTTTTTAATAAAGTTCAAAATACCGTTATAGTTATCTTCATTGAAGCTGCCATCATCTACGCCAGATGGGCTTGTTACAATTGCAATTTTCAAGCCTTCTTCGCCAGCTCCAGCCTTATCTTCCTTTTTATTAGTTGAGTTATTTCCGCAAGCGGCCATAACGACAGTCACTAAAACAGTGAATAATAGCATTGCTATTTTCTTTGTATTTTTTGTCATCTAAATGATCCTCCCTGTTAATATGATTGAATTGCTTGTGTAAAAATTAAAAAAAGCACCGTGTAGATACCGGTGCTTGACTTCAGGAAGGTAGACAATAGAAATAAATAAGTCATTTATCTCTATCGTTATATATACTACCTCGTAGTCAAGCTATTTACGGCAGCTTGGTAGAAACTTTTGGGCCCTATCCCCAATATTATACGAGAATATTATTCAATTTTTACTACCCAATAATAACACCTGGAAATCAAGGTGTCAATAAAAAACCGAATGATTAATTTAAAAAACGTTATATCGTTCGCTAATTGTGCGAACGACTAGAATTATAGCCAAAAGTATAGGTAATATTCGCCTTCTTAATGTTTTAAATGTTTGCAACTAGCCAACTGAATTTGTACAATTAGAGAATGCTTCAGAGTAGAGGTAGCAATGAAGTAGTAAATTGGTATTGTCAGAATAACAATTGGAGGTAGTTAAAAGTGAATAGCCATAATGCACAATTTTTCATATCCAACCTTGGATTAACTCCACATCGAGAGGGCGGTTATTATAAACAATCATTCCATTCGACCGAAACGATTTCCGATCAGGAAGTAACGATGAATTTCGAGGGGAAACGCATGCTCTATACGAGTATTTACTTTCTCTTAACTTCGAAAGACATCTCCCATTTCCATCGTTTGAAATCTGATGAAGTATGGTATTATCATGCGGGAAGTCCTCTAACCATTCATGTGATTGAGGAAAATGGGGGGTATAAAGAAATTAAATTAGGATTGAATTTGGATAAAGGAGAAGTCCCACAGGCGTTAGTTCCAAAAAACACTATTTTCGGATCATCAGTGATGGATCCGGATACTTTCTCTTTAGTCGGATGTATGGTTTCGCCTGGTTTTGAGTACAAGGACTTTGAGTTGTTTACACAGGAAGAGCTTTTACTGAAATATCCTCAACATAAAGACGTCATCTTAAAGATGGCTTATGAGATAATTCCAGACTGACAAATAGAATGAAAAAAAGCTCCTCACAAGTCCACTGACTTATGAGGAGCTTTCATATCCAACTCAATCGGCTAGCCCCTCGAGGTGTCAGGGCTAAGCAAGCCGCTTGCGCTTTTCTTGTTACATCATGCCGCCCATTCCGCCCATGTCAGGCATGCCGCCGCCCATTCCAGCTGGTTCCGGGATATCTGCAACGACTGCTTCTGTAGATAGGAGCATTGCCGCAACGGATGCTGCATTTTGAAGTGCAGAACGAGTAACTTTAGTCGGGTCCACGATACCGGCTTGCATCATGTTGACCCATTCGCCGTTCGCTGCGTTGAAGCCGATGCCGACTTCTTCGCGTTTCAAGCGGTCAACAACGATAGAGCCTTCGAGGCCTGCGTTGTTCGCAATTTGGCGAACTGGCTCTTCAAGTGCACGAAGAACGATTTTCACGCCTGTTGCGACATCGCCTTCTGTGCTTTCAAGAAGTGTTTCAACTTTTGAATATACGTTCACAAGCGCTGTACCACCACCGGATACAATACCTTCCTCAACAGCCGCACGAGTAGAGTTCAATGCGTCTTCGATGCGAAGTTTGCGCTCTTTCAATTCAGTTTCAGTTGCCGCTCCGACTTTGATAACTGCTACGCCGCCAGCAAGTTTCGCAAGGCGTTCTTGCAGCTTCTCTTTGTCGAACTCGGAAGTTGATTCTTCAAGTTGCGCACGGATTTGGCCGACACGTGAAGCGATTTGCTGTGAATCTCCATTTCCTTCAACGATTGTCGTATGGTCTTTTGTGACAACGACTTTCGCAGCGCGTCCAAGCTGATTGATGTCAGCGGATTTAAGATCTAGGCCAAGGTCTTCCGTGATGACTTCTCCGCCTGTAAGGATTGCGATATCTTCAAGCATCGCTTTACGGCGATCGCCGAATCCTGGTGCTTTAACAGCTACTGCGTTGAATGTACCGCGAAGTTTATTCACAACGAGAGTTGCAAGTGCTTCGCCTTCCACGTCTTCCGCAATCATCAACAACGGCTTGCCTTGTTGAACGACTTGCTCAAGAACCGGCAGGATTTCTTGGATGTTAGAAATCTTTTTATCTGTGATCAAAATATATGGGTTGTCAAGAACCGCTTCCATTTTGTCCGTGTCTGTCGCCATGTAAGCAGATGCGTAGCCGCGATCGAATTGCATACCTTCTACAACATCAAGCTCAGTCGTGAAGCCTTTCGACTCTTCGATTGTGATGACGCCATCGTTGCCGACGCGCTCCATCGCTTCAGCGATCAATTCGCCGACTTCTTCGTCGCCTGAAGAAATAGCTGCAACTTGTGCAATTTCCTGCTTGCTTTCGATTTCATCGGAAATGCCTTTCAACTCTTCAATTGCCGTTGCAACCGCTTTTTCGATTCCTTTACGGATGCCGACAGGGTTTGCACCAGCTGTTACGTTTTTCAAGCCTTCACGGATCATCGCCTGCGCAAGAACAGTCGCAGTCGTCGTACCGTCACCAGCGATTTCGTTCGTTTTGGAAGCGACTTCTGCTACGAGTTTTGCACCCATGTTTTCGAATGCATCTTCAAGCTCGATTTCTTTTGCGATCGTCACACCGTCGTTTGTGATAAGTGGTGAACCAAATTTTCTCTCAAGAACGACGTTGCGTCCTTTTGGTCCAAGCGTCACTTTAACAGCGTCAGCAAGTGTATCTACACCGCGTAGCATTGCGCCGCGCGCGTCTTCATTAAATTTAATTTCTTTAGCCATTTATGAATTCCTCCTGTTTTTTCGTGTACTTATTTATAAGGGCGACTTAACCGATGATAGCCAGAACGTCGCTTTCACGCAGGATCAAATATTCATTGCCTTCATATTTCACTTCAGTTCCAGCATATTTTGAGAAGATGATGCGGTCGCCTTCTTTTACTTCCAGGTCAACACGCTGGCCGTTTTCAAGAACTCGTCCAGTACCTGCCGCTACAACTTTTCCTTCTTGCGGTTTCTCTTTTGCAGAATCCGGCAATACGATACCGCTTGACGTTTTTTCTTCTGCTTCGATCAGTTCGATTACGATACGGTCACCTAATGGTTTCAACAAGTGAAACACCCTCCTCGACAAATTATCTTCTATTTAGCACTCATCAATCAAGAGTGCTAATACATTTCTAATCATAATAAAGTTGCCCAAAAATTGCAAGCAAAATACTCGCTGAAGGTAGGATAAAACAAAATGTCAGCCGCCCCCTATCTACGCGTGCAGACAGTCTCAAACCGTAATACCCTTTTCACTTTGCTTGTCTTCTTAGAAAGGCTAAAATGGACAATAGAAGAAAGGAAGTTGGCAATGAAAAACTGGAAAATCTCTATTTCGATCGTTCTTTTATACATAGCAATGCAGTTCGGAAGCATTCCTGTCTCGAAAGGATTCTTCACCTACTTTCAAAACACCGCCGGCATGGAAAAGGAAGACGCGGCATTTTATGGCTTCGCTTGGGCGCTGTTTATTACCAACATGATCGCCGCACCGATCATCCTCTTCATGACAACGCGGAACAAACGGTTCTGGGATATTTTCAAAGGGAAGAAAGCGACGCCCTTGATGACAATCCTCTGGGGAGTATTAGGATTTTTCATGGCGATGGCTGGGCAAATGATTGCCGGCATCATCGAAATCGCTCTCGGTATCGAGCCTGGCTCTGAAAATACCGCTTTACTAAGCGAAGTCGCCAAACTGTCACCGATCATCATCTTTTCAATCGTCATCTTCGCACCGCTTTTGGAAGAGATCATTTTCAGAAGGGTTTTATTCGGAGGCATTTATACAAAGACGAATTTCTGGATCGCGGCGATTGTAAGCGGTATTGTATTCGCGGCCGTCCACGGAGAACTTCAACATCTGCTCATCTATATGGCACCTGGAATGGTGTTTGCATTCATCTACCATCATACGAAGCGTATTTGGGCACCAATGATTGCCCACTTCCTCATGAACGGTTTCGTCATGGTCGTCCAACTGAATTATGAGAAGCTTGAGCAATGGCAAAAAAATCTTCAGCAAACATTTATTCATTTTCTGCAATAAAAAACGGCATCCCCATCGCGGGAAGCCGTTTTTAATTCATCCTAAAGCCATAAAAAATGAAATGAGAGCAAGACCGATAATTAGTGAGAATACGATCGTAAGAACTATGCCAATACCCATTAGAATTGCAACGACACCGAATCCACGCCATGCTGAGAAATTATGGACAAGCCCAATTCCCTTACAAGAAATTACCGTCCCGTAAATACCTACTCCTAGTGAGATAAGGTTCATTAAGAAATAAACCCCAAGCGGCAGATTAGTGACTCCAAAGTTCTCCGTCGGCACTTCGAATAAACGTGAGCCGTATATAGCAAGAATAAGGAAGTTCATCGGAGCGAGCCAGATCATCGGAATTGTTGCGGCTGGCGTCACGTGGATCATTTCGGAATACTTCCCAGTCCCCCCAAGCCATTTCCCAATCCATGTATACAGCGCGGACACAATCACCCATCCGAGCAATGCTCCGGCATATGACGTTACAATTGACATGAAAACAATTATAAACAATGGCAGTCCATTAAACCAACCTGTTGTTGCCGTAGAGATAACACCCGTGCTGATTGATCCTAATAAAAAAATGAGAAATCCGTATCCAACCGACTTCTTCTCAAGCATGTATTGAAGCGTCTTCGTCGGCTGGCTCCATATGGATAACAATGGATTCATGTTTGTTCCCCCTTTACTTCTTATGTATATGTAAGTCCTTCACTACCTATCATACTGGAATCATACTGGGATTTCATTACAATCTACCAAGTGGATACAATAAGTTTTACGCAAATTTGCATCTGTTATGACGCAATCTAGACGACTTATGGCGTAATTGGACGGAGTTATGCGCGAGTTTCCCAACGAGTTTTGCGCAACTTTCATATAGTTATGCTCATTTCGGGACTTTCTAACTATCCGAACTCCACAAAAAAGTCCCACTCCCAACACCCGGAAAGCGGGACTCCAGTTTATTTCTCCAAATTCCCCATCACTTCATCAATCTGACGTTGCTGTTCAGCCTTTATTTCTTCAAGCTTCCGCTTTTCCTCGGCTTTCAGGAATTTTCGATAGCCGACGCGGCAGATGATGATGCTCAGTTCGTAAAGCAAGAACAAGGGAACAGTCACCAATAAATGCGACATGATGTCCGGCGGCGTGATGAATGCCGCAATGACGAACAGGACAAAATATGCTACCTTTCGGATTTTCACCAGTTTCACAGGATCCAATATGCCGAGTCTCGACAGAAATAATAGGACGATCGGAAGCTGGAATATAACGCCGAACGGAATCAGTATTTGAAACAGGAAAGTGAAATATTCATTAATACCGACCGTCTGCGTTATGCCGAGCTCCGCGGAAAGTTCCTTCATGAAATTCATGACGAACGGCACAAGGACAAAATAAGAAAACGCAATTCCAACGAGCAATAGCATAAAAGCGAACGGGATATAGCTCAACGTCACTTTGCGCTCCGTCTCATGCAACCCCGGTGAAATGAACGACCAGAACTGGTACATGATGACCGGCGAAATGATGACGACCGCTAAGAAGATGATGACCTTCAAGTACAGGGCTATCGGATCGACTACGTTGAACGCATGGAATTCCTCATATCCTGCCTCTGATTGCAGGAACTTGATGATCGGCTTCGCGATGAAAAAGCTCCCGATTACCGCAATAACAAAGAAAACGACGATTACCATCAGTCGTTTTCTAATTTCATCTATATGTTCAATGACTGTTAAATTTTTCTCTTTCATCGGACAGACATCCTTACTTATTGCACATCATTTTTCTTGTCTTCCACTTTTTTGACCGTGTCGTCATCATCGGACACAAGTCCTTTCGTCGCTGATTTGAATTCACGCAATGAAGAGCCGAACGCTTTTCCGATCTCCGGCAACTTCTTCGGTCCAAAAATGAGCAATGCTATGATTGCGATTAGAATTAAACTAGTTACTCCTGGAGCCATTTCGGACACCTCCTTCATATGTAATCCATTTTACATGAAAACAACTTCTATTACTATTGAACAGGTCACTCTATTTGTGAATCTTTTTCGTCATTTTTTATGAAATAAATCAATGTCTGCAACTCTACCGACAAATCGATCGTATGGATGCGCATCCAGTCAGGCGCTGTCAGACGGACAGGGGTGAAATTGAGGATTCCTTTTACACCGATATCGACCATCCGATCCGCAATTTCCTGCGCCGCCCTCGTCGGAACGGTGAGAATGACAAGATTAATGCCCAATTCCTTAATCTTCTCTTCCATCATGTCCGGATGAAACACCGGGATATTACTAATCGTCTTCCCTTCTTTCGGAGCCTTCGGGTCGAACGCAACAACAATACGCGTATTATGGTTCTTCTGGAAATTATATTTAAGAAATGCGTTTCCTAAGCTTCCTACGCCGATCAATGCAACATCCGTCTCTTCATCCTGATTCAGTGCCCTTCGGAAGAATAAAAGGAGGTCGTTCACATCATAGCCGTAGCCTTTGCGCCCGAGCGCTCCAAAATGGGAGAAGTCACGGCGGATCGTCGCGGCATCGATTTTCATCGCCTCGCTCAATTCGCTGGACGATACTCGCTTCTTGCCGGCATTCGCGAAGTTTTGTAGGAATCTATAATATAAAGGAAGGCGTTTAGACGTCGCCTGCGGAACTCTTGGAGTCGATTCAGCCATTTCTTACCTCCTGTACGTACGTGCAATGAGCTCATTTTATCGTACTCCAGATACGTGCTGAAGTAAAGCCAACGATTGCACCGGCACGCCCATTCGATTACACTAAAAGTGGAATAGAGGTGTGCTCAATGATCGTATTACAAGTGAATGGAATTACGAAATCGTTCTCAGGAACTGACATATTGAATAATGTCCGACTCGAAGTGCAGCACCGTGACAGAGTTGCGCTCGTTGGACGGAACGGTGCCGGCAAGTCGACATTGCTGAAAATCATTGCGGGAGAGATGTCCGCGGACTCTGGCGATATCATCATGCCGAAAGATGTACAGGTAGGCTATCTTGAACAGCACGCGGGCATTGATTCCCCCCTCAACATCTGGGATGAGATGCTGACCGTTTTCGGGCCGCTGCTTGAAATGGAAAAGAGGCTCCGCAAGCTCGAAGCACAAATGGCGGATCCTACCGTTTACGGGAATCCGCAAGAATACGAGCGGGTCATGAAGGATTATGACGCATTGCAAATTGACTTCAAGGATTCCGGCGGGTATCAGTACGAGTCAGATATGCGTTCAGTCCTGCATGGCATGCGTTTTTATCCCGAAGACTACGAGAAGAACGTCAATCTGTTGTCAGGCGGACAGAAAACGCGGTTGGCGCTTGCAAAAATGCTGCTCAGCAAACCGGATCTCCTTATCTTGGACGAGCCGACGAACCATTTGGACATCGAGACACTCGGCTGGCTTGAAAAATACCTCGTCTCCTATGAAGGGGCGATCCTCATCGTTTCCCATGACCGTTATTTCCTCGATCAGATCGTGACGATCACGTATGAAGTGTCGAGGCGGAAAGTGACGAAGTATGTCGGCAACTATAGCGCCTATCTTGTTGAAAAGGCGAAGAACTATGAGCGGGACAAGAAGTTATATGAGCGCGAGACGAGCGAAAAAGCGAAGCTCGAGGATTTCATCCAACGGAATATCGCACGCGCATCGACTTCCAAGATGGCAAAAAGCCGCCGGAAGCAGCTTGAACGGACGGAATGGATGGATGCGCCAGATGGGGATGAGAAGTCCGCAAGCTTTTCTTTCTCAATCGATCGGCCAAGCGGCAACGATGTGCTTACATTGGATAACATCGCTGTCGGCTATGACGGCAAACCTGTTTCCAAGCATATTAACATGCATGCATACAAAGGAGACCGGATTGCGATCATCGGTCCGAACGGGATTGGCAAGTCGACATTGCTGAAAACGATCGTCAAAAGGCAGGAGCCGGTTGACGGGACGATCCGCTACGGAACGAATGTCCAGTTCGGTTATTATGACCAGAACCAAGCGACAATCCTTGGTACGGGGACAGTTCTCCATGAGTTATGGGATGAGTGGCCGATGATGAATGAAAAGGATGTCCGCTCAGTACTCGGGCGTTTCCTGTTCACTGGAGAAGACGTCGAAAAGCCAGTCGCTTCATTATCTGGCGGCGAGAAGGCGCGTCTTTCATTAGCGAAACTCATGCTACAAAAATCGAATACGCTCGTGCTTGACGAGCCGACGAACCATCTCGACCTCGACAGCAAGGAAGTGTTGGAAAATGCATTGGATGACTTCCCAGGCACGATCCTCTTCGTCTCCCATGACCGCTACTTCATCAACCGGATTGCTACGAAAGTGATTGACGTCGGCCCTATTGGCGTTACGGAGTATCTCGGCGATTACGATTACTTCATTGAAAAGAAAAATGAGCTTGAGGAACTGCAGGCAGAACAAGCAGCTTCAAATCAAAAAGCCCAGCCGAAGAACCGGCGGAATGAAGAGGATAAAGAAGTTAAACGGCAAGAGCGCCGATTGACAAGGGCGATTGCGGAAATCGAAGAGTCGCTCGGCAAATTGGATGCCGAAATCTCCGTTCTGCAGGAAGAGTTGCTGAATCCTGTTTTTGCAGACGATCATGTAAAGCTGATGGAGCTGCAGGAACAGATCGACGAACTCCAGCTGCAACACGACAACCTTTCTGAGGAATGGCTGAATTTGCAGGAAGAGCTCGAAAAATTGAATTTGGAAGCCTAAAAATAGCTGTCGACTGGAATGAACGCCATTCGACAGCTTTTTTCCGTTTTCGACATCCCATCCATTTGATTTCCACAATCTTATCAACAGTCCACACGTTGATATAATAGGATATGAACATAGTTATCCACGTTATCCACATTTTCTGTAGCGATTACCAACGCAGTTATCCAAAACATGAATCGGTCATACACACGAATCTTTGAACTATCCACAACTTATCAACAATTGTGCATAAGTACGAATGTTCCCTCTTGACAAGTCGGATTCATTTCGGGACAAATAAAAACGGAAATCGTCAGAACTCGACGATTTCCTTCATTCATTTACTCATTTATTCTCACTATTCCATGAAGCAAGCTCCATGCCCGGTCGGCCATTCATTTCCATCGTACCGAGCTTTCCACTTTGGAACATCGAAGTACCTGCAGCTGCAATCATTGCCGCATTGTCCGTGCAAAGCGAGATTGGAGGTACGTAAAAAGGTATCCCCTCTTTTTCAAAAACTTCATCCAATGAAGCGCGCAAGCCTTTATTCGCAGCTACGCCTCCCGCAGCGATGACTTGCTTCACGCCATATTCCTTCGCTGCCCTCAACGTTTTCTCTGTCAACACCTCAACGACACTTTGCTGGAAGCCCGCCGCCACATGAGCAGGCACGACCTCTTCGCCTTTTTGCTCAAGATTATGCTTATAATTGATCACTGCGGATTTCAACCCGCTGAAGCTGAAATCATACGAATCCGGCTCAAGCCACGCTCTCGGAAAGTCGACCGCTTCATCGCTCTCAAGCGCAAGCTTATCGATATGCGGCCCTCCCGGATACGGCAGCCCGAGGACGCGTGCCACTTTGTCATACGCTTCCCCCGCTGCATCATCACGCGTTTCACCGATCAAGTTAAATGACCCATGCTGTTCCATAAGGACCAATTCCGTATGCCCTCCGGAGACGATAAGCGCTAACAACGGAAACTCCATAGGCTGCATCAACTGATTCGCATAAATATGTCCCGCAATATGGTGGACTCCGATGACCGGTAACCCATTGGCAAACGCGAATGCCTTCGCAGCATTGATGCCGATCAATAAAGCGCCGACAAGCCCAGGTCCCTCCGTCACAGCGACTGCATCCAAATCAGAAGGCTCAAGGTCTGCCACAGCCAACGCTTCCTCTATGACGAGCGTAATCTGTTCAACATGATGCCTCGAAGCGATTTCAGGCACCACTCCTCCGAAGCGTTGCTGACTCTGAATTTGCGACGCAACAACATTCGAGACGATTTCATGTCCGTTCTTCACGACCGAAGCCGCCGTCTCATCACAGCTCGTTTCAATTCCTAGTATATACATATCTTTATCCATCACAATTCCACCCACATGACGAGCGCATCTTCATGGTCGTCCGTATAATAGTTTTTCCGTATGCCGCCATCCTGGAAACCGAGCTTGCGATACAAGTTCTGCGCCGTATGATTGCTCACGCGCACTTCAAGCGTCATCAGTCTCACTTCATTCGCCTTGCACAACTCCATCGCCCTCCGCATAAGCGCCTCACCAATCCCATGGCCCCTCATATGCGTCCTCACCGCCACATTCGTAATATGGCTCTCATCCAGCACAACCCACATCCCGCAATGCCCAATCACCTCATCATCCGAAACTGCGACAATGTAATGGGCATAATCATTTCCAGTCATCTCATGTTCGAAGACTTCTTGCGTCCATGGCGTCGCAAACGCCTCCTGCTCGATTTCAACGACCGCTGGAATATCTTCCAACGTCATCTTCCGATATGATATGGTGTTATTCACGGCCCTTTTCCTTCCGTTGCTGCATCAGCCAGTTCGCCTCCGCCTCAGCGATACGGCGGTATTCCGGCGTAAATGCATGTGTATTCTCTTCCAATCCATCTTGCTGCGCGATGAAAACCAACGCAGATGCCCGCGGGAGCTGCATCGGGAACGGAGCAATGACGGCATTCTCCTGTAACCTTTCCTTCATGAGCTCTTCATGCATGGCAACATCCTTGCCGACAAAAAGGACAGGTCGCTCCTTGCTTGCTAAAACATCCATCAGATTTTCAATCGCAAAATGCCCATCCTCCGCGATGGCGGTCAATCCGCCATCCACGAATTCATATACCCCTGCGTACACATTATTCCTTCGCGCGTCCACAATCGGGCAGATCAACCCGTCAAAATAAAAAGCATTCGCGGCAAGCACCTTCAAGGTTGAGACACCAAACAAAGGCTTCTTCAACGTCCAAGCCAATGTCTTTGCTATTGTTACACCGATGCGGACACCTGTATAAGATCCAGGTCCTTCCGACACTGCAATCGCATCAATATCTTTAGGCTGCAGCTGCACCGTCGCAAACAATTCCTCAATCACCGGCATCGCACGCAGCGAATGATTGACAGCCATTGAAGAATTCACCTCAGCCAAAATGGCTCCGTCCTTAACAATCGCAACAGACAAAGGCGTGTTCGCCGTATCTATTCCTAACCATATCATAACGTCATCGCCTCACAAATCTTTTCAAAACGTTCCCCTTTAGGAATCAGTACAATCTTTCTCGAAGTTTCCCCTGTATGCTGTATCTGGATATCCAAGCGTTCTTCCGGCAAATCAGCTTCTATTAAATGTGCCCATTCAACGACGGACACCGCGTCCCCATAAAACAGCTCGTCCCAACCGAGATCCTCATCACTGTCCGCCAATCGATAGACATCCAAATGATTGAAAGGGACATTGCCTTCGTATTGTTTCAAGATTGTAAATGTCGGACTGTTCACCGTCCGTGTGACGCCAAGGCTACGCGCTAGCGCTTTTGTAAACGTCGTTTTTCCAGCACCAAGATCGCCTTCCAACGTCACAACGTCTGGAGGCGATAGCAAGCCTGCCAATATATTCGCGATGTGTTCAGTCTCCTCTAGGGAATGAACATTGAATTCTATAGTCATCGTATGTTCCTTTCATCTCCACTTTGCTTTAGTGTACCGAAAATACGCCAATTTCGAAAGCTATGAGGTTTGGAGGATTTTTTGTAAATATAAATAATAAAAAACCGACTCTGGAATAAATCCATAATCGGTTGACAAGGTTAAATTAAAATGGCGGTCCCGACCGGGATCGAACCGGCGATCTCCTGCGTGACAGGCAGGCATGTTAACCGCTACACCACGGGACCATTAATATGTATACTTTCCGATAGAATGCAAGGTTCGCTAACTGCAAATTCATTTACTTGATCAATTCTAACCTATAGACATTCTTATCGAAAAGGATTGGGTTGCCCGGCGACGTCCTACTCTCACAGGGGGAAGCCCCCTACTACCATCGGCGCTGAAGAGCTTAACTTCCGTGTTCGGTATGGGAACGGGTGTGACCTCTTCGCCGTCGTCACCAGACAATTGAACGACTCTTGTTCGTTCAAAACCGGATAAAACCAACATTGTTGCTGAACTTCAAGTTCAACCGTACTTAAATAACATAAGGTTAAGTCCTCGATCGATTAGTATCCGTCAGCTGCACGTGTCGCCACGCTTCCACCCCGGACCTATCCACCTCATCTTCTTTGAGGGATCTTACTTACTTGCGTAATGGGAAATCTCATCTTGAGGGGGGCTTCATGCTTAGATGCTTTCAGCATTTATCCCGTCCATACATAGCTACCCAGCGATGCCTTTGGCAAGACAACTGGTACACCAGCGGTATGTCCATCCCGGTCCTCTCGTACTAAGGACAGCTCCTCTCAAATTTCCTGCGCCCGCGACGGATAGGGACCGAACTGTCTCACGACGTTCTGAACCCAGCTCGCGTACCGCTTTAATGGGCGAACAGCCCAACCCTTGGGACCGACTACAGCCCCAGGATGCGATGAGCCGACATCGAGGTGCCAAACCTCCCCGTCGATGTGGACTCTTGGGGGAGATAAGCCTGTTATCCCCGGGGTAGCTTTTATCCGTTGAGCGATGGCCCTTCCATGCGGAACCACCGGATCACTAAGCCCGTCTTTCGACCCTGCTCGACTTGTAGGTCTCGCAGTCAAGCTCCCTTATGCCTTTGCACTCTACGAATGATGTCCAACCATTCTGAGGGAACCTTTGGGCGCCTCCGTTACACTTTAGGAGGCGACCGCCCCAGTCAAACTGCCCACCTGACACTGTCTCCTGCCCGGATCACGGGCAAGGGTTAGAAGTCCAATACAGCCAGGGTAGTATCCCACCATTGCCTCCTCCGAAGCTGGCGCTCCGGATTCCAAGGCTCCTACCTATCCTGTACAGGCTGCACCGGAATTCAATATCAGGCTACAGTAAAGCTCCACGGGGTCTTTCCGTCCTGTCGCGGGTAATGCGCATCTTCACGCATATTATAATTTCACCGAGTCTCTCGTTGAGACAGTGCCCAGATCGTTACGCCTTTCGTGCGGGTCGGAACTTACCCGACAAGGAATTTCGCTACCTTAGGACCGTTATAGTTACGGCCGCCGTTTACTGGGGCTTCAATTCGAAGCTTCGCTTGCGCTGACCTCTCCTCTTAACCTTCCAGCACCGGGCAGGCGTCAGCCCCTATACGTCACCTTACGGTTTTGCAGAGACCTGTGTTTTTGCTAAACAGTCGCCTGGGCCTATTCACTGCGGCTCTCTCGGGCTTTAACACCCTACCAGAGCACCCCTTCTCCCGAAGTTACGGGGTCATTTTGCCGAGTTCCTTAACGAGAGTTCTCTCGATCACCTTAGGATTCTCTCCTCGCCTACCTGTGTCGGTTTGCGGTACGGGCACCTCCCGCCTCGCTAGAGGCTTTTCTTGGCAGTGTGAAATCAGGGACTCCGGGGATAATTCCCCTTGCCATCACAGCTCAATGTTATAGGAACGGGATTTTCCTCGTTCCACACCTCACTGCTTAGACGCGCATGACCAACAGCGCGCTCACCCTATCCTTCTGCGTCCCCCCATTGCTGATAACGGCGGGGAGGTGGTACAGGAATATCAACCTGTTGTCCATCGTCTACGCCTTTCGGCCTCGACTTAGGTCCCGACTGACCCTGAGCGGACGAGCCTTCCTCAGGAAACCTTAGGCATTCGGTGGAAGGGATTCTCACCCTTCTTTCGCTACTCATACCGGCATTCTCACTTCCAAGCGCTC
Source organism: Saccharococcus sp. Marseille-Q5394 (assembly GCF_946901335.1). Classification (NCBI taxonomy): domain Bacteria; kingdom Bacillati; phylum Bacillota; class Bacilli; order Caryophanales; family Anoxybacillaceae; genus Saccharococcus; species Saccharococcus sp. Marseille-Q5394. The sequence continues at coordinate 605,813 of NZ_CAMPPQ010000002.1, read as the reverse complement.
CACCAGTCCTTACGGTCTAGCTTCAACGCCCTTGGAACGCTCTCCTACCACTGACACCATAGGTGTCAATCCGCAGTTTCGGTGATCCGTTTAGCCCCGGTACATTTTCGGCGCAGCGCCACTCGACCAGTGAGCTATTACGCACTCTTTAAATGGTGGCTGCTTCTAAGCCAACATCCTGGTTGTCTGGGCAGCGCCACATCCTTTTCCACTCAACGGATACTTGGGGACCTTAACTGGCGGTCTGGGCTGTTTCCCTCTCGACTACGGATCTTATCACCCGCAGTCTGACTCCCAAACATAAATCATCGGCATTCGGAGTTTGTCTGAATTCGGTAACCCGGGATGGGCCCCTAGTCCAAACAGTGCTCTACCTCCGAGATTCTTTCGTTTGAGGCTAGCCCTAAAGCTATTTCGGAGAGAACCAGCTATCTCCAGGTTCGATTGGAATTTCACCGCTACCCACACCTCATCCCCGCACTTTTCAACGTACGTGGGTTCGGGCCTCCAGTAAGTGTTACCTTACCTTCACCCTGGACATGGGTAGATCACCTGGTTTCGGGTCTACGACCCCATACTCATTCGCCCTATTCAGACTCGCTTTCGCTGCGGCTCCGCATTCGCTGCTTAACCTTGCATGGAATCGTAACTCGCCGGTTCATTCTACAAAAGGCACGCCATCACCCATTAACGGGCTCTGACAACTTGTAGGCACACGGTTTCAGGTTCTATTTCACTCCCCTTCCGGGGTGCTTTTCACCTTTCCCTCACGGTACTGGTTCACTATCGGTCACTAGAGAGTATTTAGCCTTG
>NZ_CAMPPQ010000002.1:102500-602500 GCF_946901335.1 Saccharococcus sp. Marseille-Q5394 | reverse complement strand
TGTTCAGTTTTCAAGGTTCATTGCGCTGCTCTCTTGCAGCAACTATTCTAGTATAACATTTTCTCACTAACGCGTCAAGCGTTATTTTGAAATTAATTAATGGAGCGGGTGAAGGGAATCGAACCCTCATCATCAGCTTGGAAGGCTGAGGTTTTACCACTAAACTACACCCGCGTATAAAATTTGGCGCGCCCGACAGGAGTCGAACCCATAACCTTCTGATCCGTAGTCAGACGCTCTATCCAATTGAGCTACGGGCGCTCGGTTTTATTATATGGAATATGGTGCGGTAAAGAGGACTTGAACCTCCACGGGGTTAACCCCCACTAGGCCCTCAACCTAGCGCGTCTGCCATTCCGCCACTACCGCATTATTTGCGACACACTTTATTATACTACTCTCAGTAAAGATGTCAATAGTTTTTTTGAAAGAATGGTGAGCCATGCAGGATTCGAACCTGCGACCCTCTGATTAAAAGTCAGATGCTCTACCAACTGAGCTAATGGCTCGTGCTTGTTGTATTGTCTTGATGTTAGGTTTTTGTGAAACCTTATATATGAAGACTTTTTTGGCTTGGGTGTTAAAACCGATTTCTGTTTAGTACTCGTGTTGCTTTGGGTACTAAAAGCGATTTGCTCCAAACGCCGGAGGCGTTTCTCGCAAAACTTTTTAAACGTGGAGCGTTTAAAAAGTTTGGCTGGGGTAGCTGGATTCGAACCAACGAATGACGGAGTCAAAGTCCGTTGCCTTACCGCTTGGCTATACCCCAACAATTTGATCAACTTACATACTCGATACTTTGTAAATCGCAGGGCTTAATTTCTTCCCCCTTTTTACTTTGTACATAAACATGGAAGTTATACATAAAAGTTGGTGACCCCTACGGGATTCGAACCCGTGTTACCGCCGTGAAAGGGCGGTGTCTTAACCGCTTGACCAAGGGGCCATCTATTTAATTGGAGAAGGGAGTTTATTTTGTTTCAATGTCATTCCCTAATCGACTTTTCCTATTATAGACACTCATCATCCTTTCGTCAACAGTTTTATTGAATTATTTTTTGTAACAGCTAAAGACACTTATAGCAGCGCGTCTTAAAGAGCGATGTAATGGGACATGCACTATTTAATTGATGATGAAAAAGATAATCGTCCTCTCAGATTCGACCGCCTGATAACTCATCCTGAGCGCCTTATGTATTCTCGATAACGCCTGTAACCTCTCCCGTACCGCCTGAAAGTTTACCCGAACCGCCTGATACGGCAGCAAAACCGACTGAAAACTCTCCGCAACCGCCTGACTCAGCTCTTAATTTCAAATCATTAAGCAAAAATAAATAAGATGAAGGAAAATATAGCACTTCCCTTCATCCTTTGTTAACTTCCGAATCGTTTTATGCGTGATTCTTAGACATTATGCGTGTCTAATTAGTTTTATGCGTAGTTCGCTGACTTTATGCGCGTGTAATTCGATTTATGCGTATCTACTTCAATTTATGCGTGATTTTACGGATTTATGCGTAAATCGCCGGCTTTCTGCAGCGATTGCTTATTATTGAAGCAGGATGATTTCTCCGGCGCATTTGCCGCATCTATATTTCCGCACATCCATTTTTCTTTTGCGTCTATATTCCAATCGACATGATTTACATTGATAGAGATGGATCTTCTTCGGTTTGCTAGTTGCCTTCCCTAGCGGCTTGCAATATCTTGGCGAGCCGGTTTCCCGCAACAGCTTTTTGAAGTCCGCATCTCCATGTCTATATCCTTTTCCTTCTTGATGGAGATGGTAATGGCAAAGTTCATGCTTGATGATGCCGATTAGTTCATCCAAATCGTAAAGCGCTAAAACAGTCGGGTTGATTTCAATAGATCCGTCGAGCAGTTTGTAGCGCCCGCCCGTTGTTCGGAGGCGGGCGTTGAAACGCGCTTCATGTCTGAATGGTTTTCCGAAAGCTTCTATGGATAATTGTTGGACGAGTTGCTGCAAGTCACGTTGTTCCATGCCGGTTTTCACGATCGCGGCTTACTTCCCTTTCGGAGGAATCATCGTCAACGAGATTCTGCCTTTATTTTTATCTACACCTTCCACCCAGACGGTCACGATGTCGCCGGATGCGACTACATCGAGCGGATGCTTGACGAACCCTTTTTTCAATTTCGAAATGTGGACGAGTCCGTCTTCCGATACACCGATATCGACGAATGCACCGAAGTCTACGACGTTCCGGACAGTCCCTTGCATCTCAAGTCCTTCATATAAGTCTTTCATATCGAGTACGTCCGCTTTCAACAGCGGCTGCGGGTAGTCGTCACGAGGATCGCGGTTCGGTCGCTTCAATGTGTCGATAATATCGCGCAACGTCACTTCACCGATATCGAATTTTGTAGCTAATGCCGGGACATCCAATGCGGTTAGAGCACTCACTGCCTCTTCCTTCCCTAACAAACTCTTGTCCACTCCGGCTTCCGCGAGCACCTGCTCTGCCGTCATATAGCTTTCGGGATGAAGTCCGGTAGAGTCAAATCGGTCTTTCGCTTCCGGTATGCGAAGGAAGCCGATTGCCTGTTCATATGTCTTCGCTCCGAGACGCGGAACCTTTTTCAGCTGCGTCCGTTTTTGGAACAGCCCTTCCTCTTCACGCGCCTTGACGATGTTTTCCGCTACTGTCTTCGAAAGACCCGCCACGTATTGCAGTAAAGATGAAGAAGCGGTGTTCACGTTCACACCTACCCGGTTCACCGCGGTTTCAACTACAAACGATAGCGAATCGGACAGTTTTTTCCGTGCCACGTCATGCTGGTATTGGCCGACGCCGATCGATTCAGGATCGATTTTGACGAGTTCGGATAATGGGTCCTGCAATCTCCGCGCAATGGAAACAGCGCTCCGCTGTTCGACTTGGAGGTCAGGGAATTCTTCCCGCGCCTGGGCCGATGCCGAGTAGACACTTGCCCCCGCTTCATTGACGATGACATACGAAACTGGCTCTTTCGATTCCTTGATGCAGTCCGCAATGAATTTCTCCGTTTCTCTTGAGGCTGTTCCGTTGCCAATTGCGATGATCGGGATCTTATATTTGGCGAGAGTTGAAAGAATCATTTTCTTCGAAGCTTCCTTATCCGCTTTCGGAGGGTGGGGATAAATAACCGACACTTCAAGCATCTTCCCTGTTTCGTCAATGACCGCCAATTTACAGCCTGAACGAAAAGCCGGATCGACGCCCAACACCATCCTGCCTTTTAAAGGTGGTTGCAATAGAAGACTCTTCAAGTTTTCCGAGAATACATGGATCGCTTGGGCTTCCGCCTTTTCTGTCAGCGCTGTCCTGATTTCCCGCTCGACAGACGGAGCAATCAGCCGTTTGAATGCATCTTCTGTCGCCTCTTTAACGTGCACAGCGGATGGGGATTGTTGTTTTTTGATCAATTCGCGCTCAAGGACACCGATGATACGCTCCGCTGGGAATGCCACGCCTACACGCAGAACCTCTTCTTTTTCTCCCCTATTCAACGCAAGTACACGGTGAGGGACAATCTTTTTCAGTGGCTCTTCATATTCGTAATACATTTCATACACACCGCGTTCATCCTCGGCCCCTTTACGGAGCATGGAAGCCATTTGGCCATCGGACCAAGCAAGTTTCCGCACGCTTTCCCGGAGTGCAGCGTCATCCGCAATTCGTTCTGCGATAGTATCGCGCGCTCCTGCAAGCGCCTCGTCGATGGATGCGACCGCTTTCTCTTCATTCACGAAAGCCGCGGCAAGGTCTTCCGGATTATCCGGACCGAATGCCATCAACTTGTCCGCCAGCGGTTCGAGTCCACTTTCAATCGCAATCATCGCACGCGTACGTCTTTTCTGCTTGTACGGCCTATACAGATCTTCAATGCGTTGCAATACGGTTGCTGAATGGATTTCCTTTTTCAGCTCGTCAGTCAATTTCCCCTGCTCTTCAATTAACCGGATGACTTCCTCTTTCCGTTGTTCTAGCCCCTTTTCATAATGGTACGCATCTTCAATCGCTTTGATTTCCACTTCATCGAGTGAACCGGTCGCTTCTTTCCGGTATCTTGCGATGAAAGGGACCGTGTTGCCTTCGTCGAGAAGAGAGATGACATTGGCGGTTTGTTTCTTACTAATCGACGCTCTTTTGGCTGTTGCTTCTATTAGACTGTTCGTCATTCATTCCCACCCTTTCTATACTTATCTCAGTTTACCATTTCCATGTATCCTTACTCCATTCCTGCACATGAAAAAACCTGCTTCAGTTTACTGAAGCAGGCTGCCGGCGATGAATGTGGCATCGTCGCCGGATTGTGCCGATTCTTTTACGATATTGTACAACTCATATGCGTTGGTGCTCTGTTTCAAACTTGCTTTCGGGCTGTTCAGCGTCACTCCGTCCGAATGAAGGAAAAACAGATCGCCAACTTCGTACTTGTATGTCTGGGTATTCATCTTTTGCGGCCTTCCTGATAAATATCCCATGACAGGCAAAGGATAGATCATCTTTTCACGACCGTGCAGAATATACATCCTGACATTACCGATACAGCTGTATTCGATCGTGCCGTCCTTATAGTTGACACGCACGATTGCTACGGCTGCTCCGCGTTTCTGCACCATATATTCATTGCAGCGGCTCAGCAATTCGTCTAGCGATTCGTGGTGAAAGTGTTCAAGAACTTCAGGAATCACTTCCGCGGATTGCCTTGCGACTTTACCGTTTCCCAACCCGTCGGCAATCGCACAGATGAAGTAGTCCTCTTCGGAATGAATATAATACGTATCTCCCGACTCGATATTGCCATGCTTCGCTGCGTTATAGATGTATGCCTCTACATGATCATTTTTGAACACTTCCACTACGATGCACCACCAGCTGCCATTATGGCTTCTTGAAGTTTTTTAATCGCTTTCCGTTGCAATCTAGATACATGCATTTGCGAAATACCGAGTCGTTCCCCCGCTTCCTTCTGGCTCATTTGCTCAATATATGTATATTGGATAATCTGCTTTTCGCGTTCCGACAACACATTAAGAGCATTTGCAACGACCAGTCGATGGTCCGTCCTCTCAAATCCGTCATCCGATTCTCCAATAATATCGAACAAGGTGACTGTGCCGCCTTCCGAATCGGCTTCGAGCGTATGGTCCATCGATAGGGCTTGGTAGCTCCTCCCCATCTCCATCGCTTCAAGTACCAATTCTTCATCGGTGCCCAAGTATTCCGCGATTTCACTTACGAGCGGCGAACGTTGCATTTCAATCGTCAATGCTTCGACCGCAGCCTTAATCTTCGGACCGAGTTCCTTGATGCGGCGTGGGACATGGACTGCCCAAGTTTTATCACGCAGGAACCGTTTGATTTCCCCGACAATTGTCGGCACGGCAAATGCTTCGAAGCTGCGTCCGAGGTCCGGGTCATATCTGCGGATAGCCCCGAGGAGACCGAGCATACCTACTTGGACGATATCTTCATGGTATGGCTTTCCGTTTGAATATTTGCGGGCGATGGAATGGACGAGCCGTTCGTAGTGAAGGACGAGATTCGTCTGCGCTTCATCGTCGTTCGTCTCCTGGTACTGCCTGATCCATTCCAACACTTTCTCTTTCGTATCCGGCTTATGAGTTGGCTGTTCGTTTGACATCTTCTTCGCCTCGCTCTCTGCCGAGATATTTGGTCATAAAGACCGTCACGCCCTCCTCGTGATGAAATTTCACTTCATCCATGAGCGTCTCCATCAAATAAAGCCCAAGTCCCCCTTCGCGCTGGAAACGGGCATCTGATGTGTCGCTATATGGTCCGATATGTTTTTTCGTCTCTTCAAAGTCGAAGCTTGTTCCGTGATCCGCAATCATGATCTCCAACCGCTCTTCATACAATGCACACCCGACTACGACTTCGCCATCCTCGTCCTGGCCGTAAGCATGTTGGACAGCATTTGTAATTGCTTCACTTGAAGCGATTTTCAAGTCTTCGATGTCATCGTATGTAAACCCGAGCCGACTTGCAATGCCTGAAATCATCAATCTTGCAACACCGACATATTGGGCTTTGGCGGGTATCTTGATTTCTATATAATCATAATGTTGCATTATTGTCCTCACTTTCCTTCTGTTCAATATCGATAATTTCATTCAGACCGGTAATTTCAAACAGGCGGTTCAACCGTTTGTTCAAGCCCGTGATCTTTACATGCCCGCCGTTAGCGGAAACAGCCTTATAGAAACCTACGAAAACACCGAGGCCTGTACTGTCCATATAGTCCACTTCGGATAGATCCAACTCCGCCTTCAAACCTTGGACATTTTCAACAGCTGCCAGACGCTCCCGTAGAACAGGTGCCGTAAACGCATCAATCTCCCCGACAACCTTGAAATATTGAACACTATTTTGTTCTAGTAACTCAACTTGTAAATTCATTTCCTGCACCCCGACTCTCGATATTTGTATTGGTTAATACACTACAACCTTACATACCCGCCACTCAAAAAGTTAAACCTGTTCCGGCTCTTTTTTGAAAATGACAATTGTGAAGTCGTCGCTCAATCGATAGTTTTGAAGTTCCGCAAGATGATGATAGACATATTCTGCAATTTGCTGAGCCGACTTGTCTTTCACGTCACGAAGTAGATTTTGGATTGCATTCATGTCGATGAATCCTTCTTCCGTCCTCGTTTCAGTGACGCCATCCGTCATCATTGCAATGAAGTCCCCATCGTTTAATACGACCGATCGCTCCTCATATTCGGTATCCGGTTTGACGCCGAGAAGCAATCCCTTGGCATCCAATTCCGAAAATACCCCTGTGTCGTTATTGAAATGCAATGCTGGTTCATGACCCGCTGATGCGTAAGAGAATGTCGTATCTTCAGCATTGTATTTACCATAGAACATTGAGATGAACATCGAGTCGTCGACACTCTTTTCGACAATGCGGTTGATGATGCCAAGGACATTCTGCGGGCTCGTATTTCCATCAGGCAAACCGTCCATACCGAATTTAATCATGGACATGCATAATGCGGCAGGAATCCCTTTACCGATCACGTCCGCTACAGCAACGCCCGATTCGTGCGCCTTATTCAGGAAATAGACGTAATCACCATTCATCTGTGTAGCGGGCTGCGAGATGTATCCAACGTCCAGGCCGCTGACACATGGCATCTTCGTCTTCAGAAGTGTGTCCTGCACTTTCGTCGCGACATTCATCTCCATTTGGATCGCTTCCTGTTTACGGATGAGGCTTTGGTGCTCACGTAATGTGAGACCATAATGGATCATCATCTCGATCAGGAAATCCAAGGAGTCCCACACTTCATCCTGCAACTCTGGATGCAGCTCGATTAATGCGGTTTTGTGGATGCTTATGACATCCTCAGGCGCAATTTCCTTTTCAATGAAACGCCTGCTGAATTGCTGTCCGACGTAGAGATCCTCTTCGCTCGGGCTCTCCAAATATTTCCCCATAATTTCCTTATACTGCCTGCCGACTTCTTGTGGCATCCACTATCACCTCCTCAATGAAGCCATTTTGTTGTCGTTATGGTCGTTCCAGCCCCGTTTTCCGAAACGACTTTGAACTCGTCCATAAGCCGTTTCACTCCAGGCATTCCTGCTCCAAGGCCGCCAGATGTCGAAAAGCCGTCTTCCATCACTTTACGCAGATCAGGGATTCCTGGACCTTCATCAGTAGCGATGATTTTGATGCCGAACTTCCCATCATCAGTCACTCTTTCAATCTCAATCTTCCCTTTTCCGGCATACAGATAAATATTTCTCGCCAGTTCGCTGATTGCGGTCGTGATGCGAGCTTGGTCGACGGTTCCGAAACCGGCCTTCTTTGCTTCGTTACGCCCTAATTGCCTTGCAGCAACGATATCCCATTCCGTAATTATCTCTACAGAAGACCTAAAGTTCATTGTCAGGCCTCCAATTCTTTATAAAGTTTGTCCAAACCGTTTTCCAAATCTAGCGCAGTCATTACATTACTCAAGCGGATTCCAAGCTCAATCAATGTGATGGCAACTGCAGGCTGAATACCGGTGATTACAACTTTCGCGCCCATCAAACCTGTCATATTGATCACATCCCCCAAGACTTTTGCGATGAAGGAATCAATGAAATCAATCGGCGTCAAGTCGATTACAACGCCAAGAGCTGCAGTTTTATGCATTTTATTCAATAGGTCTTCCTGAAATTGAATGGCCGTCTGGTCATCCAGCTCCCATTGAATTGACACGATTAAGACTTCATTCAATTTTAAGATCGGTATACGTGCATTCAATTTGCTTCCACCTCCACGATTGCTCGATTTGTCATTCCCAAAGCTGCCTGCATTCCCCTTTGCAATGTGCTTTTCGTCGTGAATTCATGAAGATTGATGCCCAAGGCGACAATCGTCTGTGCAATTTCAGGACGGATGCCGACAAGCATGCATTTCGCACCTACCAAACGCACCGCTTCCGCCGCTTGGATAATATGATGCGCAACCATCGTATCTACGACCGGGACTCCTGTAATATCGAGCAGCACCACTTCAGCCCGCTGGCTTACTACGCCTTCCAAAAGGTTCTCCATGATCAACTTCGCGCGTTCCGTGTCGATCGTCCCTACTAAAGGCATGACTGAAATCTTGTCGAATACTGGAATTAGTGAAGCGGACAACTCTTGCAATGCGATTTTCTGCAAGCTGACCGTCCGTTCCCATTCCGTGGAATAGGCATCGATAATGCTTTCCCGTAAAGGATTAATCCAATTTTTGAAGATGATATTGAAAGAACGTAGGTTTCCTTCGTTGATGATCTCCTGCTCCTCCAGAAATTCGAATACGACATCTGAAAAATTGTCGATTGCTTTATTGACGAATTTGATCGCCCAGCCGAAACGGACGACTTTCTCGGTGAAGTCGCTGATTCTTTCAGTATTCGCAGCGGATGAGTCGGTAATGTTGGAAGTCATAAGCTCCGCAAATTCCCTACTCGTTTTTTCGACAAGGTGATCAGGCATGAAGTGGAAAAAACGTTCCCCTTTTTCCTCTTTCATCCTCCTGATCCAACGCCCGATGATTTCGTCCATGTTCTGATTGATGCCTTCTACCATTATTTTATTCATATGTTAAAATGCCTCCTCGCCAAAATGAAAATCCCATATGACCATTGTACAGAAAAAAGATGAAATAGACATCTATTTACCAACTCCCCATGATAAAACCATTGCAAAATAAAAAAACACTCCGGAAGACGAGGTCCGCAGTGCTTTTACATATGTATTCAAAATTTAACAAGCCCGAAGCTAATTTCCAGCGCTTCGTCAACCTTTTCCATCAATGGTTCATCCAAATGGGTAATTTTATCCGTCAGCCTCGACTTATCGATCGTGCGGACTTGTTCGAGCAGGATCACGGAATCCCGCTCGAAACCATACCGTTCCGCATCAATTTCGACATGTGTCGGCAATTTAGCCTTCTGGATTTGTGCAGTGATCGCTGCAACGATCACTGTCGGGCTGAACCGGTTGCCTATATCATTCTGGATGACAAGCACCGGTCTCGTCCCTCCCTGTTCGGAACCAACGACGGGTGACAGGTCTGCAAAAAAGACGTCCCCACGTTTTATTGCCAACTTTTCATCCTCCGCTTACGAGACGTTCCACCGTATGCTGGGCTTCGAGCTCCGCATGCAAGCATTCCTTTGCGATTCGTAAGTTGATTTGCGACATTTCAACGTAGCCGATCATCATCGCTTCACGGATCGTATCCGCTTCATGACTAGACATATACCGCTTCGTTGAAACATAAGCGAATTCTCCGCGCTCCGGCTCTTGATGGACGGCCGTATGTTCAATTTCATTCCCCTTCGATACTTTTACGATTTTTATGTTTTTCTCTCGCAATTCTAGCACCTCCGACAGACCCCGTTCCCTCGATCGATTCTATTCAAAGTCTATCTTACCATTGAACTTCGACAATGAGAAGACAAAGAAGGATTTTTATTGACAAGAATCTTCAAATAATGTGGTCATTTGTCGAAAGATGGAACTGCGTACATCTTATCCATGTTAGGTTCAATATATTCTCGGAACGCGTTTTCCAATTGTCACCGCGACTTCATATGGAATCGTCCCGAGTCGGTCCGCCCATTCCTCCATCGTGATTTCCTTATCACCTTGCCTGCCGATCAATGTCACTTTTTCTCCGGCAGCAAATTCGCGCGGCAGTTTCACCATGCATTGGTCCATGCAGATCGTTCCGACGATTGGCATCCGTTCGCCGCCAATCAACACATCCTGGTCGCGCAGCCCGCGTTTCAAGCCGTCTGCATAGCCGATCGGCAACGTGCCGATCCACTCATCGCGCTTTGTTTCATAGGTTCCACCATAGCTGATTCTTTCGCCCTTCCCGAGCTTTTTCACATACGCTAATTCTGTTTCAAGCGTGAACGCTTTCTTCAGGTCAAACGGCAATTTCGTCCCTACGTAAGAGGAAGGTGCGATGCCGTATAGACTGATGCCAAAACGTACGGCATCGAGCGCATATTGCGGATAAAGCAAAGCCGCTGCACTATTCGAAGCATGGACAAGGGGAGGTCTTTGCGGAAACTCAGCCACCAACTCCATGAAACGATTGAATTGTTCCTCCGTTTCACAAGAATCCTCCTCATCCGCGCAGGCGAAATGAGTGAAGGCGCCTACAAGACGGATGTTATTCGACCCTTCAATTACTTCAACAATATCCTGAAGTGCAGTTTCATCCCGCAGACCGATCCGGCCCATACCGCTGTCAATTTTCACATGAACACGCAACGGACGATCGGCTTCCTTAACAAGATTGGCCGCCTGACGAAGCCATCCGGCATCCGAAACAGCGACATGGATTCCTAGCGTTGCGGCCCTTTCTGCAAATCCGACCGGAGACAAACCCATTACGAGGATATCTGCGGTAATGCCGCTATCGCGCAAATGTAAGGCCTCGTCAGGCGTCGCTACCGACACCATCCGGGCTCCCGCAGCAATTGCGGCACGTGCCACTTCGACCTCCCCATGCCCATAGCCGTCCGCTTTCACGACGGCTATGACGGATGTTTGGCGAGGTAAATACCGCTTCAAGTTTTCGATATTCTCTTGTATCGCTTGTAAATTGACGCTTGCCTTAGTAGGACGATAATTCTCCATATGAATCCCTCATTTTTCTCTGGATGACACTATTATCAAGCCTATGAGCTTTTCACGTCAATGAATTCTTATTTGCTATCTTCAGGACTCATCGAAGATGCGACTTCAATCAACTCGTCAGCCGTCAATGTGGATGATGCGACAAAGAACGCCACTCCGTCCTGCTCCCAGCGGATCGAGTTATTCGTCAATGCCGCCACAGTGAAGCCCAAGTCGACCGGGTCCCCTTCGATAGAAACTGCCATTTGATTATCCGGAGTTTCTGCCGGTTCCTGCACGACAATGAATTCCTTGTCTCCGCCGCCGAATGTCGTGAAAAATCTTGTTCCGTTTTCTGTAGCGACCATTTCTTCTTCAACGACCGTTCCTTCCCAATTCAGGTTCGGATAGTACTTCATCATACCTGTTTGGCCATCTTCAGTCGATTGCGATTTTTTATCTGGTTGGGCCTTTTCCATATCAACTTGATATTCGGCTGCCTTATGCTCTACGCCAAGTGCTATTTTATTGAACGTTACACGGATTTTCTCTTCCTTGTTTTCATCCATGACGGATACGTACTTCGGCAGCAATGTTTTCTTATCAATATGGATCTGCTGCATCGGAAGGACTTTCTTATGATTATTCCTTGATGCTGTTTCGAATACATACGTCTTATCCTTTTCTTGCATCGTGGAATTCTTATCCGCCTTGATGTCGTCCGACAAAGTGCCGATCAAGTACGGCATGCTGTTTTGCGTCGGCCAATCACTTTGGAACTTATACGTTTTTCCGAGTGACGGCGTGATGACAAAAACACCTTCTTCATTTCTGACGATCATCTGGGAATCTTGGCTCCCCGCTTGCGAAACATTCACTTTGTAAAAATCAGGTTTCGTATGCCATACAGTTACATCGTACACCCTGGGTTCAGAACCTGTTTTGATTTCCATCGTCGCCTGCAATTCGTACCCTTTCGCCTCGTTCCACTTCCCACTGAGCTTCTTCATGACATCCTCTTTAGACGGTGATCCACAAGCTGCTAGCAGTGTCATGATTGCAACTAGCAATAAAACAAAAATTCGGCTGCGCATACAGTTCATCCTTTCTCATTTCAATCGGGTAGGTCATCTTATGAGAGTGGACAGTCATTTATGCTAGCTTGTTTACATTGGCATGATTATTTTCTAATCAATTACGTCTCGACGTAATTGCGTCCGGATTTTTATCGAGCTTGAGGCCTACAGGAAGTAGGTCATGCAGTCGTCGCGACAGGACGTCGCGGTTTTAGACTGCCTTCCTATTACTCCCTTAAAAATCCGTGACATCCGCCGGTGTCTTTGGGCCAACGTGATGTTGGTCACTCAGGCGTTGCCAATCGAACAGCGAAGGGTTCGATTTGCTGTATTTCTGCGTTCTTTGCAGAAATTAAGGCACTTTCGAGACGCCGCGCCCTTAGCCTGAGTTCCCCTATCCAGCGGTGTTTGCTGAATAAGTTAAAATGACTTGCGCAGCTGCAACCGTGCGTGTATGGGTGATGGATACGAAGCCCGCAACTCTCGCACCGTCAAAATACAATATCGGTTTCCCGGACGGCTCTGGGAGAATTTCAATTTGATCGAACCTGCAATCTCTTCCAATTCCCGTGCCTTTCGCTTTCCCAAACGCCTCTTTCGCCGCAAATCGCCCGGCGAGGAATTCATTCTTCCGGTTCGGCGACAGTGTTTCATATAGCCGCAGCTCTTTTTTCGTGAGGATGCGCAACCTGAATTTGTCCGACCTCTCATCTAGTGTTGCTATACGATCCAATTCCACGATATCCAATCCGATGCCTGCTATCATTTTATCCATCCTTTTCATTCACGTTTTGTAATGGTAGTTCGCACTTCTTATCCAATCATAAACTATGTATAATAAAACCAAAGGTCAGGTGAAAAAAGTGTTTATACGAAGAGAGAACTTTTCCCAGTATATCCGTTTGTATCCGTTTGTAACCGCGCTGTTAGCAATGAATATCCTCATTTTCATTGCGACGAGCCTTCCAATCCAAGGGAGCCGGTATTTATATTATATGGGTGTAGGAATCAATTCAGCGATTTCCGCCGGGGAATGGTGGCGTCTCGTCACGCCGATGTTTTTACATGCAGGGCTCATGCATCTTCTGTTCAATATGTTTTCCTTGTTCATCTTCGGCCCTGAGCTTGAACGTGTTGCCGGCAAGGCGCGCTTCCTGACAATCTACCTTCTGTCAGGCATTTTCGCCAATGTCGCCTCTTTCTTCCTCGGAGGAACTGATTTCGCCCATGTCGGAGCGAGCGGCGCGATATTCGGCATTTTCGGCGCATTCGGCGCACTCGTCTATTATACGAAAAATGCATTTCCCCAGCTGCGTCAAATTATGCTGCCGATCATCGTCATTAGCGTGATTATGACCTTCCTTCAACCCGGCGTCAATGTCATCGGGCATATCGCAGGGCTGATTGTCGGCTTCATCATCGGTCTTAGCTACTTTAGCCCAAAACGGATTGTAAGTTGGAGACGATAATAAAAGCCGTTACGAAGAACGGCTTTTGCGAGTAAAAGCACAGCGTTACGAGCACATCTTTGCACTAGCCGTTACGAAGAACGGCTTTTGCGAGCATCACACACGAAAAGCCTGCGAGCAATACGCAGGCTTTTTTTCATTCGTCAATAGTTGATACTCCTTTTTCATACCAATTGAAAATCCTCTCCGCGTCTTCGACATCCATATGATGCACGCTTGCGTGAAAGACGCCCATACCGGATTTAATGTTGGCGATGACCGTCGCAACGCCTTTTCGTCTATGGAAGTAGCTTTGTTTCATTTCCATGGACTGAATCCGCTTCTTTTTCATATATGCCGTTTGCAAACTGATTCCCCTAAACCGAAACGTCAGCTGATTTCCGGTAATATCATATGCGGCGGAGCGGTGCTGCCAAATGCCGAGCGCAATAATGACTGGGATGATTGCGAGCGAGAACAGGCCGTACGGGAAGAAGAAATACGTAAGCGCCCCGATAATAGGCAGCATCCACAAAAAGTCGATGCGATAATAGAACGGCCTGCCTTTTGCAGTAAGCCTATTCGCAGGCTCTTCCAAATACAAGTCGGGGAAGACATCCTCCAAATACGTCAATACCCTATCCCTTTTCACAATCGGGAATAAATTGATCTTCGAGCTTTGGCCAATCCCGCCCCCAGCACTATGGATAGATACCGTTGCATAACCGAATAACTTCCTGACCGGATTCTCGACGACTACGACGCTTTGGATCCTTTTCAGAGGCACGGTCACTTTCTTCTTTTCTAGTAATCCCCTCGTAATAACAATGTCTTCCTCATTCATTTCAACTGTGAAATTGTAATGGGAAAGGAGTGTCATTCCGACAGATAGGATCCACACACCGAGCAAACCGAGGAAAACAGCAACCACCACAATCAACACACCGAACTTGATGAATGCAGATATCTCTTCGAACATCCACTCGAACGGAAGCAGTTCCCCAAATTGCGAGAGGAAGATCGCCACCCCGGACAGTATGACACCTACACCTCCGGAAGTTGTGGCAAGCACCAACAGGTCTTTCGATGTCATCGTGAACATTTTACGGAAATTCAATTCCTCTTCAATCGGCATCTCTTCTATTGGAGAGACCATTTCTCCATCTGCGACAGGCATTTCCCTTTGCCGCTTCTTCGCTTCAGCCATTTCGGTTTCCACACGCTTAGCGGCTTCTTTGGTTATCGCAGTTAATTCCCCTTCTGCCTGCTTCGCGTTAGAACTGCCCGCTGTTTCCACTTTCACTTTCACAAGCCCGAAAGGTCGGTGGAAAATCCCTTCCGTATAGTCCAAGCTTTGGATCCGGTCGAAAGGGATATACCTTTTCTTTTTCACGAATAAACCTGACTCGATTCGAAGTTCATCGTCTTCGAACCAGTACTCAAAACGCTTCCACTTGATGACTCCGCTTACGAACAAACTGATGATCAACACACCGAAAATGATGAAGGATAAATAATCCACATACCAGAGACCTGTCCCTCCACCTTTGAATCCATTTGCAAAAATCAGAACGACAAGCGGAAGGATTGCCTCTTTCAACGTTTTGAGCGTTTCAATAACTGCTGTGATCCAATGGAGCTTATAACGTTGTTCAGACATCATCTTCCGCCACCCTTGCAAGCACGGAAATCCTGCCGCGCAGTTCATCCGCCTCCGCCATGATCAATGCCGGAATCGTATGGACCGTGGCTGCTGTCGAAATCGATATTTCAGCCAAACCGTACTTCCGCAAGATCGGACCTTGGGATGTATCAACGTGCTGTACGCGCACCATTGGGATCAATGTCCGTTTCACAATGAACAGACCATGTTGCAATTCGATTTCGGACTCCCTCACTTCATACCGCCACCTCATCCATCTCACCTTCGGGAATAAAATGATGATGAAATAAGCGAATAGGAGGAGTACAGCTGCTTCCAGCGGGTAGATCCACCACGGCCATTCAAATATGTATACAAGCACGCCGACGCCGATGGCCACCAAAGCGAGAATGATTGTTTGAATCCAGCCGTATAATCGCCAGACTTTCAAACCTTTCGGAGATATCCTGTTAGCAGGTTGAGCTCTCATTCACAACACCTCTTTCTATTCTTCCATTGTATACGTAGCAATCCTGATAATGTTTCAATTATATATTAAAAAAACCCCGGGGATGAGGTTGTCATCTCCGGGGGTATTATTATCTATCCGATTTGCCTCTAGAACTACTTGAACGGTCTCTACGTCCGCCTCCGCCGTCACGGCTTCCACGACGTGAACCGCCGCCTCCGCCATAACCGCGTCCGCCTCCGTGTGAACGTCCGCCGCCACGGCTGCCTTTATAGCCGCCACGGTCACGTGAGCCCGAATTACGGGAAGGCAATGGGCGTTCTTCCGTAATTTTAACAGGTGTATCGTCCGGTTCTTTCGTCAATGATCTGACTGCAGCCGCAACAATATCCTTCGCATCAAATTTCTGAAGAAGTTCTGCTGCCAATGGTTGGTAATCAGTCAATTCATTTTTCTCGATGATCTCAGCTAGCTGTTCCATCGCAAGACGTTGCTGACCGATCAATGCCTCATCTTCTGTTGGCGGCTGAAGTGGAGTCATCCGTTTTTTCGTCGTTTCCTCGACGGTACGGAGATAACCCATTTCACGCGGCGTTACGAATGTAATCGCCATACCGCTTTTACCAGCACGTCCTGTACGGCCGATACGGTGTACATAGCTTTCTGGATCTTGTGGAATATCGAAGTTGTAAACGTGTGTGACACCAGAGATGTCGAGTCC
The DNA here is from genome assembly GCF_946901335.1 of Saccharococcus sp. Marseille-Q5394. Taxonomy (NCBI): domain Bacteria; kingdom Bacillati; phylum Bacillota; class Bacilli; order Caryophanales; family Anoxybacillaceae; genus Saccharococcus; species Saccharococcus sp. Marseille-Q5394. The sequence goes on along the minus strand of NZ_CAMPPQ010000002.1, from coordinate 585,988 downwards.
TCGAGCCGCTACGTCTGTTGCAACGAGAACGTCGATTTTATTGTCCTTGAACTGGCGAAGAACAGACATCCGTTTTGCTTGTGTTAAGTCGCCATGGATTCCTTCTGCCAAGTAGCCGCGGATGCTCAATGCGTGTGCCACTTCATCGACACGGCGCTTCGTACGACCGAATACGATCGCAAGCTCAGGCTGGTGAACGTTCAACAGACGTGAAAGTACGTCAAACTTTTCTCTTTCTTGTGCTTTAACGAAGTATTGGTCGATGTTCTCAACAGTCATTTCTTTTGACTTGATTTTTACAATTTCAGGCTCTTTCATGAATGTCTCAGCAATTTTGCGGATTGCAGGAGGCATTGTAGCAGAGAATAGAAGTGTCTGGCGAGTATCTGGAACACTTGCCAAAATCGTGTTGATGTCTTCGATGAAGCCCATGTTAAGCATTTCATCCGCTTCGTCAAGGACGAGCGTATTTACATTGTTCAGTTTCAACGTTTTACGGTTGATATGGTCAAGAATACGTCCCGGAGTTCCGACAATAATTTGTGGATTATTGCGTAATGCTCGAATTTGCCGACCAATTTCTTGGCCACCATAAACAGATAATACACGAGCGCGTCTTCCGTATCCGATTTTATAAATTTCTTCGGATACTTGAATCGCCAATTCACGTGTCGGTGCAATGACTAATGCCTGTACTGCAGGATTGTTCACATCGATTTTCTCAATGATCGGAATCCCGAAAGCAGCAGTCTTACCCGTACCTGTTTGTGCTTGACCGATGACATCTCGGCCTTCCATGCCAAATCTGATAGTACCTTCTTGGATTGGTGTTGCTTCTTCAAACCCCATGCGCGATAGAGCACTTTGTGTGGATTCGCTAATATTAAGTTCTGAAAATTTTGTCAAACTTCTCAATCTCCTTTGGTTTCTTCATTTAGCAATTGGTTACATTTGCAAATGAAAGCACGGCAAATTCGAGCCTTAAACTTCTATGGGAACGTTTCCGATATTTTGTATTCTCTGGAGTGGATAAAAGTTCAAGGGTTGAACTTCATAAAAATTCAGAGGCAATAGTGAAAAGGAAAGCTTGTCTTTGCCGATCGGGTTTCGCTTCGGGAAAATGCCCCGGAAGACGTTAAACCTTTTTATTCAAAAAAAAGTACTCTTCGTCACCGGAAGAGTCTCGTGTAAATGTATCCAATACTCATAGTAGTTTATCACGCCCGATGGTTATCCGCAATCAATCCGCTTTAAAAGTAATAATCAGAATTCACGTGACTCTTTCTTCATGAATTCATACACCTTTGCAAACCATTCGTTGTTATCGTCACTGTAGCAAATATGGTGCTTTCCGTTTTCCGATACAATCAGCTGCTTTTGTTGAGATCCGAGTGCGCGCAATAGATGCTCCCCTGTCGAAAACGGAACGATGCCGTCCTTTTTCCCCTGCACTACGCAGACGGGCGTCGTGATCTTTCCGTAATACGGTTCCACCATTTTGACGACCCGCATGAACTCCTTCGCAGCACGGAGCGGCGTATGCCGCAATTTATAGTCGTACAAATGATAGAACGTGTTCGGCGGAAAACTTTTCGTTACGGATTCAGTCAATAAAACGGCCGCATCCGCGAGAAGTATGCGCGGACTGATATACTTCGCCGCCGCACTGAGAAGGACAAGCTTTTCGATTTTGTAGCGCAAAGCTAAATAAAGCGCGATGATGCCCCCCATCGAAAAGCCGACAATGATGATGCGGTCGGTCTCCTTCCTCAACCGGTTGAGGGCAAGCTCCGCTTCCATCATCCAGTTTTCCGCGGAAACCTTGCTTAGATCGACCGGAAAATCATGTCCCGGCAGTATCGGCACGGAAGTGATCCAATCCGTCCTCTCCTCCACATAATGAATGAAAGGACGGACTTCAAACATTCCTCCGGTAAATCCATGAAGGAACAATACACCTGTTTTCATGCTTGCATTACACCATCCATGATCCTTTCCAGCGCCATTCCTCTTGACCCTTTCAACAAAATGATGGAATTCCCGTCGATGGATGAAAGAAGCGACGCGATTAACGGATCATAATTGTTTTCCGACCAGATGACTTTTGTTTCATTCCCATTTTTCTGCAGCTCTTCATAAAGCCATTTCATTCGCGGTCCAAATAAAAGGATTCCCTTTAAGCTTATAGTGCCAAGCTGTTGGGCAATCGATTCATGGTAATGCCGTTCATTTTCGCCAAGTTCCAGCATATCCCCCAAAACGACCCATTTTTCTTTGCGAAGTCCCGTTTCCTGAAGGAATGACAGTGCCGCCTTCATCGATGTCGGTGCGGCGTTATATGCATCATTGATGAACAACGCTCCATTGTCAGCGACGACAGGCTGCATCCTCATATCCGTGAGCTTTGATTGACGGAGTGCCGCCTCGATCTGATCATGGCTGAGACCAAGTTCATGCGCGATCAATATCGCTACGAGCGAGTTTTTAACTTGATGGGATCCGAAAACAGGAATTGTAAAACTGCCATCGAGAACTCCTTTAACGGAAAAACGGCTTCCTTCGTCACCCGACTCAGTTGAGATAAGAGAGAGACCTGTTTTCTCACCGCGGCCGAAAGAGATCGCTCTCAGCTCAGGATGCGCCGATACTAACGTATGCAATAATGGTTCGTCGCCATCATAGAAAAGAGCACCGCCTTCTTGCAGTCCATCGATGATTTCGAATTTCGCCTTTGCGATCCCTTCACGGGAACCGAGATCCTGCAAATGCGCTTCGCCGATATTTGTAATGACGGCATAGTGCGGCTTTGCCAAATACGAGAGGAAAGAAATTTCATTAAAACCGCTCATCCCCATTTCAAGGACGGCGACTTCTGTATCTTCTTCCAATGATAAAATCGTCAACGGCAACCCTAATTCATTATTGAAATTGCCTTCCGTCTTTCGAACATTGAAATACGGCGAAAGGACGCTTGCAACCAGATCCTTCGTCGACGTCTTGCCGTTCGAGCCGGTAATGCCGATGAACTTGCACGCAAGCTCTTCCCGGTAAGCACGAGCTAGCTGTTGCAGCGCGAGTTCCGGGTCATCGACGAAAATGAGGGGGATGTCAGCAGGAGCACCAGGCTCATCTTTCATCCACAGTGAAGCAGCTGCGCCCTTTTCAATCGCTTGACGGACGAATTGGTGGCCATTCACCAGTTCGCCGCGGAACGGGATGAACAGATCGCCCTCGTTAAGGGTACGCGTGTCAATCGATACCCCGCTTACACGTACATCTTCCATTAGTTGCCCATCCGCTTGCAGCCACTCTGCCAGTACTGTCAATAACCGTTTCACAATCTATCACACTCAATCCATTGTATATTGTATCTGTTTCTTCTCTTCATGCCGTTCTAGTGCCAGTTCAATCAGCCTGTCAATCAATTCCGGATAGGACGTGCCTGTATTCTGCCATAGCAGCGGGAACATGCTCGTCGGCGTGAAGCCAGGCATCGTGTTGATCTCATTGATGAGCACTTCATCCTCGTCCGTCACGAAAAAGTCAGCCCGTACGAGCCCTGCACAATCAAGCACTTTGAATGCACGGATCGCCATATCCTTCAATGTGGTTTCCACTTCGTCAGTCACCGGGGCAGGAATGAGCAATTCCGTACTGCCATCCTGGTATTTCGCTTCATAATCATAAAATGCCGCAACGGGTTTAATCTCCCCGAGGACGGAACACGCCGGATCATCATTGCCAAGGATGCCGACTTCGATTTCACGCGCAGTGACTCCTTGCTCAACGATAATTTTTCGATCAAATTTCAAAGCGAAATTGACTGCGGCGATAAGGCTCTCATGATCCGTCGCCTTGCTGATGCCTACACTTGAACCCAAGTTTGCAGGCTTAACGAACATCGGGAACGTCAATTCCTTCTCCATTTTTTCAACCCAGTACTGTTGGTCCTTTTTCCATTGAGTGCGGATGAAATGGACGTAAGGAACTTGCTTCAGTCCGGCTTGTGCGAATAGCTGCTTCATGACGACTTTATCCATGCCCGCAGAAGAAGATAGTACGCCATTGCCTGCATACGGGATGTTCATCACTTCAAACAGTCCTTGAACCGTTCCATCTTCCCCGTTCGTTCCGTGCAACAGTGGAAGGATGATGTCAGGTGTCCCGTTTCCATTCAAAAAATCATGGATGCTGTCGGGCTTTCCTCCAACGTGTTCCAACCGCAATTCCTCGATCGATTCGGCAGGAGCTGCGAGAGGCTCGCCTTTCCTCCACTCGCCTTCATACGTTATATATACAGGAATCACTTCATATTTATCAAAGTCAATCGCATTTGTAACCGCCGTGGCAGTTGATAGGGATACTTCGTGCTCAGCTGATTTGCCGCCATACACTAAACCCAGTTTCTTTTTCATAAATCTCCCTCACTAACCGTTAGATTTTCGTTCCTATAGTTTACCACGAAACGACGTACCCGTTCGTATAATATGATGATCCGGAAGGACCTTTTTCATTTTTGGCAACTTCCTACCCAACAGGACGTCACTTTGAAGGATATGATTACAGGCACTACATGCGCTATACTATAGTTTGAAAGATTCCTTTCTCTATATGTATGCTAGTGTCACGAGTAGTTTGATAATTGACTTATAGATATATACGTACAAACACTCCGTTTTCCGTTATAATAATATGTAGTTTCCCTGAAAATCCAACTAACTGATAAGGTGAATTAAATGAATTTAGATAAAAAACCTGTAGATCGATTCGATTGGCCGCTTGCTTTCATCCTGCTGCTATTCTTCGTAATCAGCATCATCGCCATCGCATCCGCTCAGACGACAGGACAATATAAGATAAACTCCATTCCGGTAAATTTCATCCCGTCACAGATCCAATGGTATGTCATCGGCTCTATCATAATCGCCATCACAATGTACTTGGAGCCGGAACAATATAAGAAAGCTGCCTGGATCATCTACGGCGGCGGCGTATTTCTCTTGGTAACGCTTTTCATTTTGCCTGAAAGCATGGAACTTGTCTCCCGCAGAAATGGCGCGAAAAGCTGGTTCCACCTTCCATTCGGCATCGGCAGCATCCAGCCCGCTGAATTCATGAAGACGTTTTTCATCATCGGCATGGCCCGCACGATAACGAATCACCACGAACGCTATTTGGAAAAGACGTTACAGACCGATTTCTTGCTGCTCGGTAAAATCGCCGCAGTCTTCCTCCTTCCGTTCTCGTTCATCATGCTGCAGCCCGATTTAGGAACCGGGCTCGTCTTCATTGCCATCACTGTCGCATTGGTCATCGTGGCAGGCATCACTTGGCGCATCATCCTACCGATTTTCGCAGTAACTGCGACTCTGGGAGGAACACTGCTTTGGATGGCACTATACGCGCAGGAATTTATGGCGAAGCTCGGTTTCAAACCGTACCACTTTGAACGGATCTATTCATGGCTCGATCCGTATTCCTATGCGTCGAATGAAGGGCTCCATCTCATCACTTCCTTGAACGCAATCGGATCAGGGGAGATATTCGGAAAAGGGTTCAAAGGGCGCGAAGTGTATGTCGCAGAAAGCCATACCGATTTCATCTTCAGCGTCATCGGGGAAGACTGGGGCTTCATTGGCGCAAGCCTCGTCATTTGCCTATACTTCTTCCTGATTTATCATATGACGAAGATCACGCTCGAACTGAAGGATCCTTTCAGTACATACATTTGCGCTGGCATCATCGCAATGATCACGTTCCACGTATTTGAAAATATCGGCATGACGACCCAGCTATTGCCGATAACGGGTATTCCCCTCCCGTTCATTAGTTACGGAGGCAGCTCATTGATGGGCAATATGCTCGCCATCGGCCTCGTCTTCAGCATGAAATTCCATCACCGGACGTACATGTTCAGCTCGGATGATGAGGAATAAAGAAAAGCGGAAGGCGCCTGCCTAGATGCGACCGGCATAAGGCAAAGATGCGAAGTGGCGGTCTATGCCACACAGCAGCTGTGACTTATGACCCGAGCATCTGGCGCCTGGAGCTAGACAATAACGGGCAGCGGAAGGCGCCTGCTGCAGAAACGCATAAATTGTTTTATTCGCGCATAAACAGCTGGAAAAACGCATAAATCCATTTTTCCACGCATAAACAGCTGGAAAGGCTCATAAATCTATTTTTCCACGCATAAACAATCGTAAACGCGCATAAACCATTGAATTCACGCATAACACGTCCCATAAAAGCATAAAAAAATCTCTCGCATGCAAGTATGCGGGAGATTTTTTGTTATGACTGTATTTGCGGGTCATTTTTAGGTGGCGCGAGGGCTTTCAGCATTTCCATACGGGATTTCGTTGCTGTTGCCGAAACACCCAACTTCGCCAAGTTGGAGATGATTTTTTTCAAATCAACCTTTTCATTCGCCATCTTTTCCACCTCGACCTTTCTATATGTTGTTGACGTGTCTTCGCATTGGAAAGTTTCATGATCAATATGAAAATCATGCCATTTTTCATCTATACACATCATACCACTCCTGTCCACTTTTAAATCTTTCAATTATGTTACAAATTGTTCGCCTTTTGTAAATGCTTTATACACGAAAGAAAAATAAAAGCTTGCGTTTTAAGAAGAGCTCATTGCATTAAACACCTTTTCCTTTGTCACTACACGATTGGCAGAGTAAAATAGTCGTATTGATGTCAAAGTGAAAGCAGGTACATACATGAAAAAACCAATTCTACTCTTAATGTCTGTTCAATTTTTCGTATATCTAGGTTTCGGCATCATCATCCCTGTTTTGCCGGAAGTGATTGTGCAGCAGGGTCTATCCGAAATCCATGTTGGCGGATTGCTGACGGTTTATTCTCTCGCATCTTTTTTCACCGCTCCGCTATGGGGTTCATTATCCGACCGTGTCGGGCGCAAGAAACTAATACTAATTGGGCTTCTTGGCTTCAGCCTGAGTTTTTTCCTGTTCGCATTCTTCATTCATAACCTAACGTTGCTGTACCTTTCCCGTGTCGTCGGTGGGATTTTCTCGGGGGCATTGTACACAGCGGTTACCGGGTTTGTAGGGGATATGACGACGGAAGAGAATCGGAATAAATATATGGGATTGCTCGGCATGTCGATCGGACTTGGCTTCATTTTCGGTCCTGCGATCGGCGGCGTGCTCGGCGACATTAGCCTGCAAACTCCATTTATCGCGTCCGGCATATTAACGCTGCTTCTTCTAGTCTACGCGGGAATCATTCTGAAAGAGCCGGAGCGTACTGGCGAGGCGAATAAACGGGCATTGCTCCCGAAAGGCGGTATGATGCTGTGGCACTATCGGATACGGAACTTGTTCCTACTCTCCTTCATGGTGACATTGATTTTGGCAGGAATCGAATCCACATTCCAATTGTTCCAGATTTCCGCAATCGAAATCACCCCTAAGCAAATCGGCTATTTGTTCATGGCAAGCGGATTTGTAGACGCGGCCATTCAAGGCGGTGTCGTCCGTCGGGTGAAGAACGGGACGGAAACGAAATGGATCTTGGGCGGCCAAGTCATTACGGCCATTGGACTGATCTTGATTCCGTTCACAGGTAGTCTCTTCTGGGCAGGTGTTGCGCTCAGTATCTTCACAGCAGGTAACGCACTCACGCGGACAATCCTCGTTTCGTTGACGTCAAAGGAATCCGGCGGGAAGTATGGAACTGCTGCCGGCATGACGTATTCAATGGACAATATGGGACGGATCATTGGACCGCTTTTATTCACATGGCTACTCACGACAATGAACGGCGGGATATACTTTATATCCGCAGCACTCGCAGTCATTTCAATCGTCCTCATTTTCATGTATCGCAAATCTTCGAAGACATTGCGCAACGCATAAGTAAAGCGAAGCCCTTCCGGATACCGGATGGGCTTCGCTTTTCATTTAGGTCACCCTATTAGTTCACTTCAACACTACTTCTCGACAGAAGATCTAAAGCCTTCTCCACATCCACATCTTTCTCAATATGCTCCGGTGTCCATGGGATATGAATATGCGGCGTAATGCCAACGCCCGTCATGCCCTGCCCTTTATCAATTCTGGTTAAACGGGAAGATGGATACATCAGCTCAAACCCTTCCTCCCAATTCATGCTAACCAAGTTCGCGTAATCATTCAGCCCCATAGTCGCCCTGCCAATGACCGTCACTTTATTAGATTTTTTTACAAGTTCCACAAAAGAGTCTCCCGAACTGCCACAATAAACATCCGTCAAAACAATAATCGAGGATGGGTATTTCATTCCTTTGACGAAGGTATCGCTAACCATATCGCCAAAATCAAATTCCACGAATCCTTTCCCTCGATTGCGTTCCCATTCGTTTTTAAAAACAGTCAATACATGACGCGCATGCTCATCATCCGTTCCTGAAAGCATCTCTTCCAGTTCAGGCAAAACACGAACCGCGCTTGCTTCCGTGCAATTAATCAACATTTTATCATCGTCAGACCCCGCCAGCTCCATACCCTCTTCAGGCATCAAATAAGGAAGCAATGGATAAATACTGGCATCAGATCCGCCATAATTTACGCGTACATCGATAATCCACTTTTCCGTCGTTTCAAGAAACTCTTTATTGTCCACGACCATTTTCGCGATGGCGTCCGGATTTGCAAAATCGGTCATCGTAATAAAAACCGTGTCTTGCCTCTTCTCTACAGAATACGTCGGGACATAAGGTTTTTTATCATATAAGCCGAATGTGAATTTCTGCTTTCCATTTGCGCCTACTACTTCGCCTTCCGGGTAAAGCATTAAGATCGGTGCCCAATTCTCCCGCTCAGGATGGTTTTCATTCAGCCTTCTTTGATAAAGTTCCTTCAATTCAAGGATGCTTTTTCCACCCAACGAAACAATACTCATCCCAGGCTCAAGCCGCTCCTCCGAATCTACTTCCGTAACATACAGCCGATCTTCGTAGCGTCGCACTTTGAAGCCGCGGTCTTTCGGCTGTTCATTGTCCGCGTTTTCCATAATGAAATGAATATGTCGATCGTTGAAATCGAGCAAGTACTCTTCAACAATTTCCTTGAATTCCTTATTCGACAACTGATCATTCCCTTTAATCAATTCAAGGAAATGCTCTGGTCTGTCACACCCTCGCTTATCCTTCCAACCCGCATAGTCGTTCTGCATAATGTCTACAATTTGTTTAAAAATCTTTTCCATTCCCCAATCCCCCATTCTACTGTTCTTGCACAACTTCCGTTTTTACGATTTTTGTTTTATCCAGTTCCGGATGCGTCTTGCGGATGACGGACGGCCGCGCCATGACGAGAACAACTAGGATCAGTACCGCACTTGACGTAATGAGGATCCAATGAGCCGGAAGCACGTCATAGAGGAACCCGAACAGCACCATCCCAAGCGGCATAAGCGCCATCGCCATCGTTTCCAAAATGGAAAAGACACGCCCTTTGTAATCGTCGTCAATCATTTTTTGCATCATGACGAACAACGGTGTATTGATAAAGATCGAGATGGCGCCAAAGCTGAACAATAGGATGGCGTAGAAAGCGACCATGCCGAAATATTGAATGTGGACGAGCAAAGGTACCGCCACCGCCCCCATTGCAGTTCCCATAGCTATAATTCCCCATTTACCGATCAACAGCGGGTACTTGAATTCCTTCCTGACTGATAAATAAATGGACATGAGCAACATGCCGACCGCAGATGCACCTTCTATGATTCCGAAGTGCTCTGGCATCATTTTCAATTTTTCAATGAGAATGAAAGAATGGCCGACTTGGAACGCGCCAAATAGGAAGTTGATGACGAGTGAAATCCAGATGATCGTCATAATGATCGGCTGCAGCCTCAAATAGGACAGCCCCGCCTTCATGCTTTGAAGCATCGATTCTTTCGGCTCCCCAACAACGACTTCCTTCCGTTTCGCAAACAGTTTGAAGTTCATCGTCGATTCCAATAAGACTGCAGTTGACGAAGCGGCCATGTAAATCATGAGAAAGACAGGCATCGACACTGTGCCGTAAAGCAATCCTGCGACCGCAGGACTACCAATCGCCGCAAAAGAAACAGACATTTGGTTCATCGACATCGCCTTTTGAATACGCGCCTCGTCCACAAGGCCCGTTATGGACGACGTGAACGCGACGCCCGAAAATGTCGAAGTGATTGCCAAGACGACAGTCGTCGTATAGATGGCGATAAGCGACAGGCCGGAAACGAGGCTCACGGTCAGAAGCCCGCCGATCGCTAACGTCGTTGCAACCTGCGCCGTAATGACGATCGTCTTTCTCGGATATCGATCCGCCACATAACCGGCAAACGGTGCCATGATCGTTCGCGGCAAAATGCTGCAAATCAAGTTTGTCGCGAAGCTTGTCGCCGATCCCGTCAACTGCAAAATATAAAAACTGACAGCAAACGCATACACTTGCGCCCCGAACGATGAGATGAGCTTGCTGACCGTGAACGTCCAAAGATGGTAAGTAGCTCTTTTTAACTTCATTGCTTCACTCAAAATAGTCACTCCATTCAGTAAGTTTAATTTCGTTAAACAAATAGTAGCACGGTCCCCCCTTCCTTTACAAGGAAAAGTTTAATATAATTAAACAAAGCTCGCAGAATTAGTGTATGATGGTTTTTTGCAAAGTGAAACGGGGACAATTAATACATTTAGAGGGGCTTTGAAAATAATCTTGTGTATTTGGGATGAGATATAAGGTAGCGTTGGTCCAGTAGTTCTCGTTCATTGCCAGTGAGTTCTCATTGATGTCCGATAAGTTCTCATTAATGGCCAAAGAGTTCTCATTGATGTCCGGTAAGTTCTCGTTAATGGCCAAAGAGTTCTCATTGATGTCCGGTAAGTTCTCATTGACTACCGAAGAGTTCTCATTAATCATCGATCAATTTTAGGCCCATACGTTTTTCAATAGACAACATATTAGGAGGGGTTCCTGCTGAATACATTAGGCGAACGGATCAGGGCACTGCGCAAACAGCAGAAGATGACATTAGAAGCATTAGCGGGAGATCAGCTGACAAAAGGAATGCTCAGTTTAATTGAGAACAATAAAGCGAATCCATCTATGGAGAGCTTATCGTATATCGCGGAACGGCTCGGTGTTGAAGTTTCTGAGCTAATGGAAGAAACAAACCTACAAGAATTACGGGAAGTTTTGAAAACTGCAGAGCAACTCCATAATGTAGATTTCGATGAACTAACGGATGAGCATGAGCAGATCGTAACTTTAGTAGCACCCTATGTAGAGAAATTGACACAGGGTTATGAGGCGGCAAGGCTGTTGGAAATTTACAGCCGTTCTCTTTACTATGAGAAGAAAGACGGGTGGCGGGAACTTATCGATAAAGCAGCAGCTATTTATGATGAGATGAATATCACCCGCCGTTTGGCAGCTGTCGGCATGTTCCTGTCGATGGTGAAATTCACTGAGCATCGTTATAGTGATGCCCTTACAATTTTATTGGAAGAACGTTCAAAAATCGAAGCACGAAGTGGATTTATCGATTCACTCACCCGTCTTGATTTCGATTATTTGGAGGCAGTGCTCCACTATGCGGTAGGTAATGCGGATGAGGCAATCCGGGTCATGAATGAAGGGATTGAATTCTCAAAAGAAAAGCGGGTCTTTTATCAGATAGATCATTTATACCGCTTGGCGACATTCCATGCGATGATGAACGAGGATGTAAAATCGATGGAATATTACGAGCGAAAACTTTTACTTTACGGTGAATTTGCAGATGATGAGGAAGCAATCCTCTTCACTAAATTTGCGAAAATCCATTATTTAACCTCCTATCAACAAGCGTATCAGGAGGCAATGGAGCTTATTAATGCGCATTACGACGAACACGGTCTGAAAAATTCTCACACTCCCTATTCCTACATGGAAAAAGGCAAAGCACTATATGGTTTAGGACAATACGAAGATGCGCTATCCTGCTTCAACAACGTGGTGATTGCGGATTATATCCACCATCCATTCGATTTATCGATTTTCTACGAGAAGGATGCGTATGCCGCTCTTTGCCATCAGGCCCTAGGGGATGAAGTCGAAGCTATCCGATCAATTGACATCGCAGTGAATAATATTTCCGATATGCCACACACACCTTATAAAGATTTCATTATGGATACGAATCTCTTGATTCGGAGAACATGAAAAAATGCCGCCAAAGCATATAGCTTCGGCGGCATTTCCATTATGCCTCGATTGACTGATGCTCAATCGAACCGTTAAAGATTTCCTTATCCAACTCTCCATTAACCCTAGCAGTTGTAACACCCGCGGTCATCGAACCGCTAACGTTCAACGCAGTACGTCCCATATCGATCAGCGGTTCAACTGAAATCAACAAACCTGCCAATGCAACCGGGAGATTCAAAGCGGACAACACGAGAATCGCTGCGAATGTAGCTCCCCCGCCAACTCCAGCAACACCGAACGAACTGATAGCGACGATCACAATCAATGTGATCAGGAATGTCGGCTCCAATGGATTCTGACCGACAGTCGGTGCGATCATGACAGCGAGCATCGCCGGATACACGCCTGCACAGCCGTTCTGTCCGATTGACAATCCGAATGAGCCCGCAAAGTTTGCAATCCCGTCCGGAACGCCAAGGCGATCGGTTTGTGTTTTGATGTTAAGTGGTAAAGTACCTGCACTCGATCTTGACGAGAAAGCGAACAGCAAAGCTTCTGCAGTCTTCTTCACATACGTTACCGGATTCAATCCGGATACTGTTATGATGATCAAATGAATGAGGAACATGACAAGCAATGCGGCATACGAAGCAAGGACGAATTTCCCTAAGCTAAAGATTGCTGCAAAGTCGGATGTTGCAACCGTCCTTGCGATGATCGCCAAAATTCCATAAGGCGTCAACCGAAGTACGATCCGCACGACACCCATGATTAATGAATAGAGGGCATCAATCCCCTTCTTCACTAAATTCGCGTTCTCTTCATCCCGTCTCACCAGTGCCAAATAGGCAAATCCGAGAAACGCAGCGAAGATGACGACACCAATCGTCGATGTCGGACGCGCTCCTGTGAAATCCAGAAACGGATTCGCTGGCAAGAGTTCCAGAATTTGATCCGGCAATGCTTTGCCAGCCATATCTGCGGAACGTTCCTCGATGGAAACGCCACGAGCAGCTTCCGCCTCGCCTTGAACAATTTCAGAGGCATCCAGTCCGAACAGCAACGATGCCGAAATACCGATCGCTGCAGCAATCGCAGTCGTACCGACAAGAATCCCTAGAATCATTCCAGCCATCTTACCGAAGTTTTTGCCGATCGTCACTTTTGTGAACGCACCAAGAATCGATATGAACACAAGAGGAACGACAATCATTTGAAGAAGCTTAACGTAGCCAGTTCCTACGACATTAAACCAACTGACCGATTCCGCCAGCACTTCTGAGTCGGCACCGTATGCGATATTCAAGATGAACCCGAAAACGATTCCTAGCCCGAGACCTGTAAAAACCCTTTTTGAAAACGAAACGTTTTTGCGATGCATAGTATATAGAAGTCCTATTAAAAGCAACAATGCTACTATATTAACAAGCAGTAAAACTGTATCCACTTCTTTTCCCCCTTCAGGAATAAATAAAAACTATAAAAAGACTATATACCCTTAAATCTTATCAGTCAAGTAGGATTAACTCTCTTCTATAAATCTTTTTTCTGAAAGCGAATTTCGACTACAGAAGTCCCCACATGTGGATGATATTCCCTTCTATTTCGGTTGGTTTTCGGTATACTAATAGGTAGCAGTCACTTAAGGAGGGCTTATATGGCAAGTTTTGTTACGATTACCTTAACATCCATTTTCATATTGAACATTTTCCTTGCGATTGCGCTGATTTTCCTCGAAAGAAGAGATCCCACAGCAACATGGGCTTGGCTTCTCGTTTTATTCTTCGTACCACTATTTGGTTTTATCATCTATTTACTATTCGGAAGAAAATTACGAAGAAAGCACTCGTCCAGATGGGAAGGGAAAAATCGGATCGGCATTGAGACATTGATCGATTACCAAATTGAATCCATCGAGAAAGGGACATTCGATTTCAGACTGGATGACACAGCACTTTACCAAGACATGATTTACCTCCATCTTCGAAATAACCACGCAGTACTGACACAGGACAATGATGTTCAGGTTTTTAATGACGGCGTTGCAAAATTCGATGCCTTGCTGAAGGATCTTGAAAACGCAAAAGACCATATCCATTTTCAATATTATATTCTGCGGTTAGACTCTTTAGGCAACCGCATTCTGGACGTTCTTATCAAAAAGGCGAAGCAAGGTGTGAAAGTTCGTGTCCTGTTTGACGATATCGGCTCGCGTGGACTCCGCACTAAGCACTTGAAAGAATTGATCAACTGCGGAGGCGAAGTGGCCGCGTTCTTCCCAGCCATCCTCCCGCTAATCAACCCTCGGCTTAATTACCGGAATCACCGGAAAGTCGTTGTCATCGATGGGCGCATCGGGTATGTCGGGGGTTTCAATGTCGGCGACGAGTACTTGGGGCTGGATAAAAGATTCGGCTATTGGCGTGATACGCATCTCCGTATTGAAGGCAGTGCACTTCATCCGTTGCAAACAAGGTTCATCCTCGATTGGAACCAAGCGACTGAATTAGATGATATCGAATACGCGGAGCGCTATTTCCCTGCAATTCCACGGAAAGGATCCGTCGGGCTGCAAATCGTGTCCAGCGGCCCCGATGCCGAATGGGAGCAGATCAAGGACGGTTATTTAAAGATGATTTTCCTGGCGAAGGAGTATATTTACATTCAGACGCCGTACTTCATTCCCGACGTAAGTTTCCTTGATGCATTACGGATTGCATGTCTATCAGGGGTGGATGTCCGCATCATGATCCCGAATAAGCCGGACCATATGTTTGTCTACTGGGCGACGTATTCCAATGTCGGTAAACTATTGCGAGCGGGCGCGAAAGTGTATATTTATGAAAATGGGTTCATCCACTCGAAGCAGATTGTCGTCGACGATGAAGTATCCACAGTCGGAACTGCGAACATCGACGTCCGAAGCTTTAAGCTTAATTTCGAAATCAACGCGTTCATATATGACCGCGAAAAATCCCATGAGCTCGCCGAACTATTCGAACAGGATATGCAATTATCGACGGAGCTGACGTACGATATGTATTTGGAGCGAACACGATGGATCAAGATCAAAGAATCTGTTTCGAGATTATTGTCGCCGATCCTGTGATGCAAATAAAAAATCCCCGTCATCCTGAATTCTGGATGCCGAGGGATTTTTTCATTTCAAGCCAAGGTATTCTTCAAGGGTGATGTTGCGTTTAAAGATTTCTTCGGCGATTTCTTTTCCGACATAACGGAAATGCCACGATTCGTGCCTGTAGCCAGTGATATCTTCCTTTCCTACCGGGTATCGGAGGATGAAGCCGTAACGGTACGCGTTTGCAGCTACCCATTTTCCAGCTTCGGTCTCTCCGAATTTGAAGGAAGCCCAATATTTTTCGTAGTTCACTTCCCCGATGTCGAAAGCGAGACCCGTTTGGTGCTCGGAATAACCAGGACGCGCACTGTATCGGTCCGCCGCTTCCACGCCATCCTTGTTGACGTACCGTTCGTAGAGCGTTACTTGGTAATCGTATGAGCGATATGTACTGAATGCCGTCAGATTGATGCCGGACAGCTTAGCCTCAGCCGCCATCTCATCGAATGCCGCCCTCGCTTCTGTGCTCTCACCTGGAGCGTACGTTCTTGGCAGTGGGTATTTTTTATTCGCAATGAGGATTCCGTTAATGACTGTCGGTTTGTCCGGGAGCTGCTGGCCTTCGATATAGCCGCTTTTATTCGGGCTTGTTGGCGGTTTCGCCGTCACTTTCGGCTTCTCCTCTTTTTTCGGCGCCGGTTTAACAGGTGTGACGTTTTTCTCCGGTTCTTTCGTTTCCGGCTCTTTCACTTCCGCAGGCGGCTCTTCTTCAATAGGTTTCTCCTCGACAGGAGGTATTTCCTCTTCAGGCGCTTCAGGTTCCGTCTCCGGCTCTGTCTCTTCCGGTTCGCCCGCGTCCTCTGTTTCCTGCTCTTCCACAGGTGGCGTTTGTGTATCGCCAATGCCCACTTGTCTCAACGCTCTATTTACATCCCAATTATTCATGCCGATCCAAACGACGATTGCAGTCATGACTAAACTGGTCAGCAGCAGTGTGATTGTCAATGCCTTGTTGGATTTCTTTCTGCTGTTATACTTTCGTTTCCGGTTCATCTTCTGTTGGCCTTCCTTCTACTCTAGGTATCTCTTATTTTTAACTATGTTCAAATCGCCATATGACGATGTTCTTTCCAGTCCGTGTATGCTATCATTTATTTGCAAATGTGTAAATAAATGATTGTGAGGATTACTCTTATGAATAATCAGCGGTGGCTATCGATTAGCTTTTTAACTTTCTTCTTTACATGGGGCGTTTTTACCCCCTATTGGACTGGTTGGCTGACGATCGAAAAGGGGTTGTCCGTGAAGGACGCCAGCATCGTCATGGGAGCCGGAATGATTGCCCGGTCGTTTTCCACGTTTCTCATCTTTCCTTATTTGACAGCAAGAACGTCATATATTCGTGTCATGAAATGGATGACGGTGCTGTCGTTGCTTCTTGTCGTCCTCTATATTCCCGACTCGTCATTCATTGTATTGTTCGTTATTACGGTTCTGTTCAGCGCCTTCTACCCAATCATCTTGCCGGCTGTCGAAAGCGGCGCATCCGTCCTTATGCAGAAGGAGAGGGTCCATTACGGCAAAAGCCGTTCATTCGGCTCGTTCGGCTATACGATTGCGTTGCTGCTCGTTGGCTCTGCGACAGCGATTTGGAATGAACAGGCCATCCTGTATATGATGATTGCTGGTCTAGCGGTCGCTGTCATTTTCTATTCCCGTCCCGCACCTGCCGTTTTGCAGAGCATACCGGACAAGAAGGATTCTCGAAATCGGAAGATCGGATTGAAGACGTTATTTGCGGCAAAAGGCTTTCGGATCATCATGATACTAGCCATACTGTTGCAAGGCGCTCATGCTTCCTATTACAATTACGGCTTCCTGTTCCTCGATGACTTGGATGTCAACGGGTTTTATATCGGCATCATTTTGAATATCGCTATCCTGTTTGAAATATTTTTTTTCGTCCAGGCGGATCGCTTTTTGTCCGACATGCGGATATCAACGATGTTCCTCATTGCTGCAATCGGGTCGACGATGCGATGGGTCCTCATCTTTCTCTTTCCGACAGCGTTTGTTTTTATCGCGACACAGCTTTTGCATGCCGCATCGTTCGGAATCGCCCATTACGCGTTCATCCAATACATTTCAAATAAGCTTCCCAATTCGCAGATTGCTGCGGCCCAAGGATTCTATGCCGCATTCGCAATGAGTTTAAGCACTGCCATCCTGACGTTTCCGGCTGGCTACCTGTATGAAATCTCACCAGGAACCGCATTTTTAGGAATGACAGTATGCTCCATCCCTGCTATCTTTATCGTACTAGCAACCCGCAAGAAGTTGGCTTATTGATGGTTACCATGTTCTCCGTAATCGGAGGGCATTTTTTATTACAAAATAATAAGCAACAGCACAACAACAAATGAAAGCGCGAAGAGGATTGATAAATAACGCATCCACCTGGATTCCCTTTCATGGCCTTGCTCCTTGAACGATTTCGCCCTTGAAGCGTTCGTCAACGTAAAGAGCGCCATCATCGTCAGAATCGCAAAATCAAGATTTCCTCTGACGACAAAAAACAACGTCACAACTAACAATACAACAATCCCGATGACGCCTGTCCTTTTCAGATTCATGTTAATTCCCTCCAAAAAAGGCCGGAGATTGCTCTCCAGCCTCCTGTATGCCTTTGTTCAATCTTTTTTCGACTTCGGCTTCGCATCTGTCTTCGCATCTGCTTTTGTCTCAGGAAGTGGTTGTACCACTTCCTTGTAGTAAAACTTCCTGCCCAAGTATGTTTGGAAAATGAGCAATAGCCCACCGACCGCCCAATAGAGCGGAAGTGCCGCCATCACCGTGAATGAAATGAACATGATCATGATCGGTGACATATAGATGAACAGCTTCATCTGCTGCTTTTGCTGCTCAGGCATTGTCCATAATGACACTCGCGCTTGTACGAAATAAACCGCACCAGCAACTAGCATCATGATTTTATCCGGCTCACCTAATTTGAACCAGAGGAATTGATGCTCCTTCAATTCGGGTGGAGCGTAAAGGATTGCGAAATAGAGGCCCATGATGATCGGCATCTGGATGATCAACGGCAGACAGCCCATGTTCAGCGGATTGACGCCATGCTTGGAGTACAAGCCCATCATCTCTTGCTGAAGCTTCATCTGCTCTTCTTTGTCTTCCTTTTCTTTCGCTTCTTTAATACGCTTTTGGATATCTTCCATTTCGGGACGGAGGGCATCCATTTTGACCTTCATTTCTTGCTGCGCCTTATAGTTTTTCAACATAAGCGGCATGAGCACCAACCGGATGGCAACGGTGATGACGATGATTGCCAGTCCATAGCTTCCGTTGAATGTTTCACCAAGGTAGTGAAGCAGCCATTCCATCGGCTTGACGAAAATATTATAGAATGTACCTTCTTTGTTCTGGACTCCGGAACAACCACTGAGGAAAACGGCAGTGGTTATCAATATTGATAATAAACCAATTTTCTTTTTCAATAAATTCACCTTCACTATTTCAAACTACTGAAAAGTATACATCAATTCACTGTACAATTACAATCAATGTTCGTTATTAACGAATATTAAAATGGATTTCCGCTACAGGCGGACGCTTTCCGCGGGCACGGCTTCAGCCTCCTCACTACGCTTCGCTTCGTTGCGGGGTCTTCAGCTCGTGCTGTTCCCGCAGGAGTCGCCGCCTTTCGCTTCAATCCTTATATAAAGCAGAAATTTTATTTCCCACTCTAACATGCGAAGAATAAAAAAAACGCCTCCATAATGGAAGCGAAATTATTATTGATTTTGCGGTGCTTGGCTCGGGTCTTCTTTTTTACTGTAGAGACCGTCCGTT
Organism: Saccharococcus sp. Marseille-Q5394; assembly: GCF_946901335.1. NCBI lineage: Bacteria > Bacillati > Bacillota > Bacilli > Caryophanales > Anoxybacillaceae > Saccharococcus > Saccharococcus sp. Marseille-Q5394. Next base: position 566,846 of record NZ_CAMPPQ010000002.1, on the reverse strand, counting down.
TTGGATTCCTCTGATTTATCCTCTACTTCTTGATTGTAGTAATGGACGCTGGTTTGCGCGCCTTCACTTACCATTTTATTATCCTGCAAGTCGTATGGATCCGAATGACCGGCTTTCGTATCATCGGAACGGTTCAGTTTTTGCGATTGTATAAAGGAATCGACCTTTGTTTTCATATTATTCACCGCAACCATCGCTTTGTCACGGTTTTCTTTTTTGCTGAAATATGCGTATGCGCCTGCAGCCAATGTGGCAAGAAGCAATCCATTCCCGTTTTTACGTGCCATAGCTATCATTCCTCCATTGATTAAGAAATCGTTTACTACTTCCAGTATACCCTCTTCCCGAATTCGAAAACTCCAATTCATCGGATATGACATTCCAAACCGAGACGTCACTAGTAGCATCTCATATCGTTCGAGTCATTTCAAATAATTCAGTTGATTGCCCATGTATTCTGCACACTTTTTAGATAATTTACTTTTTTATATTTCATTATGATGACAAGCGTAGTTTATTCCCCCATTTTTTGTTATGATAACAAAAAGGTTTCCGGAGGTGACTGCGACATGATTAGACCAATGACTGCCGATGACATTAGCTATATTCAACACATTGCCCACATCACGTGGAATGATACATATGCGGGGATCATTCCTGAAAACATTCAGACAGCATTTATCGACCGCTCCTATTCCAATGCAATGATGATCAAGCGGATGGAAAAAACTCATATGCTCGTCGCTGAATGCGAAAAAGGAACTCCGATCGGCTTCCTCAATTTCACGAGGGAAGATGAAGATGGAGACTCGGAATTGACAGCCATGTATATTTTGCCATCCCATCAGCATTCAGGCTACGGCAAAAAACTTTTCGACTATACGGTCAGCATGCTCGGCAACGCCAAACAAATTTTCGTTTACGTTGATAGCAGAAATACGGCTGGACGTGCTTTTTATGAAAAACAAGGATTCGAATTATTGGAAGTCTTCGAAGAGTACTTTGAAGGCTACCCAGTTGAAACAGCCCAATACGTCTACTATATTCATGAGCCAGTGTATGCCTATTAAGTTCAAAGGACGCTTCCCCATCTTCGGGAAGCGTCCTTTTTATTTTACAGTGGCCTCATACCATCGCTGTTGTAGGATTGATCCGCATATTGAAGATCATCCTGTAATGGCGGCTTTTTCGTAAAGCAGAGAACTGCAGCGACATAAAGCAAAATGGAAGGCAACGATAAGATCCCGCCTAACAAGCCGGCAATAATGAACATGATTCCTGCCAGTTTGGCATTCTTGTTTTTCCAGATGTTGACGATACCAATAATATTCAGTACGACACTGATAATCATAGCAATGAGGAGGAACCAGAAGAATCCGCCCATGACATTAAAGAATCCGTAAATAGCATCCATCTCGGCCTGCGTCATCGCCGGATCGGCCATCATTTCCCTTTCAAAATCCCGCATGGCTGCCGGATCGTTTTTCACAATTTTAAAAATAGCCATTGCAATGAATCCAAAAATAACTCCAATTGCAGTCATAATGACAGCAATGATGGATAATACTTTTTCTGCTGTGCGTTTCAAGTAAAGCACCCTTTCCTTTTACATATTTTCTATCATAACAAGTATACGATTAGGATAACAATAGGATTCATTACTCATCTATTTCTTTTTTTATTGTCGAAGTTTTGGAATTGTCAATCACGGGTACTGTATTCCTATGATAGCTTCCTTCAATAAGCGAAAGGAGAGGATGAAATATGGGGAAAAATCTACTGTTCACTTCGACGGACATGTTCTACACTGTCGCAGGCGCATCCGTACTAACAGGCATCGTATATTTCGTCACAACTGCATGGGGACTTTGATTCTATATCGAAATAAATAAAAGGCAATCCTTTAATCGTTGAAGGATTGCCTTTTTTTGTTCTTATGCTTTCACATCGTCATATTCCTTGTATCGATTAAACGCAGTGACTACATACGAGCATACCGCTTCCATCTTATACCCTTTTTCACGGGCATATTCTGCTGCGCGGTCAAGCAGTTGCTTTGCCACTCCCTGCCCTCGCAAGTCTTCCGATACATACGTATGATCCATGACCATGACATCGGCGAGAAGTGTCCATGTGATTTCAGCTAGCAACTTTCCGTCCTTTTCATGCTTGAACGCGAATGCGTCTCCGCCAAGCTCAACTAATTTAAATTCCATGAGATCATCTCCTTTTCCAATATTCTATCATAGCGCATGGGCATATCACTTGAACCATGACTTGATTGATTCAAAAAGATCCGCAAAGAACTGTTGTACTTTATCCCAAAAACCAGGATCGATATCGCCGAACTTCTCTTTGATTGTCGTCGCCATATCGGATAATTGCTCCGACAGCTTGCCAAAGTCGATGTCTAGATTCCGGATCCGGTCCATCAAGTCAATCAGCAATTGCCGATCAGCCTCGCTCAACTCGATGTTCAACTTCTTCAATTGGTCATTTACAATTTTCTCGACTTCTTCTTTCGTCGCAGGCTTGTTGTCGGCAATCGCTTTTTTGATTTCCGTCAGGAGCTCGGCCACTTTGTCCTGATCGATTCCCGAGTCCTTCGCAAACTTCGTCGCCAAATTCAACTCATCATTCGCAACGTCCGTCCGCTCGGTATCGAGCGTCTCCCCGGACACTTCATATGCCTTATAAATCCCGACCAATGCGGAGTGCCCCGTCACCGGCTTCGGCGCCGCCACTTCGACGATCGCGTCTTCGATTCCTGCCGTCATCATCGCTGTTGCATACATCTCGTTCGTCACTTGCGTAATATTGTCTTGCGTGACGATCTTAATGACGAGGCCTTTCCCTTCATCCTGCCTAGTAATTTTGGCAGATGAATACATTCTCGCTTTGCTGTTGCCGTCTTTAATATATTTCACAAGATCATTGCCATCGACTGTAATCTCTTCAACTTCGGCATTCTCTTCAACTTTCAAGCTCTTCTTAACGCTTTCCTTCTCTGCGTCTGTCAAGTTCGCACCCAATACAACAATGGGCACACCTAATTTTTCATCAATGGTCGTATCGGCTTTCGCATACGTCGGCATCAAGCCCCCGACCACTAGCAGCAATGCGCCCGCTGCCATCAATATTCTTTTCATAAGCTTTCCCTCCTGTACTATGATGTAGTACGAAGTGCATTGAAAAAGGTTCCAGTTCTCATTTCAAAGTAGTCCAACCTTCACTTTGCGTAACTTTCCCTTCCTTCATCAGCTTGCCGAGTGCCCGTTTGAAAGAACCTTTGCTCATCCCGAACATCTCGCTAATTTCATCCGGAGTCGATTTATCCGAAAACGGCATTTTCCCGCCTACATCGCTGAGGTAACGGTAAACAGTTTCCGCATCATCTCCAAGGCGCTCCTCTTTCCTTGGCAGCAACGAGCCGTTTAGCGTACCGTCATCGCGCACATCAATAATCCGGATATCCACTTCCTCACCTAGACGCGGCTCATGCTCCCGCTCCGTCTGGTGGACAAAAATACGATACGTTTCCGGAATGCTTAAAAAGAACGATCCCACTGGCAATAGACGGTATGCCCTTGCTTTCAAGTTCTTATTGAAAGTCGTTTCAGGCGCATCCTCAATCAATTCCAACACCCTCTCCTCCGTTGCGAGGCGTCCGAAAATATTGCCGCCGAGATCGGTGCGCAATGTCATGAACAGCTCATCGTCCGTCTTCGGCCATAATGCCTTCACTCTTGGCAAGTCCGCTTTATTCACGAGCACTTCGAAGGAGGAGCCGATATCTACATACGCGCCTTCCTTGTCATCGATCCGGATCACTCGTCCCCAACCGAATGACTCGCATGTCATCTTCGGGATATTAGCAGTCGCTGTCAATTCGCCACGCCGGTTCATATATAGGAAGACTTCGACGTCATCCCCCTCTTCGACAGGCGATTCGAATTCCGACGCATTGATCATAATCTCCTGCTCGTCTCCGCCATCCAGCACCCATCTTGATCCTTCCTGGCCAATTACGGTCAGTTGGGCAATAAAACCCGGTTTATGTTCTGTCATTTGTTATCTACCTCTTCCATTTTGTAGCTCTGCCGTTCTTTCAGTTTTTCTACGAAAGCTTCGTCTTCTTTCATCGCCTCGACGAGATCCGTAATCCGGTCCATCGCATTCCAACTTAAGTGATGCTCGATTCCTTCAACATCTCCATAGATGTTCTTCTCCTCAACGCCGATGATCCGGAGAAACTGCTCGAGAAGTTCATGCCTCCTGACGAGTTTCTTTCCGAACGTCAAGCCTTTTTCTGTCAGTTCCAATCCTCTATAGCGCTCATAGACGACATACCCTTCACGGTCGAGCCTCTGCGCCATTTTTGTTACAGATGAAGGCAATACCGAAAGTGCTTCCGCTACATCGGAGACGCGGGCCTCTCCCCTTGCCTCGAGCTGCATATAAATCTGTTCAATATAATCTTCCATACTTGGTGTTGCCAATCATTCCACCTCCAGTATGTACATTCCCTGCCCATTTAATGATAAATCATGCATGTAAGCAGTTTACAAGTTCCAACTTACGGGTAAATTCACTATACCACTTCGAAGGAGTGAAAAAAATGGGTAAAATACTTTGGATTATTATCGTAGCACTAATCGCCTTCTGGCTGCTTGGATTTGTCATGAAGGTCGGAGGCGGACTTATCCACCTTCTGTTAGTCATCGCAGGAATCATATTCGTCATCCAGTTATTAACCGGCAGGCGATCAGTTTGAAGAAAGGGTGCCCAATTAGTGGCACCCTTTCTCATTTTACTTTTCCATAAATGCATGTATTCCGCAATTGCTTACCATCCGCCGAAAGGGAATCGCATCTCAATGTCCCTTCAAGCTCAAATCCTGCCCGTTCAGCTACAGAACGGCTTTTCACATTTTCCTCATCACATCTGATTTCCACTCTGCGAGCGTGCAAATCCTCGAATGCGAAGCGTGTCAAACGTTCAACCGCCTCTGTCATAAGCCCCTGCCCTTCGAATTTCGTATCCAGCCAATACCCGATTTCAAACTTCGGAACTGTCCAGTCGATGCGGTGAAGTCCCGTCGACCCGACAAACTCGCCAGTCTCTTTCGAAAACATATGGAGCCGTAAATCCTTCCGTGTAATGAAATCGGCAATCGCCTGCCGCAAATTCTCCTCTGTCGCATGCAGCTCAGGCGCCTTTTGTGCAAATGGCATCCATTCCTTTAAGGCAGGCTGGGAATTCCGCATCGCATTCCACACGTCAAGAGCGTCTTCCACTTCAGGCATACGGATGATGAGCCGCTCCGACTCAAATTCAGTCGGGAAATTCGGAATGCGTTTTTTCGGTTTTTCTCCGATGCCTGCATCTTCCCACATGACAGGAGTTGTCGTTCCCGCCAGGAAGTCTTCACGCGTCATCCCGTATGTGACAGCGTCATAATACGAGTTCTCTTTCGGTGAGAACCACGCTTTGCGTAAGTGGGCTTCCTTAACAAACCCTGCGCGCTCGAATGTCTTTCGCATTGCCAAGTTATCTTGACGCGTATGGCCTTCCAGACGGATCTTCTCCTCCGGCATGCCGAACACGAACTCCGTAATGAGGCGGAGCGCTTTCGGTCCATATCCGAATCCTCTATAACGATCAGCAATCCGTAAATCGAACAGCGGAATTTCATCCTGCAAATCATGGATCTTCACGATTCCTACAATATCTTCTTCCTCGTTTTGCACCCAGAACGTCTTCACTTCATCCGATTCATAACCGCCTTCTTCGATCGTCTTTTCGATCAATTCACGTTCCGGATGTGCATTTCCATGAAACGGCCATGTATTCGTCGTTAAAAAATGGATGAGCTGTTCCTGTTCCTCCATCGTCCATTCCCGCAATTTCATTCCAATTCCCCCCGTCCGGGCTGCGTACTTTACTTATGGATCCGCAACAATCTAAGTGAATTCAAAACGACGAGCAACGTCGCTCCCATATCTGCAAAGATTGCAATCCATAAAGTCAACCATCCTGGGATGATCAAAAGCAGCGCTACAATTTTTAAGCCTACTGCAAACATAATATTTTCTTTAATAATCTGCAACGTTTTTCGGCTTAATTTCATCGTATACGGCAATTGTCGGAGATCATCCGCCATCAATGCGATATCCGCCGTCTCTAGAGCGGCGTCAGTTCCTGCTCCTCCCATGGCGATCCCGATTGAAGAAGCGGCTAATGCAGGAGCGTCATTAATGCCGTCGCCGACCATCGCGACCCGGCCATAATGACCGATCAATCCTTTCACGGCAGTCAATTTGTCCTCCGGCATGAGTCCCGCACGGACATCCGTCACACCAGCAATTGTTGCAATTGCTTCAGCTGTCCGCTCATCATCACCCGTCAGCATGACCGTATGCCGGATGCCGACTCCCTTCAATTGACGCAGGACATCAGCACTTTCCTCCCGCAATGGATCCGTCACTGCAATCAATGCCTGGAATTCATGATTGAAGAGAACCGCCATGACGGATTTCCCTTCCTGTTGCAAGCCTTCTGCGCGTTTTTTCATTTTCGGAGGCAGTTCAGCAAGCTCTGCCGCCCAGTTCATGCTCCCGACGTGGACTAGAGCACCATCCACTTCCCCGAAGGCCCCTTTCCCGGTGACCGACTGGAAGTTCCGGATATCCGCTAATCCTTCGCCTTGTTCTTTCGCATAATCGACAATCGCCCGTGCCAACGGATGCTGGGACATCGATTCGACCGCTGCGACCGCTTGCAGTAAATTCCGCTTCTCCCCACCCTCAGTAATGAAATCCGTCACTTCAGGATATCCTTTTGTCAACGTGCCCGTCTTGTCGAAGGCGACCGCAGTAATGCGCCCCATCTCTTCAAGATAGACGCCTCCTTTAATGAGGACTCCTTGGCGGGCGGCATTTCCGATCGCCGTCACGATGGCGACAGGCGTGGATACGACGAGTGCGCAAGGACAGCCGACGACAAGCACCGCGAGCCCTTGGTAAATCCACGTATGCCACTCTCCTCCGAAAAGCGGCGGGACGATGGCGACTAAAATGGCAATGCCGATAATGATCGGCGTATAGTATTTCGCGAATCGATCGACGAACTTCTGTGACGGTGCCTTCTCTGCTTGGGCGTCCTCGACGAGGTGGATGATTTTGGCGATGGTCGTATCCCCGACGAGTTTTGTCACGGTCACTTCCAACGCACCTTCTTCATTCAACGTCCCCGCAAACACTTCGTCATCCTGCTGTTTCAACACGGGGACCGATTCCCCTGTGATTGCTGCCTGATTGACAGTCGATTGCCCGCTCAGAACGATGCCGTCCATCGCAATTTTCTGCCCTGGTTTCACGATTAGGATATCGCCGACTCGGATATCCTCAGTCGGAAGCTCCATCATGCCGCCATTCCTTTTCACAAGCGCGGACGCAGGGGCAATATCCATGAGTTGGCGGATCGATTGACGCGCTTTATTCATGGAGTATGCTTCAAGCGCTTCACTCACTGCGAATAAAAACACGACGACAGCCGCTTCCTGCCATTCACCGATGATTGCCGCTCCGATAATCGCGATCGTCATCAACGTCTTCATGTCAAAATCAAGTCGTACAAGGTTCTTGATGCCTGTGATGAACATTCCCGTCCCGCCGATCAGGATGGCGGCTGCGAACAGTCCAGTTGCTACTGTCGGATGCGGGACGTCCCGATAGGTGAAATACATCCCCGCAATGACGAACAATAGGGATAAGAATGTAACGATATTTTCTTTCCTTTGGTAAAACGGAATTTTCGGCTCAGTATTCCTTTTCGCCAAAGGGACGACTTGAATACCATCGAATGCACCTGCCGCCTGGAGCTCCTCCATCGTCGCTTCGCCTGTGAAAGAAAGCTTGGATGCGCCAAAGTTGACCGTTGCTTCAGAAACGGAGGGGATGCTTTTCACATTGTTTTCGAATTTCATTGCACAGTTTGCACAAGTGAGATTCTCGAGTCTGTACTCCATTTTAGTGGTCATCCGGCTCATCCTCCTTTTCCGAGGCGTGATCGTGGGCAATCTTTACAAGGTCATAAACATGGCCATCCGCCAATGAATAATAAACCATCTTCCCTTTGCGCTCTGATTTCGCAAGACTATGCTCCCGCAAATAGCGAAGATGATGGGACGCCGTCGCATTAGATGCGCCGATGACCGCTGCCACGTCACAGACGCACATCTGCTCCTCGAGCGTGAGAGAATAGGCGATTTTCAATCTCGTTTCGTCTGCGAGCGCCTTAAATATTCGCACCATGCCGCCGACATCCGGCAGTCCTTTTTGAACTTTCTCGACTACTTCCTCATGGACAACTGTTACTTCGCATGTATCTTTGACTTTCATTTCGGCACCTCATTCAAATGTTCGTTTGATTATAGTATATGTGTACACTTTTCTGATTGCAAGGACAATCAAACAAACATTTGATTGTTTATTTCATTTAGAAATAAAGGGTTTTAGACATTCGCATGGAAGTTGATAATTATTCCTATAAAATTGCTGCAGGAGAAGCAGCGGGATGCATCAGTCTTAAAGTGGCATAGTAGAGTGAGGGACCACATCGGACCATCAAGTGAAACGGAGTGTGGAATAAATGTTAAAAGGAAAATGGAATGCTATTACGGACGTGCCAGGTGTGGCGGTCGGCCATGTAACGTTGAAAGAGGAGCCCGGCACAGATAGCGCCTGCACAGGAGTCACAGCCATCTTGCCCCATGAAGGAAATTGCTTCGAACAGAAAGTGCCCTCGGCGAGTTTCGTATTGAACGGTTTCGGCAAATCAGCCGGACTTCTCCAGGTGGAGGAACTTGGTGTCATCGAATCCCCCATCATGCTTACCAATACATTCAGCGTTGGCGCGGTGCTGGAAGGGACGTTGAGGCATATGCTCGAGGAGAATACCGCCATCGGGGATTCCACCAGTTCATTGAACATCGTAGTCGGCGAATGCAATGACAGCTATTTGAACGCGATGCGTTCGTTGAAGGTCCGGCCGGAGCATGCCATTGAAGCAATCCGCGAAGCGAGTGCCGGTTCGTTTGAACAAGGCGATGTCGGTGCAGGGAAAGGGATGATCTGCTTCGGTCGAAAAGGCGGGATTGGATCTTCTTCAAGGGTTGTCCCTCACGACGGGGATTCATTCACAGTCGGCGTGCTGACGTTGACGAATTTCGGCAATCCGGAAGAATGTCTGATTGATGAATGGCTTGCGCGGAATAAAATGCAAATGACGACAGCGCAAGACAACTTAAAGCCATCCAGCGAAATGCAAAGCGAAAAACCGGACGGCTCCGTTATGATCATCGTCGCAACGGATGCACCGGTGGACAGCCGGCAGTTGAAGCGACTTGCGAAACGCGCCTCCATCGGCCTCGGTCGTACCGGCTCCCATATCCATAACGGCAGCGGCGACATCATCATCGCCTTCTCGAACGCCTATACGATTCCGCATTCGAGCGGAAGCGGTGATACGGTGAGCTATACATTGCTGCGTGATGACGCCAAAGTGATGAACGAACTTTTCAAGGCAGTCATCGAGGCGACGGAGGAAGCGGTATATCAATCATTGATGCATGCAGAGACGACAACCGGAAGGCATGGACGGACTGTGGAACGATGGCCATTTGTTGAGGAGTGAGTGGGTGATAATTGAGTCCTTGGTGAAATAATGGAGACCTTGTGAGATTAATTGAGCCCTTGAGCAAATAATGGAGCCCTTGCGCGATTAATTGAGCCCTTGTTCAAATAAATGAGCCATTGCTAGAAAGAATGGACCCTGGTGAACATAGAATGGACCCTAGCATCGATTCACGGCAATAAAAAAACGGCACGCATGAGTTCATCTCATGCGTGCCGTTTGCTATATATAATTATTGAGCAGGGTTTGCTTGCAGGTCGATCGAGATCTTGATGTCGTCGCCTACGAGTACGCCGCCCGCTTCGAGTGCTTGGTTCCATGTGAGACCGAACTCTTTGCGGGAGATTTTCCCTTCGACTTCGAATGCAGCAACTTGAACGCCCCATGGGTTTGTTCCTGTGCCTCCGAATTCTGCTTCAAATGTAACTTTCTTCGTTACGTCCTTGATTGTCAGATCACCTGTCACTTCGTACTCATCATCGCCTGTTTTCACGATATCCGTAGAGACGAAAGTTAGTTGAGGAAATTGTTCTGTATCGAAAAAGTCGCCTGAACGAAGGTGATTGTCTCGGTCTTCGCTATTTGTATTAATGGAAGTTGCATCGATAGTGAAATTGATTTGTGCACCTGTCAAATCTTCAGGACTCCCCTCAATTGTCCCTTCGACTCCTGCAAAACTTCCTTTTACTTTTGAAACCATCATATGCTTTACTGAAAAACCTACACTTGTGTGTGACGCGTCCACTTTCCATGTTGCCATGTTACCATCCACCCTTCCCATTTTTTCGTTGCATTTCATTTCCCTATTCCGTATACCTGCAGTCATGAAAACATTCTCGCAAGCAAAAATATCTTCACTCCAAGATATATTCCAAATGATAACTCGAATATGTCTTGAAGTCAAGATAAATATTCCTTTAATTGCTATTCGGAATGCCTCGGTTATTATTTCTTGTCAAAACACCGGTTAGCTAGCATACTTATAAAAGTGAAGGCTTCTTTTGATTCAATTAAAAGAGAAGGTTTTCAGCGCATTAGAATTGAAGGGACTGGATGTTGATGTCGAAGCATCAGTGGTTAGAGGAACTACGCGGAATTATTAAAGATGGCATACTACGGATAGATGAACCATTAAACAAATATACAATGACAAAACTTGGCGGAGCTGCAGATATACTCGTCATTCCGGGGACTATCGAGGAAACGGAAGGGACGGTGCGGTATGCATATGAAAATGGAATTCCGCTTTTATTATTAGGCAATGGGTCGAATATGGTCGTGAGGGATGGCGGCGTGCGCGGCATCGTCCTTCATCTGTCGAAACTGGATGCAATTGAAGTGGATGGCAATAAGGTCCACGCAGAAGCAGGAGCACTCATTATCGACGTTTCAAGACGCGCTGCAGAGGAATCGTTGACAGGTCTTGAATTCGCATGTGGAATACCCGGCTCCATCGGTGGTGCGATGGCTATGAATGCAGGAGCCTACGGTGGGGAAATTAAAGATATTATTGTGCAGTGCACAGTTCTTACAAAGACTGGTGAACGCCTTGTTCTATCGAAGGAAGAGTTGGAGCTCGGCTATCGGAAAAGCATCATTACGTCTGAAGGGTATTATGTATTATCCGCTGATTTCGAACTGGCAGAGGGAGACAAGGAAACAATCGATGCAAAAGTCGCGGACTTGACGTTCCAACGTGAATCGAAGCAACCGCTCGAATATCCATCCGCGGGAAGTGTGTTCAAACGGCCGCCGGGTTATTTCGCAGGGAAATTGATCCAAGATTGCGGCCTGCAAGGAAGAGGCCATGGCGGAGCGGAAGTGTCGACGAAGCATGCGGGCTTCATTATTAATAAAAATAAAGCGACCGCTTCCGATTACATTAATACAATTAATATGGTAAAGGCGGAAGTGAAGAAGAAATTCGACGTTGACTTGGAGCTGGAAGTGAAGATTGTAGGAGAAGAATAAACAATAGTGGAAAACAAAAGCGGATGACCAGTAACCGGTCATCCGCTTATAATTAAGTTCACTGCTCGATTTTACAGACAAATTGAGTTGCTTCGGTAACTCTGTCATCTGTAATCTGCACTTGACACATTTTATTATTGTTCATGAATTTGAAGATCCCGTTATTGAAATCTGTTCCGATTTCCTTAAAGAAAATACCTTCGAAGCGCGCCTCTTTTGAAAGGGTGAAGCTAATTCGAAAGCCCTCCCCTTCTTCGACTAAATAAGCCCGCACTCCTTTTTCGAACATGCCTTCAATTTCATCTTTAATCGCACGATCAACGGAGACCACATGGAAATCAACAAATGTTATTTCGCGCAGCAACACGTTCATGAATGATCCTTTTGTGATCTCTTCCCATCTGCTCTGGGCAGTTTGACCGATAATGATCTGCGTAATATTATGTTTGTGAGCTACTTCTTTGATCGCCTTTGCAACCGGCCGTTTTTCATTATCCATAATGATGAAGTCTTCAACATCGAGCTCTTTGGCAAGTTCCTGCCATCTCTCGATATACTCGGATTTCTCGGCGTCAAATTCATCGAATGGCAATGGGTCAATCGTTAATATATATAGTGGACAATCGATGATGGATGCCATTTTATGTCCACGTCTAATGAGACGTTCGCCATTTGGACCGTAGTAGACACAAACAAGTATCGCTTCGTCCATACGACCTTTTACTTTGCCCATGACCGTAGTCACCTCTTACATTTATTTTCGTTCACTGTATCGCAATTTGTATTTACAATTGAAAACCACAATATTATACATAAAAGATGATTGGCTGACAAGATGTAAATGTCTCAAAGTGCGACGGAAATCCGTTTAGTGTATAATTCTATTTATGAACTTTTTCTAATGGTATCTGTAGCTACCTATTATGTCCCCAGTTCTGTCACGAGTCAAGCCTATCCCATCAATCAAGAAAAAATTTACATAAGACATCGAAATCCCTTTTTTCAGGAGGTTACCTGTTTGACAATTTCATTATCCATATTCATCCCTTTTATAGTTGCCATTTTCGTTCCCTTTCTCTATAAAAGGATACAAAGCCGGAAAATCGGTTGGTTTGTCTTGCTTGTTCCACTCTTACTTTTTGCAACGCTTGCAAGCTTTATCCCTCCTATTGCAAAAGGGGAAACGTATACACATACGTTCCGGTGGATTGAATCTGCCGGGATCCACTTTACAACTTATCTTGATGGCCTCAGTTTAATATTCGGCCTTCTCATTACGGGTGTCGGCAGTTTGGTCATCCTTTACTCCATCTATTATTTATCCGAACGGGAATCGTTAGGACGCTTTTACGTGTACCTTCTCCTGTTCATGGGCGCCATGCTCGGAGTCGTTTTTTCCGATAATCTTATGGTGTTGTACGTTTTTTGGGAATTGACGAGTATTTCTTCTTTCCTGCTGATCGCCTTCTGGTACCACCGGAAAAAATCAAGGTACGGCGCGCAAAAGTCCATGCTCATTACAGTATCCGGCGGAATTGCGATGCTTGCCGGATTCATTATGCTACATACTATGACAGGCACGTACAGTGTACGTGAGATAGTAGTCACGATTGGTCAGTATACGGACGAGCCTCTCTTTGTATTTGCCATGCTGCTCGTCTTACTCGGGGCATTTACGAAGTCCGCCCAGTTCCCGTTTCATATTTGGCTGCCGGATGCGATGGAAGCACCTACACCGGTCAGTGCTTATTTACACTCAGCTACGATGGTCAAGGCGGGCATCTATTTGGTAGCACGTTTCACTCCCATTTTCGGAGGTGAGATGACCTGGTTTTACATCGTTAGCAGCGTGGGGATCTTCACCTTGTTCTGGGGATCGTTCAACGCCGTAAAGCAAACGGATTTAAAGGCCTTGCTCGCTTATTCGACAATCAGTCAGCTCGGTTTGGTCATGAGTCTTTTCGGCCTCGGCTCTGCTGCGCTCAATGAAGGTCATAGTGCAAATTCAATCATTTACGCGCAAGCCACATTTGCTGCACTGTTCCATCTCATCAACCATTCCACCTTTAAAGGAGCCCTCTTCATGGTTGTCGGAATTCTCGACCATGAATTAGGGACGCGGGATGTCCGCAGATTAGGCGGGCTTATGGCTTTCATGCCAGTGACTTTCAGCATCGCTTTGATCGGCAGCTTTTCAATGGCCGGGTTGCCTCCGTTCAATGGATTTCTAAGTAAGGAAATGTTTTTTGAGTCATTAGTGAATGCACGTAATCTGGAGCTTTTTGATGTGGGCACGATGGGAACAATTTTCCTCATAGTTGCTTGGCTTGCGAGTGTCTTCACATTCGTGTACAGCATGATTATCGTATTCCAAACGTTTTTCGGGGAATTCCAACCTGAACGGATAGAGAAACCGTCGAGGGAAGCTCCTTTCGGAATGCTCCTTGCGCCTTCCATTTTGGCAATTCTGGTCATCGGGATCTTCTTCTTCCCGAATAGTATCGGAAACTACTTGCTGCGCCCTGCAATGGCTGCGGTCTACCCAACACTCGCGGGCGCTGAAGGTTTGACGCCGCAAATCGTTGCGTGGCACGGCTTCAATAGCCCTGCATTGTTGATGACAATCGGAGTCATCATTCTAGGTGCTGTCCTATACAAATTCTATCGTTACTGGAGAGGCATTTATACGATTGCCCCTATGACTTGGAACTTGGATGCAGCCTTCAATGCCAATTTGATCTTGCTGGAAAAAGCATCTCACTTCTTTACCCGCCTTTATATGAAAGGGTATTTGAAAGACTATCTCGTCTATATCTTCTCCTTCTTTATCGTAGTTGTTGGAGGGGCGATTGTTTATACGGGTTCCTATACGTTCGACTTCTCGAATGATGCACCGGTTACGGCAAACGAATATCTTATTGTGCTCGCCATGACGGTTGCTGGCCTTTCAATGCTATTCGCAAAATCCCGGATGACAGCGATTATTTTAAATGGTGTGCTCGGCTATTCCATCGCCTTCTTCTTCGTCGTCTTCCGGGCGCCTGATTTAGCATTGACCCAAGCCGTCGTTGAAACGGTAACAACCGCCCTGTTCCTCCTGTGCTTCTACTTTTTGCCGGATTGGAAGAAGGAGCGTTCGCCGATCGGAACAAAAGTGTTGAACGGGTTGATCGCCTTCGCTGCGGGAACGATTGTGACGGTTCTCGCCCTCACCGTTCAGGGGAATAAAATGTTTGAATCCATATCCGTTTACTTTGAAGATTCGTACCAACTTGCAGGCGGTAAAAATATTGTCAATACAATCTTAGGAGATTTCCGAGCGTTCGATACAATGTTGGAGGTCGTTGTGCTGTTCATTGCAGGAATTGGCGTGTTCACACTTATTAAGTTAAAAACGCGAAAGGAGGGGCAGGATTTTGAAGATCAATGATGTCATTTTGCAAACAGTAACGAAAATCGTCGTATTCATCATATTGACGTTCGGCGTTGAGCTGTTCTTGTCGGGGCATAACAATCCGGGCGGCGGTTTCATTGGCGGTCTTGTCCTCTCCTCCGCATTCGTTCTGCTTTATTTAGTTCATGATATTGATACGGTGCATAAAGGCATTCCGTTCGACTTCAAAAAAATTGCGGCATTAGGGGCATTTCTTGCCGTCGGTACTGGTATTGGTTCAGTCCTGTTCGGCAAGCATTTCCTTACACAGGCTGCCGGACATTTCAATTTACCCGTTTTCGGCGAGACGGAACTGTCGACAGTCCTCGTGTTCGAGGCGGGGGTGGCATTGACGGTTGTCGGTGTCGTCGTGACGATTATTTCAACCATTAGTGAGGATGTGTAGCAGATGGAAACGTTAATGACCATACTTGTTGGCTTTCTTGTAATGATCGCTGTCTATTTGCTGCTGTCCCGCAATTTGATTCGTGTGATTTTAGGGACAGCCGTCCTGTCTCACGCAGCTCATCTGCTCTTGATGACTATGGGAGGATTGAAGAAAGGCAGTGCACCGTTGCTAGGCGAGAATGCGGAAAGCTATACGGATGCTTTGCCACAGGCGCTAATCCTGACAGCAATCGTCATCAGCTTTGCCGTAACCGCATTTCTACTTGTACTTGCCTACCGTACATACAAAAAGACTGGAACGGATAACCTCCAGGAATTAAGGGGGTTCGAAGATGAATAACATAATCGCCATGCCGATGATCATCCCTTTGCTAACAGGGATCATCCTCGTTTTTTTACGCCATTACACGAAGACACAGCGTGTTCTCAGCATCCTGTCGAGCATTGCGACAGTGGCTGTCAGTTTAGTTATTCTATACCAAATTCAGCAGGAAGGGATATTACGGCTCGATTTCGGAGGCTGGATTCCTCCCTACGGCATTTTATTCGTTGCAGATTCATTTTCCATGCTGCTTGTCGTTACGACTTCTATCGTGACAGGAATCCTTCTTATCTATGCTTTTTCGTCCATTGGACAGCAGTTTGAGCATATGTTCTTTTATCCGTTCGTCTTCTTCCTTGTGGCGGGCGTCAACGGCTCATTCCTTACAGGGGACCTGTTCAATTTATTCGTCTGTTTCGAAGTGATGCTCCTCTCCTCTTACGTGCTCATTACGATGGGGGGCAGGAAGGTTCAGCTGATCGAATCAATCAAATACGTCACGATCAATGTCCTATCCTCATGGTTTTTCTTAATGGGGATCGCCTATTTATATGGAACAATCGGCACACTAAATATGGCCCATCTATCAGTCCGGATCGCAGAGGTGGGACAAGGCCCGCTGCTGACGGTAATCAGTCTTATCTTTTTAATTGTCTTCAGTTTGAAGGCGGGACTGCTCCTTTATTTCTGGCTGCCTGGATCATATAGTGCGCCCCCGACTGTGATAGCGGCCCTCTTCGGCGCATTGTTGACAAAGGTGGGGATGTACGCGTTGTTCCGCGTCTTCACCCTCATTTTTTATCACGAACCAATTATTACGCATACCGCGATCGGTGTGATGGCAATTCTTACAATGATCGGTGGAAGTGTCGGTGCACTTGCGTATAACGACATCCGCAAAATCGTTTCGTACAATGTCGTGATCGCGGTTGGTTTCATCTTGGCCGGGCTTGCAATTTCCTCAGAGATTGCTTTTCAAGGAGCAATTTACTATTTAATTCATGACATGATCGTCAAAGCGTTACTGTTCCTTCTAGCGGGAACGATGATCTATTTGACGGGTAAAACGAAGATCGAAGAGATGAGCGGTTTGATTCGGAACTATCCGGCACTCGGTTGGCTCTTCTTCATCACGATGCTATCGTTAGCGGGAATTCCACCGTTAAGCGGGTTCATCGGCAAGGTGTTCATCGGGCAAGGAGCAATCGAAACAGGCTCCTTTTTACTGTTGATTGTAGCCTTTTTATCCGGCATTTTCGTCCTCTATTCGCTGCTGCGCATCTTCCTGAATTGTTTTTGGGGAGAGACGATCATCAATGAAGACGACGACGTTCCACTGAAAAAAGGGATGCTCGTTCCATGCATCCTATTTGCGATTATGACAGTCGCTATCGGACTCGGCGTCGAAGGCCTTGCTCCGTATGTCAGTGATGCAGCGAGGACGCTTATGAATCCGGAAATCTATATCGAAGCTGTCTTACAAGGAAATCGTTAAGCGGAAAGTTGAGGTGAAGGCGAGTGCCAGCCCAGTTATTACTGAATCTGTTCATCGCTTTTTTATGGATGACATTGATGGATGAAGATGAATTGAAATTTACGACGTTCTTTGCCGGTTTCCTCGTTGGAATCGGAATCATCTTTTTCATGCACCGTTTTTTCGGCACACAATTCTATTTACGCCGGTTATTTTATTCAATTAAATTGCTTTTCATTTTCATATCGGAATTGACGCAGTCGAGCATCGTCGTATTGCGGCAGATTTTAAGCCCGACGTTGAAAATCAAGCCGGGCATCTTTAAATATGAAACTGTTTTGAAGAGTGATGTGGAAGTGACGATGCTGTCGCTTCTCCTCACCTTGACACCGGGGTCTGTCGTCATGGAAGTATCGCCTGAAGGCAATATGCTTTATATCCACGCGATGGACGTCGAGCAATCCAGGGATGGTTTGATTAAACAACTGAAAAACTTTGAAAAAGCGATTATGGAGGTGACACGATGATTGAAACGATGATGACGATATCACTCGTCCTTTTTTCCATCACCATCTCCATTGCCGTCCTCCGGATCATCCTCGGCCCATCCATGCCGGACCGGGTCATTGCACTTGATATGGTCGGGGTCAATTTGATAGCGATGATCGCTGTTGTTTCAATCATGTTGAAGACAAAAGCCTTCTTGGAGGTCATTTTGATTTTAGGGATTCTTTCATTCATCGGAACGATCGCCTTTTCGAAATCTATTGAAAGGGGTGTCATCGTTGAGCGTAAACGAGATCGGTGAATTCATAGGGGCTGTGCTAATTTTAACGGGTGGAATTGCGAGTGTCATTAGTGCCTTCGGGCTTATCCGATTGCCGGATATCTACACAAGATCACACGCTGCGACGAAGAGTTCCACTCTGGCAGTTTTGTTGACGCTATCGGGAACTTTCTTATATTTTTTATTCCGTGAGCAGTTTGTCAGTGTTCGGGTGCTTCTCGGTATTGTTTTTGTGTTTCTCACAGCACCGGTGGCAGGTCATTTGATTGTCCGTGCTGCGTACCGCTCGAAGGTGAAGCTCGCGGATATATCAACAGAAGATGAGTTGTACGAGGTTTTATATAAGAATGAAAGCAAAAATGACGGTTCTAGCGAAAAAAGCTAGAACCGTCGTTTTTTTATTGCTGAGTAAAAAAGTTGATTTCCGCTTCAGGCGGGCGCTTTCCGGGGCACTTTTAATTGGGTTGAATTCCTTCTTCGTCTGCAACTTTTTTCAATGCTTCCGCGAAGGCTTCGACTGGCTGTGCTCCTGAGATGGCGTATTTGCGGTTTATGACAAAGAATGGAACGCCTTTTACTCCGATTTGCCCTGCCTCTTCGATATCTCTTTTCACGTCATCGGCAAATTCATCGGATTGAAGGATCTGCTCTGCGCGTTCTTTCGAAATTCCCGCCTCTTCAGCAATGGCGAGCAACGTATCTTCGTTGTCGACTGCTTCCCCACTCACGAAGTGGCCTTGCAGCAGGCGCTCCGATACTGCGTCCCCCTTGCCTTCCGTTTCGGCGAGTTTGGCGAGTCGATGTGCGTTGAACGTGTTCGCCCCCTTCATGCTGTCGACATCAAAGTCGAGTCCGACTGTTTTCGCCTGAGCTGCAACATTGTCCAACATCTTTTTCGCTTCATCCAAGCTGATGCCGTATTTCTTCGACAAGTCTTCCGGCACCGGACTTCCCGCCCCTACAGGCGTGTTCGGATCCAATTGGTATGCTTTGAACACGACCTCGGCCTTGCCTTCTAAGTCCGTCGCTCTCAATGCTTCCTCCAATCTCCTTTTTCCAATGTAACAAAATGGGCAAACATAGTCTGACCAGATTTCTATTTTCATAAATTACGACCACCTTTCTTCTTTCATTTTAGATTCCAATCAAAATGGCAACAATGAATATGCCTGCTGCCATCGTTATCGAAGATTAATTGGAGGGCTATATCATGTACAATTCACTATGGCTAAAGACTGCTTACCCGCGGGATTCATACCCCACTTTGGATAAAGACCTATCATGTGATGTTTGCATTATTGGAGGAGGGTTGAGCGGAATTGCAAACGCCTATTTTCTAGCGAAAGAAGGAAAAGACGTCATCCTGCTTGAGAAAGATGAAATCCTCTGCGGGGCTACAGGCAATTCGACTGGAAAACTGACCGTGCAGCATGACGTCGTCTATGCAGACTTGATCAAGCAGTTCGGACGTGAAAATGCAAAGGTTTATTATGAAGTGAACCGGCAAGCTGTCCTGTTCGGACGAACTTTTGCAGAAGGGGACGAGTTACGGAATGCAGATTCCATCCTTTTTGCACAGTCCAAATATGGAACCGAACGGCTTCGGGATGAAAAAAAGGCGTATGACGACATCGGAATTATAGGGGAACTTAGCAGGAATAGCGAGCTTCCTTTGAAAACCGAACTGATGTTGACGGTGAAAGACGAAACACAGATCCATCCCGTACGGTTCGGGCAACATTTAGCAAAAATGGCCGTTCAAGCAGGAGCCCGCATATTCGAAAATTCGGATGTCCGGCTCATGGATTTGAAAAAACGGCTGCTTTATACAAATTCTGAAAACGAAGTTCGATTCAATGAACTTGTTCTATGCACCCATTATCCAATAGAGGCGCTGAGGGGATTGCAGATTCTGAAATTGATCGTCGGCCGTTCCTATATCGTTTCCGCCCCAGCGAATATGCCGTTAACCGGGCAGTATATTTCGGTCGACAATCCGAAGCGCTCGGTTAGGACTGCCTATATCGATGGAAAAACACATTTCCTCTTATCCGGCGAGGGGCATCAGGCCGGAATGGAAAAAGAGACGCAAGTGCATTATGAAACATTGTCCTCCGAATTAGGCGAAGTCTATCAGCTTGACGCGATGAAATATGGATGGTCTGCACAGGATCCGCAGACGCCTGACCTCATTCCATATGCAGGATGCATTTCGACGAGCATGCCATATGTCTATTTAAATACGGGGTTTAGGAAATGGGGACTTTCCAATTCGCTTGCCAGTGCGCGTATTATCAGCGACCAGATTGTCGGCCGGCAGAACAGGGCCGCTTCGCTCTATGCTCCCGACCGTACAGGCTTCGGCTCGTTCCTCGTTCAAGCTTTGAAGAATACGGGGCTTGTGCTGAAAGAATTCACTGGTGGCCATATTTCAAGGACCAACTCCCCTGTGTGCACTCATATGGGGTGCAGGACGCGATGGAATGAAGCCGACCAGACGTGGGATTGTCCATGCCATGGATCCCGTTTCCGGAGGGATGGCTCCGTCCTCGAAGGCCCTGCAACGAAGCCATTGGATTTGGGCTGATTGTGTTACTCAAACTTCATCGCTATTTCGATGAGTCAAAGGTCCCGAAATGACGATAACTCTTGAAAAGTGACCGATAACTCCGCTAAAGTGACCGATAACTACCGGGAAATGATCGATAACTCCCAGGAAATGATCGATATCCGCCGGGAAATGAACGATAAGTTTTCATCGCTCAAAATCAAAAAAGGTTGTGCCTCTAAAGGGCACAACCTTCATTATTTCATTTCAATGCTTCTGTTAAAACAGGTACAATTTGCTTCTTCCTGGAGACGACACCTTTGAAGGTAGCCGTATTGTTCGTCAAAGCGACGTTGAATGCAGCACAAGCGCGTTCAGCAGACTTGCCGAGCGCAATGACAGTCGAATCATTGTTCAGGATGTCCGTTACGACGAACAGGAACAAGTCCAACCCTTTTTCTTCGATGATGCTGTTCAAAAGAACTTCCACTTCAGCTTGGCGGCTCATGACATCATCTACTTCAATTGCGTTCACTTGCGCGATTTCAATTTTCGCATTGCCGATCGTGAATTCCTTTGCATCAAGCGAAACAAGTTCTTCAAGCGACTTTCCGCTCAAATCCGCGCCCGCCTTTAGCATTTCAAGACCATACACTTGCGCATCCACTTCTGCAATCACAGCCAATTCCTCAGCTGCTGCGCGATCCTCTTCCGTAAATGTCGGCGATTTGAACAGCAGTGAATCGGAAATGATCGCGGAAAGCATAAGTCCCGCAATGTCCTTTGGAATGTCGACGCCATTTTCCTTATATAGTTTCTTCAATATTGTTGCCGTGCAACCAACAGGTTCAGCGCGGTAATAGAGTGGATCTGCCGTCTGGAAATTGGCGATCCGGTGGTGATCGACAACTTCAATGACTTGTACATCATCCAGATCATCGACGCTTTGCTGCTTTTCATTATGGTCGACAAGGATGACTTGCTGGGCTTCCGGTGCCGCTTTTTCAATCAATCGCGGAGCTTCAAAACCGAATTGACTTAGCGCGTAAGCAGTTTCACCTGAAATGGAGCCAAGACGCACAGCTTCTGCATCCATTCCAAGCTGTTGTTTCAAATAAGCATAGCTGATCGCCGACGTAATTGAATCGGTGTCAGGGTTTTTATGTCCGAATACTAATACTTTCCCCATCGTAATCCTCCTACAGGTATATTCCTTTTTTATTCTATCATAAAGGGTCGCCTAACAAAATTGCTGCTAACTCTTCTTTATTCACTAAAAAATCGGCAATCGTGTACTTGTCCAACACCGCCAAATATGCGGCGAGTGCTTCATGCAATGCGCCCTTCAATCTGCATGCAGAAGAAAGGATGCACTGATTGCCATCCTCACGGAAACATTCGACAAGATAAAAATCATCCTCCGTTTTCCGCACGAGCTCCCCAACAATTATTTCTTCTGGCCTTACGTTCAGACGAATACCGCCGCCTCGTCCTCGCACGGTTGCGATAAGCCCCATCTTCCCTAATTCGTGGACGACCTTTGTCAAATGGTTTTTCGATATATTGTACCGATCCGATATCTCCTGTATTGTCGACAACTTCCCGGTCTCCTTTGTACCTAAATACATTAACACCCGCAGGGAATAATCTGTATATAATGTTAACCGCATAATTTCACATCCATTCACCAACCTATTATAACGATTATGACAGTATCGTGAAAGAAATGTGTCGAAAATTTTACATCAACAGTAAAGATGTATTATGCATATATCTTTAAACAAACTAATCGTTTATAGTGGAATTAACAAAACAAGAAAGGTTGTGCAACCTATGCTATCCCAACAAACAATCGATATCGTAAAATCTACAGTTCCCGTTCTTGAGCAGCACGGCAAAACAATTACAACAGTCTTCTATAAAAACATGTTCGCAGCTCATCCAGAGCTATTAAATATTTTCAACCATGCAAATCAATCACAGGGCCGTCAGCAAACAGCACTTGCCAATGTCGTTTATGCTGCAGCTGCTAACATCGATAATCTTGGAGCGATCATCCCTGCAGTCGTCCAAATCGCTCATAAACACCGTTCGCTAGGAATCGAAGCAGAACATTACCCAATCGTCGGTTATCATCTCCTCGGGGCGATTAAAGAAGTGCTCGGAGATGCAGCTACTCCTGAAATCATCGGCGCTTGGGGAGAGGCATACGGGGTAATTGCTGACGCCTTTATCGGCATCGAGAAAGAAATGTACGATGAAACAGAAGAAGCAACAGGATGGAGAACATTCAAGGATTTCGTCATTGCCAATAAAGTTGAAGAGAGCGACGTTATCACTTCATTCTATTTACAACCAGCAGATGGCAAACAACTGCCTACGTACAAGCCTGGCCAATACATCACAGTCCGACTCCGCATCCCTGGGGACGAATACACATTGAATCGTCAATACAGCTTGTCACAAGCACCTGGAAACAAAATGTTCCGTATTTCAGTGAAACGTGAAGATGAATGTGTACCGAACGGAAAAGTTTCTACGTACCTTCACAGAGACATGAACATCGGCGATACAATTGAAGTGAGCGCACCAGCGGGAGACTTCTATTTGGATACAGAAAGCACTACTCCTGTCACATTGATCAGCGGCGGTGTCGGCATCACACCGATGATGGCGATGTACGAAACGATTGCAAGTGTTTCACCGGAACGGCAAGTCGCATTCCTTCATTCAGCACGTACACGCAAGCATCAAGCGTTCGATGAAGTATTGCGCAACGTGACAGAATCACTTTCAAACGCAAAATACGAAGTACTTTATTCCGAAGAAGGCGACGGGTTCATTACCCGCGAATTCTTGGCGAAGCATGTAGCGGAAGGCAGCGACGTATTCGTCTGCGGACCAACACCGTTCATGCAAGCCGTCATCTCTGCATTGCATGCAAACGGAGTCTCGGAAGATAAAATCCACTTTGAGTTCTTCGGACCGAAAGAGCAACTGGAATTACAAAATGCATAAGAAAAAGCGCGTGTCTCTCAAACGAGAGAAACGCGCTTTTACGATTATCTACGCAGTATCGACGGAAGCCTGAATGACGCAACAATGAGCGCCCCTACGAGGAATAGACCGGAATACCCGACAATCGGATAGAAATCGCCGACCAACTCCTTAAAGCCTCGGAAGCTCAGTGCAAATCCGACAACCAATGTAATCAAGACGAAAACCCTGAATTTATCCGTGTCAATCTTGACGAACCTCGCACCGAAAGCATAAAACATACTAACAGCCGTATTGAAAATCATTCCATAAAGAATGAACGCCATGAAAGTCCCAAGTATAGGGGAAATATCATTGATGATGGCAAGCATCGGCAGGTCTGCATCCCCTACAACATCCACTTTGGAGAAAATGGCCAAATGGCTCAGGATAATTAGAATCCCCAATCCTAACCCGCCAACCAAACCGCCAATTGCAGCGGATTTTTCATCCTTCTCGGCTCCACCCATAACCAAAGCCATTGAAGCACCTACAGTAATGTTGAAGGATACGTAGTTAATGGCGGAAAAAAACCAGTTTGGCAACGGCGTCTCCAGAGCGATAGCTGTTTGATTCAAAGAGCTGAACGGCTGATCCATCGTCGCCAATGAATAAACTGAAATGATAACGACCGCCAAAATCAGAAATGGCGTAATACTCCCGATAACGGCAACAACTTTATCGACATTCAGCAAGATCGTCAAATAGACAAGGAGCACCATTACGATCGTTCCTACGATGGGGTGCAATCCAAATTGTTGATTCAGATTGGAACCCGCCCCTGCCAACATGACGACGCCTGTACCGAATAGCGTAAAAATAATGACGAAGTCGACAATTATTCCAACGTACCGTCCACTGATTTTGTAGATGACTTCCTTATGGGAAGTCGTACGCATCCGGCTTCCAATCCTCGTTAACACCATTCCCAAATAAGCAAATAGAATTGTGGATATAACTGCTGCAACAATTCCCATGAATCCAAAACTCGTAAAGTACAGCAGTATTTCCTGCCCTGAAGCAAAGCCGGCACCGACGATGATTCCGATGAAAGCACTTCCCATTTTCAGTATCTTTTTCATACTATTTTCCCCCTCGAAATCCCCGTAAAAAAACCTTTCATAGGCCAAATAATCCGACTTCTCAACATGAAGAGATTTGTATTGTTTTAATTTAACACGGTATTCACCTCAGTTCAATAAAATATTTTTCTTTATTTTTATATTCCGTTATTTGACAAAAAAGAACCGTCCCAGTTAAGGAACGGTCCTGTTATCGATTATTATTTTGCTAGTAATTTAGTTGATTCCCGGATGAATGCCGGCAAATCGTCTGGCGTCCGGCTTGTGACCAATTGATTCTGGCAAACGACGACTTCCTTATCCGCATAGTTCACGCCTGCATATTCCATATCGACTTTTATGGATTTGTATCCCGTCGCGTCGCGGCCTTCCAACGTCTTTGCCGTAATCAGCAGCTGAGGTCCATGGCAGATGGCGAAAACCGGTTTCTTAGCGTCCATGAACGCTTTCGCGAATTGGACGAAGCGGTCATCCGCACGCAGCTGATCCGGTGAAAATCCACCTGGAATGAACAGAGCATCGAAGTCTTCAGGCGAAGCATCGCCGATTCCGAGGTCTACTTTGACTGTTGACTCCCCTTGCTTGCCTTTCACTTCCTTGCCGGCTTCCTTCTCGATCGTGACGACTTCATGTCCAGCTTCCTCGAACGCCTTCGCCGGCTCCGTGTACTCCGAGTCTTCGAATAGATTCGTGATTACCGTAGCAATTTTAGCCATAGTCTATCATCCTTTCTTGTTTCTACCCTTACTACTATTCCACACTGGAGGGCAGCTAAACTTAAGGGCGATACTTTGAGACGTAAGGATTATCCTTTTCAAAGAATCTCCAAGGATAATGGACAGCTTCACCGGAATTCCCGATTCCGACACGGGGACCCGTTTCAATCTCGACTGCTCCCGGCCCTTCGGCAATGAACAGCGGCTCGTCCGCCCAATGATGTCCGTAATACTTCATCGAGACGCCGAGTGCTTTCGACAGCTTGCCTGGACCATTCGTCCAGTCCTTCATCTTCAAATGCGGACCGCGGTTGTCCTGCATCAACTCAAGCCCATCAACCGGTTCCGCTGCACGGATGAGTACGGCATGCGGTGTTCCTATGGGGCCACTCACGACATTCATCAACGTATGTGTGTGCATTTGATACGTATACACAAGCCCTGGCGCGCCGAACATGATCTCCGTCCGTTTCGTCCGCCGGTTCCCGAAACTATGGGCGGCTCGATCCTCAGGTCCTTGATACGCTTCCGTCTCCACGATCCTTGCAGCAATCACGCCATCCGGATGCTCATGCACAATATATTGCCCGACAAGGTTATGCGCCAGCTCCAGCACATGCGGTTCAAAAAATGATTTATCAATCGGCTTGTACATCCGAATCCTCCTCACGTTCGAATCTCTCCGTTATTTTACAGTGATCTTGTTATCAATAACTTCCTGTACATCGCTGCAATTTCCGGGTTCTCTCTTTCCCAGTCTTTATTTCGTGGCATAGGGATCTTGAATTGCTTTTTCATCTCCGTCATTAAACCGGCCAACAGCATATCCCTTTTTGGCCGGTCTGCAAAGATGATGTCCTCATATTCTCTTTGATAATCCGCCAGCGATTTCTTGGCTGCCATTTCAATTTTCCTCCGCTAATGTTCTTCAACCTTATTTATCCCCTAATGTTGCAACTATGATACTTTCACGACAATCCTTGCCCTTCCGCAAACTCCCGATACAACGGGTGGGACTTAATTAATTCCTCATGCGTGCCAATTCCCGTAATGCGGCCCGCCTCTAGGAAAATGAGCTGATCCGCGTCAACCACCGTCGACAACCGATGCGCGATGATGAGCGTCGTCCGCCCTTCCATGAGCCGCTGCAGCGCTTCCTGTACATGCGTCTCCGAACCGCTGTCCAAATTGGACGTCGCTTCGTCTAGTAAGAGAATCTCCGGATTATGCAATAACGCACGCGCAATCGCAATCCGCTGACGCTGGCCTCCTGAGAGCTTCATTCCCCTCTCTCCGACGAGCGTTTCAAAACCGTCGGACATCGCTTCAATAAATTGAAGGGCGTTCGCCGCCTCCGCAGCCTTCCGCACCTCTTCCATTGAAGGACGAATTTCCAACCCATAAGCGATATTATCCAAAATCGTCCCACTCAACAACGGACTTTCCTGCGACACATAGCCAATCCGTTTCCGCCAATCGGACAATGCAATTTCTGAAATTGGCATACCGCCAATCGAAATCTCACCCACCGTCGGCAAATAAAAACGTTCGATCAACGAGAAAATCGTCGTCTTCCCTCCGCCGCTCGGACCGACAAATGCAGTCACCATCCCTGGGTTTGCCTGGAATGAAACTCCCTCCAGAACCTCTTTTCCGCTTTCATATGAAAAGCCGACCGATTCAAACTTGATGCTTCCATCCGGCACATTCGTAGAGCCTTTAGAAGGTTCGCTATCCATTCCTAACATCTGCTGAATCCGTTCAGTCGCCCCGACAGCCTTCTGGAAAATCGTAAATACTTGAGCCATCTGCGCAAACGGCATGATAATTTGGAACATCAGAAAAATGATAGCGACAAGCGTCCCCGCGGACAACACGCCTTTTGAAACTTGCGCGCCTCCATAACCAAGGATCACGACTAAAATACTCATCATCACGAGCGTCATGACAGGCGAAATGATTGCCTGTATCTTCGCCTCTTTCAATCCGAATGAAAACAGCGAGCTGATCGCTTTCCCACCCTTCTCCCCTTCATTCGGCTCCGCCCGGTAAGCCTTCACTAACCTGATATCGCCAAGCACCCTGCCAAGATGGCCCGAGAACTTCGCCATCTCCCCTTGCGTCGCCTTTGCGATTTTATGCATAATCCGGCCAAGCGGAAAGATGATTGCCATACTAACCGGTATGCTGATCAACATGATCAACGTCATCTTCCAATCCAAATACAGAAGAATTGCAACTGCACCGATAATCGAAATGATACCCGTAATGAACGACACGAGATGATCTGACACCAATTGCTTCAGCATCGTCGTATCCTGCGTAATCCGGCTCATTGTCTCACCGGTTTCATTCTCATCGTAATAGGAAACCGGGAGCCGCAGCACTTTGTACCATAACTTATTCCGCAAGTCAGCCACAATCGTCTCGCCGATGAACGCCAACAAATAATACGAAACACCGCCTAATACTGCTTGCAGAATGAAAACCGCAAACAAGAACACGGCCGTACTCCAATTAAAAGAGGCACCCGTCAAGGAATCGACAAGCTCCCTCGTCACTAACGGCACCGCCAAACTCGCCGCCGTCGAAAATAACGCAAGCACAAGCGCAAGCGCCGTCTTCCCCTTCGGCCACTTCAGCTGGCGCAATAAACCGATGAATTCCTTCATCGAACCTTTCGTTTTCAATTCACTTTCCATCTACTCACCCTTTTCTCTCTCCACTTACGCATAAATTCATCCAGAAACGCATAAATCCTAATTATCGCGCATAAACTCTAAAATTCACGCATATCCCCTTCTAAAAGCTCATAAACGTCTACAATCACGCATAAAATTTGCAGACGCTCTATTCTCCCTCATACCAATAATAAGCATTATAAAATTCCGTATACATATCGAAGCTCTTTCTAATGTCATTTTGAATTTCTTCTAGTCGATGGATTAAGTGGAACCTCGAAGGAGGAGAGCTTTTTATCCTGACAATCTCCTCCTCAGCTGCTTGAATCCATCGCAAAGTCGCATATAGATACTTTCTGGATTCTGATGAATGTGGCTCCTCAAAAGTGATAGACAATACCCTGTCCTGCAAGAATCTAAGGTCTTCTAAAATAATATTCAAGTCACCTTTACCAATACTCGATCTAGAAGTCGTCATCATATCCATTTCATACGTTTCGAGAATGTGTTTTGTAGCGTACTTTACATGATCCATCGAATAGCCTTCCGGATCCTTTCCTTCATTCTCTTCATCCATCTTCTTAAATTCATATAATTTCATTTTGTAATCTTGCAAAATAGGAAGTTCCGTACTGACTGAAACTGATTGATAGACGCTGAAAACCGAATACGGGAAAAATACCTGTGCAAAAATCAACCCTACGACAACAAGTAAGCCCATCCACCATCTCTTATTCAATCCATATCCCCCTTGCTCAATGCCGCCAACCAATTCTCCACTTCCCGCGGAGACTTTAAAATTAACACTTCCGCATCGCTCCGCTCAAGCATTTGAAAAACACCTGGCCGCTTCTTCGGATACGTCCATATGAACTTCACAAACTCCCAATCAACCTTCTCCGGACAGCCTTCCGCCATATCCGGGCGCGTTTTCCCCCGATACATCCATCTCCTCTTGAAAACCCGCATTAGGCATAGCCAGTTCGGGAAGTCGAGGAAGACGATCAGGTCAGCATATTGAGCCCGCATCTCAATCGTGGAGTTGAAGTTTCCATCGATGATCCATGCGGGCTTCTCTAATTCACTTTGAAGTTTTTCCCTAAATTCCGGCTTCGGCGTAGGTACCCATCCTTCATTCCAAAAAAGTGCATCTAAATGAAGGGCGGGCAATTGCAACCGGTTCGCCAGCTCGACCGATAACGTCGATTTCCCCGCACCGCTGCATCCGATTATGAGAATCCGTTTATATGATTTTTCATTCATTCCGCAAATCCTCCAGGAACTCTCCAATCTTCAGCCAATCCGCATCTAGATCCGGCCTATGCGACGGACGGTAAAAGACCGCCGCTGGATGGAATGTTGGCACAATCCGATACACCTTATCCGTCCACTCGAACGTCGTACTCTCGAGATCCGGTAGAAACCGTACAGGCCGTTCCAGCAACTGGCCATGCAGCTCCGTCACTTTCGCCGCTTTACCGATCAACCTTTGCAGGCCGACATTCCCGAGCGCTACAATCAGTTTCGGCTCAATATTTGCTATCTCATAATCGAGCACCGGAGCATGCGCCAAAATCTCTTTCGCGGTCGGCGGCCGATTGTATTTCCGCTTCGTCATCGTGCCGTCCCGCTCCCGCTTTTCTCCCCATTTGTACGGCCTGCTGCGGACCGTGCTCGTCATATAAACATCATCACGCGTCAATCCAATTGAATCGAGCGACTTCATCAATTCCTTGCCAGCCCTGCCGATGAAAGGAATTCCATCAACAGCCTCAAATTCCCCTGGCGCTTCGCCAATTAGCATAAGCTCTGGCTTTTGCGGGCCTTCCCCATAGACAAATCCTTCTACCGGAAATCCTTTGATCCGCTCCTTGCCAAGTTCAGCAATTGACTCAGGTATTCGAAACATCAGCACACTCCCTTTCAGCCTTGCAGTAACATTATTGTTTCATCTATGAACGCTTTGCCATCACCTTGTTTAATCTTGTCAATTCCTTCTTCTATCCGATCATATCGAAATGCGCGGATGATTGCGAATAGATGTGGGATCATCTCCCGTTCGCCATCGGATAAAGGTCTTTCTGCTTCATAGGCCTCTATGTATGCATGATAGTGCTCTTCCGGCGTTTCAGTTCCCTCGAAGTCATGGTGCCATGCCAAGAAAACAGCAACGCCTATGCACTCATTTAGCAGGACTTCATCCCCGGCAATGTCGTAATCAAAGACTGCAGAAATTTCATCTTGTTGGAATAAAAGATTATAAGGACATAGGTCCCCTTGAACCGGGCCAGACGGAAGCGAACTCCACACTTCTTTCAACTTCGATCTTCTACTTAGATACAGTTCTTTTACCGTGTCTAGCTCTATCTTAAAAGTTCCCTCTTTCTCAATTTCCCTTATGAGAGCCAAATAACTTAATTCATTTTCATCATAATCGCCAATTGCATCGGTTTCATTCCCGCCGAACATGCCCCAACTCGTTCCTGTTCCGAAGCGAAAATCTGTCGTTGAAGAAATGGCATGCTGTTTGCCGAGCAATTTTCCAATCTCTCTACTATGTGACAAACGGAGATGTTTTATCTCTTCCCCAAACCCCTTTTTTTCGAGGATAAACAGCAAACCTCCATGCTCAACATACCGATTACCTATTATTGTTTTTTCAGGCACGATAAAGGGCAAACCCGCATCATTCATAAGTATGGTGAATTCGATAATTTTCTCGATAAATGCTACCGGCTGTTTCTCACCCTTTAGATAATACATCTCCCCGTCCACTTCCACTTCCGCAACAAGTCTTTCTTTGTCCCGTAGAATTTCGTGCCGTGTAACCGGTTCTGTAAAATAGTATTTCATTACCTCTTGAATCAATTCACTCGCCCCCAACGATATGTTCCTCCAGCGCCCGCTCCACGCTTGTCGCAAAACTATTGCCCGCTCCCCAATCAAATCGGAAGAACACACCCTCCGAGCTGCCCGCCGCCACGACATGGACACGTGTTGTCCCTTCGAAATTATCAATCGTGGCAGTGACGGACGCACGATTATGCGAGCGCATATAGTATTTCTCCATAATCAAAACATGGACTTCCGACAAACCGGCTGTCCTCACGTAATGATCCACCAATGTGCCGCTGATGCTCCCCCGCAATATTTCCGTTTGAATGATATCAGCTGCTTCCGTTGGAGTGATACTCACTGTAAACTCTTTGACTGACATACCAACATCCCCTCTCTTTATACGTCTAATTACGTATGGAGCCGAATGGAAGTTTCATTAAGTTGAAACTTCCCAGAGAGGCAGGCGAACTTGGGCGCGTGACGCCGTTCCTTGGGTGCGGAACGTCTATTATTGGGCGCACCTATAGGTTTTGTATGCGGAGGGTCTGCCATTCCTCAACTCCCCATGACGCGATTCCAAAATAAAAAACTGACGACCCTGGATGAGAGGTCGTCAGCAAGGATATTAGTCAGCGATGAGATCAGGGTCGTTTTGGTTCGCGATACCAAACTCGAAGTAATTCGACCGTTCGTTGATCAGGAGATACTTCAGGCCGTTATGGTCGACGTAGGTTTCTGTGTCATTGCCGTCTTCGTTCGGGTCTTTCAGTCCTAGTTCGTTCATGATTGTTTTCGCATCTTCGTCCGCCACGTTGCCAACTGATTTGATAATGACATTGACAATGTCGAAAGCGGTTTGCCGCGATTCGAATCCTTCGACTTCAAGCAGGATCGCTTTCAGCTCATCCTCTTTACCTGTCGACAATCCGTTG
This sequence comes from Saccharococcus sp. Marseille-Q5394, assembly GCF_946901335.1. NCBI lineage: Bacteria > Bacillati > Bacillota > Bacilli > Caryophanales > Anoxybacillaceae > Saccharococcus > Saccharococcus sp. Marseille-Q5394. The sequence continues at coordinate 534,922 of NZ_CAMPPQ010000002.1, read as the reverse complement.
ATCCTTAGGTCATCATGCAATTCAATGGTTGCCGTTTGCGTGCCGTCTTCCTGGTCGAGCCACTCAAATTTCTCGATTTTGTAATCCAACCCTTGCGCAGCGGCATGTTCATTGAACTTGTCCTTGAATTCATCCATCGACAAGCCGATAGTTTGGTCGTTTTGAAGATTGCTTTCGGCTTCTGCGTCATCTGCTGTTTCCTCGCCTGCTTCATCCTCTTTGGCATTCGAGTCAGCGCCTTCCGCCTCTTCTGTCTTCGTCTCGGTTTCACTGTCTGCAGTTGTATTCGCTGAGTCGCTGCCCTTATCATTCCCGCAAGCAGCTAGCCCCAATACGATCACAAGCGCGAAAATGAGTAGTTGTAGCTTTTTCTCCACGTTTCCATCTCTCCTATTCTAACTTGATCCATATTCTATGTATCTTCACTCTGTCCTTGTATAACCTTCATGGATCACCCGCAAACATACGGCTTCCACGCAATCCATACAAAAAGGACTGCCAAGTAGCAGTCCCTGTTGTTTATTCCAATTCCAGTTGTTTCGTTTCGGTCCCTAACAATAAAACAGCCAGGACGCCGATGATGATGGCGCCGCAGAAAATGCCGAAGATCAATCCAAAGCCGTAGCCTGCAGTTAACAGGGAGCCGACGAGCAACGGACCGAAGATGCCGCCGATTCTACCGGCTGCTGCCGCCATTCCTGATCCTGTCGCCCGGACGGCAGTCGGATATTGTTCCGGCGAATAGGCGTACAGTGCACCCCATGCCCCTAAGTTGAAGAATGAAAGAAGTGCGCCGGAAATAAGGAGCATTGTAAGCGATTCCGCGTTTCCAAACAGAAGCGCGCTCACAGCTGTCCCGATCAAGTACGTCGACAGCACGAATTTGCGTCCCGCCCTTTCAATGAGCCAGGCAGCTGTGAAGTAGCCAGGCAATTGCGCGAGTGTCATGATCAGCACATATTTGAAGCTGTGGATCATATCGAACCCTTTCATGACCATGACGCTCGGCAGCCAAAGGAACATGCCGTAATAGGAGAACACGACGGTGAACCAGACGATCCAAAGCATCGTCGTTCTACGCGCGTATGGCTTGGACCAGATAAGCTTTAGCTTGTCGCTGAAGGACTGTTTCGGTTCCCCTTCCCTTTCGAATTTCGGGGAGTCAGGCAAATTCCGCCGTAAATAGATGGCGTAAAATGCAGGGAGTGCTGTTAGGATCAAAGCAATCCGCCAGCCGTATTCCGGGATGATGAAGTATGCCAGCAACGCTGCGATGAGCCAGCCCGCTGCCCAGAAGCTTTCCAAAAGGACAACGACGCGACCTCGTTCTTTTGCCGCAACACTTTCCGACACGAGCGTCGATGCGACTGGGAGTTCCCCGCCGAGACCCGCTCCTACGAAGAAACGCAAAATGAGGAAGACTGTCAATGTTGTCGTCAGCGCAGATAATCCGCTTGCCAATGAAAAGAGTACAAGCGTCATCATGAAGACATTTTTCCTTCCAATCCGATCCGCGAGCAAGCCGAAACCAAATGCCCCGACCGCCATGCCGATCGAGTTCACGCTCCCGATCCAGCCCATTTCCGTTGTCGACAAATGCCATTCTACCGAGATGGCCGCAATGACGAATGAAAGGATTCCGACGTCCATTGCATCGAACATCCAACCTGTCCCAGAAATTACGAGTAATTTATTGCGGGAAATCCCGCCCGTTTTATTGTTCACAAGTAGTCTGCCCCTCGTTGTATAGTTTTGGTGTCTTGACACTTGTCATTATACTCCTGAGCAACTGCTAATCACAAGAACTTTTTTTAATTCATCACGAATTGCCCGTCAACGATGCGTGCATAGACCCCTAATGTATCCGTGTCAATATGATGGACAGTGTCTCCTATCCAAATCTCGGTCCCGCAGCGAGCAAGCCCGATTGTAATCGTACCGCCGCTCTCCGTCTTGACGACTGTTTTGACGCCTTTCGTGGAACCGGTCTCCTTGATGGATACTTTTTCACCCGCAGTAATGACGCCGCCACGGCAGCAGCCTTCGACGGAAACATGCTTCTTAGCGCTCACGGAGCAATTGTACAGTCCGGAGTCGGTCACTTCGATCGTCCCATTGCAAGACAGCGCACTGTTGATGGCGTATGGAATCCTTAGCAAAGAGCAACCGCTTCCACCTGCGGAGTATTGCTCTACCAGCGCGTGCGCCTCCTTCAATAGTTTTGAAAACTCCTCCGCATTCCGGACAACTGTCATCGATGTATCCGTAAAGACGTTATACAGTTTTTCGATGACCGGTTCCCATTCAGATGATAATTCGGTGGAATGGTTCTTCGCTTTTTGAATGAATTCATTTTTATCGTGTTGAAACTCCAAGTATTTCTCTTTCAGAATGACCAATACAAGTTCTTTCAATTCACTGGCATCAACTTCTTCCGGCTTGACGCCTCTAATTTGGATGATTTGAAGGATCGTATCCTTTATCTTCTCCAAATAGGAAAGAAGTCCGCTCAATTGCTCCGCCAGCGCTTCTTCCAACACTTCCTGCATCCCGACTGTCACGGTCGAGGAAAGGACATTCCCTTCGATGATGGCGGACGTTCCCGCTTCAATAGTCGCTTTCCGTACTGCTCCGCAAATGAAAACCTTCCCTGTAGCCCCGACGAACATGGAGTTTTCCACGTCCTGCGCGATTCGTACATCACCGTCGTGTTTAATATCCCCACTTCTCATGTCGACATTCCCGTCATGCAGGAATTCATCAGCCTGTACCATCACGGGCTTCCCCATACTTTCACCCCGAGTCATGTTTTACTTTTATAATAACAAAAAACAGGCCTGTTCACTCAATAAGTGAACAGGCCTGTTTTACTCAAAGACCCGCTTGAACCTCTTCGATCATCTCTTTCATGGAAAGCAATCCGCCACCCGACAGGTACCAGTACTCCCCGTTCAAGTAGACGATTTTATTGTTCTTATACGCGTTAGTCTTTTTCACAAGATCGTTTTCCACAGAGTCTTTTGCGCTAGCGCCGTTGCCGATTGCAGCGTCACGGTCGATAACGAATAGAACATCAGGGTTTTTCTCAACGATGTATTCAAAAGAGATATTTTGTCCGTGCGTAGAAACTTCGATCTTCTCGTCTGCTGCTTTATAGCCCAATACGTCATGGATCAAACCAAAACGCGAATTCGGACCATATGCACTCACTTTGCCTTCGCTCGCAAGTACAAGAAGCGCTTTTGAACCATTTGAAGATGCCTTTTCATGAATACCAGCGATTTTTTCATCGATGTCAGCTAGCTCTGACTTCACTGCATCTTCCTTGCCGAAGATTTCCCCGATCATTTCAGCATTATGTTTGAATGAATCCATATAATGCGCATAATCCAAGCCGACATAAATCGTCGGAGCAATTTCAGCGAATTGATCGTACAGATCCGCTTGGCGTGATGAAATGAAGATAACGTCAGGCTTCATTGCGTGAAGCGCTTCAAAATCAGGCTCTTTCAAGCTTCCAAGGTTCACATATTTATCATCATCGTATTTCGAAAGGTATCCTGGAACGTTCGCTCTTGGAAGGCCTGCCACTTCAATTCCGAGTGCATCCATCGTATCAAGTGTACCAAAGTCGAAAACGACGACTTTCTCGGGGTTTTTCTTGATTTCTACAGCTTTGTCGCTTAGTTCATGCTCGATGGAGATTGTTTCGCCTGCTTTATTTGTATCGGTTCCTGATGTTTTGCCTACTTCTTTTTCTTTCGTACCGCAAGCCGCAACCACAATCATAATAGCTGCAAGCAATAGCGCCATTGTAAGTTTTTTCATCAATACCATCCTTTTGTTTTTAAGAGTTAAAATACACACAAATTCGGCAATTATTCATTTGTTTAATAGGAATATCCATGTCGTAAATTTCCTTCAAAGCATCCGAGTTGATGATTTCGTTCGTCAGACCATCTTTCACGACACGCCCGTCTTTCAAGGCGACGATTCGATCGGAATAGACAGATGCGAAGTTGATGTCGTGAAGCACGATGACGACTGTCTTCCCTAGATCATCAACCAATCTGCGCAAGATCTTCATAATCTGGACTGAATGCTTCATGTCCAAGTTATTCAATGGTTCATCCAATAGAATATAATCGGTATCTTGGGCGATGACCATCGCAATGAAAGCCCGTTGGCGCTGACCGCCAGATAGTTCATCCATATATTCATGCTGCATTTCCATCAGACCCATATACTCCATTGCCTGCTCGATGATCCGCAGATCCTCCGAGTTGAGTTTCCCTCTGGAGTACGGGAAACGTCCGAACGAAACCAATTCACGGATTGTCAGACGTACATTCATGAAGTTGGATTGTTTCAAAATGGATACACGCTTTGAAAATTCATTGGATTTCATTTTATTCACTAGGTGATCATCCACAAGCACTTCGCCTGTGTCTGCGTCAATCAGTCGGCTCACCATTGAAAGCAGCGTCGATTTCCCCGCGCCGTTCGGTCCGATGAATGAAGTGATCTTCCCACGATGGATATTGACGTTCACCTTTTCAACGACCGCTTTTTTTCCATAGAACTTTGACAACTCACGGACTTGGATCATGAGGATCGACTCTCCTTTAATAGTAGATAGATGAAATATACACCGCCGACAAAGTTGATGATGACACTGAGCGTCGTCGAGAATGTGAAGATACGCTCCACGACCCACTGCCCTCCGACGAGTGCAATGATGCTCATGACGGAAGCGCCCGCAATAAGAATCGAGTGCTTATATGTTTTGAAGAATTGATAAGCTAAGTTGGCTACAATCAAACCAAAAAAAGTGATTGGCCCGACAAGCGCCGTAGAAACGGATATCAAAATTGCAGATATGACCAACATCAATTTGACGACCCGATCATAGGAAACGCCGAGGTTGATGGCCGTATCCCTTCCGAGTGACAGTACATCGAGATCATTGAATGATTTCCAGCCGATGATGAACGTAAGAATAACGATTCCAAGCGCCCACCAAACCAGTTCCCCGCTCACATTGTTGAAGCTCGCGAACATTTTGTCCTGCACCCGCATAAATTCATTCGGATCAATCAGCACTTGAAGAAATGTTGATATGCTTCCGAAAAATGTGCCGACGATAATTCCGACTAGCAATAGGAAGTAAATCGGCTGCCCGCCCCTTTTGAAGAGGAAGCGGTACAAAATGAGCGCGAAAACAACCATCGTCGAAACGGATAAAATGAAATTCACATGCTTGTTGACGATTGTAATATGGTTTGAGCCCAGAAAGAAGATGACGACCGTCTGGAGCAATAAATACAAGGAATCCAATCCCATTATACTTGGGGTCAAGATCCGATTATGTGTAATTGTCTGGAAGATGACCGTCGAATACGCGATTGCCACGCCAGTCAACGCCATCGCAATCACTTTGATGCCGCGACGGGGAAGCGCATAGTCAAAACTGCCATTTAACCCTTGGAATAAATACAAGGCACAGAACACAGCGGCAAACACTGACAAGATGATCAATTTCGTAGAATTACGCATATGCCTTCCTCCTAAACAGCAAGTAGAGGAAGATACCGCTTCCAATGACTCCGACCATCAGACTGATGGAAATTTCATAAGGGTAAATGAGAACCCTGCCTAAAATATCACAAATCAGAAGGAAGATTGCACCTAACAAAGCAGTGTGCGGCAAAGTCTTCTTCAAATGATCCCCATGGAAGATCGATACGATATTTGGGATAATCAAACCGAGAAACGGAATCATCCCGACCGTCAAAATGACCGTTGTCGTAACGAGTGCAACCAAGATAAGACCGATATTGACAATCCGCTTATACGCAAGACCCAAGTTTCTCGAAAAATCCTCACCCATTCCCGCCACCGTGAACCGGTTGGCGTACAAGTACGTGATGATCAGCACAGGGATGCTTATGTAAAGAAGTTCGTACCGCCCTTTCATGATCATCGAGAAGTCACCTTGCAGCCACGCCGACATGTTTTGGATTACGTTCGACTTATAAGCGAAGAATGTTGTGATAGATGATAGGATGTTTCCGAACATCAGCCCGACGAGCGGAATGAAAATCGCATCCTTGAACTTGATCCGATCAAGAATCTGCATGAATAGCAATGTGCCCGCAAGCGCGAACGCAAACGCGACAATCATCTTCTCGATCGTTGATGCATTGGTGAACAATAACATTGAGACTAAAATGCCTAACCGGGTGGCATCGAGTGTCCCTGCGGTCGTTGGCGACACGAATTTATTCCGGCTTAGTTGCTGCATGATCAGACCCGCAATGCTCATCCCTGCCCCGGCGAGTAAAATCGCCACAAGTCTAGGCACGCGGCTGATGAGGAAAATTTCAGTCTCCTCCGATTTGAAATCGAGGAGGTCCAACGGTTTAATCGAGCTCACTCCAACGAATAACGACAGGAATGAGAGTATAAGTAGTGCAATGAACAAATAACGTTTCTTCATGAAGAAAGAGCTCCGATATCGAATATTAGCGATCTAACTGAGAATCTCACTAGTGAAAACGATTATCAGTTAGCCACTAACCCAATTATAGCAGTTGTGAATTAAGAGTCAAATGATAATTGAAAATGATTATCAGTTGTGAGATTACAAGATGATAGTCAGTTGTTCGCATCAAAAAAAGCGGTCATGAACAGTTGAATCCAACTGTTCATGACCGCTTGCGTGTTATTACTCTTGATCTTGTCCTTGTTGCATCAATTCTTCCAAATCAACCGCTTCGTCAATCACTTCTTGAGGAACGACAATTTCATCGATCTCATTAATTTTCGTAATGACGGATTTCATCTTTTGAACGATGCGCATTTCTTCCTCTTCGATTTTCATCGTCATATCCATGTCCAGATCGAACGCATTCGTATAGAACGTTTCCTTGTCAATGTACAGGATAACTTCCAAGCTTTTCACATCTATATTTTCAAGTAGCTCAGATTCTTCCTCAGTCATATCTGCTGGAAGAGACGATCCCATCAATTCTTTCATGAGGCCGCTGAACTTATCGCCGGAAGCAGAGAGCGTCAAGATGTACTCATCATCAGTCTGTTCGAACTTAAAATCGTCCTTGAATTCATTGAACATTTTCATATCCAATGTTGGATCTGTTTCGCCGCCCATTTGCGCCATCATTTCATCATACATATCCTTAGGCATTTTAATCCATTGACCAGACTCAGGATCATTCATGAAGAAACCTGACTCACTCATGTACAGCTCCATGTCCATTTTGCCCATCTCGCCCATATCCATCTTCATGTTTTGGTGCATTGCCATAGGTTCGACGATGATGTCCATGTCCATTTTAATTTTGGAATCCATTTCAACTTCTTGACTTGGCATCGAAATCTTTTGATCGATATCCATTACAGCATGCATGCTCTTTTGCTCTGCCGATACTTCCATCGCTTTGCTATATACTTCTTGCGCCGTCATCTCACTTTTATTTTCAAGCTCGACTTTTTCACCGGTTCCTGCATCCTTTTTTGGCTCTGCCGCAGATCCGCAAGCCGCCAATCCAAGTGCTAGCACACCGACACCAAGACCCTTTAACCATTTTTTCATTTGTCTCGCTTCCTCTCTTTGTTTCTCTTTATGTCACATCTAATCATACGGTATAAAAGGAAAAGGGTTCCATCATTTAATGCAATTCCTATAATTTGAATCTTTCCTACTACAGGAATCCTCTGTGCCTTTTCTCACTCGCTGCAGCTATTTTGAATCCTCATGTTTTAATGTCCCTTTTGAATGAAATCCGCTATAATGACTGGGAATGACAGAAAGGACATCATACTATGCTCAAAAAATTCGCATCTTATTATAAGCCGCATAAAAGGCTTTTCATCATCGACTTTTCAAGCGCCATATTCGTTGCTCTGCTAGAGTTGGCATTTCCGATGGCTGTCCAATGGTTTATCGACAAGCTCCTGCCTTCCGGAGATTGGGGGATGATCGTTACGACGAGCATCCTGCTACTGATCGTCTACCTAGTAAGCACATTCCTCCAATATATCGTCAGTTATTTAGGACATAAGCTCGGCATCAACATTGAGACGGATATGAGACAGCAACTGTTCAATCATGTCCACCGGCAGTCTTTCCGTTTCTTCGATAACACAAAAACGGGACATGTGATGAGCCGGATTACGAATGACCTGTTTGATATTGGAGAGCTCGCCCATCACGGGCCTGAGGATGCTTTCATTGCGGTCATGACGATCATCGGGGCATTCATTCTCATGTTTAACATTAATCCCGAGTTGGCCATCATCGCAATCTGCATGGTGCCCCTCCTCGTTGTGCTCGTGACATTCTGTAATATTAAAATGAATGCTGCGTGGCAGAATATGTACGGGAAGATCGCGGATGTCAACGCACGCGTCGAGGATTCGGTGTCTGGTGCGCGGGTCGTCAAATCGTTCACGAACGAAGAATTCGAAATTTCGCGATTCAAAAAAGACAATGGCAGCTTTAGGCTAGCTAAGCTCGTCGCCTATAACGTCATGGCATGGACGCATTCGAGCATGTTTATGATGACAAGGCTTGTAACATTGATCGTCCTCGTTGTCGGTGCATGGTTCACTTTCAATGAGCGACTGTCAATAGGGGATCTTGTCGCATTCATTCTGTTCGTCAATATTCTTATCAAGCCTGTCGATAAAATCAGTGCCTTGCTGGAGCTGTATCCGAAAGGGATGGCTGGATTCCGCAGGTTCCTTGATTTGATTGAACAGGAGCCGGAAATCAAAGATCGTGACGGGGCGAAGTCAGTCAGCCACTTACACGGTGATATTCTGTTCGACGATGTCCATTTTCAATACGATGATAATAAATACGTATTGAAAGGTATTGATTTATCAATCAAATCCGGTGAGACGATTGCATTCGTCGGTCCATCGGGTGCGGGGAAAACAACAATCTGCTCCCTTATCCCACGGTTTTATGATGTCGATTCCGGAGCGATTTCAATCGATGGCATCGATATCCGGAACATGACGCAGCAGTCGTTGCGTTCACAAATCGGAATTGTGCAGCAAGACGTCTTTTTATTCACAGGGACGATCAAGGAAAACATCGCGTACGGAAATTTGGATGCATCGGACGAAGAAGTATTTGCAGCCGCTCAAAAGGCGCATTTAGAAGAGTTCATCGCCTCGCTTCCGAACGGCTACGAAACGCAAATCGGTGAACGCGGATTGAAATTATCCGGAGGCCAGAAGCAACGGCTTGCGATTGCACGGATGTTCTTGAAGAATCCTCCGATCCTCATTTTGGATGAAGCTACGTCCGCCCTGGATACGGAAACGGAACGCATCATCCAGCAATCGTTGAATGAGCTTGCTGAAAACCGGACGACACTTGTCATTGCGCACCGATTGGCGACAATCCGGGATGCGGACAGAGTCATTGTCGTGACGGAGGACGGAATTGCGGAAGACGGAAAATACGATGAGTTAGTAAGAAAAGGCGGTATTTTTGCCCGCCTCCATAATATTCAATTCCAAGAGGTTTAACATTTTGAGAACCGGGGGATACTACTACTATCCCACCCCCCTTTCTCTTTATAGATAAAAACCGTACCGGCGACTTTCGAGTCACACGGTACGGTTTTTTCGTTTATTGGTTTAATGTCCAGCTTCAGGCGCTAGTAAGATGCCTTAATTTCTGCAAAAACCGCAGAAATACGGCAAATCGAACCCTGCGCAGTTCGACTTGCTCGGGTCATAAGTCAAATCTGCTCTGTGGCAAAAAGCGCCACGACGCATCTTCGCCTTATGCCTGTCGCATTTGGGCGAGCGCCTTCCGCATTTCTAGTGACTAACGATGAACTCTTCGAACTTGATTCTCTCCGAACCATCCATTTCGACGGTCATCAACGTACCCTCTTCCTCGTACTCCGTCTTCTTCACATTCGCCTTGTCATTCAAATAGGAAACGATATCTCCACGATCGAACGGAACGAGCAGCTTGCACGTGATGTATTGTTCAAAGATCTTTTTCTTAATTAATTCAAGCAATTCATCCAGGCTTTCCGCTTCTTTTGCTGAAATCCAAGCGCTATCTGCGGTCTCTCTTGGATAAGGGACCCCTGCAAGGTCAGCTTTATTGTAGACGTTGATGGTCGTAATATTTTCAACGCCGACGTCATGCAGCGTCTCATTCGTCACTTCCATCATGTAACGGTATTCCGGATTTGAAACGTCAACGACATGCAGGAGGAGATCGGCCCCGCGCGCTTCTTCCAACGTGGAGCGGAAAGCTTTGATCAAGTGATGGGGCAGCTTGGATACGAAGCCGACTGTATCCGTCAGGAGGAATTCCTTATTGTCGGCAAACTTCAAATGTCGGACCGACGTGTCAAGCGTCGCGAAGAGCATATTCTCCTCATACACTTGCTTCGTATGATCCTCGTCCATTTTTTGCAGCATCCCATTCATCAATGTCGATTTGCCTGCATTCGTATAGCCGACGATCGATACGACAGGGATGCCGCTTTTCTTCCGTTGCTTCCGCTGTGTATCACGCCGATCGCGTACATGCTCTAGATCCTTCCGAAGCTTCGCAATCTGGTCTTCGATTTTCCGACGGTCAAGCTCAAGCTTTGTCTCCCCGGCCCCTTTGTTCTGGAAGCCGCCACCCGTTCCGCCCCCTTGCCTGCTCAAAGACGCACGCAAACCGACGAGCCTTGGAAGCGTATATTGAAGCTGGGCCAACTCGACTTGCATCCTCGCTTCATGCGTCCGTGCCCGTCTCGCAAATATATCGAGGATGAGCATCGTCCGGTCAATGACCTTCACTTCCAGCTCCTGTTCCAAGTTACGGATTTGGGACGGGGAAAGCTCATCATTGAAAATGATCAGATTCGCATCCGTCTCCTCGTAAAACCGCTTAATTTCTGCGATCTTCCCTTTTCCGACATACGTGGTCGGGTGCCTTCGCTCCAAATTTTGCGTTACCGTACCGACGACTTGCACATCGATAGCCTCCGCCAAATTCTGCAACTCTTCCATCTCATAATCAAAATGCTCATTATTCTGTTCCTGCACGCCGACAAGAACTGCATATTCCACTAAAATCTCCATAAGCAAACCCCTTTCCTACCATCTACCGAATTACGACTTCCTGCAATCTATTCTTTCCGCTTTCTTGTTCGATGAACCGAAGCCGGATATCCCCGATCATAATATCGTTCAAGTCCCCGACCTTTTGTGATAAGAGGATTGCCCATTCACCCGTATCCCGGAGCGGATCTTCTACCGCGAAAACACACTCCCGGATTTCTAATTTTTCATTATCCGAAGTCAATGCCCCTTCCGATCGCAACTGCTCGAAACGAATTTCCTCAGGTGTTTCCCATTCAATAAAAAAAGGATAAGGCAACTCATCGGAAACTGGCTGATCGACAAAAAGCATTTTCCATTTCTTCAGCTCTCCACTCGCAGTCCGACGCTCTGCATCCAAAACGCCGGAAGTCGCAAACCCTTTGTTTGTAATATCCTCATTAAATTGCTCAATATCGGTTACGGATAAACATAACGTACCCCATCCATCCTTTTCCTTCAAATCATGAAGCAGAAGACGAGTCAATGGATGATCAACTTGCTCTGAAACCTCGGGGCGTTCTACGGATAACCATTCCACATACGCATTCTTCACATACAGCAATGCGTTCTGCGTCCCCCATTTTTCATGCTTTCCACCGACAATCGCCTGTCTTCCTGCTTTCCTTTGGTCCTCGACGACTTCTTCAGGGCTTTTTGATGTGAAATAAACAACATGGTCCAGTTTCATCCAATCCATCCCCCTCTTATGAATAGATTACCATATCCAATAAAAGACGACCTCCGCGGCGTTCGCTGGAGGTCGTTCCATTATCTTTCTTTTTTCAATAAAACCGTTGCGTCGTAGAATTCCTTATCGATTTCCGCGTTCGGACGATACGTCAGCAAGCTGACGAAATACGTTACGACTAGGCAGATCAGGAAGCCCGGCACGATTTCATAAAGTGCATCAGACAACGCATCGATTGTACCCCAAATACCGACAGTGACCGCACCTGCAATCATTCCCCATAATGCGCCAGTTGCCGTCAGTTTGCGCCAATAAAGGGATAACAAGATAATCGGTCCGAATGCTCCGCCGAAGCCCGCCCATGCAAATGATACAAGTTTCAAGATCGATTCATTGTTCGGCCAAGCGAGCGCCATCGCGACTAATGAAACGACAAGAACCGCCATCCTTCCGAGGAAGACATATCGTTTATCTGTCGCATCCGACTTGATGATCGCCTTATACAAGTCTTCGATAAGCGCAGAAGAAGTGACGATCAATTGTGAAGAAATCGTACTCATAATAGCAGCAAGCACCGCCGCAAGCATGATTCCTGCAATGAATGGGTGGAAAATGATCTGCCCTAGTGCGATGAACACCGTTTCCTCATCGACCAATTCGGCACCAGCATTTTGCTGGAAATAAGCAATTCCCACCAGCGCGGTAGCGATTGCACCGAACAAGCTCAACGCCATCCAACCAATTCCGATCCGACGTGCACTTTTCGTCTCCTTGACCGATTTGATTGCCATGAAACGGACGATGATGTGCGGCTGTCCGAAATAGCCGAGCCCCCAAGCAACGGATGAAATAACTCCCGCCACAGTTGCCCCTTTGATAAGGCTAAGTCTGGCAGGATCCACTTCTCTAATACTTGCAGCAGTTTCAGCAAAACCGCCTGTCAATGTCAAACCGATTATTGGAACTAATAGTAATGCGAAGAACATCGTGAGACCTTGTACGAAATCGGTATAGCTGACGGCCAAGAATCCTCCGAATAGCGTATACGCGACAACGACAGCGGAAACAATCAGCATTCCGGAATGATAATCGAGTCCAAATGAACTCATGAAAAACTTTCCGCCGGCAACCATGCCTGAAGAAACATAGAATGTAAAGAATACAAGGATGATAATACCTGACGCAATCCGAAGTAGTCGCGACTTGTCTTTCAGCCGGCTTTCCAAATAGCTCGGAATTGTAATCGAGTCGCTAGATACTTGCGTATACACACGAAGTCTTGGCGCAACGAGAAGCCAGTTTAAATACGCGCCCACCGTCAAACCGATGGCAATCCATGCTTCCGTTAGTCCTACAGCATAAATGGCCCCCGGAAGCCCCATGAGCAGCCAACCCGACATATCTGCCGCACCGGCGCTCAGCGCTGTAACGGCAGGTCCGAGGGAACGTCCGCCGAGCATGTAATCGTTAAGATTCGTCGTTTTCCTGAAAGCATACCAGCCGATGAACAGCATCGCCACCATATACACAACAATGGCAATCAGTTGATAGAAATCACTAGACATATTCTCACTCCTGTTTCTATATTCTATTTCTTTTTATAATAGCATTTTTTCAATTAGTAAATGCGTATTTTTAAAATTATCATTTCCACCAATTTATGACAGCCCCCCATCACTTCTTACACATTTCCCGGGAAATGCACATATTTCGACAACACAGCCGATTCATTTGGACGAAATCCTCATAAATGGCGTTTAAGCAAATTGAAAAAGGGAATCGTCAACATAAGGAGGCGATTTCCAATGCCTTGGACTACAAGTGATTATCCTGATTCTTTTAAGAACCTGGAACCAGACGTCAGGAATAAGGCAATTGAAATAGCGAATGCGTTACTTCGCGAAGGGAACGATGAAGGTAAAGCGATATCCATCGCTACAGCAAAAGCAAGGGAATACGTGCATGGGGACAGTGCCGACCGCACGAAATATGAAGCGAAAGCACGTGACGAAGATTGGATTCTAATGAAAGAAGACGGTGAACGGGCAATTTTCAAGGAGGAGAGAAAGGATGACCTACTGGAGAAAGCCAAACCGTATGTAAATGACCAAAACGGAATTCTAGCCGTTTACCACGCTGATGGATCACTCGAAACAACTTTATATGACTGAATTCACAAGTTCATTCAAACAAATACACGCAGGAACTAAATAAAAAGGCGAAGAATTCATTCCTTCGCCTGTTTCATGGTAGGGTTTTTTTATGTTTGGTGACTATATGCTTCGTCAATCGACATTTCACGCAGTTTGAATTTCTGGATTTTTCCCGATGCAGTCATTGGATATTCATCAATGAACTTAATGTACTTCGGAATTTTATGGTGCGAAATATTGCCTTGGCAAAATAAACGAACAGCTTCCTCATCAATGTGGGCTCCCTTTTTCGGAATGATCCACGCCATCAATTCCTCACCGTATTTCGGGTCCGGCACCCCGACAATTTGAACGTCAGAAATACCTGGATGCCTATAAAGGAACTCTTCCACTTCACGCGGATAGATGTTTTCTCCACCGCGGATAATAACGTCTTTTATTCGTCCTGTAATGTCAATGTAACCAGCCTCATCCATGACAGCGATATCTCCTGTACGGAGCCAGCCATCCTCATCGATCGCCTCGCGCGTCGCTTCTTCATTATTATAATAGCCTTTCATAACATGATAACCGCGAGTGCACAGTTCACCGGGACTACCGACCGGCATCTCGTCACCTGTAACCGGATCAATAATTTTCACTTCGACAAACGGATGCGGCTTGCCGACAGTGGATACGCGTTTTTCGATTGGATCGTCGGTTTGTGTCTGTGTAATGACCGGCGAAGCTTCTGTCTGTCCGTAACAAATCGTAATTTCATCCGCTCCCATGTCGTGAATCACTTTCTTCATCACTTCAATTGGGCAAGTTGAGCCCGCCATGATGCCCGTTCGTAATGTCGACGTGTCGAAATTCTTGAATTCAGGATGGTTCAATTCCGATATAAACATTGTCGGCACTCCGTTAAGTGCCGTACATTTTTCCTCCTGAACTGCTTCCAACACACGAAGAGGGTCGAACTGCTCGAGGATGACCATTGTCGAACCATGGGTAACCGCAGCCAAATTGCTCAAAACCGCTCCGAAACAATGGAAGAAAGGTACTGGAATGCAGAGGCGATCTTTCTCCGTCAACTTCATGAAATCCCCGATGATCTTTCCATTGTTAACAATATTGTGGTGCGTCAACATGACGCCTTTCGGAAACCCTGTCGTGCCGGACGTATATTGAATGTTAATGACATCGTCGGGCGACAACGTCTTTTCCCGCTCTTCTAATTCTTCATCTGTGATTCCTTGCGCATGAGCAAGGAATTCCGACCATTTATAAATACCGGATTCCTCGCGATCCGACATGAGTATGATTCTTTTAAGTTTAGGAAGCTTGACACTGGTTACGATACCGCCTTCGCTATCCAGCAGTTCAGGACAAACGGAACGGATAATGTCGATATAACACGTCCCTTTGTATCCTTCAGCCAAAATCAACGTTGTCGCATCCGATTGCTTCAGCAAATATTCGAGCTCGTTCGCCTGATAGTTCGTATTCACCGTAACGAGGACAGCCCCCATCTTTCCAGTGGCAAACTGACTTAGCAACCATTGCGGCTTGTTATCGGACCAAATGGCGATATGCTCCCCACGCTCGATCCCCATCCCGATGAATGCCTTCGCGAGCTCATCTGTCTCTCTATTAAACTCATCATATGTTCTTCTGATCCCATGCTCCGGATACACATAGGCCTCTTGCTCCGGCAACGCTTTCGCCCAATCCCTTACGACCTCGCCAACCGTTTTCCTCAACAAAGACATCCATCTAACCCCTTTCTATAAAACTTTAGTTATTTACATATTATCACAAAATTCAGAAGGTGTCTTAGGTATTTTACTTCAAAAAAAGCCGTTCCACCAGATAGGCAGAACGGCTTAATATCTTTATTCAACAGGGAAAACACGTCCTCTTTCATCCTTGTAAACAACGTGATTGCGCTCGAACTTTGTCGGAGAATCAATCCCAGCGGCAGCTGCGATCCGAAACAACCCTTCACGCATCGTCAATATATAATTCGTGACTCGGAATTTCTTCTCGTCAACAACCAACCCTCTTTGTAAATTTTTATCAGTCGTTGCCACACCCGCCGGACACTCATTCGTGTGGCATCGCTCGGCCATGATGCATCCTACCGAAATCATGAAGCCACGGGCAATTTGGACAAGATCAGCCCCCATCGCCAATGCAATCGCCGCTTTGTCAGGAGTTGTGATTTTTCCGGAAGCAATGATCTTCACTTGGTCGCGCACATCATATTTCCGCAAGGCGTCATCCAATAAGATGAGTGCCGATTTGAGCGGCAATCCTACACTGTCTGCCAAATCTTGATACGTCGCTCCGGATCCACCTTCCGCTCCATCCAAAGAGATGAAATCCGGACCTTTGCCTGTTTCATGCATGAACGATGCAAGTTCTTCTGCGTCTTCCTTGCCCCCAATGACGATTTTAATTCCGACAGGCTTGCCGCCACGGTCCCTGATCTGTTCGATGAAGTCAAACAATGTCGGGTAGTCGGAGAACTGACGAAAACGGTTCGGGCTGTTGATTGTTGTATACGGAACTACATTCCGGATTTTCGCTATCTCCTCTGTCACTTTTTCCCCTTCGACATGGCCGCCCCGCATTTTAGCGCCTTGCGCCATCTTGATTTCAAAAGCTTTTACTTGCTCAATTTCCGCCTTTTCACGGAGACGCTCCCAGCTGAACTCCCCTTCCTCCGTGCGGAAACCGAATAGTCCCGAGCCAATTTGCGCGATGATATGGGCGTCTCCCGCTAGGTGGTGCGGGGACAATCCGCCTTCACCTGTGTTCATCCACGCTTCTTTAGCCATGCCGATTCCCTTAGACAAAGCGGTAATCGCATTTTCACCGAGTGCCCCATAACTCATGCCGGATTGGCCAAGCAAGCTCCGGACGTAGAAAGGATGCTCGCAGTTCGGCCCGATGACAATCGCATCCTCTTCAGGCAGAAGCCAAGGCAGTGCGGGAATTTCCTCCCGATGCTCCTTCCGCGAGAAGAGATTGTCTTCATCGACACGGTAGCGCATCGTATGGATCAATTCTTCATTATCAACACGCATTTCTTCGTTCTGCTTCGTGAACAGCGCATTGCGGATGTAATAGCCTGCTTCTTCAAAATTACGTTTCGATCCGAAGCCGATAATACTGTTCAAATACTTCCCCGGCAGCACCATATGCAAATATTCTTCCCGATTGAAAGGCTTCCCTTCATGATCGGCATTGAACAAATACTGACGCAGCTCCGGTCCCGTCTTTTCAAGCACATAACGCATCCGTCCGAGTACCGGATAGTTCCGGAGAACAGAATGCTGCTTCTGGCGTTTGTCATAAAAATAAAGATAGATAGCGATCGAAATGGGAATGACGACTAAAATAAGGACAAGCAAAGTCGTCGTCAATGATATACCTTCAAACCAATCCATGCGGACACCCCTTTTCTAAGCGTTATGAGTAGTGTAACATGAACATATTCACGCAATATAGAATAACGAGATATTCTGGAGGTATAGATATGATCATCGATTTATTGACATCACACGCATCCGTACGAAAATACAAGGACATTCCTCTTTCAAAGGAAGACGTCCAGGAACTGGTCCACGCAGGCCAACATGCGGCAAGCTCCCATTTTGTCCAAGCCTATTCCGTCATCCATGTCACCGACCAGGAAAAACGGGAACAGCTAGCTGAGCTTTCAAAGAATAAAAGGCAGTTTCTATCCGCCGGAGCGGTGTTAATTTTCTGTGCAGATTATTGCCGATTAGCAAAAGCCGCTGCTATGCATGGCAAGGAAATCGATTATTCCCACGCAGAAAACGTGCTCGTCGGCTCCATCGATGTAGCACTCTTCGCCCAAAACGTAGCCATCGCTGCAGAATCAAAAGGATATGGCATTTGCTATATCGGGGGCATTCGCAATGCCCCTGAGGAAATAAGCGAGCTACTAGGACTCCCGGATGGCGTCGCGCCAATGTTCGCCATGTCCATCGGCGTTCCTGACGAAGCGAACGAAGTGAAACCGAGATTGCCGATCGAAGCGATTATCCATGAGAACAGCTATGATACGGACAAGTATGCCGAGATTCTGCCTGCCTATGATCAAACAATGCACGACTATTACCTCAATCGCGGGTCGAACCAAAAGGATACGGCATGGTCTGTGCAAATGGCCGACTTCCTCGCCGAACCTAGACGGACGTATATGAAAGAATTCTTGGCGAAGCGCGGATTCACATTTAAATAAAACTTGAACGCGTAATTACGCATAAAGTGTTCCAAAAGCTCTTAAATCTATTTATTCACGCATAAATCGCACCAAATACGCATAAACGCGATAAACAACGCATAAATCCTGGTAAAAGCTCACAAATTCGTTAACTCGCGCATAAATCGGTTTATCCACGCATAAACGGCAGTTCACTTCACGGGATTAGCAAACGCTAATCCCTTTTGATATTCTTATACATACATACTCGCCCGAAAAGAGGTCCATCATTATGCAATTTGAAGAACTAGTCAATGAAATCGTCCGCCGAATTCAGGAAGGATCATTCATCCAAGGAACGATCAGTCAGCCCCGTTACAAATCGACCGGCTTGCAGAAAGTGAAACTAAAGCCGGTGGAAATTAAAAAAGAAGTCCATATTCAATTTGAATATCACTACGAACGAATTTTAAAACATGAAAATATAAAAATCTCAGACATCCAGACAACCCTCCATCAACTTTTGGAGCAATTCAAGCAGATGCATGCGGAATTCACGGATGAGAAAGTCCATATCCAGCTGACGAAAAAATTCAAAGTTTCCTGGAAAGGTGAAAAGGCGGCAGTGACGAAAAAAGTCGACTTGTCGCATAACCGGAAAAAGAACTATCTTTTGGACGATGAAACTCTTTACCCTTTTCTAGTCCGTCTTGGCGTGCAGTCTCCTGAAGGAAAGGTGAAAAAGCAGAAATACGACAAGTTCCGGCAAATCAACCGCTTTGTCGAATTCATCGATGACGCGCTCGCTCACTTGCCAAAAGATCGTCCCGTCCGTATTTTGGACTTTGGGTCCGGAAAATCCTATTTGACGTTTGCCCTCTATCATTACTTACATATTGAAAAAGGGTTGGATATCAGAGTGACGGGGCTTGATCTGAAAAAGGAAGTCATTGAAGAATGCAATTTGATTGCGATGGATCTTGGCTATGAACAGTTGGAGTTCCTCGTCGGTGATATTAACGATTACAACGAGGAAACGTCCGTGGACATGGTCGTCACTTTACATGCATGCGATGTTGCAACGGATATGGCATTGGCACGCGCTGTCAAATGGGGAGCGGAAGTTATTTTGAGCGTCCCTTGCTGTCAGCATGAACTGTTCTCGCAAGTCCAATCACCTGCTCTTGAAGTGATGCTCCAACATGGGTTAATCAAAGAACGCTTCTCGGCACTTGCCACCGACTCCATCCGCGCTGAAATCCTGTCACTCGTCGGATATGACGCTCAGCTGCTTGAATTCATTGATATGGAGCATACACCGAAAAATATTTTGATCCGGGCGTATAAGACCGGTAAAAAACCGACGGCTGAAGGTTTCGCCAAGTACGAAGGATTCCGTGATTTGCTGAACGCGAAGCCATTTTTGGAACGGGAGTTAAAGGCAGCTGGGTACTTACAATAAAAATGCAAAAACCGCCCCTGATTCCTCAGACTGGCGGTTTCTTCATGTTATATAGATAATAATTCCTCTTGCGTGTGTATAAACCCATTATAAATTTTCAAATCTGCCTCATATGCGACTCGATACGTCGAAAGGCTATGCGCCTTCACTTTATCAAAACTGACTCCATCAATGATTTCGAAAAAGCTGTTCAATATTTCAGCATTTACCCATGCGGTTTCTTCGAAAGCAATGTCTGCTTCATGCTCTTCAATCAGCGCCGTCATCAACTGCAGATCCGTAGGACGTTTTTCAGCGGCGGCCTGTTTTTTCATGAGAATGATTTCCTTTGTGCGGTCGAGTGAGTCGAGCAATGCTTTACGATCCATTGCATGCCCCAACTCGTGGATGGTCAATACACGAAGATACGTTTCCAGTGGCATCGATTCGGGGAGTTCTTGCCAAGCTTTTTTAACACGGTCAATGTCGACAATGACTTCATCCTTGATGAAATCATACATCATATTGACGCCCGTGCTTTCCTGCTTGAGCTCCACATCCATGTTAACTGCACGGATGGCCGATTCGATTACAGCGACGATTTTCGATTCCGTCATTCGTTCATTCATTCTCTTTCCCTGACACCCTTTACTGTTAAGTTTCTATCTATGTTAGCCAAATTGGCATGTATACTTTTCATACATGAGCTTTTTCCAAGCAACCTTTACATTATAAATAAATTACAAATATATTTCAACAGGGAAATTCCAACTTACACTAAATTGTCAAAAATATGCTAACTCACTAAGTTGGCATGTTTGTTTCCAACCCCACTTCTAAGAATACATATCCATCACGCTCATGCTGCCCTTTGAATTCTATAGGTACACGTTTTTTGAAAATCGGTCCATCGACGACAACGGTATGGAATTCCCCCGATTCCCCACACGAATCAATGCTGAGCGACTCGAGTTCATCCATCAATTCAATCGTGAATTCACGCCCGATGAATTCTGCAGGCATCATGTTTGTATTCACTACAACAATGTATGCTTCAAAACCTGAATGCACGAACTCCTCCAATAATCGACGGCGAGGTTCCATCCATAGGGGGTGAACTGCATTCATTCCGACTTTTGCACATGCTGCTCGAACCCAAGTCAAATGATCTTCGAGGTCGATATCCCCAAAAACTCCATCAGCGATGCCCGCATCTACGCATTCTTTCATTGCATCTAAAAATTGTTCTTCGTATCTGTTCCAGTCGGCACCACGGATCATCAAAGGAATACCGAGGCTGTTCGCCTGCGCCCGAATAATTTCCAATGGCAAGGCATGTGATTTCGAACGTTCTTTATCCTCTTCAAACATCGTCCAAATCCGTTTAGCGACTCCGCCAGCTTGAAGTGCGCGATAATACGCCAACGCCGAGTCCTTTCCGCCACTCCAAGAGGCGACGAATGGTTGGTTGTTCATTTGCAACACGTTCCCTTACGCTATATTGCTAAAATTATAACATATGCTTGGAAAACTATTTTACTGCATCAGCCGTCCATACTAATGAGACGTGATCGCGATACGTTATTTTTAGAGAAGGTGACCCGATTGTCATGACAAGAGATGAGAAATTCGAATTGGTTGAAAAATACATTGTAGAAAATCAGCACATATATTATCGGCTCGCGTTCAGTTACGTGAAAAACAAAGAGAATGCTCTTGATATTGTGCAGGAAGCGATTTACAAAGCACTTCGATCCATTGACCGGCTGGATGAAGTGAACTATTTGAAGACATGGCTATACCGGATTGTCGTCAATACTTCTATTGATTTCATTCGAAAACATCAGCGGGTGTCCATTATGGAAGACGATGTTTTGGAAAGTCATTTACCAACTTCAGAAAATGAAATGAGCGATTTAGATTTACAGGATGCGGTCGATCAGCTTCCACCGACTTATAAAACGATTATCATCCTGCGATTTTTCGCGGATCTGAAACTCGATGAAATTGCCGAAATAACTGGAGATAACCTCAATACGGTGAAGACAAGGCTGTATACAGCTTTGCGGAAATTGCGTGTTGAGATGGGAGAGGAGCAAACGTATGAGTAAAATGGATAAGTTGAAGAATGATTATGAGAACATCGAGATTCCCGAAGAGTTGGATCGAGTTGTGAGAGCTTCCATTCATGAAGCGAAAATGAAACAAAGAAAGAAACGCCCTGTTTCTAGGAATATCATAATTGGAGCTGTGGCAGCCGCGGCACTTTTCATTGGCAGCATTAATGTTAGTCCAGCTTTCGCTAAATCAATGGTGAATGTACCTCTTTTAGGTTCAATTGTTGAAGTGTTCACTGTACAACAATTGAAAGTCGATGAAGGTACTTATCAGGCAGATGTCTACACACCTATCATAACTGGATTGGAGAACGAAGAATTACAGGCAGCTTTGAATGAAAAGTATGTGAAAGAGAACAAGGAGCTATTTGAGCAATTCGAGAAGGAGATTGCCGAACTGAAGGAACTAGGCGGCGGACATCTCGGTGTAGATGCAGGCTATGAAGTGATGACGGATAATGACCGGATCCTTTCGATCATGCGCTATCAAGTGAATACAGTCGCTTCTTCATCGACAACAATGCAATACGATACAATTGATAAAGTCGATAATGTATTGATAACGTTACCTAGCCTTTTCAAAGATGATTCGTATATCGCGGCGATTAACACCTATATCGCAGATGAGATGGAACGGCAGATGGCGGCGGATGAAATGATCTCTTATTTTACCGACAATGAATATGGTGAAGGCTTTACGACGATCAAGCCTGACCAAAACTTCTATATAACAAATGATCAAAAGCTTGTGATTTCGTTTGATAAATATGAAGTTGCTCCCGGTTATATGGGTGTTGTGACATTTGAAATCCCAACCGAAGTTGTGAGGGATCTGTTGGTGAGTGATGTATATATTCAATGAAAAAGAAGTCCCCGAACAATATTGTGTCGGGGACTTTCATTATTCGGCCGCTTCTAAGGAGAAGCCGTTTATTCGTAGTTCATCAATCGTCTTCTTCAATTGCTTTAAATGGCATTTTTCGTACAAGCCGACAACCGGAAACCATTGTTCCAAAGGCATCAAACCGATATTCGGGTGCTTGAATGACTTCTCACGCAATTGATCCTTGCAACTGCAATCATAGACATCGAGCAAATAAATTCTCGAGTTATGAAGCTCCTCTTTTATTTCCGGAATCGTTTTATACGTATTTGTCGGTTGCGTTTGCATAGGAAGATCTCCTTTGACGAGCAAGCTTCCAGAAAGAACGATCATTTTCTTTGAGGCTTTGGGACTCTTCGGATTCTTCAATTCTCCTGCTATTTTTGAAGCTATATATGTTTCCATCAATGCAAGATGCTCCAAGATTTGCTTTGGAGACCAGCCGCCTGTTGACGGAGTACCGTTGAACTCTTCATCAGTCATCCCATCGATGGTTTGATAGATTTTTCTGCGGATTTTATTATTCCCCTCAAAAACCATTATATCTCTCCTCATGTAGAACGAAATAGGAGCATTCAATTCTCTCCCACAGCATACGACGTTTTGAAGAAAATTTAAAGTGGTAAAAACATATTCAGAAAAATAAATTGTTGGTTATATTTGTAATAAAGATGTTTATGCGCTTTTGAACAGATTTATGCGTATATATAAGCATTTATGAGGCATTTTCGTGATATATGCGCATCTTTTATGACTTATGAGCCTTTGAAGCAATTTATGCGTCTTTTCTAGAGTTTATGCGCGTATTGTAAAAAACGCTCCATCCTGGTCGGATGGAGCGTTGTGATTATGCAGGCATCGGCGTGTCTGTCGGTTCTGCATAGCCTTCTTTGTATGTTTCATCGATGAATTCACGGATTTCTTTCATCGACTTGCCTTCTTGTTTCATTTGTACCGATTTAACCGCAATCTCCAAGCATACGAGACAGCGTGTTCCATGGTCGTCCCAGACGACAGAACCGTCTTCGCGGATTTCATCGACGAAGCAGTTCAAGTTGTGGCCATGCCCGGCACTTTCACCGCAGCCGCAATAGCAGGGCATATAGGTAAGCACATCAGAGGCGGATGCTGCAACTTGATAGACAAGTCGCATATCCTCGGGCTTGTCATCCAAAAACTTCGGCAAGACTGAGGCTGATTCAGTTACTTCCTGCAAGTCCCCATTCGGCAAATGTTTTTCATGGCCCACTTCCAAATGTTCGTCTTCCGAGTGTTTTTGCGCCTTCTCACCGCAAGCGGAAAGGATAAGGATCAGTATAAGCATGATAGGCATTAGTTTCTTCATTCATGTCTACTCCTTTGCTACGTCATTGTCCTTCCATCATATCGGATAATGGTAAGGAGTAGGGTTACAACTTTGTGGACATTGCGCCTCGTTTATTCTCTTTCTGCTTGATCCAATAACGGATGCCTTTGCCAGCTAACGGCTCATCTGAAAACCGTGGAATGACATGTAGATGGGCGTGCGGAATCGTCTGCCCACCCACTACATCCGTATTCCATCCAATCGTATAGCCTTCGTGGTCATAACGTTCTTCCAAGTATGCCTTCGCTTTCAGCAAGAGCTCCTGCGTATCCCGCCACTCTTCAGGCGTCAATGAAAACACATTTTCCACATGCCGTTTCGGTACGATTAAGCCACTGCCTTCCAACACTTTTTGCTCGGAAGGCTTTAGGATATAGGCGCATGTTTCTGTCTCAAAAATGATTTGCTGTTCTGGATCCGCTGCCAGATTACAGTAGGGGCAATTTTCTTCGTACATTTTAACGGCCGATCATCTTGGACGGATCAACATATTCATCGAATTGCTCCGCTGTTAATAAACCCGTTTTCAATGCAGCTTCCTTCAACGTCGTGCCTTCTTTATGAGCCGTTTTCGCGATTTTCGCAGCGTTTTCATAACCGATATACGGATTAAGAGCAGTTACAAGCATGAGCGAGTTTTTCACTTTGCTATCAATCTCTTCCCGGTTCGGTTCGATGCCGACAGCACAGTTGTCATTGAAGCTGCGCATGCCGTCTGCGAGAAGCTTTGCAGATTGCAGGAAGTTGTAGATGATGACCGGCTTGAAGACGTTCAGTTCAAAGTTTCCTTGGCTTGCTGAAAATCCGATTGCTGCGTCATTCCCCATCACTTGAGCAACGACCATTGTGAGAGCTTCACTTTGCGTCGGATTGACTTTGCCCGGCATGATGGAGCTGCCCGGTTCATTTTCGGGAATCGTGATTTCGCCGATACCTGAACGCGGGCCGCTCGCTAACCACCTAACATCGTTCGCGATTTTCATCAAATCTGCTGCAAGGGCTTTTATCGCACCATGCGTATAGACGACTTCGTCATAGCTTGTGAGAGCGTGAAATTTATTGTCAGCAGAAGTGAATGCGATACCGACTGATTTCGAAATTTCTTCAGCGACTTTTTCACCGAATCCTTTCGGTGCATTCAGTCCTGTACCGACAGCAGTTCCGCCGATGGCAAGTTCCTTCATGGATTGGACGCTTTCGTTCAGCATTTTTTCCGTCTTTTCAAGCATGCGATGCCAGCCGCTGATTTCTTGGCCCAGTGTAAGAGGTGTTGCGTCTTGCAGATGTGTACGGCCGATCTTGATAATATCCATGAACTCTTCGGATTTCTTGCCGAATGTTTCTTTCAAGACTTGTAGGGATGGCAGCAATTCACGCTCCACTGCAATCACGCCCGCGACGTGCAGTGCAGTCGGGAATGTGTCGTTGGAGCTTTGCGATTTATTCACATCATCGTTCGGATGAAGGCGCTCGTCCTCGCCCCACTCCTCCAACAGCTGGTTGCCCCGGTTTGCGAGTACTTCGTTCATATTCATGTTTGATTGCGTTCCACTGCCGGTTTGCCAAACGACAAGCGGGAAATGGTCGTCCCATTTGCCTTCAATCACCTCTTCAGCAGCCGCCACGATTGCTTTCATTTTCACTTCCGATAGATTGCCAAATGAGTTGCTCGCAATCGCAGCCGATTTTTTCAAATGGGCGAACGCACGGATGACGCCGATCGGAATCCGTTCTCCACCGATTTTAAAGTTCTGCTTGCTCCGCTGTGTCTGCGCGCCCCACAACTTATCCGCTGGCACTTTGATTTCTCCAAACGTGTCATGCTCGATACGATATTCCATTTTCCCTCCGCCTTTCAATAGATTATTCAAACTCCTCTTTCTATCATGCACCTTTTTAGAGTTGAAATAAAATGAAAAGACCCGGTTATCCGAGTCTTTAAGAATCAGGCTGATTTTTTTCCTGGTATATTTCTATGAAACTATCCACTACATCGGGATGGAATTGTGTTCCTTTGCCTCTTCTCAGTTCCTCGAACGCCTCTTCTGCTGTCACCGCTTTTTTGTAGACGCGTTCCGTTGTCATTGCGTCATAGGCATCGACGACGGAGACGATGGCGGCTTCCAGGGATATTTCGTCCCCTTTCAATCCATAAGGGTACCCTTTGCCGTCGTAACGCTCGTGATGCTGTTCAACGATGAATGCGGCATCTTTCAGCCACTCCACTGGATGGGCGCGCATAATGTTAGCCCCGGCTTGGGAATGTAATTTCATAATTTCCCACTCTTCCGGCGTAAGAATTCCAGGCTTATTTAAGATTTCGAGGGGGATTGCGAGTTTACCGATATCATGGAAGTGAGCACCCCATCGCAACAATTTCAGTCTGCATTTCGGTTGGTCCATCCGCTTCCATACTTCAATGGCATATTGCCTGATCCTGTCGCAATGGTGATACGTATAGCCGTCCACAAGCGCGACTGCATCAATTTCGGTTTGCAAAGTTTGGGTTTCATAAAATAATTGTTCATAGAAGTCCGCATCCATTTTCATAAGGATTTCCGCGTCGGATGTTCCGTAAAACGTGACGACCTTGTCGTAACAGGAAGCGTCCAGCGTTTCTCCGATATGCATTTTTGTGCGCGTTCCACGGTATTCAATATCGACTTGACCATCCAGCAGCGTGTACGTTTCGACAATTGTGTTCTCAGGGTTATATTGGGCGCAGAATGAGCCTCCTTCATTCAATGAAAAAAGGGCTTCCGCAACGTTATTCCATCGCCCCAAATACGTGATTTGTCCTGACGTCAACCGTAATACGGGGGACAGGACATCTACTTGTCGGGGTGTGTCGTTTCGAGTGGTTCCCATAGGCATCCTCCGTCAGGCAGGTTTCGACTTTCTCCGCATGTTTCCTCCATTATAACGGACAAAGCCGGGAACTTCCATAGTTATTTTTGAATAAATAGAATATACTTTCTTTTATATTTCTTGCCTCAGCGCTTGAATGACGTCAATTTTTGTTGCTTTACGAGCCGGGCGCCAGCCAGAGATCATGGCAACTGTAATGCTTATTGCGGATGCGATGATGACAAGCTGCCAAGGAATGATGGAAAACGTGATATCCAAGCTTGCAATCTCCTCTTCCCCGAGTGCAGCTGAAACGATGATCGGCAATACCATATTGGCAAGGAAACTGACGCCGTAAGAGATGATGACTGCGATGATTGTTCCTACTATACCGATCCAAGCACTTTCCATGAGGAACAGTCTTTGGATCAGTTTCGGGCTTGCCCCGATCGCTTTCATGACGCCGATTTCCCGCGTCCGTTCCGTGACGGCCATTGTCATCGTGTTAAAGATTCCGATGGAGGCAATTAAGATTGCAATCGTGCCGACGAAGACGAGGCCAGCTTTGAATGCGAGGAAGAAGACGTCGAGCTGTTCGAGCTGATCAGCAATCGAGTAAACGGAATACCCTTCGTCTTTGAGCGCGTTGCTGACAGCTGTGACGTTCTCCAGATTATCTGCATACACATTAACGTTTCCGTAGAATAATTCGCTGTTCTCATCATCAACGTGGCTAGTGAAAATTCGGTCCAAGTCAGGCATGATGGCTGCATCCGCATATATATTGAAATCCATGATCCAATCCTTCGCCGGCTCTTTCGCGACGCCGACAATGGTCAATGTTGTTTCTTCCGGAAACAGTTCCTTTTCTTCATACAATCCCATTTTGTATGTAAACTGTTTGCCGATTAAAGATCCTTTATATGTTGAAGGCTCCGCTTCCTCGACTGTATTCGGTTCGATCAGATTTTCTGCAAAGTGGCTGCCGACAACAACTTCATATTCATTTTCCGGCAAGCGTCCTTCTTGTAAGGCGAAGCCCACTTTCGCTTCCTCTTGGAATTCGGTAACCGTCATATTATGGCTGCCGATGAATCCATCCAGTTCAGATTGCTGATTGATGCTCACAGATTGGCGGAAGACGACCGCTTTCACATGTTCACGTTTTTTCAGTTCCTCCACTTTGGCTTGGCCCATTTCACTTGAGTACACTTCAATCTCGTTCACCAACCGGTTATCAAGTATTTCATTCCGTAACGTATCGTGGATGCCGAATCCAACGGAAGCAAGCACGATTAAAAATGCTGTCCCCATCGTTGCAGCGAGGATTGTCATGAAGACGCGCAGTTTGTTCTTTTTAATATGTTGTCGGACGAAATCGATTTGATCGTTAAATTGCATGTCCGACACCCCCTTCCGTTAATTCACCGTCGTGCATCTTATAAACACGATCCGCGGTTTCCGCCACTGTGTCGTCATGTGTGATGATGATGAATGTGATGCCGCGGGTTTTGTTGAGCGATTGGATGAGCAGCAGGATGTCTTGCTCGGTCTCTGAGTCAAGGCTCCCAGTTGGCTCATCCGCAAAGATGATCGGCGGATCGGTGATGAGCGCACGCGCGATGCTCACCCGCTGCTGCTGACCTCCCGATAATTCATTTGGATAATGGTCTTGCACCTCTGCCAGGCTGACGAGCTGAAGAAGCTGTTGAACTTTTTCCCGACGGTCCTTTTTGGCCACGCCAGCGAGTTTGAGCGGCAGCTCCACATTTTCGAATGCCGTGAGACCAGGCATAAGCTGGAAATTTTGAAAGATGAAGCCGAAATGGTCAAGACGAAACTTCGCGCTCTCTGCTTCACTGAAAGCGGATGTCCGGACGTCACCGATTTGAATGATGCCGGCATCCGGTTTAAGGAATCCCGCCAATATATGAAGAAGCGTCGACTTCCCTGACCCGCTTCGTCCGACAATCGAAACGATCTCTCCCTCATTAATTGCGAAGGACAGCCCTTTAAGTACGGGCACTTGCCGCTCCTTGCCTTTCTTGCCGATTTTGAATGAATGTGTTAATTCTTGAACCTGAATCATGATTTCCCCTCCAACGTAGTAACTGTTTCTCATTGTAGGGGAAGAATCTTAAGGGGGAGTGAGGAGAAAAATGAAGAAATTCTTAAGATGTGGGTGGACTTCGGACGCGGAGCAGCTTGCTTTGGACGCGGATGGCATCACTTTGGACGGGGCCTTTGACAATTAAAAAAACACCCGTACCACGAATGTGGTACGGGTGTTCAAGCAAAGCTTATTCCTCATCAACAGGTTTCGGTTTGACTGGTGTCGGCTTCGTACGAAGTTCTTCCGCCAGGTTGTCGATGCTAGGACGAAGATTGTTTTTACCAACGTAGCTTTCCATCATTTCTTTTACATCGATGCCTGAAGAGGCTTTCAATGTTTCTTGCAGAGTGGACATCAGGTTCGTTGCGTATGATGTCACTTTATTGGCACCGCCGCCTTCACCACTGCCTGTGTCAACAACAGTGATTTTATCGATGTTCGAAAGCGGGCTTGCAATTTGCTTCGCGTATTCTGGAATCATCTTAACGATCATGTCAAGCACAGCTGCCTGGCCGTATTGTTCGAACGCTTCCGCGATTTTGCGTTTTGCTTCTGCTTCTGCGAGACCTTTCAGGCGGATGACGTCAGCTTCGGATTCACCTTGCGCACGCTGAGCGTCGGCTTTTGCCAATCCATCTAGGCGGATTTTTTCAGCTTCCGCAGATGCACGCGCTTCGATGCGGTACTTCTCTGCCTCCGCTTCTGCCATTTGACGAGACTTATCTGCAGCAGCGTTTTGCTCGATTGCGTAACGGTCTGCGTCGGCCTTTTTCTTAACTTCGGAATCATATTGCTTTTCACGGCGCAGAATCTCTTTCTCTTCCAACTCGATCTGCTTTTGACGCTCGATGATTTTGACTTGCATCTCCTGCTCCGTAACTTCCTGCTTTGCACGTGCGGATTCAAGCTCATACGCTTGGTCGGCGCGCGCTTTCGCGATATCTTGCTCGCGGCGGTAGTCAGCGACCTTCAACTGATTTTCTTTCTCCGCTTCAGCAATTTCCGTAGCACGTTCGATTTCAGCTTTTTGCGCTTCCTTCGATGCTTCTGCGTTCTTGATGCGCGTCTCTTTTTCCGCTTCGACCGTTGCAATGTCCGCATCGCGTTTCACTTGGGCGATACGCGGTTTACCGAGTGAATCCAAGTAGCCGTTTTTATCGCGTACATCTTTGATCGTAAAGGAAACGATGACAAGCCCCATTTTAGCCAAATCCTGTGAAGCGACACGTTGCACTTCCTGGGAGAACTTATCACGATTCTTATAAATCTCTTCGACTGTCATGGATCCTAGAATGGAACGTAAATGTCCCTCAAGGACTTCCTTCGCTTCATTTTCTCGGTCGGCTTTCGCTTTTCCTAAAAACTGCTCCGCTGCCGTCGCGATTTCAGTAATCGATCCACCGATCTTAATGATTGCTGTTCCGTCCGCCATGACGGGAACCCCTTGTTCTGTATACACTTCAGGCGTCGTCACTTCCAGTTTGCTTGAGAGCAAGCTGAGCGGTTCCGCTTGTTGGAACACAGGGAAGACGAATGCTCCCCCACCACGGATGATTTTGATCCGGTTGCCCGAGTCATCCGTATGTACGTTTTTCGATCCTAAATAACTACCCGTGACGATCAGCGCTTCATCCGGTCCGACTGTCTTGTACTTTGAAATGTACACAAGGATGACAGCGAGCAAAATGAACACGACAATCCCGATAACAATAAACATTCCTGAAATTCCTGGCATTCTGTTTCCCCCTTAATTAATTGGTTTTGATTTGATCATTTGAAGCGGAAAGGCTCATATTCCTTTACGATGAACGTCCCTTCCTTCACTTCGATGACCAACACTTCTTTTCCGTAGTCGATCGCTTTGTTTTCATACCCCGCAGCCCTTTTCGAAATGATGCCATTCACCGTTTCGATAATGATTTCGCCAAAGCCGTCAACAGGTACCGGAACGATGACTTTGCCGACTTGGCCCGTAAGTGATTCATCGGTATAAGCAAGCGATACTTCCGCGGATTTCAAAGGAAGGAGCACGAAGAAATATAGAAGGAAGTCTAATGCGGTCGCTGCCCCAAGCGCAATGATCAAGATCAGCAAATGATTCCATTCTGTCGTCAACTCCAAAATATAACCGACTGCTGATGTAAATGAAATGAATGCAAGAATGACTGCGGGATCCAAAATCGGACTCGCATCGCCAATCCCTTCTGCAATGTCACTGAATAGAATGTACAGCACGGTCGCTAATCCTGCGATTATGAGCACGGTCAAATAGACATGGATGACCGGCATTCCAAACACTTCCATCCTCTCACCTCGCCTTCTCCTATTTGAATTCTACTATACATACGGTCGACCGATAATAAAGTTTCAAGATTCCTGGAAATAAATTTCGATTTTTTCAACATCTGAATTCAACCTATTCGCCACTAAAAAAGAAATCAGCCCGTATATCTGTACTTATTTTTATAGTTTTTTGCTATGATAAGACTACTAAAAATTGATTCCGGAAACGGATGGAGGCTTAAAAATGTTCAGTCCACGTAAAACCGATCCTTTTTTCGCAGCTCTTTTGGAGATTGCTGAGCATGTTCAAGAAGCGATGCACTATGCGAATGACTTTAAAGTGACGTCGGTTGCAGATTTAAAAGAAGTAAGCATTAAGTTGAAAGAATATGAGACTGAAGGGGATGATTTGATTCACGACCTTATCTCAAAGCTCAACATTTCTTTCATGACACCGATTGAACGGGAAGATATTTTACAATTGGCAATCAAGATGGACGATATCCTCGACGGAATCGAACATTTCGCGGCGAATCTTGAAATGTTCTCGCTGACGGAAATCGATGAATATGTCCAGAAGTTCATGGATAATATCGTGAAAAGCTCCGATGAAATCGTCAAGGCGATGGAATTGCTTGCGAAGAAGAAACTTGTCCAGATGCGGGATCACGCTGTTTTGATCAAAGAATATGAGCGTATTTGCGATGAAGTCCTTCGCACATCGATCAAGCAGCTGTTTATCCGTGAAAAGGATCCGATCCGTATCATTCAATTCAAGGATATTTATGAGTTGCTGGAAGACATTGCGGATCATTGCCAAGACGTTGCGAACACACTTGAAACAATCATCATGCGAAACGCGTAAGGGGCAGCTTTTATGGACATGATATTGTTTCTCACGATAGCTATTGTAGTTTTTGCGCTCGCATTCGATTTCATAAATGGCTTCCACGATACGGCAAATGCCATTGCGACTTCAGTATCGACACGCGCATTGAAACCGCGGACAGCCATCTATATGGCTGCAATTATGAATTTCATCGGTGCATTGACGTTTACAGGCGTCGCCAAGACCATTTCCAAAGATATTGTCGATCCTTTCATGTTGGAAAAAGGATCACTTGTCATATTGGCTGCACTTACTGCAGCGATTGCGTGGAATTTAATCACTTGGTATTACGGGATTCCTTCGAGTTCATCGCATGCGTTGATCGGTTCGATCGCAGGTGCCGCCATTTCAGCGGCAGGGTTCGGGGTTTTGAATTACGGTGGGTTTGTCAAAATCATGCAAGCACTGCTCATTTCCCCGTTCATCGCAATTGCGGCCGGGTTCCTCATGATGACGCTTTTTAAGGTTTTATTGAAGAACCGGAATTTGTTCAAGGCGAATAAACGGATCCGTTATTTGCAGATTGGTACCGCGGCGCTACAAGCATTCACACACGGAACGAACGATGCCCAGAAAGCAATGGGGATCATTACAATGGCATTGATTGCCGCACAATTGCAGACAGGCGACGATATCCAGCTTTGGGTTCGGATTGCTGCTGCCACTGCAATGGGGCTTGGGACATCCATCGGCGGATATAAAATCATTAAGACTGTCGGTGGAAAGATCATGAAAATCCGTCCAGTGAATGGAGCAGCAGCCGATTTGAGCTCCGCCATGATTATTTTCGGTGCGACGCTCATCCATTTGCCTGTCAGCACGACGCATGTCATCTCATCCGCAATCATGGGAGTCGGCTCGGCGCAACGTGTTAAAGGCGTCAAATGGGGAGTTGCGAAAAAAATTGTCCTCACTTGGGTGATTACAATGCCCATTTCTGCCGCTCTAGCCGCCATTGTGTACCAAATTTTGAATTTATTATTCTAATACAAAACTTTTCACTTGCATTGCCAAATGGCCTCTGGTATGATAAAGGAGAATTATTTTTGTTCGGCGCGATGGTCACGATTTAACGCTTGACCGCTTCAAGACTTGAGCAAGGATAGTAACACAATGTATGCTTTGCATACAAGGAGGAAACAAACATGGAACAAGGTAAAGTGAAATGGTTTAACGCAGAAAAAGGTTATGGCTTCATCGAACGTGAAGATGGCGACGATGTATTCGTACACTTCTCAGCTATCCAAGGTGATGGCTTCAAAACTCTTGAAGAAGGCCAAGACGTGACTTTCGAAATCGAACAAGGTCAACGCGGACTTCAAGCAACTAACGTTGAAAAAAACTAATTTGAATTAACCCTTCAAAACCACTTCCTTCGGGGAGTGGTTTTTTTCGTGTTTATTCCTGGATGGTGCATGTGCTTTGGACGCGGAACCTTCCTCTTTGGATGCGCAGCTTCTTGCTTTAGACGCGATTCTCCTAAACTATTCCTTCAAAAAAGACATTCCCATCCAATTTCGTTATGATAAGGGAACAGATAGAACGATTGGGGAGGACGATGGTATGCGCACACTTGCGCTTTTTGTTACGAAGTATTATAAAACGATCATGATAGCCTGGATTGCACTTTTCATTGCCATGGCCATTTTTGCAATCCGCTTGCCTGGGCTGCTCGCGGGTGACGGCTTCAGGATGGATGGAGAACATGAACAAGTGATGAAAATCGCTTCTGAGAAATTCGATTTACCAGCAGAAACGATGTTTGTCGTTTTCGATAAAGTAAATGATGCAACGATTGCGTCCACTTTGACTGAAATTGAGAAGTTGAATCTTGCTTCCGAAGTTGTTTCTCCTTTGGATAACGAAGAGCAATATACGAAGGATGTCTCCTATGCATTGCTTCACTTTGAAAAGAACGGCAAGGATATGTCCAAAGTCGTTACAGATATCCGGAAAGCGATCGGTGAAGAGAAAGGCATTGTCCTAACAGGCCAATCTGCCATTACGAAAGACATCAATAGCGCGAGCCAACGCGATTTGATGAAGGCGGAGGCGATCGGCTTGCCAATCGCAATCATCGTACTTCTTTTTGCATTCGGTTCACTCATGGCTTCGATGGTTCCGTTGATCGTCGGCGTTGCGACAGTCGTATCGACGTTCGGCGTGTTAGCTTTAGTTGGCGGACAGATGGAGTTGGCTATTTTTGTATTGAATATCGTTCCGATGCTTGGGCTCGCTTTGAGCATCGACTTTTCACTTCTGTTCATTAGCCGATATCGGGAGGAGCGATTGAAGAGCGATGTGCTGGAGGCTGTTGCGACAACGATCCGCACGGCGGGCCGCTCTGTCATTTTCTCGGCCTTTTGTGTGTTCATCGGTCTCGGTGCTATGTTCATTATTAAAGTTGAGATCTTCCAAAACATTGCGCTCGGCGGAATGATTGTCGTCGGTATGGCAGTGCTCAGTTCAGTTACGTTGCTTCCAGCGATTTTAATAATGCTCGGCGACCGTTTGAATAAAGGCCGCGTGTTGAAGGTGAAGGAAAACGGCTCTGACCGATGGAGGCAGTTCGCCAATGCCGTTATTAAACGCCCCATTCTTATTACAATTGTGGCGCTTATTTTATTAGGCATAGCAATAATTCCAGTGAAAAATATGGATTTGACGATTCCACAGATCGATTCATTGCCGGCTTCATATGATACGCGGGCTTCGTACGAATTGATGGATGACACGTTTGGGCTTGGCAAGCGGTCGAATGTGTACTTGATCGCGGAACGGGATGGCGGTTGGTCTGACGTGGATGGCTTGGATGCAATGAAAGCATTGGAAGGCGATTTGGCAGATGATCCATTGGTCGACGAACTTACTACAATTTTCACTGCTAGCGGAGTTGGTTCTCCTGAAGAATGGGAGCAAGCGATGCAAGTACCTGAAATGAAAGCCCAGCTTGAACCGCTTCTTGATTCATTCGTTAAGGATAATCAATTATTGATTCCTGTTACGCTTCAGGCGAAAGGCACGTCCGACGAAGCGCAGCAATGGGCGCGAGATTGGTCGGAGCAATCGGAATGGAATCTGTTGGTGGGTGGTCAACCGAAGTTCAATCAGGAAATCTTTGATGAGATTTTCGGCAATATCGTGTCTGTGCTAACGATTATCCTAGTGTCGACGTTCATCATTCTCATGATTGCGTTCCGCTCGGTGCTTATTCCGTTGAAGGCAATTTTGATGAACATCGTCGGGCTCTCCGCAACGTTCGGGATCCTCGTCTATATTTTCCAATACGGCCATTTCGGAATGCATCCCGGAACAATTGCGCTCATCATTCCGATCCTCGTCTTCAGTCTCGTCTTCGGCTTGAGCATGGACTATGAAGTGTTCCTCATTTCGCGAATGCAAGAGGAATACGCGAAGACGTTCGATAACGATCATTCGACGGTCGAAGGGCTTGCGACGACAAGTAAGATCATTACATCCGCTGCATTGATCATGATTGTATTGACGGGTGCATTCGCGTTCACAGACGTCATGCCGGTGAAGCAGATTGGCGTCGGCATCGCGATTGCGGTCGCAATTGATGCAACGATCATCCGCTCGCTGCTTGTTCCAAGTTTAATGAAATTATTTGGCAAGTGGAACTGGTGGATGCCATTTAGGAAAGGTGAATACAAAGCTGGGAATTGGCATTAACTCCATGACAATAGAAAAACTGCCTGGACAACGAATTTTTCCGTTCGTCCAGGCAGCTTTTATTTTTCATCAATAATCTCAACTTGTGGGCCTTCCTGCCGTTCTTTATCAAACTCTGCTGTCATCGCAAAATAGATGATTGCAACGATTGCAAGGACAAAGACGACGAGCCCGATGACGAGCGTTCTTCCCTTCATTTGGCGTCACCCCTTGCTAAGCTTGAATTTCTCCTCTTTCAAATAGTCGACGGCTTCCTGATAATCGCCAAAGCCCTCTTCCAGATTGGTACCATGGTAAATATTGAAAAAGCCTTCTTCCCCAAGTAACGTCAGCTTCTGACCTTCCTCGTTTTCCCACACTTCTTCAATCGACTCTTCTTCCTCCGCCTCTTCGGTTGACAGTGCATGGATGGCGTCGCGGATTGTTTTTTTCAATTCTTCTTCCGTTGCTTCACGGATATTGACGAGCCCGCGGTCATCTGTCTCGTACCCTGGGACCCCTTCTACGTACACAAATCCATTGCCGTTCGGATGAAGATGCTGTACGACGACTGTTTTTTCATAAAGACTATCTTCATAATGGTAATTGAGCCGCTTCATCGACACTTCTTTCCGCGTCAGTTCAGGGAATGTCTCAATGATTTGCTGTTTTTGTTCGAATGTTAGCATGTTTTGGCCACTCTTTCTTTGTCAAATGTCTTTTCAGTATACCATCATTCATCTTTCACCGTTAGACCGAGCGCACGCGCAAAGCCGAGCGCCTGCTCCGTCGAAACGATGCATCCCGCAATCTTCGGCACTGTCACTTCTATGCGCTCGTATGTATTGTTGGATAAATCCACGCCATCCAAATCGGTTTCCGAGAAATTCGCATCGTCAAGCTTGCACTTTTCAAATCGGACCTGTTTAAAATCGCATTCGTAAAAATCGCTATCCTCTAAGTTGCACTCCGTGAACTCAACTTCCTTCATTTTAGAAAAATTGAAGTTCGCATAGCGGGCGTCACATTCCTTCATGAGGAGATGTCCTATATTGGAATTGGCCATATCTGCACCCGTCAGCTTGGAAGCAACGATTTCGCATCGGTGGAACATGACATTTTCCATTTGGACGTTTGAGAAATCACATGTTTGGAATAAAACATCGACGAATTCTGCGCCTCTCCAATCACTGTTCGCAAATGACATGTCTTTGAACACGCAATTATCAAACACGAGGCGCTCCCCATCTGCACCTGGCATTATACCGCCTTCAAATCTCACTTTTTCAATGAACCCGTCCCGACTCCATATATCCGAAGGCCTCAACAGCTCATGTTCCATCGACAATTTCGGTTTCACCCGCTTGTCCTTTTTAATCGCCATGCAATCCCTCCTATCGCGTCTTCCATTCAATAATTATGACGAGCAGTATGACAACTATGAACGCCAACAAATAAAACCAATTTGGAATCGAACTAATCCCGCTGAACATCTACCCTCTCCCCCTTCGAGCGATCTACAAATCTGATTATCACCGTTTACATTGAGCTTATCTCCGTTTATGGACCGTTTATCACCGCTAAGACTGGGTTTATCACCGCTCATGCATGCTTTATCACCGCTCGCAATGAGTTTATCACCACTTAACCGCTTTCCCCCGATCGCCGAATGCCCGAAATCACCCGCAAATCAATCGTAATCTCTTTCATTCCCGTCGCAATCACTTCAGCAACCTGCTCTTCACTCGCATTCCATGTGAGCGGCGTCATGCGAATCAATGGCGCGAGCAGCCCATCCGGCAGCGCAAACGTATATGTCACCCGTTCCGTCTCGACTGCATCGAACTGTTCAGAGAACCTTGCTACCGGGTCAGCCTCTTCTTTCTGCTGCTTCCCTTCGTAAAAGACGTCCCGCAACTCCTGCAAGTACCCGCTTTCCGGCACGACTTTCACCAACACGCCGCCGGGTTTTAGCAACCGGTTAAACTCCGCGTAATTCGCCGGTGATAAGATGTTCAAAATCGCATCGATACGAGCATCCGCAAACGGCATGGCAGCCAGGTCCGCCACACTCCATATGATTCCCGGGTAGGCCTTCGAAGCTGCCGCAATGCCTTCCTTTGCCAAATCGATACCTATACCGACACTCCCAGTCCTCATCCTAGAATGAACTGCCTGCAAATGGGTCCCTTCTCCGCAGCCCGCATCCAATACGACAGGACAATCAGATTTCGCAAATTGATTATCCAAACGGGAAATGATAGTTTCGAGGACAGGCTCGAAAAACCCGCTACTCATGACAGCAGTCCTCGCTTCAAACAGAGATTTATCATATTTCGTCGCATGAGCTTGCGGCGCCAAATTGACATATCCGCTTTTCGCCAAGTCGAATGAGTGCATGTTCCGGCAAATGAGTCGGGAATGCTCCTCTATTTCCATCTCAGCAGAACAGATTGGGCATATGAATAGCTGTATATTGTTCTCCATCACTAGCGCGCTTTGCATTTTCTTCGTCATTTTCATTTCCTGTACTCCGATCCAATAGTGTTCTACCAGTATACCGCCTTTCCGCTTGGACTCAAACTCTCAAAGTGTCCAACTGTATCTATCGCACCTTCAGCGGGTACAATACTAGAAAGGAGGCGATTTCCGTGAAGCGGATTTTTCTATTCATCATTTTCATAGTTGCACTTTATCTCGCAAAACCTTTATGGGAAGAGCCCGTTTCTAAATACATCGACCTTTCCTTCCTGAATCCTGTTGATGAAAAGGTTGAAAACATATTAGGAAAAGAACCGGTCACTTCCACCATGAACTCCATCCTTAACGCTGCCGATAAATTATTCCTTTATATATCTTCGAAGTCATCAGAAGTAGAACAGCTTATTCCTGACAAAGTGGCTAAACCGAAATTGGGCAAACCTGATCAGTCCGCAATGTCCATCCATAATATCGAGCTAGGTGCTACCGAGGATCAAGTAAAGGCAGAAATTGGCGAGCCCAAAAGCTATTCATTGAATGAATACGGCACCGAGTGGTTCACATACCATGAAGATTACCAGAATTTCGTTATGATTTCCTTCGATGAAAATTCGAAAGTGAATGCCATTTACACGAATGATGACCTCATTTCCTCGAAAGCAGGAATCCGGTACGGCACACCGAAAGCTGATGTCCGGAAAGCTTATGGCGAGCCGTTGAAAGAGATCCGGAAAGGCTTGAATATCTATGTCCTGCAGGAAAACGAGGGAATGGATCTCTTTAGAGCCGGGGATGTCTATATGTATGTGTTTTACGATCTTCATCAGAATGAAACCGTGACAGCCGTCCAGCTCATCACTACCGCGTTAGAACAAAGAAAATCAGGGATGTACGCAGGCGGAGATGTATCGTTGCGCAACGGGTTCGAGCAGCAATTATTCGATTTAACGAACGCCGCCCGTGTCCGGCACGGCCGCTCAATATTGCAATGGAATGAGAGAATCGCTGAAACAGCGCGCAAGCATAGCCGCGATATGGCGATCAAAGACTATTTCAGCCATGAAAACTTGGAGGGGCTATCGCCTTTCGATCGGATGAAAGAGGATGATATCAAATTCCGCAGGGCTGGTGAAAATTTGGCGTATGGGCAATCGAGCAGCATTTTCGCTCATGAGGGATTGATGAATTCCTTAGGGCATCGGGAGAATATATTAATTAAAGACTATAGCCACCTCGGCATCGGGGTCGCTTTCAACGAGAAGTCGCAGCCGTATTACACGGAGAACTTTTTCCTGCAATGAACTCTTCGCGACTATTTTTGTTTCTTACGGGGAATATAGGAAGAAGCGGATAGAGAAGGAGGAGTTCAAATGAAAGCTGTAACGTTCCAAGGTGTGAAGGATATTCAGGTGAAAAAGGTTGAGGCACCGAAGATCGAGAAGCCTGATGATATTATTGTCAAGGTGACGTCCACTGCGATTTGCGGGTCCGATCTGCATATCTATTTAGGCGCGTTACCTACACATAAGGGATATGTCATTGGCCATGAACCGATGGGAATTGTTGAAGAAACTGGACCGAATGTAACGAAAGTGAAGAAAGGCGACCGGGTCATCATTCCGTTCAATATTTCATGCGGCAAATGCTTTTATTGCGAGCATCAGATGGAAAGCCAATGCGACAATTCGAATCCGAATCCCCATGTCGATACGGGCGGGTATTTCGGATTCACCGAACGGTATGGGGAATATCCTGGCGGCCAGGCGGAATATTTGCGCGTCCCGTATGGCAATTTCACACCGTTTCTCGTACCGGAGTCTTGCGAACTTCCTGACGAGGCGTTGCTTTTCCTGTCCGATGTGCTGCCAACCGCCTATTGGAGCGTCGAGCATGCCGGCGTGAAGCGTGGGGATACGGTTGCCGTGCTTGGTTGCGGACCTGTCGGATTAATGGCACAAAAATTCGCGTGGATGAAAGGCGCGAAACGCGTCATCGCAGTCGACCATGTCCCGTATCGGCTGAATCACGCTGTGAAGATGAACAAAGTGGAAGCTTTCAATTTCGATGACTATGACAATATGGGCGCGCATATTAAAGAGATCACCCGTGGCGGCGTTGATATTGTCATTGATTGCGTCGGAATGGATGGAAAGAAGAATATTGCGGAGAAGGTCGGTCAAAAGTTGAAGATGCAAGGCGGGACGTTAAGTGCAGTGGAAATCGGTTACCAAGCCGTGCGTAAATTCGGGACGATCCATCTGACAGGCGTCTACGGTTCGCTCTACAACATGTTTCCACTCGGGAATATGTTCGAACGGAATATTACGCTGAAGATGGGGCAAGCCCCCGTCATCCACTACATGCCTACACTTTTTGATAAGATTACGAAAGGCGAATTCGATCCGACGGAAATCATTACGCATGTCGTTCCGATGGAGGAAGCGTCCGCTGCGTATCATCATTTCTACGAGCACGAAGATGATTGCATTAAAGTGATATTGAAGCCATAAATATGAAAAGCAAAGGGCGCCTGCATAGCCCCGACAAAGCAAAGACGTGCTCGTCACGCTGCGCTTTTACTCGCAAAAGCCGTTCTTCGTGACGGCTTTCTCTGGAAGACATACCGGAAAGGCGTTCTTTGCCTTTTTCGAGAGGAAGGCAGTCTAAAACCGTCGCTTCATGCGACAACGACTGCATGACCCGCATCGTGCGGGCCCAAGGGACTCGAGGGGCTGGCGCCCGGAGCTAGACAAAAAACCGGTCCATGCATCCGTCGCATGGACCGTTTTTCTTATTTCTTCCCTGTGATGGCAGCGCAGGCAATGCGTGCACCAGAATCCCCTGCCGGATCCGTCTTGTAGTCATCCGCCTTTTCGTGGATAACGATTGCACTTCCGTCCTTATCGAGGATAGAGTTTTCCTGGCCTTTTTTCAGTGTAATTTCTGAATTCGTCAACTTGAACGACACTTTCCCGTCCTTCGGCACTTCGATATTCGGCAAATCGCCAAGATGGAAGCCTTTTGGATTGTCAAAGCCGTGTTCCTTCCCGGCCGGATTGAAATGCCCTCCCGAAGAAGTGAAATCGGGTGGTGTACACACACCGGTTTCATGGAAATGAATGCCATGCAGTCCAGGCGGCAAGTCCTCCGCCTGCACATTGATCATAACGCCTTCCGTCTCTTGGACCAATGTCACTTCACCGATTACCTTTCCTTTAGTGTTCAATAAAGGAGAGACGATCGCTTCCATTTGTTCCCCGCTGACAGGCACCTTCTTATTCGCTTTCCCGCACCCCGCCACTACGATAATGACGCTGATTAGTAAGACCATTAATAGCTTTCGCTTCATTGTAGTTCCTCCTCCACGTTTATTCCTGCCAAGCATGCCCAACTTAAGAGAATTTAGTAGTGGTAAGTTTTCCCGCCGATTTGTCGAGGATAGTTTAAGCTCGGCAAGCCTGTTTTGGGCGCGAGAAGCCCCGCTTTGGACGCGAGAGCACTCACTTTGGACGCGATTGCCAACCCATAAAAAAACCGCCGCACATTCCCCTATATCGGAATGAACAGCGGTCTCCTCTATTTAAGCTAATACCAATTTCTCCAGGTCTAGCGGCGCCACATACACACCATCTTGATACACACGCATATTGCCGCCAGAAATTTCGTCGATCAGCATGATATTCCCTTCCGGATCATGTCCGAATTCGAGCTTAATGTCGTACAACTCAAGCCCCTTCACCGCAAGTTCCTCTTTCACGACAATTGAAATTTCCTTCGTCAATTTTTCTAATACCGCATACTCGTCCTCCGTCAAAATGCCGAGCTGCGCTAATGCATCCTCATTGATCGGCGGGTCATTGCGGTCATCGTCTTTAATTGTCACTTCAACAAACGCATCCAACGGTTGTCCTTCTTCGCAATATGCCCCGTATCGACGCAGGAAGCTTCCGACAGCGCGGAACCGGCAAATGACTTCCAGACCTTTTCCGAATACTGTTGCCGGTTTCACAGTCATTGTCACATTTTCGATATCGGCATTGATATAATGCGTCGGGATTCCTTTATCCGCCAATTTCTCAAAAAAGAATTTCGTCATGCGCAAGCCTGATTGCCCTGCGCCTTCAATCGTCAATCCTACTGTATTTGCTCCTGGGTCGAACACGCCGTCTTCCCCGGTCACGTCATCTTTGAATGCCAATAAAACATTGCCATCTTCCAATTTATAAACATCTTTCGTCTTGCCTTTATATACAAGTTCCATGCCCACGTTTCCTCTCTATTCGAAAATGTAGTGAATCGAACCACGCAGAGTTCGATTTGCCGTATTTCTGCGTTTTTTGCAGAAATTAAGGCAGCCTTGTTCACTTATAGTATAAGGCACTTTTCCTTGATTAAAAAGTGAAATCTTGATGGAGGTCAAGGTTTCATCCCAAAAAACGCCTTATGATGTAGTCAAGAAGAAGAAAACAACTACATGGAGGTAGAGGAAAATGAAGAAAATCGTATTGAACTTGGAGACGTTGACTTGCCCATCTTGCATCAAGAAAATTGAAGGTGCTTTGAACAAAATGGATGGCGTCATTGAAGCAAAAGTGCTGTTCAACTCAGGAAAAGTCCGTGCACAATTTGACGAAAGCAAAATCGCCGCTGAGCAAATCGCGAAAACAGTTTCCGGACTTGGCTATCCGGTCATCTCACAAAAAGTTTCATGAAAGGAGTGAAGGAGTATGAATGCAAAACGAACTTCCCAAATCACCGCCGTGACTGGACTGCTGCTCGCGGCGGCAATCGGGCTCCATCTCGCAGGATTCCATGAATGGCGGCAAATACTTCTCATTTCGGCAACCGTTCTTGCCGGCATCCCAATTGCTTTCAAAGCATTCAAGGCATTGAAAATGAAAGCATTCAGCATTGAATTATTAGTGACAATCGCTGTCATCGGTGCATTGTTCATCGGTGAATACGTCGAGTCCGCCGCAGTGACATTCCTGTTTTTATTTGGCGCGTATCTCGAAGCACGCACGCTCGAAAAAACACGTTCTTCCCTGAAAGCACTCGTCGATATGGCGCCGCTCGAAGCGACAGTCATCCGTGAAGGTGAAACGATGACGATTCCCGTCGACGACGTAGTAGAAGGCGATCGCGTCATCATCCGGTCTGGTGAAAAAGTCGCCATCGATGGCCGGATCGTGTCAGGAAATGCAACGTTGAATGAGGCAGCCATCACTGGTGAATCCGTCCCTGCTTCAAAAGTGCTCGATGACCGTGTCTTCAGCGGAACAATCGTCGATAACGGGTTCATCGAAGTAATTGCGGAGCGAGTCGGTGATGATACGACATTTGCACGCATCATCGAACTTGTGGAAGAGGCACAGGAATCACAGTCGAAGACGGAGAAATTCCTCGACCGCTTCGCCAATTTTTACACACCTGCTATCGTCGTCCTTTCTGTCCTTGTTTATGTATTCACACGGAATATCGAAATGACGCTCACCTTCCTCGTCATCGCTTGTCCCGGGGCGCTCGTCATCTCCGCACCTGTCTCAATTGTCGCAGGCATCGGAAACGGCGCTCGCCACGGCGTTCTTATCAAAGGCGGCGACATTATGGAGAAGCTAGCGAAAATCGATACGGTCGTTTTCGATAAAACCGGCACATTGACACGCGGGAAACCTGAAGTGACGGATATTCATGCAATTGGCATCGGCAAAACGGACCTCCTGCAAATCGTCGCAGAAGCCGAAATGATTTCCGAACATCACCTCGGCCAAACAATCGTCAAGGAAGCGAGGAACCAAGGCCTTCAACTGGTGAACGAACCGGAAAACGCCGTAGTGATTAAAGGAAACGGCATCCGAGCGACAATTGAAGGAAAGATGCTCGCAATCGGCAACCGGAAACTGATGGTTGCTGAAGGAATTCAAGTGGATCAGGCGATCGAAGACTATGCAATCGCCCGTGAGAAAGCCGGGAACACTGCAATCTTCGCAAGTATCGACGGCAAAATCTCTGGGGTTCTGTCAATCGCGGACCGGATTCGTCCCGAAGCGATGGATGCGCTCCGCGAACTGCGGGCAGGCGGCGTCAAACAGATGATCATGCTAACTGGCGACAACCGCCATACAGCCGAACTCGTCGGTGAACGATTAGGCTTGGATCAAGTACATGCAGAATTATTGCCGGAAGATAAAGTCGCCATGGTCCAACAACTGATAGACGCCGGTCACCGCGTTGCGATGGCAGGCGATGGCATTAACGACGCACCGGCAATTGCGACTGCAGATATCGGGCTTGCAATGGGCGAAGGTGGAACTGATATCTCGATGGAAACTGCCGATGTCGTCCTTATGGCAGACCGGCTCGACCAATTCTCACATGCCTATTCACTCGCAAAAGCGACTGTCCGCAATATGAAACAGAATACATTCTTTGCAGTTGGCACAGTCGCATTGCTACTCGCAGGTGTACTGCTCGGCAAAGTGTTCCTCGCTTCCGGCATGCTAATTCACGAAGTTAGCGTCCTGCTCGTTATTTTGAACGCCATCCGGTTAATCCGCTATACTAAGAGAAAGCCTGTAAAACGGCAAAACTTGGAACGGGA
Organism: Saccharococcus sp. Marseille-Q5394; assembly: GCF_946901335.1. Classification (NCBI taxonomy): domain Bacteria; kingdom Bacillati; phylum Bacillota; class Bacilli; order Caryophanales; family Anoxybacillaceae; genus Saccharococcus; species Saccharococcus sp. Marseille-Q5394. The sequence continues at coordinate 490,018 of NZ_CAMPPQ010000002.1, read as the reverse complement.
ATTACTACCGGAATGAGGAGTGAACGTTGATGACAGGAAACGGACAGTGCAGGCACGGTGATGGGACGGCGGAGATGCAGAAATTGTGCATCTCCATCGTCCCGATTTTCAACCATCTTGAACCGACGGAAATGAATGAAATTGTCAAGCATACCCATTCGGTCAGCCACCCACGTGGACATACAATCTACCACGCAGGCGATATTTCGGATGGACTGTATATCGTTCATAAAGGCAGGGTGAAAATCTATCGCCTTTCTGAAAGTGGCAAGGAGCAATTAGTGAGGATTCTGGAACCAGGCGATTTTACAGGGGAACTTTCTTTATTCAGTGAAACAGTGCACGACGCGTACGCCGAGGCGATGCAAAAAGTCGAGCTTTGTGTCATGAGCCGGGACGATTTCCAGAAGTTTTTATTGAAATACCCTGCCATTTCGCTCAAAGTGCTTGGTGAATTTTCTACTCGCCTCGCAAAGACAGAGAAACAGGCCGCCCGGATCGCCATGGAAACGACTGACACACGAATCGCTATGTATCTTGCAGATTTAGCGGAAGAATGGAATTCAGATCGGATTGAATTGCCGATGACCCGCAAGGACTTGGCCTCGCATATCGGCACAACACCTGAGACGATTAGCCGAAAGCTCGCGGAATTTGAAGATGCCGGCTGGATCCGCCAACTGAGCCAGCGAGAGATTCAGATTTTGGACGTGGATGCGTTATTGCTTGTTTAAGTTGGGGAACGAGAACTTTTCGGGGATAAACGAGAACTCTTTACGCGGGAATGAGAACTTTATGGAGATAAACGAGAACTCTCTACGCGGGAATGAGAACTTTATGGAGATAAACGAGAACTCTTTACGTAGGAACGAGAACTTTTTTCGCAGAAACGTGAACTTGCCCCATTCCATTTAAAGGATTTTTCGCTTGTCAGCATTCATGCTACGGGTGTATAATTGCTTGATGAAATTAATGCTCAGACTGAAAGCGAGTGAATGAGAATGGGCCGTAAATGGAATAATATTAAAGAGAAGAAAGCTTCGAAGGATGCGAATACGAGCCGTATTTACGCAAAGTTCGGGCGTGAATTATATGTTGCAGCAAAACAGGGTGAACCTGATCCAGAGTTGAACCAAACGTTGAAAGTAGTAGTGGAGCGTGCGAAGACATACAACGTTCCAAGAGCGATCATTGACCGCGCAATCGAGAAGGCGAAAGGCGGCGCAGAGGAAAACTATGACGAGCTTCGTTACGAAGGGTTCGGCCCGAACGGATCGATGGTTATCGTCGATGCGCTGACGAACAACGTCAACCGCACCGCTTCCGAAGTGCGCGCAGCTTTCGGGAAAAACGGCGGAAACATGGGTGTCAGCGGTTCCGTTGCATACATGTTCGACGCGACTGCTGTCTTTGGTTTGGAAGGTAAAACTGCGGATGAAGTGTTGGAACTTCTAATGGAAGCAGACGTTGAAGTCCGCGATATTTTAGAAGAAGAAGACACGGTCATTGTCTACGCGGAGCCGGACCAATTCCATGCTGTGCAGGAAGCTTTGAAGAATGCTGGCATCACAGAATTCTCCGTAGCTGAATTGACGATGCTCGCTCATAATGATGTCACTTTGGATGCTGATGCGCAAGCGCAATTCGAGAAAATGATTGACGCATTGGATGACCTGGAAGACGTTCAGCAAGTTTACCATAATGTTGAATTAGGGGAATAAATCTTGTGAAAACCGCCATGATTGGCGGTTTTTTATTATGGATTGCCTGAAGTCATCGAGCAACCGCCTGATAGGCATGTATGAGCAATGCCAATTCAAACATATAATGAATAACGACTACTTATCCACTTAGGTAAAACGCTTCAATTGCTAATTTTCTGTATTTTCTCCTACCCACTTCAAAAAAGTTGAAGTACAATCAAATACAAAGGATGAAAGGATGTGAGCATGTTAATGAAACAGCAATGTCTTCTCAAAAGGGCTTTTCTGGCAATGGTAATTGCTTTGATCGCCGTATTTCCGGTAACACATGAAGGAACGTATTCATCTGTCGCCGCATCCGGAGAAACAACTCCCGTAGCATCCATTGATTCGACAACCTTAGACCAAAAAATACAGGCAATAGTAAAAGACCCGAAGCTCCAAGGGGGAATTACCGGGGTCAGTGTACGGAAAGCCGATACGGGTGAAACGATTTATTCCCACCTCGGTGATATCCGGCTACGCCCTGCTTCCAATATGAAATTGCTTACGGGCTCGACGGCAATGGACATATTGGGTCCTGACTATCAGTTCTCGACAGAAGTGCTGACGGACGGACAAGTAAAAGGAAAAATGATTCACGGCAATCTTTATCTGAAAGGTAAAGGCGACCCGACGTTGATGAAAAAGGATTTGGATCAATTCGCAAAGGATTTGAAGGCGAAAGGGATCGACAAGATCAACGGAAACCTGATTGCTGACGACAGTTGGTATGACGGCGACCGTTATTCCCAGGATTTGAACTGGTCGGATGAGCATAATTATGTCGGAGCACAGGTTTCTGCACTGACGCTTTCCCCGAACGAAGACTATGACGCGGGAACTGTTATTGTCGAAGTGAATGCTGGCAATAAAGCCGGGGATCTTCCGAAAGTGACACTCACTCCGGAAACGGACTATGTTGAGATTGTCAACCGTGCAACGACTGTGGCGAAAGGCGAAACGAAAAGTATTTCCATCGCGCGTGAGCATGGAACGAACAGAATCATTATTGAAGGCAAAATTCCTGTAGAAGGTACGAGATCCCAGTCATGGTCAGCTGTTTGGGAACCAACAGGATTAACCCTCGATGTCTTTAAGAAGTCACTCGAAGAACAAGGCATCCAAATTGTCGGGAACGGCGGGATGAAGACCGGTGTGACACCTGGGAACGCTACCGTTCTTCTTTCGAAAAAATCGATGCCGCTAAGAGAACTTTTCATTCCATTCATGAAGTTGAGCAACAACGGACACGCCGAAACGTTGGTGAAGGAAATGGGGAAAGTACAACGCGGCGAAGGTAGTTGGAGTGCAGGTCTCGCCGTAATGAAGGATAAGCTGAAGCAATTCGGCGTCAACACGGATACGATCGTCCTTCGCGACGGCTCCGGCATGTCGCATAAAAACCTCGTTTCTGCAGATGAATTCACAAAATTACTGTATAACATTCAAGGCAAAAGCTGGTTCCCTGCGTTCGAGGCTTCCTTGCCGATTGCGGGCGTTCCTGAGCGGTTGATTGGGGGCACGCTCCGCAATCGGATGGGCAGTGGGTTGACGGCCGGAAATGTTACTGCAAAAACCGGATCCATCACAGGCGTCTCCACCCTTTCCGGTTACGTCACCGCGAAAGATGGCTCGGAACTAATTTTCTCAATCTTAATCAACAATTATGTAACCGGACCTGTTACGCCGATTGAAGATGCGATTGCGAAAGTGCTCGCGGAATATGAGTTTTGATTGACTATCAGATAAAGGCATCCATTCAATGGGTGTCTTTATTTTTATTTGGGAAGGATTCACAGATAACAATAGCGAAAGTATCCATATTAATCATTCTTTCGAAAGTGGGGATTTAAATGGAAAAACTAGCGACCGAACAATATCTACAAGCCACGGATTTTCTTAAATCAGAGGCACGACCATTAGAAAAAGCGCTATTCGAATTTGAATTTGAAAATGGCAGCCGGGGGCAAGTGTTAGAGGAGCTTAAGGTTTATCAAAATGAAGACGGCGGTTTCGGAAATGGATTGGAGCCTGATTTCCGATGTGAGGCATCTTCAGCGTTAGCCACGACAATTGGATTACAGCATTTAATTCGCGTCGCGGCGGATCAATCTGAGCCGATGGTGCAGCGAGCAATTCAGTATGCACTTAATACGTTTGATGAGGAAAAGATGGGATGGGAAATCGTCCCGAAGGAAGTGGAGACTGCACCGCGCGCCATCTGGTGGAATTATGGGGGCGATTGGCCATGGGGAAATCCAAGCGCTGAAATGACTGGATTGCTTCATCATTACAAGGGGCTTGTTCCTAAGGAGTTTCTAGAAAAGTTGACTGCCCACGCGGTTGCTTATACCAACGAAGAGGCGACAAACGACTTTCATGAATTGCAGTGCTTGGTGAAATTGATGATAGAATTGCCTGCGGAAGAAGCAGGGAAAATTTCTGCTAGAGTGCGCGAGATTGCCCACCACAGTGTGACGACAGACCAGGAAAAATGGCATGACTATTGCCTGCTTCCCCTTCAAGTCGTATCATCCCCGACGTCTTTTCTATATGAAGACTTTAAAGACATCATCCCTGCAAACATTCAGCATCTCGCTTCCAGCCAAACAGAAAATGGCAGCTGGGAGCCAACATGGGCATGGGGACGATATGAAGACGTTTGGGAAACCGCTAAGCAGGAATGGAGCGGTGTGCTGACGCTTGATAATTTGAGGGTCCTGAGGGCGTTTGATTGAGGTGGTGAAATGAGTGAGTATGTAAAAAGTGTGTTGCATCAATTCCATATTGTGGTTATGTCGACGATTGACATTATAGATACAGTAGATCAATCCGATTTAGAAGTGCAGCCAACAGAAAACAAGTTTTCTGTCGGGCAGCTGTTGGCTCATATGGCCCTAGTCTGCAAAGCCGATTTACTCATTTCAGAGGAAGCTTCTGAGGGACAGATGAGCAATTTTTATGCGGTCAACACTCTTGTGTCCGTGACTGAAATGAAAGAAGCGTTGCTGTCTAACTTTACACTTTTGGAAAAACGTTATCTTGGTTATACCGAGGAAGAACTGATGCAAAAGACAACTTCGTATTGGGGCGTTTCCTATACGCGGTTTGAGTGGTTGTTAGAGATTTCAGCACACCTCTATCACCACCGCGGGCAGTTGCATGCCATGCTTATCCATTGTGTTAGGAAAGATCTTAACGTTAAGTTATTTGAATAACAGTGAAAAGGTGATTCAATTGTTGTATGAATTGACGATACAAGTTCGGGTAACAGAGTTCGCAAAAGGGCAAGATTGGTATACGACCTTGCTCAAAAGAGAACCTGATTTCATTCCGCATGATGGGTTTGCCGAGTGGGAGCTCCTCCCCGGTTGTTGGTTGCAAGTTGCTAAAGGTATTCCTTCTGTTAATAGTGGCCCTCTTAGGTTGGGAGTACTTGATATCGAAAAGGAACGCAATCGGATTCAGGAAGAATTAGGCGTTAAACGGTTCGAACTTCATTCAAGGGAAGAAGTACCCGTCAAATGGGGAACTTTCACAGACCCTTGGGGGAATCAGCTAGGTTTCTTCGAATATAAAAACGAGGAAGAGAAAAAGGCAAAGTTTCGGATTGCGTTAAGGAGCTTACAATGAAGACGTCTCCCAGTTTTTTTCCCGGGAGGCGTCATTTCATAGCTCTTGAATAGCTGTTTTCACTTCAGCATTCGCTTTCAATACACCTCTTACTTGTACCGAAGCCATCGTCTGTTTCACCAGTTCTGCATCGACGTTATCTGAGATCACGAGTAATCCCGCAACTTTCACATCAATCATTGTCCCAGAGTCACGAAGCTTTTCCAGCTCTTTTCGCCCGTAATTCACTACCCCTACGACATATGATTTCCTAATTACGATGTCCTTGACTTCATCAGCATGCGTATCCAATTGACTACGAATCGAAGTCCTTATGAAATCTGTTCTGTTGGAATAAAACCCTTGATCAACAAGCAAATCGACTTTCCCCAAGTCGACAACGTTCATATTAATTGTAATCTTTTCAGATTCAGCCACCCCTACCATCCCCCTTTTGTATGTTAACTATAGTATATGCCATCCGCATGGATGGTGTACAGATGTTTTCGGATTATTGAGAGTTAAAAGAAACAAAAACAGGAATTGAAGAGCTGAGTCGCCCTCATTTCCTGTTTTCTGTTACAACTCCACATCATCACTCATCTCAAACACATCAAACACATTTTCCTGAATGATGAGCGACATGATTTTCCCCTTTTTCTCAAAGTAATGAACATGGCCGACACGTTGGTCTTCAAGCTCGTTCCATCCCCATTCCCGGATTTCCTGCAAGTAGTCAGCGGGCGGGGTTCCTTCTTCATCCCCGATGCCCTCCAACTTGTACTTCGCCGATTTCGCAATTTGCGATGTGCAATCTTCAGGCTTCAGTTCATAGGCATTTTTCGGAACCGGAAATCCTTCATTGATGACCGCCATCCGATAGCCATCTTCCTCCGTATACTCATATACACAACCCGTCATCATCACAGCGGCAACTAGCAACATCGGAATCAACATCCACCTCAGCATATTAACCCCCTCCCTCACTGGAACTGTTACTTATAGCGTAAAGGGAAAATCACTGTTTGTCTCCCGACGAATTTGTGACAATACTTGGGTGTGAAAAAACAAAAAACCCCTAGCTTTATGACCAGGGGCTGAGAAATCAACGGTTCAAATCTTGAGTTCCAGGACTATGTTCGTTCGGCATTTCAGGCATCAACGGTACTGGAAACCCTTTAGGAGGGTCAACCACAGCAAACGTTTCGGGATTTCTACTTGGGGTTTGTCCTTGAAGAATTTCGCCTATGCGGGTAGGGTCTAGCCTAAAGTTGAACTGTATATGATGGAAACCCATCTCTACATACTTTCTACATTCAGGATACTTGTTTATATCATAATTAGGAATTGGGAGTATCTTGCCCCAATCAACGCCCAACGTCTCCAAAGCTTTAGCAAAAGCATTTTGATGTGCGTTATCGCGAACGATAAGAAAAGCTAGCGTTTCGCGGAATGTTTTATTTGAACTCATTTCGTAAATACGTGTTTTTTGGAGTACACCTGTTGATTCGAGTACCAAATTGTCGAGTAAATCAGCGATGAGGTTTCCATGAGCATACACCCAAGAACCATTCCAAGGATTGCCTCCAGCGTCGACTGGTAGAGAAGATTGAGCGCCAATAATATAATGATGTGGATTTGCATGTCTAGTGGCATCATTCAATGGGGCTTGATCGACACCGGCGTTTCCTGGCGCTGCAGAATGGCCTGAGTCATTTAATAGCTGATTTATTGTATTTTGAACTAGTTCGACGTGCGCAATCTCTTCCAAGAAAACGCCACGGAGCAAATCTCGATATTGTGTATCTTTCCCCCGAAAATTGGAGCTTTGGAAAAAGTATTGCATCATCGTTCTCATCTCACCGTAATGACCGCCTAATATTTCTTGTAATACTCTTGCTGCTTCCGGGTCTGGTTTATCAGGAGTGATAATATTAATTAGCTCTTCCTTGTAGTAGTACAAACTGATCCAATCCTTTCAACTTTTTTCTAAGGATTAGACTGTCCTTCATAATGAAAATTATGCGTTAATAAGGGAATATGCTGTAAGGCAATCACTAAAATCGAACAAATAAAAGTAGCGCCTCCTTTTACGGAGACGCTTTTTCTAGGTTGAAACAAATAGGGCTTTGCAGATGAACGATGTTCATTTAAGCAAACTGCCAACAATTATAATAGAGCCAATTATGACCATCAATAAAGCAGTAAGGAGTAGTGATACTATACTTCTAGATATGGATTTCCATTCTCTCATGTCCTTCAATCCTACAAGTCCGAGGAAAAAGACAACTAATGTTACGCCAAAAACGATATTCAACGGATGGGTGCCTGTCATTTGAAACAGTTTAAAGATAGAAGGAGTAAAAATCGTAAATAAAAATAGTGGAATGCAAAGCAGTGCACCTATAAATGACCATACATTTACATTCATTAAAACGAATACTCCTCCCTTACACCTTAAAACCTCACAAGTTTCAATGATCCTTTCTCCGCAGCAATCTGCACTTCTCCGCCAATCGGAAATGTAAACATTGGCTGCGTATGGCCGAAATCCACGTCATATAGAACTGGAATCGTTTTCAACATGGGATGCTTATCAAGAATGAACAGCAATTGCTCCTCCGTTATCTTTGACGCTCGTTGAAATCTGCCGATGACGAGGGCCTTTATGGATTGCGCATTTTGCAGTAATGACGTCAAATCTCTGGCGAACGTTTCGGGAATTGTCATTTCATCGTCTTCGATAAAAAGAATCGCATTTTCGATAATTGGCATGTACTTTGTTCCTTGCAGCAAATTCAATGTGCATAAATTGCCGCCCCATAGCTCGCCGCTTACTGTCCCCTCGTTATATGTCTTCCAAACCGTGTTCTCAAAGACACGGTTTTCCTGATCCAAATACCATGCATCGTCGCTCCAGTGTTCAGACGGCTTCAACTCGAACGGTTCATTCTGCATGAGACATTGCTTAAAGAAATGTGTTTGGTATTCCTGCGCCTTTCGCATTTGAAAGCTCGAGAAATGCGGCCCTGAATACGTGACCATTCCGGTCTGCGTCGATATTGCTGTCCCGATTGCCGTAATATCGCTGTATCCGCAAAACACTTTCGTGTACTTTTTAATTAATTCGTAATCAATGTAAGGAAGGAGTTCATTTGAATTAAAACCGCCAATGACCGTCAAAATGCCTTTTACATTTTTATCGGCAAATGCATCATGTAAATCCTCGACCCTTTGCTGAATGGAAGTGGAGTTTTGAAGGTTTTTGTCGAAAACATGTTTACCGAATGAAATGACAAAGCCTAAGTTCTCTAATCGTTCCTTTGCAGTTTGAACGCCTTCATCGGATAGAATGCTTGCACTTCGACTCGGAGCGATGATCCGAATTTCATCTCCTTGCTTTAATTTGTTTGGTATTATCATCGTAATCCCTTCTTCCCTTTACTGAATCTCTAACCTAAGCCGAATCATATCGATGCATTGAATGCCGTTCTCCATGATGATCTTGTCATAATGCTGTATGAAGAAGTCTTTGATCACATCCGAAATACGAAATCCGCATTTTTGATAGAGCGCAAGCTGACCTATGCTTGAGTTTCCCGTTCCGATTTCGATCCATTCATAGCCGCTGCTTTTCGCGACCTTGATTGCTTCTTGTAGTAATTTCTTGCCGATCCCTTGTCCTTGCCTATCTCCACGGACTGCTATGTTTGTAATCTCCACTGTAACTTCGGACAATGGAACTATCACAAAGACTCCAATTATGTCTTCGTTCTCCTCATATACATAACATTCGCCATCTGCTGTGTATGCTTCTACGAGTTCATAAGAAGGATCGGCGAGTAGAAGTAAATCATATGGTGGTATTTCATGATGCTGTAATTTTATTATCTTCATTCAATCGATAACTCCTGTTTTCAATAGATATTCTCTGCTATCCAATAGATATCTCCTTTTATTCAATAGATAACCCCTGGACACTTCTTGCCGCGTTCAAAATTTCATCAAAACCCTTCTGCCATCCCTTATGGTAATGAGCCGCCTCTTCCGGCCGAATCAGCATCCGCTCCGATGATTCGAACGCCGCGTCAAAGGGCATAAGTTCTGTAATATCCATCCGATAAAACACTTGATAACCCACTTTAGGGTAGGGGCTTGATGAATTCCATAACGGATTTTCTTCATGGCTCACTTCAATGGCACCTAAGTGTGTACAATCACCCGCCACATAGGCCTCCTCCATTACTTCGCGACAGACGCAAGCTTCCGCTGTTTCACCCGCTTCGATATGTCCTCCAGGAAAATCCCAACCGCGGTCATTCAAGTTAACCATGAGCAGTTTACCTTCATAAAAACAAAAAGCATGGACGCTTGTGATCAGTTCTCGATCCGGCATCAATTCCCGAATCCACGTAAGCCTCAACTGATGTCCACCCCAATTAACATGAGTAACTGTCATAGCCATTCCTCATTTCCCTACAGAATACCCTTCAAATAATCTTCCGCCATATGGTGCTAACACTTCATCTGTTAGTTCGATGATCCCTTCACGATTGCCAGTCTTATAAAATGAATGAAATGCTTCCACAAATCGATCGGCAAAGTCTTCATCATACTCTTTCAGTGCCCGCACGATCCATTTGGAGGCGCCAATCCACTGCCCGTTCGTCCGGAGTACAAATTCATGAATCGCTTCGGCGAGTGTATTTGCGATGAAAAGTGCATCTGTCTCATTTTGTGTTCCTATTAAATCACCAAGCGCATCTGTCAGCATGTACCGCTTCGTCAACAATGTCTGGTCCGACCAAGGGGCTGGTCCTGCATTTAACAACTCGGCAGCTTCGTTTTTAATCGTTGATAATATACCGGTGTCCCTCAAAACAATTCCCTCCGCTACCATTCGCGGCAAGCTAGGACGCGCTCGTTCCGCATCACTTCGAAAATAGGTTTGATAGGAAGTTAAAGAATGTACGAATACTTCAATTGGCCAGCCATATTCAATAAGTGTTTCACGGTAGGCCACTTCAATTTGGTTGTCAAAAATCACTATATCCAGATCCGATGTAGGAGTTTCTTCTCCCCTGACAACGCTTCCCGCGAGGACTGCAGCCTGGCAACGAGGGAAGTATTCATCGACAAATCGTTTGGCTGCGAATGGTGCTCTCATTCGTTTCATTCGTTTCATTCCTAGTTCCTCCAACTATTTTCAAATTTCCATTCGGTCAACTATTATTTTCACAATCTCTATTGGTCGAACATCCAACGCTATTAGCTCGGCAATCGGTATCCACTTCGGCTCATATAATCCACGGTTACAGCTCTCATCGTACTCTTCGCCTTGTCCTGTCCCAAATTCCCCGCCGACAATCTCTGCTAAGAAATAGTATTGCTTTCCATTGAATTCAACGATTCCCAGATGTTCTTTTATCTCAATATGAACACCTAGCTCCTCAAACGCTTCCCGAATTGTTGCTTGCTCAGGACTTTCGTCAACTTCAATTCCACCGCCCGGAAAGACATAATATTCCTCACCGCCAAGATTCCTCTTAATAACCGCGACCTTATCCTTCTCAATAATAACGGAAGATCCTCGATTTCTTGGCTGCACAACTTCACTTCTTGCCATATTCAATCAGCCAGCAATCCCGGTATTCCCCTTCATGCCATTCATGCTGTGGCAAGAGCTTGACCTTCTTGAATCCGCATTTCTCATAACACCGGATTGCCCGCTCATTCCACGTTTGCGGGTCCATAACGATGCGATCAGCATTCTTATCAATCAATAAATACGCAACTATCATTTCGACAAGTTGCGTCCCGATTCCTTTATCCCAATAGGCTGGTTCACCGATGAACTGGTCCATTCCATAAAGGATTTCTGACGGATCCGAATAGCCATAAATTCGTCTTTCCTCATCCCCAACCGGATAATACTGTACATACCCAATCGGCTCCTCATCATAGAAAATGAGGCACCTTGTTTCACCGTCTGCATTCCCGAAAAAACCCTCTTCGACTTGCGCCAAATCCAACGGACGATCCCGTCCTTCGTAAAACTGGAGAACCTCCGGATCGGACAACCATTTGGCCAAAAGGAATTTATCTTCTTCTATTAAATCCCGGATGGCTAACCGATTATTTATCAACATCCACTTCCCCCTAATCAATTATGCAGACTTAAATTATTTCAATTAATAGACTTTGTGATTCCTATTTGTTATAATTCCAATAGATAGAGGATATAGTAAAAAGGACCGCAACGATGTTAGAGCATCATTGCGGAACTTCAATAGACATGGTTTCCATATGGGGATCAGCGTCACGTCAGGGAATAATCCATCCGAGCCGGCTAAAACTCAAGGGTGGATTATTTCTTTTGTGACAATACTAATGCAATCACTGCTACGATTAGCGTAGAAAAACTAATCATGACGATTATTGCTTGGAATGTAGTCACGTTACAGCACCCCCTTCCGTCTAGGATAGACTGGAAAGTTGTTACAACTACGGAATGCTGACCGCCCTTGAAAACTATGCTATTATTCTCACAGTATACCATACACCCGTTCCCACTTACCAGACAATTCGCAACTCGGAGAACATGACAAATTATGTATACAATTTAAAAACAGCACCGAATTCACAGTGCTGCTTTCCCTCTCATTTAATCAACAAACCTTGAATCCATCTGCTAAGCGTTCCTTTATCTACAAATGGTGCTAATTCCGCCACAGTCGCCGGAGCAAACTCGCTCATTTCCATCCGATCCACAATTCTGCTCAGGACCTCCCTGTCAATAAAAGGAGCAAGGGAAACTAAGCGGCTTGAATCCAATTCGCCCTCCTTCACTTGTTCCGCCAATCGATTCAACATTGCCCGACTGCAGAATGGAGCCAATTTGACGACAAACTCCCATTTAAGACCTTCGCTCACTGCCCGATCAATCAATTTATCGACATGTTCTCTTCCGATAAATGGCGCCAGTTTGATAACGGCATGATAATCCACATTTTTCGTAACAGCTTTATCGAGTATATTCCACAATGTTTCTCTGCTAACAAACGGGGCCAGTTTACCGATCTGCTCCAATTCAATGCCATCCTCAATCGCTTGAAGCGAAAGCTTATCCAATGACTCTTGTTCCACAAATGGGGCCAGTCGGACTACAGCGTCAAAATCCACTCCATCTGTAACAGCCTTGTCTAACAATTGGCCCAACGCGTTACTGCTAACAAACGGAGCCAGTTTTTCGATCAATTCCAATTCAACACTGTCCTCCATCGCCTGGAGCACGAGCCCATCCAACAGCTCCGTTTCCACAAATGGCGCGAGTCTTACAATCATATCCTCATTGAACAAGCTTTTATCGACTCTCTCCGTCACGGCAGCCAATTCGCTTGCTCTTAATAAAGGGGCGACTTCAATCAATTCATCCATATCCGCTTCCCCCGCATTTATCATTTCCGCGACCTCTTCCCGACGGTCTTCAGAAATCCCCTTCATGATCCGCCCAAGATTATGGATATATACCGAACCTTCTCGCTCGGCACCTCCATTCATCAACTCATCCACCGACACACCAAAAGCCTGTCCGATGTTCATCAATGTCCCAAGGTCAGGCAACGATTCCCCACGCTCCCACTTAGATACGGCCTGATGACTCACATTCAACCGATCCGCCATTTCCACCTGCGTCCAATCCCGCTCTTTTCGAAGCTTTGAAATATAACTTCCAATCTTCCGTGTATCCAACATCCAAACAACCTCCCCAATATGTTTCAGCGCGCACTGTACATTCAGCGTAGCATATCGCTCTCTGGCCGCCTATCAACTGTTGGTTGAATATGAGATTCTACTCGTGGTGGAATGAAATCAATCGAATACCGTTTTCTTTTTAGGGTCCCTCAAGAATTCAAACATTGTTGTAATTTGAGACTCCGTATTTCGATTCATAGAAAGTGGCGGTAAATTGTTTTTCGTAAAGAACTCAACTTGATTTGTTTCGGGTCCTACAGCAGGTTCTCCTCCGATAATTTCACACATAATAAAAACCTTATAGTAATGATATGGGTCCGGAGGATGTGGATGCTTGTTTTTATCCAGTAATGCAATTAATTTTACCGGAATTACATCAAACCCGGATTCCTCTTTAATCTCCTTCACAACATTTTCTGAAGGAGACAATCCAATATCGCAAAACCCGCCTGGCAATGCCCACTTACCATCGATATTTTCTTTTACCATTAAGATTTGATCATTTTTAAAGACTACACCCCGAACGTCCACTTTCGGTGTTTGATAACCTGTTTCGTTCGTAAACAAGCTTTCAATTCTATGTATCTCAAGATCGGTGTACTCCGACATAATCTCTACACTGATTTTGCGCAACTCCTCATAGCGCTCTATATCATATATATCCCTTGAAAACGCTAGCCCTGACTGCGCCAAAGCCTGAATTTGCTTCGCCCAATCCAACCATTGCGTACTCATCTGACCCCCACCTTAACGTAAATTCTCAACCTTTACATTGCACTGCATCTTACCTGTTTTTTCCCTTCACCTGCTTTAACGTTGCGACGATTAGAAAGCTGACAATCACTAATAATAGCCATGAGCTGACTTTTCCTAGATGAACGAGACTCCATGCGTCGGCTTGGTTTGGATATTGCCATGCACCGAAGAACGTCGCGATATTTTCAGCTACCCATATGAAAAAACCGATGAGGACAAATGAAAGAGCAATGGGCATCCGGTACTGAGATCCATTCACATGATAACTAACCCAAGATTTCCAAAAGACGATGATGACAAGTGCAGATAACCACCAACGAATGTCGATCCAATAATGGTGGGTGAAAAAGTTCAAATAGATTGCCGAAGCAAGGGGGACAACTATCCAAAAAGGCGGCCATTTAATGAGGTCGACATCCAGCCTTCTCCACGCTTGGCATAGATAACTTGCTACGCTTGCGTACATGAATCCGCTATACAAAGGAACTCCCAAAATTTTGAAATACCCTTCCTCTGGATAAGACCACGAACCCATATTCACCTTGAAGATTTCAAGAGTAAGTCCAATCAAGTGGAACAGGGTAATTACTTTTAGTTCATCTTTCGTTTCCAGTCCCGAACGTAGCATCCACCACTGCATGAGAACGCAAATGACCAGAAGCCAGTCATACCGTGACAGTAAGGGAAGAGGTATAATTTTTGTAAGTGCCAAGGAAGCAAAAATAACAACCGGGAACAAACAGGAGAGAGCCTGCTGCCACCCGAAATGGACAAGTTGTTTAAATGCTCTTATGATGTTCAGCTCCGGCTGTTTTTCCGGAAGCGTATCCTGGTGTCTCATAGTAGTTTCCTCCCGCCCGTATTCACAATCCTGCTAACCTCAACACCTCATCAACACACGCCTTCTTTGCGTCTGTATATTTCCGTTCGTTATCCGGATATATCAACGCTAGTTCCTTCTTCAACGCTTCATATTTTTGCGCTACATCGGGATGTTCATTCAAATAGTCCCTGAAAAACGTATGTTGCTTCCACCAGTTGCCGCCATATTCTACGACATGATAGACATGCGTCTTCGTCAATTCCTCCAAATTTGAGAACTTGGCAAACACTGCTTTACCTTCAATTTCCACACGCCCCAAATGATAAATATCTGCATCCTTCAGTCGGTATTTATCGAATTTCTTCACGTCATCCACCGATCGGACACCAATGAGAATGTCAATCATAGGCTTTGCAGCAATCCCTTCAATCGCGGTGCTCCCGATATGCTGAATATCAACTACATACTCCCCGATTAACGATTCTACTAACGTCTTCTCCTGTTCGAAAAGCGCTTTCCATTCTCGGCAGTACGGTGTTAATGCGACTACGTCTTTATTCAGACCTAACATGTTGTCTTTGCTCCTTGTCTAATCTCTTTGCAAATGAAATCCGCAATCTCTTCAATACCAACATCGTCTGTTGGTATGAATTGTTCAAAGCAGGAGTCGGCAAACCCCTCAAGGCATTTATCCGTCTGCTCGAAGCACCAATTGCCTACCTCTTCTCCGCGTTCAATCAGCCGCTTATGAATTGTTTCCTTTTTCGCGGTCAAACAGAAGTGGTAGATTTCAGGATCGACTTGCAGGAATCCGCTATGAATTGTGTTGAAATAGTCCTCATTGTAAATCATCATCGGCACGATCAAATCCTTGCCGTATGTCTCGCGTATTGCCTTGCCACCTCTACCGTCAATGGTTTCCATATATTCAAGTCTTGAAAATCCCCTGTTTTCTCATTTTGCAATTTCATCTCATCCGGAATGATTTGCTTCAGCATGAATCCGACCTCTTCTGGATCATACAGCATCGCCCCATCCAGCCTGCTTACTAGTTCATTCGCAACAGATGTTTTGCCAACACCGAACACCCCGTTAATCATGATAATCATTTCCCGTCCCCCTCATATGTCAGAAAAGGCTCATACATTGTTATCGCATGATTCTCTGTGACGAATTCATCGTCGATCTGGTTCCCGTCTGCGTCATATACTTTCCGAAAAATCGAATTATGACGGACGTACCCTCCCCATAATTCCCTCGTGAAATGATGCTCTTTCTCGTAAATCTCATATGTCCGGGTTGCTGGCGCAATTGAACGCCATTCCCCGTTCAGATGTGTATCAGTTAAATAAATCATGAGCTGATATGGCGTTTGGGTTTCGTTCTTTATTTGCAAATCCAAATAATTGTAGGCACAAGTCGCCCCGCTGCCGAACGGCTGACTCCTGTTCGAATCGGGAAAGACATCGTAACTGTGGCGATAGCGCTCTGTCACAGTCAGCGGCGTATGCAATGTGATCCAATAGATGAGGTTTGATAGTTGGCAAAGCCCTCCGCCTGTCCCGACAGTCACTTTTCCATAATGGAGGATCATGCCGTCGACATACCCTTTCCGCTTCGTCGTATTGCCGATCAGGCGCCAGTATGAAAAGGTTTCTCCTGGTTCAATGACGACTTTATGCAATCGTTTTGCGGCAATCTCAAGATTTATTATTTTATTCCTTTGCAACTGCATATCGACGTCCTTCAATTGCCTCAGCAAAGGAGTCCGATGCTTTTTGATACTATATGGTAGTTTTTCACCGAGTCTTTTGCGCGCATACTTTTTCCCGTCTAACAGCCATTCACTATAGCGTTTCAGTCTATATACTTTCTTTCCTGCAAAGATTCTCAGTTTGCTTCGTTTGATCGGTTTTAATGAAACCATGGTGACACCTCCACCTAAACTTCATTCAACAAAGATTCTCTATTCTCCTTCATTATTGGGCGCTTACACGAAAGAATGGACCTTGAACTGTAAAGACGACTTAACTAAAATGATCCAAAGCTCCCAAAATAAGCATAAGTCTACTAAAGTCGCGCATAACTCCAAGGAAGTGTACGCCCGATGCAACTCACATGTACTTTTTTGCAACTGACCGTGGAAAAACGACCGGTTATCGAAAACCGGCAGACTGACTCGTATCGGCTGGATATAGTTAGTGTACAAAGAACAATGACGGAGGGATTGCAAATGGAAATTGTGAGAGTCAACAATTTACAAAAGGCATATGGGGGGAACAACGTATTAAGGGGAATTGATTTCACTGCCAATGCAGGAGAAATCATTGGAGTCATCGGCAAAAATGGTGCAGGGAAATCTACATTTCTAGAGATATTGATGACGCTGAAACCGTATGACAATGGAATTGTCGCCGTGTTGGGCAGTGAATTGAACACGTTAACGGCCAACCAAGTTGAACAGATACGAAGGGACATATCAGTCGTTCTGCAGCCGACGCAGTTTTACAAAACGTTGAAGGTGGTCGAGTTGCTGAAGCTGTTCAAAGCGTATTACAACTCACCGGTCGATATCGAACAGATTATTGCCGACTTCAAATTGGAACCGCATCGGAAGAAATACTTTGATAAATTATCAGGAGGCTGGAAGCAAATCGTCAGTTTGGCAATTGCCTTTTTATCCGAGCCGAAACTCCTTATTTTGGATGAACCGACGACTGGCCTCGATCCACATATGCGCAATATGCTTTGGACGTATATTAGCGAGTACAACAAACGCACAGACGGGACGGTCATTTTGACGACACATAATATGGACGAAGTCGAAATGTACTGCGACAAAGTGATGCTCTTGAACGACGGCGTTAATGAAGTGTTTGATTCGACGGAAGGGATCCTTTCCAGCGGCTACAAATCAATCAACGAGTTTTACTTATCAAAAGTATCTATATAGGGAGGAATTTTCATGTTACTTACTCAACTGAAGTACGACTTGCTAATGTTTACACGGGAGATATTTTATTTGGTATTCACGATCATCGTTCCGCCGGTCACATATTTATTCATGGGGCAGCTCTTCGGGAACGCCACGTATGCCGGGAATCTTAGTTATGCAGAAACGTACACCCCTTCCTTCATTTTACTGATCACGTTCGGCGTCGTCTTTTTCGCATTCGGGTTCGATCAAGTAATGAACCGGACGACAGGCGTGGAAAAGCGGATTATTTTATCACCGGTACCGAAGAGGACATTGCTGCTATCGAATATCTTAAGGTCCATCATTATTACGAGCCTTGGCTATTTCCTAGTGTTCTTCATTGGCATGATCGCTTATGATCTATCATTCCATTCACTGAATTTCATTTTGGCATTCGGGACGTTCATCTTATTGAATGCAGCCTTGCTCATCATCTCTTCAGCGATCTACTCATTATTCACAAGCATGAATGGCGCGTTAGTTTTCTCCATTGTCATCTTTCAAGTAGTGATGTTCACTGGGGGGTTCACAATGCCGATTGCAATGATGCCAAAGTTCGTGCACGTCATCGCTGATTTCAATCCGGTCTACCATATGAATCAAATCTTCATCGCAGTTTGGAATGGACAGTTGGAATGGAACGCAGCGACACTCAAGTCTATCGGATTTATCGTCCTCGTCACTGCCATCTCTCTATTGGTCTTACGTTTTGGAAATAGTCTGCGAAATCCTTCCTTCAAATGGTATCCTACTAATAGGGGACGAGGAGGAGATATGGGGAATGAAAGTTACACTGGACATTGATGAAATTTACGAGGAGACGAAAGTGACAATCCATTGCAATGAAGTGGATGATTCGATAAAGGAAATCCTTGATTTTTTGAAGGGGAAGAAATCGGAGTTTCTCGTCGGAAGAGATGGCGAGATGCAGCATATTTTGAAACCGGACGACATTCATTACTTCCATACTGAAAAGGAAGGTGTCATGGCAGTCACTGCGGCAGGCTCCTTTTCATTGAAAGAGAAGCTTTATGAGCTTGAGGAGATGCTGTCTTCCGCGAAATTCATCAGGCTATCGAAATCGGTCATTGCCAACTTGCATGAGCTAAGCCGTTTTGAAGCTTCTTTCAACGGTACGTTAGTCGTCCATTTTAAATCCGGAGCGAAAGAGTATGTTTCGAGGACGTATGTGAGCGGCATCAAGGAAGCGCTGAAAATGAACAGGAGGAAAAACGGATGAAAACGTTTTTGACAAGAAGTGTATTGGGCATTTTCTTTGGCTCATTCCTGGCAGTCGTTACAATTCTAGCGGTCATCTATATTGACGGTAAGGATATGCTAGATGCCTCAATTCTGGGGAAAAACTTGCTCGGTACAGTATTTTGCGGTTGGTTCTTCACGGTGACTCCTTTGCTGTTTGAAAATGAAAAACTGACATTGCCGGTCCAGACGACACTGCATTTCTTATGTGTGACTGTGTTGTATTTCATCGTCGCCTTCATCATTGGATGGATTCCATTCACAGTGAAAGGATTTATCGGTATGCTCGGCATTTTCATCGTGTTCTATTCGATCATTTGGATTTCCTTCTACATGTACTTCAGGAAGCAAGCAGCGAATTTGAATGAGGAGCTGAGGGAGCTGTAAGCCCACGCTCCTCTATTGTTAGGTTAATAGTCCCGATTTGGTGATAAGTTTTGTTATTCGATAGATAACTGGTTAAATTCGATAGATAACTCTCTTTATCCAATAGATAACTATCCGGATTCAATAGATAACTCTCTTTATTCAATAGATATTGGTACCTCTCAAATAAGCTTGCTCAGTAACCGGAACGCCATATACACCGAGACCGTCCAGACGACGACAGCGGAGACTTTATTCAACATGCCAATGAATTTCCCGCTCGTATCCATCTTGCCGAGTACTCTTCCAGCAACAGCGAGTCCGAAAAACCAACACCATGAAATGATGATTGTCGTCAACGTGAACGCAAAACGTGCCTCCCCTGAATAACTTAAGGCATTCGAACCGATCACGCCGATCGTATCGATGATGGCATGTGGATTCAATAAAGAGACGGATGCTGCAAACAAAATCTGCTTCTTGGGAGAAAACCGTTCCGCTTCCGCCTCCATTGACGCAGGTGCGCTCCGCCAAAGAGAAATTCCGATGTACAGTAAAAACAGGATACCGACAGCAAACATGATTGTTTCCAACCAGTGGAATGTCAAGATGAGCAGAGATACTCCTGATACTGCAGCCACGATCAAAATCGTGTCACAAATCCCCGCGGTGATAACGACGGGAAGTGCCCTGGCTAGCCTTGGCTGCAAAGCCCCCTGATTGAATACAAAAACATTTTGAGCGCCTAGTGGTAATATAAGCCCGATCGCTAGGATTATCCCATGAAGAACAGCCTCAACCATCCGCTCTCCCCCTTTTCTATCTTTCTCTCTATTGAAAGGCTTTCTCTCAAATATTGCAATGACTCAACCAAAAAACCATCCCCGAACGGAGATGGCTTTGCACTTCTTATTTCAACTTCTGCAAAATGACGACTTTCAAGTAATTGAATTCCGGGAAGTCGCGGCTTGTGCGGAAATCCTTTGGCAATGAAGATTCCTCGAGGATCTTAAAGCGTGAGCCAGCATCCGCGAAACCTTTTTCTATGAATGTCTTGAACTTCTTCATGCTGAAGCTTGCGTTATTTGTCGATGCAATAATGATGCCGTTTTTCTCTGTGATGTCAATTGCATCCTTCAGCAAGGCCGGGTAATCCTTCGCCGTGCTGAATGTGTATTTCTTGGAGCGTGCAAAACTCGGTGGATCTAAAACAACAACGTCGAATTTCAGCTCATGACGTTTCGCATAACGGAAGTAATCGAACACGTCCATCACTTGAATGTTTTGTGCTTCATAGTCAATCCCGTTCACACTGAACTGCTCGATCGTCTTCGGCAAACTGCGCTTCGCCAAATCAACGCTCGTCGTCTCCCGCGCCCCGCCAAGTACCGCGGCAACGGAAAACGCACCTGTGTATGAGAATGTATTCAATACATGCTTGCCTTCCGAATACTTGTCGCGCAGCGCTTTACGCACATCGCGCTGATCAAGGAAAATTCCCGTCATTGCGCCATCATTCAGATCGACGGCAAAGTTCATGCCATTTTCTTTCACGATGATCGGGAAATCCCCAGGGATCCCTCTTACAAAATCATCCTGCTCGATGTACTGGCCTTGCGTATCGAAGCGTTTCTTTTCGTATACTGCCTTATACTCCACGAGCTTGTCCAACACACCATACACATGATGCTTCATGGAATAGATTCCTTCACTATACCAGCTCACCATGTAATAGCCTTCAAAATAATCAATCGTCAATCCACCGATGCCATCGCCTTCGCCGTTGAAGATACGGAATGCGGTCGTCTCGCTATCTTCAAAAAAAGATTCCCGTCTCGAAAGAGCTGCTGCTATCTTGGATTCGAAAAAGGCGAAGTCGATTTCCTCGTTTTCATCCCTTGTCAATACCCAGCCGATTCCTTTGTTTTGATTGCCATAATAGCCTTTTGCGATGAATTTACGGTATTTATCGACCAAGCGGATAAGTGAGCCTTCCTCCTGCAACACTTCCGGATTAATCACCGCGTCTTTCAAAATCAATGGGTAGCCCTTCTTAAAGGCCGCTATACTTTGTGCGTTTACTTGTACATCAATCGTTTTTGTCATCGTGTCATCCTTTTTCCATCTTTTTTTTAATTATCGCATGAAGACGCGAAAAAAGCTTCTCGTAACAGAGAAGCTTCAACATCAGGCAAGTAGGCGGAACGCCAGACTCTTCCAAAGTCCCATTCGAATCGGACGATCCATTTGCGGTCCTCTTGCGGTGTGTAAATATGTTTTTAAGTCACCTTCATACACTAGTTCCATATGTGGCATATACGCCAGATGATGCGGCATTGTCAGGCTAGGTCTCGTCAGCAGTCGGTGCATCTCGCTCTCCTGCATGACGGTTGCGACGAATTGCGAACAGAAAAACGCCCTCTTCCGTCGAATCTCTTTATTCAGCGCCACGCCGAACAAACCGATAAAGTTGTATTTATAAGCTTTTTGATTCAACTCAAATTGAACGATTTTCTGACGGATCCGTATATACGCTTCCGTAGAAACTTCGCAACGGTACACAGCGCAATCAGCCTCCTGAAAAATGCCTTCCGCAACATTTTCACGTACAAATCCACCGAAGAATGGATTGTATTGCTGCTTCCGCCCGAAACTATAGATTTCGGTCAATTGCTCGTCGAATGCTATGGATGCATGATTCAAATCTTTGCGTGTATACATGCCAATCGCCTTAGACAGTAATGTTCCCGTGTCTGTAAGTACGATGTAAATTGTTTTTCCCATTATCCCAACCCCTAACTCATCTCTCTACAAGTATGTACATTTTTTGGGGGAACCTAAACCGTCTGCAGGTGTAAACCTTCTAAGCCCTAAGTTGTAGACATGAGTAGGGGTTCGGACAGTTCAAGCGTTTATCTATATATGTATTATACGTTTTACCTATACGTAGAGTTTCACTTTCCCAAGATTTTTCAATCCCGCAGGAAAGCAAGTGATGGCATGGTTGTCATGGAAGTAACAATTGCTCATCTATCGATGGTTGTCCTATTATACTATGAATCGCTTCGACTTTCTTGCTTTTCTTAAAAATAAAATTGAAAACACCTTTCACCTTCCAAGGTTCGACAAGATATTTTCAACGGCAAGCTCGACAAATCTTGGCTCAGTCGCCATATTCAATCGAATAAACCCTTTTCCTTCTGGGCCAAACCATTCCCCGAAATCAACAGCAATTCGACATCGATCTTGGATAAACTCCTTTGTTTTCTCTGGATCAATCACATTTCTTAAATCAAGCCAGATCAAGTAAGTGCCTTCTAATGGAGAGATGATAATTTCGGGTGCCACTTCATGCAGATGTCGTTTCACATGTTCGTAATTATGCCTGATGACTGCCAATAGTCCATCCAGCCACCCTTGTCCATGCCGATAAGCAGCTTCCGCGGCGGTCAATCCAAGGATATTCACTTCAGTTTGGTTCACCGTTTTCACGTAGTCATCGAATTGGGTACGCAGCTGTTCATCCTCAATTATGATTTGTGAAAATAAGAGTCCAGCCAAATTAAATGTTTTAGACGGCGCTGTTACGGTGATGAGCCGATCTGCGAATTCACCATCGCATACAATTGCAGAAGGGATATGCTTATGCCCTTCCATAGTAAGGTCTTGGTGAATTTCGTCCGAAACGACTAGAACGCCGTGCTTCTTGCAAATTGACAGGACCTTCACCAATTCCTCTTCTGTCCATACGCGGCCGACAGGATTATGCGGAGAGCATTGGATGAACAGTTTTACATCATTGTCGATGATGCTTTTCTCGAACGCATCAAAGTCGATATGATAAAATCCATTATCGTTCACAAGCTCACAAGTCACCAATTTACGGTCGGTGTCCTTCACGGCGTTATGGAATGGATAGTAGACAGGCGTTACAATCATGACAGCTTCACGAGGTTTGGTGTATGCATTTATAAACCAATATAGTGCTGTGACGACTCCGGTTGAAAAGCGCATCCATTCTTTTTTCACTTCGTAGCCATGATGCTGTTTCTCCCACTTGATAAATGCTTCATAGAAAGAATTGGGTACGAATGAATAACCGAACACGCCATGGGCAATCCGTTTTTGCAATGCATCCAATACTGCTTCGGGGGCCTTGAACTCCATATCTGCAACCCATGCTGCGATCAGATCAGGGTCCCCGAAACGCTCATCCAATGCATCCCATTTCAATGAATTCGTTCCTTTTCGCTCGACAGCATACCGCTCGCAAAATTCGGCAACGTTCATTTGCAATCACTCCCATTTTCTTATTTATTCAACAATACGCCAACTTGCTAAAGTCGTCTATATGGATTTTTATTTTAGTGAAAAATACAATCAGGATATTCTAACGAGATGATTCGTACTTGTAGGATAAGAAAAAGCCATTCCCTCCACATGCGGAGAGAATGACTTTCCTTCTAAATCGCCAAACTACTGATTACAGTTTTGCCCAACGTTCCTCTAACCAGTTCATAAATTGTGGACCTTTATCGCCTTCATACGCATCATAGACATCTAAACGCATACGTTTTAGCTTATCCGCAAATTCTGCTACTGAATGGTCCTTCGGCAAGCTCTTTTTTACCCGTAGGAATATTTTGTCTGTGTCTTTGATAATATCAAAACGTGCCGGTAGTGGTTTCTCTACGTCCTCACCAAACGCCACTAGTGCTTCATAGGCTGCTACTTGCACCTTGTAGACAGTATCATGCTGCATACGATTTTTTAATAAATCAATGATTTTGTCATGTTGATAAGCCGATAACAATTCGACTGCGTCTAAACGCTCTCGCCAGCTAGACGTATAATTAGCCTGTTTTTTTAACGTTTCATATTGCTCCGGTAATGCTGTTTCATATTGGCTCAAGTTATTGCACCTCTTTTTTAAACTAGAGGAAAAATGAATTCTTCTTCTGCTTCCTCATTATACGTTGTCTGAGTGAAAATAGCGATGAATCGCTCGTAAGGATATATATGGTCACTTCATATTGTTATCATCAGTTTCTTTCGGCAAAAACCTTCATCGCATCCCTCATAAAAACAGCCAAACCGTCCCCGAATTTGTCAATATTCTTCGTAAATCGTTCATCCGCGACATACATTTCACCAAGTCCGGCGAATCCTTCTAATGAGTAGTCACCGATTTTATTCAAGAACGTGTACCATTCACCAATAGCTGCTTGAGCTTCCGCTGAAGCCGGATCCGTATGGCGAAGTTCTGCGAGGTTGTAATAAATGCGGTTCATGTCCTCCTGAGTTTCCTTGCCGAATTTGGCGA
The DNA here is from genome assembly GCF_946901335.1 of Saccharococcus sp. Marseille-Q5394. NCBI lineage: Bacteria > Bacillati > Bacillota > Bacilli > Caryophanales > Anoxybacillaceae > Saccharococcus > Saccharococcus sp. Marseille-Q5394. Next base: position 465,401 of record NZ_CAMPPQ010000002.1, on the reverse strand, counting down.
CATTCTTGTTAGCTTTATCGACCGCCTCATCCCCCCACCGATCTCTTGCTTCCTGCTCATATGGGTTCGAACTGAAGTCGAACCCTTTAAACTTCTCTTCGTTCGTCATTGTCATTTCTCCTCTCTCAGATTGGAGCGTCTTGTCAATCGTCTCAATCATTGTCCCGAGTTGCTTTCGCTTCGCCTCTAACATGTCGCGCTGCAGCTCGAATGCTTCCAACCGGTTAAACGACGGACTTTCCAATAGCTCCTTGATTTTCTTCAAAGGGAAGCCGACTTCACGAAAGAACAAGATTTGCTGGAGGGTCGTCAAGTTCTCATCGGAATACACCCGATAGCCCGCCTCTGTCACGTTGTCCGGAACAAGTAAACCGATTTCATCATAATGATGGAGCGTGCGCACACTCACACCGGTCAAATCCGCCACTTCTTTCACTTTCATAACTCCCCGCCTCCCTTCACTATTGACTATAGAGTATGACGTAACGTGAGAGTCAATACAATTGATGAAAGATTTTTTAACTAATAATCCGGTATTCAAGTATACTTGAATCAATGACTTACGTAGGAGGTTATAGCCATGATTTTTAACACAAAGAGACTCAAACTGATTGCTTGCACACCAGAATTTTTATCGACAATATCGCCTGAGGAGTATGAAATAGGGGCTCATGTGAAGGGACATCTATCTGAACTTCAAAACGATGCTTCCCAATTAGGGTGGGGTGTTTGGTTTGTTGTTGATAAAACAACGGATGCCATTGTTGGTGACATCGGCTTTAAAGGGAAACCAACTGCCGATCATATAGTGGAAATCGGTTACGGCATTATTCCATCTGCTCAAAACAAAGGATATGCGACTGAAGCAGTCGGAGCGCTTATTGAATGGGCATTTGGATCGGGGCAAGTTAAGAGAGTCATTGCAGAATGTTTGCAAGATAATTCCGCTTCAATTAAGGTGCTAGGAAAGTTGGGCTTACGGCAAATTGGAAGAGAAGACAATATGCTTAAGTGGGAAATGAATAAGTAAACTTTAACTCGTTCATGCTCTATGTCTATCTTCTTCAATCATTTCGTTGCTTACATTTAATAGGCAAGCGGTTAACAATTTAATTGATTACTTTCCCCACCGTCACCAGGTGGTTTTTTATTTCCCCTCACGTTTATCTTCAACCCTCCCCATCCAACCAAAAGAAAAAAATCATGACGTAAGCAAGCTTTTCTTCGGATGAAATCTGTGCCCCAAAACGGACATGCTCATGATGGGATGTGCTTTGGAATGCTGGGAGCGTTGCGTAAGGAAACAGGCCGTAGCGATAGAAAGCTGTCCGATTTCCCTCCTCGTCTATTACGTCGATGTCGCCTGCCATATTCTTCGCTTTAATTTTTCTCCAAACCGTTCCATCCGCATGGTAGAGGGTTCCCCGGTTTTTCATTGCCGATTTTGATAATTGCTGTATGTACCTTCCTATGTCCGTTCCATCGGGTTTCTTCAACGTTAATGTAAATTGTTTTACATTGTTTTTAATGTGGATTGTCGCCATCGGACGTCCATCCATTGATGAAATATCGTATTCAACAGGAAAAAGAATTCCTTTTTCAAACGGACGAAAACATAGAAGCCACCTGCTAATCCAGCCTGTTGTAGGATGAATTTGAAACAACGGTTGTCCATTTCGATCTACGTGATATAATTTCGGCAACAACGACGGCACTCGTTTCAATATTAATTCTCCAATTGTCTCCATGTCCCTTACATTTTCGACGACTTCGAGGTCAACCATCTTTTCATATGCATATTTGAAATACACTCCTGCACCTATCGCAGCTAACCCGCTGATCCCTATTTCAAACAAAATATTGCCGTTTACAGAAAACCCCTCATACCAGATAAAATAATAGAGGATACAAAATAAAATCATTCCTGTTCCTCCAATAAAAGCGAAAATCGACGACTTCCTATATATTTCTTTCATGCCGTAACCCCCTTGCCCTTATCGTAACAGTTCCTTTACTTCTATCTACGTTTAACAAAACATTTAGACTCACTTTTGAAGTAAGAATTAAATCTGAAAGTGAGGATTCCGTATGTAAATAGAAAAAGACCCAGTACCTTCTGGATCTCTTCCAAAGTTGGAGTCTATGAGATTTTGTTCTCAATGAAGCCTTAGATTCCGCCAATTGAGGGATGCATGTAAATGTTACTTCTTACAAAAGAAAACCAACTTAGGTGGTATTCTTTGTCTACGCTTAAACTTTAAAAGTAGAAATCCCTACTCAATCGCAACCCATACTTCTGTCTCGTAGCCACTTGAACCTGCCGGGTGGATATATCGCTCAAATCCATAGCTATGTCTAAGTGTCACATCCGGATTGCGCAACAGCGCATCAAAAGCAGCTGGAATTGCTTCTACTCCACCTTCGACCTTCGATACAATAAATTTACCGCTTGGTATTATAAATTCCTTCGTGCCGGAAAACCCTTCTGCCAAATCCGAATTAATTCCCGCTAAGTAATGGAAGTTGCCATTCTCCATTCCTAACGTAATCCCAAAAGACTCTTCAGGCGCAACCCCCTTTTCATGGATGATCCCGTTCAATTCATCCCACAACTTCGGAATCTGAGTAACGGGTCCATTCATTTCATAGCCTTTAACCGTGAATTGTTCTACATGTTCAATGCGTGTCTCCATTACTAACATCCCCTTTTGAATCTACTTATTCGATCGGCATCCAAATCTCGATAACATCTTCCGTTGCGACAGCTGGATGGACGTATCGCTCGAAGTCATAGCAATCCCTCAGTTTAATGTCATCCATTTGAATGATGTAGTCATACGTAGCCGGAATGCCCGGAATCCCGCCTTCCACTTTTGCAACAATAAACTTGCCAGCGGGAATAACGACCTCTTTCGTGTCCGGGAACCTTTCCGTCAACTCAGATTTCAGTCCCGCAATATAATGGATTATTTCGTTCTCCATCTTCAGGCAGACGCCAAATGATTCTTCTACGACGACATCTTTCTCATTAATTTCCTTGATTAGCCGATCCCATTCTGCTGGAATTTCTGATACCGGCCCTTGTACCTCATACCCTCTTACTGTAAACCCTTCACTTTCAACAATACGTGTCTCCATTTCCTTCTCCCCTTTGCTTAGTAATTGATCGATTCCTTCCATCTTTCCTTGCAGTTCGTTGATTTCATCCTCGATTTCCTTTTTCCGATTCATCAACAAAGACTCCATCTGTTCATCTCCTTCCCGCAAAATGTCGGAAAGGGACACGCCGAAATTCCTTAATGTTTTGATTCGCACAAGCTGTTGCTGTTCTTTTTGGGAATAAAACCGGTATCCCGACTCCGGACTCACATAAGCAGGCTGGACAAGTCCGATTTCCTCATAATGTTTGATAGCCTTCGTCGTCAGTCCGACAAGATGGGCCGTCTTCCCGATTGATAACATAGCTTCCCTCCCTTTTATCTCATCCAGCTACGGACGCCAGAGGCTCGGGGTCATAAGTCAAATGTGCTCTGTGGCAAACAACGCCACGACGCACCTTCGTCTTATGCCTGTCGCCTCTAGACAGGCGCCCTCCGCTTTTGTTTACTATAAACCTGCCTCCAAGGGACAGGTCAACAAAATTCTCTTAGGAATAAAGAAGCTTATGTAAAGCCTTATCAATCGTAATAGTAGAACTATGCTGAACTACTTCAGAAAAGAGTCCTTTTAACTTTTCAGCTGAAGCAGTCAATTTTTCAACTGTCATTTCATCCGGATAGGTTGAAAGGTATGCCTCTATAAACGATGGGTCCAACGTGTCATACGCTTTAAATTGGTGCAGCTTCTTGTTTTCGTTCATCGATTGTGCCAGTAGAATATAATCTCTCATAGTCTCAAGCATCTTCAGAGAATAAATGAGATTATTTCTTTTCAACTCTTTGTCCAAACTCCATGCACTGTAAACGAATTCAAACGCGATATCGACAATTACATCGTATTTGACTGGCTTATTTTGAAAGAATTCATTTTCAGCGTTCATCTTTTCGGATACGAATCCAGTTTTATCGACTATCACTTTCCACAAAGGCGATTTCACATTCAGTAATTCACTAGGAAGAATAGACACATTAAACTCAAGTGAATTTTCCATGAATGCGATCAGCAGATAAATATCCTTGCTAAACTGCTTTTCTTTAATATAGATAGGATTTAGCTCACTGAGAGTCCGATGAATATAACTTTTAGTGCTTTCAACGTCTTCAACTTTGGACGTAGAAACCATTAGATCAATATCGGAACATTTGTCGTTATATCCATTCACTCCTGAACCTAACTGAACAACTCCTTCAACTAAATTGGAGGACGTTAATCTCTCAACTACCTTTACAAAAAACTCATCTCTTTCTTCAGAACTATACATCTCTCCACTCCCCCATTCATCGTTTTATCCCAACCTTGCTGGATTACTCCCTTTCGTCAAAAAGCTTAGTTTCGTTTCCGATAAAATAATTGCAGCAAGTATTAAAACCGCCCCAATCCCCATCTTAAGCGTAAGGATTTCACTCAAGAGGATGACGGAAAAGACCATTCCCCATAATGATTCCGTCGAAAGTATGATTGCCGCTTTTGTTTCTGTAATGAATTTCTGTGAGACGGTTTGTAATAAAAACGCAATTGTCGTTGAAAATACACCTAAATAGAGTAGAGATGTCAAACCTTCCGGATACGTGCTGAACGTTGTCTCGCCTTTCAGCAATACGACGATGACTCCGATCACAGTCGCTGTCGCCATTTGGACAATCGTCAACGCAATCGGATCTTCCTTTTTCACGAATTGGGATGTGTAGAATATATGAAATGCAAAACCGATTGCACAGCAAAACGAAAGGAAATCGCCAATATTGAGTCCCGCTGACCATTGGAGTGACAGGACCGCCACGCCGAACATCGCGAGAAATGCTCCGATGAGTTCAAACACATCTAGTTTCCTTCTATAAATCGCCAGCCCTATGAAAGGTACGATAACTACATTCACCGCTGTCAAAAAAGCATTTTTGGACGGTGTTGTAAATTGGAGACCGACCGTTTGCAGCGCAAATGCTATATATAAGAAGACCCCTAAAACCGCTCCTTTTATCAATGCACTTTTTGAAATGAACTTCAATTTTCTATAAAAAACCGCACATAATAGAACGGCGCCGATTAGGAATCTGCCCGCCAGAATTTGATAGGGCGTGTAGGAATCCAATGCAACTGCACTCCCGACAAACCCACTTCCCCAAATGATTGCTGTTAACAGCAATCCAATTTCACCATAATATTTCCGCATAGCATCCTCCGGTATCCAAGTAATCAAACAATTTATTTCATTATAACGCAACTGTCTTCATTCAAAGGCTCAATTTTTAAATTTCATTTATGTATTGTTTCATCGACTGAGGAAAACCTAATCACAAAACCGGTTAGGAGGTTTCCAATTGAGACGTTTATACTTCTTACTTCCATTTCTAATGATTTCAATGCTTATTCAACCTCTTACGTCTAAAGCGGAGCAGAACAATATTGACCAACAATCCATCCAAGATGCGCTACTGTCGACACTTCAACCGTATATTTCGGAAGGCATCATCCAATATTACGGATACGATAAATCGTATGGATTATATGACGCAAAAATAGTGAATATCCAGCGTGACGAAAAAGGTGGATTTTCCTTCACAGTTGAAGTTCAAGTGAATACATTCGAGACAGCGGAAAATCCACCATACGGCAAGGAGACGTTGCAGTTCGGGATTAGTCCGAAAGGTGTTAAACTGCTCGAATTTTCTCATGAAGGTGATGACGAGGAAAAGAAATTACATCAATTTTATAAGGAATCACTCATCGACATTAAAAAGTCATTCCATTTAAACTTACTTCCGTATGAGCGATATGATTATAACCAGTTGCGGTACAAGGCCGAAAAACAAAATGATTTCAATTCTCTCGCTCATATCGCTGAGGAAATTGTCATCAATATTCTTAGCACGGAAATCCAACCGCCTTACAAAAATGTGATCAACCCGGTAACTTTCGTTAAAGGCAATGAAGGTTTCATTCTATTCAAGACAGCCGATGGAACCAATTTTTATTACAAGGTCTTCAAGGAGAATGGCATTTGGAAAGTCATCGACCAGGACAGTGAAAAAGGGAAGAAGATGGAGTACGACTTGCTTTGGTATATGTAAAAAGAGGCAGCCTCGGCCGCCTCTTTCTCAAAATAACAATCAGTTTGTCGTTGCACTGTTCCAATGTGAAATGTCTTCTTCCAGTGGAATTTGTGCAGCTCTTGCCCGAACCGCAGCGAAGAAGAATAGCACGACGAGGAAGATCGAAATGACCGTTGCTCCGATATACGCCACATTCATCGGTAATCCGAAGCCGATCGTTGCATTTAAAATATACGTCGTCGTCGCCATTAGCATGAACGTCCCCGGGATGAGTGCCACCCAGTAGTTCTTCCGCGCGATGAACAGATACATCGCACCTACGAATAATGCGATAACGGCTGTCGATTGGTTCGCCCATGAGAAGTAACGCCATAGGATGTTAAAGTCGACTTGTGTCAACGCGATGGAGATGACAAACATCGGTACAGCAATCCAAAGACGGCTCACCATCTTCACTTGCGGTAACTTGAAGTAATCAGCAATGATCATACGCGCACTACGGAAAGCCGTGTCGCCGGAAGTGATCGGAAGGATAATGACACCTAGAATTGCTAGCGTTCCACCAACTGCACCCAACATCAATGTCGAAGCTTCGCTGACGATCAATGCAGGACCGCCTGCAGCCAACATCTCATTCAAGCCGCCATACCCGTTGAACAGCGCCATTCCTGCAGCTGCCCAAATCATCGCGATGATCGCTTCTGCAATCATCATGCCGTAGAAAATTTTGCGCCCTTGGCCTTCTTTTTGTGTCGTACGTGAAATGATCGGTGATTGTGTCGCGTGGAAGCCAGACAATGCACCACATGAAATCGTTAAGAATAATAGCGGGAAGACCGCCAATTTATCAGGGTGCATATTGGCAAAAGTCAACTCAGGAATGCTGACCCCTTTGACGACCATCATACCGCCAACCCCGACAGCACTGATAATCAAAAGCGCTCCGAAAATCGGATAGAAACGGCCGATGATCTTATCAATCGGCAAGAGTGTCGCAAGAATATAATAAGCAAAAATAAGTGCAACGATGATGCCCATCGCCATCCAACCATTCATTAAGTTGTACAGCAATCCTGCCGGTGCGGATACGAATACCGTTCCGACGAGAACCAATAATAGAATGGCAAAAGCATTTACAATATGTTTCATGAACTTCCCTAAAAACTTCCCTGCAAGCTCAGGTAAATGCGCTCCGCGGTTACGTATGGAGATCATTCCCGTTAAATAGTCATGAACAGCACCTGCAAAAATCGCCCCAATTACAATCCAAACAAAGGCAATCGGACCATAAAGAGCCCCCATGATCGGACCGAAAATCGGACCTACCCCCGCAATGTTCAACAGCTGAATCAACGAGTTTTTCTTTGTGCTCATCGGCACATAGTCCACGCCGTCCCCGCTCGTATAAGCAGGTGTCGCACGATCTTCTTTCACCCCGAACATCTTCTCAATGAATTTGCCATACGTGAAATAGCCGACAATCAATAAGACGATACAAAATAAGAACGTAATCATTTCTTTTTCCCCTTTCCCCAAAGGCAATATTTCTTTCAGAACCTGAAAGCTTGAATCTAGTATACTTCATTTTGCTACATAATAAAATGTTGTTTTCAGGTTATTCAGTAAGTCTCACAGTGTTCGGGGACCCAATTGGAAGTAGTGAATTTTCAACTAACGAAGATGGATGTTGAATAAAAGGATTTTTTACGGTTGTGTTGAATAAGTTAATATATGTAATTTATTGAACAAGAGGGACGCTTTACTTTCAGTTTGGAGATGGGTGGTTTTTAAAGAATCTCAAATAGGCCGTTTAGGAGGGGTAACTATTCCTGAGAAGAGGTTTTTACCTTTATTTGTTTATATTCTTTTGCTAACAATACTTCTATTAACACTAAAGACTAACTTCAATTTGACTGGTTATAGTTATTACTTGGATGAAAAAACGATGATGTTAACGATTGAAGAGGGCTTCGGAAAAATAGAAACGTACAATGTGCAAGATTCTCCAATTCAAGCGATGAAAGTAATGATATCAATTAACAAAGCATATGACATGTGGGGAGTTACTATCTTAATATCCTCACTTTTCATCACAGGCTTTTTTTTATTATTTGTTAAACCTGGGATACCAAGAAAAATCGTGAAATTGTATCTCACAATATACTTTATATTCCTTACCGTCTTTATTTTTTGGAGTATTTATCGGCACAAAGAAATTATACAGGAAATATCAAACGCTCTAAATAATTTGTAAAGATAGAATGACATTTATTTCTCAAAATGATGTTTCTTACTTTTTAAACAGGGGCTTTACTTCAAGAAGGAGTAAAGCCTTTTTTCTTGAACTAACGGAGCAGGTTAGTTTAACAAGGATGATAATATGGATTGAAAAAGGGGATGTGTCTGTGATCTATCTAACCGTTCAGAGTTCTGAGCGTAATAGGGGGCATAAATTTGAAGACGTTTAAATTACTCATTAGCTTAATCGGGATATTTTCAATGTTGTTAGTAGGTTGTTCAAACGAAATCCAGAATACGGAACAAAGTATAGTAGTTGAAAAGCGCATTGGCGATGAAAATAACTATGAAGACTTCAGAGAGGTCACTGACAATGAGCAAGTTCAAAAATTGTTAGAGATTTTACAGGATGCAAATTGGATAAATGCAAAAGCAGAAAGGGTAAACCCTCCTGATTACAGATTTGCATTTCGTTTTAAAAACCCTAACATTGAAGCAAAAGCGGTATTATATGAACTATCGATAACTCCAAACAAAGATAAAGTAGAGCTCATTGGAGGAAATCAATATGTCAGATTAGACAAAAATAAGTCAGCAGAGCTATTTGAAATAGTTACAGGAGAAAAATTAACGGATCAGTGAAGCATCAGCAAATGAAATTGAACTTGTATTAGCTATTCCACTAACGGGTGCTCAGTTTAATAAGCACAATAAATTTCTCGACAATATTGCAGTTTTATGCTATTACCCATCCTCTATTCAAAGGAATTTTCCGATGATTTCCTTCACCGTTCCACCCGTTGTTTCATGGACGCTCTCCCCCGCCCATAGCGACATGAACTCCGGTTTTCCGAGCTTTGCCGCTTCACTCCGGATTTTTTTCGTCAAATCGTTTTGGTATGGGTAAGGGGCGATTGGGACGCTTGCGGTCATGTCTATGAACTCGTTACGGATGCCCCTTGCCGATTTTCCGGAGAAAGCTTTTGTCAGCACTGTGCTATTGCCGCCAGCTGCCAAGACGGCTTCTTTATAGAGCGGATGCGCACCACTTTCTTCTGCTACTAGCAGTGCGGTACCAATTTGGACGGCTGCCGCTCCGCGGGAGAGTTGAAGTTCGAGATGCTCTTTGTTAGCGATTCCACCAGCCGCAATGACTGGAATATCGACAGTCTGGACGCTTGAAGGAAGTAGTTCTTCGAGTGGTACAAGCTGTTCGCTGATGAATGAACCTCGATGTCCTCCCGCTTCCTTGCCCTGTGCAACGACTGCGTCCATTCCGACTTGTTCGGCTAAAACAGCTTCTTCGACTGTCGTTGCCGTGCCGATCAAGTAGATGTAATGATCTTTTAATTTCCGCACAATTGTTTCGTCCGGCAAACCAAATGTAAAGGAGCACACTGCGACCCTCTCTTCAATAATGACATCCACTTGCTCGTCAAAATCCGATTCCGACAATGGCGCCTTCCAAAACGGCATGCCGAGTCTCTTGCCGATTGGCTGCAGTCCTAAATACGCTTGTCGCAGAAGGTCTTGATTCATTTCGACATCTTCTGGTACGAACAGATTGACTGAAAACGGCTTATCTGTGAGCTTTTTGACCTCGCGAATGAAATCCCGCGTAGCTTCTCCGGATAAATATCCTGCACCTACTGAACCTAAAATACCCGCATTTGATGATGCCGCCACGAATTCCGGCGTCGTGACACCCGCCATTGGAGCTTGGATGATTGGATGTTGAATTCCTAACGTTTCTGTAAAGGTCATGATTCCACTCTCCTTCTCTCATACCGATGAAATAAATACATGATCACTAAGGGAATAACCGGGAAAAGCGCCACTAATTTAAATGCATTGTTTGCGCCGAAAAAATAATATGCAATCGGTATAGATGTGAAAAAGCTAATGAGCAATGAAGTTTTAGACTTGGTAAACAGCCCAAAAAAGAACGTAAGAAACGAAATGATTAATGAAGCCTGCCATAGGACGACGATCAAGTTCATGCATTCCCTCCTAGTTTATGAGCTCCCACTTACTTCCCAACTGGCACATACCCCGTCTTCTCCACAATTTCTTGCCCTTCATCCGACAAGATCCACTCAATGAACGCATCGACATGCGGGTTGTCGCTTCCCGCCGTCACAGCATAAAATTCATTCGTTATTGGATATTCTCCTGACCTGATAGTATCGGTGTTCGGTTCGACACCATTCACGCTAAGCAGGCGAATTCTATTGTTTTTCACCATCTGTGTCGAGTAGTACCTGAATGTGTAGCCGATTGCGTTTTTATGATTTTTATAGTCGGACACTTCGCCGATGACCGTGCCCATGAGTGACATGACATCCTCTGTCGGCGGCTTCATAATTGGTGTGAGGCCCATGAAGTTTCGCAGCGCAGTTTGACTGCCACTATTTTCGGGTCGTTGAAATGCACGGATTTCATTGTCTTTTCCACCGACATCTTTCCAATTCGTAATCTTCCCTGAGTAAATCCCTTTAATTTCATTCTCGGTCAAGCTTTCCACCGAGTTCTTGGAATTGACGAAGAAAACGAATGCCTCCTTCCCGATCGGTGTCAGCTTCAGCTCCTTGCCCGCACTTTCCGCTTGGTTCAGCTGCGTTGTAGACGGTCCCAAAACGAAAATGATATCCACTTTTCCGTTAATCAAGTTCGTATAGGCAGCTTCAGTCCGATTCGACATCACTTCGCTGTCATAAGGTTGGTACTCTTTTTCAGGATAAACGGCTTGTGCGAATGACGCGTAAATTGGATAAAGCGCCGTCGCCCCATCGATAATCGGCAAGTCTTCCTCGATGTGCAAATTTGCAGGCTCATCTAAAAATACGGCCTTCGTTCTCTTTTCAAACGGTTGATATACAGCTAATTCAACTTGGCCATCGGTAATGACTGGACGTGTTTTGTCATAGACGGCCGGTATGGTGAACAGAAGCGATACAGCGATGAGAGCCGTTACTCCGATCCAGAAATGCTTTTTATAGTTGAACAGTTCAAAGCGCGCCATGACAAGCATTGCACCGAATGATATGTATGCCGCGATGACGAGCGGTACAAAAAAACCCTTATTTGAAATGTATAATAAAAACGCTGCGAAGCCCGCAAATGGAAATACTAATGCCCATATGAATAAAACTGACAATATGCCCCAAATCGTTTTCAACCTATTCCCTCCTCGCAATCTCTCTTTTGTTTAGTATACATTATTCCGAATATAAAAACGGCGCTGAAATACACCTGAATAAACTTTCCGACAGAGGGTAAAAGATAATGAGAATGATTTGAGGAGGTTTTCTATTTGGCAGAGAACAAAGATGTGAATGTTACAAATGGCCAAGACGTGACACGTGAGACGTTGACAACGCGGCAGGGCCATCCTGTGACAGATAACCAAAATATCCGTACGATCGGCAATCGCGGGGCAGCTACGCTTGAGAATTATCATTTCATTGAAAAGATTTCACATTTCGACCGCGAAGAGATACCCGAGCGAGTGGTACATGCAAGGGGAACCGGAGCATTTGGATACTTTGAATCGTACGGTACAGTCGGTGACGAACCAGTAGAGAAGTACACGCGTGCGAAAGTATTCTCGGGTGCCGGGAAGAGAACGCCGCTGATGGTTCGCTTCTCCACAGTGGCAGGTGCGAAGGATTCGCCGGAAACGGCACGCGACCCAAGGGGCTTTGCGGTAAAAATGTACACGGAAGACGGCAACTGGGACTTAGTCGGAAACAACCTGAAAATCTTCTTTATCCGCGATGCGATGAAATTCCCTGATATGATTCATGCGTTTAAAGCTGATCCAGCGTCGAATGTGCCAAGTCCTCAGCGGATGTTCGATTTCGTTTCCCGTTCACCTGAAGCGACCCATATGATCACGTTCCTATTTTCCCCATGGGGCATACCAGCTACATACCGCCACATGCAGGGCTCTGGCGTCAACACTTACAAATGGGTGAATGATAAAGGCGAAGCTGTATTGGTGAAGTACCACTGGGAGCCGAAGCAAGGGATCCGCAACTTGACTCAAGAAGAGGCTAACGATATTCAAGCGAAGAACGTCGGCCATGCAACACAGGATTTATATGAGGCAATTGAGCGGGGAGATTATCCGGAGTGGGAGCTATTCGTGCAGATCATGGAAGATGATTACCATCCTGAACTCGATTTCGATCCGCTCGATGATACGAAGCTATGGCCGGAGGAGAAGTTTCCATGGCTGCCGGTAGGTAAGATGGTCCTTGATCGAAATCCTGAAGATTTCCACGCAGAGATTGAACAAGCGGCCTTTGGTACGGGGGTTCTCGTCGACGGGATGGATTTCTCGGATGATAAAATGCTGCAAGGACGGACTTTCTCATACTCAGATACGCAGCGCTATCGTATAGGCGCGAACTATCTGAAATTGCCTGTAAATGCACCAAAGGTTCCTGTCCGGACGAATCAGAAACGCGGTCAAATGGCTATCCATGACGCGAAAGAGTCTGGAGATTTGCATATCAACTATGAACCATCGATGCTCGGCGGCTATCAGGAAAAAAGCGAGGATATTCGTACACCGCATCAACCCATCTATAATGCAGCAGCAATGAGTGCACCAATCGATCGCCCGAACAATTATGGTCAAGCCGGCCACACATATCGCAGCTTTGAAGATTGGGAGCGCGATGAATTGATTAAGAACCTATCCGAAGCGCTGGCGATCTGTGACAAACGAATTCAAGACGCCATGATCGATCACTTCACGCAAGCCGATGAAGACTATGGCAAACGCGTGAAGGAAGGTATAGAAAGGGTAATGAAAGAAATCCAAGAAATGAAAACGGACAATAAGATTCCGGGCCGTGAATCTGGCCTATCGAAATATGGCCAAGGGACAGTAGCTGCGAACGAGGCAACAGATGATGCTGTGAAGGAAAGCCATAAAGCTGATCCATATTAAAATGAAAGAGGGACGAGCCTGATGTAGGCTGCGTCCCTTTATTGCGATTCATTCCAAAATATCGCTGACCCTGCCGACTTGTCCGTCCTCGAGCCGTACTTTAATGCCATGCGGATGGAAGCTCGAGTTTGTCAATAAATCCTTGACGACCCCTTCCGTCTTCACGCCTGTGCGTTGGTCCTTTTTCAGGATGACTGCGACCTTACTTCCTGGCTTCACATCACTTCGATTACGTCCGTCCATTAGTTCGCTTCCTCTCTCTTTTGAAAAATGCTTTGTACAACATGGGCCGTTCCAGTGTGAAGCTGTCCTTCGTCGCGGTTCACTTCACCTACGTGGAAATGTTTAATGAAATAGCCATCGAACTTTTCCAAGATGTCCGCCGGATCCGCAAGCATCGCCTCATCACGTGGTCCACCTGTGCCGTATCGGAGTTGCTCTTTCGTATATAACTCACTCACATAAAAGCCGCCGACTTTCAGCGCCTTTTGAATGCCAGTCATCGTTTTTTCCATGACATCCTTTGGAAAATGACCGAAAATGTGAACGATTGCATCCCACTGCTCCTCTTCCCAATCCACTTGCGCCAAGTCGCGAAGCTCCGTCTTCACGGCAACCCCTTTTTCATTCGCCAATTGCTGTGTCTTATCGAGCCCGGCCTGCGCATAGTCCCATGCAGTCACATCAAATCCGAGGGATGCCAAGTAGACGGCATTGCGCCCCTCCCCTTCCGCGATGCAAAGCACTTTTCCTTTTGGCAGCACGTGAGCAGCTTCCACGACAAACTGATTCGGCTCTTTTCCGTATATGTACTCTTTTGTAGAAAATCGCTCATGCCAAAAATTTGTCATTAGCTATCCGTTCCTTTCATGACGATTTCCCTAAGTTTATCACAACCTGTCCTCGGCATGGCCATCCGTACACCGAGCAGATAGGTTATCACCGACTTAAGCGGGTTTACCACCGATTCTCCTCAATTAACTTCATTTACACAAAAAAACTCACACAAAATTCCTGGAAATGAAATTTCCTTGCGAGTAGACCCGTTATACTTAATGAAACACTAATCGACATGCGCATGTCTGTTTGAATGATTTATTATGATTTAGTTCAGATTCGTTACCGATTTTCAGAGTTTGCGTCTAAGTAAATAACAAGTGAGGTGAACGATTTGTCCAGTGAAGCGTGGTTTGATGAACATTATGATGCCGTTTACAGTTACATCCTCATGCTCGTGAAAGATTCCCATACAGCCGAGGACTTGTCCCAGGAGACGTTTATGAAGGTAGTTCGGAATGCACATCAATTCAAGGGGGACTCCCACGTCAAAACTTGGATTTTCCGTATCGCCTACACGACGACGATAAGTTATTTCAGAAAGAAGAATCCCATTACGTTTTATTTTGATTTATATGCTCACAGCGCCAAGCACGAACGATCGCCGGAAGAAATTGTCCTTCTTAATTCACAGCAAAAGCAATTTTACGAAGCGCTTAACCAGCTGAAGCCAAGTTACCAGCAAGTGATCATACTGCGGAAGATCCAAGACTTTTCGACAAAAGATACGTCAGCGATCCTTAAGTGGTCAGAAGGAAAAGTGAAGATGAGTTTGTCGAGGGCGCTTGTCGCGTTCAAAAAGGAATTAGAGAAAGGTGGTTTTACGAATGAAACGCTTAACCGATGATGATATAGCGCAGGAGCTGGTAAAGCTTGGTCATGCGTTTAAACCTTCTTCCATACAGAAGGAGAATATACGGCGGAGTATCTTTGCATCAGCCCGCCCTAAGAAAGTGTTTCGTAATACATTGCTCCCTACCTTTATCTCCCTTATCGTTCTACTATCGGTCGGTGTCGGATTGTTTGTCATCATTGGCGAATCGGAATTAACGACAGGAGTAATCACCGATAACATAACACCGGAGCGTTTGGAAGCTGCTCCACAAAATGAACAGACATTTTTGATTGAATGGGGATCCGATTCAATGGATAGGGGAAATCACGATTTCTATACCCTTGAGCACGGGCAGCTTGTCGTTTCAACTGATTTCGATGAGTTGCAGCGGGGGCAAGCTGTTTATTATCATATGCCACCTTCCGTCATTGCCAAGAATTCGGCAGTTCCTGAAATGTATATCGGAAGAGTCGTCGGATTACCCGGTGAAACGGTAGAAATTAAAGGCGGTCAAGTGTATATTGACGGAAAGAGACTTGATACGTTCTATGGCAAAGCAACAATGCACGGCTTAAGCGAGGAGGAGTATTTCAATACGGTTGCGAGCAGTCGAATTGTAGATGAACAATCGATAAGGGAATACTTCAATATGGACATGGCAGCCGTAACTGTGGAGGAAAATACAGTGTTCATTCTCGTTGATCAATGGTGGCGTGGATACGATAGCCGCGAGTATGGTCCTTTGCCGATCGGAGAGATTGAAGGGATCATTATCGGGACTGCTGAGTAATAAGATAGTTTATTGAACAAATAAAAATACAGAGCAGAATGGCTGAAGTGCCCTATCTGCTCTGTTTTTATTAACCAACTTTTCTATCCAACCAACTGTCCCTCGTCAATTTCATATTATTCGAATCAATCCATTCGCCTTCAAATTCCAGATCATTTTCATCAACACTCTCTACTACAAAGCCAAGCTTTTCATACACATGCTTTGCCCTGGGATTGAAATTAAAAACACTTAAGGTAAGTTCGTTAATTGTCGTGGTTTGAAATATGTAACTAATGATAAGCTGAGTGGCCTCCGTTCCTAATCCCCGATTCCTTCCCCTCGGACCAATTAGAATCCTGAAATTCATACTATGATTCTTCTCATCGTATAGATTTACCACTGCCTCACCAACAAAGATGCCCTGAGATGAGTCAACAATCGCCAAATCCAAGCGATCCACTTGTTCATTCCTAGTTTGGTACCAATTTCGAGTAAAATCCCAGTCAATTTCATTTGTGCTTCCTGTCAGTTTAAGTACTTCGGGGTCCTGTAAACATTCCTCTATGAAAGGGAAGTCCTCTTCCTTAAAAGGTCTGAGGATAACTTTCTCCCCTTCTATCAGAGGTTTATGCCGTAGATCTATCATTTTATTCACACTCCTAACTGTCCTCACTTTAAGATCTTTTTTAACTCAAGTAAGTCATCAATTACGACATCCGCCTGAGCAAGTTCGTCTTCCTTTGCGAAATCGAAGTTGCAACCAATAGCGAGTAAACCGTTATCTTTCGCTGCGTTTATATCCGATAATCGATCACCTACTACCGCTCCGTTTGTAATGCCATACTTTTGTACAATACTCCGGACTAAGTGCGATTTGTTCATAGAGTCAATTTGCTCGATACTAAAGGTCTCTGTCACCCATCGATCCAATCGATAATAGCTCACTATGGCTTCGAGGTAACCAATTAACCCATTGCTTGCTATGTAGATTGAAAATTGGTTCTTTTTCAAGTAACTGAAGAGTTCTTTGACACCGGGGTATAAAGCTCCGTTTCCATCTCTTATATTTTCAAGTAATCTTTTAAGAAAATATCCATCCGTTAGTTCTCTATCTTCCTTAGAATGAGTGGGCATCAATGTTTCCCAAACTACCGGCAAAGGAACACCCATAATCTCACGGTACTTCTCAATCGGTGTGGCGCCGTTCCAATTATCCATTGACCGTAAGTGTTCAAAGGTCTCATTAAGGGCTAATTCCAGGATTCTATCTGTTTGAAAAAGCGTGCCGTCCATATCGAATATAAAAGACTGTATCATATCCACTCTCCCATACAATGTATAGTTTGGTTGGCCGAAGAGATCACTGTGCCTTCCATTCTACAGTCGATGTTATCGCTTCATTTTCAACCTCTAAAATGTATTCCTTCAATACGTGTTCCCGTCCACCGTGCTTTGCATACCAGTCCTTCACACGCCCTACATGAGCATGATCATTTCTTATCTTGGTTTCGATCTCTACATAATCTTCATAGCTGTCATATTCCCATATAGCAAAGATCTCGACAGTATTGTCCTCATTTTCCTTCATCCAACGGCCAATTAATCGAGAACCGTGTTTAAGCTGGTTAGGCAAGTTGGTGTTACTAAAATGTTGATTAAAGATCCCTACAAATTCTTTTTTCACAGTATAAAATTTTCTCCGATAAAACATAGTATCCCCCTCATACTGAAAAGAAGATAACAGACAATCAGCACCCTGTTATCTTCCTCCAAATACATTTTTGTCAGTTCCGATACATGACATCTCCTGCAACTACCGTCATAACGACAGCAGCATCTAGGATCTCCTCTTCACTCACCTCAAACAAGTCTTTATCCAAGACCGTGAAGTCTGCATCAAATCCAATACCAATTTTTCCACGCGAATCCGCCTTGCCAATTGTCGCCGCACTGCCCGATGTGAATAAACCGACCGCTTCAAACATGCTTAGCTTTTCTTTCGGTAAATACCCTTCGTGGGTCTCTCCCGGTTTTCTCCGTGTGACCGCCGCGTAAATGCCTAGCAATGGATCGACCTCTTCGATCGGCGCATCCGATCCAGCTCCGCAAATGAACCCTTTGTCAATCAGTCGCTTCCATGCATAAGCCCAGTCCAAGCGCTCTTCCCCTAGACGCTCCATCACCCATGGGAAATCGGATGAGACGAAAACTGGCTGTATGTCCAAGACGATCGGAAGCTTCTTCATCCGCTCCACCAAGTCGTCACGCAGCACATTTACATGGATGAGACGGTCGCGCTTCCCTTCCGGCACAGGATGGCGCTCGATTGCGTCCAATCCTTTTTCAACAGCTCCATCGCCAATCATATGCATTGCAACGGCCTGACCGTATTTCCGGGCGGTCGCTACATGCTCGTGGATCTCCTCATCGGTCAACACAGCTGTGCCGAAAGTGGACGGGTCATTCGAATATGGTTCACTCAGTAAAGCTGTGCTTCCGCCAAGCGAGCCGTCGATGAAGAACTTCATTTCCCCTGGGTCAATCCACGGTTCGTTGTACTCGGCATTTTCCTCCATCAATTGCATAAACACCGTCGAACGGCGCAACAGATGCGCACGGAACTTCTTTTTTTCACCGATGACATTTCGGAATGCCTGCAATGGATTTTGGTAATTCCCATAATAGCCCAAGTCGTCCGTCACTGCCCCAGTCAGTCCGAGCGACAGCAGATCATCGACCGACTTCTCAAGCGCCATCGTCAGCATTTTCTCCGTCGGCTGCGGAATGAGCTGCAGTACGCGATCCATCGGTCCTTCCTTCAATACTCCTGTCGGTTCCCCGTTTTCATCCCGCTCAATGACGCCATCATCCGGATCCGGCGTATCTCTCGTAATGCCTGCGAGCTCCAACGCTTTTGAATTGAGGATTGCCGCGTGCCTGCACGTCCGTTTCAAATACATTGGAGAATTCGTCACCTTGTCCAGTTCGTTGCGCGTAAAAATCTTTTTATCCGCGAAATTGTTTTCATTCCATCCTTCGCCAATGAACCACTCATCCTCTTTCAAATCTGGATAGGCATTCAAGAGCATATCCATCATTTCATCCGAAGACTTCGCCTTGGATAAATCCAAACTGAGCAATTTCTGCCCATGCCCGATCATATGCATATGGTTGTCAATGAATCCTGGATAGAGCACCGCCCCTTTTAGGTCGATTTCATTATCGGCTTCATTCCTTAATTCGTCATAGGTTCCCACTGCTATGATCTTTCCGTTTTCCGTGAGAAGCGCCTCGACGGTTTCCCCTTCCCTGTCCATCGTATACATCTTGCCGTTATGCCAAATCGTTTTCATACGTCTCCCCCTTTTCTTTCCTTAATTCTAAACTTTCGTGCAACGTTGGGCAATCTAATTCGGATGAATGTTATAATGGGGGTATCATTTATAGGAGGGATCTTTAATGAGATTGACAGTATATCTTGCAGGGGAAATCCATACATCTTGGCGTGAAGAGGTGAAACGGAAAGTCGCGGCATTGAATTTGCCGATTGATTTCGTTGGTCCGATGGAAGACCACGATCGCTCGGATAATATCGGGGAGGAGATTTTAGGCAAGCAGCCGGATGCAATTTTCAAGGATGCTGCCGCTTCCAGCTTCAACAACTTGCGGACTGAACTTCTAATGAAGAAAGCTGATCTTGTCATTGCCCTTTTCGGCGAGCAGTACAAGCAATGGAACACAGCGATGGACGCGAGTGCCGCAGTTGCATACGGCAAGCCGCTTATCCTCATCCGCTCCGAGCAGCATCACCATCCTCTGAAGGAGCTTTCCCGTAAAGCGCATGCTACAGTCGAGACAGTGGACCAAGCCGTGAAGGCATTGCATTATATTTTTGAATGAATGAAAGGCTATCCCTCTGAGAATGGCCTTTTTATGTTGGAAACTATTGTCGATTACCACCGACAACGGCGGGTTTATCACCGAATCTCAGCACTTTACCACCGATTCTTGACACTTTATCACCGAATCTCAGCACTTTACCACCGATTCTCGACACTTTATCACGGATTCGGCAAATTCCAACCCATTTACGTACAGTTTCTAGATGCTCCGCATTACTTCCTCTTAACAAAACCTTAACAACACCTTCATACTTCCTCAATAATCCTCCCGTAGACTAAACGTAAGCCTCAAACCAACTAGGAGGATTTTAAATGACATTACTTCTTGATCGTATAAAAGAAAAACCATTATCTGTCGTACGAAACGAAAGCTGGCATAAACCGATTTATGAAACGAACGGGCTGAATCTCTGGTACGGCACGTCGCATGCACTGAAGAACATCGATCTCTCCATCAATGAACGCGAAGTGACCGCCATCATCGGTCCATCGGGATGTGGGAAATCGACGTTCCTCAAAACATTGAACCGTATGGTGGAAACAGCAACCGATGTCTCCATCTCAGGCAATGTCACTTTCAAAGGGAATAATATTTTAGGTAAGGCAATGCCTGTGGAAATCCTTCGTTCCAAAGTTGGCATGGTGTTCCAAAAGCCGAACCCCTTCCCGAAATCAATCTACGAAAACATTGCTTTTGGACCAAGAGTGCACGGCATCCGCAACAAGGCGATGCTCGACATGATTGTAGAAGAAAGCTTGAAGAAAGCCGCCTTATGGGATGAAGTGAAAGATCGACTCCATAAAAGCGCGTACAGCCTTTCCGGCGGACAGCAACAACGGCTATGTATCGCACGCTGCCTTGCCATCGATCCCGAAGTGATCTTGATGGATGAACCTACGTCCGCCCTGGATCCTGTATCGACTCATAAGATAGAGGAATTGATTAGCTCCATTAAAAACGATGTGACGATTGCCATCGTAACGCATAACATGCAGCAAGCCGCACGTATTTCCGATCGTACTGCATTTTTCCTGAATGGCGAAGTGATCGAAGAAGATCGGACGACTACCATCTTCAACAACCCTTCAGATACATTGACAGACGACTATATTAACGGCCGTTTCGGCTGAACCATGAACCCGCTTCCTATGAGAGCGGGTTTTATTTTTTTATTAACAATAATTTACAATACCTTTACATATTAACAACACCTACTTAACAATGGACCATTAAGATGTAGTTGTGAAGGAGATTCCTTCATCTAATATAGAACTTAAACCAGGGGAGGATTTATCAATGAAGTTCAACAAGTATCTTTTATTCATGATCATCGCTGCTTTTACAGTTGTTCTTGCGGCATGCGGCAAGGACGGCGAGTCCGGGGAATCGGACAAAAACAAAGCCTCCGCGCAAGGAGCAGAGCTGGAAGGCAGTGTCGCCATTGATGGTTCCGGAACAGTGTACCCGCTTATGGCCCGACTTGCCGAGGAGTATATGGTGAACGAACAAGAGAACGTTTCCGTTGAAGTGAGTCGCGCTGGAACAAGCGCAGGGTTCAAAAAATTCCTCGTTGAAAACGGTACAGACTTCAATGATGCTTCCCGCCAAATCAAAGATGAAGAAGCAGCAGAAGCCGATAAGCTCGGCATTGAAGTGAAAGAATTGAAGGTTGCTTTGGACGGCCTTACATTCGTCATCAATAAAGAAAATGATTGGGCTACAGAAATGACGCCTGAAGAACTGGTCAGCATCTTCCTTGCTGATAGCACTGTCGAGAAATGGTCCGACATCAATCCTGATTGGCCGGACGAAAAGATCAATGCGATGGGACCGAATGAAAACCACGGAACATATGAATTTTTCTACGAGAGCATTTTAAATAAGCAGGATATGGATAACTCAGTCAACTTGCAGCAGGAATACTCAACGCTTGTGAACCTTGTTTCTGAAGATAAGAACGGAATCGCGTTCTTCGGATTCGGCTACTATGTCAATAACCAAGACAAGATGAATGCCGTTGCTGTCGACTTCGGAAACGGTCCTGTCGAGCCGGCGTTAGATACGATCGCTGAGGATGGCGCTTATGCGGACTTCACTCGCCCGGTCTTCACATACTTGAATGTGAATCACGCAAAAGAAAAGCCGCAAGTTAAAGATTTTGCACTCTACGTCATGAACAATATTACTAAATTCGCAGGTGAAACAGGCTTTGCACCGATCCCGGAATCTGAAGTGAAAGAAAACGTCAGCTACCTGGAAGGCCTGTAATCAGCAATCAAAACGTTGGAGTCTAGACGAGGATAAGGATGGGGGCTGTTAAAGCCTTCATCCTCTTGCATCTTATTGGAAGGGGTATCTTTAATGATAAATCAAGAACTACCAAATGCAGATAAAGTGAATATCCGGGACATGATCGACCAAAACCATCGCGGCAATTCGATCAGAAGAAGGATTGAACGGCTCATTCCCAGCTTCCTCGCCATAATCGCCTCATTGTCCGTCTTGACGACAATCGGCATCATTTGGACACTGTTATTTGAAACAGTGGAGTTCTTCAAACGGGTGCCTTTCCTCGATTTCTTTTCAGGCACCGTCTTGAAGCCGTTGAGCCAGAATCCTGAGTTCGGGGTGCTTCCATTATTGATGGGCACCGTTACTTCCTCTTTGATTGCAATGGCAGTAGCTGCGCCAATTGGGCTGATGGCAGCCATTTACTTGAGCGAATACGCGTCCCCGAAAGTGCGGAGAGTTGTCAAGCCGATTCTTGAACTGCTCGCCGGCGTACCGACAATCGTTTATGGATTTTTCGCTTTCACTTTCGTCACGCCGCTTTTACGTGAATTCATTCCGAGTCTCCAGGCGACGAATATTCTTAGCCCCGGCTTAGTCATGGGTGTCATGATCATCCCGATGATTGCGTCCCTATCCGAAGACGCAATGAGTTCTGTTCCGAATGCTATGCGTGAAGGCGCTTATGGATTAGGAGCGACAAAACTTGAGGTTACGCGCAAAGTTGTCATTCCCGCGGCTCTATCCGGCATCATCGCCTCGTTTGTACTTGGGATTTCCCGTGCCATCGGGGAAACGATGATTGTGACGATTGCAAGCGGCAGCACGAAAAATTTTACTTTTGACCTTACACAATCGACGCAGACAATGACCGCTTACATCGTCGAAGTGACGGGCGGAGACGCCGCTGCCGGATCGACAGTCTATTACAGCTTGTATGCAGTTGCGATGACCCTTTTCGTTTTCACACTCATGATGAACCTTATCGCAAGGGCCGTTTCCAAAAAGTTCAGGGAGGAATATTAAGATGAATCAATTGAGTGAAAAACAACATATACGGCGGACGAAGCGTCGTTTATTCATGAACCGGTTCTCGAAGTCCATCTTTATGCTGTCCGCATTCTTCGGACTTTTCTTCCTAGCAGTTTTGCTCGTCAAAGTCGTTTCGGAAGGCATCGGTTCAGTCAACTTCGATTTCTTGACCGGTAAATTATCAACGCAGCCTGAACGTGCTGGCATCATGGGAGCGATCCTCGGAACGTTTTGGCTCATGCTCGTTGTCGCTCCCGTTACAATGTTTGTAGGCGTCTGCACGGCAATTTACTTAGAGATGTATGCAAAAAAAGGCCGCCTAGTCAGCTTCATTCAAACGAATATATCCAATTTGGCAGGTGTCCCTTCCATCGTGTATGGAATCCTTGGTTTAACTGTTTTTGTACGGGTGCTAGATCTTGGAAACATCGTCCTTGCCGGCGGGTTGACGATGTCCCTATTGATTTTACCGATTGTCATCGTTGCAAGTCAGGAAGCAATTCGCTCCATCCCTTTCTTTTTAAGTGAAGCTGCATACGGGCTAGGCGCGACGAAATGGCAAACGATTCAGCGAATCATCCTGCCCGCAGCACTTCCCGGAATTTTGACAGGAGCCATTCTTTCCTTATCCCGGGCAATCGGCGAAACCGCGCCGCTCGTCGTCATCGGTATCCCTGCATTGCTGATCCCATTCCCAGGTAGCATCATGGACCGCTTCACAGTGTTGCCGATGCAGATTTATTACTGGACGTTGGATGCTTCGCTAGTCGCGGAATATGCAAATTTGGCCGCCGCCACAATCATCGTTCTGCTAGTGGCACTGTTCGTTTTGAACTCCACAGCGATCATCATCCGGAATAAATTCCAGCGTGTATTTTAAATTTATATTTCCATCGCATCCGGTTATGGGTGCGATTTTTTTGTTCGTGACCGCGTGAAGCAGCATCATGACCGTCTGTTAACAGCGCAAAACAAAAAAGGATGAAAGGAAATCGTAGCGATTTCCTTTCACCCTTAATAGCCAATTCATTGATTATTCTTCTATACCCATTTCCTCACGAACTACATCCGCAATGCGGTTGACAAAGCGTTCGCATGTATCGTGATCCGGTGACTCGACCATTACGCGGACGAGCGGTTCAGTTCCAGATGGGCGGACGAGGACTCTGCCGTTGCCAGCCATTTCCTCTTCAACTTCCTTGATCACCGCAGCGACTTTTACATTTTCAGTAACTTTGTTTTTATCCGTCACTCGGACGTTGACAAGTTCCTGCGGGTAGATTGTCATCTCGCTTGCAAGGTCTGATAGCTTCCGACCAGTTCGCTTCATGATGTTGACAAGTTGTAAGGCCGTCAATAGACCGTCCCCTGTCGTATTGTAATCGAGGAAGATGATATGGCCGGATTGCTCCCCGCCAAGATTGTAATTCCCTTTTCTCATCTCTTCGACGACGTATCGGTCACCGACGGCTGTTTTGACGCTCATCATGCCGTGCCGCTCCAATGCTTTATAGAAGCCGAGGTTGCTCATGATCGTTGAAACGATCGTGTCGGACTTCAAGCGGCCTTTCGATTGGAGGTGGCGGCCGATGATGAACATGATTTGGTCACCATCAATGACCCGGCCAAGTTCGTCAACTGCAATGAGGCGGTCTCCATCCCCGTCAAAAGCAAGTCCGATGTCTGCACCTTTATCAACCACGAGCTGGCTGAGTCCTTCAGGATGTGTCGACCCGACTCCTTCATTAATGTTAAGGCCGTTTGGAGATGCGCCTATCGTCGTCAAGTCCGCATCAAGGTCGGCAAAGACATGCGTCGCTAATGAAGAAGTCGCGCCATGTGCACAATCAAGTGCAACATGAAGGTTGGTGAATTCCTCATCGACTGTCTGCTTCAAGTATTGGATATACTTATGGCCGCCTTCAAAGTAATCCGTAACAGTGCCGACATCAGCACCTACCGGACGAGGCAGGCTATCTGTCTCTTCATGTAAAAGGGATTCGATTTCCTCTTCCTGCTCATCTGTCAATTTGAAACCATCAGCACCGAAAAACTTGATGCCATTATCTCCAAATGGGTTGTGGGATGCTGAGATCATAACACCCGCCTGGGCATTCATGACGCGCGTCAAATAGGCAACACCAGGTGTGCTGATGATACCAAGCCTCATCACTTCGACTCCCATTGATAATAGACCTGCAATCAAAGCGTTTTCCAGCATATGGCCGGATATGCGGGTATCCCGTCCAACAAGCACTTGGGATGTCTCCTGGGAAGCTTTTGTTAATACATGTCCGCCAATCCTGCCAAGTTTAAATGCAAGCTCCGGCGTTAATTCTTTATTCGCAATCCCACGGACGCCATCCGTTCCGAAATACTTTGTCATAATCCATACTCCCTTTCAATGCTCTTAATCAGCTTCTTCATTATGCAAGCCTAATTTCCAATGTCACTTCATCGTGAGAAATCTTCCATGCAATATTATCCGGCCCTACTACAGTCAACGGATATGTATGCTCCCCTTCCTGATCGGTCACGGAAGCATCGACGCTAATATCGAAATCCGAAGTGTCAAGTGAATTTATGACATCCTCTTTGGCAGTTACCGTCACATCGACAACTCCATTTGTAGGTTTCAAAAAGGTACTGCTATATTTCTCATCCAGACCCTTCACTGCGACCGGGATGTTTTTAAATTCCTTTGTTACGTCCTTCACCACATCAGTCGTTGGTTCCATCGATACATCAGGCGGCGGATCCTCTCCATCCACGACGGTTACGCCGATGTTCACTTTGATCTTCTCCTCCGAGAGCTTGGAAACTCCCTTTGGCTTTGGAAGGTTCAATTCTACAGTTCCTGATTGCTTCACTTTCGAGATATCCACATCCACTCGGAGGTCGTTAATGGACTCGAGAGTTTTCTGAGAGCCGAACAGAGTTACCGTTTTCGTATCTGTGAATACAGAGTCGATGACGATGTTCTCGCCCGGCTCGCCCTTTTGTCTCAGGGTAACAGGAACCTCTTTACTATTTTCTTTCACTTCTACTTTGACCGTCACTTCTTCGGGCACAATCGTGACATCCAATTTATTCAGATCCCGGTCGAGTACCCGGACACGTGCTTTCTGTTCAAATGATTTATTAATGCCCGTATCTCCGGTTGCCGAAACCTTCACAAAGCTGATTGATTCCACAACGCTTTTCGCGCCAGTCACTTGAATGGTGGAAGGTTCGACTTCCTTCTTCACTGCATTATAACCTTCCGCAAGCAGCCGCTCATTAAATTCAGGCTCGACTGGGAACGTTTTTGATACTTTCTCTTCGATGACAACGGCCACAGTCGCCGGATCCAATCTCACATCCAGCTTATCCGATAGATTTTCAGCTTGTATCTTGACCGTATGTCTTCCCATCGGCAGCTCCCGCAAGTCGACCTTCAATGTGAAATCCTTCAACAGTTTTGTCGACTGGACGAGACTTGCAGGCCCGTCTATTGCCATATTGACCGTCTTAGGGACTCCGGTTACGACGGAATTTTCATTATCAAAAAGCACTTCCACAGGCACATCGTGAAGGATACCCTGTGAATCACCGATCGTGGAGCTCGTCTTTTTTTCATTCTCCGACTGGACGGAAAAGAAAAGGATTATGGCGAGTGCCAATGCTGTGAAACGGAGAAACCATGGGCGATCCATTAACTTATCAACCATTTTTTTGTTTCCCCCATTTCCAGAATGGAGAAGAAGACGTTTCGGTTTCCGCCCCAAACCATACTTGACGCAGCTGCTTCTCAAACTCTTCCATCGATAAATTCCGATTGATATCCCCGTTAGCGGTAATACTGACGGCCCCTGTCTCTTCGGAAACGATTACCGTAATGGCATCGGTCACTTCACTTATGCCGAGTGCCGCTCGGTGACGGGTTCCGAGTTCCTTGGAAATGAAGGGATTTTCCGAGAGCGGCAAATAGCAACCCGCAGCCGCAATCCTATTCTTTTGCAAGATGACGGCTCCATCATGTAACGGTGTGTTAGGAATGAAGATATTGATAAGCAGTTCAGATGTGACAATTGAATTCAATGGAGTACCGGTTTCTATATACTCGCTAAGACCTGTCTCCCTTTCAATCGAAATGAGTGCTCCAATCCGCCGCTTCGCCATATAGCTCACCGACTTATTGAATGCCTCAATCATGCGGTCGCGTTCTTCTTCCTCCTGCATTGCGGACCTTGCAAACAAGCGTCCTCGTCCAAGCTGTTCCAACGCACGGCGTATTTCGGGTTGAAAAAGGATAATAATAGCAAGGAAACCGAACATCAACACTTGATCCAACATCCACTTCAATGTATCAAGTCCAAAGTATTCAGTAAGAATTCGGGCTAATAAAATGACGAAAATTCCTTTTAACAGCTGTACAGCTTTCGTGCCTTTTATGATGGTGATTAATTTATAGAAAACAAACCATACGAGAAGCACATCCACTATATTTTTAAGTATTTCAACTGGACTTGAGTTTGTTATCATTTCCCAACCTGGCATGCGCTTCCCTCACCTTCATCGCAAATTCTATACCTCAGTATATCATACAGCCTAGTTTCAATGCTCTTGAAAACAAATTAGGACTGGTTACTAATGGGAACGTTTTCAGCCGAGGTTTGTTTCCTACCAAGGAAAACTTTCCGCGAGCGGCAGCATTTATTGCGCGATTTAAAAAACGACCGCGCTCCCCGTTTCCGGGAAGGCAGTCGCTGAAGTGCTATTCTTCCTGTTGCTCGCCATCCGAAGACGGGAAAATATCCTTCACGGTAGACTTGATTTTATACCATAGCCAGTCGAAGGCCTGATCAATTTCTTCACTCTTCCCTGTAACGACTGCTGTCGAAGCCATATATTTGGATCCATGGATAACTGTCACATTCCCATCCACTTCCCCTTCAATCCGGAGATTTCCATTTTTAACGACAATATCGCCTTTCACGACTTCGCCGGCGGGAACTATTACCGTTTCCCCTTCGACGATAAGATTCGGCTGTTTCGTGAAGGAGAACTGCTGATTGTTGCTATAGCTAGAAAAGAGCGTAGCGCTCATTAGTAGTAAAAATAGTGCGGCCGCAGCCACGAGCGGGTGCCTGCGTAATAGGCGCTGAAAGCCTGCTTGCGATTTCTCTTTTGGGAGACGTTCCATGACGCCTGAGACAAATCCTTCCGGTGCTTGAATTGGAGCTGTATCCTTCAGGAATAAAGCCGACATTTTCAGTTCATCCATCATTTCCCTGCAAAGATCACATTCATCCAAATGCTTATGCAGCACCTGCTCTTCTTCACGGCTAATGTCTCCGTCTAAATACGCGTGCATTAAATGAATCACTGGTTCCTGACACGTATTCATACTTTATTCCCTCCTACATAGTACCCATCTGCTTCCGTAATGCTTCCCGTCCACGGTGAACCCGGGTCTTCACGGTTCCAAGTGGTAACTCTAAAATATCACTGATGTCCTGCAACGGCAATTCTTCCATATAACGCAGAATAATGACAGTGCGGTATTTCTCCGGCAGCCGTCCAATCTCATATTGGACACGTTCCTGCGCTTCCATACGCTCCACTTCTTCCTCCGGCAAATCGCCGGACGCTGCAATCTGCGAGTACATGTTCAGGCCGTCCGTTCCCGGCACTGTCGCATCAAGATAATAATCCGGCTTCTTTTTGCGGATCCTATCGATGCATAAATTTGTTGCAATCCGAAATAACCAAGTGGAAAACTTCCGTTTCTGATCGTACGTATGGATATTCACATAGGCACGTACAAAAGCTTCCTGGGCTATATCTTCCGCTTCCTGGGGATTGCCGAGCATTCGATAACAAACATGATACAGCCGATGTTGAAACATGGTGACTATTTCCTCGAATGCATCTTGATCGCCTTTGATCACTTGATTTATTCTTTTATTGACCAATTCATCCAATGACTTTCATCCTCCGCTCTATGCGGCTGTTCCTTCTATACGTTTGAAGGGTCCAACTGGTTTCATTTTTACTCCATGTTTTTTATTTTACCAAAGATTGATAACTATTTCCGTTCTTTTAGGAAAATTATTACTTAAAAACCGCCTGGATGAAAACCCAGGCGGCCATTCTTAGAGTAATTTCTCCCCTAACAAAGATCCCATCAATCCGACCGCGACATCCGCGGTTTTGTTTCTCTCATCGAGTATTGGATTTACTTCGACAAATTCAGCTGATGTGATTATGCCCGCATCCTCAAGCATTTCCATTGCGAGATGGCTTTCACGATAGCTTATTCCGCCCGCCACCGGTGTCCCCACTCCAGGAGTGTAAAGCGGATCAAGGCCATCCAAATCCAATGATAGGTGAACCCCGTCAACGTTCTTTTCCTGCAAATAAGCAATCGCTTCTTTCATGACCGTAGTCATGCCATCCCGGTCAATTTCATGCATCGTGAACACTTTAATACCTAGATCCCTAATGAGATTACGCTCTCCGGGATCGACTGAACGTGCACCGATGATGACAATATTTTCGGGCTTCACTTTCTGCCCTTCTTGATAAATATTCACTAATCTCTCGTGGCCACGCCCCATAAGGACCGCAAGCGGCATCCCATGGATATTGCCTGATGGTGACGTTTCAATCGTATTCATGTCAACATGTGCGTCATACCAGATGACGCCTAAGTTTTTATATTTTGATGTTAAACCTGCAATTGTTCCGATGGCAATACTATGATCGCCTCCGAGTACAAGAGGAAAGTTCCCTTTCTCTACGACTTTAGCTACTCGGTTCGCAAGTTCACCAGTCGCTTGAACAACTTCCTCCAAGTTTTTTAATTTCGCAACTTCCTGATCTTTACGTTCAACTGCACTTACTTGGACATCTCCCTCATCCTTAAGCGTATGCCCGATCGTTTCCAATCTGTTTACCACACCGGCATAACGGATGGCGCTCGGGCCCATGTCCACGCCTCTACGGCTTTGTCCGTAATCTAGTGGAACCCCTATTAATGATATATTCATTTTTTTCATATTTGTCAGCCCCCCATCCATATTGTAATTCGTCACATGGAATGGCTCAACCTAACAAGTTTTTGGATATTTATTCATTTTCTACAGATTTCAAAAACATGAGTTCACAATCTACTGGAGATAAAGGCTTGTATCATTTGATAATAGTTATCCATATAACATCCATCAACTGTTCATCTGATAAATAGCTGCAATATTGCCCATGAGGAACATCCGATGTCATGATGAGCATGCAAATACGCATAAAGTCGTCCAAAACCGCATAAAACGCTCCAAATGCTCATATCTTATATGAGAAACGCATATATCTCCACAAAAGCTCATAAATGGATTCAGATACGCATATACGCTCACAAATTCTTTTAAATGTGTAAAAGCACACGTTTAACTAATTCTCGGCCTGTACAATTCTTACGGACACCTTCTCTATTCAATAGCATCAAGTCATTCGCTTTTTATACTTTAGTTAATTTGCCTACTATATAATACCTTTCCATGATACTCGTTACCACTACAGAGACGGGATAAGCTCTATGAATATTTTAAGAAAATGTTGAGGTGGGAGATTTTTGGCAATAAAAAAAATCCTATCTATTGATGGATTTGTGTGGGTGTTTTATGGGGTTTGTGTTTTACTGGTAGTATTTTTTATGCATTATATTAAAACAGTTTGCTCGCAATACTTTGAAATTGGAATGCTCTAGTATTAAAACCTTGTGCTCCTAATTCCTTTCGGAATTACTCGCAAATCATTTTTTTCGTGGAGCGAAAAAAATGATTGGCTGGGGTAGCTGGATTCGAACCAACGAATGACGGAGTCAAAGTCCGTTGCCTTACCGCTTGGCTATACCCCAATGATATATCGTGATAAGCTGCTTCCCAGATTGTATGTATAGATGGTGGTGGGGGACGGATTCGAACCGCCGAACCCTGAGGGAGCGGATTTACAGTCCGCCGCGTTTAGCCACTTCGCTACCCCACCAGGTTAAAATATAATAAGCTGAGCATCTATTTGCCAGCTTTCCTAATAATAAAAAATGGTGACCCCTACGGGATTCGAACCCGTGTTACCGCCGTGAAAGGGCGGTGTCTTAACCGCTTGACCAAGGGGCCATACTATAATAATAAATTTCTCAGTGATTAGCACAAATGCTATAGTACCAAATTTATAGTCGTAATGCAAGCCTATTTTTATAATCTTGCACTCAGACAGCAGGCGGACATAAAAAAAAGTTCTTGCCTATGAAACAAAATTCTCAAGTTTCATCTGGAGCTTCCAACCGGATTCGAACCGGTGACCTCTTCCTTACCATGGAAGCACTCTACCTACTGAGCTATGGAAGCATAAATATGGCTCCGCAGGTAGGACTCGAACCTACGACCGATCGGTTAACAGCCGATTGCTCTACCACTGAGCTACTGCGGAATCGTAATTAATTTTTCCAACGACACTATTTAGTTTAGCTGACCGCCGGGGAAAAATCAACTTTAATTTCATTACCCCGTAACGACTTTCTTATATTAGCATGTTCCAATCATATCGGTCAAGCCTTTATCATAAAGTACCCTATAGATTTCGTTTCAAAGGGGATGTAACTTGAGAGCTAAACTAATTCTTTTACTTTTCGTATGCTGCGCTGCCGCATTGTTTTTCCCAAGCATGCCCGGATCGGATTCGTTGAAGTCTGTTTTCCGTTTGACGGACGAGCCGAATGAAGTCATCGTCAGAGGAATGTCGGGATCCGCGCTGACCATTAATATATCATTCGGAGATGAGGAAGTGGAGCAGCTGATCCGTGAATTACAGGCTCCCTATCCTTTGCTCCTTCTTGACATGGATTGGGCCGGGCGCTTTCCTGAAATCGTGCAATTGATCAAGAAACGCAATATCCCTACCGGTTTATTGGGACATGCCGGGATGGAGTATGAACAGAATACACCTCTTCTGATTGAACAGCTGGAGACATATGAGAAGCTTTTCGGTGCCAAACCGTTATGGTTCAGAACGTCAGATGAGCAGTTCCCTTATTCACTACGGACCGCACTTTGGGACACCGAAGTGAACGCCCTTGGTTCATCAGTCCGCTGGCATACGGGAGAGCCGCCGCCGGTCATCGAAGGGGAAATCATTTCGCTGCCGCATTATCGCGAGGAACGGATTACGTTAGCCGACTTCAAAAAGCTGACTGAAACGCGCCAGAACAAATCATTGGAGGATGTCCTATTCAATATGTCCATCAAAACAAAAAAAATGCCGAAATAACAAAAGCGCAGTTCCCCATTCAAGTGAGGAACTGCGCTTTTCATCATTTCGCTTTTGCCGTTTTTGCCGTTTTACGCGCTTGTTTACGTGCGTCAAGTCTCGCTTTATCCTCATCGGATTGACGGTTATACTTCGGCAGCATAAGAAGCTGGTAGGCATTTACCGCGAGAAGTGGGAATAATAAAATTGTCACCCATGAATCAATATTGCCCGACCGGACCATCAAAGCTGGCAGCCATTCAAGTGTCGTAATGACAATCATGAAAAACAATGCTGAAATGAGTGTGTGCTTTTTTGTCCATTTCGCTTTAAAATACGCTGTGACGATGGACACTGCAAGTAAGGAAAACAGCAATGTCAAATAGAGTACCGTCCGCCCTGTTTCCCCTGCCGTTAATTTAAATCTGAAAAACACGAGGTCAAAGATGACAACCGCGATGATCAGCAGCTGCACCCAGTTCCATAATGTCAATGTCTTAAATAAGTTCACGCCGAATTGATGCACAGTTAAATAGGCGAAAAAACCCATTTGTGCAACGACACTCATAGTGAACCCGAGAAAGATCATCCATAATAAAGCGCTAAGAAACTCTATATATTCTCCGGCAGATAAATATTGTGAAAAGAATTCCCAACGGACGATCAATCCTAGGATGCCCGTGACAACTCCTCCAATTATCAATGCAGTAAAAAAGAATTTAACCCAATTTCGTATGGTCACGATACTGTTCCCCCATTTTAATTGCTCTCAATAGTGTATCAACGTTTTGCCAAAAAATCTATTTCCTTGAATGACTAATGCATATTCCTCTTCATATTGTGAACAATAATTGAAAATGCAATCGGAAGGGAAATTGATCTCATGATGAAAAAATGGGTTCATTTACTTGTACTGGCCATACTCTTATCGGGCTGCAGCATGCAACAGCAAGGACCGAACTACGATGAAATGAAGAAGATGATGACGGATGCCTTGCAGACGGATGATGGAAAAAAAGCTGTCCGGAAAATGCTTTCCGACCCCGAGTTCAGGGAATTGATGGTGCTGGAGCAGCCGGAAGTGAAGAAATCCATCGAGGATACGTTATTGTCCAAAAAAGGCGAGGATTTTTGGAAGCAAGCATTTGAAGACCCGAAATTTACCGAAAAAATTGCAAAAAGCATGAAAGATCAGCAGCAGGATATCATGTCGAAGTTAATTAACGACTCTTCTTTTCAAAAAGAAATGGTGGAGTTTTTCGGCCAGCCAGATATGCAAAAGCAGATGGAAACCATATTGCAATCAACGGATATGAAAAAACAGATGGAGAAATCTATTGAGGAAACGATTAACAGTCCATTGCTCAAAGCAAAATGGCAGGAACTGATCCTTAAAGCTGGTGAAGTAGCGCCAACCGAGAAGGGCGGCGGCGGTGAATCCGGTGGCGGTGGCGGTGAGGGTGGCGGTGGTGAAGGTGGCGGCGGTGGCGGTGGAAAATGACGTCACTACCCGCACCCCTCAGTACATTTTAAACCTCCACGTCGGATTAAAAAACGAACAGTCAATGGGAGAGTGAGCTGAGCCCCATTGATTGTTCGTTTTCCTTTATTTATTTGTTTTGTCGATAACTGCCTTTGCAATTTCTGTGTATGTTTGACCAATCGGATGATGCTCCGCATAAACGGAAGGCGCGAAATCTGTTTCATTCCAATCGGGCTGCCCAAGTGGGATTTGACCTAAAAGCTCGGTGCGTAATTCCTCCGCCAACCGCGTGCCTCCCCCTTGTCCGAAGACATATTCCTTTTCGTTAGACAGCTTCGATTCAAACCATGCCATGTTTTCAATGACACCTAGTAACGTATGATCCGTTTGGAGCGCCATTGCACCTGCACGCGCTGCTACGAATGCAGCAGTTGGATGAGGCGTAGTAACAACAATTTCTTTGGAGGAAGGAATCATTTGATGGATATCAAGCGCAACGTCTCCTGTTCCAGGTGGCAAATCCAAGATGAGGTAATCCAAGGGACCCCAGTCCACATCCCGGAAGAACTGATCTAGCACTTTCCCGAGCATCGGTCCGCGCCATACGACCGGAGCGTTATCTTCTACAAAGAACCCCATGGAAATTACTTTCACGCCAAAACGCTCCACCGGAATAATTCGGTCTTCACGGATTACCGGCAATTCGGTAATGCCCATCATATCCGGCACACTGAATCCGTAAATATCCGCATCGATCAATCCGACCTTTTTCCCGAGACGAGCGAGCGCAACCGCCAAGTTCACGGAAACGGTCGACTTACCGACTCCGCCTTTCCCGGATGCAATCGAAATGAATTCAATATCATTTAACGGTGACAGCAGGTCCTGTGCTTCCGCCTCCGTCGCAGTG
The DNA here is from genome assembly GCF_946901335.1 of Saccharococcus sp. Marseille-Q5394. Classification (NCBI taxonomy): domain Bacteria; kingdom Bacillati; phylum Bacillota; class Bacilli; order Caryophanales; family Anoxybacillaceae; genus Saccharococcus; species Saccharococcus sp. Marseille-Q5394. The sequence goes on along the minus strand of NZ_CAMPPQ010000002.1, from coordinate 430,648 downwards.
CCACGGAACTTTTCAAGCGTCTCGGGCGGAAGCTCCTCAAATCGGATTCCGACTGAATCCGCCCCGGCCGCCTTTATCACTTCAACCACTTTCGTCTGCAAGTTCATTTGCTCCGCCGTGTTGACTTTAGCGATGGCCAATTTTACACTGACATGCTTCTTCTCCGGTTTAACCGATATGCTGACAATTCCATCTGTTTCCGCAAGTGTTTTATGTAAAAACGGATCCTTCAACTCGCCTACAACATCACGGATAATTTGTTCGTTTATCAATATGGCCACCCCTTAGAGATTTATTCATTCTTCCCTAAGTATACCATATTGCCCCTTCTTCAAAGTCGGAATTTACTTTCATTGTTTTTCCGATAGTTGAAATTGAATAATTCCTTCCACAATCGCATCTGCCACTTTCCCCCGGTACGCAGGATCCATCAACAATGCCCGTTCTTCAGGATTGGAGATGAAGCCGGTTTCTATAAGTACTGAAGGCATTGGAACCTTTTTCAATAAATAAACCCCTTTAATCGCCATGGCTTCTCGCTCGGTGTTTTGTAGATTCGTTACGAAAGACCCTTGAATTGACTTGGCTAACAGCTCGCCTCCGGGATGTCCTTCCGCATGATAAAATACTTGAGAGCCCCGCCATCTTTGTTCTGGAATTGCATTCACGTGGACACTGAGGAAGATGTCGGGTTCCTCGTCGATAGCGATACTTTCACGCAGTTTCAAATCAGCCATCTTCCTTTGCCGAATCGTTCCAAACTTATCACTTGGTGCATGTTCCGCAATGGCGTCTCCTTCCTTCTCACGGGTCATGACAACCATTGCACCCTTCTTTTCAAGCCTTTTCTTCAACTCATGTGCAATGCTTAAGGTAATATCCCTCTCTACTACTTCTCCAACTGACGCTCCCCCATCCAATCCACCGTGCCCAGGATCAATGAGAATCTTCATTCCCCCAAGCTGTTCAGGCATGAAGAATCCTCTGTCCGAAGCATTCACACCGTACAGCACTACAAGAAGGGAACTCGCAAATAATAACCCGATGATAAGCCATCGTTTCAATCTCACACCGCCTTTTTCCTCCACTATACGCAGACTTTAGCGAAGATATGAATGCTTGTATTACATTTCAGATGAACAGCATGAATGGACCTTGAACACGAAAGAATAGACCCTTGCTGGAATGAATGGACCCTGAATGCGAAAGAATGGACCCTTGCTGGAATGAATGGACCCTGAATGCGAAAGAATGGACCCTGTCCATCTTTGAGCCCTCCTCACTTATAACGCATAATCGAGTAGGAGGGAGCGATTAACTCCCGACCTCTCACACCACCGTACGTACCGTTCGGTATACGGCGGTTCAACTAAGATTGTTGACGCAAAGCTTCGTAACGAGATATTAGACTTTTGAGCCCTAGGGAACTCCAATAGGAGTTCCCTAGGGTTCTGTGTAGTATAGGACTTTTAGAAATTCTCCAGTAGCTCTTGCGTGAATTTCCCCATTCATATGCCTTCCCTATCGGGATGCCTAAACCGATGAGTTTTCTCGTCTTTGTACTGGGTTTCTTCCAATCCTTCCACATACACATCCGGAGTCTTCTTTTAATCCAAGAATCGAACTTAACGAACACGCTTGGCGTGTCTGCCAAGGCGAAATATCCACTCCAGCCCATAAGGTATTGGTTGAGTTTGTTTATCCGATATTCCATGGAGTAGGGTTTCTTCCTTGAGGTGATTTCCCTGATTTTAATCTTCATCCGTCTCACACTTTCCTTGGCAATACGAACCTTCGGTTCCTTACCACTGGTGAAACTGAATCCAAGGAATTTCCTCTTCCACGGACGGTCAACTGCAGATTTAGTTAGATTCACCTTCAACTTAAGCTTTCCTTCAATAAAAGAGGTGATGGAGTTCATGACCCGATTCCCTGCTTTCTTTGTTTTCACATAGATATTGCAGTCATCAGCGTATCGGACAAATTTATGACCTCTTTTCTCTAATTCCTTATCCAGTTCGTCAAGGACTATGTTGGAGAGAAGGGGACTCAATGGTCCTCCTTGCGGAGTACCTTCTTCACTGTTTGTCACGAGACCATTAATCATGATACCCGATTTCAAGTATTTACGGATCAACTTAAGGAGACGCTTGTCTTTGATTCTTTTCGCAAGTGTCCCCATGAGCCTGTCATGGTTTACCTTGTCAAAGAATTTCTCCAGGTCCATATCGACAACCCAACGATTTCCTTCCTGTATATATCCTTTCGCTTTCCTCACTCCGTCATGGGCACTTCGATTTGGTCGAAATCCGTAACTATGGTCTGAAAACGTAGGGTCGTATAGGGAAGTTAACACTTGGGCTATCGCCTGTTGAATGAAGCGGTCTATCACGGTAGGGATACCTAATAGACGCACGCCTCCGTCAGGTTTCGGGATTTCGACCCTGCGGACAGGTTGCGGTTCATAGGTTCCCTGAAGGAGTTCCATTTTCATGGATTCCCAGTGTTCCAGGAAATGCTTCCGTAGGTTTTGTACAGGCATTTCATCCACACCGTGGCTTCCTTTATTGCGCTCCACCCGCTTTAGGGCAGAAAGCAAGTTTTCACGTGATAGTATTCGCTCCATCAACATGTGTTACGCCTCTTTCCGTGAACAACGGTTCTTCTTATGCCAGTCCTGCTCCACCATCCCGAAGTCCCCAGTGGGATTCACCACTTCCTCCTTCGGGCATGCCTTATCGGTTATCTGTGTTCTTCACAGGTTACTGAATGCCAAGATGTTGTTCTCTCTTAATTGTTCAGCCCTTCCCATTCTTCTCGAGTTCGAATGGTACTATGGCTTCTGCTGACTTCTGATTGTTCAGCTATCCATCACTGGATAGGTTACCAAGTGTACTTGGCGTTTCAATCAGACCTCCCCAGGTAAGAGCGTAGTCTTTCCCTCCACCTATCTGCTTCATCTACTACATACGACCTTCGGCAGAAAGGGCTTTGTTTTGTTTGGCAAACTCACCCAATCGTACATAGCCTTATATGAAGTTCGTGTTCCTCAGACCGGAGGTTTGCCGCCCGCTTCCTTCAGATTCCACGTCACCATGGACACCCTTGCGTTAGGCTAACCGCTACTTCTGCCTTCGCGGTTCGGGACTTGCACCCTATAGACTACGCCCATGCTGGGCACACCAACAAAAAAAGAGCCGATTCGGCTCTTTTTACACAATGCTTATTCAACGTCCCCTTGCCAGTCCAGCATGCCGCCGACCATATTGGTCACGTCATATCCTTTTGCCTCTAAGAACTCTGCTGCACGCCCACTGCGCCCGCCCGACCGGCAAATGAGCACATATGGTGCAGCCTTTTCGAGCTCTTCCAAACGCTCCGGAACTTCCCCTAATGGAATATGGATTGCACCTGGAATCATACCTTGTTCAACTTCATCTTCTTCCCGGACATCAATCATATTAACTGTTTCACCGTTTTCCAACTGCTTCTGGAGTTCAGTTGTAGTCATTTCCTTCATGCCGATTCCTCCTCTTGTTCATTCCCTTCATATTATAGGGGTGAGGGATCTTCAGTCCAATATTTTGAACTCCAGTGGAAATTAAATTAACATCCCCGCAATAGCTGCACTCGTGAGATTGGCTAGTGTCGCAGCGATGATTGCACGTAATCCCATCTCCGCGATGTCTTGTCTTCTTGAAGGGGCCATTCCACCTAAACCGCCAATTAACATAGCAAGCGCTGAAAGATTTGCGAAGCCGCATAGTGCAAAGCTGATCATCGCGACGCTCTTAGGTGACAGATTCGCTATTTCAGATGCAAAAGAAGTGTAGGCAACGAATTCGTTCAGTATGAATTTTTGTCCGATAAATGAACCGGCTTGCAATGCTTCCTCCCAAGGAACACCAATGAGGAAGGCGATTGGGAAGAAAAGATACCCTAATATTTTTTCAAGCGTTAACGATTCAAATCCAAAGAACCCGCCAATTGCTCCGGTGATTAGGTTAATCAAGTAAATGAGTGAGATAAACGCGATTAACATCGCACCTACACCAACCGCTATTTTCAATCCATCCATCGCCCCGCGTGAAGCCGCATCGATGACGTTTTTAGATTCTGTGTCTTTTACCATTTGAACATCTTCTGTTTCGTTCAACTGTACCGTTTGAGGAACGATGATTTTCGCAAATAATAATCCAGCCGGAGCACCCATGAAAGCTGCCGCCAACAAATATTCGATAGGAACCCCTAACATGGCGTAACCGCCTAACACGGCACCTGACACGCAGGCCAGGCCTCCTACCATTACCGCAAACAACTCTGATCTAGTCATTTTTTCAATATAAGGTTTGACGACTAATGGGGCTTCCGTCGGTCCGAGAAAAATATTGGCAGCAGCCGACATCGATTCGGTTTCACTCGTCTTGAGGGCCTTCGCCAAAAGGCCACCAAGGATTTTCGTCAAGAATTGCATAATTCCTAAATAATAAAGTACCGATACTAAGGAAGCAAAGAAAATGATAATGGGCAACACTTGAAATGCAAAGGTGAAGCCTGCACCTTCTGCCCCTAGTACTCCTCCAAATAAGAATTGAATTCCTTCATTGGAGGAGTCGATTACTTTTTGGACAATTCCAGAAATGTATTCCAAGATTTTTCTTCCGAACTCCCATTTTAACACCATAAATCCGAAAATAATTTGGATGGCCAAAGCCCCAAAAACAGTTCTCGGATTAATGGACTTTCTTGCTGTTGATAGGCACCATGCAATCGCTAATATCCCAATGATGCCGCCAATTCCCCAGATGTATTGCATAGTATCTCTCCTATCATATTAAAATCATGTTGATTAATCGTTTTTATTTGGAGTTTTCTCCACTCACCTGCTTTGCCAATTCCGTAATGTAATCGAAGAATGCGTCTCGATTCACATCATAAACAACATTTACTGGGCGTCCGTCAGGTGTTTCCACTGTCCGACCCTGACTTGGTCCATCCGGAATGACAATACTATTGACCGATTTTACTTTAACAAGATCTGTTTTTCCAAGAAATGCTGTTGTTAACACATCCCATAAATAGTACGTGGAATTTGTTTTAAAGTGGACGAGCGGCGGAACCATTGCATAACATTGACCGAGAAAGTCGACCCCGATATAGTTGCGTTCCCTTGCCCAACGTTCACGCACATCCAAAGTTAGTGGCACCTGGTTTGTACTTTCAAGCGCGACTAAATCTATTTCGATGTTTGTTTCCCATACGCGAGCCGCTGCTTCCGGATCCCAAAACACATTCCACTCAGCTGTACCATCATGTTCTGGCTCATGAACATTCCCATCTTCACGGAAAGTGCCACCCATGAAAACAAGTCTTTCGATTTTCTCTTCAATATCCGGCGCTACGTCCAATGCACGAGCGAGGTCAGTAAGTGGGCCTGTAAATAATAAAGTGGTCTTTTCTGAAGTATTCCGAATCGCATCGATCATATGAAGATGTGCCGGCTTCTCCGCCACGGGCGTAACAACTTTCCCAGATTCATTTAGAATTGGCAGTGCATCTACAAGAAATGCATGCATCCTCCAGTCTTTCGGAAAAGGATTTTTCCCGCGAGAGTTCGATTCTGCTACATCGAGGCTAACACCATTCCCGAAGCGGTCGATTATTTTCCGGCTTGCATAAACAGCCGGCTCTAAATAACAATCCGCCGGAATGACAGATACGCCTGTCAGTTCGACATTATCCATTCGAAGCAATAAGAATAAAGATATAAGGTCGTCGACTCCACCGTCGTGGTTGAAATAAATAGGTTTTTTCGTCATGCTGTCCCATCCTCTAGAATAAATATTTGTTTGAATCACTTTAGATTAGTCTCCCGTTATTAGCGGGAAGCTATTCATATGCTTCTTCCGGCAATTTCTTTTCTGGATGAAATACAAAAAACCAGATAGATTCTACCTATCCGGTTTACCGATTCACGAAAAACAATGGAACAAAAATGTTTCCAGTCAGTTTTTCATGTAGTCCGGTAGTTTACGGTTACCAGGTAGAAACGCTTGAGCCATATTCCCAAGCATATACATTTATTATTAAAATAAAATTATCACACAGTTTGTGAAGTTGTTTTTTCACTTTACATTTATAGCATAAAAACTGTAAGCCGGTCAACGAAAACACGAATGTTATTTTATTTTGATAAATCATTCTTCGTGTTTACACTTTCAAAGTAAAGAAGACTTCATAAAAGCAAACTACAAACTACATGATTCCAAAATCTCCAAACAAAAAACCCTTTCCTGAAAACTCGGGAAAGGGTTGTAAATATTCGTAGATTAACGTTTTGAGAACTGAGGTGCACGACGCGCGCCTTTAAGGCCGTATTTTTTACGTTCTTTCATGCGTGAGTCACGTGTAAGCAAACCAGCAGATTTCAAAGTACCGCGGAAGTCAGGGTCTACAGTAAGTAGAGCGCGTGCTACGCCGTGGCGGATTGCGCCTGCTTGACCTGTGTAACCGCCGCCGTGGACGTTTACATGGATGTCATAGCTGCCAAGTGTTTCAGTAGCTACAAGTGGTTGTTTGATCACTTCACGAAGTGTTTCGAATGGTACGTAGTCTTCTACGTCACGGTTGTTGACGACAATTTTGCCTTCACCAGGTACGAGACGTACACGAGCTACTGAGCTTTTACGACGGCCAGTGCCGATATATTGTACTTGTGCCAAAAGTGTTTCCTCCTCTTAATTATCCACGAAGCTCGTATGCTTCTGGTTTTTGTGCCGTATGTGGATGTTCCGGTCCAGCATAGACATGAAGTTTCTTGAATGTTTGACGACCAAGTGGGCCTTTTGGAAGCATCCCTTTAATCGCAAGTTCCAACATTTTAGTTGGATAGTTCGTACGCATTTCAAGCGCAGTACGTTGTTTAAGATTACCAGTATAGCCAGAGTGGCGATAGTAGATTTTATCTTTTAATTTATTCCCAGTCAAATGGATTTTCTCAGCGTTGATGATGATAACGTGATCGCCAGTGTCAACGTGTGGTGTGAACGTAGGTTTGTTTTTGCCGCGCAAAATTGATGCAACTTCAGAAGCTAGACGACCAAGCGTCTGTCCTTCAGCGTCGACAACGAGCCATTTACGCTCTACTTCGTGACCTTTAGCCATGAATGTTGTACGCATGTATTGTTTCCTCCTAAAAATATCAAATCTGTTCCGTTTTCTCTATCCCTAAACACAAATAAACTTTCCGGGGCTTATTGTGGGGTTATTGAAATACCATTTATCATCTTATATTGAATACGTTCATAAGTCAAGCGTTTTGTTAGAAAACGCCAGGAAAAGTTGACACGGGTCTAGTACGTGACATTCATCAAGTACAAACCGTGTGCTGGCGCCGTTTTGCCAGCCTTTTTCCGGTCCTTCGCCTCAAGGATTTCCTTCATGTCTTGCGGCTCGTTCCAACCGATGCCGACTGCAAAAAGCATACCGGCAATTGTCCGTACCATGTTGTACAGAAAACCGTCGCCTTCAATCGTCATGATCAGCTCTTCGCCCTGTTGTGCAACCGTCAATTCCCTGACTGTCCGCACTTTGTTCGACGTAGCAGTCTTTGACGAACAGAAACTCGTGAAATCATGCGTACCAATTAAATACTCGGCAGCCTCGCGCATCCTAGTGACATCCGGCCGCCACTTCCCCAAATGGACTGCATAATTGCGTTCAAAGGGACTCTGCACTTCACTGGACGACCATTTATACATATACGTTTTACCTGTTGCCGAATAGCGCGCATGGAAATCGTCATTTACAAATTCCGTTTTGACGATCCGTACGTCTTTAGGCAATAAAACATTCAGCGCCATTTGCCAGCGATCAAGCGGCAGCTCTAGTGGTGTGTCAAAATGGATTACTTGGCCCCATGCATGCACACCTGCGTCCGTTCTGCCACTTGCGACAGAGTGGATGGAACTGTCTTTGTGGAGCTTCACAAGCGCCTTGTCAATGACGGACTGCACTGTCCGCATATTCGGTTGGAACTGATATCCAGCGTAGTCTGTACCGTCATAAGCTACTGTGGCTTTAACACGTCTCATCTCAGTTCCCTCCTCTTAGCCAAATAAGAGCGGCGACTAAAAAGAGGAAGAGAATGATGACCACTGTATCACGCCATTGCCAATTCAATTGACGGTACCTCGTCCTGCCCTCTCCGCCGCGGTAGCCTCTCACTTCCATTGCGATTGCGAGGTCCTCCGCCCGTTTGAACGCGCTGACGAAAAGAGGGACAAGAAGAGGAACGACCGCCCGGATCCTTTCTTTGACAGTCCCGCTCGTCAAATCGGAACCACGTGCGAGCTGCGCTTTTAATATCTTATCGGTTTCATCCATCAATGTAGGGATGAAGCGAAGGGAAATCGACATCATTAATGCAAGCTCGTGGACAGGCAATTTAATACGCTTTAAAGGATTCAACAGCGTCTCCATTCCGTCCGTGATGGAAATGGGGGACGTTGTCAACGTTAATATGGTTGTCATCAAGACAAGCACGAGGAAGCGGATGGAAATGTAAATCCCCTGCCTGACGCCTTCTTCGTAAATTTTGAGGAACTTCCAATCGATCAGCAATGCACCTTCTTTAGTGAAAATGAAGTGCATGAGCAATGTGAATATGATTAGGAAGAGAATCGGCTTCAATCCGTTGAACAGGAAATAGAGCCGGATGCGCGCAATAGAAATGACGAGCAATGTGAAAGCCAATAGCAAAGCGTACGTCGCCGTATTGTTAGCTAGAAAGACCGCTACGATGAACAAGAAGACGAACAGCAGCTTCGATCTCGGATCCAGCCGATGGACGAATGAATTTCCCGGCACGTATCGGCCGAAAATCATCTTCTCCAACATTATCGCTCACCTTCTTCCTTCAGAGCTTCTGCAATTGTCTTAGCAAGCTGCTCTTCCGTCAGTGCCAGCGTTCCAAATCGCTTGCCAAATAGCTTCTCCACTTTATGCTGAAACGCCACAGAACGCGGCAAGCCGAGCCGGAAAGACTTTAGTCGGTCAACATCCCCGAACACTTCCTCAGGCGCTCCAGCCATAACAGAACGCCCCTCATGCATGACGAGGACCTGATCCGCGTATCTAGCGGCATCCTCCATGCTGTGAGTGACGAGGATGGTCGTCAAGCCTTCCTCTTTATGCAATTTGGTAAACAGCTCCATAATTTCTTTCCGTCCACGCGGATCGAGTCCGGCCGTCGGTTCGTCCAAAATGAGGACTGACGGCTTGAATGCAAGGACGCCGGCAATCGCCACACGTCGCATCTGTCCCCCCGATAAATCGAACGGCGACTTCTGTGCAACGTCTTCAGGCAATCCCAACAGTCGGATCAATTCATGGGCACGCTGCCTAGCCTCTTCTTCGGGGATCCCAAAATTCAGCGGACCGAACATGATATCCTTTTCCACTGTTTCCTCAAAGAGCTGATGTTCAGGAAATTGGAACACGATGCCGACGTGCCGACGGATCTTTTTCAGCTCTTTCGCCTTCGTGTCAGCGGTGATGCTAACATCTCCGACACGCACTACACCTTCAGTCGGTTTCAATAAACCGTTTAAATGGAGAAGCAACGTCGATTTGCCTGATCCTGTATGTCCGATGATCGCCGTGTACGATCCTGTCCGTATCGAAGCATTCACCTCGTAAAGGGCCCGTTTTTCAAAAGGCGTGCCTTTTGCATACGAATAGCCTACTTGTTGAAGTGAGATGTCCATAATTCATTCACCAACTCTTCTTCCGTCATATGTTCCCCTTGTATCCCGACTCCTGCCTGGCGCAACGAACGCGATAGTCTTGCAGCGAAAGGCAAATCCAACCCAATTGACTCCAGCTTATCCCCATGAGCAAAAATCTCCTCAGGCTTGCCTGTCAACAACAACTTCCCATCATTCATTACTATGACCCTATCAGCCAATAGCACTTCTTCCAGATCATGTGTAATGGAAATGACCGTGAGCCCCGTTGCCCGCTTAAGTTCATCGACGACTTGGATCACCTCATCTCGCCCTTGCGGATCAAGCATCGAAGTCGCCTCGTCCAATATAAGCAGTCTAGGGCGCATCGCAAGTGCCCCCGCAATTGCCACACGCTGTTTTTGTCCGCCGGATAGATGATGAGGCTCATGATCCAGAAATCCTTCCATGTTCACTTGAGCAAGCGATTCGTGGACACGTGGTACCATTTCCTCGAAAGGGATGCCATTGTTCTCCAAAGCGAATGCAACATCGTCCTGAACAGTCGAGCCGACGAACTGATTATCCGGATTTTGAAAGACGATTCCGATGTCCGAACGGATTTCCCATAAGTTGTCCGCGTTCAGCTCCTCCAGGAAGACTTTCACTTTACCTTCCTCTGGAAACAAAAGACCGATCATCAGCTTCGCCAACGTCGATTTTCCTGAGCCATTATGACCGACGATAGCAATCCATTCACCGTCATTCACGGTGAAATTGACATCGTCAACCGCTCTCCGCGTTACGCCATCTTCCGACTCGTATGAATAGGACACGTGATCCAACGACAAAATTTCCTTCACATATGTCACCTCCGGGTTTTACTGATTATGTATGAAACAACTGAATTCTACAATTTTTTCTCTGAACAAATAAAAAAAGCGCGCACCTCATCCGAAGAAATGCGCTCCATTCTATTCTGATGCCGGGTGCTCAATCCGGATCAGCGGATGAGATGCGTAGAGCTAGACCGATCGGCTGAACCGTCGATCATAACACTCAGCTTTTAATATTGTCGTATAAATCATATAGATAAGAAAAGGGCGTGGCTGTGCGTATGACAGACACACCCTCGGTTGTTTGTATTTAGTAATTAAACTAACTCAATAACGACAACAGGTGCTCCGTCTCCGCGACGTGGTCCCATTTTCATGATACGCGTATAACCGCCTTGACGATCTGCGTAACGTGGTGCAACGTTATCGAATAGCTTTTGAATTGCATAGATTTCTTTCTCATTACCTTCTTCATCCGCAGTTGTTACCAACTCACGACGAATGAATTGTGCTGCTTGACGACGTGCATGCAAGTCACCGCGTTTACCAAGCGTGATCATCTTTTCAACGACTGAACGTAATTCTTTCGCACGCGCTTCTGTCGTTTGGATGCGCTCATGCACGATTAGGTCTGTCGCCAAGTCGCGAAGCATTGCTTTACGTTGTGAACTTGTACGTCCAAGTTTTCTGTAACCCATAGAAGTTTCCCTCCTTCAATCTAGTTGATTAATCTTCCGAGCGTAACCCGAGGTTCAACTCGTCCAATTTCGCCTTCACTTCTTCAAGTGATTTACGGCCAAGGTTGCGCACTTTCATCATTTCGTCCTCGGACTTATTAGCAAGTTCAAGTACTGTATTGATGCCTGCACGTTTCAGGCAGTTATATGAACGGACTGATAGATCAAGCTCTTCGATAGTCATCTCAAGAACTTTCTCTTTCTGGTCTTCTTCTTTTTCCACCATGATTTCAGCAGTTTGTGCTTCGTCAGTCATGCCGACGAATATATTCAGATGCTCCGTCAGGATTTTTGCTCCGAGCGAAACAGCTTCTTTTGGACCGATGCTTCCATCTGTCCAAATGTCAAACGTCAACTTATCAAAGTTAGTGCTTTGACCTACACGAGTATTCTCTACTTGGAAATTGACGCGTGAAACTGGAGTGTAAATAGAGTCGATCGGAATAACACCAATCGCAAGATCCTCACGTTTGTTTTGATCGGAAGGTGCATACCCTCGGCCCCGAACAGCATACATCCGCATACGCAAATGACCATTCTTGCCTAGTGTAGCGATTTGAAGATCCGGATTAAGCACTTCAACATCACTGTCATGGGTGATATCCGCTGCAGTAACCGTTCCTTCGCCTTTTACATCTATTTCAATCACTTTCTCATCATCCGAATAGATTTTGAGAGCAAGTTTCTTCACATTCAAAATAATTGTTGCAACGTCTTCGACGACACCTTCAATTGTAGAGAATTCATGAAGAACTCCGTCGATCTGGATAGATGTCACGGCAGCTCCTGGCAATGAGGAAAGAAGCACGCGGCGCAAGGAATTCCCTAAAGTGTTTCCGTATCCACGCTCCAATGGTTCAATAATAAATTTACCGAACTTGGAATCTTCGCTGATCATAACTGTTTCAATCTTCGGTTTTTCAATCTCGATCATTCATTTACCCTCCTTCAAAACGTCTAGTATATAGGCCGTTCCATATTGAAATCGATTATCAAAAGAAATCAAAATGCAATCACACAATTCAGTTTTACCAAAAATTGTGCTTTTCAATCAATTGGAGAACAAACCATTATACACGACGACGTTTCGGTGGGCGGCATCCGTTATGCGGAACCGGTGTTACGTCTCTGATTGCAGTTACTTCAAGACCTGCAGCTTGTAGTGAACGGATTGCAGCTTCACGACCAGCACCCGGTCCTTTAACAGTAACCTCCAAAGACTTTAAGCCATGCTCCATAGCAGTTTTGGCAGCAGTTTCAGCAGCCATTTGTGCAGCAAACGGAGTTGATTTACGGGATCCTCTGAATCCTAGTGCACCAGCACTGGACCAAGAAAGAGCATTCCCATGACTATCAGTGATCGTTACGATTGTATTGTTGAACGTCGAACGGATATGTGCAATACCAGTTTCAATATTCTTTTTCACACGACGTTTACGAGTTTGTTGTTTACGTGCCATGTCTACGAAAAACCTCCTTTACCTATTATTTCTTCTTGTTAGCGACAGTCCGTTTAGGACCTTTACGTGTACGTGCGTTGTTTTTCGTGTTTTGTCCACGAACAGGTAATCCACGACGGTGACGGATTCCACGGAAGCTACCGATTTCCATCAAACGTTTGATGTTAAGGGAAGTTTCACGACGAAGGTCCCCTTCAACTTTCAAAGCGTCGATTTGCTCACGGATTTTATCAAGTTCAGCATCAGTAAGATCACGAACCCGTGTTTCTTCAGAAACGCCAGCTCCAGCTAGGACCTTCTGTGCAGTTGTTTTCCCAATTCCAAAAATGTATGTCAATGAAATGACTACGCGCTTATCGCGCGGTACGTCTACACCAGCAATACGTGCCATATAGATTGTGCACCTCCCTTTGTATTAGCCTTGTCTTTGTTTATGTTTTGGATTTTCACAGATTACCATTACTCGGCCGCGTCTGCGAATAACTTTACATTTTTCGCAGATCGGTTTTACAGATGGCCTTACTTTCATCTTACCCAACCTCCTTCAATATTCCGGAGTTGCAAAAGTTTTATTTAAAACGGTATGTGATACGACCGCGTGTTAAATCATAAGGTGAGAGTTCCATCGTCACTTTGTCGCCAGGCAGGATGCGGATAAAGTGCATACGGATCTTGCCAGAAACATGTGCAAGAATCGTATGACCGTTTTCCAATTCCACCTTGAACATCGCGTTCGGCAACGTTTCGACTACGGTACCTTCAACTTCAATTACGTCGTCCTTCGCCATCAATCCTGTCTCCCTTCTATATCCAATAAAGCTCTTAACCATCGAGCGGCAGCAGTCGCCTTCAAAGCTTCCTTCAACATATGTCCGGATTGCATGAGTGATGTTCGAAAGACGTCTGTCACACTTCGTTTCCCGTAAGTCAGTCCCCGACTCTTGTTGTGGAAAATCGCGTCGGAAAAGACACAAACGACAGGATTGCCGTTGGTGCGTTCCATTTTCGCCACATGGTTCCGGACACCTTTTACATTATACCCACCTCGGCGGATATTTGCATTTACAAAGTCCCGAAACAGTGTCGCCAATGGATTATCACCAGTTCCTATACCGGGCACCATATGCCTTTGCAGCTCGTTAATCATATGCTCTTTCCGTGCAACAGTGTGATGCTGCCCGCAATATGGCGTGCATGAATTGCGTCCGGAAAGGATCACTGGCCACTCTCTTGTAGGATAGCGTCCAGATCATTGAAAACAACATTGATGTCTTTTTGTCCATCTATGTTTGTCAGCACGCCTTTGTCGTTGTAATACGCCAATAGTGGTGCTGTTTGATTCATATTTACTTCCAGACGGTTAGTTACAGTTTCCGGATTGTCGTCCGCCCGCTGATAAAGTTCTCCGCCATCCTTATCACATTTGCCTTCAACCTTTGGCGGGTTGAATTGCAAATGGTAGGATGTGCCGCATACTTTACATATTCTGCGACCGGTCAATCTTGCGATAAGTTCTTCTTTTTCTACTTTGATGTTGAGAACATGCTCAATCTTCCTGCCCATCTCCGAAAGCAGTGCATCCAATGCTTCTGCCTGAGGAACTGTACGCGGAAAACCATCAAGTAGGAATCCGTTATCACAATCCGATTTGCTTAGTCGTTCACGCACAATGCCAATTGTCACTTCATCAGGAACAAGAGCACCTTGATCCATGAACGATTTTGCTTTGACTCCAAGTTCCGTGCCTTCTGCAATCGCAGCACGGAACATATCGCCTGTAGAAATATGAGGGATTTCGTACTTTTCGACAATTTTATCTGCTTGCGTACCTTTACCGGCACCCGGCAGACCCATTAATACGATATTCATACGTCTTGCCCTCCGTAATTATTTAAAACAGGAGCTCACCAAGGGGCGCGCCTATTCAAAATATTATTTCATGAACCCTTTGTAATGCCTCTTCACGAGTTGTGATTCAAGCTGTTTCATCGTTTCAAGTGCAACCCCGACGACGATGAGCAAGCTAGTTCCTCCGATTTGAGCGGACTGTGGAAGGTTCGCCAAATTGATGAAGAAAATCGGCATGACTGCTATTGTGGCAAGGAAGAGCGAGCCAACAAATGTTAGTCTGTACAAAGTGCTCGTTAAATAGTTTTGCGTATTTTGTCCTGGACGGATGCCTGGGATATACGCGCCTTGCTTTTTCAGGTTATCTGCCATATTCTCCGGATTCACCTGAATGAATGCGTAGAAATATGTGAAAGCAAGGATCAGTGCTACATAAATGATCATCCCGACCGGTTGATTGTAGTCAAACGTCCGTGTAATGAATTTTGTAACACTATTATCACCGAAAAATGCACTCAATTGCTGAGGAGTGATGAAAAACGCCACAGCGAAGATTACCGGGATAACACCTGCAGCATTCAATTTCAATGGTAAGTGCGTTTGTTGTCCGGCCGTCGTCTGTTGACGACCTGTCATACGTTTTGCGTACTGAATCGGAATTTTACGGAGCGCTTCCTGTACATAAACGACTCCGACGATGATCGCAATGATGACGATCAACAATAATGCCATCATAGCAAGACGAATGAACAACGCGTCTCCCGCATCTTGAATTTGTGTTGCATAGAGTTGGTTCACTGCATTCGGAATAGCTGCAACGATACCCGCGAAGATGATAATGGAAATACCATTACCGACTCCTTTTGCGGTGATCTGCTCACCAAGCCAAAGCAGGAATGATGTACCGGCAGTTAAAACAATCGCGATCATCACATATGTGGAGATCCCTTCGCCAAGGATAAGCGTGCCACCAAACATTTGGTTAAAGCCGAATGACATGGCAATCGCTTGAATAAAGGCGAGGACGACTGTGAAATATCTTGTGAATTGAGCAAGCTTCCGTCTTCCGACATCCCCTTGCTTCGCCCATTCAGTGAATTTCGGAACAACATCCATCTGCAATAATTGCACAATGATGGAAGCGGTGATGTACGGCATGATTCCCATTGCAAAAATGGAGAACTGCGATAACGCGCCACCGCCGAATATGTTTAGAAATCCGATGAATTGGTTGTTTGATTGTTGCAAAGCTGTTGCATCAACGTTTGGGACCGGCACAAATGCACCGAGTCTGAATACGATGAGCACTACTAGTGTGAAAATGATTTTAGACCGAATATCTCTAACGCGCATAAAGTTGGAGATTGTCTGAAACATTAAATCACCTCTGCTTGCCCGCCCGCTTTCTCGATCGCTTCTTTAGCAGAAGCAGAGAATTTATGAGCTTTGACAGTAATCTTTTTTTCAAGAGTCCCATTTCCAAGAATCTTAATTCCTGATTTTTCATTGCTCACGATTCCAGTTTCAATTAGCAATTCAGGCGAAACTTCGGTACCTTCGTCAAAACGGTTCAGTACGTCCAAATTCACGATTGCATATTCTTTACGATTGATATTCGTAAATCCACGCTTCGGAAGTCGTTGGAAAAGTGGAATTTGTCCACCCTCGAATCCAAGACGGACACCGCCGCCGGAGCGAGCGTTTTGTCCTTTATGACCTTTACCGGAAGTTTTACCTGTACCGGAACCGATTCCACGACCAATGCGTTTACATGCTTTACGTGCGCCTTCAGCTGGCTTCATATCGTGTAATTTCATCTTATCGGCACCTCCTTATATCGAAAATGTGCATTATTGTTCTTTAACAGTGACTAAGTGGCTAACCTTGCTGATCATGCCACGGATTGCTACGTTGTCTTGATGTTCAACTGTCTGATTCAACTTACGCAGACCGAGAGCTTCAACTGTTTTACGTTGTGCTGGCTTTGAGCCGATTACACTTTTCGTAAGGGTGATTTCAAGTTTGTTCGCCATATTGTTTCCCCCCTTAACCTAACAGTTCTTCTACGGATTTACCGCGCAATTTAGCAACCTCTTCAGCGCGTTTCAAATTCTTCAATCCTTCAATTGTTGCACGTACCATGTTGATCGGTGTGCTTGATCCCAAGGATTTTGAAAGGATATCCGTGATTCCTGCAAGTTCAAGTACCGCACGGACAGGTCCTCCGGCGATTACTCCTGTACCAGGTGCTGCCGGTTTGATAAGGATTTGACCTGCACCGAAACGTCCAATAATTTCGTGTGGAGTCGTTCCTTTAACCATTGGCACTTCGATCAAGTTCTTCTTCGCATCTTCGATTGCTTTACGGATAGCATCAGGAACCTCTTGCGCTTTCCCTGTTCCAAAACCGACGCGGCCGTTTTTATCGCCGACAACGACAAGTGCTGTGAAGCGGAAACGACGTCCACCCTTTACCACTTTCGCTACGCGGTTGATCGTTACTACGCGTTCTTCGAATTCACTTCTATTCTGATCATTACGACGCATGAAATATGTCCCTCCTTCTTAATTAAAATTCAAGTCCATTTTCGCGTGCTGCGTCTGCAAGAGCTTTCACACGGCCGTGGAATAGGTATCCGCCACGGTCGAAAACAACCGATTTGACATCCTTTTCAACGGCTTTCTTCGCGATCATCTCGCCGACTTTAGCTGCTGCTTCAGCATTCGCCTTAGAGTCCATATCGAACCCTTTATCCATAGTGGAAGCACTAGCAATCGTAACGCCATTCATATCGTCGATTAGTTGTGCATAGATATGTTTGTTTGAACGATAAACATTCAAGCGTGGACGCGCTGGAGTTCCGCTGATTTTCGTACGCACACGTGCGTGACGTTTTTTGCGGACAGCGTTCTTATCTTGTTTCGTGATCATCGTGGTCACTCCTTCCGAATGCCTTTACGCGGCATTATTTACCTGTTTTTCCTTCTTTACGACGGATAATTTCGCCTTCGTACTTAATACCTTTACCTTTATACGGCTCAGGTGGACGTACTTTACGAATGTTAGAAGCCAATGCACCGACGCGCTCTTTGTTGATACCGCGAACGATGATTTTCGTGTTAGCAGGTACTTCAACTGTAACTCCTTCTTCCGGTGTAAACTCAACCGGGTGGGAGTAACCTACGTTCAATACAAGCTTTGTGCCTTGAAGCTGTGCACGGTAACCAACCCCGACAAGTTCAAGTGTACGTTCAAAACCTTTTGATACACCAGTTACCATATTGTCCAGAAGGGAACGAGTAGTTCCGTGGATGGAACGGTGTTCTTTCGATTCAGATGGGCGAGTCAAAGTGATGACGTTGCCTTCCTGTTCGATTTTAATATCAGTGTTAAATGTATTTGTAAGTTCGCCTTTCGGGCCTTTAACAGTGACTTCGTTGTTATCAGAGATAGTAACTGTCACGTTTTCAGGTACCTCGATCGGACGTTTACCAATTCGGGACATCCTATTGCACCTCCATTCAATTGTTACAGATTACCAAACGTAAGCTACGACTTCTCCGCCTACTTGTTTCGCGCGTGCTTCCTTGTCAGTAAGGAGACCGTTCGACGTGGATACAAGGGCGATACCAAGGCCATTCAAAACTTTAGGAACTTCATTTGTTTTAGCATAAACACGAAGACCAGGTTTTGATATACGTTTAAGACCAGTGATAACACGCTCGTTGTTTTGACCATATTTAAGGAAAATGCGGATAATGCCTTGTTTGCTATCTTCCACATATTCAACATCGCGGACGAAACCTTCACGTTTCAAGATTTCAGCGATTTCTTTTTTCATATTTGAAGCAGGTACCTCAAGCTTCTCGTGACGAACCATGTTCGCGTTACGGATGCGTGTAAGCATATCTGCGATCGGATCACTCATTGTCATTCCATTAACCTCCTTCCCAAGTTAGGGGATTACCAACTAGCTTTTTTAACGCCAGGAATTTGTCCCTTATATGCGAGTTCTCGGAAACAAATACGGCAAAGTTTAAATTTACGATATACGGAGTGCGGACGACCACATCGCTCGCAACGTGTATATTCTTGAACCTTGAACTTTTGCGTACGTTTCTGTTTAACGATCATTGATTTCTTAGCCACGTTTTCGCCTCCCTCTAGTTTACTTTTGGAACGGCATGCCGAACTGCGTTAGCAACTCGCGTGCTTCTTCATCAGAGTTAGCAGTCGTAACGATGACGATATCCATTCCTCGTACTTTAGATACTTTATCGTAGTCGATTTCAGGGAAAATCAGCTGTTCTTTCACACCAAGTGTGTAGTTGCCGCGACCGTCGAATGATTTTTTCGAAACGCCTCGGAAGTCACGAACACGTGGAAGTGAAACTGAGATCAGCTTGTCCAGGAATTCATACATACGTTCACCGCGCAATGTAACTTTTGCTCCAATCGGCATTCCTTCACGAAGACGGAATCCAGCGATTGATTTTTTCGCTTTTGTTACAACTGGTTTTTGACCGGAAATAATCGTTAGATCTTCTACTGCCGCGTCAAGCGCTTTTGTGTTTTGAACAGCATCACCAACACCCATGTTGATGACGATTTTATCTACTTTAGGTACTTGCATTACTGAAGTATATTCAAACTTGCTCATAAGAGCAGGTGTGACTTCTTTCGAAAACTTCTCTTTTAATCGGCTCATCAGTTGGACCTCCTTTCATCCATTACTCATTTGTCCAGTGCTTCACCGGATTTTTTAGCAATACGAATCTTTTTGCCATCTACAATTTTGTATCCTACGCGAGTAGGCTCGCCTGTTTTAGGATCGATTGGCATGACGTTGGATACATGGATAGCTGCCTCTTGGCTGACGATTCCGCCTTGAGGATTTGCTTGGTTAGGCTTTGTATGTTTCTTAACAATGTTGACGCCTTCTACAAGCACGCGATCCTTCTTAGGGAAAGCAGCTAAGATTACTCCGGTCTTACCTTTGTCTTTTCCGGTGATGACCATAACTTTATCGCCTTTTTTAACGTGCATTTCATCGCACCTCCTTGATTGGCACTGTCATGTGATTAAAGAACTTCTGGAGCTAGTGAAATGATTTTCATGAAGTTGCTGTCGCGCAATTCGCGTGCAACTGGTCCGAAAATACGTGTCCCACGTGGGCTCTTGTCATCACGGATGATAACACATGCGTTTTCGTCGAACGTAATGTAGGAGCCATCTTTACGACGAACTCCGCTTTTCGTGCGGACGATAACAGCTTTGACAACGTCGCCTTTCTTGACAACGCCACCTGGTGTTGCTTTTTTCACTGTTACAACAACGACGTCACCGATATTAGCAGTTTTACGACCTGTTCCACCAAGTACTTTAATTGTTAGAACTTCACGTGCACCTGAGTTATCGGCAACTTTCATACGGCTTTCTTGTTGAATCATTGAGGCTACCTCCTCTCGGAATTTACTTTCCGAACGATATTAGATGATGACCGCTTTTTCGACAATCTCGATGAGGCGGAAACGTTTTGTAGCTGAAAGTGGACGTGTTTCCATAATGCGAACTACATCGCCGATTTTCGCTTCATTCAGTTCGTCATGGGCCTTGAATTTCTTCGAGTACTTTACACGTTTTCCGTATAAAGTGTGTTTTTTATGTGTCTCTACCATTACGGTAACCGTTTTATCCATTTTGTCGGATACTACACGGCCTGTATATACTTTGCGCTGGTTACGCTCAGTCATGGCTGCAACCTCCTTCATCAGTTATTTGCACTGATCTCTCTTTGACGTATTACAGTTTTCATGCGCGCAATCGATTTGCGAACTTCACGGATGCGTGCAGTGTTTTCTAATTGTCCTGTCGCTAATTGGAAGCGAAGGTTGAAAAGCTCTTCTTTCAGTGATTTCACTTTTTGCTCAATTTCTGCAGTTGTTAAGTCACGGATTTCTTTAGCTTTCATTAGATTCACCACCAATTTCTTCACGTTTTACAAACTTGCTCTTCACGGGCAGTTTGTGAGATGCGAGACGAAGCGCTTCACGAGCAACCTCTTCTGACACACCTGCGATTTCAAACATTACACGACCTGGTTTCACTACTGCTACCCAGCCTTCTACAGCACCTTTACCGGAACCCATCCGGACTTCAAGAGGCTTTTTCGTATATGGCTTGTGTGGGAAAATATTGATCCAAACTTTACCGCCACGTTTCATGTAACGTGTCATTGCGATACGAGCGGATTCGATTTGGCGGTTCGTGATCCAACCTGATTCAGTTGCTTGCAGGCCATACTCACCGAATTGCACAGATGCTCCGCCTTTTGTAGTTCCGCGCATTTTACCACGGAATACACGACGATATTTAACGCGTTTAGGCATTAACATAATTAGTTGCCTCCTTCCCCAGAGTTCTTCTTCACTGGAAGGACTTCTCCCCGGTAAATCCATACTTTTACGCCAAGCTTACCATATGTAGTATCAGCTTCTGCGTGTGCATAGTCAATGTCTGCACGTAATGTATGAAGGGGAACAGTACCTTCACTGTAGTGTTCCGCACGAGCGATGTCAGCACCGCCAAGACGTCCGGAAACTTGAGTTTTAATTCCTTTTGCACCAGAACGGATTGTACGTTGAATTGCTTGTTTTTGAGCACGACGGAATGAAACACGGCTTTCCAATTGGCGTGCGATTGATTCCGCAACCAATTTCGCGTCAAGATCAGCACGTTTGATTTCTACAATGTTGATGTGTACACGCTTGCCAGTGATATCATTCAACGATTTACGAAGTGCTTCGACTTCAGAACCGCCTTTACCGATCACCATACCCGGCTTCGCAGTGTGGATTGTAATATTGACACGCTTTGCTGCACGTTCGATTTCCACTTTGGAAACTGCTGCGTCAACAAGGCGTTTTTCGATGTACTCACGGATTTTCAAGTCTTCGTGTAAAAGAGTCGCATAGTCTTTCTCTGCATACCATTTCGAATCCCAGTCACGAATGATGCCAACCCGTAAACCATTAGGATGTACTTTTTGACCCACGAATTACCCCTCCTTCTTTTCGGATACCACTACTGTAATGTGGCTAGTACGTTTGTTGATCGCACTTGCACGACCTTGTGCTCGTGGACGGAAACGTTTCATTGTTGGACCTTCATCAACGAAAACTTCGCTGACGATCATGTTCTCAACATCCATCTCATAGTTGTGTTCAGCATTAGCGATTGCTGATTTCAATACTTTTTCTACAACCGGCGATGCCGCTTTAGGCGTCAGGCGTAGAATCGCGACAGCTTCACCGATTTTCTTGCCCCGGATAAGATCAACGACCAAACGGACTTTGCGAGGAGCAATACGGACTGTGCGGGCAGTAGCTTTTGCTTGTTGCATCAGAATAACCTCCTCTCAATTAACGTCTTGTTTTCTTATCGTCAGCGCCATGACCTTTGTATGTGCGCGTAGGTACGAATTCACCGAGTTTGTGACCAACCATATCTTCAGTCACATAGACAGGTACGTGCTTGCGTCCGTCATACACTGCAATCGTCAATCCGATGAAGGATGGGAAAATTGTGGAACGGCGAGACCAAGTTTTAATGACCTGTTTCTTTTGTGTATCTTTTTGAGCGTCGACCTTTTTAAGTAGATGATCATCTGCAAAAGGTCCTTTCTTCAAGCTGCGGCCCATGGAAAAACCTCCCTCCGTGATGGGTGTACTACGGTCCTCTTACCGAACCGCAGTGTCATCACATTATTTTTTACGGCGACGAACGATAAGTTTGTCGGATTTGTTGTTTTTCTTACGAGTTTTGAAGCCAAGAGTTGGTTTACCCCAAGGTGTAACTGGGCTCGGACGACCGATTGGAGTACGTCCTTCACCACCACCGTGTGGGTGATCGTTAGGGTTCATGACAGATCCACGGACACTTGGACGTTTACCCATCCAGCGTGAACGACCTGCTTTACCGATGTTGATCAATTCGTGTTGCTCGTTACCTACTTGACCGATTGTTGCACGGCAAGTTGATAGGATCATACGAACTTCTCCAGATTGAAGACGGATGATTACGTATTTGCCTTCACGCCCTAGAAGCTGAGCGGATGTACCAGCAGAACGTACCAATTGTCCACCTTTACCAGGTTTCATTTCGATGTTGTGGATAGTAGAACCCATCGGAATGTTTTCAAGTGGAAGAGCGTTCCCTACGCGGATGTCCGCTTCAGGTCCTGACATGACAGTCATGCCTACTTCCAATCCTTTTGGAGCAAGGATATAACGTTTTTCTCCATCAGCATAGTTGATTAGAGCAATATTAGCAGAACGGTTTGGATCGTATTCGATCGTAGCAACGCGTCCTGGAATGCCATCTTTCCGACGTTGGAAATCGATGACACGGTATTGGCGCTTATGGCCTCCACCTTGGTGACGAACAGTCATCCTACCTTGGTTGTTACGGCCGCCTTTCCGTTTTACCGGCTCAAGCAATGATTTTTCCGGCTTATCTGTAGTGATTGCAGAGAAGTCAGAGCTTGTCATGTTACGACGTCCGTTGGAGGTAGGTTTGTATTTCTTAATCGCCATTGGTGTTCCCTCCTTTGTTTATTTACGAACCAATTACAATTCGAATAGTTCGATGTCTTTTGAATCAGCAGTCAACGTTACGATAGCTTTGCGGCGTTTGTTAGTGTAGCCAGCATGCTTGCCCATACGTTTGAACTTGCCTTTGTAGTTTTGTACGTTGACTTTCTCAACTTTTACTCCGAAGATTTCTTCGATAGCTTGCTTCACATGTGTTTTGTTAGCGCGAGTATCGATTTCGAAAGTGTACTTTTTGAATTCCATTTGTTCTGAAGAACGCTCGGTAATGACCGGACGTTTTAGGACATCACGTGCTTCCATTAACCAAGCACCTCCTCAATTTTTTGAACTGCATCTTTTGTGATGACAAGCTTGTCATGAGCGACAAGGTCAAGCACGTTGATGCCGTTTGCTGTAACAACACTGATTCCAGGGATGTTGCGAGCGGACAATGCCACCGCTTCGTCAAGATCAGCTGTTACGAACAATGCTTTTCTATCAATAGAAAGATCTGTTAGGACCTTTGTAAATTCTTTTGTTTTTGGTGCATCGAATGTAAGAGCGTCCAATACGATGATTTCCTCGTCGCGTACTTTCGTAGAAAGCGCTGAAAGGAGTGCCAAACGACGGACTTTCTTAGGAAGCTTGTAGCTGTAGCTTCTTTGAGATGGACCAAATACGATACCGCCTCCACGCCATTGTGGTGAACGGATTGAACCTTGACGTGCACGTCCAGTTCCTTTTTGGCGCCATGGTTTACGGCCACCGCCAGCAACTTCCGCGCGAGTTTTTACTTTATGGTTCCCTTGGCGCAATGATGCGCGTTGTTGAACCAATGCTTCAAATAGGACAGCTTCATTTGGCTCGATTCCGAAAATCGCTTCGTTCAATTCGATATCGCCAACTGAAGAACCTGTCTGACTTAGTACGGATACTTTAGGCATTATGTTTCCTCCTTCCTTTAAGTATTAGTTCCCTTTGATTGCGCTTTTCACTGTGATTAGTGATTTGCGTGGTCCTGGAACATTACCTTTAATTAGTAGCAAGTTACGCTCAGCGTCAACTCGTACGATTTCAAGGTTTTGGATCGTTACAGTGTCTCCACCAGTACGTCCTGGTAATTTCTTACCTTTGAATACACGTTGTCCGTCAACCGCACCTAGTGAACCTGGCGCACGGTGGAAACGGGAACCGTGACTCATCGGTCCGCGTGAGTATCCGTGGCGTTTGATAACACCTTGGAACCCTTTACCTTTTGATACTCCTGTAATGTCGACGATATCGCCTTCTGCGAATGTATCGACTTTGACTTCCTGACCAACTTCGTACCCAGCTACGTCAACTCCGCGGAATTCGCGAATGAAGCGCTTAGGTGCCGTTTCAGCTTTAGCAACGTGGCCTTTTTCAGGTTTGTTTGCAAGCTTCTCACGTTTGTCGTCGAATCCAAGCTGGATTGCTTCGTAGCCGTCTGTTTCGTTCGTCTTCTTTTGAAGAACAACGTTTGGAGCAGCTTCAATCACAGTCACTGGAATGAGATCGCCGTTTTCAGCAAAAATTTGCGTCATGCCGACTTTTCTCCCTAAGATTCCTTTGGTCATTTGTCACACCTCCTGATTTTAATAAGTTTTATTTTATCGATTAAAGTTTGATTTCAATGTCAACGCCAGATGGTAGATCGAGTTTCATCAACGCATCGACAGTTTGTGGTGTCGGGTTAACGATATCGATAAGACGTTTATGCGTACGCATTTCGAACTGCTCGCGCGAATCTTTGTACTTATGTACCGCACGAAGTACTGTATAAACAGATCTTTCAGTTGGAAGTGGAATCGGACCTGACACGCTTGCACCTGAACGTTTTGCTGTTTCTACAATCTTTTCAGCTGACTGATCAAGGATTCTGTGATCATATGCTTTTAAACGGATACGAATCTTCTGTTTTGCCATTATTTTCCCTCCTTCTCGCCTATTTTCTAGACATTCTCCACGAAAATTTCCCACACACTTGCCATGGCAAAGCGGCCGGGTGTGTCGGCAACCTCTCGCTTCATCGCAGTCAAAGACCAACATTCAACATTATACACAATGAAAAAGAATCCCGCAACCCTTTTGGCGAAATTCTTTTCTCAGCTTTTTAATTATAATAGGGTACGACTTATAATTCAACTGTTTTGTGGGATTTTGAGTAAAAAATAGCTTGGATTTTAACGATTCGTAGCTTTGTTTGTAATAATAGGGATCGTTGAAGTTAGTTTGTTGTATTGGTAGCGGATAGGAATGAGTTGTTTGGACGCGTGATGGCTTGCTTTGGACGTACGAGCAGCTTACTTTGGACGTACATTACCTCGTTATGGACGCACAACAGCTCGCTTTAGGCGCGGAACGCCTTACTATGGACGCGGAGCGAATTACTTTGAGCGAAAAACAACTGACTTTGAGCGTAGGAGTGTTCACTTTGAGCTCGGGATATTCATCACTCACCCTTTTACCGCGGCTTCAATCCAAGAACAGTCCCACATACATTCGCGCCAAATGCATTCGACTAATTTAAAGTTTCTCCAAAAGAAAAACCCCGCACCGGTGCGGGGTTTTTAAAGGTTATTACTTTTCGATTGTTGCTACAACGCCAGCGCCTACTGTACGTCCACCTTCACGGATTGAGAATTTAGTACCTTCTTCAATCGCGATTGGAGCGATAAGTTCAACTGTCATTTCAACGTTGTCGCCAGGCATAACCATTTCCACGCCTTCTGGAAGTTGGATGATACCAGTTACGTCAGTTGTACGGAAGTAGAACTGTGGGCGGTAGTTAGAGAAGAATGGAGTGTGACGTCCACCCTCTTCTTTTGATAGAACGTAAACTTCTGATTTGAATTTAGTGTGTGGAGTGATTGTACCTGGTTTAGCAAGTACTTGTCCACGCTCGATGTCTTCACGGGAAACTCCACGAAGAAGTGCACCGATGTTGTCGCCAGCTTCTGCATAGTCAAGAAGCTTACGGAACATTTCAACACCTGTTACAGTAGTTGATTTTGGCTCTTCAGTCAAACCAATGATGTCTACAACGTCACCGATTTTAACTACTCCACGCTCAACACGTCCAGTAGCAACTGTACCGCGTCCTGTGATTGAGAATACGTCCTCAACAGGCATCATGAATGGTTTTTCAGTGTCACGTGGTGGTGTTGGGATGTACTCGTCAACAGCATTCATAAGCTCAACGATTTTCTCTTCCCACTCAGGCTCACCTTCAAGTGCTTTAAGAGCAGAACCTTTGATGACAGGAATGTCGTCGCCAGGGAACTCATACTCAGATAGAAGGTCACGGATTTCCATTTCGACTAGCTCAAGAAGCTCTTCGTCGTCAACCATGTCACATTTGTTCATGAATACAACTAGGTAAGGAACACCTACTTGACGTGAAAGAAGGATGTGCTCACGAGTTTGTGGCATTGGGCCGTCAGCTGCAGAAACAACTAGGATTCCGCCGTCCATTTGTGCTGCACCAGTGATCATGTTCTTAACGTAGTCAGCGTGACCTGGGCAGTCAACGTGCGCGTAGTGACGCTTTTCAGTTTCATACTCGATGTGTGAAGTATTGATTGTGATTCCACGCTCTTTTTCTTCTGGCGCGTTATCAACGTCAGCGTAAGATTTCGCTGTTCCACCCATTTTTTTCGAAAGAACTGTTGCGATTGCAGCAGTCAAAGTTGTTTTACCATGGTCAACGTGACCGATTGTTCCAACGTTAGCATGCTCCTTGGAGCGATCGAATTTCTCTTTACCCATTGTGGAATTCCTCCTTAAAAATATGAATGTTTTTTAGTTTTTTATAAGCATGGATGCTGGAGAAGCAATTCCCTCCAACTATCCATATCTTACAAGTAATCAATGATGGAAACAAGGATGAATATTAATTATTCACCTTTATTTTTCTTGATGACTTCTTCTGCAACTGATTTCGGAACATCTTCGTAGTGATCGAATGACATGGAGAATACTCCACGGCCTTGTGTATTCGAACGAAGTGAAGTTGCGTAACCGAACATCTCTGCAAGTGGAACCATTGCACGGACAACTTGTGCGTTACCGCGAGCGTCCATACCTTCCACGCGACCACGGCGTGATGTGATATCACCCATGATGTCGCCCATGTATTCTTCAGGAATGATGACTTCAACTTTCATCATCGGCTCAAGAAGAACTGGGTTACATTTTGCAGCTGCATTTTTAAGTGCCATGGAAGCAGCGATCTTGAACGCCATCTCGTTGGAGTCGACGTCATGGTAAGAGCCATCGAATAGACGAGCTTTTACGTCGATCAACGGATAACCTGCAAGAACACCATTGTTCAAGGAATCACGAACTCCCGCTTCAACGGATCCGATGTATTCACGAGGAACAACACCACCGACGACAGCGTTTACGAATTCGAAACCTTTTCCTTCTTCGTTTGGCGAGAACTCAATCCAAACGTGACCGTATTGTCCACGACCACCGGATTGACGGACGAATTTACCTTCAACTTCCGCAGCAGTGCGGAATGTCTCACGGTAAGAAACTTGTGGTGCACCAACGTTAGCATCTACCTTGAACTCACGACGTAGACGGTCAACGATGATATCAAGGTGAAGTTCACCCATACCAGCGATGATGACTTCGCCTGTTTCTTGGTCAGTGTGCGCACGGAAAGTCGGGTCTTCCTCTTGCAATTTCGCAAGGGCGTTACCCATCTTATCTTGGTCACCTTTAGTTTTCGGTTCAATCGCAACAGAGATAACCGGTTCTGGGAAATCCATGGACTCAAGGATGATTGGTGCTTTGTCGTCACAAAGCGTGTCACCTGTTCCAGTATCTTTCAAACCGACTGCAGCTGCAATTTCACCTGAATGGACTTCAGAAATTTCTTCACGGGAGTTTGCGTGCATTTGCAGGATACGTCCTACACGCTCACGCTTTCCTTTAGTAGAGTTCTGTACATATGAACCCGATTGAAGGACACCGGAATAAACACGGAAGAATGTAAGCTTACCAACGTAAGGGTCTGTCATAACTTTGAACGCTAGAGCAGAGAACGGCTCTTCGTCGCTTGAATGACGCTCTTCTTCTTCTTCTGTTTCCGGGTTGACACCCATCATTGGTGGAATGTCGAGTGGTGATGGCAAGTAGTCGACAACAGCGTCGAGGACTAATTGAACACCTTTGTTTTTGAAAGCCGTACCACAAACAACTGGGTAGAATTCTACCGCAAGAGTCGCTTTACGGATTGCAGTTTTGATTTCGTCGACCGTCAGCTCTTCGCCGCCGAGGTATTTTTCCATGAGATCTTCATCAAAGTCTACGATCGCTTCGATCAATTTCTCACGGTATTCTTCGGCTTGCGCACGGTGTTCTTCCGGAATATCTTCCACTGTAACATCAGTTCCGAGGTCATTACCGTACATAGTAGCTTTCATTTCGACGAGGTCGATGATGCCGCTGAAATTATCTTCAGCACCAATCGGAAGTTGGATCGGAACAGCATTCGCTTGTAGACGATCATGAAGAGTGCCTACAGAGTAAAGGAAGTCCGCACCTGTTTTATCCATCTTGTTAACGAAAACAAGACGTGGAACTTTATAGTTTGTCGCTTGGCGCCAAACAGTTTCTGTTTGTGGTTCAACGCCCGATTGAGCGTCAAGAACCGTTACAGCACCATCCAATACGCGAAGTGAACGTTCAACTTCAACTGTGAAGTCTACGTGTCCCGGTGTATCGATGATGTTTACACGGTGGCCTTTCCATGCAGCTGTTGTCGCAGCAGAAGTGATCGTGATTCCACGCTCCTGCTCCTGCTCCATCCAGTCCATTTGGGAAGCCCCTTCGTGCGTTTCTCCAATCTTATGGATCTTACCTGTGTAAAAAAGGATCCGCTCGGTCGTCGTCGTCTTACCGGCGTCGATGTGAGCCATGATACCAATGTTACGAGTATTCACTAAGGAGAACTCTCTAGCCATTTTGTATAACTCCTTCCGTTTCGGATTAAGGTGTCAATCAATCACGCCTCGGCGTGATTGTGTCAGGATTTTTTCGAGCAAGCTCGAAAACCTACCCTAAAAAATCCTTGACATCCGCCGGAGGCTTTCATCTTTTTTCAGCTGAATCTCAACACCCGCTAAACAGTATTCAAAATTGCATGCATCTCGATACCTTTAGAGGCGGCAATCTTCTGCTGAATAAAGATAAAACGTCCGATCTTACCAGCGATAGTGAGCGAATGCTTTGTTCGCTTCTGCCATCTTGTGCATTTCTTCACGGCGTTTCACGGAAGCACCTGTGTTGTTGGAAGCATCAAGGATTTCATTCGCAAGACGTTCTTCCATCGTTTTCTCACCACGTGAGCGGGAGTAGTTTACAAGGTAACGCAATCCGAGAGTTGTACGGCGTTCAGGACGAACTTCAACCGGAACTTGGTAGTTCGCACCACCGACACGGCGAGCACGTACTTCAAGCACTGGCATAACATTGTTCAATGCTGCTTCAAATACTTCTATAGGGTCTTTACCTGAGCGTTCTTGAACAAGTTCAAACGCACCATAGAGGATTTTTTGTGATGTACCTTTTTTACCGTCTACCATCATTTTGTTGATAAGACGAGTGACAAGCTTCGAATTATAAATCGGATCCGGTAATACGTCGCGTTTTGCAACAGGACCTTTACGAGGCATATTGTTTTCCTCCTTTCGAAATAATCATTTCGTTTTCGTTATTAGTTTTTCTTTTCTTTAGGTCTTTTCGCACCGTATTGTGAACGGCTTTGCATACGGCCAGTAACTCCAGCTGTATCAAGCGCTCCACGTACGATGTGGTAACGAACACCCGGTAAGTCTTTTACACGTCCTCCACGGATTAGAACAACGCTGTGCTCTTGAAGGTTGTGACCTTCACCAGGGATATATGCGTTCACTTCCAAAGTGTTTGTCAAACGAACACGCGCATATTTACGAAGAGCCGAGTTCGGTTTCTTCGGAGTCATTGTACCCACACGAGTACAAACACCTCTTTTTTGTGGCGAGTTGACGTTTGTCATCGACTTTTTGAAGCTATTATAACTTTTTCCGAGTGCTGGTGCCTTGGAACTGTCCGACTTCGATTTACGAGGTTTACGGACCAATTGGTTAATTGTAGGCATCGGATTTCCTCCTTTCACTGTGCTTTTTGTAAGACCACACATCCAGGTGGTTCATTTTTGGGGTAAAAACAAAGTCTTTGTGTGTTTCATCACACAAAAACTATCATACAGTAATGGCGACGACGGACGCACCGACTTGAATGCCGCATGCCTGACCGAGCTTTTCCCTCGAATCGACATAACTTACTTGAATGCCGTGCTTGGCTGCTTCCCCGATTACCGGTTCGATCAGCTTTCCTTCGACATCTTCCGCAATGACGACTTCCTTCACCACGCCAGACTTTATCGCTTTCACTGTTTGCTTTGTACCGATGATTGTCTTCTTTGCCTGCTCGACTTTTTCATAAGACATTCGTGCATCCTCCAAAGTACAGACATTCAACTATCAACCTTTTGTATATTACCATCTACGAAGATGCATGTCAACAATTAATAAAAAATGGGGAGAGGATTCTTTCTCTCCCCATTTGATTATCATTTACTCAATTACCGCTGCTGTCGCCTTTTCTTCCTGTTCCATCTTGATCTGGCGATAACGCTGCATGCCAGTTCCAGCTGGAACAAGCTTACCGATGATGACGTTCTCCTTAAGGCCGAGCAATTCATCCGTTTTTCCTTTGATCGCTGCATCTGTTAAGACGCGAGTCGTTTCTTGGAAGGATGCTGCCGACAAGAAGGATTCCGTTTCAAGTGATGCTTTCGTAATACCGAGAATGACCGGACGTGATGTAGCCGGCACCTTCCCGCTTTTCAATACTTTAGCGTTCGCCTCGGCGAATTGGTGGATGTCGAGCAATGAGCCCGGAAGTAGATCCGTGTCTCCAGCTTCGATGACACGCACTTTTCGAAGCATCTGGCGGACCATCACTTCAACGTGCTTATCACCGATCTCAACACCTTGCATACGGTAAACTTTCTGAACTTCTTTAAGAAGGTATTCTTGTACAGTCGCTACGTCTTTAACGACAATCAATTCTTTCGGATCGATGGAACCTTCTGTAATGCTGTCCCCGCGATCGATTGAATCGCCGACTTGTACTTTCAAGCGGGCGTTGTACGGAGCAAGATACTTGCGCGTTTCAACTTCCCCTTGAATTGTAATTTCCTTCTGACCTTCCCGGATTTCGTCAATCTCAGTGATTTCACCTTTGATCTCAGAAATGACTGCTTGCCCTTTTGGATTCCGGGATTCGAAAATCTCCTGGATACGAGGAAGACCGGATGTAATGTCATCCCCCGCAACTCCACCTGTATGGAATGTACGCATCGTAAGCTGTGTACCAGGCTCACCGATTGATTGCGCAGCGATGATACCAACTGCCTCACCAACTTCAACCGTTTCCCCTGTTGCAAGATTGATGCCGTAACATTTTTTACAAACACCGTGTTTTGTATTACAAGTGAACGCAGAACGGATTGTAACTGTTTCGATTCCTGCATTGATGATTGCTGTTGCAAGATCGGCAGTGACAAGACCATCTTTCGGAACAATCACTTCGCCCGTTTCCGGATGACGGATCG
The DNA here is from genome assembly GCF_946901335.1 of Saccharococcus sp. Marseille-Q5394. Classification (NCBI taxonomy): domain Bacteria; kingdom Bacillati; phylum Bacillota; class Bacilli; order Caryophanales; family Anoxybacillaceae; genus Saccharococcus; species Saccharococcus sp. Marseille-Q5394. The sequence goes on along the minus strand of NZ_CAMPPQ010000002.1, from coordinate 398,758 downwards.
TCTTCTTCGTATGACGGCCCTCAATACGCTCTTCCAATGTTTCGATGACTTCTGTTCCTTCAGTCAGAGCGCTGATTTGCAGACCTCTGTCCGTTCCGCAATCGTCTTCGCGTACGATGACATCTTGCGCAACGTCTACGAGACGACGTGTCAAGTAACCGGAGTCAGCAGTTTTCAATGCTGTATCCGCAAGACCTTTACGGGCACCGTGAGTGGAAATGAAGTACTCAAGTACTGTCAATCCTTCACGGAACGAAGACTTGATCGGCAACTCGATGATCCGTCCTGCCGGGTTGGCCATTAGTCCCCGCATTCCTGCGAGCTGCGTGAAGTTGGACGCGTTACCACGGGCACCTGAGTCACTCATCATGTAAATAGGGTTTGTATTTTCAAGAGAGTCCATCAGTTTATCCTGGATGACGTCCTTCGCATTGCTCCAATAGGAAATGACACGGTCATAACGCTCTTCCTCCGTAATGAGACCACGGCGGAATTGTTGCGTTACTTTATCCACTTTATCTTGAGCTTCTTTCAAAATATCATCTTTATTCGGCAATACGACGATATCTGAAATACCGACCGTGATTCCTGCACGAGTTGAATATTTAAAACCTAGGTTTTTCATCCGGTCAAGCATTCTTGAAGTTTCCGTGATATGGAACTTCTTGAAGATTTCCGCGATGATATTTCCAAGGATCTTCTTACGGAACGGAAGGACGATCTCCGCGTTTTGAATATGCTCTCTAATATTGACTGTTCCATCAATGAAGTATTTATCCGGCGTTTCAATCTGTAGATTGTGATCTGTCGGTTCATTGATGTATGGGAACGTCTCAGGAAGAATTTCATTGAAAATAAGCTTCCCGATTGTTGTCAATAAAAGCTTGCGGTTCTGTTCTTCTGTGAATGTAGGGTTGTTCAACGAACCAGCTTGGATGGCGATTCTCGTATGCAAGTGGACATGGCCTGTTTGATATGCAATCAAAGCCTCATTCATATTGCTGAAAATCGACCCTTCTCCAATGGATCCTTCCCTTTCCAACGTAAGGTAGTAGTTGCCCAACACCATATCCTGTGATGGAGTAACAACTGGTTTACCGTCTTTCGGGTTCAGGATGTTTTGCGCTGCAAGCATGAGTAAACGCGCTTCTGCTTGAGCTTCTGCTGAAAGCGGAACGTGAACAGCCATTTGGTCTCCGTCGAAGTCGGCGTTATAAGCCGTACATACGAGTGGATGAAGCTGGATGGCACGTCCTTCGACCAACAACGGTTCAAATGCCTGGATTCCAAGTCTATGAAGAGTAGGAGCGCGGTTTAGTAATACCGGATGCTCTTTAATGACGTCTTCAAGGACATCCCAAACTTCTGAATGCAAACGTTCGATCTTGCGTTTCGCACTCTTGATGTTATGGGCCAGTCCACGTTCAACCAATTCCTTCATAACGAAAGGCTTGAACAATTCAATCGCCATTTCTTTCGGAAGACCACATTGATACATTTTCAAGTTAGGTCCGACAACAATTACCGAACGACCTGAATAATCGACCCGTTTACCCAACAAGTTTTGACGGAAGCGACCTTGCTTCCCTTTCAACATATGGGAGAGGGATTTCAACGGACGATTTCCTGGACCAGTAACCGGACGTCCGCGACGACCGTTGTCAACTAGTGCGTCGACAGCTTCCTGCAACATCCGCTTTTCGTTCTGCACGATGATGCCAGGTGCTCCAAGGTCAAGAAGTCGCTTCAACCGGTTGTTCCGGTTAATTACCCTACGGTAAAGGTCATTCAAATCGGAAGTTGCGAAACGGCCGCCGTCCAGTTGTACCATCGGGCGCAGTTCCGGCGGGATGACCGGCAACACTTCGAGAACCATCCATTCCGGACGGTTTCCAGAGTTACGGAAAGATTCGACGACTTCCAAGCGTCTGATTGCACGAGTACGACGTTGACCTTGTACGGTCTTCAACTCTTCCTTCAGTGATTCCGTCTCTTTGTCTAGATCAATCGCCATCAAAAGCTGTTCAATCGCTTCAGCACCCATGAGTGCTTGGAATTTCGAACCATACTTTTCACGGTAGAGCCTGAATTCCTTCTCAGAAAGCAATTGTTTTCGTTCAAGTGGCGTGTCTGCAGGGTCAACGACAACGTAAGATGCGAAGTAAATAATTTCTTCCAACGCGCGTGGCGTCATGTCTAAAATTAAGCCCATTCTGCTTGGGATGCCTTTGAAATACCAAATATGCGTGACTGGTGCCGCAAGCTCGATATGCCCCATACGTTCACGACGAACTTTTTGGCGTGTTACTTCAACACCACAGCGATCACAAACGACGCCTTTGTAACGAACACGTTTGTATTTCCCACAGTGACATTCCCAGTCTTTTGTAGGTCCGAAAATCCGTTCACAGAACAGACCGTCTTTCTCTGGCTTCAACGTACGATAGTTGATCGTTTCGGGTTTTTTGACTTCACCGTAAGACCAAGAACGAATTTTATCCGGTGAAGCAAGGCCGATTTTCATATACTCAAAATTGTTTACATCTATCAAGGAGCCTACCTCCCTCTTATCTTATCTCCGCGATGGACTCACATCTTTATCAGTAAGACAGAGGAGCGTTCGAGCTCCCCTATCCAATTGCACAAACTGTATTTCAATCAAACCGTTTGATCTTCAGCCATGAGGTTCAATGCGTCTGTTGGTTGCATATCATCGTCATCATCGAGATCGCGCATTTCGATTTCTTCGAATTCCTCTGTTAGCATCTTCACGTCCAACCCAAGGCTCTGAAGTTCTTTGATCAATACTTTGAACGACTCAGGAACGCCCGGTTGAGGGACGCTTTGTCCTTTGACGATCGCTTCGTACGTCTTCACACGTCCGACAACGTCATCCGACTTGACAGTAAGGATTTCTTGCAATGTATAAGCGGCACCATAAGCTTCAAGCGCCCACACTTCCATCTCCCCGAAACGCTGACCGCCGAATTGAGCTTTCCCTCCGAGCGGTTGTTGCGTAACGAGCGAGTAAGGTCCAGTCGACCGAGCATGAAGCTTGTCGTCGACCATGTGAGCGAGTTTGATCAAATACATGACGCCTACAGATACGCGGCTGTCAAATGGCTCACCTGAGCGGCCATCGTAAAGGATCGTCTTTCCGTCACGGTTCATACCCGCTTCTTCCATGGTACTCCATACATCTTCTTCATTCGCTCCGTCAAATACCGGCGAAGCCATATGAATGCCCAGGTTACGGGCAGCCATTCCAAGATGCATTTCCAATACCTGTCCGATATTCATACGAGAAGGTACACCAAGTGGGTTCAACATGACGTCGATCGGTGTGCCGTCCGGAAGGTATGGCATATCCGATTCAGGCAAGATGCGTGAGATAACACCTTTGTTACCGTGACGTCCAGCCATTTTATCCCCGACAGAGATTTTACGCTTCTGGACGATATATGCACGGACGAGTTGGTTTACGCCTGGTGGCAATTCGTCTCCATCTTCACGATTGAACACTTTTACGTCCAGGACGATTCCGCCTGCACCGTGAGGAACACGCAATGAAGTATCACGTACTTCCCGTGCCTTTTCACCGAAGATGGCATGAAGAAGTCTTTCTTCAGCCGTCAGTTCAGTTACTCCTTTTGGTGTCACTTTACCGACGAGGATGTCACCGTCGCGAACTTCTGCACCAATACGGATAATACCGCGGTCATCCAAGTTGCGAAGGGCTTCTTCCCCGACATTCGGGATGTCCCTCGTAATCTCTTCAGGTCCGAGTTTCGTATCCCGTGCTTCCGATTCGTATTCTTCGATATGGATCGATGTAAATACATCATCTTTCACAAGACGTTCGCTCATAATGATGGCATCTTCATAGTTGTAACCATCCCATGTCATGAAGGCTGTAAGGACGTTTCGGCCCAAAGCAAGCTCCCCACTATCCATCGAAGGTCCGTCTGCAAGGATATCGCGAGGTTGCACACGATCTCCGACGCTTACGATCGGTCGTTGGTTATAGCAAGTCCCTTGGTTGGAACGGATGAAATTATCAAGGCGATAAATCGTCAAGTCGCCCTTCACTTCTTTGCCGTCCACCGTTTCAATGCGGCGGATCCGGATTTCCCTTGCCTCGACGTGCTCGACGATGCCATGGTATTTGGCAATTACGGCAGCTCCGGAGTCACGCGCAGATACGTGTTCCATACCAGTCCCGACAAACGGGGCTTCAGGATTCAACAAAGGTACAGCTTGACGTTGCATGTTCGCACCCATCAAGGCACGGTTGGAGTCGTCATTCTCAAGGAACGGAATACATGCTGTTGCCGCAGAGACGACTTGCTTCGGAGATACATCCATATAGTCGATCTGCTCACGTTTGAATACTGTGTTATCCCCTTGGAAACGCCCAACAACTTCTTCGTTGACGTAGGAACCATCTTCGTTAAGCGGCGCATTCGCCTGCGCAACGACATAGTTATCCTCGATATCCGCAGTCAAATAATCGATTTGGTGAGTGACGCGTCCTGTTTCAGGGTCAACCTTCCGATAAGGAGTTTCAATGAAACCGAACTTATTCACTCTCGCAAACGTTGAAAGGGAGTTGATCAATCCAATGTTCGGACCCTCCGGCGTTTCAATCGGACACATGCGTCCGTAGTGGGAATAGTGAACGTCACGGACTTCCATGCCCGCACGCTCCCTTGTCAATCCACCTGGTCCTAGCGCTGACAGACGTCGCTTATGCGTCAATTCGGCAAGCGGATTCGTCTGATCCATGAACTGGGATAGCTGAGAGCTACCAAAGAATTCTTTGATGGAAGCGATGACCGGTCTGATATTAATCAATTGCTGAGGCACGATCGATTGAGTGTCATTGATGGACATACGCTCTTTAACGACACGTTCCATACGGGATAATCCAATCCGGAATTGGTTTTGAAGCAATTCACCAACCGAACGCAGACGACGGTTTCCAAGATGGTCGATATCGTCCGTATTTCCAACTCCATGGAGCAAGTTGAAGAAATAGCTGATGGAAGCGACAATGTCCGCAGGTGTCACATGTTTCACCGACTCATCAATGCTCGCATTCGAGATAACATTGATCTCTTGCTTCTCTTCACTCTTCGGAGCATAGATCTTGATTGTCTGGATTGTAATATCTTCTTCCAAGACACCGCCAACATGCGTTATTTCCTGGATGCCGACACCCTTTTCAAGATGAGGCAATAGACGATCCAATGTCCGACGGTCTAGCAGCTGATCTTTCTCAACTAGAATTTCACCTGTTTCAGGGTCTGCAAGTGTTTCTGCAACCGTTTGATTGAACAGACGATTTTGCAGATGAAGCTTCTTGTTCATTTTATAACGGCCGACATTCGCCAAGTCATACCTTTTCGGGTCGAAGAAGCGGGAGTACAGCAGGCTTCGCGCACTGTCCAACGTCGGAGGCTCACCTGGACGGAGACGCTCGTAGATTTCAAGCAAGGCCTTCTCCGAAGTTTCCGTGTTATCCTTTTCAAGCGTGTTGCGCAAGTACTCATTGTCTCCGATCAGATCAATGATTTCTTGATCTGTTGAAAATCCAAGCGCTCGAAGAAGGACGGTAATCGGCAATTTACGGGTACGATCAATCCGGACGTGGACTACATCTTTTGCGTCAGTCTCGTACTCGAGCCACGCACCGCGGTTCGGAATGACAGTCGCAGCAAATCCGCGCTTACCGTTCTTATCCGTCTTATCATTGAAGTAGACACTCGGGGACCTTACGAGCTGGGATACGATGACCCTTTCCGCACCGTTGATGATGAACGTTCCGTTTTCCGTCATAAGCGGGAAGTCACCCATGAAAACGTCCTGTTCTTTCACTTCTTCCGTTTCCTTGTTATGCAATCGCACTTTTACGCGCAGCGGTGCTGCATACGTAACGTCACGCTCTTTTGATTCATCAACAGGGTATTTCGGTTCACCAAGTTGATAATCAATGAATTCCAACGAAAGATTACCTGTGAAATCCTGGATTGGAGAAATATCACGGAACATTTCCCGTAGCCCTTCTTCCAAGAACCACTCATAAGATGCCGTCTGGATTTCAATCAAATTCGGCAGCTCGAGAACTTCATTGATCCGCGCGAAACTTCTGCGCTGACGGTGTTGACCATACTGAACTAAATGACCTGTCAACTCTTTCACCCCTCAAAACAATATTAGTCCTTTGCGAAATCATAAAAATAGTGTATGATATCGAAAAAACAAAAAGAAAACGAGTTCTGGCAAGAGCTCATTTTCGGTTTAACAATCTTTTATCCATTGCCAGTATGCCTTAGATTTCCAAATCTTATGCAAAAGGGCACACGACCGCATTATATTATTTATGCATTTTACAATACTAGCACAAGAAAACACTCAGGTCAACGTTTTTTGGGCTTTAAGTATGAAATATCCTTTTTTCTTTTCCACGGTTTCCACATTTCCGAACAACTCGGTCAAATGCGCCATTGTGGAAGGGGCCCCCTGCTTCTTCTGAATGACGACCCACAATTCTCCTCCGGTAGCCAATTTCGAAAAAGCTCCGTCGTAAATTTTGAATACCGTCTCTTTTCCTGCCCGGATTGGCGGGTTCGTCAATATCGCCGCGAAACCCTCCGCCTCTACAGCCGACAATGCATCACTCGGGTAGACCGACACATTCCGTATGCCGTTCAGTTTGGCATTTTCATTCGCGAGCGCCATCGCCCTTTCGTTGACATCGACCATATGGACGCTCCGGTCCGGAAAAGATGCGGCGATCGATAATCCGATAGGTCCGTAACCACAACCAACATCCAGCACAGCCCCTGCCACAGTAGGCATTACGAAAGAATCCGCTAGCAGACGTGAACCGAAATCCACTTCCCCTTTACTGAATACTCCCGCGTCCGTCTTGAATCGAAGCCGGTTATTTCGCAATGTCGCTTGCCATTCCTTCGGATCACTTTTCACTATTGGATTTTTAGAGTAGTAATGTTCAGCCATATTGATTCTCCTTCCTCCCGAAAGGTTGCCCATATTTCCTTCTAGATAAAAAAATGAAGAAAAGCCCGTCCGAAACGACGAGCCTTTCTTCATTATTCAAAAATTACTTAACTTCTACGCCAGCGCCAACTTCTTCAAGTTTCGCTTTCATTTCTTCTGCTTCTTCTTTAGAAACGCCTTCTTTGATTGCTTTAGGAGCGTTATCAACTACTTCTTTCGCTTCTTTCAAGCCTAGGCCAGTGATTTCGCGAACAACTTTGATAACTTTGATTTTTTGGTCTCCAGCAGAAGCTAGAACTACGTCGAACTCAGTTTGTTCAGCAGCCGCTTCACCAGCACCTGCTCCGCCCATCATTGCAACAGGAGCTGCAGCAGTTACGCCGAATTCCTCTTCGATAGCTTTTACAAGGTCGTTCAATTCAAGGACTGTCATTTCTTTAATCGCGTCAAGGATTTGTTGATTAGTCATTATTTTTTCCTCCTAAATAGGTTTTAGTTTGTCGGGGATTAGCCCGCAGATTTTTGTCGTTCAGGCAGCTTCAGTAAACTTAAGCGCCTTGTTCCTCTTTTTGCTCTGCAACAGCTTTTGTTGCAAGCGCGAAGTTGCGCATTGGAGCTTGTAGAACGCTGAGTAGCATGGAAAGAAGTCCTTCGCGGGATGGAAGTTCCGCCAATGCTTTGATATCTTCAACAGATGCGACATTTCCTTCAATCACGCCTGCTTTGATTTCAAGCTTGTCGTTCTTCTTAGCGAAGTCGTTAAGGATTTTAGCAGGAGCAACAACATCTTCAGTCGAGAATGCGATTGCGTTCGGACCTACTAAATGCTCATTCAACCCCTCAAGTCCAGCTGTTTCAGCAGCACGGCGTGACATTGAGTTTTTGTAAACTTTGAAGTCAATGCCTGCTTCACGAAGCTGTTTACGAAGTTCCGTAACTTGGCTCACGTTTAGACCACGATAGTCGACTACGACAACGGAAACCGCTGATTGCAATTTGCCTGAGATCTCATCCACTACCGCTTGTTTAGCTTCTAATACTTTGCTCATCTTGACACCTCCTGTAAGAATTCGGGTCATTCATACCGATATGAATAGCCCTCGCGATCCACAAAGTAGACCACGAGGGCAGAAAAGTCGTCATCTTTAACATAAAGAGCGTCTTGTCCTCGGCAGGATGATTAAGCTTTAAAGCCCCTGCTGTCTACGGTACAAATGATTTAGTTTACAACAAACGAAATCTTACTATAAGATTTCAAGCTTGTCAATGTTTTTATTTAACAACTACAGTTGACGGATCAACTTTGACCGCAGGACCCATAGTAGTCGTGATATTCACTGACTTCATGTAAGTTCCTTTAGCTGCAGTTGGTTTAGCTTTTTGGATTGTTTCAAAAACAGTTTTGAAGTTTTCTTCAAGCTTTTCGTTGTCGAAAGAAGCTTTTCCGATCGGAGCGTGGATAATACCAGCTTTGTCCGCACGGTATTCAACTTTACCTGCTTTGATTTCCGCAACAGCTTTAGCAACATCAAATGTTACTGTGCCTGTTTTAGGGTTCGGCATTAAGCCTTTTGGTCCCAATACGCGACCAATTTTACCAACTTCGCCCATCATGTCCGGAGTTGCAACGATAACGTCGAAATCGAACCAGCCTTGTTGGATTTTAGTGATGTACTCTGCATCGCCTGCATAGTCTGCACCAGCAGCTTCCGCTTCTTTCAATTTTTCGCCTTTCGCGAAAACTAGAACGCGTTGAGTTTTACCAGTACCGTTCGGAAGCACAACTGCCCCACGGATTTGCTGGTCATTTTTACGAGTGTCGATTCCAAGACGGAATGCGACTTCAACAGTTGCGTCAAAGTTGACTGTGCTTGTTTTCTTTGCAAGCTCAATCGCTTCTTTCATGTCATACACTTGCGTGCGATCGACAAGCTTTGCCGCCTCAGTGAATTTTTTACCTCTTTTAGCCATTAAAATTTCCTCCTCGTTTGTGGTTTTAACGGATTGAACCTCCCACGAATAAGGGTTGCGTGTTCCGAGGAACAAGCGCAACCCCCACTACAAAGAAACAGAACATGGTTTCATCGCGATCAGTCTTCGATCGAGATTCCCATACTGCGTGCAGTACCTTCAACCATTGCCATCGCCGCTTCAACCGATGCTGCGTTAAGGTCTTCCATTTTTTGTTCAGCAATTTCGCGAACTTTATCACGTTTTACAGTAGCTACCTTCTTTTTATTCGGTTCGCCTGAACCTTTTTGAAGATTAGCTGCAACTTTCAGCAATACTGCTGCTGGTGGAGTTTTTGTAATGAATGTGAATGAACGATCCTCAAATACAGTTATTTCAACAGGAATGATTAGACCTGCTTGATCTGCTGTACGTGCGTTGAAATCTTTACAGAATCCCATGATGTTGACACCTGCTTGACCTAGCGCCGGTCCAACCGGTGGAGCTGGGTTAGCTTTACCTGCAGGGATTTGCAATTTCACGATTTTGGTTACTTTTTTAGCCACGAGACACACCTCCTTAAGTCCGTGATGTGGTAATTGGGTTGCCCCTCCCACTCAATATGTGCCTGCCGGTTACCCGGTAGAATTTGGTTAATCCGTCCAGTCTGTTCTGATTACAGTCTGACCTTTGAAATGATACCATTATTATGCTTGTCTTGCAAGTGGTAATCTCTTATATTTTTTCAACTTGTTCAAAGTCAAGCTCCATGATTGTTTCCCTGCCGAACATATCGACGGAAACGCGAACCTTCCCTTTGTCCTGATCGATTTCTTCGACTTTCCCTTGGAAATGCGCGAACGGCCCTTCAAGCACCTCGATCATTTCGCCGACTTGGAAGTCAGCTTCAGCTTTCCGTTCTTTCATACCCATTTGCTTGAGGATGAAATCCACTTCCTCAGGCAAGAGCGGCGTCGGTTTTGCGCCACCACCGGATGACCCGATGAAACCTGTCACTCCAGGCGTGTTCCGGACGACATACCAAGAGTCGTCCGTCATGATGATTTCCACGAGGACGTATCCCGGGAACGTCTTTTTCATGACTGTGCGTTTTTTGCCATCTTTGAAGTCCGTTTCCTGCTCTTCAGGGATGACGACGCGGAATATTTTATCTTGCATACCCATCGTCTCGACACGTTTTTCAAGGTTGGCTTTCACCTTATTTTCATATCCTGAATATGTGTGGACAACGTACCAATTTTTCTCCATTTCCATAATTACGTAGGACTGTGTGTCCGTCCCTCCTTTTCGAAATGCATTACTCATTTATTCGCCAAAGACTCTATATTTATTTCCGAGAAATGAAAAAACCCGTTCATGTGACAAGACGGGATATTTTTCAACAAGGATTATTCATGCTGTCCTATTATAACGCAATATACCATTCCATTGCTTTTGAAATGCCCAAATCGACGAGACCGAAATAAACTGCCATGAATACAACTGTTGTAATAACAACGATCGTGTAGCGTGTCAATTCTTTTCTCTTCGGCCAGCTGACCTTCCGCATTTCAGAGACGACATCTTTTAAAAAACCGGTTATCTTACCCATTCAATCGTAGACCTCCGAATACTAAGTATAGTACTGCAACTAGATTGTTTGTTTATGCTCTGTATGTTCATTGCATTGATTGCAAAACTTCTTCACCGTAAAACGGACTGTTGTCTGCTTATTTCCTGCAGGGATGACGTAGTTTCGTGATCCGCAACGATCACAACATAAAATCAATTTTTTAGACATTTTTCCACCTTGAACTTCCATCGTGCAACTATTGTCGACAGTCTACGTATATAGTCATTGCCTTGCTAAAGAGTACCACCTAACATTCATGATGTCAACATGATGGAAATGGGTTGGCAATTCATCATGGACATGCTTCAATGCACGACATCCACTTGCATGTGACGTTCCAGTTTCCGCTTGATGCGCTGGAGTGCATTGTCCACAGATTTGACTTGCCGGTTCAATTCGTCTGAAATCTCCTGATAGGACTGACCTTCCAAATAGAGTGATAGGACCTGCTTTTCGAGTCCGCTCAACACTTTATTGATTTCCCCTTCCATATGGATGAAATCTTCCTTATGGATTATTAAATCCTCTGGATCATCGAGCACAGATCCGGTTAGGACGTCCAACAACGTGCGGTCGGATTCCTCATCGAATACGGGCTTGTCCAAAGATACCGATGTATTCAGAGGAATGTGCTTCTGCCTTGTCGCCGTTTTAATGGCTGTGATAATTTGCCTTGTTATACACAGCTCTGCAAATGCCCTAAATGAAGCAAGCCGATCCGTCCTGAAATCGCGGATCGCTTTGTAGAGGCCGATCATTCCTTCCTGAATGATATCCTCACGATCCCCGCCCATCATGAAATATGAGCGTGCTTTCATTTTTACGAAAGATTGATATTTGGTAATAAGGAAATCTAGCGCGTCCGTGCTGCCTTCATGAATACGAACTAAAATCTCTTCATCGGATAGCCCGGTGAAATCAGATGGTCCCCCTTGAACGTAAACATTTCCCGCCAATCACCACACCCCGATTCGTCATTGCCTTTCAATCAGTATAACGCATGGAAAATTTTAACGTCAACCGTTCATTTCATTCCTCGGCGCCATTTTTCAAATATTTCTGCCACCTCATCGGACAACTGAATCTTGGAGAACGGCCTTTCCACCTGGATTTCTTTTACTTTTTTTGTAATCAATTTATCGATTTCATTCATTTCAATTTCTAGTTCGCGAGCCGATTTCCGCAGGGCGCCTTGTGCGAAGATGACCCATTGCTCCGTCAAATCGGATGTAGCCACATGGATTTGGACTCGGCGCCCGCTCAGCTCGGATACCAACTTTTCGATTCGTTCATCGGCAGTTTCATTTTCACGAGTGAAAACAACTTCGACATTATGCTGCCAATTCTTCTTTTCGGTCCCCCGCATCAAGTGCGCATCGAACAGGATGATGACTCGCCAGCCTGTATGCGCCTTGTATTCGGCCATTCTTTCAATAAGCCGGTCGCGGGCCTCAGCAAGGCTTACAAGCTTCAGCTTCCTCAATTCCGGCCATGCCCCGATGATGTTATATCCATCGACGAGCAATACATCCTTTTTCATGACCCTGGCGTTAAGGGCTTGCGTTTGCGTAACACTTCATACATGAGCAAGGACGCTGCGACAGAGGCATTCAATGACGTCACATGCCCTACCATCGGCAGATGATAGAGGAAGTCGCATTTTTCTTTCAAGATGCGGGACATCCCTTTACCCTCGCTGCCTATGATGACGGCAAGTGGCAGTGTGGCATCCATCGAACGGTAATCTTGCGAACCTTGCGCGTCTGTCCCAGCAATCCAGACTCCCGCTTTCTTCAACTCCTCCACCGTCTGGGAGAGATTGTTCACACGGACGACCGGGATATGCTCGATTGCCCCCGTCGAAGCTTTCGCGACGACTCCTGTCAAACCGACAGAGCGGCGTTTCGGGATGATAACGCCATGTGCACCTGCAGCATCCGCCGTCCTGAGAATCGAGCCGAGATTATGCGGATCTTCCAGTTCGTCGAGAATGAGGAAAAACGGATCCTCGCCGCGGTTTTTCGCGACTGCAAACAAATCATCGAGTTCTGCGTAGGAGTAGGCGGCAACCGAGGCGATAATGCCTTGATGATTCATGTCCAGCATGCCGTCCAACTTCTGTTTCGGCACCGCTTGGACGATGATCCCCGATTGTTTCGATAGGGATAAAATCTCCCCGATGCTTTTTTTATTCAACCCTTCGGCAATCCAGATCTTATTCAGTTCCCGGCCCGACCGTAGTGCTTCTACAACCGGGTTTTTACCGCCAATCAATTCCGATTCCTGATTTGTCATGATGCGCCCTCCTCGTTCGGATTTTCGATGAATTGCATTGTACTTCCGATGATTTCCCCAACCCGTTCAGTTCTGCCAAGCAGATATAAATAACCGAGAACCGCTTCGAATCCAGAACTATGGTTATACGTCACGACGTCAGTGTTTTTTGGTACTGATCCAGATTTCGCATTCCGTCCGCGGCGTAGGACGGCTTCCTCCTCTTCGGTTAGAAAGCCTGTTTCCTGCATCATCTTGACAGCGGACGCTTGCGCTTTCGCGGATACATACCGTGTCGCCTCTTTATGGAGCGTGTTTGGCTTCACGCGGCCAGAGCGCAGCAAATGCTCACGGACCGCCTGCTCATAAACTGCGTCCCCCATATAGGCGAGTGCAAGTGCGTTCAGTTGCTTCACATCGATGTCACGCAATGTATACACGCCGCTCATCCTCTCTTCCACCGCGTGCCTTGGGCGGTATCTTCCAGGATGATCCCCTTTTCCTTCAATAGGTCTCTGATTTCGTCTGAACGGCTGAAATTCCGTTCACGGCGCGCAGTCAATCGCTCCTCGATAAGCCCTTCAATTTCAGCATCCAACAGTTCTTCCCCACTGAACGGCAAGCCGAGAACCTCCATCAGTCGGTCGAATGCGGAAATGAAATACTCGAGTACAGCCGTTTGCGTGTTTTTCTCCAGTAAATATACATTGGCTGTTTTAACGAGTTCGAAAATGGCGGCAATGGCATTCGCCGTATTGAAATCATCATCCATCGCAGTTTCAAACAAACGTACGGATTCATCCACCTTATGTGTCCAAATGTCCTGCTGGTCTCCAAGATCGGCGGATGTGCCAACACGGTGCTTCAAATTGTTGTAAGCCGTTTGGATTCGGTCCAGTCCATTCGCCGCGCTTTCGACGAGATCTTGCGAAAAGTTGACCGGATGACGGTAATGAACGGACAGCATGAAGAAACGAAGCACCTTGGGATCGATCTGCTTGCGGATATCGTGGACGAGAATGAAATTCCCGAGCGACTTTGACATCTTTTCATTATCGATATTAATATAGCCATTATGCATCCAGTAACGGGCAAACTGCTTCCCGGTCATCGCCTCGGACTGCGCGATTTCATTTTCATGATGCGGGAATGTCAGATCCTGCCCGCCGGCATGGATGTCGATCGTGTCGCCCAAATGTTCCCTCGCCATGACGGAGCACTCGATATGCCAACCTGGTCTGCCAGGGCCCCATGGGCTTTCCCAGGCGACTTCCCCTTCTTTTGCCGCTTTCCATAAAGCGAAATCGAGAGGATTCTCTTTGATGCCGCTCTCTTCAATGCGTGCACCTACCCTCAGCTCATCGATCGACTGATGGGACAGTTTGCCGTAGCCGTCGAACTTGCGCGTGCGGTAATACACATCCCCTTGCGCTTCATAAGCGAATTCTTTATCCACAAGTACTTGGATGAAAGCGACGATGTCGTCGATATGCTCCGTCACACGCGGATGGGCATCCGCTTTGCCGCAGCCGAGAGCTCCGACGTCCTCAAAATAGGCATTGATGAAGCGTTCAGTCAATTCCCCTACCTCTTCGCCTAGCTCATTCGCTGTGTTGATGATTTTGTCGTCGACATCTGTGAAGTTGGACACGTAATTGACGTCATAGCCGCGATACTGCAAATAGCGGCGGACTGTATCAAACACGATGACCGGTCTTGCATTCCCGATATGAATGTAGTTGTAGACGGTCGGTCCGCACACATACATTTTCACTTTCCCTTCCTCCAGTGGTATGAAAGGCTCCTTCTTCCGTGTCAATGTATTATAAATTTGAATACTCATCGGTTTTCCCTTCTTTCTTCTCAAGTTCTTCAATTCGTTTTTTCAGAAATGCAATTTCATCTTCCAAGCGGTTGCATGTATCTTCGACAGGGTCAGGCAAGTTGCGGTGATCATGTTTATCCTTCACCCGTACGCCGTTCGTCACGACGACCTTGCCCGGGATGCCGACGACTGTCGAATCTTCCGGTACATCGATCAGAACGACCGACCCTGCGCCGATCTTGCTATTTTCACCTATTGTAATGGAGCCGAGCACTTTTGCCCCCGAAGCTACAAGTACATTATTGCCAAGAGTCGGGTGACGCTTTCCTTTTTCCTTGCCCGTTCCCCCCAATGTCACACCTTGGTATAAGGTTACGTCATCGCCGATTTCACAAGTCTCGCCAATGACGATTCCCATGCCGTGGTCAATGAATAGCCGCCTGCCGATCGTTGCGCCTGGATGGATTTCGATGCCTGTGAAAAATCGGCTGATCTGTGAGATGAGCCTTGCAAGAAACAACAGATTCTTTTTATAGAGTGCATGTGCGATCCGGTGCGCCCACACTGCGTGGAGGCCGGAATACGTAAGCACCACCTCGAACGTGCTGCGCGCAGCAGGATCCTGTTCAAATATGCAATGGATGTCTTCCTTCATCCTACGAAACACTGTTTTCGACCTCCTGTTCCAATTCTTCATGAACGCAAAAAGCGCCCCTGTCCATAACTAGACAGAGACGCAATCGAATGCGCGGTTCCACTCCGCTTGGAAGGGTTTAATCCCCTTCCCGCTTGACGCCTCTAACGCTGGCGATGCGTCCGGCCTACTTCTTCGTTCGGCACGGCGCTCAAAGGGGCATTTCCACATTGCAGAGGCACAGGTCACTTACAGCCGATGATGACCCTCTCTGAAGAGCATGCGATGTGTACTTCTCCTTATCAAAGCTTTCGTTCTTTTAAATGAATGTACGTTAATTGTACCTAGAAAATGTCTAAAGTCAACTAAATCAATTACGCCTGAGCAAATTTCGAAACCCGTTCAATCGCTTTCTCCTTGCCAATCAATGCGATGGAATCCGGCAATTCCGGACCGTGCGTCTGTCCTGTCGTTACCACACGGATCGGCATGAAGAGATTCTTCCCTTTATGACCCGTTTCCTTTTGCACCTCTTTGATCGCTGCTTTAATTGAAGCAGGATCAAATGATTCAAGGGCGGATAACTGGCGTTGGAAGGATGCCATCACTTCCGGAACTTGCTCACCCGATAGGATCTCCTTGGATTGTTCATCATATTCAATATGATCATTGAAGAATTGGGCGGTCAATTCGACGATTTCCGCTCCATAGCTCAACTGCGCCTGGTAAAGGGCGATCAGATCGTGCACCCAGTTGCGTTGCTCTTCCGTCATCTCTTCGCTAACACGTCCTGCTGCTTGAAGATGCGGCAATGTCAATTCAATCACTTCATCCAAGCTGAGCTTCTTCACGTATTGGTTATTCATCCACGTAAGCTTCGTCTTATCGAACATGGACGGCGATTTGGAAAGGCGGCTTTCGTCGAAAAGCTTGATCAATTCATCCTGCGTGAAAATCTCTTCTTCTCCGCCTGGCGACCAACCGAGCAACGCGAAGAAGTTGAACATCGCTTCCGGCAAATAACCGAGGTCCTTGTACTGGGAAATGAATTGGATGATTGATTCATCCCGCTTTGAAAGCTTTTTCCGCTCTTCATTTACGATTAACGTCATATGTCCGAAGCGCGGATACTCCCAGCCGAATACATCGTACACCATCAATTGCTTAGGCGTATTCGTCAAGTGCTCCTCACCACGGAAGACATGCGAGATTTTCATCAGATGGTCATCGATGACAACCGCGAAGTTATATGTCGGGATGCCGTTTGCTTTTACAAGCACCCAGTCGCCGACGTCTTTCGATTCGAACGCCACTTCGCCACGGACGAGGTCATCCACCGTATAGGTTACGTTTTCAGGTACGCGCATGCGAATCGTGTAAGGCATGCCCGAAGCTTCCTTTTCGGCAACTTCTTCGGCAGTCAGATGACGGCAAGTCCCGCCATACATCGGCGCTGCGATTCCGGAAGCCTTCTGCTTTTCACGCTCCGCCTCCAACTCCTCCGTCGTACAGAAACATTTGTAGGCATGCCCACCGTCGAGCATATCCTGCGCATATTTCGTGTAGAGATCAAGGCGTTCCATCTGACGGTAAGGACCATATTCCCCGCCGATATCGACGGACTCGTCATGATGGATCCCCAACCATTTCAGGTTGTCCAGCTGGGAAAGTTCGCCTGCTTCGATATTCCGTTCCGTGTCGGTATCCTCGATGCGGATGATGAATTTTCCTCCATGATGCTTTGCGAAAAGATAATTGAACAATGCTGTCCGGGCTCCGCCGATATGTAAATGGCCGGTCGGACTCGGCGCATAACGTACACGTACTTCTGTTGTCATTTGAGTGCATCTCCGTTCTTGATTAATTCAAGTGTCATTTTATCACTGCTTCGTCCAATTTGAAAGGGCTCAATCTTTCATGAGAAGGATGGTAGCCATTGAGGCGATCCCTTCTTCCCTGCCGACGAATCCAAGTTTTTCGGTTGTTGTCGCCTTGACATTCACCTGCGTTGTATCTGCATTCAGCAATTCTGCAATGCGTGCGCGGATCGTCTCGATATGCGGCGCCATTTTCGGTCTCTGCGCCATGATTGTGCAATCGATATTGCCCAAACGATAGCCTTTCGTCTCTACGATCTCCCATACTTTTTGAAGAAGGACCGCTGAATCCGCATCCTTGAATGCCTCATCCGTATCCGGGAAATGCCTGCCGATATCCCCTTCCCCGATTGCACCAAGCGCAGCATCTGTCACTGTATGCAATAGGACGTCCGCGTCGGAATGCCCCGTCAATCCTCTTTCGTAAGGAATGGTAATGCCGCCGATGATCAATGGCCGACCTTCCTCAAATTGATGTACATCAAACCCTTGTCCTATCCGAATCATTGGAAATCCTCCTGCCGTCTCTGTTTCAAGAGGACCTCGCCAAACAGGAGATCCTCCTTCGTCGTCATTTTAATATTGTCATACGTACTTTCTACAACTCTAACCGGGTGTCCCAGCCGTTCGACGATCATCGATTCATCCGTCCCGAGGAACCCTTCAGATTCGGCTTTCTCGGACGCTTCCTTCAAGAGGTCGTAGCGGAACGCTTGCGGCGTCTGGATCGCCCAGAGCTTCGAACGGTCCACTGTCTCTTCGACGATGCCGCCTGGTGCAACCTTCATCGTATCCTTCACTTGGACACCTGCGATTGCGGCGCCATGTTCTTGGGCTACGTCCACAAGCTCACGGATGACATCCAGGTTAATGAATGGCCTCGCCGCATCATGCACGAGGACCACCCCTCCCTCTGTATGAGCATTGATGCAAGCCGCAACGCTTTGCTGCCGCTCCACTCCACCTTCAACGAGTGCAGCCACTTTCGCAATACCGAAACGCTCGAGCATTTCTTCGATATGAAGCTTTTCCTCGTCCTTCACGGAGAGAATCATCCCCGCGCAATCGGGATCCTGTTCGAACACATCCAAAGTGTGTATGAGAATCGGCTTGCCCGCCATCTCCAAAAACAGCTTGTTGAACCCGGCACCCATACGCCGTCCGCTCCCCGCTGCCGGGAGCATCACTGTATATGTCTTCATCATCGTTCCTCAGCTTTCTTCATCAATGCGCCTGTTAATGCGCCTTTGCAGTTTTGCCGTTCTTCGGCTTCGCGAAAATCATACGGCCCGCGGAGGTCTGCAGCACGCTCGTGACAACGACATCAATCGCATTGCCGATATGCATTCTGCCATCTTCAATGACGATCATCGTGCCGTCATCCAAATACGCGACGCCCTGATTATGCTCCTTGCCATCCTTTATGACGACGACATGCATCTCCTCACCAGGGATGACGACAGGCTTCACCGCATTGGCCAGATCATTGATGTTCAAAACTGCTACACCGTGCAGATCCGCCACTTTATTCAAGTTGAAATCGTTTGTCACGACATGACCGTTCATGCTTTTCGCGAGACGGACAAGCTTCAGGTCCACTTCCGCAACGTCCGCGAAATCTTCGTCAGTAATCAATATGCTCGGTCCGTCATCCGTCTGCAAACGCTTCAGGACATCGAGTCCACGCCGCCCTTTAGTACGTTTCAATGAATCGGATGAATCGGCGATATGTTGAAGCTCTGTCAATACGAATTGCGGTACGACGAGAAGCCCTTCCAGAAATCCCGTTGACGCGATATCCGCAATCCTTCCGTCAATAATGACACTCGTATCCAAGATTTTATGGATCTTAGCATCCTGCTGCGCTGCACCTTCCGCGCCATCCCTCTTTTTCGGATTGCTATTCCGCGCCGCAAAAATGGCGTGGGAAAATTCTTCACGTTTTTTAAATCCAACCTGGAAACCTAGATATCCGAGAAGGATTGAAAGAAGGACAGGCAGAATGGACGTAATAATAGGAATCTCCACACTGCTCAACCCGAAGCTGACGAGAAAAGCGACACTCAAACCGACCATCAGACCGATCGTTCCGAATAATAAATCGAAGATAGGAGCCTTCAACAGACGGTCTTCCATCCACTTAATGAAATTCACAATCGGATCCGCGATGAAAAGGCTTAGCAAATATAACACGATCGCCCCTAGGACAGCAGCTACGTAAGGATTATCAATCATCGGCTTTGAAGTAAAGGAAGATAAAGTGAATAAATACGGTAAAAATAATACGCCGAGTGTTCCTCCGATCAGCAGCAGTCCAGCTTGAACTACTCTTTTCAACATGCATAACACCTCCATTCTGTTACTGATAACTATACACGTTTTCCATGCCCTTCGCCGTTTTGAACCATCAAACTCAATGTTTTTCCGACAAGTATAGGACACACAAAAGATAGTGAAGTTCCTTGCATTGCAAAATCAGGGAAATAGGACTCCCTTTAAAAAGTCTCATCCCTTTTCATATTTTACGAAAATGCGATGTTTAATGCCTCACTTATCGTTTCGACGCCAACGACTTGAATCCCTTCCGGAAAATCCCACCCGCCGATATTCGATGATGGAATGACGACTTTTTCGAACCCTAGTTTCGCCGCCTCCGTTACCCGCTGTTCTATGCGTGAAACACGGCGCACTTCGCCCGTCAACCCCACTTCGCCAATGAAGCAGTCGGTAGCTCCTGCCGCCGCATCCCGGTAGCTCGAAACGATGCTGACGAGGACAGCCAAATCGATCGCCGGTTCATCCAGCTTTACGCCGCCAGCAACCTTAATATAGGCGTCCTGCGCTTGTAAAAGCATGCCCATCCGTTTTTCCAGAACAGCCATCAAGAGCGAAACGCGGTTCTGATCGATCCCGGTTGCCATCCTCTTCGGGTAATTGAAGCTTGACGGAGTTATGAGCGCCTGGATTTCGACGAGGATTGGACGGGTCCCTTCCATCGAAGCGACGACGGTCGATCCCGCACCGCCCTGAGACCTCTCCCGCAGGAACAGTTCGGACGGATTCAAAACTTCCTTCAAGCCGGATTGCAGCATCTCGAAAATCGCAATTTCATTCGTCGAGCCGAAGCGGTTCTTCACACTTCGCAAGATCCGGTACGTATGATGCCGCTCCCCCTCAAAATAGAGGACAGTATCCACCATATGCTCGAGAAGGCGTGGACCTGCAATTTGTCCGTCTTTCGTCACATGGCCAACAATGAAAATGGCGATGTTTTGCGTCTTTGCGATACGCATCAGCTCAGCCGTACATTCCCGCACTTGCGAAACACTGCCTGGAGCGGATGTGACTTCGGGATGGTGGATTGTCTGGATCGAGTCGGCAATGACAAATTTCGGTTGCACGTCATTGATCGTTTCATGTATCTTCGCCAAATCCGTCTCCGCATAAATATAAAGTTCATCCGACGCAACACCGAGACGCTCAGCGCGCAGCTTCGTCTGTCTGATGGATTCCTCACCAGATATGTAAAGGACGCGCTGTTTTTGATTGGCGAGAAGGGAAGACACTTGTAGCAGCAACGTCGATTTCCCTATGCCCGGATCCCCGCCGATCAAGATGAGCGAACCCGGGACGATCCCGCCGCCGAGCACCCGATTCAGTTCTCCAAGCTCCGTCTTGACCCTCGGTTCCTCCATTGTTTCAATCGCGCTGATCGGCATCGCTTTCTGTTGGATGTTCTCCGTGTGCTTAAAAGCCCCGCGCGGACCCTTGCTTACAATTTCGACTTCCTCGTCCATTGTATTCCACTCGCCGCAGCCCGGACATCTTCCCATCCATTTCGGCGATTCGTACCCACAGTCCCTGCAC
Organism: Saccharococcus sp. Marseille-Q5394; assembly: GCF_946901335.1. Lineage (NCBI taxonomy): Bacteria > Bacillati > Bacillota > Bacilli > Caryophanales > Anoxybacillaceae > Saccharococcus > Saccharococcus sp. Marseille-Q5394. The sequence continues at coordinate 377,675 of NZ_CAMPPQ010000002.1, read as the reverse complement.
ATGAATTTCGTTTTCCGCTTTGCCATATGTACCTCCATATACGAAAAGGACAGCCCTTTCCCGTAGATAGCGAACTCTACGGGAGGGCCATCCTATTATTGATTTTCTGTCACTGCTACGCGATCCGTCTTGACGACGAACTCGCCTTCCTCTACATCGACGATTACTTTTCCGCCTGTGAGCACTGTTCCGCTCAACAACTCTTCCGAGAGACGGTCTTCGACATGTTTCTGCAAAGCCCGGCGCAACGGTCGTGCACCGTAATCCGGATCGTATCCCACTTCGGAGATTTTGTGTTTCGCTTCATCCGTCAACTCAAGCGTAATATCCTGCTCCGCAAGACGCTTCGTCAACTCGTTTGACATGAGAGAGACGATTTCACGCAAGTGTTCCTTCTCAAGCGAGTGGAAGACAATCATTTCATCGACACGGTTCAGGAACTCCGGACGGAACGCTTTTTTCAACGCCTCAAGCATCGTCGATTTCATGCCTTCATAATCGCGTTCTCCGTCTTGCAGATTGAAGCCGACGTAACGATTCGATTTCAATGTTTCCGCCCCGACGTTGGACGTCATGATGACGACGGTATTACGGAAATCGACTGTGCGACCTTTTGAATCCGTCAATCTTCCATCCTCAAGTACTTGCAGTAGAATATTGAAGACATCAGGATGCGCCTTTTCAATCTCATCAAGCAGGACGACTGAATATGGCTTCCTGCGGACTTTTTCAGTCAATTGACCGCCTTCTTCATAACCGACGTACCCTGGAGGCGAACCGACAAGACGCGACGTCGCATGCTTCTCCATATACTCGGACATATCGATGCGGATCATCGCATCTTCATCCCCGAACATCGCTTCCGCAAGCGCCCTTGCAAGCTCAGTCTTCCCTACACCAGTAGGTCCGAGGAAGATGAATGAGCCGATTGGCCGCTTCGGATCCTTCAATCCTGCACGGGCTCTCCTGATCGCTCGTGAAATTGCTGTTACGGCTTCCTTCTGCCCGATAACGCGTTCATGCAGAAGTTCTTCCATGTTCAACAACTTGGCAGTTTCCGTTTCCGCGATCTTCGCTACTGGAACTCCCGTCCACATTGCGACTACTTCCGCAATGTCGTTCACTGTCACTTCAGATTCCTTTTTCCCTTGCTTCTCTTTCCATTCCGTCTTGGTCTTTTCGAGCTCTTCTTTCATTTTCTGCTCTTTATCGCGGAATGATGCCGCCTTTTCGAATTCCTGGCTTTGCACCGCGGCATTCTTTTCGTGGCGAATCGCTTCAAGTCTTGCTTCAAGCTCCTTCAAATTCGGAGGTGTCGTATATGAACGGAGACGTACTTTCGATCCCGCTTCATCGATCAAGTCAATCGCTTTGTCTGGCAGGAAACGGTCAGAAATGTATCGATCCGACATCTTCGCAGCCGCATCTATTGCTTCATCCGTAATTTTTACACGGTGATGCGCTTCATATCGATCGCGCAAGCCCTTGATGATCAAAATCGTTTCTTCGACAGTCGGTTCATCGACTTGAATCGGTTGGAAACGTCTTTCGAGAGCTGCGTCTTTTTCGATATATTTACGGTATTCATCAAGCGTCGTCGCCCCGATGCATTGTAATTCCCCGCGGGCAAGCGACGGTTTCAGGATGTTGGATGCATCGATCGCCCCTTCAGCTCCTCCAGCGCCAATCAGTGTATGCAATTCATCAATGAATAGAATGATATTGCCAGCCTGACGGATCTCCTCCATCACTTTCTTCATGCGGTCCTCGAACTCGCCGCGGTATTTCGTACCCGCAACGACCGTACCCATATCCAATGTCATGACGCGTTTATCACGCAGGATTTCAGGAACTTCATTATTAACGATTTGAAGCGCAAGCCCTTCCGCAATTGCAGTTTTACCGACACCCGGCTCTCCAATTAGTACAGGGTTGTTCTTCGTACGGCGAGCCAATACTTCGATCACACGTGTGATCTCCTTGCTGCGGCCGATGACCGGGTCAAGCGTCCCTTCACGTGCCACTTCCGTCAAATCGCGAGCAAGGCTGTCGAGTGTCGGTGTAGATGCGGATGATGAAGTGCCTTGATTGCCGACAGAGCTGTCATTGCTTCCGAGCAATTGGAGCACTTGCTGCCTTGCGCGGTTTAAGCTGACTCCCGCATTATTTAATACACGGGCAGCCACGCCTTCCCCTTCACGGATGAGCGCAAGCAAAATATGCTCAGTGCCGATATACGAATGGCCGAGCTTCCTTGATTCATCAACAGAAAGCTCGATGACCTTTTTTGCTCTTGGCGTGTAATGAACAATCGGTCCGACTTCCTTCGATCCGGAACCGACGAGGCTTTCCACCCCTTTTTCAATCGTATCGAAACTGATGTCGATCGCTTCCAATGCTTTCGCAGCGATGCCGCCGCCTTCCCGTATGAGTCCCAATAAAATATGCTCGGTACCGATGGATTCATGTTTCAGTCTGATTGCTTCTTCCTGTGCAAGCTGTAGGACCTTTTGTGCCCGCTGTGTAAAACGATTGAACATCATATTCAATTCCACTCCTTCTATAAGTAACGTCCATCCTGTCCCCACTACCTAAAGTGCGGAATAGGAATTCCTCTTACTCTATTCCTATGGATCAAGAAGCAATCCAATTCCACTAAATTGACTTTGACCATCTTTGACGTAAGTATAATAAAAAGAAAAATCCGTTGCAAAAGTATTGCTCAGTTTTCTTTATTATTTTCATTGGTTTGTTGTTCAGAACGCAGCCGTTCCCTGAAAAGATCGGCTCTGAATATATCTCTTTCCTCCGCTGTCAAATCTGCTTCGGCATATTGCTGAAGGAAACCAGGTTGCATGAAGATCATCAATTCATTCAAGATGGACATATCCACATCTTCAATGATGCCCAGATCGATGCCTAGACGGACATCCGAAAGGCAACGGGCCGCTTCCCCTGATGGCAGGAGTCTTGCATACGAAATGATGCCGAGCGATCGGAAAAGCTTGTTCTCCAAAGCTACTCGTGATTTGGAAAGGAGGAGTTCTCGTGAGCGCCTCTCATGTGCGATAAGCCTAAGCGCAACATTTTTCAAATCGGAAAGGATCTCTTTCTCCGGTTTGCCCAAAGTCGTCTGATTCGAAACCTGATAAATGTTGCCCGGTGCTTCGCTGCCCTCTCCGTAGCTTCCCCGGACGATCATCCCTAGCCTTGCAATTGCCGGAATGATGCGCTCGATCTGCTTTGTAATTGTCAACGCCGGCAAATGCATCATGACGGACGCTCGCATGCCTGTACCTGTGTTTGACGGACAGCTCGTCAAGTAACCGAAATCCTCGTCGAAGGCATAAGGGAGCTTATTTTCCAAATAGTTGTCGACTGAGTCTGCATGATCATATGCATTTTCCAACTGAAAGCCTGGATAGATGCATTGGATGCGGATATGGTCCTCTTCGTTCAACATGATACTCAGCGTCTCGTCTTCGGACAGGATGACCGCGCCGTGTCGCTTCACATCCGTCAATTGTGGACTGACTAAATGCTTCTCAATGAGCACTTGCCTTTCAAGACCGGGAAGCTCCGACATCTTCATATAGGCATACCCTTTTTCGTCGGAAGTAAGCAAGGCAGCCGAAACTTGCGAATCGACTTTCTCCGCCTCATCGGCCGTGAACGCGATCGGGAATCGGAATCCCCTTAAATTCCGGGCCAAGCGGATCCTCGTCGACATGACGATATCCGAGTGCTCCCCATGCGACGTCATCCAGCCTGTAACTGCGCCTTTCATGAATTTATTAATTGACATCGCTGCCATCACCTCCATTGCCGCACTCCGCCAAACGCTCTTTTAGCGCATTCGCTTCGTCCCTCAATGCGGCGGCATCCTCAAATCGTTCCATCTCAATCGCTTCCTGCATTTTCGAACGGATTTCCTCGACCTTTTTCTTCAAGGCGAATCGTTCGTTGAAGGAATCCGGGATTTTTCCTACATGGGTCGTGTGCCCATTATGGAGCTTGCTGAAAACGCGCGGCAGTTGTCCCCTGAACGTGTCATAGCACGTCGGACAGCCGAACTTTCCGATGTCGAGGAATTTTCTGAACGTCAGTTTGCAGTCGGGGCAAATCGGTCCGTCCGGCATGCTGTCCCTTGACTGCTGAAAAGGCTGGATCGATTCACTCCCGCTGAACCAGTGTGAAAGGAATTGCTGAATCGACAACGGTTCCTGACTTGGATCAAAATGAAACACTTGTGTTTGAAACGCACATTTCTCGCATAGATGGCGTTCCGCCGACCCGCCCATTCCCTCCTGGGTAAAAATCACGGAAGCCGGCCGTTCTTTGCAATTGTCGCATAGCATTGTCTGCCACCTCGTATTCGTTGATTTCTAATCAAGCTGTCTGTAGATAAGCGTTTGGAGCATCGCCTGCAAAATCCGTCCCCGGATCATGTCACGTTCAGGCAGTGGGTAATGTAGAGTCGTCCTGTCCACTGCTGCTAGGATGATCCTTGCCTCCCTCTCCGAAACAACTTCTTCATTCAACAGCCTGTAAATGATCCCTTCGGCCATCGTGTATGTCGCGCCTTGTTGGATTCCTTCTAAAATATGTTCAATCAATTCCTTATGCGAATTCGTTTGGACTCGGTAAATCCGGATATAGCCTCCGCCGCCCCGCTTCGATTCGACGGCATAGCCGCGCTCCACGGTAAATCGTGTGTTGATGACATAATTTATTTGCGAAGGCACGCACTGAAATTTTTCTGCCACTTCACTCCGTTTGATTTCAATCGTCCCGCTATCTTCTTTTTCGATAATGGCCTTTAAATATCCTTCAATAATGTCGGAAATGTTTCGCATGATGTCACCTCTTTTCTTCCGGTGATAAGTCATTGACTTTGACTATCTTTGACTTAATTGTACATGAAAATACATTCTGCGTGCAATTGATATGCAAGTTAACGGAGTCTATCCATTTGTACAAACTCTTATTTATACAGGATGGGATATTTAACAATAATCGATACGACTTGGCAGAGAATGTATCGATATTATTGGAATGAAGTAAAGTAAGGACAATTATGAGCTTCCAAAAAAGCATAAAATGTTCGCAATGCTCATAAATCGTTGGGAAAGTCCATAAAGCGTTGCAGAAGCGCATAATTGCTATAAAAGACGCATAAATCGGTAAAATTACTCATAAACGCTCGTAAAGACGCATAAAAGGCAGCCTCCGAAATTCCGGAAGCCGCCTTTATTTTATTCTATTGTACTGTTTTTCATTTCCTTGACCGGCAGGAATAGTTCGCCCGTTTCAAAATAGGTGATTGTTAGATGGTCACCTTCCTGGATGTAAATGGCGAGCGGAACAGCTTCGGTGGAGACGATATAGTTCCGGCCGTCGTCGGCAAGGATTGACACGATTGTAAAGTCGCCGGCGCGTTCCTTGTAGACACGGACAACGTTGACAGACGCTTTTCCTTCCTCGGCATTCGAACTGCCGTCGACTGTGCTACCGCCACGTTGTAGTGCTGTTTTATAAAGTCTTAATGCTTCGTTCGGCGAATTGGCGAAAACGGAAATTTCCGGGTTTGCCGCCGACACGATGAAATAGTTTTGTAGGAAGCCGTTTGAATCCAGAACAGGCGTCAGCCAGCTCGCTTCCCCGTAAAAGTTATAGAGCACCGGCATTTCCCCGGCCCATTTCTTTTCGATGAATTTCTTTTCGATAATTTGAAGAGCACCTTGGGAATCCATATACGACTCTTCCAGATTGCCGGTATAATACGTCGCCTCGCCGGTGCGACCATCCGTCAATGCATAGCCTAACATCGAGTCGACTCCTTCTTTCGGGCTTGTGAAATCGGTGAAGTAATACATATGCCCGTTTTCGTCAAACACCGGGCTAACATTCGATTCCGTCCCTTCGTCCGAAGGAAGCTTCACATCTTTCTTCCCGACAATCGAATTCCAGAATCCGTGGACGTATTTTCCGAAATAACTGTTTTGGAGACTGACTGCCTCAGGTGAAACCGCTCCATCGATGAATTCAGGGACTTGCGAAAGCGGGTATCGGCTCACTTCCCCGGAAGCAGGGTCGACCATGACGATCCCTTGGACATCAAATCCATTTCTTGCTGTAATAAAATGCCCATAGGATCGGATATAATGCGGCTTTCCTTCATCATCGATTTCAAGTTGTACATCCCCGTAAAAGATGAGATCCGGCATCGCCATCCGCATATGGCGTTCTACTTGTTTGTGGAAGAACGATGATGGTGTATACGACATTTCCGTCTTGACGAACTTTGGATTGTCCGCCGAATCGGTCGCGCTCATCGTGAAATATCCTGGAGTAGTCTTTCCGTTTATCCATTTGAAGAAGCCCGAGAATTCGACAGGCGCGATGTAAACGAATTTCCCATCGACTTTTTGGATTTGTAAGTTGCCTAGCTCATAATAGCTCGTATTCGGCACTTGACCGAACGCCTTCTTCATTTTATTCCGGGCGAATTTTGGTGGAACGCTTGCTGGCGTCTTCGTTTCGTCGAACGCCTTGATTTCCACTTGCTGATCCATTTCGACTGCTTTGTATTTTTCATTCGCATTGAAAAGTGGCGCACTTAGGATGAACGCACTTCCCGCCAATGCCGCTAAAAACAGGATTACCTTGGCACTTCTTTCCCTCCCGGTTGAAAGCACGGCGCCCGCTAGAGTAGCGATGAGAGCCAGCGCCCACACCGACGTCCAGTTCCGGTCGAGATTCGTGACGTAATAAAGGCCGAACGTGAGCACCGCCACGGCTGCGACTGTTGCAGAAAGCGCTCCGATCCGATTAAAGGCGGGTTGCCCTTCTGTAGTAGTGGATGTCAACGGCATGATGATCATTGCGGCAACGATGCCAACGACCAATGAAAACAGCAATAAATTTATCATATGAACACTCTCTTCTTTTGAAATTAATCCCCCTCTACTATACGGATGAGAATGGCATACGATTCGTTTTATTGGTGGATTCCATAAAAAAACTATCTGCATCTGTGGAAGCTCCACATTGCAGATAGCCAGTTTTGTACATATTAAAGTGCACGCCTGATTCTTAGAACCTTATACATCCGGTGACCGAAAATCCCCGCGAGAACCGAGAGCAGAATGTCTTTCGGCAGTGGAGGCACCATCCAAAGCCATGCCACCTTATACGTAAATGCGTCCGGCGCAGCGGCCCATAGCTTGTATGCAAAGTACATCCAGTTCGTGCCGATGACATAATTTACGACGAGTCCTACAAGAGCCGCGATGACATAACTGCGCAAACTACCGTTCTTTTCGACAATTTTCCCTACTACGTACGCGACAAGGATGAATGAGACGATGAAGCCGAATGTCGGAAGAAGAATTGCTCCGAAGCCCCCATGGAATTTTGCGAAAACCGGCGCGCCTACCAAGCCGAGCGCCATGTAAACCGTCATGGAAATTGCACCGAGCCGGCTTCCGAGAAGGAGACCCGCCAAGACGGCGAAGAAGGTTTGCAGCGTTATCGGAACCCCACCAACAACGAGGAACGGCACAAAAAATGTAATATTCGCCCCGATCATCATCAATGCCGCAAACATCCCGCAATAGACGAGACTGAGCGCACTCATCCCGCTTTTTGTTTTCACTGTAGCTGTTGTCATAATCCACCTCATAATTTTAGTTATCGTAAATAGAATAAAAGTTAACTCAATTTGTGTCAACCTATATTTATTTTGAGTTAACCAACGAAACTAGACGGCTTGCTTTGGACGCGAGGTGGTCCGCTTTGGACGCAGGAGTGGCTTCTTTGGAAGCAAAGCGGCTTGCTTTGGACGCGGGGTTTCCTTAATTAAAAAAACTGCCACTAAAAGTAGGATTTCTACTTTTGGTGGCAGTCCATAATGACTTATCGTTCTTCGTCTTCACTTTTCGGAAATAAAAAATGGGCAATGATTCCACTTAATATAGCTGCGCCTACTGTTATCCAAACTCTGGAAGTCCCTGGAACTTCCTGAAAGTTTTTATGGAGCATCCACCAGGAAATCCCGGCAACAAGAAGTGCGATCGGAATGGAAAATTTGAAAATCCTCAACGTATTCACCTTCTATTTTAAGTTCATATGCCGATTCTATCATAATTTGACTATTGATGTATCAAACATTTAACGATATGATGTTTTAAATTATTCAAACAACTGCATATTTAATTCTTATCAAGAGAAGCTGAGGGACTGGCCCGTCGAAGCTTCAGCAACCAGCCGGTTACGGTCAGGTGCTAATTCCAGCAGGCCTGTTTCGGCTTGGCAGATGAGAAGGAGCGAGCATTCGCTTGAAAGCCTTCTTTTTTAACGAAGGCTTTTTTATTTTTCATTGCAGTCTAAATTTTTCGTCTTGGTAAGATGAGGTTATGCGTGAGTTTCTGGATTTATGCGTTTTTGAAGACGTTTATGCGTAGATTTTTGGATTTATGCGCGTCTGCTCGCGTTTATGCGTGTCTGTGTGGATTTATGCGTCCGTTTTGCGATTTATGCGTTTTTACAGGCTTGATGACGCAGGTTCGGGACTTCGAATGAAGAAAGGATGATTTCTTATGAGATTGCTTGATCGGTTGAAAGATAACGTACTGGTGGCGGACGGTGCGATGGGGACGTTGCTCTATTCATACGGCATCGACTTCAGTTATGAGGAATTGAACGTCGAGAAGCCTGAAATCATTGAGAAAATCCATCGCGAATATATCGACGCAGGAGCGGATATCATCCAGACAAATACATATGGCGCCAATTCCTTGAAGCTTGCCCGTTATGGAATGGAGAACCGGGTGAAGGAACTCAACGAGGCGGCGATTCGAATTGCGAAGCGCGCTGCGGAACCCGGCAATCAATATGTGCTTGGGACGATCGGAGGACTTCGCGGCATACGGAAAAGCGATGCATCGCTTGCCGAAGTACTGACGATGGTCCGTGAGCAGGCAGACGCCTTGCTTTCAGGCGATCCCGACGGACTATTGCTGGAAACATATTATGACTTTGAAGAGTTATCGACAGTCGTCACCGAGCTGCGGAAACTGACGGATCTACCACTTATTGCGCAAGTCGCAATGGATGAGCCGGGCGTATTGCAAAACGGGATGCATCTGAATGACGCGCTTCATCAGCTGGAAACGCTGGGAGCGGATATCGTCGGTGTCAATTGCCGACTAGGTCCTTTCCATACAATCCAGGCATTTGAAAAAGTGACGATACCGGATCGAGCATTTTTGTCCGCCGCACCAAATGCAAGTTTGCTAGATGTTGAGGATGGTCGAATCGTTTACGCGTCCGAGGCTGATTATTTCGGCCGCGCAGCCGCGCTCCTTCGGAATGAAGGCGTCCGTCTGATTGGCGGGTGCTGCGGAACGACACCGAAGCATATCGCCGCTGCAAAAAAGCACTTGGCAGGACTGCAGCCCGTGACGGAAAAGACCGTCACTCCGCAGAAGCCGATCATTATCCGTGAAGCTGAGCCCGCAGAACACGTGCCGCTTCACATCAAAGCGAAAACGGAACGGACTGTCATTGTGGAACTTGATACACCCCGCCATTTGGAGACAGAACAATATTTCATAGGCGCGAACGAATTGTATGCAGCCGGCGTGGATGCCGTCACATTGGCGGACAATTCCCTCGCCTCCCCTCGCATCAGCAATATGGCGATGGGATCGATGTTGAAACATGAGCATCACGTTCGGCCGCTCGTCCACTTGACGTGCCGCGACCATAACTTGATCGGTCTGCAATCCCATTTGATGGGGCTCGACGCCCTAGGAATCCATGATATCCTTGCCGTCACAGGCGACCCGACAAAGGTTGGCGATTTCCCTGGAGCGACTAGCGTCTATGATGTCTCCAGCATGGAATTGCTGCAGCTCATCAAACAGCTGAACGAAGGGATTTCCTTCACAGGAAAGCCGCTACGTAAAAAAGCGAAGTTCTCGGTCGCAGCGGCTTTCAATCCAAACGTCCGCGTCCTCGACCGTGCTGTGAAGCGGCTCGAGAAGAAAATCGAATGCGGGGCGGATTATTTCATTACACAGCCGGTTTATACGAAAGAGAAGATCGTTGATATACATGAGGCTACAAAGCATTTGGATACGCCGATCTTCATCGGCATCATGCCGCTTACGGGTATACGGAATGCTGAATTCCTACATCACGAAGTGCCGGGCATCAAGCTATCCGAAGAGGTGCTGGAACGGATGGCTGCCTGCGGCGAAGACCGCGAGAAAGCGACCGCGGAAGGCATCGAAATCGCGAAGGAACTGATCGACACGGCAGCGGAGCTTTTCAATGGCATCTACATCATTACACCGTTCCTGCGGTATGACATGTCATTGGAACTGATCACCCATATTAAAGAGTTAGACGCGGAAAAGGAGAGGAAGTTTGTCCATGCCTAAACACCCAATCGAACAACAACTGAAAAACAGAATCCTCATCATAGACGGAGCGATGGGCACAATGCTGCAAGCGGAGGACCTCTCAGAAGACGATTTCGGCGGAGAGGAATATGACGGGTGCAACGAATATCTGAACATTTTACGGCCGGATATTTTGGACCGGATCCACCGTTCCTACTTGGAGGCGGGAGCGGATATCATCTGCACGAACACGTTCGGGGGCACCCCCCTCGTACTGGACGAATTCAGCCTCGGCCATAAGGCTTCTGAAATTAATAAAAAGGCTGTGGAAATCGCGAAAAAGTGTGCAGCCGACTTCTCGACACCAGAGTGGCCGCGTTTCATCGCCGGTGCAATCGGTCCGACAACAAAGACGCTTTCCGTCACAGGGGGCATTACTTTCGATAAGCTTTCCGACGATTTCTACGTCCAAGCAAAAGCATTAATCGAAGGCGGCGCAGATCTTTTATTAATGGAGACGAGCCAAGACATGCTCAATGTGAAAGCGGGAACGATTGGGATCAAGCGAGCGTTTGACGAAACGGGCATCGAGCTACCTGTAATGATTTCGGGAACGATCGAGCCGATGGGAACGACGTTGGCCGGTCAAAGCATCGAAGCTTTCTATATTTCAATCGAGCATATCAAGCCGCTCTCAGTCGGATTGAACTGTGCGACAGGGCCGGAATTCATGACCGATCATCTGCGCTCTCTTTCCGATTTGGCGACAAGCTTTGTTACTTGCTATCCGAACGCGGGCTTGCCGGACGAGGAAGGTCATTACCATGAATCACCTGAATCCTTATCATTGAAGCTGAAAGGATTTGCGGAAAAAGGTTGGCTGAATATGGTCGGTGGCTGTTGCGGAACGACGCCTGACCATATCCGAGCGCTACGGGAAGCGGTTGACGGTCTCGCCCCGCGCCAGAAGCCTGAAAACGGGCATGAGCACGCCGTTTCAGGCATCGAACCGTTATTGTATGAGTCATCGATGCGACCGCTGTTGATCGGCGAGCGGACGAACGTCATCGGGTCAAGGAAGTTCAAACGGCTGATCGTCGAAGAAAAATTCGAAGAGGCGGCGGAGGTTGCGCGTGCGCAAGTGCGCGGCGGAGCCCATGTGCTAGATATCTGCCTTGCAAATCCGGATCGGGATGAGCTTGAAGACATGAAGAAGTTCATGCAGGAAGTCGTCAAGAAGGTGAAAGTGCCACTCGTCATTGACTCGACGGATGAAAATGTCATTGAAGAGGCGTTGAAATTCTCCCAAGGAAAAGCAATCATCAACTCCATCAACTTAGAGGATGGAGAAGAGCGATTCGATGCGGTTCTCCCTCTTGTGAAAAAGTTTGGTGCGGCTGTCGTCGTCGGGACAATCGATGAAATCGGAATGGCGGTGTCGCGCGAACGGAAGCTCGAAGTCGCGGAACGTTCCTATGATCTGCTTGTGAACAAATGGGGAATCGCTCCTGAAGATATCATTTTTGACCCCCTCGTATTCCCTGTCGGAACAGGTGATGCGCAATACATCGGGTCGGCAGTTGAGACGATCGAAGGCATCCGGCTGATTAAGGAGAAGATGCCTCGTTGCTTGACGACGCTAGGTGTCAGCAACGTTTCGTTCGGGCTGCCCCCTGTCGGCCGTGAAGTGCTGAACGCGGTGTACTTGTATCATTGCACCCAGGCAGGACTCGATTACGCAATCGTCAATACAGAGAAGTTGGAACGGTACGCTTCTATTCCCGAGAATGAAATCAAGCTTGCGAATGATCTTTTGTTCACGACGACTGACCAGACGCTTGCGGATTTCACTGCTTTCTACCGGGATAAAAAGAAGGAGAAAACCGAGGATGATATTCCGAAGACGGTTCCTGAAAGGCTCGCGTATTATGTCGTCGAAGGGACGAAGGAAGGCTTGATCCCTGACCTTGAAGCAGCGCTTAAGATGTACGATAGCCCGCTCGAGGTCATTAATGGACCTCTTATGGAAGGGATGTCGGAAGTCGGACGGCTGTTCAATGATAACCAGCTGATCGTTGCGGAAGTGTTGCAAAGCGCGGAAGTGATGAAGGCGTCGGTTTCATTCCTCGAGCAGTTCATGGAGAAGAAAGAGGACGATTCCGGTAAAGGGAAGATCATTTTGGCGACGGTCAAAGGGGATGTCCATGATATCGGGAAAAACCTCGTCGACATCATTTTGAGCAATAACGGGTACCGCGTCATCGACATCGGCATCAAAGTGACGCCCGCAACGTTGATTGACGTTATTCGCAAGGAGAAGCCTGACATTATCGGGCTATCCGGTCTGCTTGTAAAGTCGGCGCAGCAAATGGTGATTACCGCGCAGGACTTCAAGGCGGCGGGAATTAATACTCCTGTCATGGTCGGAGGAGCTGCGTTGACACGTAGATTTACGGAGACGAAGATTGCGGCGGAATATGATGGACCTGTCATCTACGCGAAGGATGCGATGCAAGGGTTGGAACTTGCCAACCGATTGCAAGGCGTCGACAGGGAGGCATTGTTGGACGAACTCGTCGAGAAGCAGGAGAAGCGCCTCGAGTCGGAAGCGATCCGGGCGGCGCGCGACACAGCGGTTGCAGTGTTGCCAAGGCCAGTGAAGACGGTGCGGGAAGATGCGCCTGTTTTCGTGCCATCCGATTTGCGCAGGCGTGTTTTGAGAGAATATTCCGTTTCGCATTTATACCCATACGTCAATATGCGGACGCTGATTGGGCATCATTTAGGGTTGCGCGGCAATGTCGACAAGATGCTTACGGACGGCGAGGAGCGCGCTGTGCAGCTTCACGAAATGGTGACCGGCTTTTTGGAATCAGGCAATCTGTCGGCTTCCGGCTTGTATCAGTTCTTCCCCGCACAGGCGGATGGTGACGACGTGGTCATTTATGATCCGATTGACGCGAAGACGGAGATCGAGCGCTTCACATTCCCCCGTCAAAGCAAGGAGCCATTCCTCTGCCTCGCCGACTATTTGAAAACGGTCGACAGCGGTGAAATGGATTATGTGGCACTTATGCAAGTGACGGCAGGACACGGCGTGCGTGATTTTGCGAATCAGTTGAAAGCCGAAGGGAAATTCCTTGAAAGCCATGCGTTCCAATCGACGGCGCTTGAACTCGCGGAAGGGTTCGCTGAGCGCATCCATCAGGAAATCCGGGACCAATGGGGATTCCCGGACGCAACTGACTTTACGATGCGCGACCGGTTCGCCGCGAAATACCAAGGGCAGCGCTTCTCGTTCGGTTATCCTGCTTGTCCGAACCTCGAAGACCAGTCGAAGCTGTTCGGTTTGCTGAAGCCGGAAGACATCGGCGTGCATTTGACGGAAGAATATATGATGGAACCGGAAGCATCAGTGTCCGCAATCGTATTTGCGCACCCGGATGCGCGGTATTTTAATGTAGATTGAAGATTGAAGTCGCCTCCATTGCGGGGGCGGCTTTTTTTTTGCGGGTTTGGCCATGGGAGGCGGTACTTTGAGCATGGAGAGCAACGCTTTAAGCGCGGAACAACACTTCTTGAGCGCGGATAGCACTATGCGCCGAATTTCCCCCCGACGCGATTTGAAAAACAAAAAAGCTGTCCCCTTGTCGATGTGCTCGACGCCGGTGACAGCGGTTTGGATATTAAAACCCTCTTCTCCCGAAGCCGAAGAAGCCTCTGCCCCTTCTACCGAAACCAGGCTCTTGACCAGGATAAACTGGTGCGCCCATTACGTTTTCCGTTGTCTCCGTAAAATAGTGCCGCGGCGTGACAACAGGATGCGTCCTATTGACGTTGACAATCGGATGAATATACGGTTGTTCTACCGGGAAGAATTGGTCATTAAAACGACATTGTGTCGGGCATACGATTGGTTGCAATGGTTGCATTTGCGGCATTTGGTTCATAGGAAGCATGTGGCTTCCTCCACAATGTCCTCCGCAACGCCCTCCACAATGTCCTCCACAGTGTCCATGGTGCATCATCATCTTCACTCACCCCCTCCTATCTATTACATGTAAAAATGGACGGGACATACGGGCGAGCGACCATGGACGAGGAAATTCACTAGTCATTTGTTCTGTGTGCTTGTCTCTGCCTTTTCAGCATATTTATTTCCCTTTCACTTGTTGAAGAGCCTCTAATGCACGCTTTCTGGCAGCAGCGTGGTCGACAATCGGCGAAGGGTAGGTCACGCCCATTTGAATGCCCGCGTCCTCCAATACAGAGGTTGGCGCTACCCACGGTCTATGGATATATGGAACTTGCAGACCGGAAAGCTCCGGCACCCATTTCCGTATATATTCGCCATCCGGGTCAAACTTCTCGCTTTGTAGGAACGGGTTAAAGATTCTAAAGTAAGGGGCAGCGTCAATGCCGCACCCTGTTACCCACTGCCACCCCATTGCGTTGTTGGCGGTATCAAAATCGAGGAGGGTATGCTTGAACCACTCGTAGCCCTCTTGCCACGGAATCAGCAGATGCTTGACTAAAAACGACGCGGTCACCATTCGCACACGGTTATGCATGACGCCCGTCTCCCAAAGTTCCCGCATGCCTGCATCGACGAGCGGATAACCTGTCTGTCCCCTTTTCCATTTCATAAGCTGCTCAGCCGTGCCTTGCCAAGGGAACTCCAAAAATTGCTTTCGCAACGGGATCCGGGTGATGTCCGGAAAGTGGATGAGTTGGTGATAGGCAAATTCACGCCATACAAGCTGTTTGAGAAACGTATCGATCGATTGAACTGACGTGCCCTGCACTT
This sequence comes from Saccharococcus sp. Marseille-Q5394, assembly GCF_946901335.1. Lineage (NCBI taxonomy): Bacteria > Bacillati > Bacillota > Bacilli > Caryophanales > Anoxybacillaceae > Saccharococcus > Saccharococcus sp. Marseille-Q5394. The sequence continues at coordinate 362,459 of NZ_CAMPPQ010000002.1, read as the reverse complement.
CCTCATAGATGCTTCTTGCGGAATGCCACATCGCCTTCACGCTTATATTGCCTACAGCAATATAAGGAGAGAGCATGGAGGAGGTGCCACTTGAGATTAAATCTCTTTCCGCTCCGTAATAAAACATGCCATCATCCGAGAATTGTTCCCATTGTTCAATGGCTGCTTGTTCACCAGGTTTCCAATACTTATCGAATTTCTGATGCCATGGATTCTTGTCCAATATACATAATGAATCTAAGGCAAGCGTCTCAATTTCCTGCTCTATCCCTTTCATCCCTACTGGAACAGGAAGCGGGCGGGCTACCTCCTCCTGCATACACCTTTTCCAAAAAGAAGTGAACACTTTATAAGGTTCGCCTAGTTTATTCACTAATTCGGGATTGAATAAGAGCTGTCCGTGAAATATCTGCACCTCTTTCCCAATCGATTCGAGCTGCGCCGTGATCCTCATCCCCTTGCTCCGCTCGGCAGGCTCATAACGATCATTGAAATAAACGGCTTCTGCATCCGTTTCTTCCAACAGCTCGACAAGCGCATCAAACTCATCTCCGGATTTAATAAAGAGCTTCAAGCCATGTGCCTGAAGCCCTTTTTCAAGAGTTGCCACCGAATGATAGAGCCACCATGAGGATGCTTCACTTTCCGCATATTCCCGCTTCTCTTCTTCCGACCAAATGAAGACAGGAATGACGATCCCCTCTTTCGCCGCCTCCCATAAAGCAGGGTTATCGTGTAATCGAAAATCTTTTCGAAACCATACAATCGTTCGTTTCATCTTTCTCATCCTTCGTGACAGGAGTCAGTTCTCTTCTTGCAGCTTCAGAACGACGATGCCTGTTCAATCTCGTCATCACTCATATTGCCCTTTATCACTTTGGTTTATAGCCTCATTTGCTTCACATATCGAGAACGGTTTACTATCCTTCAGACGGTTTCCGTACTAGCCGGTACCCGGTCATCATCAGGATCGCCCAGGACCCCCTCCGTCTGAGCAACGACAACTGCGCATGCTGCATCTCCTGTGATGTTGACGGCAGTGCGCACCATATCAAGAAGTCGGTCGACCCCTAAGACGAGTGCGATTCCTTCGACAGGCAGGCCGACAGATGTCAACACCATCGCCAGCATGATCAGTCCTGCACCAGGCACAGCAGCCGTCCCGATGCTGGCAAGGACTGCGGTGAGGACGACGGTGAGCAACTGCCCCATTGACAGTTCAATGCCATAAGCTTGGGCGATGAAAACAACTGCCGCCCCCTGCATGATTGCCGTTCCGTCCATATTGATTGTCGCACCTAACGATTGGGTGAAGGAACTGATTGATTCAGGCACTTTCAGCTTCTCCTGCGCGGTCTTCATGGAAATCGGGAGCGTTGCCGCGGAACTCGCCGTACTGAAGGCGACGACCTGCGCCGGAAAGAAGTTTTTAAAGAACCAGACCGGATTCCGCTTGCCGATCAAGGACACCGAGCCCCCGTAGACGACGATCGAATGGATAAGAAGAGCGCCTAGGACAACAACCATATACATTCCCATCGCCCGGAGCGCGTCGAACCCTTGACTGCCGACTGCTGAAGCAATCAAGCCGAAAGCTCCGTATGGCGCAAACTTCATGACAAAGGTGATGAGGTACATGATTAGCTCATTAGTTTGCTCCAGCAATTCGGTGACTCGCTCCACCCGATTGCCGAGCATTGCAATCCCGAATCCGACCAGAGCCGCAAAGAAGATGATCTGCAACATATTCCCTTCCGCCATTGCAGTGATCGGGTTCGTCGGGATGATACCTAACAACGTGTCTGTGACAGGCGGTGCTTCTGACGCTTCATAATTCGCGCCTGACGTATCAAAGTCCCCTCCTGCACCCGGCTTCAGCATGAGGGCCAAAGAGAGGGCAATGACGATGGCGATTGCGGTTGTAGCCAGGAAATATCCTAACGTCTTCCCGCCAATCCTTCCTAACTTCTTAGGATCACCTATGCCAATCGTTCCAAGCGCAATGGAAACGAAAACGACCGGGATGACGAGCATCTTCATGAGGTTCAGGAAGATGATTCCCAACGGCTTGAACAGGTACTTATCCGCTACTCCGAAAATTCCCGGGGCAAACAAGTTCAGAATCAGTCCGACAACGACACCGGCAATAAGGGCGATGATAATTTTCCGTGCTAACTTCATGGCAATTCCTCCTCTATCTATTTCCCGGAAATAATAAAGTAAAATGCTATCTGTCTATCTATCCCTTATTTTCGTAATTGTGAAACTTCATTTTCTCGAAATAAAAAGAGCTGTCCCCTTTGATAGGAGACAGCCCTGTAGTTATTCTTTATTATTGATATACTTGCGGCAATTCTCTTGGAGTAAATCCGGCAGTTTCTTTCCTATTCTTTGTATACTGCGGATAGTGGACAGGCGAACCTTCGTCGATCATCTCAAGCGATGCGATGAAATCAGGATCCTGTCTCAGTTCCATTTCGTACGAATCAATGAATACGCGTTCCATTCAATCACTCTCCTTCATTTGGGACCCAAGGCAAATGTGACGTGAAATGAAGACGATAACCACAATAGGAAAAGTCGCGGGACCGTCCCTCGTTACTATTATTATACCAAATTTTCTGTTTAAGGTAAAGAATTGCAGATTGCGTTTCTTTTCGCTCAATAAGGATATAATAATACTAAGCATGTCGGAAGGAGACGTTACGATGAAGCGAATTGTATTATTCGATGGGGAATGCAACTTTTGCAATTCAAGTGTCCAATTCATAATAAAACGGGATCCTGCTGCCCACTTCCTTTTTTCCTCATTGCAAAGCGAGACCGGCGAAAAGTATGTGAAGCAATTTAACATTCCGAAGGATGTGGACAGCATCGTGTTGATAGAAAACGGAAAGGCATACACAAAATCGTCCGCCGCCCTCCATATTGCAAAGAAGTTGGACGGTTTATGGCATCTGTTATTTCTATTTATACTCGTCCCACGTAAAATCCGTGACGGCTTTTACGATTATTTTGCTCGCAACCGTTATCGATGGTTCGGCAAGACTGAAGGGGCTTGCATGCTTCCTTCTCCGGATGAAAGGAAACGATTTATTTAACAATATTCCGGTGCCTATCCTATTATGAGAGGCATCTTTTTTATTTCTGTATAATTTTTTTACATATCCACATACAATTGGAGAACATCTGCAGGTTGTACATGAAAAATTACTCCAGTCACCAGATAAACGAAGAAAAACAGTTCCAAAGGGAGGTATTATGGGGAAAAGGGTCATACGTAATTTGTCCGCTTTATTGGCGCTTATGCTTTACGTTGGTATGTCTCCCCTCCAAATAGTAAGCGCTGACACTACTGTCGAAGAAAGTACGACCGAAACTGCGGCACCGAGCTGGGTCGCCCCTGCAAGCTATCTCGCATTAGGCGATTCACTTGCCGCGGGAATGGATCATTCCGGAAAAATTGGTGACGGCTATGCTGATTACCTGGCGGATACTCTGGAAGAAACAGGGCTTTTGGATTCTTTCAATAAAACCTTCGCTGTGCCTGGCTACACGACAAAGGATGTACTGAAGGACATCGAAGAAAATGCGACGCGGGAAGTTGATGGAAAGTCCATCCGACTTCATGACGCGATTGCCAATGCAGGTCTGATTACGATCAGTGCGGGTGCGAATGATGTACTTGCGCATGTGAAAATCAATCCGAAGACGTTTGCTATCACGTATGACGAGCAGGCGCTTCAGATGGAAATCAAGCAAGTCGGCATGATTCTGATGAAAATCATTACGGCAATCCATACGATCAATCCTGATGCGCAATTGTATGTGATGGGCTATTACAATCCTTATCCTCATCTTCCAGCGGAGATTCAGCCTTTGCTCGCACAGATGTTGACCGGTGTGAATAAAGCGATTGAGACGGCGGCACAATTGCCAAATGTCGATTGGGTCGAAACGGCTGATGTCGTCGCAAAGGATTTTAAAGTCAATTTGCCGAATCCGCAAAATATCCATTTGAGTCCGGATGGATATCAGGTCGTGGCGGAACTGTTTTGGAATAAAGTCCAGGTCGATTATCCTTGGATTCCCGCTGATGCTTTTATTGCAGATGACGTTACGACGGATTCCATCACGCTCGCTTGGAAGACGGCGACTACCGAGGGACAGATTGCAGCGTATGATATTTTTCTCGAGGGTAACAAGATCGGGTCCATTGACGGCGATGTATTTTCATTCACGGTCGGGGAATTGGAGGAAAATCATGCGTATGCATTTTCCATCGTGGCAGTAGATCAAAATGGAATCAGCAGTGAGGAATCGCCATCCTTGAATGTGACCACGGAAGCTATCGCCACTTCGTTGTTCAGCGACATAAAAGGTCACTGGGCTGAGGATGTAATCGAGCAAACTGCATTCAGCCCTACTGAACCTGTGACACGTGCATTTGCCACTAGTCTATTGACGAAGTTGATAAGCGTAACAAATAAATAATACGAAAAAGGTTCCGGTTGCCCGGAACCTTTTTCTATGCTTCTTGCTGGAGCTTTTCATTCTCCTCAGCCGTAAAGGCGCGGGACCGTGTAAGGAATCGCTTCCCTTCCACCCCCTCCAGTGAGAACATGCCTCCCCTGCCTTCCACGACATCAATGATCAGTTGCGTATGCTTCCAATAGTCAAATTGGTTTTTATGCATGTAGAAAGGTGTGCCGCCGATATGACCGAGGAGGACGTCCTGATCACCGATGATCAGGTCGCCTTCCGGGTAGCACATCGGGGAGGATCCGTCACAGCAGCCTCCCGATTGGTGGAACATTAACGGGCCATGCTTCCCCTTCAATAATTCAATCAATTCCAAAGCAGCGTCCGTTGCAAGAACGCGTTCAGGCATGGACATGCCTCCTTTCCAATCACTTAAAACGGAATGGAAATCTCTTGATCAAAAGAATCCTAATTTGTCTTCGCTATAGCTGACGAGCATGTTTTTCGTCTGTTGGTAATGTGAAAGCATTTGCAAATGGTTTTCACGTCCGATACCGGATGCCTTGTAGCCTCCGAATGCGGCATGCGCCGGATAGGCATGGTAGCAGTTCGTCCAGACACGCCCTGCTTCAATGCCACGTCCGAAGCGATATGCTGTATTCATATCGCGTGTCCAGACGCCTGAACCTAAACCGTATAATGTATCGTTCGCAATTTCCAAAGCTTCTTCTTTCGTCTTGAATGTCGTCACAGAAACGACCGGCCCGAAGATCTCCTCTTGGAAAATGCGCATTTTGTTATTCCCTTTGAAGACTGTCGGCTGGACATAGTAGCCACCCGCCAATTCGCCGCCAAGCTTATTCTGTTCTCCGCCAACGAGGCACTCGGCCCCTTCCTGTTTCCCGATATCAAGATACGAAAGGATTTTTTCCAATTGCTCCGTCGAAGCTTGTGCACCCATCATGACTGTAGGGTCGAGCGGGTTGCCGATTTTGATTGCTTTAACACGCTCGATCACACGTTCCATGAACTTGTCGTAAATGGATTCCTGGATCAATGCACGCGAAGGGCAAGTGCACACTTCCCCTTGGTTCAATGCAAACATGACGAAACCTTCGATCGCTTTATCTAGGAATGCATCGTCTTCCGCCATGACGTCCTCAAAGAAGATGTTCGGCGATTTCCCGCCAAGCTCGAGTGTCATCGGAATCAGGTTCTGTGATGCATATTGCATGATGAGGCGGCCCGTCGTCGTCTCGCCTGTGAATGCGATTTTCCCGATCCGCGGGCTCGATGCTAGCGGTTTACCCGCTTCGAGACCGAAACCGTTAACAATATTAAGAACACCAGCCGGCAGAAGGTCTTCGATCAACTCCATCAATACGAGGATGGATGATGGCGTTTGCTCAGCAGGCTTCAGCACGACGCAGTTCCCTGCAGCGAGCGCAGGCGCCAGCTTCCAAACTGCCATTAGCAACGGGAAGTTCCAAGGGATGATCTGGCCGACAACCCCGATCGGTTCATGGAAATGGTACGCAACTGTATTATTATCGATTTGGCTGACACCGCCTTCTTGTGAGCGTATTGCCGAAGCGAAATATCTGAAATGGTCGATTGCAAGCGGCAGGTCGGCATTCAACGTTTCACGGACCGCTTTACCGTTTTCCCACGTTTCCGCAACAGCGAGCATTTCAAGATTCGCTTCCATGCGGTCAGCGATTTTCAACAGGATATTCGCCCGTTCCGTGACGGACGTTTTCCCCCAAGCGTCTTTCGCAGCATGTGCCGCATCCAATGCAAGCTCAATGTCTTCAGCAGTCGAACGCGCCACTTGTGTAAACACTTTGCCCGTAACTGGCGTCGGGTTGTCGAAGTACTGCCCATTCACCGGGGCAACCCATTTTCCGCCGATAAAGTTATCGTAGCGTTCCTTGAAATTCACCTTTGCCCCTTCTGTGTTCGGAAATGCATAAACGTGATTTTCTACAGCTTGTACCATGTTCCATTCCTCCCTATTCCTTATAGATTGCTATAGTAAGTGCAAAAATCGCACACAAAGCCACCATATGCGCTGGTCTGCAGCGCTATTCAATTTGAATGCGCTTACATGTATCGAGTGAAGAGTCTGTGAATTCTATTCTATCTGACTAAATAAACTATTGCAAGTTGCATAGTTTATCACCGCTCAGGACATTTTTATCACCACTTATGACAACTTTATCACCGCTCGCAGCATAGACATCACCAGTCACATATACTCCCCCATTGTTTGCCATTTATTAATTCCCCCGTAATAATTTGTTCATAATTTTCCCTTACAATAAAACCAACGAGTATATGAGAGGAGTTTTTATTTATGGCAAATTCATTCGGCAAACGTTTCATCACAACAGTTGGTGCTGGCATTCTAGGTTCCGCGATAACGCTAGGCGTCGTGGCAAATACGGACATAATGCAGGTTAAAACACAGAGTGAGGCAACGGCAGGCGTTACGGAAAGTTCAACCTCAACGCCTAATTTCATCCCAACTTCAGCGAACTCTCCAACTTCCCTTTCCGATATGGTGGAGCATGCATCGAAAGGAATTGTCGGTGTATCGAACTTCAAAAACACCGGTAACCGCTTCGCCGGCAGTTCTGAGCTCTCGGAATACGGGACCGGCTCCGGAGTCATTTATAAAATCGATGGCGATGATGCCTACATCGTGACGAATAACCACGTCATCGAAGGCGCGGGCAAAGTCGAAGTGACATTGCAAGGCGGCGAGAAGGAAACTGCGGAGCTGATTGGCAGTGATGCATTGACCGACCTGGCCGTCCTGAAGATAAATGCTAAACTTGTCGACACTGCCCTTGAGTTCGGGGATTCCGATAAATTGCGCGCGGGCGATTCTGTCGTCGCCATCGGAAATCCGCTCAGCCTGGACTTTTCCGGCACCGTAACGCAAGGCATCATCAGTGCACCATCCCGTTCCATCGACGTGAAAACAACCGCAGGCAACTGGGAGATGAACGTTATCCAAACCGATGCGGCGATCAATCCCGGCAACAGCGGCGGCGCCCTTCTGACAACAGATGGCAAACTGATCGGCATCAACAGTTTGAAAATCGCGGAAAACGGCGTAGAAGGCCTCGGCTTTGCAATCCCGAGCAACGATGTCGTTCCATTGCTCGAACAAATTACGAAAGACGGCAAAATCGAACGGCCGTATATCGGCGTTGGCCTTGCAGACTTGGCCGAGGTTCCGTATATCTATGTACAGGATCTACCGGAAGAAGTGAAAGGTGGCGTCATGGTCGCCAACGTCGACCCGACATCTGCAGCGGGCAAAGCTGGATTGAAAGAGCAGGACGTCATCACCGCGATTAACGGAACCGATATCAGCAACTCCATGGAACTGCGCAAATTCCTTTATTCCGAACTTAAAATCGGTGACAAAGCGACACTCACCGTTTACTCCGGCTCCCAAAAACGCACAGTTGAATTGACATTGACGAGCAATTCACCTGTTGAATAAATGACTAAACACCTCTGCCATTGTCAGTTGTGGCGGAGGTGTTTATTTTTAATTACTGAAACATTCTTAAAAGTTATTCCTTCTCACCTGGAGCAACGATATAATTGATGGTATCAGGGATATATTTCAAAAGGGGGATGGGGATTGAAACCGATCATCGGCATTACTTCAAACATAGATTCAGCTGCACACACACTTCAAAACACTTACATCCAGGCGGTCATCGATGGTGGAGGCGTACCTTTTATCATACCGACAGGGGTGGAAAGCGACGTCCAGCAAATCACCACGCTCCTCAATGGATTGATTATCTCAGGCGGGGGTGACATGAATCCTCATCTATTCAATGAGGAACCATGGCCTGAGCTAGGCAACGTGACACCCGAAAGAGATTCAATTGAGATGGAGCTTGTAAGGCATATGCTCAAGCTGGATAAACCAATACTCGGCATATGCAGAGGTCATCAGGTGCTGAATGTCGCTTTAGGCGGAACGCTTTATCAGGACATCGTCTCACAAGTTGCCAGCCCGATCTTGCAACATGATCAAAAAGCGAAAAGGGAGTACCAATCCCACGCGGTGCATATTGAAAAGGGGACAATTCTCGAGTCTATCACGACTTCCGATAAAATCATGGTCAACTCATTTCATCACCAGGCGGTAAAGGATATCCCCTCTCCGCTCGTTGTCTCGGGCAAGGCAAGTGACGGAATTGCGGAAGCGGTTGAAAGTACGGACCATCATTTCGTTGTTGGCGTACAATGGCATCCCGAATCTTTGATGCAAAACAGTGATCAGGTTTCCAGACGCTTATTCGAGGCTTATATGAAGGCTTGTGTTGAGAGGATGGCTGCAGTTGAATATCATTGATCTGCATTGCGATGTACTTGCTAGAATGCATAAAGCAAAAGGGAATCTTTCATTCGCAGATTCCAAGGATCTCGATGTCACGTACGAAAAGTTGAAACAAGGCGGAGTACGTATCCAAGCATTTGCCATTTTCATTTCACCGTCCATTAAATCGGACCAGAAATTTCAAGCGGCACTTGATCAGATTCATTATTTTTATACCGCGGTGATCGGCAAAAACCCGAATATGAAGGCCTTAAAAACGTGGAATGATTTTGACCGGCTCCAGGAAGGGCAGATCGGTGCATTTCTGACACTTGAGGGAGTCGATTGCATCGGGAATGACATGCAAAAGCTGTCGATTCTACGGGAACTTGGGGTCCTTTCAATCGGGCTGACATGGAATAATGCGAATTTGGCGGCGGATGGCGTCGGTGAGGAGCGCGGTGCAGGTCTTACTGCATTCGGGAAGGAAATTATCGCATTTTGTAATGAAAATACTATTCTTTCGGATGTATCCCATCTATGCGAAAAAGCCTTTTGGGACGTTTTGGACATAGCCCACTTTCCAATTGCAAGCCACTCCAACTCGAAGACGATTTGCAATGACAATCGGAACTTGACGGATGAGCAAGCCACACATTTATTTAAAGCTCACGGTCTGATCCATGTCGTGTATAACCCGCCTTTTGTCATCGAAAAAGGCGATGCTTCCATATCGGATCTTATCACACATATCGACCATTTCTGTTCCCTTGGAGGCGTTCGGCAAATTGGGTTGGGATCAGATTTCGACGGCATTTCGGAAAAGATCATCGGCCTTGAAGATGCTTCGATGCATCCCACCTTGATCAACGAGCTGTTGAAAAAGTATAGTGCGGATGAAGTGAAGGGATTTGCTTGCCAAAACTTCCTTGACCATCGTCCCGACAGGAAGACTCGTCTGGATTGAAAACGCAAGAGTCAGGAACCATTATCCGGTCCTGACTCTTGTTAACGCAAATAGATTTCTCTTTCCAATCCCGATACTTGGTCCATATACAGTTCCTCATACCGCTTGCTCACTTCATAAGCAATTTCTTGATTCGAAGCTTCCGGTATCTCTGCCCTAATATTCTTCTCAATTTCTGTGACAATTCGGTCCACGAGCATAACTTTTTCAAAATAAACGTGGAGACGTCCATTCACTTCATCCTTCCCGAACTCCTTCAGCATTGCTTGAATCTCTGCATTGCCTGCAATTGCATCTTTGAAATCGGCTATTTTCCTTTCCAACTTATCTGGATGAATATAGTAATGTTTCTCTTTGCCTATCAATGACATGGCATGAATTTCAATCAGCTTTTGAAGTTGAATGTTCGGATTCTCGAAACGGGCAATCTCTTCATCCCAATACGCATTACTTTGTTCCAACGCCTTGCCCTCGAGATTTTCCGCTTTCCTTGCCTTTGTCAATTCCATATCGATGACTTGCATAAGCGAATAAAACTCCATATCTTTCATCGCAAATGTCGTTCCTTCGATTTTAGCCACGTCTTCACTCTTCGTCGTTTCCACCGTTTCTGTTCCGCTCTGTTCGGGCGTTTCCGATTTATCTGCGCACGCACTCAGCACTAGCATCGATAACAGAGTGACGATCATCAACCGTTTTTTCTTCATCGTCATCATCTCTCTTTAACATCGAATGTCAAAACTTCTTTCGTCTGTTCACCTTCGGATTCCACCTCTACATCGGCAATCCATTCGCCACCCATCGGCAACTCTACTTGTGCACTGTACAGACCTTCGCCGATGTCCTCGAACTGAACCTCGATTACCCCGTGATCCATTTTCGCCATTTCAAGCGTCGCAACAATCGACAGACCTTCAATGCGAATATCATCATCCATCACTTTTAGTATCATTTCCGATGGAGTACCATTCTTGAATTCAGGCGTCTCTTCGATTGAAATATCCATTTTGGCAGAACCGCACCCGGCTGCCAGCAATACAACGAATAGCAAGCTGACTACACTTTTCTTCATACCGACTCCTCCTTCAAATGATGCCGGATAAATTCATCGACCGGGTATTTTGTCATCTTTCCATTGTCGAGGTACGCGACGTGTGTACATACCTTTTCAATTTCGGAAAGGTGGTGCGAGGCCATGAGGATCGTTTTATTATCCAAGGACTTTATGATCTGCAATATTTCCTCCCGCCCCATCGGATCCAATCCACTTGTCGGCTCATCCAAAATGATGATGTCCGAATCATAGTAAAGCATGACAGCAAGGCCCAATCGCTGTAGCATTCCTTTCGAATACCTAGTAATCTGTTCCCCGCGCGCTTCGTACAACGAAACCATCTTCAGCTTTTCAGCAATGCTCTCTTCGTCAATCTTTTTTGTCGAAAGGGATGCAAAGAACCGCATATTCTCTTCCCCTGTCAAATGGGGATACAGGTGGAACTTCTCTGGAAGGTAGGAGACGATCCGTTTCCACTCCTGCTTTCTATTCGAGATTCCACCTAATGTAATCGATCCTTTTTGCATTGGGAGCAAACCTAACATGACATGAATCATCGTCGACTTGCCTGCACCGTTACGCCCCACTAAGGCACATCTCTCATTCGCCTCGACAGATAAGCTGATATCGTCCAATACCTTTTTCTTATGATAGGCATAGGATACATGTTGAATATTAATCATCGATTGTCCCTCCATTCCGGAAGAGATTAGAAAGACCAAATAACAGGCTTGGCCAAAGTAGAGCATTAATAATGAGGAAGATCCTCATATCCATGAAAACGAAATTCTCCATCATTCTTGACATATGGCTTAACGAGAAGAGTCCTAGACTTGTCTCCAAATAGAACCGCAACGTATGAATCGGATCTAAAAAATACAGCCAAGAGAAGAACCGTAAATTATCGAATGTCACAGCCGGTAAAAAATATAGGAACATTAGGTCAAAAAGGAAGACTACGAAAAACCAAGTTAAAATATTCGCTCCGACCAATTGCATTTTCGTATTGCAAGCAACCCCCAGGAAAATTCCCAGCTGATTGAAAATAACGAGAAACACAGTGATCGCAAGTAGGAAATGCAGAAAACTGACGATATGAAAAGCTAAAAATACTTTCATGAAAAGAGCCAATATGAAATAGGCCATTATGAAAATGGTGAGAAGCACGATTTGGATGGCCATTGATTTCTTTAATAGAAGAGAAAGAGTCGATTCTTTCTTCGTCAATAAAATCATGGACGTCTTCAGTTCTTTCTCCTGAAATATTGAAAATGAAGAGAGGAACATTGCAAATAGCGGCAGAAGATACATATTCATATCAAATACCGATAACAACATCGCCTCGAATCCAAGATCCGCCGGGAAAGAGCGGGCTTCCGCTATAAGGAAAAGTGATGCAAGCATGAGTACCCCAATACCTAACCACAGTCCTTTTCCTCTCGTCTGTTCAAGAAATTCCTTCCATACATACATCATCGCTTCATCGCCTTCTTTCGGTAAACGAGCCATCCTGTCAAAGCTAGCACAGCTGCTAACAGAGCCCATTCATACCCTCTATATTTTTGATTACTCATCAAAGGATATTTGTCATAAGCCATCACTTTCTGGAACGTCAGCAATTCATTCGCCTTTTCATAGATCGTGATAGCGGGACTTAAGAGAAATAGGTAGGAAAGTTCATTCGTTTCGACCAGTTCACCTAAAGCGGATGTATATTCCATCGGGGCATCACCGATCCCATCCTTATCGAAATCAAGCATCGGTACATTCCAGTAGTTCCCTTCTCCATTCCTAAACCACTCATTGTTGGATTCCCCACCAACCGTCAACGCATGGATTCGGTTTTTCCTGAAACTGTTTTTGACAAATACGTGGGCCGTGGAAGAAGTCCATAGTTCCACGCCAATTTGATTTTGGAAGAAATCGTTTCCTTCAATAATATTGCTCGTTGATTGTTCTAAATAAAGACCACGCTGATTCAAGTGGAATTCATTATTTAACACATGGACATCCCGGCTCGTCTGCACGATAAGGCCAAATGAACGGGAGCCTTGATTGAACGAGAATTTATTATCCGCAAGCAGGATATGATCAGAATGCATGATGGCAGCCCCACCGACGTTGTCGACAAAGTTATTCCGTTTGAATTCATTGTTGTTAGAATACATATAATGCAGACCATATCGGGTTTGTGTCATCGTGTTATCGCTAACGACGTTATCATTAGAATACTCGACAAAAATTCCGTCACGGGTTTTCTCGATATGGCTATGGTCAATATGATTATCACTTGAACGGGCGATATGGATGCCATTTCCTTGATTGCCCAAGGCATCTGTTCCTTGACCGACAATTGTTACGCCCGATATCGTTGTGTGCTTCGTTTTGTTCAGGTAAATTCCGTGAAAACAATCGGATATCTTCAAGTTTTTCATGACAGCGCCATCTGCCATGACCCGTATTGCCGAATACTCTTCCTGCGAACTCCGGCTCATCCCGCTGCCTTCAATCGACAACGTATCTAACGTAACATCCTGACTACGCACTTCGATGACATTCACCGTTTTGTCGCCTTTGATAACAGTGCCTTTCTTTCCTTTGATCGTAATCGGTTTGGTTATGACAACGTTGCCTTCATACGTGGCAGCTTCCAGTTCCAGTACGCTGCCTGCAGGCGTTTTATCGATTAATTGTTGTAAGTTTTCAGCCTCTTGTGCATCTGCATGGCCTGAAAGGAGTAAAAAACCTAGCAAAGAGACAATAATACTTCTCTTCATGGTTTTCTCCTATCTTTCCATAGCGGATAGACGACAAGGATGAAAACGAGTAGTAGCATATAGCCGCCATACGTAAAATAGCTGATTGTCGTAAAGTTTGCGATGATATTTTTCCCGATGATCGGCGGGATGAATGGCTCCAGTTCAATTGGTGCACGCGGATCTAAATTCGTGCCAAAAGCCTTCAGCCATCTGTACATATCCCACAGGCCTACGATTCCACCGACAATGAAAACGCCTATGAGTCCATATAAGAAAGCTTTGCGGCGCAAAAGGGCAACTATCAGGATAAGAACCGCTAAACCGATGACGATATACTTCATCCATGCCAATTCAGGGAATGACTCATTCGTAAACTCCGCCATCCCAATATAATGGTTGAGGCCATTAACGATATCGATGTTCCCAGCCAAGGTTGTCGGGTACACAATGATATCCAGCCCCTCAGGATATTGAGGTGCATAGAATTTCATTCCCCACCATGGAACGAATAAGGTAAGTACAGTAATAATTGAGGCTATAAGTAGGCTAATCATTGATGCGATGGAAAGTCTCCCTTTCATAGGAGCTCACCTCCAAATGTTAGAAGAGAAGTGAAAGGTGTAGCCTTTCACTTCTAGCATTCTGTTATTTTGGTTCCACTAATAAATATCCGCTCATTTCTTGGTGAAGCGCTGAGCAGAAGTTCGTACAGTAAATCGGGTAGACACCAGGTTTGTCAGCGACAAATTCCAAAGTGTTCGTTTGTCCGGGCTGAACTTCAAAATTCAAGTCGTACTCGTTAATACCGAAACCGTGGGTAATATCTTGGTCAAGATCGATATTTGTCATATGGAAGAATACCCGGTCCCCTTCTTTGACGGTTACAGCATCTGGCCGTTCCGATTTCGCGTCAAAGATGAACTTGGACCGCATTGCGATTCCATAGATATGCACTTCATTTCCTTTACGTTCAACACGTGTGTCATCCTGCTTCCAAACGGAGTTTTCGCGAGCTTCATCTTTTGGATAAACTGTTATTGTATTAATCTTATCCCGATGGATGATTTGCGCGTAATGTGGTTCCGGGTCGACAGGAGCTGCCATAACATGTTCCATCTTCTCTCCAGATATATCAATGAGGTCCATGGATTCCGGATGGGAAGGTCCGACAGACAAGAAGTTATCTTTTGCAATTTTGTTCAACGCGACAAGCCATTTACCGTCAGGCGATACTGTATCTCCCTCGGCTGCTGTAGAGTGACCCGGTGAGAAGTATGTCGGCGTGCGGTCGATCACTTCGCCTGTATCAACATTCCATTTAACGATTTCAGAAGAAATGAACATTGTATTGTAAGCATTTCCTTTATCATCAAATTGGGTATGAAGCGGGCCTAATGCACCCGGCGGATCGACTTCACGTTCCATAACATCTTCATAGGCGAGAACCGGAATTCCGAATTTCTCATCAGTGAAACTGCCTTTCTCAATCGCATCGAATGCTTTTTGGAATGAAAACACAGTCATCATCGGTGCAAGTTTTCCTGCAGCTATGAATCTAGTGCCATCAGGCGTGACATCGACACCATGCGGTGATTTCGCAACAGGGACTGCAAATATCGCCCCTTTATGCTTGCGGGGATCGATCATTTTAGCGCCGTTCACGTCATCGTAATTGCCTTCAGCCACTTCCTCCTCAAGCTTTTTCCAGTTAAGAAGAACGATATAGTCGCGGTCATTTTGTGAAGCATTGATTTCAAGATTCGTTGTTGCAAATTCCGAGTTGTATGTCGTCATGACAATCCAGTCACTGGACATCTTTTTGCCCGCGTCGGACAAGTCATATGACCATGGCGGAAGAACGACTTGATAGGCAAGGTCAAATTTCTTTTTCTCGCGATCAAAAGTTGTCATGGAGACGACACCTTTGTATTCATTTTCGTATTCATCCAAGTCCGCAAACTTCCCATCCAATGGACGGGCAAAGCGAGTCGGCAAAGCGATGTACTCAGTATTTTCAGTAACAAACACACCTGCGTGAGGACCGCCCATATTAGGCAAGGACATAATATCCACTGTATGGAAAGTACTCAAATCCACAGCCGCCACACGATTATTCCCTACGTCATTCGCAAATAGGAACTCTCCATCATAATCCCCTTCAGTTTCTGAAATGGCAGGGTGATGGAAGTCCCCCCATGTAAAGCCGCCCAACATTTCTTTTGACTTGTCATCATATCCATAACCCGTGGCAGGATCCGGCGTAAAAACAGGCACAGTCCGAATTTTACGCATAGACGGGAGACCATATACAAATAATTGCCCTGAATGCCCACCGGAAGCCATCATATAGTACTCATCTTTTTCTCCATATGGAACGTATACTTTTTCAGCCTTCGTTTTATTTTCCCCAGCATTTTGATCCGCTTTATTCAGATCCGCGAAAAACACTACCGCGACTAAAAGACCCGCAGCTATCCCAATGACTGCTGCGATGATGCGTTTTATCAATGGTGTATTCAATTCTCTTCACCCCACTCTTTATTGTTCTGACGCTTTCTCTAAGAACTTAACAATTTCAGCACGATCTTCATCGGATAAAGGACTTCCCGCAATGACTCCTGACATAACTGCTGATGTGGGCTCTTGTAAGAATGAGTCTAGATCTTTACCGTGTTTTCCTTCGATATCCTTAAAGGCATTTGATAGATCGGGACCTGTTGTCCCCCCTTCAACACCCATCGAGCTGACGGCATGACATGATAAGCAGCTATTGTTGCTCATCACTTCCGCTTCGGCAGGGACTGAAGTAGCTTCCTCCTTTTCAACTTCCCCCTTGTCCACTTCAGTTGAAGTGTTCTGTTGTGTAGTCTGTTGTTTTTGATCTTTACCTGCTTGGCTGAAATACAAATATCCTCCTCCGAAAGCCAACAGGAACGCAATAAGAAAAATCACACCATTTGTCTTCATTTTCTGCTACCTCTCCTTTCTGTTTTTAATAACATGTATTTATAATATAACTTTAGCACGGAACTAATTTAGCCAACAATGGATTTCCAATCTTTCACAGATTCTTCACAGTTTTTCCGGCGTATCTTTGTAACAATTACTATTTTAATTAAATATTTATTATTCAGTCATTACACCATTCCTCTTTAGTACTCTAGTGAAACATATACATAACAAGAGGCTTTATGTTTTCTGTGTATATAAATGTCTGTATAATTTTAATTAAGTAGAATTAGGGAAGAGGGACTGAAAATGAGAATCCTCGTAATCGAAGACAATGAAAGTGTATCTTCCATGATTGAACTGTTTTTTGAAAAGGAAGGGATTTACGGCGAGTTCGTGAAAGACGGACTCCAAGGCTATGAACAGGCTGTCTCGGGAAATTGGGATTGTCTGATTATCGACTGGATGCTGCCTGGGATGGATGGAGTGACAATCTGTCGGAAGTTGCGAAAAGCCGAAGTTGCAGTGCCGATTATCATGCTGACAGCGAAAAATAGTGAATCCGATCAGGTTCTTGGACTTGAGATGGGTGCGGATGATTATGTAACAAAGCCGTTCAGTCCGCTTGCGCTCATGGCACGCATTAAAGCTGTTACACGCAGGTATTTGATCGCGAAAGAGGATCGTGTTGATGTCGTCACACTGAAAACGAAACACTTCACTATTAATACCGCTACCCGCGAAGTGCTCTTGGACGGCAAGCCGGTACCGAATTTAACGCCGAAGGAATTCGATCTGCTCCATTTTTTCATTCAACATCCAAAGCAGGTGTTTTCGCGCGAGCAGCTACTAGATCGAGTGTGGGGCTATGACTTTTACGGCGATGACCGGACAGTCGATGTGCATATCAAGCGATTGAGGTCGAAGGTGTCAAAGCCGGATCAGCCATTTTTCCATACAGTATGGGGCGTAGGCTACCGATTCGACGAAACGACTGGTGAGCAGGAATGAAGATCAAATACTTCTATCAGCAACTCGCAAGCCATTTCAGTGTCATCATCATCGCTTTTCTCATCCTGAGCCTGCTGTTCTCCCATTTCGTCGAGCAGTTTGTCTATGACAATAAAACGGAAGAGCTCGCCTCCTACGGACAATCGATATTGACGGATATCGAGCAGGACCAACGTAATTCCCGGTCCATTTTGAAATCATACGGATATGTATTGAAGAGCAGGGATATCCAATACAGCTTATTCGATGAAAAGTCCGTCATCATTTATTCGACCGGACTGAAAACGCCTTTAATTGAACTGAATGAGGAAGAGTGGCGGGAATTGCAAAACGGGAAAACGGTCACTGTGAAACAGGAATTCAAACGGTTCGAACAGGCGGTCACGTTCGTCCTCCTCCCCTATTTCCATAGGGAACAGTTTGTCGGCGGTGTCTTATTAACCTCCCCGATCAAAGGATCCCGGGAAGTGATTTCACAGATGAACAGCTATTTGATCTACACAACGGTCATTGCGCTAGCGATTGCATTATTATTGAGCGGATTGCTGTCGACTTTCCACGGCCGGCGCATCAATCGGCTGCGTTCAGCTACTGCGAATGTGGCGCAAGGCGATTATTCCGTACGGATTCCGACCGCGGGCGTCGATGAAATTGGAGAGCTTGCGGGGGACTTTAACAGGATGGTCGAGAAGCTTGAAACGTCAGCAGAGGAGATCGAAAACCTTGAAAACCGCCGCCGGCAATTCATGGCGGATGTGTCGCACGAACTCCGAACACCCCTTACAACAATCCGCGGCATCATCGAAGGTTTGCGCAATGATATGATCTCGGAATCGGAAAAGGAGCGTGGCCTGCAACTCGCAAGCAGCGAAACGATGCGCCTCATCCGCCTTGTGAATGAAAATCTCGACTACGAAAAGATCCGTTCGAATCAAGTGACATTAGTAAAACAGGAGATCCAACTTGGTGAACTGCTCGCAATCATTGAGGAGCAACTTGAGGATACCGCTGCCGAACGCGGCGATAAAATCGTTGTAGACGTTAGGGAGGAAGTTTCTGTCTTCGCCGATTATGACCGGCTCACCCAGGTGTTAATTAATATCGCGAAAAACAGCATCCAATTCACGGAAAACGGAACGATTTGGCTCCGGGGATATACGTCGAAGGAGAAGACAGTCATCGAAATCGAGGATACCGGCATCGGAATGGATACCGGGGAAATAGAGAAGATTTGGAGCCGATTTTACAAGGCGATCGACTCACGGACGACGAATCCATATGGCGAATTCGGACTTGGGTTATCGATTGTGAAGCAGTTGGTCACCATGCACGGTGGAACGATTGCAGTCGAGAGTGAGAAAGGTGAAGGGACGAAATTCAGGATTGAGTTGCCGGGTGAGGTTGCGTGCGAGGAATAATGGAGTCTTTGATTAGATAAATGGACCTTGGATGCGAAAGAATGGGGCCTTGCCAGTTCAATCAACTTTGACCTTGTCGTCACCGGCAGGGTAAGCTATGTGAAATGTTCAGTTTTGTTCGTGAGATGTAGAAAGGTCTGTCTACCGGCTCCCCGCCGATTGACAGACCTTTTTCACGCAAATTTTTCCACTAATTCACATATGTTATGAATGAAAGTCTTCCACTCTATGGTACGATACAATTAATTTAATGAAACTATCGAGGTGTTTCTATGAACTTCATCGCTTGGATCATCGTTGCATGTGAAATCGGATTTTGGGTCGTTATCGCAGCCGGGCTCATCACAAGATATATATTCAATCGAAAACGGCTCGGTTTATTCTTTCTAGCCTTAACCCCAGTCATTGATTTGCTTTTGCTCATTGTCACAGCGAACGATCTATACAACGGCGCAACCGCCACGCAAGTTCATGCAATCGCCGCCATCTACCTCGGCGTTTCAATCGCTTTTGGAAAGAGCATGATCCGCTGGGCGGACGAACGGTTTTTGTATTACGTCAAAAAACAAGGCCAGAAACCTGTCCGTAAACATGGACTTGCCTATGCCAAGCACTCCATGAAAGGCTCTTTGCAGCATGTGCTCGCATTCATCATCGGCGGAGCGTTCCTTTTCCTGATGATCTATCTAATCGATGACCCATCCAAAACCGAAGCCTTATCCGGAATGTTGAAAGTATGGGCGCTCGTCCTGGGAATCGATTTTGCCATATCTGTCTCGTACTTCATATGGCAACGACCGCAAAAAACAGGTTAATCGCAAAAGCCGGTCCATTATCTATAGAGGTGCGGCTTCCTATTACATTACCACTGCATATAATTCTACCCAAAAACGCATAAAGTTTTCTAAAAGCTCATAAATCTCTCCAGAAACTCATAACGCCCGATAAAAGTCCATAACCCCCGATAATCACGCATAAAAAGCATTATTCACGCATAAATCCGAAAAACCGACCCCTACTGGATCGGTTTTTTCATGTTAAAAATTCTTACGATACCATTCCGTTGCCGCATCCACTTCCGTCCGCGTCAACGAATGTCCGTTCATTTCCCAATGGACTTCCGTTGAAGCACCCGCACCCGCCAGTAACTCTTGCAGATCGATTGTCTCCTGCGCCGGACAGATCGGGTCATTCTTCCCTGCTGCAATAAACACCGGAAGGTCCGCCATATCGGGCAGCTGGATCCCCCGCCTCGGTACCATCGGATGATGCAAGATAGCCCCTTTTAACGAATTCGCATAATGGAACAACAGGCTCGCCGCAATATTTGCCCCGTTCGAATAGCCAACAGCGACAATATTCGACCTATCAAATCCATGCTCTTCCGCCGATTCGTCGAGAAATGAATGAAGTTCCTTCGTTCGGAAAATCAAGTCCTCCTCATCAAAAACGCCTTCCGCAAGTCGCCGGAAAAACCGGGGCATCCCGTTTTCCAGCACATTCCCCCGCACGCTCAGTACGGAAGCGTCCGGATCGATCAATCCTGCAAGCGGTAATAAATCCTCTTCGGTCCCACCGGTTCCATGCAATAAAAGAAGAGTCGGTTTTGACGGGTCGGTTCCTTGCTTGTAAATATGCTTCATGATTTCTCCCCCTTGATTCATTGTATATCTAACTAGAATTTAGTATCCTAAATCACATATCTTGAATTCAAGGTAATGGTAACAGAACAACTTCCCACTGTCAAAAGGGCTGTTTCATTCAAAACTAGAGCAACGCCAATAATGATATGCGATTGCTTCAGACATGAAGCCAAGTCCTCTGCTTTCGACTTGCAGGATGGGCTGCCACTCCTCTCCTCTTCCTCTCATCAAATAGATTTCGTGATGGGGAGCAGGGTCGAAATAACCTGACATATCATATGTGCCATGCCTTCTAAAGACAGCATTCACTTCATAGTCGATTCTCGGCGCGGTCGTCAACGGATTACCGACAGAATGCTCCAATACAAAACCGCTTTCCCCTTTACGGTGGTCGGTCCTCTTCATCGTTATCCCATCAGCTGAAGCTTTCGCTTTTTCCCTGAAGCGCTTCAGATGATCGTAGGCGACTGTTGGTCCTACTTCTTTCGAAAACTTCATCGGCTCACCTTTCTCGTCGTAAGCCAGCTCAATATCGACGCGTGTTCGAAAGCCGTTTCCATTCGGATCAAATCCCCTTTGGTCACCTTCGAAAAAATGATTCGGTGACAGCGGATTCGGATTTCGTATCCACTTATCCGCGAGGAACGTCGTATAGCGGAATTTCCACCGATCAATGTTCTCCACTTCCTGTTCACGTTCGTTGACCGGCCTCAGCAATTTGGAGGGCTTGCCGATTGATTTGATTGTCGTAAACGTTTCAACTGCCGATTCTGATGTGGAAGTAGCTGGATTCAACAAGCCGAATAAATTGGATACGGCCGATTTAACCGAGGTTAGTATCTCCTCGGATTTCTTCAGCGGGCGTCTGGAACGGATTGTATAGACGTATGATTGGTCCACATCAATGTCACGGTCGATATATCTGGTCGTGTCGACTTTCGCCATAAACTCCCCATTCCGGTACACTTCATATTCATCGACTTCTTTAATCCCCTCCCATGCCAGGGCGATTTGCGTTCTCGCGACGATTGTCGTCATGACTAGCGACTGCAAAGGGTTTTCAATATTTTTCTCTTCGGCGAATGCCGAGGTTTGCATCGCGATAACATCGACGACTTGATTGTTTTCCACGCGCTCAATCATATAGTGATATAGCTTGCCATGTTTGAAGTCACCATCCTGGAATTCCGGTACGGATCCTTCATACAAATGCTCGCCGTCTTTGTACACGTTGTAAAATCCACCGACATCATTCCATGTGAATGAAATCAGGTCATGCTCATGCTTCACTGATTTGATTTCAAATAGCATACGGACCGCCTCCTATTTTCATTTTGCTGCATTGACAGATCGCCTAAACATTTGACGGCTTTTTATTGTCAATGCCCTTGTTGCCGAATCGCGAAACAATCGCCGGAAGTGGTCTTAAGTCCCTTTTTGGTGATAAATGCGTTTATTCAATAGATAATTTTCCATATTCAATAGATAACTCGCTGGATCCGATAGATAACTCTACATATTCAATAGATAAAGCTTGGATAGCATAAAAAAATCCCTTCGTTTCATAACGAAAGGAGCATAAATTACTATCCAGCAGCCAAACATCATAGAAGGGCCTCTTCCTTCCATATCCGTTCCACTTGCGCACCGTT
This sequence comes from Saccharococcus sp. Marseille-Q5394, assembly GCF_946901335.1. Lineage (NCBI taxonomy): Bacteria > Bacillati > Bacillota > Bacilli > Caryophanales > Anoxybacillaceae > Saccharococcus > Saccharococcus sp. Marseille-Q5394. The sequence continues at coordinate 340,173 of NZ_CAMPPQ010000002.1, read as the reverse complement.
ATCGGTCACATGCACACGAAACACATCTGGATTCGTCAACGCCTGCCACTCCTGGAAACCGATCCGTTCGTCATAACATCTCAACAGCAATGTCATTAGATTCCCATGTGTGACGAGCACGGTTTTCGAACCGTCCGGCAGTTCATCTACGACTTTACAGACGCGCTCCATCGCTTCATGGGATGACTCTCCGCCTTCATATTTTAAATGGAAATCAAGAAAAGAATCTTCCAATTTTAATAGCCAATCTTCAAATGCATGTGAACTCAATGTTCGTTCCGCCAATCGGCTGTCCTCTTCGATATGGATTTTCTTTCTATCTGCAATTGGTTCTGCAGTCCTCCGGGCACGGATGAACGGGCTTGAAATGACTCGCTCCACTGCCAGCTCATCAAAAAACTCAGCAAGCTTCTCCGACTGGACGATGCCTTCCGCAGTCAAATCCGCATGCGGTGACTGACCTTCCGCTGAACAATGGCGCACAATATAAATCACCTTTTCCAATTCAACCACCTCCATTCCTGTTTTTCCCTTGGTTGCATCAAAGAAAACATTGTTGCTCTTTTCTAAATACTAACACTTCATGTAAGGGAATAAAAAGCACATTACATGGAACTCTAATGGCATGGAGGTGGAGATAATGAAGATTTCGAAAAAAGTTACTGAAGCAGGAACCGATATCGAAGAAGTGAAACGGCAAAATGCTAACTCGGGGTTGACCTATAACCAAGTGAAAGAAGTTCTTGCCCGCACCGGTGGCATAGGAACTGCGCAATACAGTGACACAGATCCAGCGCAAGTCCGAAAAGGAAACGAGCCTGCTGAATAAAAAAGTCGGTTCCCATGACGGGAACCGACTTTTTTTACTTCATATAACGATTCAAGAAATGACCGACCTTCACTTTATATGTCTCCCCGGAAAGCGCAAAGGCTTCGCCGTGGTTTGCGTTCGGGACGAGGAATATTTCACTGTCGCTCGAAGTGTTCCGTTCCAATTCCCCCGCCATTTCCGTCGGCACGAACGTATCGTTCATTCCATGGATATAAAATACCGGTACGCTCGTTTTCTTCACTTGCTTCAGAGCGCTAGCTTCCCTGAATGAATAACCGGCACGGACTTTCGTCATAGCGCTTGTGCTATCCAACAATGGAAAAGCCGGCAGATGGAACATCCGATTCATCTGGTAGGTGAATAATTGGTATACGGATTGGTAGGGACTGTCTGCAATGATGGCTTTCACTTGACGCGGAAGGCCTTCCTCGCCGCTCGCCATTAACACTGTCGCCGCCCCCATCGATAATCCATGGTAGGCCACTTCCGACTTCGGTCCAAGCCTTTGCACCAACAGATTCGTCCAATCGATGAGATCGAGCCGATCCGGCCATCCGAATCCGTAATAATCACCTTCACTTTTTCCATGCCCCCGCGCATCCGGCATGAAGATGTTGTAGCCAAGATCATTATGATAATATTGTCCGAAAAGACCCATCTGTTTTGCGTGGCCTAAATAGCCATGCGGCAAAATGACAAGTTTGTTTGTCGGCTTCGCGGCGGGTAAATAGTAGCCTGATAGCTTCAGTCCATCCCGTGAAGTCAGATGTAGCGTTTCGAACTTCTGGGCGGCGACCCATTTCTTCCAATCCCCTTTCAAATAAAGATCCAATGTCTGATCGGACACTTCCAAATCGGCATTTCCCTGTAAGTACTCTTTCGGTCCGCGCTTGACTGCAAGTTCAAAGAAAAAGAAGCTGCCCGCAATCTGTATGACTAGGAAGACGGTCGACAAAATAACCAATAATTTCTTCCAATTTATTTTAATTGTTCTCATTCCCTCTTATAGTCTCTCGGCAGTTAACTGCCTGCTCTTATTATATCGGATAATAGTTACGTTTATATATATAATTTAATAGTTCTTTAAATTACCATTTTGAAATGATTGTTTAACTCAAATTCCACGGGGTACCGATTACCATACTTGAAGTCTATGTGAAGCAGGTGATCTGCATGAAATTATTTACAATCGGTCATTCCACTCATACGAAAGAGGAATTCCTGAAACTGCTGCGTGATGGGGAGATTACTATGCTTATTGACGTGCGCGCCTTCCCCGGAAGTCGGAAATTCCCTCATTTCCACGAAGATCGGATGAAGGAATGGCTGCCGGAAAACGGCATTGATTATAAGACTATGAAATCGTTAGGCGGACGCAGAAATAAATCGAAAGTGGTCGATGATGAGGTGAATGCTGCATGGAATAATCAATCCTTCCATAACTACGCAGATTATACATTGCAACCTGAATTCCGGGAGGGGATGGAACAGTTAAAAGAGGAAGCTGTATCTAAAAGAGTCGCAATTTGTTGCTCGGAACGCCATCCCGCCCGGTGCCACCGTTTAGTAATCAGCAATTGGCTTGCGTTGAATGGATGGACGGTATGCCACATAATAGACGGTCCAAAAGGCGAAACTCTCATCGAGCAGCATGAACCCGGCAAATGGGGGGCATCGCCGAAACACAATACAGATGGAACAGTAACGTATCCAGAAACGCATTAAAAAAGCCGCGACTGATTGCAGGGGGGTTGCAATCAATCGTGGCCTTCTCATTATTGGTCTTTTTTACGATTTTTATTCTCATCTTCTTTAGCAGCTTTGTCGGCACTTTTAAATTCCTTTGCATATAACACTTCTTGGGTAGAACTCAAGCCGTTGTTTTTTTCGGTGAACCTTTCATGCGGCTCCTTTTTCTGATTCATAGAAAAATGCTCCTTTCCGTCAATCTACAATCAGTTTTCCCGGACCGCTGAAATTTAACCGATTGATTTTATCGTGCTGATTGTACAGGAATTTCAATTTTATAATTTATCGGCTTCATATGATGCATTCCTTTAATTCTCAAATATTCAGGTGTCGTTTCCGATGAAAATACCAATGTACGTACCTTCAAAATCCTTCCGTCATGAAACTTTTCAAAGTCTTGCCTAACGGTTGTTTCGAGCGGAGAGGAATTTCCCTGGCCCTCAATTGTAACGCCATCGAAGAGGACATCATCATTAGAAGCAATTGTAATTTCGATTCCGTCTTCCGTTTTCATTACATCCCTTACCCAAATATCCTCGCCCTTTATCACGTACGGTTGTTCATTTATCGGGGTAAGCGGAATGTTTTCATCGACGCTTGTATAACCGACGAATTCCTTAACAATTAGCTCCAAGGAATCCAATTTCTTAGGCAGTCCGTCAAAACGCAAATCGAAGTTTGTGCCACCTAGCGCTGATCTGGTACCGCCACCTACCATTTCAACTGACTTTCCGTTCGCAAGCAACTCTATTTTTTCAAAAGGAAGGCTGACCCGGCTAAGATTCTCGACATTCACTTTCCCTTTAATTATTGTTAATGAAGGAGTGGCTGTTATTGTTTTGAATGTAATTGTCCCTTTGTCGACTTTCACTTTTTTCCTGATTTTCTGCTGGATTTCGGTTTGCATTGCTTTGTTTGGATCATAGGGGAATGAAATAGTTCCTTCTATCAATTTTCCTTCCTGAGTCCACTTCGAAAATTCCAATGTTAACTTCTTCGCAAATGGGCTGACTGGTTCAAATGACATTTGCCCTTTGATTTCGGATTTCTCCTCATTAAGTATGGACATTCCGCCTCCTTGGTGTGAGTTTGTCAGAAAACCTGTAATTGTCATGAATGGAATATCTTCAGTTTCCTTTGTATTTGCTAAGGTATAATAAAGGATCAACTGATTGGCATCCGTCATAATGCCATCTACAGTAAATTCCGTTCCATCTTCAAGTAAAACACTCTTCCCTATTGTCTGCCCCATTCCTTCTTCATTCAGCTCGGCAAGTGTCCCGCTCATCACTTCATCGAACCCCATTATTTTCTTCCCGTAATAGGCAAACCCATTATAGTTATAGCCGACAAAAGATAAGAATAAGAGGGCAACTACTGCGATCGGCCATTTGGGCTTCAGCTTCTGTTTAACAGGAGCAGTTTCCAGCGCTTGCCTGAGCCGCCCTTCCAACTCATCAGGTGCTGTTACAGTGTCCAACTGTTTCTTCCGTTCAAGTAGTTCCTTTTCGATATCACTCATTAATCTCACCCCTATACTGTTCCTTTATTTTCTTCAAACCTTGAAAGACTCTGGACTTTGCGGTACCGACCGAAACATTCATCATTACGGCAATCGTTTCGTAATCCAAGTCGTGAATGTATTTCAATTGGATCGCTTCTTTCTGGTGTTCACTCACAAATTTCAACATCTCTTTGATTTCCATTTGCTGTTCGCTTTGCAGGTATGGATTGTGGGTGGAATCATACGGTTCCCAATCATCCAGCAATACAACCTTGCCCTGCTTCTTCAACATTTGCTTGCAGCGATTCACCAAAATGGTTTTGCTCCAGCTATAAAAGGATTCTTCCTTTTTTAATTGGCCTATTTTTTCATACAAACTGACGATCATTTCTTCCATCGCATCCATAGCATTGTGCGAGTTTCCCATATATGAAAGAGCTAGACGATAATAATCATCCTGCTGCGCCATAATCAATTCCAACAACGCTTCTTTATGCCCCTTTTTCGCTTTTTTCACTAACCGAACGACCTTCACGACCTCACCTCTCCCCTATAAGAGTCATCATACCGCTAAAAAGTTCATTTCTCTTGGAAAGAAAAAACTTAATCGAAAACGGCACACCCGTCATGGTTGTCCGCGACGGAATCGCGTATAGTAAGAACAGGTGATAATATGAAAACAAAAATATATATAGACAATAGTACATTTGTTGCTGGAACGACTTTGAAGGATGAACGTCGGCCGGAGCATAATAATATGGCTTTTCATGCAAGTGAGAAGCCCGAATCCGTCATCGAAAACCGGAAGCGATTGGCGGATTCCCTACAACGTGAGCTGACGGATTTCGTCAGCGCTAGTCAAACGCATAGTGCGAATTTCCATAAGGTGACGGTTGCCGATAAGGGGCGCGGCGCTGAGGTTGGAGCGACCGCCATTCCGGATACAGATGCACTTTACACCATTGAACCAAATGTTCTGCTCTGCAGCTTCACGGCAGATTGCGTACCCGTCATTTTTTGGAATGAAGCGAACGGCCTCATCGGTGTAATCCATTCCGGCTGGCAAGGAACCGTCAAGGAAATCACGTTGAAAATGTTTGACCATTTAAAAAAAGTTGAAGGGTGCAAGCCTGGAGATTTTCACGTGCAAATCGGAATGGCGTTAAGTCAGGAGAAATTCGAAGTGGATGAGGATGTCTATGTAAAGTTCAAGGCGCTCGGGTATGCGGATGAATACATGTATTTCAATGAGACTACGAATAAATACCATATCGACAACCAGAAAACCGTGAAGAAGCAACTCGAGCTAGCGGGCATTCCACCCGAACAAATCACTCTTGATCGGACATGCACCTACATAAGCCCCGATGGTTTCTCGTATCGCCAAGATAAGAAAGCGGGAAGGCATCTGAGCTTTGTTATGAGAAATGGCAAATGACTCAATAGCTTATAAAGCCGAGTATAAATAGAAGTACCCGTCCTGCATGTAATGCGCTGGACGGGTATTTTTGCATTGCTACCATGCACTCACTGAACTTTGATTTGTCCAAATTACATATTTTTGCTATCAGAAGAATCGAGTGCGGCAAGTGGCTCGATTTCTACAATTAGGTCGGAAATTCGTATCAAATATATTGTTTCTTCGGTTGCGCGAAGTGACCCTTTTTCTGCTTGTGCAACGGCGATTGCGGGACGTTGCCCGCACTCTGCTTGTGACACGCCGATTTCGTGAAGTTACTTTCAATTTGTTTCGGCCACACCTGTCACATGACATAAACGGACTAGTACTTTGGCGGCGGGAAGTATTTCGAACTCGGCTTGTGTGTTTCCGATTTTCCGAAGTATTTCGCACTCTGCTTGTGCGTTTACGATTTTCCGAAGTATTTCGCACTCTGCTTGTGCGTTTACGATTTTCCGAAGTATTTCGCACTCTGCTTGTGCGTTTACGATTTTTATGTTTGTGGTTCCAGAATGCTCCCCAAACATCGTTTGTACGGCGGTGATTGTGGGATGTTACCCGAACCCTGCTCGTGCGGTGGCGTTTTCGTGAAGTTACCCGAACTCTGCTTGTATGACGGCGATTGCGGGAAGTTGCCCGAACTCTGCTCGTTCTACGTTTTTTCCGTGATGTCCTATTGTTGCTTCGAGGATCTTGAAACATAAAGTCATCAAGCCCCAAACGACTGACCTTTTCTCTCGCTCTTTGTATTTCATTTTCAAAAAAGAGTGACATGTCCAAACCTCCCCTCTCATGATGTAGAGAAAAAAACCGTGTGTTTCACGCTTTCATTCCTCTTCTTAAAGTACGTTGCATATTTGACAGGGGTTGAGTTAAGTGCACAACTTACGATAAATAATGTATGGAAACATCTTTCATAATTATTCATAGAAATAGAATAATGAATGAAGGAGTGGGGTTTTATGGGAACTATCGAGAAATTACCTGAGTATCGACTTTTTATACACCCTTTGGATTTGATTGAACTCCGAAAAGATATTTGGATTGATGATCCTGTTTCTGCAAAGCTCACGATTCATGGAAAAAAATACGAAGTAGACATCGCTTATCGTGGATCCCATATCCGTGACTTCCCTAAAAAGTCATACCATGTCTCTTTCTATAAACCTTCAACTTATCGAAATGCTAAAGCATTACATTTAAATGCAGAATTCAAGGATCCATCATTGATTAGAAATAAACTTTCCTTTGATTTCTTCAATGAAATTGGTTGCCTCGCACCACAAGCACGGTTTGTCTTTTTGAAAGTGAATGGAAGAAATGAAGGAGTGTACTTGGAATTGGAATCAGTCGACGATCGATTCCTTGCAAACCGAAAATTGCCGGCCGGTTCTATTTTTTATGGAGTCGACGGGGATGCTAATTTTTCCTTAATGAGCGACTTGGACAAAGAAGTGAAGAAATCACTTACGTTCGGATATGAACAACAATGTGGGGCAGAGGAAGATGCACAGCATTTACAAAAAATGATCATAGACATTAATACGATTCCAAGGGAAGACTTTGAAAAGGAAATTGTGGACTATATAAATGTGGATAAGTATTTACGTTGGCTCGCCGGTGTCGTTTTCACTCAGAATTTCGATGGATTTGTCCATAATTATGCACTTTACCGGAACAAGGAGAGTGGATTGTATGAAATCATCCCTTGGGATTACGATGCGACATGGGGGCGGGACGTGAATGGCGAGGAAATGGAAAGTGATTATTTACGAATTACAGGCTTCAATACACTGACAGCTAGGATTCTTGATGTAAAAAACTTTCGGAGCCAATATAAAAGCTTAGTAAAGGATATTTTAAGCAATCAATTCACTGTGGAATATTTGAAACCGAAAATACAAAGAATGCATGCATCGCTTCGCCCTTATCTATTATTGGATCCGTATAAAATGGACAGTATTGATCTCTTTGACAGAGAACCCGACTACATCTTTAATTTTATCGAAGAACGATCTGCATTTATTAAACAAGAGATAGATACGTTGTAGATGAAAAATCCACGCGCCCCTTACAAAGGAATTGCGTGGATTTTATTTCTATAGCGGACGAAGCCTATATCCCCCTTTTGAGCGGATTCTTCCATTCCATTACTAACGCATAATTATGTGAGTCTTCATCTTCCAAATAGTTTTTGATCAATGTTATAGGCATGCGCCCGCAGCGGAGAAGAAAATCGAGCATAATCATCAGAAATTGCTCCATAACTCGGCAAATGAAAAGGATGCCCCCGTAGCCGGAAGGCACCCTTCATAAGAATCTATTGCTTCTGTTGTCGTTTTACTTCATTCTGAGCTTCCTCTTTAATTGCGTCCACTTGCATCTCCGCTTTTTTCGCGGCATCATTTGCCAATGCAGCGGAGTCTTTCGGTTGCCCGTTCGGTTTATCTTCTTTATCGCCGGCATAGCTCTTGGTCATGATGATCACTCCTTATGTTGATATATATAGTATTCCCAACTAGGAGCCCATCCAAAACCTTTAGTTCATCTCATCAATGCATAATAAAGAACGTACAGCCAACTAAGAATTCCATGGAAAATTGCCCAAAGGATTGATTTATGGACGCTCCAAGAAATGACGACCGCTAGACAAGTGCCGAGACCGATGCCTCGCTCCAACATCTTTTTCTCCAACTCATTCCTCCCTTAGTCCAATATAAGTACGGTCGCCTCCTTTCATGAAAGATAACTGCGCGTGACGCTTATTTTTATTCCGCAAGGGTAAACTTCTACTAAAAAGGATGAATGGCTCCATGATGTATGACTGTGTCATTGTCGGCGGCGGACCGGCTGGCTTGAACGCCGCCCTCGTGCTTGGACGAGCGAGAAGAAATGTGCTGCTTTTTGATAATAATCAAGCCCGAAACCGGGTGACACGCGAAGCCCATGGATTCATTACCCGCGATCGTATCCTTCCTGACGAGTTCCGGCGGCTTGCTCATCGAGATATCGGCAACTATCCGTCCGTGGAGATTAAAAGTGAAAAAGTTGCTGCTATTAAAAAGCTGGACAACAACCATTTTGAATTGGAAACTGCAGAAGGCAACAGCTTTCAAACGGTAAAAATCATCTTGGCGACAGGCTTGAAGGACGAGCAGCCGAACATCCCGAACATCGAAAAGTTCTATGGGACGAGCATGTTCAGCTGTCCGTACTGTGACGGATGGGAGCTTCGTGACAAGCCGCTTGCCGTCATTGCAGATAAAAACGTGTATAAGCTTGCGAAGGAAGTTTTTGTTTGGAGCAAAGATTTGGCTGTGTTCACGAATGGCGAAGGGCGGCTCGAGGCGGATGAATGCGAGAAGCTGCTCGCGAAAGGCATCCAAGTTTTTGAAGACAATATTGCCTCGCTGGAGGGTGAAAATGGCCAGCTGAAAGGTATATGCCTGGAGGACGGGACGCTCATTGAACGCGCCGGCGGGTTTGTCACTCCCCTTTGGAGCCATTGCAATCAGTTCGCGGAAGAGCTCGGCTGTGAGCTGAATGAATACGGCGGCATCCAGACTGACGAATACGGCAGGACGAATGTGTGGAATGTGTATGCTGCTGGGGACGCAGCGAATATCGTCCCTGCCCAGCTCGTCATTGCCGCGGGATCCGGGAGTGCTGCCGCTATCGGAGTGAATGGTGATCTGACGAATGAGTTTTTTGATGATTGAGTATGTAAGCCGCCTGTGCACGGAGTTGCGTGCACAGGCGTTTGTCTTTTATACATTCACCACGATGATAAACGCGTCAAACCCTTTAGCTTTCAAATCAGCCACTTGCTTGTCCGCGTTTGACTTGTCCGCAAAAGAACCGGTGATGACACGGTAATACGTTATGCCGTTCACGACAGCGATATCGATGAAACTGTCGAATCCTTTCGCTTTGAGCGCGGCAACTTGCTGGTCGGCATTAGCTCTCGTCGTGAATGAACCGGTGACGACTCTATATAATACATTGCCCGTTGGCGGCGGAATGCTCACCTTTTGCAGGCCAAGTGCTTTAGCGAGTCCATTGACATGTCCTCTTGCCGCCTTATCAAGCCACGCCGATGTTTTCATTTTTGCTGCGTCGGTTGCATTGTCGATGAACCCATTCTCCGTCAGCATTGCGGGCATCCGGCTTTCGCGAAGCACATGGAAATTCTCCTTCTTCTTACCGCGGTTCGGCATATCAATCAATTTAACGATTTCCGCGTGAATCGTGTTCCGCAATTGGGCAGTAGTTGAAGAATCCGACAACAGGTTATGGATATAATCCTCATACCCCGTTCCTCCGCCAGCATTAATATGGATACTTAAATAGTAATTGGCACCCCATGCATTCGCGTCATTCGTCCGCTGCGGCAAATCTACAGTCTGATCACCCGTCCGGCTCATCCGGACCGTCGCATTCGAATATTCATTCACGAGCATATTTTTAACGCGTGTCGCAATTGCGAGCGTCAAGTCCTTCTCCTTCAAACCATTTGCAGATGCTCCCGGATCTGTTCCACCATGCCCCGGATCGATATAAATTTTAACCATTCTTCTTCATCCTCTCGTTTTTTAGTTGTTTTTCATTCCAAAATCCACTAGCCTGACAATCAGCCGTTTGAATGTCTACATGAAGTCCACCTCCTTTTAAGAAACCCTATTTCTAGCGGCATCACCTCCTTTCGGCCAATAAAAAAAGCGATGCCTATTCCTTTGGCAACCGCTCTTTCACTTCTCGTATTTCATCCACAATCTCATCGTATTTGTCAGTCATCACTTCCAATAAAAACTGATAACGCTTCTCCCTCGTCTCACTGCTTTTCACTTGATACCAAAACAACCATACGAACAGGACGGCAAACGGACCCTGTGTCAAAAAATAACCTAGAAGCTCTTTTGTAGCCATGCCAATCCTCCTTTTAATTTTAGGAAAACAAAAAGAACGCCCTAGTGGACGCTCCTTTGAAATTCCTCTAATTGTGTTGCTGTCAGCCGATTTACTTGGCCTGCACCCATTGTAACCTGGAAGATTTCCACTCGTCATTTCTACGACATTTGCGGCACATGCGGCATTTGCGACATCTTATATATGATGGCGTCTTTTATTCTGCCGATTTGACGGTCCGATATTTGCATATGCCTCCCGATCCAGCGCAAGCTCTTCCCCTCGAGCAGCCAATGCAGCACTTCAAGTTCACGGTCTTCCGTGATGAATGTAATTCGTTCTTGGACAAGTTGGATCTTGCGCTCATACTCGTACACCTTTTTCAACCGTCTTTCCCTCCTGTTGAATTCCCGGTAGATGGGATCGGCAGGACGGCCAGTTCCTTTCGGCATTGCCGCTTCGACACCGTAGCGCGCTGTCATCCCTTCTCCAACTTCATTCATTCCCTCGCGAATGACTTTCACACTGTTGATCATCCAATGATAATCCTTCACTAATTGTTCCATTTCCTCCTTCATCATGACAATCACCCCTTGTTTTGGTTTCACAAATGAAACCTTGTAGCCACACTTTACCATGCCAACGTTTCATTTACAACTACATAGTTGTCACAAGAGAAACTTTGGTATATAATAACCATAACGAACAGGGGGTTTCATGATGTATTCTATAGGCCGCGAAATTAAGAAGATTCGGAGCGAACATAAATTGTCCCAGGAGGAGTTTGCCGATCGGATCAATCAAAAGCTAGGTCTCTCGATTACAAAAGGGATGGTATCGAAGTGGGAGTCCGATTCAATCGAACCGAAAACGAGGATGATAAAGGCGATTGCGGAGACATTCCATGTTTCATTAGATCAGATGCTTGGATTGAAAGTGCCGGAAACGCCATCGACGGTTGAAACGATTGCTGCCCATATCGATGATGATCTGACAGAGGAAGAGCTGGCGGACATTAACAGATATATTCAATTCATCAAGTCTCAACGAAAGTGAGGTGGTTCCATGACCTATGAATCCCTGATTGCCCAATACCCCCATTTGGTCATCAAGGAAGTCAAAACACTCCCATCCGGGCTCGCGGGCCTCTATATGGACGAAGTCGTACTCATTGATAAAAATCGGAGCCATTATGAAAAGCACTGCATTTTGGCGGAGGAAATCGGCCATTATGAAACGACCTACGGCGATATTACGGATCTTCAGAAGTTGACGAATTTGAAGTTGGAGCTCGCAGCGAGGAGATGGGGATATGAAAAAATCGTATCGTTGGATAAATTGATCGAATGCTATGAATCGGGTTTTAAGACGGTTGAGGAAGTGTGCACGCATCTTGAAGTGACGGAGGATTATTTGAGTACGTCCATTGCCCATTACCATTCCCGTTTCGGCGTTTCGACAATTCATGATGGATATGAGATTTTCTTTGATCCACTTTATTTACGAAAGCTGTAATTTTTTTTAGATTCGAAACGAACATACGTTTCCTTTAGAAGCTGAAAAAGACCAAATCCATTTGAGGTTTGGTCTTTTCCCGAAGGTCATAGCGCTTAGGCATGATTGTGGATTTGGATTTATGAGCGAATGCAGCGATTTATGATCACTTATACAGATTTATGAGCGCTTGCCAAGATTTATGATCACTTAAACGAGTTTATGAGCGCATGTCATGATTTATGATCACTTGTTCGAATTTATGAGCGTTTGCCGACATTATGTTCCGCAGAATGTCCTGTATGGGGTTGTCGCCGCAGACGGCACGACGTATTTTTCTTGATCAGCCGAGTAAGCGTATGGGTTTTCAAGCGCGTTAAGCAATTCTGCCATTACGCCGAAGTCCCCTTCGATTGCCGCATCCAATGCTTCTTCCACGCGGTGGTTACGCGGGATAATGGATGGATTATTCTCTTGCATCAGCTGCTTGACGGCAGCTTCCGACTCCGGTTGACTTTCCAACCTTGCCTTCCATCTATCATGCCAGTCGTTAAACTCAGGCGTCTTGCACATCGGCAACGCGTTCAGATCACCCATTGTCAGTGCACGGAACGTATTCGTGTAATCCGCCTGATTGTCTTTCATAATCCGTAACAGATCCTTCACGAGCTTTTCGTCATCCTCTTCTTCATTGAACAAACCGAGCTTGCTTCTCATGCCTTTGAGCCAATGCCCATAATACTTCCCCGCATACCCCGAAAGTGTTTGTTGCGCAATGTGGACAGCTTTTTCCTGATCTTCATCGAAGAGCGGCAAAAGCGTTTCGGCAAATCGTGAGAGATTCCATTCTGCAATTCCGGGTTGATTGCCGTACGCATAACGGCCTTGCCGATCGATGGAGCTGAAGACGGTCGCCGGATCATACGTGTCCATGAAGGCACAAGGTCCATAGTCGATCGTTTCGCCGCTGATTGTCATATTGTCCGTATTCATGACGCCGTGAATGAAACCGACCAGTTGCCATTTGGCAATTAACGACGCTTGCCTTTCCATCACTTTTTGCAGCAATGACACGTGAGGATTCGGGTCATTGGCCACTTCCGGATAATGTCTTTCAATCGTGTAGTCCGCTAACGTACGTAAATCCTCAACAACCTCACGCGCCGCCGCGTACTGGAACGTGCCGACACGGATGTGGCTTGCCGCAACACGCGTCAAAACAGCTCCTTCAAGCGTCTCCTCACGATAGACGGGTGCTCCCGTCACAGCTACCGCTAGACTCCGCGTCGTCGGGATGCCGAGCGCATGCATTGCCTCACTAATGATGAATTCACGCAGCATCGGTCCAATCCCCGCACGGCCATCGCCTCCACGGGAAAACGGCGTCTTGCCTGAACCTTTCAGCTGTATATCGAACCGCTTTCCTTCAGGTGTCATCTGTTCGCCAAGCAGCACGGCCCGTCCATCCCCGAGCATCGTAAAATGGCCGAATTGGTGTCCGGCGTATGCTTGTGCAATCGGTTCTGCGCCTTCAGGTATCATATTTCCTGCAAAAATCTCTGCTCCTTCTTCGCTTTCCAATAACTCGGCATCCAGTCCGAGAGATTCCGCCAATGGCTGATTGAATACAACCAATTCCGGTGAAGGCGCTTCTTCCGGATTAGTTTCCGCGTAGAACGGCTCCGGTAGACGCGTGTAGCTGTTATCGAAACGCCATCCGAATCCTTTTCTCTCTGTCATCGTCTTCAGCTCCCATTTTTGAAATTCCATGTTTTACCTCGCGTTATTTCTAATCCCAATCTTACAACAAAGGGATCCGCTTCTCCATTATGAATAAAAGACGCTTCAACCTTGGTATACCCAATTCGAATCGATTCACGTAAGCGACTCGTTCATAAATTCAAAAATACAGGGAACTGTATGGGGGAGGCTGAACAAAAAAATGAAAGGAGGAAAACCAATGCCAAGGATTGCCGTAGAACAACCGTATGAAGATGTCATGAATGCACTTGTGGCGAAAGGTTATGAAGCGAAAATGTTTACCACCGATGAAGATGTCACCGGCTATGATATCGGCGTCGTCCGTGCCATTAATGAAGGGAACACGCATGAATTCAACTTTCCAGTCATCACGATGAAGGGCATGTCGATTGACGACGTTGTCCACGCAGTTGAGCAGAAAGCAAACCTCCTCCAATAAGCATCCCCGAAAAAACAGAATCTATGGCAGCTGCCTTAGGTCTTATGTTCCCGCATCTACAGGACAGCCTGCCAATCGACTACCGATTGGCGGGCTGTATTGATTTCATGCATGGTAATAATACGTCTGACGTCTGCGAGATGCCTCCCGCTGTTCCGCCCTATACCTACGCTGAAATGCACGAAGTTCATCCAATTGTCCATTCATACGGGGATCCTGCGACATCATTTCCTTTAATTCGGAAGGACCAATTTTCCTCTTCACCTTTTCAATTTCATCCTCAAAAAATAATGACATGTCCATACCTCCTCCCTTTTGCTTGGCAAGGGATGACGGATTAGGCTATGCTCATTAATCGCCATTCCCCCGTTACCGTATAGTACGTCGATTTAACGACAGGACAAGAGGTAAGTGTACAGTTTTTATTATTTTCAATGAACTATAGTTATAGAACAATACGAAACAAGAATAGTAAACGATATGTCACCACTTCTTAAGATAACAGAACCTACGGCGGCCGCAGGTTCTGTTTTTTCATTAAGAATTACTAGGATTCCATTAAGATCGTGATGATGATGCCAAGCAAAATCCCTAGGAAGACCGTTGCTGAATATAGAAGAACCCGCTTCATTTACCCATCCTTCCGTCACTCTTTTAACCAATATATTAATGTACGGGACAAAACATGTAGCCTTGTACGAAAGATGCATCTACCTCAGTCTTAAGACGTATGTGAAAATCAATCATACGACTGGTAAGTTTTTCAATTGAATAAGGTAGAATAGAATAAAATGGGGTAGAAGGAGAATGAGAATGAATAAAATATTAGGGATTGCACTGCTGACGGGTTTTCTAGTCGTTTTCGGCATCTACGGGTATAACAAATGGTTTGCGAAGGCAAGTGGGAATGACGAAATTTCAATTGCTAAAGACAAGGCAGAAGCTCTGGATGTGGACATCGACTTCGGGGTTGGCACCCTATTCATCCAAGGCGGTTCCCCGGAATGGGTCAGTGGGGAATTCACCTACAATCACAAAAAACTTGAACCAAAAGTGACGTATAAGAAAAAGAAGGATATCGGCTCCGTCAAAATCAAGCAAGGCTCGAAGCCAACATTCGGTTTCAATAAACGCAAACTGAAAAACGAGTGGGACCTCCATCTGACAAATGAGATTCCTATCGACTTGGACGTTGACATGGGCGTTTCAACTTCGACACTAAATCTGAAAGGCCTTCAATTAAACAGCCTATCAGTCGATAGTGGCGTCGGTGAATCCGTTATCGACATGAGCGGCGATTGGAAAAAAGGTTTCCGTGCGGATATGGACTTAGGTGTTGGAGATGTAACCATCATCCTGCCAAAACAGACTGGCGTCAGAGTTAACGTTTCGAAAGGGATCGGTCGCGTTGACTTGAAAGACTTCACCATGCAAAACGATGGTGTTTATGTCAACGATGCATTTTCAGGGGCAGACGTAATTATCGACATTTCTCTCGACATCGGAGTCGGCGATGTCAAATTCAAGTTTTCCGAATGAATTGTGTCGGTGCCTGTGCGTGGTGCATTTATGACAATTCATTGAAATGAATAGAAATACATGCGGAAGCCATTGAATTGTTGAATTCAACGGCTTCCCTTTTCTATTATATACAATTGTAGTGTATAGTCTGAATTGCTTCGTGCACAGGCACCATAAAAATTATTGCACCTCGATTTTTGTACCGGCTAATAAATCACCTAGATGACGTTTGTCTTTACGAAATAGACCCATGCACAACAATACGAGTCCAAGCAACGATCCACCGTTTGCGACAATAATTGCGGTCATATCAAAACCGCTATACATACCATGGATCACACCTATATGCCCTAATTGCCAAGGTAAAAACTTGATAATATTTCTTAGTATAGCTGAGCTGAATTTATGCTGGTTGTACATCAGTTTCAATCCAGCGGCTCTTTTTCCAATTGATCCACCTTTGTAATCCAAATACGAAAACAATAGAATAATCGGTATCACCGAAGTAAATGTCGCGACAAGTTGAGATTGTGTCTCTGTATACTGTGGAATTTCCTTTAGAATTAAAAACATGATCACCAAGTTGACAATCAACAAAAGAACCAAGTAAGTAAGAATTACTGCATAATCAACAAGCAATTCTTTTAGCCTCTGTTTAATTTGAATGTTATTCATGAAACACCTCAATCCTTCGACTATCTGCTCGCTCCTTTTTTGCTGCATGTTATTATATTCTTCTCTGCTGACTATAGAATCTCCTCTTACAAATGGGCGTGGCCTAAAACTCGAGTAAACGTCTAAAGTAATATTCGAATTCACTTTATTTTCATTTTTCACTTGCAATTAAATCGAATTGCATGTAAACTGATAGTTAATTTAACAAAATCTTATTTCGCAAGTTTTGAAGTAAGGATAGAGGCGCAAAGACCATCAGTATACAATCTGAGGATAATGAGATCCTATGAAGGTTGTGGAAAGGGGAATTTGCCGAAGTGGAGAGAGGCTCATTTATCTCGAAGCTGGTTCTGGGTTGAACAAGTCCAGAATTGTCATATAGGAAACTATATGGAGGGCTATCTTATGCAATGAAATAATGTAGTTATTATTTCAAGCAACAACGAGCCCTCGTTGTTGCTTTTTGCGTTCATTTTCAACTGCCCTCTCCCCTCTAATTTTTTTCAAAAAAATTAATTATAGGAGTGGAGAACTAATGAACTTCGGACAAATCGTAACAGCAATGGTAACACCTTTTGACACAAACGGTGAAATTGATTTTGAAGCGACACGGAACTTGATCAATCATTTAATCACCAATGGATCGGATAGCTTGGTCGTATCAGGAACGACCGGAGAATCACCGACATTAACAAGTGAAGAAAAGGTCAAATTATTCAAGTTTACAGTTGATGTTGTAAACGGAAGAGTCCCGGTCATTGCCGGTACAGGCTCGAACAACACGAGAGAATCGATCGAACTGACAATGCAGGCAGAGGATGTAGGCGTGGACGCAATCATGCTCGTCGCTCCTTACTATAACAATCCTTGCCAAGAAGGAATCTATCAACACTTCACGACAATTGCGGCGGCAACCTCTTTACCAATCATGCTGTACAATGTCCCAGGACGCACTGTTGTGAATATCGATGTCGATACAGTCGTACGCCTTTCCACAATACCGAATATTGTTTCCATCAAAGAGGCGAGCGGCAATTTAGAGGCAATGGCCAAAATTATCGAGCAGACACCGCCAAGTTTTTCTTTATATAGCGGCGACGATGCATTGACACTTCCAGTCTTATCAATTGGCGGCACAGGGGTCGTTTCTGTATCCTCCCATGTGTTGGGGAATGAAATGCAAACGATGATCCGAAACTTCAAAATCGGCAATACTGTAGAAGCGGCAAGCAATCATCGCAGACTGGTGCCAATGATGAAAGCACTCTTTGCAGCACCAAACCCATCTCCAGTCAAAGCGGCTTTGAATCTGAAAGGAATCCCAGTCGGCGGAGTCCGTTTGCCTATGATTCCGTTGAATGAAGAGCAACAGTTTTCATTGCAACAGGCGCTATCTATGCATGAAGAAAAGGTTAATATAACAGCGTAAGGGATCGGCACATATATGAATAACCCATCGGCGAGGCTACCTCAAGGATGGGTTATTTTTTATGTTGAAATGACAATACGAGGAATTTCATTCTATAGATTGTTCAGCAACCACTGTTACCCCGTAACTTCTTCTTTTCATTACCAAAAATCCAAATGTGAATGTGAGTAACATCAACATATATGCACAAAACATTATCGTCGTCCCGTTACCGACGAATGGCAACACTCTCACTGCCCCATAAACAAATGCCAGCATATAGTGCTGCGATAACAATGCCAACTCCATACTTCTTGAAGTTCCATCCAGCACGACAAACTGCCAAACAAACAAGATGAACGAGATCAACCAAACGGAATTTCCTATTATAAAACTTTTCCAAACAGGCATATCCAATTTAGAATATTGAGCACCTACATAGAACCAAAATACTAAAAGCACAAATTGCATTATAAAAGGAAACAAAGGAATCACCATTACATTTACCAAAAACCCATAAACGAACGGCACCAATAGCAATACGAAGTGCAACATATAACTCCTTAAACTCTTCATCCCAATCTCCCCCAAACGCCTCGTCTAAAGTAGTCATTCTACAACTATCCTGAAAGTCCTTTATTTAACTTTGTTCGTTAAATCATATCGCCTTTACTCCGGCCAATAAAACCCCTCCACCGGTACATCAAATAGCATAAACATATCCTTGAAATACGTTTCATCCACCAATTTGTCCAACACACCTTTGAAATACCTAGGCAGACTACGAATGGCTTTCCGTTCCTTTCAATAAAATACGAGCCGCCAGTCTCCGTTACATTCGAACGACTGGAACAACTCGAATAAACTACGTATAATAGGGGTATAGAATGTATATAGTAAAAAGGACCGCCCAATGGTTGCACATTGAACGGTCAATATAATAGCGTAGGTTCCCTAAGGGGATCGGCACAGAGATGAAATAATCCATCCTACACGAGCGATCAACTCAAGGATGGATTATTTTTTATGGTGAAATGACAATACGGCTACGATTAATGCTGCGAAAGTAAATACGAGCAAATCGAACTGCGAAGGGTTCGATTTGCCGTATTTCTGCGTCCTTTGCAGAAATTAAGGCATTAGCACTTTATTCGGGACGTCGCGAACTTAGACTGCACTTCACAGGAAAATGGCCGAAACCGTAATATTAAACCGAAGTCCCCTTCGTCCTCAAATCTTCCACTTTCCGAATATAATCCTTCAAATAATCCATAGTCTCAGGATTCCCGTACACCTCTTCAGGCGTCATCCAATACACAGCCGCCACCTCATCAGCACTGGCCGCATACGGTTCACCGCTAAATTCCTCACACAAAAAGATTACATTTACAACGGGCTCCTCTTGATCCGTCACAAAGCTTGTACTATGCACATATTGTGGACGCCCTTCAATAACAAGCCCAACTTCCTCCTTCACTTCCCGCGCAATGGTACGCTCTAATATGTCCGATGAAGCACCTTCGAGCTCAACTTTCCCGCCAACCAATCCTATTCCGCCAGGCTCGTGTTCTTCCTCCTCGCTTCGCTTGCATAGTAAATAACGGCCATCCTTGTATATGGCTGCTTCTGTGTTGACGATGAACATGTTTGATCGCTCCAATCCCACTTCATTGTTATTTCGGGTATATTAACTCAACCATTCTCTGAAATATATATGATTCATTATCCAGAATTAAGTCCATGCTAATCTTTTCTTCAAAGCTATCGCCAATAAACAACAATTCTCTTGTTCCATGATGCATTTCCAATCTATAGGCATCAAATTCAAAAGAACTTACCTTATCCGCCATGTCGATAAAGCGATTATCTAGATTTACTAACGCGTTGTCCGATAGACGATTAACTAATTTCCACAAAATATATTCTTCCTCTGATTTCGTGTGTAATTCTGCGAGTGAGTTGGCCTGCAGAAAAGAACTAGAAGGAACCATTGTATAGTTATTAACTGTATAGCCCTTCCCAGTAATTTTCTTTAATGTCCAATTTTCAATCGCAAAATTTATATACTCGCCTTCGACCTCAACTTTTTTAATCGAACCAAAATAGTTAATCTCGTTTATAGACTCTTCGTAGCAAGCAATAAATTGAATGTGATGCCAACCCTCTTTTAAGTCAGCAATTTTTAACTTGTACACCTTCGCGGATAAAAGCCTTTGAATATCTTCATTATTAATGAAAGTACAAATTAGCACATAATCTGTTGAGTACATATCAACTGATTCCAGTGATCCCTTTGGCAATATGCCTTCTCGCTGAAGTTCTTCTGGACTTTTATTCAATAAACTATCTATGAATCGGTTCACCAACGTCGTATGGTTTGGCAAAAAAGGAAGTCCGCCTATATTAACGCTATTAATACTACGATAGAGCTGATGGTTCTCATAAGCCTTTTCATCATGCCAAGGAAACAAAACGTAAGCGCCAAAAGCAGTACGCTCATAGCTGCCGGAAGTGTTAATCACTAAAGAATCCCGATATCGATGCATCGTATTTATATCGTCTTGCATTGGTCCTGGCATGCTGCTCGTTTCAAAGTCAATTCGATATTTTGCATCAAAGACATACTGGTATTGATAGTCCTTCCCTTTCTTGCCTATACTCAACATTGAATCTGGCTTCTGCTGAACGGTAGGCACTTTATTGCTTGAAGTATCATACTGGTATTTAAGTGTAATTTCTTCTCCTGTTACAGGATGGACATACTTTCTTTCCGCCGTTTTAGACTTGTCCAAATTCACAAAAAGGCCATCTGTATTAACTTTTACAACATCTTGGCTTTTTTGCTCACATTTTTCAGCCAAAATCTGCCCTAGCTTTAAAAACGTCCAATACTCATACAATGTTGCTATGTCTTTAACAGACATTTTATAGATCTCACCTTGCAGAATGATGCTTTTGCTAATCGTTGTATATACAACTAATACTTCACGGTATCCAGGCGCCATTTGCAAAACCAAACTAACGATTGATCGGTCAAGTTTTCCAATGGTCCGCCAAAACGTATTCTTTTGCCGCTTTTCAATGTCAGATATCATTTGATCCAATTTGCCAATCAATTCATTGTCTAATTTACTGTATCCCCATGGAGTAGCAGCCTCAATTACCCTTTTCAATTCTTTCAGACGAATAATGATTCTTGCCATTGTCCATTTCACATATCGATTTTCATGAGTGTCAGCAGTATGCTGCTTTTTCATTAGAACACCTTTTGAAGGCATAACTGTCCTATCACCGATTTGTATTCCATTCGGTACGTCTTCAAATCGACTGGCATTTCGACGTAAATAAGCTAATGCTCTCTGATCCGGCTTTCTTAATTTGCTGCCACGAACTTCAACATAATTCTTCTTGAGTTGATGATGGGATGCTCTTTCAATACGATCAATTGCTTGAATATATTGTTCGAAATGGAGTTGCATTAATCGATAAAACTCAGAAAGTGAAGGATCCTTATAGATCATCGCGCTTCCTTGCAGATAGGTTCGTTTAATAAAGTGATAGGCCAAATTATAGATTTCCTCACTCACTTCATTCAACAGCGCTTTGTAGTCTTTCTTATAATCCAGCTTGGTTGGATAGACTTCTAGCATAATATCCACTAGACGACGATCACTGGAATCCCGGATTTCAAAAGATGTAAGGCCAACTTCGTTTCTAAAATGAAGGATACCTGTTAGTAAATTGACCCTAGATACCTTGGAAATTGCATCACGGAATTGAGGATACTCATGATAAAACCTCAATTCTTCTTCTGTCTTAGGAATAATAATTAGCTCGTACTGTCCATTTTCAAAAAAGACAGGAATAAATTCCTGCCCTGAATAGGTTTTTAGCTCTTCGCTTAATACATCATATATTTGTATGGACACCAAATTCTCCGCACGGCACTGAAACTTCATATAATCCTCTACCTTAAAAGAACTATACCCTCGAAGTTTTCTATATTGCGGATGCTCTGCAGGTCCTTTAATTACACATGTAAGATCCGAGGTTTCAATGATTACCAACTCTTTGTCTTTAGGAGATCCAGAAAGAGGTAAAGCCATCCGTTTGGTACCTCCTTAACATTTCCACTATCTTTTTGGTGCTACGTGGATAATCAACCGAAGCTTGTACATTTGTAGCATCGAAAGAAATACCAGTAAATTGCTCATATAATTGTTGTAAAACTAACTCAATCCGGCTATCTCCGCCTGTAATTCGAGGCAATACCTTTTGCATAATACACAAATCAAATGCTTCCTCTTCGTCCAATAATCCTCCGTCTTGACTGTGTACCATGTAAAAACAAATCTCATCCCGCACCCGATATCCTACCTGGGCATTTATCAATTCTAGTTTACGATTTATGTCATCTAGTTTTTGAGAAACCTTCTGTATCAAATACATGTGAGTAGAATAAATATCCTTCAAGGTAATAAAGGTGGGCTTAAGTTGATCATTTGTAACATGTATTGGATCCACCGTTTCATCGCTGCCTTCTAGAAAATCAAAGTTATTAAGATCAACTTCATTGAATTCAATTGTATTTGCTCGATCAAGCACCTTTTTACTGAATGGGTGAGTAGTTTCATCCATATTGACAGTACCGATAACGTAAAGATTTTCGGGTAATCCAATTGATCGCCCCATGTATTTTTCATCCAATAAGGTAGATGATATAATTTCATCTCCATCTCGTCTACGGCTCTCCATTACACTAAGCAAATCGCTAAAGTAATACTCAACCCTGGCCAAATTCATTTCATCTAATAGAACGAAATGAGGCAGATTAGGGTGATCTAATGCATGCTCAATCATTTCGGTAAGAGGCCCTTTTTTAAAATCACCCTTTAAATCTACATAGCCCAATAACTCCGAACTGTCGCTCCAGTCAGGTCTTACAGGAATTAATTTGAACTGGCCGCTGTCTTCTGTTGCACCTATACTCTCTGCAAATAGCTGGACAATCTTAGTCTTTCCGGTGCCGGAAATTCCCGAGATGATGACGAAGGGTTTGCTGCGTAGCGAGAGATAAAGGTTCATTATATTAGACAAAGAATAACAAAATCCCCCGGAAGTAATATACGAATATACATGATTTACAAAATCTACGCTTTCCAACATTTCTTCGACTGTTTCATCTAACCCAGAAGGAACGCCATCACTCTCCAATGATAACAGTGTACTTAGCCTTGTATATTTGATTGGATTACCTTTTCCCTTATGTATACTGCTCACATCTTTTCCAATAAGGTCATTCCTCATTTCCTCGCGGCTAACATGTCCCTTGAGGAAATATCTTGTTGGCTTTCGTTTTGGTATTTCTTCTTCATAGCCTTCAAAATCATATACTTCAATTATTCTATTTTGATAAACCGCACAATAATACTTTAGATCTCTACTTTCGGTTCTACCGAAGCTAGCCACCCAACTGTAACTTGTTGCATTATAAAGTTCTTCAGGTGTCATTTCGTCTTTGTAAGATCTATTGATTTTTATTAAGACTACGTCTTTTACATTCTTCTTAGTTGAATTATTAATTAGGTTCTCCTCCTTTATATATATAATTATTATGTCTTAGGGTTGGAGATGTTTCTTACCCAGACTCTAATCGGTACTGAGCCATATTAGACCTCGTATACCTATTCCCCCTAAATATTTGGACTATTTAAAGGATAGCACATTAAGATGTAGCTAAGAAATATCAAATTAATGTATATAGGAGCAACTGTAAATATTAGCTAGATACTTTTTCCGATTTTAACTAAATTACACTTTGACAATTCTTTGTAATACCAAGTTACTATAAGTTTTACGTTTGACTCAATCTAATGAGGGAATATCAAAAATAAAAAGGTGAAAATTAATGGCTGACAATATGTCTAAAGAACAACGCAGCAAAACAATGAGCAAAATAAAATCAAAATCTAAGCTTGAGAATATGTTTGCCAGTGCCCTTTGGAGAAAAGGTCTGCGGTTCCGCCGCAATGTTAAATCATTAAAAGGCACCCCGGACATAGCAATTGTCAAGTACCGTATCGTCATTTTCGTAGATTCTTGTTTTTGGCATGTTTGTCCAGAACATTTTAATCAACCCAAAAGCAACGAGGAGTATTGGAACAAAAAATTAAAACGGAATGTTGAGAGGGATGCGGAGATTAATGCTTATTACATAGAAAAGAATTGGAACATTAAAAGGATATGGGAACATGAAATAAGAAGTGATATTAGCAAAGCCGTTGATGATACATTGAAATTTATTAAAGCAGCTAAAGATAATAAAACATGAATGTGTTCATACAATAACTCATCACAAATACCGCTCGCTTATTTTTCTAGCAAGCGGTTCTGTACATATAGACATCAATAAGTTCGATTTTATAATTTACAATCTTCCCGACGTTAAAAACAAGCCATAAACATTTTTACGATGATATTGAATGCTCTCAATGGAGGGCTTCAAGAAATCAGTTGTTGGAAGAAAGATTGGTTCTCCATCAAGACTTTTTAGAAAATCGCTCTCAACTTCGGGGTGTACGGATATTGTATAGTCATCATTTAAAGTAAAGAACCCTTTATCAAATGACCAATGAATGTCACGACTTAACGCTAAGCCATTGTTAGGCATGAAGAGTCCTCCATGACTTTTCGGCCAAATATGTGCAGCCTCCAAATTCAGGAATCTACCATACTGAATAACATTTCTAGTCACAGCGCATCTGTTTTCATAAGCTACCATAGTAAAATCTCTAAAGCTGATAGATGTAAATAGATCTGAAAGTTGAGTATCTGAAGTATAGATTTTCTTAGTAACACTCGTGTCCACTACTGTTCGTATTGGGGCATCAGTTTGATAAATCCTACTAATTCTAGCTTCAATTTCCTCCAGAGGTTCCTCATAAATAGCATGCCCTCCAAGAATAGAAGATGATTCAATAATATCCCTACAAGTTACATATAACTCTGTGTTCGCAGGTGTAATTCTATCAGCGTAATAGACAACTTGCCTTTCTACTTCACCCGTAACACCCGTATTTTCAACTGTGATAATAGCTTTTTTAAATATGATTATGTCATTAGTTTCGAATAAATACTGGTTCATTTCCAGTGCATTGTTTAAGTAAATCCTGTATTCGTTCCTCGGTCTTGCTGATGTGCTGCCATGATATTTGTCGTTATGATAAATATAATTACAGTAAATCTTTTCAAGATTACTTGCATATACAGGAATGATTGGTAGTAATGATGAATCATTTTTAACTGCCTCTGATAGTGGAGGAAAAAAAGAGAGTACTCTAGAATCTTTTGATATATAAATATATCTTCCTCGCGTTGCTCTATCCCCAGGATGTGCAATGCTACCTAATTCCTGATGCCCTAATTTTTTTAGATAATACGTCATTACATTTCCTCCCATTCTATATCGGCAATTATAACATAAAAAAGAGAAGCTATTGAAGCTTCTCCGAATTTTATAACAACGACTCTAATGCCAATGCCAACTTTTCTGAAAACCTAGGAGGAACAGCATTACCAATCATTTTATAATTGTCACCAGTACTAGAAATGAATATATAATCATCATCAAATGTTTGCAGTCGAGCAGCTTCTCTCACAGTTATTGACCGGGATTGTATAGAATCGGGATGTATATGCCTTAACCCATCTTTATATAAATGAGCGGGAATAGTATTGCTTGGTTTGTCCCACCGTAACACAAAATATTTATGCACATTTGAGGTCTTTCCTGTTATCTCTGTATAGAGCTGTTTTAGTGATTCGCTTGAAACATATTCGCAACGGCCACTTTCGATATCTTCACAAAGCAACTTGAAAACATTTATGTCCCGTGAATTGTGATAACGCGGAAGATGGTTTTCAACCTTTGCAGTAAGATCATGAGAATAATTTCTTCCTCCAACCCTTACTTCTTTATCTAAAGGAAGGAGTTTGGGAAGATCAGCAATCGCATCGTAAACATTTTTTGGTTTTTCTTTATACTTCGGCAGTTGCTCCATATAGAAAGACTTCAACAGCCCCTGAATATCGGAATATGAATCTTTACGTAGTCCAATAATTATAACGCGTTTTCTTTTTTGCGGTACACCGTATTCCGATAAGTCTAGTAGCGCAAATTGCTTTAAGTCTTCTATTATTTCGTATCCACACTCTTCAATTTGTTTTTTTATTAGGTCAGTTACTTGAATCCCCCCCGGCTTAGCGCTAAGCATTCCAGGAACATTTTCAAACACAAATAGCTTTGGACGATATCTTCTGACAATTTTTAAATAACTTTCAAATAAATAATTCCTGTAGTCATCCCGCATTCCATTTGCATCTCTTATTCTACCTGCCATTGAATATGCTTGGCATGGTGGACCTCCAATAATCAGATCCAAAGACTGATTATTTAGGAGGGAATCTAATCCTTCGTGCGAACCATACTCAACATCGTCTGACCAACCTTCAAATAGTTCTTCAGTTCGTTGTATATCAAACCGTAACACGCGGGTTTCTGCATCTGACATATTCCATTTTTCAACTAACCGGTTTACTAAGTTTTCTACTTGAGGCTTTTCCCATTCGACAGCAGCTAGCATATTAAAATGTTTATTTTTTTTAAATCCTTCTGAGAGTCCTCCGCAACCTGCGAAGATATCGATAAAATTATATTGCTTCATTGCTCCTCCCCGTCTGATAATAAGTATTTTTTTAGTTGTAGACCTAAATGATAGCCAAGTAAAGGAGGCACAGCGTTACCAACTTGCTTATATTGCTCAGTTTTATTTCCATAGAAAACAAAGTCATCAGGAAAAGACTGTAAACGAGCATTTTCTCTAACAGTAGGTACTCGATTGTACTTGTAATGAAAGTGGTTTCTGTGCCCAGTATCTATGGTTTTAGAAGGTTTCTGACTGTGATAGCGGGTCCATGCTTCATTAAATTTACGGCTTTCTCCTACGCCTGGTGGTAAGTCTTTATGGTTTCCACCTTCCGGCACTTGTGATATCACGTTAATAACTTCTGGTGTATGTTTTGTACCCAAATGGTTATATAAATGAGTTGCTTTCTTTCTCATCATTCTTTGATAAGCAGTTTTCGGGGGATTTATATACTCGCTTACATCACTACCCAAATCATCCTCAAAATCATGCAAATCACTTATGGCATCCGAACAGGTTACATAGTTATCCTGATTACGGACAGGTTCCGGAAATTCAAACTTCATGCCGTTCTTTAAACCAACAATAAATAGACGCTTCCTGATTTGGGGAATTCCATAATCTGGGGCGTATAGAATTTCAGTATTCATCTCGTAGCCCAAATCAGTAAATTCTTTAATAATGGCTTCTTTCGCTTTTCCTTTATATAAAGTGGCTAAGCCAGGTACATTCTCTAACACAAATGCCTTAGGTTGAAAAAAGTTAACTGCTTCAACCATGGCTTTAAACAACTTATTGCGTTCATCATTTTCATCTCGTGAGCCAGTGAGCGAAAACCCTTGGCAAGGAGGCCCCCCAATTATCAAATCAATTCTTTTATTATTAGTAAGACTAGCCATCTCTAATATCGTTGAACCTTGGAATAGGTCTCCATCCATTGCTATTGCACCATCATGGTTCTCTTTAAAAGTCTCGAGTGCTGGAATGTTATTATCAACTCCTAAGAGAACCTTATATCCAGCATCAATAAAACCTTTTGATAAACCACCGCAACCACAAAACATATCAATGACGGTTGGTTTCTTGTTACACAATACACTTCATCTCCAATTACTAGATCAATAATGGTCAAATTGTTTAAACTAACTTCTATCGTATTCACTTATGAACCTTATAATCTTCAGGCTTTTCATTAATGAACATGCGATTAAACTCACAATCAACAATATATTTTAGGGCTTGGGCTTTGGAGACTTTCCCTATATTATTCTCTTGTAATGATTCCGCAATGTTCTCAAGTCTCCTCATAGTTTCAGTATCAATTCGAACCGTGGTATATCTACTCACAATTTGTCACCTCTTTCATTATAACATTTGTAATTATCATAATACATCATGTAACACTTTGTTTCAATATGTATTAATATTTCTGAATATCCCTCCGGTGTTGGGTTTTCAACGCATTTATGCGGAGAGTTAAACATAGGTTCTCGGGACTCATGTTGATATTTGTATATTCCGCCTTTGTTTGGACACCCTAACCATAAATTTGAAAGGGTGTGTATTCCGATGATGCCAGAACGGGAACTTTTTGCGGAGTTGAATGAGGATCAGTTGAAGGCATTGAGTGCTTTGGAGGATGAGCTGGGTGTGACGCTTGTTGCGTATGAAAGTCCGATGCATGATGATCACCACATTGTAGAGTCGGATGTATAATTGAGGAGGACTATCTTTGGGTAGTCCTTTTTTTGATGTACTACTAAATTCATCACTGTTTGACTACATTTGAACGCATTTTATTACAAAAAAATTGAAAGCCTCTATCTTAGATTACCAAGTAATCCTTGATTAAGGCTTTTCAAAGGTTCTTCATATTAGTTAGGAAGATTTAGTTGCCATGAAACTCCGAAGCGATCATTTAGCCAGCCGAACTTTTTACTGAAACCATAATCACCTAAAGGCATGAGTGCTGATCCACCCTCGATGAGTTCATGATAAAGATTGTCAAGTTCCTCTTCAGTATCACAAGTCACAAAAATTGAGAATGAAGGTGTGAATGAAAACTGATGCTTTACGCTACTGTCAATACACATGAATTCTTGCCCTTTTAGCGTAAAAGTAGCCTGCATGACAGTTCCTTCTTTCCCTGATTCGCCAGGTCCGTATCGAACAATGCTTGTAATTTGTGAATCCTCAATGAGGGATGTGTAATAATTCATCGCTTCTTCTGCATTATCTTCCTGAAACATTAAGAATGATGCTATCTTCTTCATTAAACATCTACACCTTTCCATCGCTATCCTCTAAAGTATAATTCATTTCTTATAAAAGTATCCATTCTACACGTTAATTACTCAAGCCGTCTTTATGTGAGTAGTACTTCCCCACTCACTCCTCATATACTGGTATCGATTGTGTACTTTCCTATAGAGGAGGAATGGCGTGGATATTACCGTGCGACGGGGAGATTCGCTGTGGTATTATAGCCAGTTATTTAGAGTTCCGCTTCAATTGATCATAGATTCGAATCGTGATGTAAATTTGGAGGTTCTCTCGGTCGGGCAACGTATCCGAATCCCGGGATATGTGGCGTTCGAAGTGCAAATCAATCAGGGTGACTCCTTATGGTTGATTGCGCAGCGAAGAAATATTCCTCTCGATGCGATTTTTCTTGTGAATCCAACACTCAATCCAAACCGCCTGCAAGTCGGGCAGACGATCCGGGTTCCCTTGCGGATCACGTGGAGGCTCGTCAACGGTGGGCAGACGTATAGCTATGCGATGATGATCAATGACTTGAGAAGGCTTCAATCTGTGTATCCCTTCATCCTGAGCACGTCAATCGGGAATTCGGTTCTCGGAAGGAACATTCCTGAGATACGACTTGGCACCGGTCCGAAACGGGTTCATTACAATGCTTCCTTCCATGCGAATGAATGGATCACGACACCTGTCGTCATGACTTTCCTCAATGACTATTTGCTTTCACTAACAAATCAAACTCCGATACGCGGACTGTCCACTTTTCCTCTGTACCAACAATCCACCTTGTCCATTGTCCCAATGGTGAATCCTGACGGTGTGACACTTGTGCAGGAAGGGCCGCCGGAGACGGAGCCATGGAGAACGAGAGTCGTAGAATGGAACAACGGCAGCACGGATTTCTCTGGATGGAAAGCGAATATACGTGGTGTCGATTTGAACGATCAGTTTCCGGCAAATTGGGAGTTGGAACGGGAACGTAATCCGAAAACCCCGGGACCTCGAGATTATGGTGGAGAACGACCACTTTCGGAACCTGAAGCCATAGCGATGGCAGACCTGACGAGGGAACGGGATTTCGCGTGGGTGCTCGCGTTCCATACGCAAGGTGAGGTCATCTATTGGGGGTATCAGGGACTTGAGCCGTCTGAGTCGGAAGCGATGGTCAATGAATTTAGCCGGGTAAGCGGCTATGAGCCTGTCCAAACAATTGAAAGCTATGCCGGCTATAAGGATTGGTTTATTCAAGATTGGCGAAGACCAGGATTCACCGTCGAGCTAGGATTTGGAGTTAATCCATTGCCAATTGAACAGTTTGGTGAGATTTATCAGGAAGCGTTGGGCATTTTTCTAGCTGGATTGTATTTGTAGGGTAACTAGTATGCGCTGCAGCGAGTTTATGCGTGTTTCCAGCGGTTTATGCGTGGATATTACAATATATGCGTTTTTACCTGGATTTATAAGCTTTTGAAGGGATTTATACGTGTTTCTGGCGAGTTATGCGTAGATTAATGGATTTATGCGTTGTTAGGATCTATTCCACCAAAAAACCTCACTTCACGTGAGGTTTAGTCCCTTTCGAGCGGCATGGAGCAGCAGCGGAAGGAGCCGCCGGATTTGATGATTTCGGAGAAGTCGACTTCGATGACTTCGAATCCGTGGGCGCGCATGGCGGCGTTCACTTGTTTGTTTTGCGGGAGGCTGAATACTTTGTTGCCTCCTATTGATAAGACGTTAGTGCCCATCGTAAATTGTTCTTCAGGAGACACTTCGATCAGCTTATATGATTGCGATAGTGTTTCGACCATGTCTGCTGAAAGTGCTTCCGGGAAGATGAGTCCGATTTCAGGCGACAGTATGTTGAATACACAATCCAGATGTAAGTATTTTTCATTAAAAGGCACGCGGATGATGTTGTGTTCCGGCAGATCTTGTTGTAAATTGCGGACTGCCTCCTCGGATGTTCGACTGCTGATACCGACGTACACTTTGTCGCGATCGACGATGACATCTCCCCCTTCGACCCGGTCAGTAGTCGTCTGGTATGGGATGTTTTCGTCTTCCAGGAAACCCTCGAGTGCCTCTTCCTCGCCTTTTCTAATATCGCTCGCCATTTCGGCGACGAATATTTCCTCTCCGACTGTGAAGCCGATGTCTCGCGTGAATACTTGCTCGGGGAATCGTTTGGATGAAGGCAGTTTGATCACTTCCACGCCGTGTTCAAGGAGTAGCTTTTCGAACTCCTCGTGCTGCTTCATCGCCAATTCCACGTCGATGTTTTCGTCTGCATATTCCTTTTGTGTGTAGTTGATAATATCTTCGATTGCCATAAATTTAGGTTGACATAGAATGACTCGCTTCAATGGGTCATATTCTGTATTGCACTTCGTTTTTGATTTATCGTCCACTGGGGAACTCATGCTTTCATCCTCCACATTCTTATTATCCTTCAAAACTATTCCCTCTTCCATTCAAACTAAACCAGTAGTTTAGGGTCTCCTGAGGAGGGAATGGATAACTAATTAAGGTCGGGGGGAATAGATTTTGATTGAAGAAATTACAAATACATTATTGACGAAAGAGGATTTTGCAAATCGGTCTGATCTGCCGGAGTGGTTATTGGAGAGCTATCGGACATTCCGGGAAACTGTAACGGATAAGACGTTTCCGTGTTATTTTGGCATGGGTGGCGAAATAAAAGGTGAGCTGCGGTATGCGTATGTGACGCAGAAGGATTGGTCGAATTTGCCTTCCGCACTTTATGCATTTTTGAAGTTATTCGAGGATCCGATGCATAAACGGCATGGTCTGTTCGTCTTCGTGGAGCCTTTTGAAGCGGAAAGTGATTTAGAGGCGTACCGCAAGCAGTTCTGGGACGTTTTGCAATACTTGCATGACGTAGATAAGGTCGAATGGCCAGCCGACAGCCCTCGGGATCCAGAGCATTACTTATGGGATTTCCATTTTGGCGGAGAGCCGATTTTCGTGTTCGGAAATGCCCCTGCCTATAAGCAGCGGAAGACGAGGGATTTAGGGCAATCAATGGTGCTCGGCTTTCAACCTAGACGTATTTTCGAAGGATTGAAGGGCACCGAAAAAGGTGGCATCATGTCCCGCGAAAAGGTCCGTGAACGTGTCGAAGTGTGGGATCAATTGCCGAAGCATCCGGATATTAGCCATTACGGCGATCCGACACATAATGAATGGAAACAATTCTTCATCGGTGACGATGTTGAACCGATTGTCGGAAAATGTCCGTTTTCCCATAAAGAAATGAAAAGTGATTGAATGATGTAAAAAGGGGCCGAAGGATTATTTCGGCCTCTTTTCTTATTTCCCATGTTTAATTTCCCGCTTTGCCCATACTGAAGAATGCCGTCGACACTACATTTCCACGTCGTTTTTTGACGGAATATTTCCCGAAGTGTGTCGATTTCCCGGGAAATAGCGTTTATTTCCTGCCGATTCCCTTGCCGATTCCATAGTAGATATCCATTTCGGTTTCTGGCACCATTCCGCCTCCCGTCGCCCAGACAAGATGGGTTGCGGATGGAGCGTCGGCTAGTGGCACTCCATTGCGAATGACTTGGATTGGACCTGTCATTCCCGCGAGCGCTGACGGTTCGAGTCGGATGTCCTCAGTATCTGCAATCATTGACAGCAGCTCGAACATCGTGTCATCGCCAATGGTATAGCAGCCTTCAAGGAGCGGTTCCATCTTCTTACCGACAAATGCAGATGCTGTGCCAACAGCAAGTCCGTCCGCGGCAGTCTGATTGTCCAAACCGAAATCCGCGACGGATACTTTGTCATGCAATCCCGTCATCATGCCGATTGTCATGCATGGTGAATGCGTCGGTTCCGCGAAGAAGCAGTGGACATTGTCGCCAAATTGAAGCTTCAAACCGAAAGCGACGCCCCCCGGTCCCCCGCCTACACCACATGGCAAATAGACGAATAAAGGATTGTTTCCATCGACTTCGATACCACTCTCTTTTAATTGGGCAGCGACCCGTTCGCCTGCGACGGCGTAGCCGAGGAAGAGGTCGAGCGAGTTTTCATCATCAACGAAGTGGCAGAGCGGATCTGCTTCCGCCTGTCGTCTGCCTTCCTCGACCGCTTTGCTGTAATCGTCCGTATATTCGACGACTGTTACGCCTTTTTCACGGAGAAGATCTTTCTTCCATTGCTTCGCATCCGCGGACATATGGACCGTGACATTGAAGCCGAGCTTCGCACTCATGATGCCGATGCTCAATCCGAGATTTCCCGTCGATCCGACAGCGATTTTATGCTTCGCGAATAAATTACGGAATTCCGGCTCCGCGAATTTTGTGTAGTCCCCATCCTGTTTAATGAGCCCATGCTCCAAGGCAAGCGTTTCGGCATGCTTCAATACTTCGTAGATGCCGCCCCTCGCTTTGATGGAGCCCGAAATCGGGAGGGCGTTGTCTTGCTTCAACAGCAATTTCCCGGGAATTACAGTTTCATATATGGGAGCAAGTGCTTCTTTCATTTTCGGGATGGCGGTGATTGGTGACTCGATAATGCCATTTTCCTTTGCAGTTTCAGGAAATACTTTTGCGATGTACGGGGCAAAACGCTTTAACCGTTCGCTTGCGTCCTTCACGTCTGTTGCAGTGATGCCGGATTGCGCAATGCCTGTTGCACTGTCACCATTCAATGGGTTCTTCCATAGAACTTCCTGCTTCTCAATGATTTGTTTCAGTATTGGGAATTCTTCGACCCACTTCGCTTTTTCAGTTTTATCCACGGTTATCAGCCCCCAGTTAGAGAATTTCCTTCATTATAGCATGCGGGAATCTCTTATTTATTCAACACATATCGGTCGATTAAATCGCGGGTCAGTTCAAAACGGGGAGTGGACGTGTCGCTTCCCTCCGCTTCGACGCCGATGACGACCGTGATGATCCGCTTCCCCTCATAGATGCCTGTGCTTGCAAAACATGGCCCGGCTTCTTCGGTGTACCCCGTTTTCAACCCTTCCATGCCAGTCATCGCTTGCGGCATTCCCGGGAGCATGAGGTTTGTGTTCCATAGCTTCGTTCCTTCGCTCGTGGTGAAATCCGTCATGCGGGTGAATTCCAGTACTTCCGGATAGTTTATCAGAAGTTCATTCGCGATGGCGGCGACATCCCGGACTGTTGCGCGATTCGTCTCGTCTTCATCCAATCCCGTTGCATTGATGAAGCTGGTGTTCCGCAAGCCGAATGATTTGGCTTTCTTGTTCATCTGTATCACGAATTCCTCTTCCGTGCCGCTCACCATTTCGGCGAGTGCGACAGCCGCATCGTTTGCGGAAGTGACGGTCATGGCGGCGAAAAGTTCGCGGACATTGTATGTTTTATGCTTGTCCATTCCTAAAATGACCGCATATTTCGGTTGGTTCAACGCCGTTGTGGACGGCTTGTATTGGCTATCCCACGTGATTCGACCATCGGCAATCGCTTCGAGGACGATGTATTGGGTCATCAGCTTTGACATGCTTGCGATCGGCAATGCTTCCTTGGCGTTTTGCTCATAAAGGATCTTTCCGGAATCAGCTTCCATGACGATGGAAGCCTTTGCCTCGCTGTAGATGGGGTCCGCTTCTTTACGAGCGTCTTTATCCTTAATGAAGAAGAAAAATGCCATTGCGGCGACGAATAGGATTGCGAGAATTTTTTTCATATGGAAGACCACACCTTTCTGTAGTACTTCTATTGTCTACAACAAAGATGAAGATTCATGCATGGACTTTCTGAAGAATTTCTGAAGATGGGTGTTCCACACAATAAGGTCATCGCCCTTCTGCACACACCATCATCATCCGGACTGAATACGCTAGTAATAATAACGTCAGTGATGGTGGTGATTTGCATGGAGAGTGCGGGGATTTTAGCAGGTCCGATGTTACGGCGCGTCGATACAGAATCTGTTGCTATTTGGGTGGCGACAGACTGTCCTGTCGAGGTGAATGCTGCCATTTACTGTCTTGATACACTTATTCAGTTCGACACCGATACGAAGACTACATCTATACGGGCAGGCCATCGTTTGTTCATCCACCTAGTGCAGGTGCATGGGCAATTTCCAACGGAGACACTCCTTGGCTATGACCTGCTTTTTCGCGTTGGTAAAAACATAGTTACTTTGGCGAGCCTCGGATTGATTCACGATAATGAAGATTCCATCACGTACGATGGGCTTCCCTATCCTTCGTTTTTCATCCCCGCTAGTGCAGCTCCAACTTTTCTATATGCATCGTGCCGGAAATTTCACGGGAAGGGAGATGATGCTCTCGTTGCAGCAGATGCGCTTTTGCATAGGGAAACGAAGAATCTTGCGGCACGGCCGTGCGCTTTGTTTCTTACCGGAGACCAGATTTACGCAGATGATGTGGCGGATCCTTTATTTCCAGTCATCAGAACGGTTGCCGAACACTATATTGGTAAGGAAGATCTTTGGCAGTTCGATTTGCGCTTGCGGGGGGAGCCTTTTTCTAGTTCGTTAACGCAAGTGAATGGCCGGCAGTTTATTACGGAACGGTTTTGCCGGTTTACTTCAGGCAACGCTTCGAATCATCTGCTCACATTCGGGGAGTACGCAGCGATGTATTTACTATCTTGGAGTCCCTCGATGTGGGCGGGTGTTTACCTCCCTACTTTCGATGAGCTGGTGAGGGAAGGTGACCTGTATTTGTATTATCCTGACGATCATGGTGAGCTCGAGCGATGCAGGGTCCGTTTTGAAGAACAGGCCGGGCAGCTATTGCAGGCGATTGGTTCTCTCCATCGGATCCGTAGGCTTTTTGCGAATGTACCTACGTATATGATATTCGATGACCATGATGTGACGGATGACTGGAATTTATCTGCAGATTGGCGCAGTGCGGTGCTCGCTTCGCCTCTAGGAAAACATGTGATTGCGAACGGGCTTTGTGCATATTGGGCGTTCCAAGGTTGGGGCAATGAGCCACAACGGTTCGGGGAGGGGTTCCTACAGTCGATGTGTAGTCATTTCGACGGGTTCATTGCTGACTCAACTTCTTATAAGGTTTGGGCGAATCGTCTCTGGTCATTCAATGGCTGGCAATTCGTAGCGCCCACTACACCTGCTGCGCTGTTTTTAGATACGAGGACAATGCGTCAATTTGAAGATGAGCCGAAACCGGTGAAAGTTGGACGGATGTATAAAGAGAGCGTCCAAACTCCGAGGTTGATCGGCACGTCCGGTTGGAAGGTGACGGCCCGGACGCTATTGAAATCCCGGTGGACACGGGGCGACCCGCTGATCATTGTTTCGCCGACGCCGTTATATGGATTGGGCCTCATCGAATCAGTTCTCCATTCATATGTGTATCCGCTACGGACGCTTGGGTTTCCGATTCATGAAGTGCTTGATTTCGAGGCGTGGAAGTATAACGGCAGAGGGTTCACCGATTTCATCGGCCAGCTGTTCCATTGGAGCCTGTCCCGATGCATCATCCTGTCGGGGGATGTCCATTATGCTTCCGGGGTCCGGTCGCGCTTGACATCGAAACGGGAAGTGCTTGATATTTTGCAATTCACGAGCAGCCCTTCCCATAATATGAGCTTCTCGGGCGTTTGGGGAAAGCTTATGAAGATGGCGATTTGGGGAAATGCGAGGCGGCGGGTGAAGAAGACGATCTACCGGTATTGCGATGTAGGCTTTTCGATTCGGAATGGCGGGAAAGCGATTGACTGCCCGAAGGATGCCAAATGGCAGGAGGCTCTCCGTTATTTGGAGATGCAAGGCGGGGCGATTGTCGAGACGGAGAACAATATCGGGTTGGTCACCGTCGGGGAGACCGGCATCAGGCATTCGCTGCTGCAGATGGTCAGAGGTGAGATGAAAGAGATTCGTTTTGAGGATATTGAAGCTTCGCCGGTGTGAGCCGGCGGGGCTTATTTGGAGTGATTTATGCGTAAGGTTTATGATTTATGCGCCTTTCGGGATGGTTATGAGTACATTTAACGATTTATGCGCGATTGGGGGATTTTATGCACTTCTGTTGGGGTTTATGCGTGATTCGCGGAAATTATGAGCTATTAGGTTCTCCCTCTCGTGCAGAATGTCCTTCACAATCTTTGGATTAATTAAAAAAGAGACTACCATCGGATAGCCTCTTTCACTTTAATCATAGCTTTGTCCGTACGTCCCACAGTTCAGGGAAGAATTTATGGTCAAGGACGGATTTCAGATAGTCGACGCCTGATGAGCCGCCGGTGCCTGTTTTGAAGCCGATGATCCGTTCCACTGTTTTCATGTGGCGGAAGCGCCATTGCTGGTGGCTGTCTTCGATGTCGACGAGCTTTTCGGCAAGCTGGTACAAGTCCCAATAGCGGTCGACGTCGCGGTACACTTCGAGCCATGCGGATGCCACAGTCGGATCGCCTGTGTACGTGATCGAAAAATCGCGATTCAGCAAGTCGGGATTGATCGGGAATCCGGCGCGTGCAAGTGCGCGGATGGCGACGTCGTAAATACCCGGTGCCCCGAAGGCTGTCTGCAATTCGTTTGCGAGCTCGGGGTCTTTCTCGTAGATTTTCAATATGTGAGGCTGTTTGTAGCCGAGCGCAAACTCGATCTTTCGATTTTGGTAGGATTGGAAGCCCGATGCGCGGCCGAGGCTTTCGCGGAACTCCATGTACTCCGCTGGTGTTAATGTGGACAGGACATCCCACGCCTGGATGATCTGCGTCTGGACCCGGGAGACGCGTGCCAGCATTTTGAACGCTTCCGGCAGTTCGTCTTTTTCAATCAATTCAATTGCCGTGTTCAGTTCATGCAAAATGAGTTTCATCCATAATTCACTCACTTGGTGGATGATGATGAACAGCATTTCATCGTGATGGCCGGACAACCGTTCCTGGCTTGAGAGCACTTTATCGAGACGCAAATATTCGCCGTACGTCATATTGTCCCGGAAATCGGTATGAATTCCATTTTCTTTTTCACTCATGATTGCCACCTCCTTATTACTGCGCGCACTGGACTTCCGTCTCCGCCCTCAATCGGCAGTGGCAAGGCAATCAGTTCATAGTCGCCAGGTTCCACTCCAGTCAAAACGATGTTCTCCAGAATAAGCACGCCGTTGTCATACAGCGAATGATGGGCATCGAGCGTCTTGCTATGCTCAGAGTCAACGGAGGGCGTATCGACTCCGATCAGCCTTACGCCTCGTTCCTTCAATAAAGGTCCGATGTCCGCCCGCAAAACAGCATACGTTTCCGGAAACACATCCGGATCCGGACGGCTAGACGTCTTCAATAAAATCCGTTCAACACCGTCGAAATCAATTCCTTCCAAATCGGAGCGTCCTACGCTTTCAAGCCCCGAAACGTCAATGACGCGAGCTTTTCCGATGTAGACATCGATTGGCAGCTCATTCACTTTCATTCCGTTATCGTCATAATGGAAAGGCGCGTCAATATGCGTCCCCATATGCGTACTCGTCGTTATCTTTCCGATGTTGACGGAACCCGTGTCTGCTTTCGGGAACTCGACTTTGTAGGTAAACGGCGTATCTCCCGGCCATTCAGCGACTCCATTATGCAGACGCTGCGAAATATCGATCCACTCCCCCCTCATGCGACAACACCTCTTTTATTCTCAAACTTTTCGTACCGCTTTTCATCCATGATCACTTTCAGCTTCTGTATTGTATGCCAAACGTCCTCAAACGTATTGTAAAGTGCAACAGGCGCGAGCCTTATGCCGTTCGGCGCGCGGAAGTCCGGAATGACGCCGTCTTCTTTCAACGCCTTGCATATGCGCGCCGCTTCCTTATGCTCAAGCAATACATGGCCACCGCGATTTTCATCAATCGGATTACCGATTGTGAATTCCATTCCGCCTAGCTCCTGTTCAATCAATTTGAGCATATAGCCCGTCAACTCGAGCGATTTCGCACGGATTGCCGAGATGCCGACTTCCTCGAACATGTCGAGGGATCCGATGACAGGCGCCAAGCTTAGCACATGGGGAGTACCAATTTGATAAGCGCCCGAATCCAACGCGGGATCCATCGTATGTTCCATATCGAATTGCGACTCCTTTTTCGAACCGAACCACCCCGTAAGTCCCGGCGCCATGCCGAAATGCTTTTCATGGACGAACAGGCCGCCGACCGAACCAGGCCCGCCGTTCAGATGCTTATACGTACACCAGAATGCGAAATCCGTCCCCCAGTCATGGAGCGAATGCTCGACTGCTCCGATCGAATGGCATAGGTCGAAGCCGATCGGGATATTCCGTTCATTCGCAGCCTTCGTCAATTTCTCCATATCGAGGATTTGCCCGCTCCTGTACAGGACAGCCGGCAACACGATGAGCGCCACGTCGTCTGTCATCGCGTCGATAATGTCCTCTTCAAGCAAATAGCGTCCGTCGCGGCTTTTGACACGGATGAGATGAATGTCCGGATCATACCCTTTCAACTGAAGCTGGCTTTTCAGCGCATAAATATCCGACGGAAAATTCAATTCATCAGCGAGTATTTTCGTTTTATTGCCATCAGGCTTGTAAAACGTTGAGACAAGTTGATGCAAGTTCGTTGTCGTAGAGCCGGTTGCTATGACTTCCCCTTTGAACCCCCCGACGAGCGGTGCCATCTTCTCCCCGACCTGTTCGGATAAATAAAACCAAGGATGCTCCCCCTCCGTCCATCCGTCAATGCCTAGCGTTTTCCAGGAATTGAGCAAGTCGTGCAGCGTTTGCTCCGCCCTTTTGGACAATAAACCGAGTGAGTTGCCATCCATGTAGATTGTGTTTGCCGGTATGTAAAATTCGTTCCTGTAGGAAGCGAGCGTGTCGTGGCTATCTCGATCCTGTGCGTTGGATAAAGTGTGGTGTGTCATGCAGATCCCCCTTTTATTTTGGTAAGAAAAGCATAGCATATTCGCGAAAGGGTGGACATTCTGAATTTGTGGAAATATCAGGTATACGTTGGGATTTTCGGTTAGCGTTGGGGATTGCTTTGGTCGCGGATTGGCTTGCTTTGAGCGCGTATCGACTCACTTTGAGCGCGGAGCGGCTCACTTTGGACGCGAGGCGGCTTGCTTTGGACGCGATTGCAAGCAGGCAGAAAAAAAGGCAAAGGAATAACTCCTTCACCTGCTAACACCCTCTTATTTGAACCATCCTTTTTCCTTAAACCGCGAAATTGCTTCGATCCGATTGCCGACCTCCAGCTTTTCAAGAATGACCGATATGTAGTTCCTTACTGTTCCCGGTGTCAGAAACAGCTCCCCCGCAATTTCTTTCGTCGTCTTCCCCTCTGCAACGAGGCCCAGCACTTGGCTTTCGCGGTCGGTCAGCGGGTTTTCGGAGTCCTCTTCGTACGCGATATCGACGAGCTCGGGTGCATAGATCCGGCGTCCTTCCTGGATCGCATGGATGGAATTGACAAGCTCCTCGATCGGACTGTCTTTCAATAAATAACCGCGAACCTTGGCCTTTCGCGCGCGTTCAAAATAGCCCGCCCGCGCAAATGTCGTTAAGATGATGATCTTGCAGTCCATCCCGCTCAGCTCTTCTGCCGCATCCAAGCCGGTCTTGATCGGCATCTCGATATCCATGATGCAAATATCGGGTTTATGTTCCTTCACGAGGCGGACTGCTTCCTCGCCGTTCCGTGCCATTCCTACGACTTGCATATCATCTTCCATATTCAAAAGGGAGCCTAATGCGCCTAACATCATTCCTTGGTCTTCCGCAATGACGATTCGAATCACTATTACCCCTCCTCCACTTGATGTGTAATGACGATCGGTATCCGGATCGTCAATGTCGTTCCGCTCTCCTCTTCGATTTCGAGCGAGCCATTCACGAATTCCAGACGTTCCCTCATGCCCTTCAAGCCCGTGCTGACTGATTTTACCGCTTTCATCCCTTTTCCGTTATCGTGGACGATAATCGACACTTCATCTTCCTTCTGCTTGAAAATGACATTGCAAACCGTCGCTTCACTATGCTTTACAACATTTGTGACAGCCTCTTTCAGGCACATGCCGAGGACATTTTCAAAATTTGACGGAATATGGGTCACGGCCGGGTTTCCTTCAATCCTCAATTCGATTTCTGCGGCAGCTAGAATTTGACGAGCACGCATCACTTCATCCACAAGCCGTGTCGCACGCATATCCGCCACAAGCTCACGCACTTCCTTCAGCGCTGTGCTGACCGTTTGGCGGATGTCATTCAGTTCTTGTTCCGCCGCTTCCGGACTTTTTGAAATCAATCTTCGGGCCAAGTCGCTTTTCAATCCAATCATCGATAGTTTCTGCCCGAGCGTGTCATGAAGGTCCCTTGCGATTCGCTCCCGTTCCTCCAGCAATATTAGCTCTGAAATGCGCTCATTCGCGTCCTCCAACTGATCTTCAAGTCTTTCGCGCTTGCTTCGATTGTACAGATTGAACGGAAGCAGGATGACACCGATCACCGTTATGAGAATGAAATGGACTTGCGGTAAAAAGAGGTTGATCTCCAGGAAAAATCCTGTAACAATCGCACCAACCGTAAAAAAGATATGAAGGCCATACATGATGAAGAATCCTACCGTTGATCTGATATTTCCGATGAAAAACGCAGTAAAAATGGACAGGTAGACGTAGCCGAACAAAAGTGTCATGACAATATTGATGACGATTTCGAAGCTGACCCACATATAGACGAGCCCGCTTTTTGATTTGATTGAAAAGAAATAGGAGATGAAGAAAAGTACTAATAGTCCGGTCCCGACTGAGATTCCGACAGCAGACCATGTCCGAAATATGAAAAAGAACGGCAATAGGCAAAAAACGACCCATGCATAAATACTGAGCCACCGATTTTTCGGGAAAATACTATACCATTTTTGCATCCATTTCACCGTCCTGTTTCTTCCATTGTACCAAAAACACACAGCCGCCTCATAGGAAGGCGGCTGCGTCTTATTATTTACTGTCAAAGCTTGTTTGTTTCCGTTTCAATTCATTCAAATTAATGCCTGGTGTGGCACGTTTGACCGCGTTTTTCACTTCTTTGAATGTGATGAACCGCTTGTTTTGCGGGTCATATACTTTATAGCGGAGCGATTCCAAGCTTGTTTTGATATTAATTGTCGTCGCCATTTGAAGTGGCGGCGTTGACTCATGCGCTTTTTCCAAGTTGTAGTTCGGAACGCGTGGAGCCAAATGATGGACGTGGTGGAAGCCGATGTTGCCAGTCGCCCATTGTAGGACTTTCGGCAATTTGTAATACGAGCTGCCTTCCACTGCCGCTTTCACGTAATCCCACTCGGATTCTTCCTCGAAATAAGAGTCCTCGAATGTATGTTGGATGTAGAAAAGCCAGATGCCGAGCGCAGCAGAGACAAACATGATCGAACCTTGAACGATGAGGAATGCCTGCCAGCCGACGAGCCATACCATGAATGCATAGAGTGCGACGAGAACGACATTCGTCAAGTATGTGTTGTTACGTTCTTTAGAACGTGCATCTTTTCGGTTTACTCTACCTGTAATGAGTACCAAATATAGCGGTCCGAGCCCGAACATGACAAGGGGATTCCGGTAGCATCGATACTTGAACTTAACCCAATTCGAAGCTTCGATATATTCTTCAACCGTCATGACCCAGATGTCTCCGACGCCCCGCTTATCCAAGTTGGAGCTTGTCGCGTGGTGAATCGCGTGCTCGCGTTTCCATTTCTCATA
Organism: Saccharococcus sp. Marseille-Q5394; assembly: GCF_946901335.1. Lineage (NCBI taxonomy): Bacteria > Bacillati > Bacillota > Bacilli > Caryophanales > Anoxybacillaceae > Saccharococcus > Saccharococcus sp. Marseille-Q5394. Next base: position 297,738 of record NZ_CAMPPQ010000002.1, on the reverse strand, counting down.
TGGGAACAGCGTGAGGATTCCTGTAATCGTACCGACAATATCATTCGCTTTTTTGTTTTTAAAGAAAGAACCATGCGTGCAGTCGTGGAAAATGATGAATGTCCGTACGACAAAGCCCGCTGTGAGTATTGCAATCCCGATCGTCAACCAAATCGATACCGACAAGCTCTGATACGCCAAAAACCATAGAATAAATATAGGCGGAACCGTATTAATCAATTGGATGACACTCTTTTTTAAATCCGATTTGGCATAAGGTGCAACATTTTTGTGCAATTGCTTCGTTTTTTCCTTGCTCATTGTAAACGCCTCCTCGATAATTTTCCTTATTTCCATACTAGTATGCTTACCCATTTTGCAGAATAGATGAACGTCATAACTTTTCATATGACAAGTGTCATTTTTTGTGAAGGCATTCACAAAGAATAGGAACGAGATATAAGGTTTATGCGTGTTTTTCTGGAGTTATGCGTAAGTAATTACGTTTATGCGTGCGTTTGGAGAGTTATGCGCGAGTTTTAACGTTTATGCGGGATTCAGAGGAGTTATGCGTGAATTTCAGGGTTTATGCGTGATATGCAATTTTAGGTACGACGAGCACAATCTCGTCTGGGAGAAGTTTAAATTACTAATGCATGCGTTTGACAAATCAAGAGGTTCAATTACATAGTGATTCACATATAAAAAACAGACATCCCATTAAGAGATGTCTGCATTCATCACCCGTTCGCTTGTACGGCTGCTTTGAGATTGGATTGACTGATTTTGTAATGGCTTGCATGCCATGCTGCTTCGCCATCCTTCAGTAAGAATAGCTGTGGACTCTCATGCTGGATGCTCAATTCGCTTTCGATTTCATTTGACAGTCGGCGGCTTCTTTGGACAATCAGATAGTATTTCGGTATCTCCGTTTCGAATCTTTCGAACTCCCGATACCCTGCTGCGCTTATCGGGCACGTCGAGCTATGCTTCATCAGTAAGACCGGCTCTTTATTCGATTGACTCCGTACTTGTTCCCATTCTTCAATGGATCGGATCTCTTTCATTAGATGATCTCTCCTTTCCCTATTTGAGGGGTCATTCGCAACTAATAGACGGTGGATGGGTCGCCTTACTGCCATGTATACCCTTTTGCGGCAAGGAAAATCTTTCCGGTGTGCGAATAATAGGAGAGCCACGACGAGTATGGCGGCAACCGTTTGGGGCCATTCTTTCGTTAATCCAAACAAGAATAGCGGCGACAGGGCCATAGCACTTAATCCGACGAGGCTGAAGTTTTTCAGGAATGGGTAAAAAATGAGGAACACGACAACAAAACTAGCGACGACAATCGGGTTGAATGAAAGCATCCCACCAATGAACGTCGATACCCCTTGCCCGCCGCGGAACTTATGGACAATTGGATATATATGCCCTGCCATGACGGCAATGAGGCATACCAGTTGAAGCCATTCGTCCATCCCTAGCCATCTGGCAAGTGAGACGACGGCCGCTCCCTTTACTGCATCTCCAATGAACGTCAATACAAAGCCGGTTTTTCCGAACACTCTTCCTGCATTTCGCGCTCCAGGATTTCCGCTGCCTGCTAAGCGGATGTCTTGTCGGAACAACAATTTACCGATGACAGTTGCCATCAGCAAATTGCCAATCAAATATGCGCAGATGAGCAACACCGTGACTTCCATTCATTCCCACCCCACTTTCCTACTTCACAATATGCAGCACCATGTCTTTTCCTGTACAATATGTCGCAGAAGAGAGGATGATCTAGTTGAAGGAATCACCAATTCGCCCTTCTGTGGCCATCATTTTATGTATTGTTTTCGGTAGTGCCTTTGCTTTCCTAGTCACAGCGATTCTCAGCGATATGGTCGGCGGATTTGACAGATCGGTCATTGATGCCATGCAAGGGTTGGAAGCGTCTTGGTTGACGTCAATTATGCTCGCTTTCACATTCATCGGCTCCACGAAAGTCGTCATGCTCCTTACCATCGCATTGACCGTTCTTCTACTATGGAAGTTCGGCTCTAGAAGCCAAGCCTACTACTTTTTCTTTACAATGATCGGGACCATTATATTATTCCAAGCTTTGAAGCTCATTTTCAAAAGGCCCCGTCCTGAGTTCCATCGTCTCACCGAGGTGGGTGGCTACAGCTTTCCGAGCGGTCATGCAATGATGGCCTTCAGTCTCTACCTGCTTTTCATTTATTTGCTATGGCGTCATATACAATCGACTGCAGGCAGGATCGCCTTAGTGGCCTTTGCAATTTTCATGTTCGTCATGATTTCCGCGAGCCGCATCTATCTAGGCGTCCATTTCCCGAGCGATATCCTCGGAGGCATGATTGCAAGCGCATTTTGGCTTACACTTACGTTGTTACTGTTCGTCCTATTTCAGAATCAGAAGAAACGCAGCCTCGTCGAAGACTGACGAGGCCCTTTTCATTCGGTGAATTTAGCCGTTTCCTCTTCGGATAAAATCCGCGGTTCGAAGTTCCCAACTTCCATATAGTCAACGCGCTCATCCACCGCAATTTTGAACACATACGGATCGCTAGTCTTTTCAATGGATTGGACGTTCGATTGCATTTCTTCGTAATAGCCCTTCACTTCCTGCTCCACCCAAAATGGCACATCTCGATTCGGCACGACAATTTCCTTTTCTTTCTCCTTCCGCTCATCCTCCCATTGTTGCTTCGCTTCAGAATCCATGCAGAAATAAATCTTCTGCAAGGTATCGATCACTTCTCCGAATCCGATGATCAGCAATCCAATGAGGAAATGTATTGCGACAATGCCGAGGAATGCAAACAACGTCGAGCCTGTAAGCCCGCTAGCATACTGCATTTCTCCCCATTCATTCATGAACTCGCCACCGCCCATTTTCGCCATCATCGACAACGAAATGATTCCTTGGATGACTCCCCATGCGATCACGACAACTCCGGCAATCTTAATGAGATATCCGATGAAACTTTGTTTCGTGAACAAGTTGCTCAACATGACCACTCTCCCATTTTAATTTCCACTTATCTTGTGTACGATTGAGAGATATGGATAGTTTCATTATGAGGAGGAATGACATGCTTCCATTTACAGAAAGAGTTGTGCAGATCATCGGGGACATCCCTGCAGGCAAGGTCATGACATATGGACAAGTAGCAAGCGCAGCAGGCAGTCCGCGAGGCGCAAGACAAGTCGTCAGGGTCCTCCACTCGATGAGCGCTAAATACGACTTGCCTTGGCATCGTATCATCAATGCGCAAGGCGGCATATCAACCCCTTCCGATCGGGAAGAAAAAGGCGGTTTGCAGCGAGAGTTGCTAGAGGCGGAAGGCGTGAAATTCTTGCCAAACGGTAAAGTGGATCTGCAAGTCTATCGATGGTTTCCTGAAGAGGAATTCATGTGGTGAAATTCAAATGGCCTGCCGTTCACGACTTACGACACGTTGGATGGACAAGACCCGGTCTATTTTGAACGTACGTTTCTCATGACGCAGATGGCAGTAGGCCGTGAATGAATCGATGCCGACTGCCAGGATGCGCACGCGTCTCTTCGTCAGTGTGCCATCCGCCCCCATATAGATCATTTCAGCCAATTCATGGCGTTGGCATATCTTCAGTAAAGCCTGTCGCATAGCTGTCATCTCCATTCGGAACATTTGTTCTCATTATATGCGAACGATTGGAGAAAAACAACTAGTTTTCATTTGAAAGGGGTGAGTAATATGTGGAAAGAATTTAAGGAATTTGCGTTCAAAGGAAACGTCCTAGACCTTGCAATTGCCGTCGTCATCGGGGCAGCATTCGGGAAAATCGTATCATCGCTCGTCGATAACATCATTATGCCGCTCCTCGTTGCAATCACTGGGAAGGTTGACGTATCAAAACTCGAGGTGGCAATCGGGGCGACTCCTATTAAATATGGTCTCTTTTTACAATCCATCATTGATTTCATCATTATCGCATTCTCGATTTTCCTATTCGTACGTCTCTTAATGAAGTTCAAGCGGAAAGAAGAGCCGGCAAAGGATGAAGAGCCTGCTCTTGATGCAAAAGAGGAATTATTGAAAGAAATCCGTGATTTATTGAAGGAAAAACAATGACGAAAATGCCGGTCTTTTTACAAACCGGCATTTTTTCTATTACTCTGCCCCGGCTCCACCGCCGCCGCCATCTCCTCCACCTCCGCCACTGTAGCCGCCGGAATCACTGGATCCGCCTCCCCAAGAGGATCCGCTTTTGTTGATGCTCATCGGACCCCAAGTGGAGTAGGTGAAATAAAGAGGATCCGTTTGCAATGCGAAAAGGGGCGCTAGCGAAGAGGATTCAGGCAAACCCCTTTTAATCCTTGGAAGTCTTTTCTTTGATTTATTCAATAAATAAGCTCGTGTAATCCACCGGTCAGCTTCGTCGGAATGGAGATAATCCGGTATTCCCCTCTTCATCTGTCGCCTGTATTTAGTAATGCTCATCTTCGTGTAAAGTGCGGTAAACGAGATTGGAACCGCCTTTGGAATCAAGAAGAAGAAAACTGCGCCACAAATGACCGCAGAAAGGACAGCTTCTGTTACTTCTGAAGCAACGATTTGTGCCCCAGCAGAAAACATTCCGATAAAGAATAGGATAGCGGGCCATTTATTTCCAGGGTTTGTACTGTAAAAATAATACACGATGCCAGCAACAATCGCGGGGAAGGCAATCCCCCAGCCACCCGCGCCATCCGCGTAAAATCCATACATCGTCGTTATCGTAAGCAAAAGGAAAATAACTACCTTCATCATTTTCGGCACCTTTGTCGAAAGGGCACCCGCCTCCTCCATTAGATTAAGCACATCCTCATGCCAGATTTCATGGTTTCCATGGAATTGCCGCTGTTTCCGCAGATAAGTCCGATTCTCCTTATCTTCACGTACTGAAGGTCCGGCCATGTCGTGCAAATGGAATTTCCGATGACCGACCCTTCCCTTGAATAGCCACGTCACCAAATATTGTTCATGGGGCAGTAATGTATGCTTGGATTTTTTCAATTGTTCATTCGACTGAAGCAAGCGAAAGACAAGCGTCTTGTCGGGTGCGCCTTCCTTCCCTTGGAACCGTGCCGCTGATTCTGTCAATTCCGCTTTGATAATTCCTTTTTCGACGAGTGAAAATAGCCCTGCCAGAAAGTTTTTCCGATTGAACCGCCCATTTTGATCGACAAAAGCCAAATATGACGGATCGGTCTGTAATACAAGATCCGTGCTGCCGAACAAGGTGAACACCCGCTGCCTCAGTAGGATGAGTATGCCGAGCAGTACGATGAATGAAATACTCAGGCCATCCGCTACGTTTTTCGCGGCTGGTATATTCGCCCACCTTGACTCCTTTTTATCAATGAGCTGCTGTTCCTTCCGGATTGCTTCCTCGAATGAAACAGGCGCTGCGATTTTTTGCTGCTCGGTCATAATTGTCGAAGGGAACAGCACGCGGGTTCCCGTCACTGTGTATGCAGCTGATTTTGGTGTATGAAATGTGATGCCGTTGCGATAAACCTTACGTACCTGCCCTTCTCGGTCGTGCAGAAATCCATGGATTTGGTCCTTGCCGGCATCGCCCGGCATCGCGTAGGTGATGTCTACATTATTCAAGTCCATGTCATGATTGCTGCCCCCTTCGAAAAAGGTGATAGCTAAATCACTATATGTATCGTATGAGGTCACCGCATTCTGCATCGTGTAGACATACAGTACATTCATCGTGTCATTCTCCGCCTGGACTTCAGTCGCATACGTGCTGCCTTTGCGGGACACCACCGCTCTCGTTATGGCGGATTCATCGATTTCCCCTACAATAGGATCTTTGCTCGCGATTTGATACGCCTCAAAGTTATGAATCTGGCCAAGATGCTTCTCCGGAAACGACCGCGTCAATCGCGAAAACGATCCATCCAATGTATACGTGAACACCTCATTCACGAGCATATCGCCATTCGGCTGCACCCACCCCTTGATCTGCACCCGGTCAATCGTGAAGGACTTCGCATGGACATGGGTTGGTGAAAGGATGAATAGCATGATTATGAACACAATTATCTTCCGCATCGGAACACCCCCTATTGCTTTATTAGGATACGGCGAATGGAGGGGAAGGGTTTCAAATTCGCTCTAAATTGGGTGTTTTGGCATGTTGGTGTAGCATGCTTCGTGGTTTTGCTCGAGTTCGCGCTAGTTATGCGCGAGTTTCACATAGTTTTGCTCACTTCGGACTTAGGTCTCCCCCGGTATGCTCCCAAATTTATAGCATCCTCCAAGTTCAACATACGCATTCAGTTTGTCAAAGGCATTTAGCGCGAAGTCGACATTCTCATGTCCAACAAGTTTTCCGCGAACAACGATATTCCAACACCCTCGCATCTCCCGTTGCCACCTTCCCGAAGTGATGCTACAATGGAATGTAGGATTTACGATAAAAAGGAGTGAAGTCTTCATGTGGTTCCTATACATCATGTACACGCTGTTCGCTTTTATCATCCTTGGTACAACATTTGGTCTTGTCAGCACATTCAACAATCATAAGTGATTGTTGAAGTGCTTTTTTTTGGTTAATCGCGGCATCGCGCGTGTAAATTGAAAAGGTGTCCCGCGGCCTCGATTGGCTGTGGAACACCTTTTTCTTATACTTGTGGAGGTAAAATCGATGGTGGTGTTAGATTGTCCTTTCCTTTAGTGTTTGTGTGTACGCTGTCATCCGGTTCCAATGCCAAAGCGCTTCCTGTTCCTGCAAATGCAGCAAGCAGTGCTGTCAACAAGATAATGGATAATTTTCGTTTCATCATTCCTTCTCCCCTTTTTCATAGTGATATAAACTGTACTTCGCGGCTTTTCCGTAGTCGCCAGTGGATCGGTAATAGGTTGCCAACCTCCAGGCGATACTTCTTGCTTCCCCTATATAACCATGTTTTTTCATAAAAGGAAATACTATTTGTTCACAATAGTCGAAAAGCTCTTGTTGGGAAAGTTTAGTATGCCGAAAGTAATTCAACTGTATCGTTAAATACGGGTCATTCTTCCTCTCCGATAGTACTTTCAATTCTTCCAGCAACGGATCTATTTCTTTATTCTTTTCAACGGCGGTTTGCAATAAATGAATGAGGATTGCTTGATAATAATCTGCTCCGGGTTCCAACAACGCTTTTAATTCCTGCAACATCTCATAGGCAGATTCATGGAAACCCCTGCGGTTTTGTAATACTGAATAATTATAGAGCGCTCCCTGATACAACTGATCCATCTCCATCATCTTCGCATTGCGGAGAATTATTTTAAACAAGGCGTCAGCCTGCAGGATGAAGTCGCGGTTTGTATAATTGATGGCAAGCAGAAGCTGGGCGTGCAGCAAGCGGATGTAATTGCAGTCCTTCCGGAAGTGGTCGACAGCCATTTCTGCAAAGTAGGTCGATCTGCCGTATTGTGCTCGGTTGTGAAGCAAATACGCTTTCTGATAAAACAACTCCCCTTCGAACATAAAGGGAATCCGTTCGCGGTACTCTTCTATCTGTTCAAGAAGATTTTCCGCCTCTGTAAAGTTTTGCGAAAAAATGTCGTACATCAGGTGAATGACTTTGGATACGGCTTTTTCATAATCCGTGAAGGATGTCTCCATTCGTTTCAAGATGAAGACTTGTTGTGTAGCGCGAGGCATGTCCTGTTTGAATAAATAATAACGTAATTTGTAGAGCTCATACCGGTTCACCAAGTCCGTCGATTGCAAATAGTCTATTTGAGTAGAAAGCTCTTTGTATACCTCATCCATCGATTTCAGGTCATAGTAGACCGAGTGCATGATGAAGGTTTCCAATTTCTCTTTCCAATATTCATATGTAAGTACTTCCCGTTCCCAAACAACACCCATCCGTTTAAACAATTCATTGATCGTTTCGCCGTTTGGAATGTATTTATTCGACTCGATCTTACTTAAATGGGAAATGGAACAGACACCTTTGCTGAGTTCTGCCTGTGTTAAGTTGTTTTTCATTCGGTAGTATTTTAGGATGGATCCAATATTCATCATTTGCACCCCCGTAAATTTCTTATTATTCAAACATATCATTTTGAGTGAACGAACACATGAGAAAACAGTCCCAGGGGAGTATGGGACTGTTTTCGGCCTAATGTATGGGATTTTCATTAGGAGGCTATTCTAATAAACTCTCTTACTATCCTCTTGCATTGTTACTACCTTCACTGTAACAAACATTACGACAATAGGAAATTGGGAAAAATCCGCCTGGATTCGACAGTATCCCCGACTATTCTCTATATCTATCCACCCACCAAAAGGAATTTATATAATTCAAATGAACTAAAAACACCAACCATTAACGCGGTTGGTGTTGGGCAAATTATCAATTCTCTGTTCAATTATACCTAGCAATCAAGCTGTAACATCTCGTTTTATGAATGCCGAAAAGCTGATAAGAAGGAAGACCACGATATAAACGGCCAATACCGCGAGCGAGAAAGGCATCGTCAAGTCAGGCACTAACATCATGCCTGTTTCGAATTGGGTCAAGTCCATATGTGTGAAGAACAAGTACTTTGCAACTTCGTATTGCGATAGCAAGGCACTGATCGTTGAGCCGGTGAAGTAAATGAACAGCGACAGACCGATTGCCAGTGAGCTGGAGCGGAAAACGCTTCCGATTGCAAATGCGAATGTCGAAGTGATGAATACGTTACCGAATGAAAGAAGCAGCATATACAGACTCTTGCTCCAAACCGACCAATCCGATAAGCTCTCTCCTGCCCCCGATTTGAATAAAAGCATCGCCAACAGGATATAGACAACGTAACCAATCAGCATAAGGAAAATGCCAAAGAGATTCACGGTCAGGAATTTGGATACAAGAATCTTCCATCTTTTTACCGGGCGTGTCAGCAGCATCTTAATCGTACCCTGGGAAAACTCGGACGCGACAATGCCCGCTGCAACGATGACCGTCAGCAATAAGACAGTTCCGCCCAGTGAAGATGGATCCTGGATCATCCCTTCCCTTGTCATTTCGCCACCCATATTCTGCAAGCTAATCCATTTCATCAAGCCCATCATTCCGACTGTCAAGACGACAAGAATACCGACCATGATCCATGTTCCTTTTTTATGCCACAATTTCATCCATTCATTTTGCATAAGCTTCAGCAATCTGGCCACCTCCAGTCATCTCTAAGAACTCATCTTCCAACGTTTTCCGATGCGGCTGAACCGCAAACACTTGCAGCCCTTCGGCAATGAACGACTCGACCAGGTCCGGGATTTGATGTTGCTCCGCATTGACGAGCAATCCATCTGTAAACGGCTCCACCGTGAACCCTCCATCCGTAAGCAGTTGCTTCGCCTTTTCCGCCGGCGTTGCTTCAATATAATAGAACGATTCCCGCGCCTCGGACATTTCACGGATATCGATCAGCTTGCCGTTTTGGATGATGGCAATCCGGTCGCACATGAGCTCAATTTCGGAGAGCATATGGCTGGAAACGAAGACGGATACCCCTTCTGTTTCTGCAATCTTACGAAGGTACTGCCTGAATTCACGGATTCCAGCAGGATCGAGTCCATTCGTCGGTTCATCCAAAATCAAGAACTTCGGCCGGTGCAGGATAGCCTGCGCGAGGCCTAAACGTTGACGCATTCCGAGCGAATAGGTCCCTACTTTTTCATGGATACGATTTTGCATCCCGACTTGGCGGACGACATCATCGATCCGCTCCTTCGTCACACCTTTATGCATGCGGGCAAAATGCAGCAAATTCTTATAACCTGACATAAATTTATACATTTCAGGATTCTCAACAATGACACCAACCTTTGAAAGGCCTACCTCGAAGTTGTCCCGCAATGAAACCCCTTCGATGACGATATCGCCCTCCGTCTGCTTCATGAGCCCTACCATCATTCTGATCGTCGTCGTTTTCCCCGCACCATTCGGACCGAGGAAGCCCGTGATCTGCCCCGGATACAGCGACAGATTCAAATTGTCGATGATTTTCTTGCTTCGAATCGTTTTGGATAAATTCTTCAATTCCACTACCGGCTTCATTTTCCCAACTCCCTTTCCACTTGTGAATCTTTGAAAAGTGACACCATCCAGCTCGTTGCATCGATTCCGTAAAAATCCCTTATTTCATCGACCGCCTCATGGGCGATCAACCGCCCGCCCCGCATGACGATGATTTCATCCAGCAGCGGCTCCACTTCCCGAATTTCATGCGTCGACATGATGACCGACTGACGCTCCGGGTCCGTAAAACGAATGAGCCCTTTCGCGATATCTTCCCGGACCATTGGGTCAAGGCCTGAAAACGGTTCGTCGAGCAAGTAGTAATCGGCTTCCCTCGCAAGCGTCACGGCGATTTTCACACGTCCACGGTTCCCTTTGGACAAGCTTTTTATCCGCGAAGTAAGCGACACATTCAGAAATTGCACAATCTCCTTCGCTTTGACCATGTCGAAGTCCTCGAATTGTGATTCGTAGAAATCGATCAGCTGCTGCACGGTAAAGTACGTATAGAAATCATCGGTGTCGGACATATAGGCAACTCGTGAAGCAATACGCCGCGTAATTGGTTGCCCGTCAAACGCCGCGCTGCCGCTATTCGCTGTCAATAAACCCGCCATCATCTTCAATAATGTCGACTTGCCGCTTCCATTTTCACCGACAAGTCCGATCACTTTCCCTCTAGGAATCGACACAGTCACATCCTGCAATGCCCTTTTACTGCCATACTTCTTCACGATATGTTTCAACTCAATCATTTCCGCCACCCCGTTCCTGCAGACACTTTACAATTTCGTCAGTCGTAAATCCGAATGCCGCCACACTTTGAAGGAATGTCGTCACGAGCTGCTCCTTCATTTCATTGCGAAGCGCCTTGATTTTCTCTTGATTTTCCGTCACGAACGATCCCTGCCCCCTTCTTGTCTCAGTGATCTCCATCTGCTCCAACTCCCTGTAGACGCGCTGCATCGTGTTCGCATTCACGCCAACTTCAACTGCGTATTCACGGACGGAAGGCAACTTCTCCCCCGCCTTCAAAGTGCCACGCATAATATCCCCCAAAATCCGGTCGATGAGCTGCTGGTAAATCGGCTTATCCGGTAAAAAATCAATGCTCATCGTCAGTACCTCACTTTCTTTTCAAGCAGGATTGCTCCGCTAACGAATAATACAATTGAAACGGCGATGAAGATTAGTGTGCTGGCGAGAGGATCCATTGTCTTCATTACTACAATCAGAAATCCCCATATGATTACCCCAAACGAGATGGGAATGAGTGTAAGTAGTACTGCCAGCCAACCATGCCTGATTTCTAAAGTTTTATAGACTACCCATATTAGCAAGCCCGCCGTTATCATGAAAATGGTATTGGCAAACAATTTCTGCAGTGTTAGCACTCCTGGGATGATTCCTGCAATACCTCCCAAGAAATAAGCGAATACGCCTAGGACGCCCCAAATCAGAACAAATCCCACCATCAAAAGTAGTACCATTCCCACTTTCACAAATAATAGCTTCCAAATTGAAGCGGGTGAATGCAGCCATAGATCCGGCTGCTTCAAATCCACTTGCAGACTATGCAGGAACAATGCCAGGGCGAAACCGATAAGTATCGTCGAAAACATGTGAGCGAGCTCATCAGGATCCACAATTCCGCCAACCGCCGCAGGTGCAAAACTTGAAACAGCTAGCACGATGAAAATTACGACAAAGGCGAACAGTGAATACCTCAAGAGCACCCACTCTTTTCTCAATAAACCATTCCAGCTCGTCATAGCCTCACCCTCTTCTCAAACAAGGCGATTGCCAAATAGAACAAACCGACAGTGAAGAGAACCGCGAATATAATCTCTCCAGTGTACAAAATTGTATCCGTGACGGTGAAGTAATTGTATTGGAGATCGATTACCGGATTCTTAATAGACATCAAATCGAAACCGCCTACCTGTATGAATTTTCCGTAAAAATCGGAAGCCGTAACCTCACCGTATATCCTTATTGAAATGATGAATAAAAGTAATGTAACGACAAAGGAAAACCCTTTAAGAAAAGGCTTCAACAACTGGTCGATGACGATAAAGAAAAATCCGTAAACCATGAACTGTATGGAAGCGAGAAATACTCCGCCGATCAGAAAACTTCCATAGAACAACAACTCATTGAAAATGGCTTCCCGTTGAGGTGTAATTGCAAAACCAATCGCAACAACAAATGCTGTAACAAGCAAGTACGCCAAGCCCAGTCCAGATGACATCACCATTTTTACCGCCACGAGCTTTACAGTGGAGGCTGTCGAATGAAACCATAAATCAGGCCTTTTCATGTCCTTATTAAACATCATCGAGAACGCAATGATAGGAACCAATATGCATGCACCCGCTGCTACGAAACCAATGACCATCGTCATTTCGAATACGGAAACTTCCCCTGCTACAAGCACCCCCGCAAAGTACGGCAATATAAACAATCCCGCTAGTAGCAGGAAGACCACCACAATGATCTGCCCTCTCCACTGGACCCATTCCTTCCGCAATAAACCATTCCACTGCTTCACCATCTACCCCTCCTGTACTGGTGTATTAGTTACATAGTACACTAATGACAACTGGAATGTAAAGGAAATTGAATAACCTGTATGAAATGAATCGAAAGTCCCGGTGCAGTCATTGAATGGAGTTATCGATCAAATTCCGAAGGTTATCGGTCACTTCCAGGAAGATATCGGTTACTTGAGCGAGGTTATCGGTCACTAATAGGAAGTTATCGGTCATATTCACATTTATATCGTCATTTCAGGACTAATGGATCACCCCATTCATAGAGAGTTTAATTTGTCAGAGGCATTTATCACGACAAAAGAGGGGGACCTATAGAATTCGGCCCGAATAACTTATCACGAAGTAAATAACCCATAAGCAACCCTTATACATATTGTTCCATTTCCCGTCATAGCTTCTCTTGACCAACTCATCTACACTGAAGGTAACAACCTAAAAGGGGCGAATGACGATGACTCAATTTCTTACTGGTATTGACCATATCCAAATCGCGGCACCTCCTCAATCGGAAGAGCAAGCACGCGAATTTTACGGCAACCTGCTCGGAATGGAGGAAATTCCGAAGCCAGAAAACTTGCAAGCCCGTGGCGGCTGCTGGTTTAAATGCGGCTCACATGAAGTCCATATCGGCATCCAGGCCGATTTCATGCCAGCCAAAAAAGCGCATCCCGGCTTCACCGTACATGCGCTTGAACAATTGAAATCCCGATTGGAAACGGCCGGATATGATATTTCAGAAGAACCGCCGATTGCAGGGCGTGCCCGCTATTTCACACATGATCCGTTCGGCAACCGGGTTGAGTTTTTGGAGTTTGAATGAAGTGAGTTAATCCAGGAGCAGACGGACATTTTCAAGTATATCCGCCAGTGCTACCTCATCAATATGTTCGATGAAACTGGCTTCTCTTGCGCGCCAATCTAGACTACGCACCTGGTCGGAAAGCACAATTCCAGAGGTTTTTAATGAATCCTTTAGCATGACTTCAAATGGATAGCCTTTTTGTTTTGAAGTCACAGGACAGACTAGGACTAGTCCTGATTTTTCATTATAAGCGGAAGGCGATAAAACAATAGCCGGGCGTCTTCCCGCTTGTTCTGCCCCGGATTGTGGCGAGAATAATAGCCAGATCAGATCCCCACGTTCCGGCACATACTTCACCATGCTTCTCCTCCCTCTGGCTCTCCAAATTCAATTTCAGAATGAATATTATCTTCTTTGATACCATCAATCATTGCCTGAAGAGACTTTCGTTTTGGCTCGATAATTAAACGATCATTTTCAACGTAAAGGTAAACTTCGGAGTTTTCACGCAGCAATAGTTCATCGCTAACCGTTTTGGGAATACGGATGCCGAGACTATTCCCCCATTTCTTCACTTGGTACATGTCGACACACCACCTTCGTATATACATTGTATATACAAAGGTGTAATATGTCAATTAAGACACAATAATATCCTTCTCCTGCTGATCCAGCCGGTTTAATTCTTCCATCGCTTCATCGTGTTTCCGCCGCAACTGGTCCTGCACGCGGCGAACGTCGTGGAGCACGGTGTTCAACTTGCCCTTCGCATCTGTAATCCGCGAATGGACCGCCCAGTCGGAGAAAATATTATCAAAGAAAATATCCGTAAATGTGAAAATGTCGTTTTGATTCACATTGAACGATTCCGTCGCGGCATTTTGGACGTCCATCAATTCCGTTTCATAATGGCGAAGCGCCCGTTGCGCACGATGTACAAGATCATCCGAACTATTCATTTCCGAATACTTCAGCGCCGAAACGATGAGCCCGCCACCTAAGAACGTATCCCACATGGACAGTCCTTCCGCGTTGCCTAGCTTATCCAGCGCAGCATCCAGCGTCCGTTTCGCTTTATCGCCCGCTTCATACGCCTCGTCAATTTCCCTCACTAACGATCGGATACGAACCCGGTCATCGGCAATTTTCTGCAGCGTCCCATTTGCCACAGTATCATTTTGCCGGATCCACGCCTCTTTCTCCTTTAAGAAATCTTCCCAATCCTCATCGACATAGAGGAAGTCCTCCCGGTTCATCTCGGCGCGCAGCCTCCCGACTTCCGCTTTTAAATCGGTCACCGTCTTTTCGGCTTCATTATATTTCAGCTCAGCCTCCGCGACTTCATTAATCTCCTTTTCCATTTGCTCATCCCATTTGCCTGTCCACTCTTTAATTTTATTCCCAAATGAAAATTTGCCCAACTTCACAACATCCTGCTGCTCCTTAGACAGCTGCCGGTGCAGGCGATCGCGCAACTGGATCGCCTCCTTATATTGCGCCTCCGCCCCGTCGAGACGGCGCTTCACTCGATTCCGTTCATTTCGCAGCATCGTCAGCTCCATTTGCCGTTCATGGATACCCGTCCTCATCGCACTCACTCCTTTCCTCATATACGGAGGAAGGTCAGTTGAGGTTTCAATAAAGCTTGATACAAATCAATGTTTCCAAGACGTTTTAACCGTATGCTAAATCTAGAGGTGATACCGATGAAAAAGCTTTTCATTCTGCTACTCGCATTATTGCTATTGGTTGCTTGCACCCAAGAACCGACAGTCGCCATTCTTCCAGACCCCGCGCCAGATCAAGAGATATCATACTCGGAAGAAGGACTATCACTGGAACTTGTAGAAAGTATATTCGAAGAGTCGCCCGCAGCCATCCACACCATTGTCCGAAACGACAGCGGACAGCCGTACCGTTTAGGCGAATTCTATCATATCGAAATGAAAGTCGACGGCAAGTGGCATGTCATCACCTATTCAGACGCTGTATTCCTGAACAACCCGAGCTTCAGAGATTTCGGCAACATACTGAAAGATGGCGAGGAAGGTCGACAACTATTTTCAGTCGAAGCACTTGGCATCACCCTCATACCGGGTGACTACCGACTCGTCAAAACTTTCCTTTCCATCACGGAGCCATACCACGAAGTTTCCGTCGCCGCCACATTTTCCGTGGAATGAAGGAGGACATGAATTGGAACAGATATTCAAGCAAGACCAAATGAAAAAACCTGCATCTGACCAAGAAATCACACTTGCAGAAGAAACCCTTGGCAGAAAGTTGCCGCCTGATTTTATACAATTATTGAAAATCGCTAATGGGGGATATGTCAACACCGCGCATAGGGCATTCCCCGCGGACTTCCAGATTGAAAGCGGAGATGTTTTCATTGAAGTGGAAGAGATCATGGGCGTGAATGAAGAAGGCATCCTTTTAAGTGACTATTTCATCCAAGAATGGGGATTGCCCCAACAGCTCGTCCTCTTCGCAGGTAGTGGCCATGCCTGGCTCGCCTTTAATTATGAAAATAGGGACACCCCGAATGTCGTCTACGTTGAGCCGGATGATGGGGACGGAAACAACTTCCACGTCTTGGCGGAATCATTCACGGAATTCGTCGATAAACTGACAAAGATATAGTGAAAAAAGCCGCCCTATTATAAGGCGGCTTTCATCAATGTTTAATTTCCCTGCGTAGTTTCCGGTGGTTCCGGCGGGCGGGACCAGTGTCGAATAACCGTTTTTCCGCTTCGGTTTCAGGGTAGACGCCTGGAACCGGTGTCGGCTTGTTGTGTTCATCCATGGCGACCATCGTCAGGAATGATTCCGTTGTCAGCTTTTTATCGCCTGTCAACAGATCCATCGAATGCACCGAGACGAATATTTCCATCGATGTACGCCCTGTTGAGCTGACGACAGCTTCGAGTTCGAGTACATCCCCGACCTTCGCCGACGACAGGAAGTCGACCGAATCGATGGAGGCAGTGACGGCTGCCGCCTTGTTCGAATGTTTCATTGCCGCAATGGCAGCAATTTCATCTATGTATGCCAAGACCTTTCCACCAAAAATCGTCTGCATATGGTTCGTGTCTGGCGGCAATACAAGTTTCGAAATGATTGTGCGTGATTGGCTCATCGGCCGTTGTTCCATAGTTGTCCATCTCCTTATAATTCTCTTCTACAGTATACCCACTTCCAAAAAGGTTGAACAGGCTCACTCGAACAGCATCAGGGAGTAAGGATGTGTGAATGAAAACCCGTCATCCCGCTTCACACTTTCCTCGACAATCCTGCCTCCCTCCATTACATACACTCGATCGCATAAATGCTGCACGACTTTGAGATCATGAGAAATGAACAGAATCGCCATGCCCATCTCCCGATTCATCTTCTGAATAAGCTCTACAATCTCTTTTTGAATCAACCGATCCAGATTGGACACGATTTCATCGCATATCAACAGCTTCGGCTCCACAAGCATTGAGCGCAGCAAATTCACCCGCTGCCGTTCACCGCCGCTTAATTCCGAAGGACACCGGTCCAAATGTTTCTCTTCCAAGCCCACTTTTCCCAGCATCGTTAGGATATAAGCATCCCGATCGCCTTTCATCAACCGTACTGGTTCTTTTAAAATATCACGGACCGTCCAGGAAGGGTTCATAGCAGCGGACGCGTTTTGGAAGACGATTTGACAGGAGGCATAGAAATCACCCGCTGGCGTGAATGAAACCAATCCTTCATCCACAGGCTCCAATTGCATTATCAGGCGCGCCAATGTACTTTTCCCGCTGCCGCTTTCCCCGACGATTCCGACGAGTTCACCGTCGCCTACCGACAAATTAATGTCGTGAAGGATGGTCTTCCTTTGCTTTCCCCTGCCATAGCTTTTCGATAGATGTTCAACCCTCAGCAATTCCTACGCCCCCTTTCCTAAAATCGGCTGTTCAATAAACGTTTTGTATATTCATGCCTCGGCCTCGCCAAGACATCTGCAACTGCACCCGTCTCCACGACTTCTCCTTTTCGCATGACAATCATTTCATCCGCCGCATCTGCGACGACATCCAGATCATGCGTAATGATCAATACCGTCGTGCCGCTCTCATTCAACAATCGAAGCCATCTCAGAAATTCCTTTTGCACGACTTTATCGAGTGCGGACGTCGGCTCATCTGCAATAAGTAAGGCTGGTTCAACATACAAAGCGCAGGCAATCATACATCGTTGCAGCATACCGCCTGATAATTCGAATGGATACCGATTCAAAATATCCCCGGACAAGCTTAGCTTCCCAAGGATCGCCTTCATCTTCTTTCGGAAGCTTTCCTGATCATCACCTACGCGACCTGCGGAAAAGGCATACAGCTGCCGATCCATCTTCACGCTTGGATTAAAGCTGTTCAAAGCGTCTTGGAAGATTGTGAAGAACTCCTTTTTCCGCAATACTGCCATCTCTTCATTCGTCACCTTCAATAAATCGGTGTCCATATAACGGATTTCTCCGGAAGCTAGCGCACCAGTCGGCAACATCCTGAGCAAAGCCGTAACCGTCATGCTTTTCCCACTGCCGCTTTCGCCGATCAATGCTGTTATTTTCCCTTCAGGAATGAAAAACGAGTTGCCTTTTACGACCGGGATTCCATTGATTTCAACCGATAACCCTTTCACCTCAAGCACGGAAACGCCCCCTTCCGGAATGCTTCAACGCTTCGCCGATGAAGTTAATGGAAAGTATCGTCAGGAAGATCAGCAATCCAGGGAAGACACCGATCCACCATGCACCGATCAACAGATCATTTTGTGCATTGTACAGCATATTTCCCCACGATGGAATTGAAGGCGGTATGCCGATTCCGAGGAAGCTGAGCGACACTTCGATGAATACCGCCCCTGCCAAATTGAAGATTGTAACGACGAACAGCGGCGGCAGACTATTGCGCAGCAGATGCCCTGTAAGGATTCTCCAAACCGGTGTGCCGAACATTTTCGCCATCTTTACATATTCCGCATCCTTTAGCCGGATGAATTCCGAGCGGACGATCCGGGCCGTCGTAAACCAGCCCGTCACACCGATGATGAACGTCATTCCCCACATGCCGCCTTGCATGATCGCCTGGAACGCTAAGACAAAAATGAGGGAAGGAATCGAAATAAGGGCTTCCAAAATCCGCATCATGACGCTATCAGTCCATCCGCCGACATACCCGCTGATACCGCCATAGATGACGCCAATGACAAATGACAATGCAACCGATAAGCCTGCAACGGCCAAAGTCACCTTTCCGCCTTGCAATAAACGCGAAAAAACATCCCGGCCAAGATGATCCGTCCCTAATAGATGACCCTCTCCAGGCGGCGAATAAACGGAGTCCAAATCCATTTCATTCACGGGTTGTGTTGCGAGAAGATCGGATAGCATTGTCACTGCAAGGATCAGTCCGAGAAGCGAGCACCAGAAGACAAGTTTCTTCCGAGATTTCATCCGCCCAACTCCCCTTTCCGAAGCTTCGGATCGAGCGTGTACGTAAGCACGTCAATGACAAATAAGCTTATGACGACAATCAGCCCTGTCAGCATGATGCCACCCATCAGCACCGGATAATCCTTCACCATGACGGATTTCACAAGCAATTGGCCAAGACCCGACCATGCAAATAGAGCCTCCACGATGACGGATCCCCCGAAAAACGAAGGGATTGTCACGCCTACATAATTCAAATAAGGGATGAATGCATTCCGTAAGACGCCCCGCCTGATTTCCCGCTCCTCCACGCCGTTCGCCCTAGCCGCCATTACATAATAGCTTCCGATTTCTGCTTTGACACTCTCTTGGAGGAAGCGCGCGTAAAGGCCGACATGCGTCAGAACGACGACGGATGCCGGCATGATGAGATGCTTCATTTTATCAACAAAACCGCCGTCACCGCCCAGGCTTCCCGTCCCGGAAGACGGCAAGACGCCAAGCGTGACAGCGAATAGATAAATGAACAATATCCCGAGCCAAAACGCCGGGATGGAAGAGGATGCGATACTGAACGCCGACAGACCCCTGTCAAGCAGCGACCCAGGTTTCATTCCAGCCGTCATCCCAAGCCAAATCGACCCTATAATAATGAAAAACATCGATACACCGAACAACAGCAATGTATTCGGCAGCCGCTCCCCAAGAATCGAAGCGACGGGACGGCCCTCCTTCGCGGACACGCCAAGATTCCCTTGCACCGTCTCCGTTAACCACGCCCCATATTGGACGATCAATGGACGATCCAGTGCAAAGGCTTTGCTGATCCGCTCCTTTTCAGCAGTGGTCAACGTCTGGGCATTACCTCCGTAATACGCCGTCGCGGAGCTTCCCGGACTTGCATGCATTATGAAAAAAGAGAGGAAGCTCACGATGAAGAGGACGAGTGCCCCTAGCATCATGCGCTTCCCAATCCATTTAACGGTCATTCCATTTCCACTCCTCGACATTCCAAAGGAAACCGGAGCCGTGATGGCCAAGTGTACGCTCCTTCACGCCTTCGATATTTCCGTGAATGCCATAGACTGCATTAACATAAGCGATAAATGCGAATGCCGGATCGTTTGCCAACTCTTCTTGGAAGGCCATATAGCTTGCCTTTCGTTCCTGTTCATCCATTGATAAACGACCTTTTTCAAGCAATGCATCCACGTTTTCATTCGAGTAGCTTCCAAAATTATAACCGGATCCCGTCAAAATTGATTCATCCGAATGGAACAAGATGTACGTATGATGATCCGCGTCATACGGGCTGCCCCATCCGATCATGAAAGCATCCGTCTCTTCAATCGTGATGGCACTCCAGTCAAGCGCCGCCACATTGACATCCGCACCGATCGATTTGTAGCCCTCAGCGACATAATTCGCCATATTGACACGCACTGCGTCGGATGCAGGGGCTGTAATCGTGAAGCCCAGCTTCTGGTCATCCTTATAACGGAAGCCGTCTTCTGCTATTTTCCAACCCGCTTCATCCAGCAACTGTCCGGCTTGCTCGACGTCATAGCTATACGTTTCAATATCTTCATTATGAAAGGCATGCTTTTGGATCGGCGAATACGCCTCTTCCCCGAAGCCTTTCAAAATGCCTTTTACAATTTGCGCCCGATCGATAGCGAAGCTGAATGCCTGTCGAACCCGTACATCTTGCCACAGATTGTTTTGCAGATTGAAAAGAATTCCGCGGTAGTCAGCAGTATCGATATTGTATATTTTCACATGATCGCGCTTTTCCAGTTCACCCACTTGCACCGGATCGAGAAGAGCAATATCCACTTCGCCGGAAGCCAATTGCAATGCCCGCACATTGCTGTCGGGGATGAATTTAAAGATGACTTTAGCAATGGAAGGCTTCGTGCCATGGAAATGCTCATACGCTTTCAACGTCAAGCTGTTGCCGCGGTCCCATCGGTCAAACTGATAAGGTCCAGCGCCAATCGGATGGCTATTGAAGTCCGCTGTCCGCATATCAACACCATTAAACGCGTGCTTCGGCAAAATCGGCAACGTCAATTTATCCAAAATCGGTGTGAAAGGACGCTTGAGTTTCAGTTCAAATTCGAAGTCGCCAATTTTCTTCAATGATTCCACTTCAAGGAAATCAGACTTTAGGAACGAAGCATTCTCGTCATCTAACACACTTTCAATCGTAAATATGACGTCCTCGGCAGTCAGCGGTTCACCGTCGTGGAAACGGATGTCTTCCCGCAACTTGAATGTATATGTCAACTTGTCATCGGACATGTCGAATGACTCTGCGATATCGGCTTTCGGTTCGTTGTTTTCATCGAAACGGAAAAGCCCGCGGAATAAAAGCGCGTCCACGTTCGTCTCCTCAAGAATCGGATTCAGTCCATCAAACTCGGATTCCGAAGCATAGATAAGGCTATTTTCTCTCGCGGCAGGTGCTGCCTTTTTTCCACATCCTGCGACGGCAACGAGCAGGAGCATACTGATTAAGATTAGTAGTATTTTACGTTTATCCATAGTTTACCCCGCTTTATATGAGTGCCGCCAGCTCGGAAAATACCCGTTTCAATTCCTGCTGAAGTCTCCATTGATTCACCCCGAGAAAACGGCAATGCACCGCATTTCCCGCAAGTCTGGTCACGCCCGCCCTTAATCCGTCTCCGACATTCATCGCTTCATGAATCGCCCGCAGATCGATTTCATCGGCCTTTTCCGAAACGAGCCAAATGGAACCGACATACAATGCCTCTTCAAGTAAACCAAGTCCATTTAGATGCAGATTGTCCGGGACGAAATGAAGGCTGTCGAACGCGAGCAGCTCCTCTTCGACGTAGATCTTCATCATTGATTTCAATGAAGAGAAATCGAATACTTCACCGCGCATCTCCCGGCCTGGAGCGATGATTTCACCCCAAAGTAATGTGGCACCCTTCGCAAGACGGATTGTCGTTTCCATCTGGAATTTGGAATCAGCGAATGGGATGATCACTTCCGGCATCCATTCGAGACGCGACTCTTCCTCAAGCTGCACGTCAATCGATTGAACGCACGTTTCGCCCGTATGCGACCGGTACACTTTCAATGCCGATTGCTGGATGATTCTCGCTTTGCTTCCCGGCAACAGGCGGATCGTAATATCATTGCGATCTCCCGCTACCATTCCGCCTGACGACTCCATCACAAATACCGTCGCTGTTGGATCCTTGCCTTCGTACAGCTCACGGCTCGCCTTTAAAGGTGGCTGCTGGAACACATGCGGCATCCGGGTATAGCCTCTTCTTGGCTCAAACACCATATCCAGTTTGCCGTTATGGTGCCTCCGTGCCACTTTACTCACCACTCGCTGTTCCCGCGCCTTCTAAAAGCATATTCCGTTTGATCCAATTGACGATCTGGTCGACATTTTTTCGTGTCCGTACATCCGCTAAAACGTAAGGACGGCCGCCTCTCATCTTCTTCACGTCGCTCTCGTACAGTTCAAGGTCAACGCCGACATGGGGTGCAAGGTCCGTTTTATTGACCAATAAAAGATCTGATCTTGTCAACGCCGGGCCGCCTTTTCTCGGAATATCCTGTCCTTCCGCAACGTCGATTACGTAGATATATCCATCTACAAGTTCAGGGCTGAACGTAGCCGACAAGTTATCCCCGCCGCTCTCTACGAAAACGATATCAAGGTCTTTGAAACGTTCCTTAAGTTCATCGATTGCCGCGAAGTTCATGGAAGCATCTTCACGGATTGCCGTATGCGGGCATCCGCCTGTCTCCACACCAAGAATCCTATCTTCACCCAACACACCGTGATTCATCAGGAATTGAGCATCCTCGCGTGTATATATATCATTCGTAATAACTGCAACGTTGTAGTCTTCATGCATCGCACGGGTCAATGCGTCGACGAGCGATGTCTTGCCCGATCCGACGGGACCCCCAATTCCAATACGTACTGGTTTCATATATAGAAACGCCTCCTGTCATGAAATGAATAATCTTGAATGTAAATATTCGTGCTTCATCGATGCAAGCTCGATGCCTAGCGCATTATTGCTAATATCCTTTTCTGTCAAACCGGCAACTAATCCGGCAGCCGCAACCGCCTCTTCCGCCAGCAGATGCACTGCCTGCACACCGGTATTTTGTCCGAACGGCACCGCGCGTACTGCGTTTGTGACGAGCCCGTTCACCGATGAGAATAAATACGAAAGGACCGCATAATGCGCATCCATATTATTGACGGCGCAATAAATGCCATAAAGGATTGCATAGTGGCCTTTGATTTCATTCGCAGCGATCCGGTTTTTCCACTCGTCGAAAAAAGCATCCTCGACGAGCGGTGAAACCGTTTTGATGAACTGCCTGCCCAAATTGACGCTTGCATCCCTGGACTCCTTCGCAAGCTTGATAGCGCCGCAAAGATTTTCTAAATGCAGAAGCCGATCGATGTCCCGGTCCTTTGCAGCCTTATGCGCCTCCTGAATAAGGATCGCATCGCCATATACGAGATTCTGATAGAGAAAAGTCGTACAAAAAGCGATTAGCTCTTCCTTCGTCCGGATTGCGTCATCCTGGATATACGTCTCCATCCCGTAGGATTGTGTATATGTGCCGATCGGGAACGCCGAATCGTGGATTTGGAGAAGTCTTAGAAACTGTATATCAGTGGGAATGGCCACGGTATTTGAAAGGTTGCTTGAATCGTCGTTCTGTTGTTTCATAGTCCACACCCACCTCATCTAGTAATGGCGCCAACGTGTGATCTGCGCGAACGACAATTTCATCTTTTTCGATTAAAGAAGGGGTATGACGGTTGCCAAGCTCGAATGCGGCCTTGCCCATTTCGACCATATCTTTCGGCCGGATGACGATGACCGATTCCATTTTCGTCCGAATCACGATGGCACGATTGTCGTCTTCAAACAAAAGATCGCCGTATTTCAACGGCTCTTCCTGGTTGAGGCGCAACGCGACATCTGTGCCTTCTGTCGTTTCTGTCCGCAAAATACGCTTGCTTAGTTCTTCCCATTCCAGTTCGACCCACTCGATGCGCTTTCCTGGAATTTCTTCTGTATCACCGATATTGCCTATGATTTTTTCAATTAGCATCTTGCATTCTCCTTCTTTGCAAAGACTCTAGTTCAAGATAAGTTAACATCCAGACTCCGGGTGCCAGGGGCTCGGATCATAAGGCAAAGCCGTTTCGTGGAAAAATCGTCCCACTGCGCGTCTTCGTCTTATGTCTGTCGCCCCTAGGCAGGCACCCTTCGCTTTAAAATAAGAAGTATCTCTGTGCCATAGGTAGAACATCGACTGGTTCGCATGTGGCGAGTTCTCCGTCGATTTTCACTTCGTATGTCTCCGGATCAACATCGATCACCGGCATTTCGCTATTATGCTTCATGTCCGCTTTGGAAACGTTGCGACAATTTTTCACCGTTCCGATCATCTTCTTCAGCCCGAGCTGTTCAGGAAGGCCTTCCTCCACCGCGATTTTCGGTAGGAAGGTCATAGATGAATTTTGTGGTCCTTGCCCGTGGAAGCCATACATCCGGCGGCCCATGAACGGCTGCGGTGTCGGGATCGAAGCATTCGGATCACCTGTCGCTGCATACACGGCGATGCCGCCCTTAATGACAACTGACGCCTTGATGCCGAAAAATGCCGGTTCCCATAAAACGATATCCGCCAATTTCCCATCCTCAATCGAACCGACTTCATGGGAAATCCCTTGGGCGATTGCAGGGTTGATCGTATATTTTGCGATATAACGCTTAACGCGATAATTATCATTGTCCTTCTCTGCTTCCTGCGGGAGTGGACCTCGTTGTTTCTTCATCTTATCCGCCGTCTGCCACGTCCGGATTGCCACTTCCCCGACCCGGCCCATCGCCTGGGAGTCGGATGACATGATGCTAAGAATCCCAAGATCCTGCATAATATCCTCCGCAGCAATCGTCTCCGGACGGATACGTGAATCCGCAAAAGCGACATCTTCCGCCACGTCGCGCTTCAAATGGTGGCACACCATGAGCATGTCCATATGCTCATCGATCGTATTGACTGTAAACGGTTTTGTCGGGTTCGTCGACGCCGGCAATACATTCGGCAGTGACGCCATCTTCAACTGGTCAGGCGCATGGCCTCCACCTGCACCTTCTGTATGGAATACGTGGATGACCCGTCCATTGATTGCATTGATCGTATCCTCGACAAATCCAGCCTCATTCAACGTATCGGAGTGCAGAGCGATCTGAACATCATATTCATCCGCCACCGTCAAGCTTTGGTCCAATGCAGACGGAGTCGCTCCCCAGTCCTCATGGATCTTCAAACCGATTGCACCCGCACGGATCTGTTCAACTAGCGGCGCAGGAAAAGCCGCACTTCCCTTTCCGAAAATACCGATATTCAACGGAATGTCTTCGATTTGCTGAAGCATCCTATGCATATGCCATTTCCCCGGTGTCACCGTAGTCGCAGTGGAACCTGACGCAGGACCTGTCCCTCCGCCGATGAATGTCGTTGTTCCCGCATTCAATGCGACCTCCACCTGTTGTGGACTGATGAGGTGAATATGCGTGTCGATTGCACCCGCTGTCGCAATCAACCCTTCTCCCCCATACACTTCCGTACCGACACCGATGATCATGCCTTGATCGACACCATCCATCGTATTCGGATTCCCCGCCTTGCCAATGCCGGCGATCCTTCCATTCTTGATTCCGATATCTGCCTTCACGATTCCCGTATGATCAATGATTGTGGCATTCGTAATGACCGTATCCAATACCCCGTCTTCGGAAGTTTTTTCACCGTTCTGCCCCATCGACACGCGAAGGGACTTTCCGCCGCCAAAAATACCTTCGTCCCCGTAGGTTGTATAGTCTTTTTCAATTTCAATCCATAAATCGGTATCCGCTAAACGGACCTTGTCGCCCACAGTCGGGCCGAACATCCTTGCATATTGTTCATGTGAAATTTTCACTTAACTGTCAGCTCCTTTAAATCCACCATCCGACGCTTTCTCGACAATTTCATCCTTTTTGTGAGTGGAACCTTCCGTCAACTTATTCAAACCGAATACATGGCGCCTTCCGCCAAACTCGACAAGTTCCACTTCCATCTCCTCGCCCGGCTCAAAACGCACCGCCGTCCCGGAAGGAATATTCAAATGCATGCCGACCGCCTGTTCACGATCGAATTCAAGAAACTTATTCACCTCAATGAAATGAAAATGAGACCCGACTTGAATCGGACGATCGCCTGTATTCGCGACCTTCACCGTTTTCGTATCACGCCCCACATTAATTTCAATCCATCCTTCAGCAGCTTTGATCTCTCCTGGTTTCAAAAGAAAAACCCCCTTCTATTATTGAATTGGGTGATGCACAGTGACCAGTTTCGTTCCATCCGGGAACGTGCACTCGATCTGTACATCTTTCACCATATCACCGACGCCTTCCATCACATCGTCCACCGTCAACAGCTGCTTGCCTTCACTCATCAACTGCCCAACGGACTTTCCGTCACGTGCACCTTCCATGATGAAATGGCAAATAAAAGCCACAGCCTCGGGATAATTTAACTTCACCCCGCGCTCCTTACGCTTGATGGCAAGCTCTCCCGCCACATGCAACATTAGTTTTTCCTGTTCAACTGGTGATAACCTCAACGAAAAACACCCCCGAATTTTTAATCAGACATTTTAGACAACTGTAGACAGTATTCTACTCCGTCCACCTATCCTATTCATTTTTTTTGATTTCTTGTGTCTTGCAAGAGTATGCAATAAAGGGCAGTCTTGCCCGATTGATTGGAACCTGGCACGATGCAGGCCGAAAGAGGTAATTGAGGAGTTACAACGATACTATTATAAGATAACCGAATTTCATTGGCAACTTTAACGGAATCCGGAAGTTTTTTCTTGGGAATCGCGACGTTAGCGGCGATTTCCCCACACTGACGCCCGCGGAGCAAACCTAGTCGGCTGCCCGGATAAGTTTTGTGCGATCTCGGGTCACTTATTTGCGATTTCGAGGGGGTTTTGCGCGAACCGAGGCTAGTTATGCGCGATTTTCAGCAGGTTATGCTCATTTCGGGACCTTTGACTCACAAATAACCCTCAAGAAATTTCCTTAACCAAAAAAAGCCGCCCCGATTTATCAGGACGACTCTACCGGCACTCTCACCGCATCCGACCGTTGCATCACTTCCTCGTCATGCAAGTGGCAGGCAACGAAATGCCCTTCTTCCTTTTCAAGCCATTTCGGTTTCAGCTCTCCGCAGACCGGCATCGCATACGGACAGCGTGTCCGAAAAACGCATCCGGATGGCGGATTGATCGGGCTCGGCAGCTCGCCTTTGAGCAAAATCCTTTCCCTCGATTCCTCAATGTCGGGATCCGGAATCGGAATCGCCGACAGCAGCGCTTCCGTATATGGATGCAACGGCTTATCATACAGCTGCGCACTCGTCGTAAGCTCCACCATATGCCCCAAGTACATGACACCGATCCGGTTGGAAATGTATTTGACCATCGACAAATCATGCGCGATGAACAAATAAGTCAATCCCTTTTCACGTTGCAGCCGCTGAAGCAGTTTGACGACTTGCGCCTGCACCGACACGTCAAGCGCTGAAATCGGCTCATCTGCAATAATGAATTCTGGATCGAGCGCAAGCGACCGGGCAATCCCGATACGCTGCCGTTGACCTCCGGAAAACTCATGGGGATAGCGATTCGCATGATCCCGGTTCAAGCCGACGTCTTCAAGCAATTCATTCACACGCGCCCGCATTTCCGCCTGTGACTTGTACATTCCATGTATCTGCATCGGCTCGGCAATGATTTCGTAAACAGTCGAACGTGGATTCAATGAGGCGTACGGATCCTGGAAAATCATCTGCATCTTCTTCAGGAAGCGCTGGCGTTCGTTATCGGTCATCGTATGGACGCTGCGCCCTTCATAAAGAACTTCGCCGTCCGTTTTATTGTACAGGCCCAGAATCGTCCGTCCTGCGGTCGATTTGCCGCAGCCCGATTCACCGACAAGCCCGAATGTCTCCCCTCTGAAAATGTCGAAGCTGATGCCGTCGACCGCCTTCAGCTTCAACCCTTTACCCACGTCAAAATGGCGTTTCAAGTCCTGTACGGATAAAATCACATCTCCAGCCATTCAACTTCCCCCTTCATCATTGCCGTAACGGCGCACTGCGCACAAATCCCGTTCCAACTTCGAACCT
This sequence comes from Saccharococcus sp. Marseille-Q5394, assembly GCF_946901335.1. Lineage (NCBI taxonomy): Bacteria > Bacillati > Bacillota > Bacilli > Caryophanales > Anoxybacillaceae > Saccharococcus > Saccharococcus sp. Marseille-Q5394. The sequence goes on along the minus strand of NZ_CAMPPQ010000002.1, from coordinate 269,608 downwards.
GCAAGTTTCAATAGCTCAATCGATTGCCCCGTCGATGGAGAATGCAGAAGCAACCCATTTCCATAATAAAACCCGACGTGCCGGACATTGCCTTTCCCTTCATCATTTGCAAAGAATAATAGGTCGCCCTTTTCCCATCGCTCCGGTTTATCCATCGGTACTTCCACGCCGCTTTTCGCCTGATCGCCTGCATCCCGTGGTATGAAATGCCCGCAAGCCTTCAGCATATTGTACGTAAAGCCCGAACAGTCAAAGCCGTACGACGACATGCCGCCCCAGAAATACGGAAGATCCAAATAGGCAAGCCCTTCTTCGACGGCGGCTGCCGCATTACGCTTTTTGAATGTGTGGACAGATGCCGCCCGCACAATATCCGCTTTCAGGAGTAACGCCTCTCCGTCCGGCGTTTCCACATGGAAATGGTCGTCGCTTTCATCGGTCAGCGGCAGGATTGTATTGAACGGAACAATGATATGCGGCGTCCCGTCCAAATTCCATAATTGCGATTTCGAAACTGCCACTCTCACAAATCCACCAGCTTCCGCCAACGGAGTCGCCTTCTTCAGTTGACGTAGCGGCACCCATCCCGGATAGCCTCGTTCATCTTTCTTCGATGGCTGCCATACCGCAATCACCTTTGCCCATTCACCCGCGATTTCGTCGACGATAACCGGTTCGCCGTATAGAATTTGCGTCTGTACCCGGTTTCCATTGCAAAGGTCGAGCCTCTCTTCGTACGCTAGCTTCTCCAGCCATTTGTTCAGATGAAGCGGATTTGATACCCCGTCCGTATCCATCTCCCGTGCGGATTCCGGCGAAGTCCAGACTGTCGCAACCGGCACTGCACACGCATACATATTCACTGTCAACTCCGTCATTGTCCTGCCCCCTTCCCAATCAGTCCCATTCCCTTCTGATCCAGCCCGAGCCCAGGTCCTTCAGGCATTCGGATGACCCTTCCTCCATAGACGATCCCGCCTTCGACAATATCCTTCGCAAGCATTAGCGGGGCATCGAAATCGAATCTCGTAATGTTTGGCTGACTCGCTGCAAAATGGGCTGCCGCCGTAATCCCGAGTTTCGTCTCGATCATGCTGCCAACCATGCATTCGACACCATATGTTTCCGCCAAAGCATTGATCTTAAGTGCCTCATGGATACCGCCTGATTTCATAAGTTTGATATTAATCAAATCCGCTGCCCGCCGCTCCAACACACGGAGTGCATCCTTCGCGGAAAACACGCTCTCATCCGCCATGATCGGCGTCAGCGTATGACTCGTCACGTACGCAAGACCATCAATATCATCTGCAAGCACCGGCTGCTCAATCAATTCGATGTCGAGCCCAGCGTCTTCCATTTTACCGATTGCAAAGACAGCCTCTTTCGGCTTCCACCCTTGGTTCGCATCGAGACGGATTTTCGGTCCTGCCCCGACCCGTTCCCGGATGGCACGAATTCGCCCGATGTCCTCGCTGATGTCCCCAATGCCGACTTTTACTTTTAATACGTTGAAGCCTTCCGCAATATAACGCTCCGCATCGTCCGCCATTTCAGCGGCGTCATTGACACTCACCGTGAAGTCGGTTTCGATTTCACTTCTGAATCCGCCGAGCAATTGAAAGAGTGGCATTCCCGCCGACTGGCCAAGCAAATCATGGATGGCCATATCGACGGCGGCCTTCGCACTTGTATTGCGGACGATCGACCGTTTCAGCAGGCGGAAGACCTCCTCGCGATTCCGTAAATCCTTCCCTAGCATAAGTGGAGCAATGACCTCTTCAATCGTGTATGTAATGCTTCCAAGTGAATCGCCCGTGATGACGTGGGTCGGGGGTGCTTCCCCCCAACCGGTTCGTCCGTCTTCACAGGTCACTTTCACGTAGATCGCATAGGCCGTCGTCACCGTTCTAAGCGCCGTTTTAAACGGCTTTGTCAGCGGCACTGCGACGGGAATTGTTTCGATTGAACGGATGCGCATTCATTCCACCCCCGGCAAAATCGTCAATGTCTTATGATCTGCGTCAAGTTTCGCGTCGACCCCTAACGGAATCGCGAAATGCGGCTCACAGTGGCCTATCTTGAAGCCCTCCACAACCGGCTTGTTCAAGCCGCCCAAATAATGGCGGAACACTTCATCCAACGACAAGGTCCTTTGTTGCTTTTTCGGCTCAACGTCAGAGAAATCGCCGATGATGATGCCCGTAGCGTCTGCAAGTTTTCCTGCCATGCGCAGTTGGTTTAACATGCCATCGACCCGATACGGTTCCTCGCCGACATCCTCAATGAACAGCAGCTTGCCCTTCGTATCGATTTCGAATTTCGTCCCGATCGTATTCGATAGCAATGATAGATTTCCACCAACAAGCTCCCCTTGTGCACTGCCCCCTGCAATTGCGTTCAGCGGTGAAATCTCTTCCGTATAATGAAGCTCCATCGGCTCGAACAGCTGTTGGAACATTTTTGCCGACAGTTCGCTGAAACTGTCTTTTCCGACGCACGAAGCGAGCATCGGGCCATGGAAGGTGACAAGATCCGAATAAAGACCGATTGCGGTATGGAGGAAGGTGATGTCGCTGAATCCCCAGAACACTTTCGGGTTTTCCCGGATCAGCTGCAAATCCAACCGATCGGTGTAGCGTGCCGAACCGTAGCCGCCCCCCGCACAAATGATGCCGCTGATCGAAGGATCCGCAAACATGTCTTCCAAATCCTGCAGCCGTTCATCATCCGTCCCCGCCAAATAGCCGTTAACATTTTTCACATGTTGTCCGAATTTCCATTTCAGGCCAAGCTGTTCCAGAAAAGCGAGCGAACGCTCAAGATTCTCTTGATTCGGCGGGCTCGATGGCGCGACAATCCCAATCGTATCCCCCGGCTGAAGCCTTTTCGGTCGTACTCTCATTTCCCTGCACCTCTTTCAATCAAAATCATCGTACTCACGCATAATATCATTCAAATACGCATAAATTTCAATTCTCGCGCATAAATCACTGGAATTACGCATAAACGCTCGCAAACACGCATAAATCATTTTATTCACGCATAAACTCGCTGACACGCGCATAACACCTGCAACTAGTTCATGAATTGTCGAAAGGCATTTGGCGCGACTAACCGCTTACATTCAATTGAATTTCCCGCGTACTCAAATGGGAAAGTCGCGGCGCCATGACGGACACCGCGACTTGTTCATTCATTAGTTCTTATCTGCGTATTTCAAGTCGACATAGCCGACAGGGTGGCGCAGAATGCCGGAAACGCCTTCTTTTTCAAGTGATGTCGAGTTGTAGAAATATAGTGGGAATACAGGCATTTCATCCATGAGAAGCTTATCAGCCTGTTTCAACAACTCCCAACGTTTGTTTTCGTCCGTTTCATTTTTAATGTCCGCAATGAGCTTATCATATTCAGCATTCGACCATGTTGTACGGTTCATGGAAGAGCCGGTGATAAAGCTTTCAAGCGCGTTCACAGGGTCTGCATAGTCATGCAGGAATGAGGAACGGGACATTTGATATTTGAACTCTTTTTGCTCGGAAAGGAATACTCCGCTTTCCACGTTTTGCAGCTCTGCGTCAACGCCGAGCACTTCTTTGAACTTGGATTGAAGGGCGATCGCGATGTTCTGATGCGATTCGCTCGTTGAATAAGAGAGTGTCACTTTCGGAAGCTCCGTATAGCCTTCCTCTTTCATTCCTTCTTCTAAAAGCTGTTTCGCTTTTTCCGGATTGAAGGAGACGAGGTCGCCTACTGTTTCACGGAATTCTTTACCGTCCGGCCCGATGAAGCCGTAAGTGACGAAGCCATGTGCCGGCTTCTCGCCATTTTTTGTTACAAAATTGACGATTTCCTCTTGATCAACCGCATAAGCGAATGCTTGGCGGATCTTTTTATTCGTAAATGGCTCCATTGACGTGTTGAAGCGGTAGAAATACAAGCCTGCTTGGTCATCGATGCGAAGTTCTTTGCTGTCCTTTAATTGATCCGCAATTTCAGACGGTACGCCCGTCACGTCCAACTCATTGGATTGATACATTTGATAAGCTGTCGTCGTGTCATTGACCATTGCCCAGTGGACTTTATCCAACTTGACTGCGTCAGCATCCCAATAATGTTCGTTCTTTTGAAATTCGAAGCTTACATCGTGGCTCCATGCGGACAATTTAAATGGTCCGTTCCCTACGAAAGTTGCAGCTTCCGTATGCCAAGTCGGATCGGCTGAAGCCACCTTTTCGTTGATCGGGAAGAAGCTTGGGTTTGTGATAATATTCAAAAATGCTTCGTTCGGTGACGTCAATTTGACGACGAACGTCTTTTCGTCCTTCGCTTCGATTGCGATGTCATCAGCAGAACCTTCCCCAGTATTGTACTCTTCCGCTCCTTCGATGAAGTATGCTAGGAATGCCGCTGGTGAAGCTGTTTCCGGATTCAGCATATGTTTCCAAGCGAATACGAAATCGCCAGCTACGACCGGATCCCCGTTCGACCATTTTGCGCCATCACGGATTGTGAATGTATACGTCAATCCGTCATCGGAGACATCGATTTTTTCAGCTGTCGCTTCGACCGCTTTATGGTCCTTATCAAGACGTGTCAGACCTTCCATGATATTGTTCAGTGCACTCCAGGACACTGCGTTGAACCCGATGGATGGATCGAACGATGTCGGCTCTTCGCCGTTATTCATGAGGAGAATCTTCTCGCCGGCAGCCTCATCTTCCTTCTTGCCTTCTTCTTTTCCATCTTCCGTCTTCGTATTTTCCGCCGGTTTTTCAGGCTCCTTGCCCGCTTCCTTGTTTGCAGTACATGCCGCAAGAACAAGTGCAAGCATTGCCACCATCAAAAATGATAACCACTTCTTCATACCGATAGCCCCCTTGTTGATATATGACTTACAAAGCACTTTCGTGCGTGATACCGAGTAAAGAGTTTCCGCTACAGGCGGACGCTTTCCACGGGCGAGCGGTGAGCCTCCTCAGTCGCTTCGCTCCCTGCGGGGTCTCCCCTGTCTCGCTTTCCCGCAGGAGTCGCCGCCTTCCGCTCCAACTCAAATATGCTGTCAATCTCTATTTCCTTTTGTTCCTAATCATTTAAATACTTTCTTGCCCTGTCATCCTGCAGCCAACAATCCACCGCGTGGGTCTCAGATAAGCCGGTCGTTGCGGGATAGATGCGTTCACATACTTCCATGGCGAACGGGCATCTCGCCGTGAACGGACAACCGATCGGCGGAGAAAATAGATCCGGCGGGGTCCCTTCGATCGGCTGAAGTTCCTCTTCCTTCAAGTCGAGCCTCGGCACAGAAGCGAGAAGCCCTTTTGTGTAAGGATGTTGCGGTGTATAGAACACTTCGCGCTTATCGCCGATTTCAATCACTTTCCCTGCGTACATGACCGCAATCCGATCTGCGATTTTCGCCACAACCCCCAAATCGTGCGTGATGAGAATGATTGAGACGCCCGTACGTTCCTGAATCTCTTCAAAGAGTTCTAGAATCTGTGCTTGGATTGTGACGTCCAGTGCAGTTGTCGGCTCATCTGCTATTAGCAGTTCAGGCTCACAGATCAGAGCGATTGCAATGACAATCCGCTGACGCATCCCTCCGGAAAACTGATGGGGATATTGTTTCATTCGTTCATCGGGATTTGGGATACCGACCACTTCCAGCAAGTTGATCGCTTTTTGAAGTGCCTCGGCTTTACTCACTTTTTGATGGGTCCGCAACCCTTCCGTCAACTGCTCGCCGATTTTAAGTGTCGGGTTCAAGGCGGTCATCGGATCTTGGAAGATCATCGAAATGTCGACCCCTTGCACCTTTCTCATCTCGGATTTATCGAGCTTCGTCAAATCTTTCCCTTTAAATAGGACTTTTCCATTTTTAATGCGTCCCGCAGGTTTTGGAATGAGTCCCATGATCGTATTCGCGGTGACGCTTTTTCCACAGCCCGACTCCCCGACGATGGCAAGAGTCTCCCCTTTATACAGATCGAACGAAACGCCGCGCAGAGCTTGTACTTCACCCCCGAACGTCTTAAAAGATACATGCAGATCCTGAACGGAGAGCATGACATCCGTAAATGTTTTAGCACGCTTACGCGATCGTTTCGGGTCTGGCGCAATCGCTGTTCCGCCTTGATTTTCATCAATCGGTGCAAATTTTTTCATATCCAAACCTTTCACCCCCTCAGTTTCGGATCAAGTGCATCTTGCATACCGTCTCCGAGGACGTTAAATGCAAACATTGTCATTGAAATGAAGAACGCTGGGAAGAACAATCTCCACCAATGTCCTGATAAGATGACAGGCAATGCGTCATTCGCCATAACCCCCCAGCTCGCAACAGGCGCCTGGATGCCTAGCCCGATGAAGCTTAAGAAGGCTTCCGCGAAAATGGCGCTTGGCACAGTCAATGTCATTTGGACAATGATTGGTCCCATTGTATTGGGAAGCAAGTTCTTCCGAATAATTCTAGGTGTTCTCGCTCCGAAAGATTTCGAGGCAGTAACAAATTCATAGTTTTTGATTTGCAGCACCTGCCCCCTGACAATACGGGCCATTCCGACCCATCCGGTGATCGTCAGCGCAACGATGATCGTCGTCAGGCTTGGACCCATGATGACCATTAACAGAATGACGACAAGCAGATGAGGAAGCCCATAAAGGATTTCAATGATCCTCATCATGACGGTGTCCGTCCTTCCGCCTTTATAACCGCTAATTCCGCCGTAGATGATGCCGATGAAAAAGTCGATCAAAGCGGCGGCAACACCGACGAACAGTGAAACGCGGGCGCCATGCCAAGTTCTCGTGAAGACGTCCCATCCTTTGTCGTCCGTTCCGAACCAATGTTTCGAAGATGGCGCCAAGTTCTGGTTTGCATATTGCGTTGTTTCTATATTATGTGGTGATAGAATCGGAGCAAAAATTGCGAACAATGTCAGAATAATTAAGAATACTAGCCCACCCATCGCCAATTTGTTCTTCCGCAATCTGCGCCAGGCATCCTTCCAATAGGAAAGTGATGGACGTACGACTGATTCCGCTTTCTCCGCATCTTTCCCTATTGGTTTGAACCATTCATCCGGGACTTGAACTTTTTGCTGATGACTTACCATCACGCATCACCTTCCTTTCGGTGAAGTTTAATGCGCGGATCAAGGAATCCATAGACGATATCTACTAAAAACAACATGAATACGAGGAACGCGCTATAGAATACGGTCGAACCCATGATGACTGGGTAGTCCCGGTTATTGATGCTCTCGACGAAGTATTTTCCCATGCCCGGTATCGCGAAAATCTTTTCGATGACGAATGTTCCCGTCAAAATTCCCGCAAGCATCGTCCCCATGATTGTGACGATCGGCATAAGTGCATTGCGCAATGCGTGCCGAAGGACGATGCGCATCGGCGATAATCCTTTCGCCCTCGCCATTTTCATATAATCCTGCGTCAAGACTTCCAACATGCTCGACCTTGTCAGACGTGCAATGATTGCCGTCGGACCTGTGGCAAGCGCCAATGTCGGCAAAATCATATGGAGAGGGCTGCTCCACGTAGCAGGCGGGAGTAGATTCCAGTTGACCGCCACTTGCTGGATCAACACCGTCGCCAATACGAAGTTAGGGACGGATATCCCGATAACAGCGAATGCCATCGCCGCATAATCGATGATGCCATTATGTCGCAAAGCAGCGAATGTCCCTAATGTAATCCCCGATATGACAGCGACGAGAATCGTCACCATCCCAAGCTCGAATGAAATCGGAAAGCCTCTGGCAAGTAATTTATTCACAGACTCGTTCGGTTTTTTAATGGAAGGTCCAAAATCGAACGTCGCAATTGACTTTAAGTAGTGCACGTATTGCACATGTGTCGGTTGATCTAGCTTATAGAATTTCTCCAGATTCGCCTGGATTGTCGGATTCGATGTCCGCTCTTCGTCGAACGGCGAGCCTGGTATCGAATGCATTAAGAAAAATGTCAGTGTCGCGATGATGAGGATTGTCGCAATCATCATGAAGAATCTCTTAACTATGTAAATTGCCACGCGCCACTCCCCCTTAGCAGAACTTTGTTTGCATTGCCAACTCGACCATCACGAGCATTGCCCGGTACGCTTCGAGAATATCTTTCGCTTCAAATTTCACGATGGTTGTATCCGGCTCGATTTCACACCCCGGCATGAGCGCGGCCCATTCCGCTTGACCATAGTTCGTGAATTCAATTCGTAAAACCGGGTTTGCCGGAGGTACGAGCGGTTTGATTGCTAAACGTTTAGTAATCGCTTCTGCAGTCTTTTCCTCGAGTAATGCATGCGCCTTTGTCGGATGCAACGTCTTGACAGCGGAACGGGAAATCGACTGCTTGACAGCGGCGGTCACAATCCCAGGAATCAAGGCTTGCGCTTCCATACATGCACGATCATCCCCGGCGACCATGATGACAGGAACTCCGTAATGACCCGCTACATATGCGTTTAAGCCAAGCTCGCCGATGGCCACGTCATTGATATGCATATTCCTGACGCCAAAGGTCATTGAATGGCTCATGACACCTGGCTGACCTGCCCTTGCGTGATATCCGGCAAAGATAGCACCGTCAAATGACTCATCCAGTGCCTGCACCATAGAAAACGCTTTCATACCACCGGTTATCAAATCTGCGTCAGGATGTAACTCCTCCAAAAGCAGATTGTTCATTTGGGAATGGCTATCATTCACAAGGACTTGTTCAGCTCCTTGTCCGATCGCCGCTCGTATGATAGCGTTTGCTTCCTCTGTCATAATACGCCGCGCACGTTCATAATTATGTCTGGCAGAATCGACAAATGTGTAATCAGGCAGCCCTGTGATCCCTTCCATATCAACTGATACGTAAATCTTCATTTCTATTTCCCCCATCTCTCCATCTCTCTGAATTAATAGCCTAGTCTGTTAATTGGTAAGTTTAATCCTATCAAATTTTTAAGAATATTACAATATGATTTCAAAAATTAAAACCGCCACCCAGTTTCCCGGATGGCGGTTGATTATCAATCAGAACCGATAATTACTTATTCACTTACACCCAAATCATACAAGTATAGATCAGTGCCTGGGTCGATTGAGTAGTTAACAACGCGCTTGTTAACGCCCATTAGGTAGTAACGGTATACAGTTGGGGCAACCGGAACTTCTTCAGCCATAAGCGCTTGCCATTGTTTGTAGATGTCTTTACGGTAATCGGAGTCAAATGCCTTCTCAGAAGTACCTGCTGCAAGAAGCTCATCGTTCTTCTCGTTTGTGAAACGGCTGTAGTTGAATGCAGCATCTCTACCGTATAGGCCAGATGGATCTGGGTCAGAACCAGTTCCCCATGCTCCTTGGTAGATGTCGATTTTCGGATCGTCAGCTTTAACCATATCGTAGAACGAGTTGAACTCGTGTAGACGTCCGTCAAGAAGTTGTACTTTAATGCCTACGTCAGCCCAGTTTTGCATATACCACTGTGCAATCGGCTCAGCAGTTTCTCCGCCGGACATAGAAGCGAAGTTAAGAACGAATTCCTCACCTTTGTCATTTTCGCGGAATCCATCGTTATTTGTATCAACGTAACCAGCTTCGTCAAGAAGCGCTTTCGCTTTTTCAGGATCATAAGATGGTGTTTCAAGGTCCGCATCATGGAAGCTTGCGAATACAGGAATGATCAATGATGTTGCAGGGAAACGAAGACCGTGGTAAAGTTCTTTACCGACTGTTTCGTTGTCCATTGCATACCACATAGCTTGACGAACAAGTTTGTTAGCCATTTTAGCATTTGGATCTGTTACGTTTGTTTTCTTTTCAGGATCCCATTTACCAAGTTTGAACCCGATATATGTGTATGCATAGTCAATATCCGCAAGAAGCTCGATATTGTCGATTTCTTTTGCATTTAGATATTGATCAACTGGGATTGAAGCAATATCAGCATCGCCTTTCTTAAGTGCTTCAAGGATAGAAGCGGAGCTTACAACTTTCAAGACCATTGATTTAAGATTAGGTTTACCTCTCCAGTAGTCATCATTGCGGACGTATAGGACAGATTCACCTGGGATGATTTTTTCAACTTTGTAAGGACCGAAGCCGATTGGGTTCACACGGATTTTATCGGAAGCTTCAAGTTCTTCGATTGTAATTTCGCCAGTCATGACATCCCCTACGTGGTGCCTAGGTGTTGCATATGACCAAAAACCAGACAATAGGGATGGTGTTGCTTCTGTGAATGTGAATGAAATTTGCTTCTCATCCTCTGAAACTTCGATACCAGAGATTTCTGTTGTTTTTCCTGCATTGTAATCCGGCATACCAACAACGTTTTCAATCATGAAATCGTAACGGTCTCCTGTGTAATCAGGGTGACCAAGCAATTGGTAAGAGTAAAGAAGGTCACTTGCTTTTACCGGCTCGCCGTCATGCCATTTTACCCCGTCTTTGATTGTTAACGTGATTGTTTTATTGTCTTCTGAAATTTCGTAAGTAGCTGCACCGTCATTAGTGATCAAGTAGTCACCATCTGAAGATAGTAGAGCCTCATCGAATTTCTCGATAACTTGAGCGTCAAATGTCCCTGAGTAGAACACACGGCTAAGCGTACCTTCAAACGGAGTGTCTGTTACCATAGCCCATGTCAATTCGCCGTCTGCCATTGGCTCAGCCTTGTTCGTTACTTCGAACGGGAAATCAAGGCCAGCGTTTGGATCTTCTTCCACTGGGTCTTCCGTTTTTGTTTCCTCTGTTTTCTTTTCTGGATCTTTTGCCGGTTCTTTATCACCAGCGCCTTCTTTTTCTTTGCCAGTACATGCAGCTAAAAATACGCTGAGAACAAGCAACAGACTCGCAAGTAGCATAAACTGCTTCTTTGCCATTTGTATTACCTCCCCTTATTTTTTAGGCCAATCTTTGCCTTGCATCAGACGCGCGTTTCACCGCTTGCCCGATGTAATTTATACACAGCATCATTACTAAGATCAGTAATGCTGCAGGTAACCAAACCCACCACTTGTTCTTTATAATATCGGGATTCCTTGCGAACGAAATCAACGTTCCAAGTGAAGGAGTTCCAGCGGGCAGGCCGAATCCTAAGAAAGTCAGCCCTGTCTCTATCCCGATATTCCCAGCAAGCGAAAGTGTCATATTAACTATGACGAGTGAACTCAAGTTAGGGAACATTTCGAAAAACATGATCTTCCAACTTGGAGTTCCTAATGTCTTGGAAGCATTGATATAATCAAGCTCCCGTTCCTGTAAAGCCCTGGAGCGGATAAGCCTTGCTTTTCCGAACCAGAAGAAAGCACTCATAATCAGAATGAATGTGAAAACATTATAGTTTGGAACAATTGTTACAAATACGATGATGAACATCAATGTTGGCAATACCATCAAGAATTCCAGGATACGCATCATGACATTATCCACGCCACCTCCGTAAAATCCGGAGATCAAGCCGTATGTCAAGCCAATCAACCCGGCAATGAGTGTGACTGCAACTCCGATTGTAAGCGAGTTCCGTGTCCCGATCATCAACTGGCCAAACACGTCCCGTCCTCCGTCATCTGTCCCTACCCAATTATCTAAGGAAGGCGGCTTCCAGACGTTAAAGAAGTTCACTCGCGTCAATGCTGTTTGGTCAACGAATAATGGCGAAATGTAAGCCGATAATACGATGATTGTAAACAAAATTAATGAGCCTAATGCCATTTTATCGTGCATTATTTCACGCCAAATCGTACGCAAAAGCGATGGATTATTTAGTTTTTCTTGAGCAATCAATTTTTTTTCATCTATGACTGGATTTGTCATTACTTTCCCTCCTCTTCCTTCTCTTCATCTTCTATTCAATACGTATACGAGGATCGACAATGCTGAGGATAATATCCGATAGCAAAGTCCCTATGATTACGGCAGTACCAGAAACCATGACGAGTGCCGTAACGACAGTGAAATCTCGTTGCGCAATGGATTGAAGGAAAAGTTGTCCGAGACCGGGATAACTGTAAATGGATTCAATGAATATTGAACCGGAGATTAGACCTGTGATTTCATACCCGAGAAAAGCCGCAATCGGCAATAGGGAATTCCGCAAGATATGGCGAGTGTACACCTTGCCCTCAGGGACGCCTTTAGAACGGGCAGTCTTTACATAATCCTTGATCTTCTGGTCAATAATGTCATTCCGTAAATATTGGATCGTTCCGAATGTACCGATTAAAGCACCTGACATAACCGGCAAGAATAAATGCTTGGCTCTGTCGACGATATATTCCCAGCTTCCTGGATCTATCCGTATATTTCCGCTTCCTCCAATCGGGAACCATCCTAATATGAAAGAGAAAAGGAAAAGCATCAATAAGGCGAAAATGAATAGGGGTGTCGCAAAAGCAAAATAGTTATAGGTTACGATCATTTTATCCGCCCATGTATCTGTCCATCTTCCCGCTACAATTCCTAGCGGTATGGCTAACAGATAGATGACAATACCCGTAAATAATGATAGGAGTACTGTGTTTTCGACCCTGCCTGCCAATAATGATGTTACAGGCTGTTTATGGACATATGACTGTCCGAAATCACCTTGTACCGCGTTTCCAATCCACCGCCCATATTGTTCGTACCATGGATCGTTCAGCCCTAATTTTTCACGGATCTTCTCTACCTGCTCCGGTGAAACGTTAGGATTTGACATGAACGCTCCCGTTACCGCATCACCCGGCATCGCTTTTGAAAGCATGAAGATGATGAGACTGAGGAGGATGAGCTGCGGAATCATGAACAATGCTCTTCGTAAAATGAATTTCAACATTTACTTCATCCTCCTTATAGCATGGCGACGGAATGCGTATCCGAGACTCTCTTCAAGTCGAACATCCGCCCATCTTTGTCGAAGTAGTTATTATATTCAGTTTGGTATTCCTGATTGATTGCCTGACGTAAATGCATCTTCTCGAAACGTTTTTCTGGATTCATTTCTGGAATCGCTGCAATCAACCGTTTTGTATAGACGTGCTGTGGGTTGTTGTAGATATCGGATGCCGTTCCTTCCTCTACGAAACGACCTCGATACATAATGCCAATCCGGTCGCACATATGCTGGATGATCCCTAAGTCATGCGAGATAAATAGATACGTCAAGTTGAACTCCTCTTGGATTTCCTGCATGAAGTTCAATACTTGTGCCTGAACGGATACGTCCAACGCGGAAACCGGCTCATCCGCAATGATCAATTTCGGATTTAATGCGAGTGCACGCGCGATCCCGATTCTTTGCCTTTGACCGCCTGAGAATTGGTGAGGGTATTTATAGATCGATTCAGGGCTTAAACCAACACGTGCCACCAACTCTTGTACTCTCAGCAACTCTTCCTTCGGAGATAGTCTCTCAAAGTTACGGAGAGGCTCCGCAATGATATTCAATACATTTTTCCGGCCGTTCAATGAAGAATACGGATCCTGGAAAATCATCTGAATATCTTTCGTGTAATTGCGTCTTTCGGCCCTGCTTAGTTTAGCAAGGTCCTTTCCTTCAAACAACATTTCCCCACTAGTCGCTTTATTCAAGCCGATAAGCGCACGTCCGGAAGTCGTCTTGCCGCATCCCGACTCTCCAACTAGTCCGTAAGTTTCGCCCGGCTGCAATTCGAAGCTGATGCCATCGACGGCTCTGACATGATCTACTACTTTACGGAAAAAACCGCCCCGAATCGGGTAATGTACTTTCAAATCATTAACTGTTAGTAGCGACATATTCTTTCTCTCCTACTCTGTCCTCCGGGAAGTAGAACGTTTTATAGCATGAGCATCGGACAAAATGGTTCGGTGCCGCTTCATGCATTTCCGGTATCTCCTCATGGTCCTCTTCAGGAATCCATGCGATCCGCGGTGCGAAACGGCACCCTTTGCGGTCGAGGTTCTGAATGGATGGAACGATTCCATCAATGACATGCAATTTCTCTTTTCCTTCCATATTGGAAGGGATCGAATTCAATAATGATCTTGTATATGGATGCAGTGGGTTTTCAAATAGGTCTTTGACATCCGCTATTTCAACGACTTCCCCTGCGTACATGACGACGACACGGTCTGCCATTTCAGCAACAACTCCGAGGTCATGCGTAATCAGGACAATGCCTGTTTTCATCTGATTTTGCAGTTCTTTCATTAAATCCATGATTTGTGCTTGAATCGTAACGTCCAAAGCTGTCGTAGGCTCATCCGCCAGTAGAAGAACCGGGTCGCATGCAAGTGCAATTGCGATGACGACACGTTGTCTCATCCCACCCGATAATTCATGCGGATATTGCTCATAAACGCGTTGTTCGTTTTTAATACCTACCCGCCGAAGTAGTTCCAATGTACGCTTCTTCTTTTCACTTGCAGACAGTTTCATGTGATAATCCATCGGCTCTTCGATCTGCCGTCCAATTATCGCGAGCGGATTCAAAGCGGTCATCGGATCTTGGAAGATCATTCCGATGTCTTTCCCTCTTACTTTGTCCAACCGCGACCGTGTTAACGTCAGTAAATTTTGTCCGGAAAAGTTCACTTGCCCTTCAAGCTTCGTTGCTTTCCGGTCATGCAGCCCCATTACTGAAAGGGCCAATGCACTTTTACCACAACCCGACTCACCGACGATTGCAACGACTTCGTTTTCGTGGACTGTAATGGAAACTCCATCTACCGCGGCATAATAGTCGCCCTTAATATTGAATGACGTACGAAGATCTTTTATTTCCAAAACCGGGTTTTTCAATAGAATTTCCTCCTTACAAACTGACACATTACCGAATAACTAATATTCAGACTTTATTCGAAGTTATTGAACTCAATATACTACACATCATAAGTCCTGACAATACTGTTTTTTTAGAATATCTAAATCTTGTATTATTTCTAATATGACAAATATGTTACAAACGTTGCTAGGTAAACGTTTTCTTAATGATTTATGAAATTAAAATATTTTTCGTTTATTCGTCCTGCACAATAAAAAAACAGGAAGAAAAAGCCATTGTTATATGACAATAGCCTCTTCTCCTGTTTACTTATTCATTTCATATGATTAATTTGATGAACTCGCAGCCGAGGAAGCCGCAACAGCCGCAACTGTTGCGGCCATCACCGCCTGTTGCGCCTGCAAGATCAATTCGACGGATGCGGCAAGACTGACACTCACCTCATCGGCTCTTTCCGTCAACCCATGCATCACATGGCCGATAGCGACTGACAAAGCCATTCCCTTGTTCCATTTAAACCGTTTCGATTGTTCCAATTGCTTTGCAAGGAGGATGATATCATCAATTTTCGCGTCCTCAACCTCAAAAACTGTCAGGAATCCGACCATTGGATAATGGATTGGCTTCGCTTTTAATTCCTCACGGAGCCTCTCGTAAAGTTCCCAAGCCCTTTTAACAAGCCGTGGCTGGAAAGCGATATCCATATACGTCATCACTTGCGACAGCCACTGAAGCTCATTGCCCGTCCGGAAGCCCTCTTCATGCAACGCATCGTAATAAGAACGCATCGCCTTGGCATGTTCTACGGGGTCTTCCCCCATTTTTCCGAGCAAAACTGCATACGCATAATCATCATCGGATGTAAGAAAGTAATGCTGTTTTTTCATCGCATCGTATAGTTTTTTTGCACGGTTCGCCTCTTCCTCTAGTCTTGCGCTATCATCGTCCATAAGTAGCGCGGCAAGATAGGAATGAATCGTGTTCCGGAACCCGGCCTGCTTCAAAGCCCGCTGCTTATCCATCAGACGATCGGCTTCCTCTTCCACCGAGTCGTCGGCTTGCGTTAGAAATGCAGCCATTATCGGCAATAGATGTCCGCGCAATGGTGAAAACCAGCCTGCCCTTTCCTTTAAGGCGGCCATGGCGCGGTTGAAATCCATAGCATTAAACTCTTTCTCCGCCGTCACATAATACGAAGTGATCGTCAACACAACATTCTTGTCGACGCTCCAGCCCGCCAAAGATTTAACTTTGTCATATGTCGTTTCCACTTCCTGCCTAATCATATCCATGCCGTACAACTCCTTTGCTATATGTACGTCATAGGTGCCTAAAAGGTTTCAGTGTTAATTGACAATTTCAACTTTCCCTGCACTAGTCCCCACTAATTTGCGGATTTTTTCCAATTCATCCCGATGAAAAGCTCCGACAATCGCGCTCCCGACTATAACGCCGTCCGTATGGTTGCCCATTTCCCTTACTTGTGTCGGTGTCGAAATGCCGAACCCAGCCAATACCGGCACAGTACAGATCCGCTTGACACGCTGCAAATGAGAGTAAATATCCTCACCGAAATCATTCCGCGCACCCGTAATTCCATTAACGGTAACGGCATATAGAAACCCTTCCGCGCTTTCCGCTATCCTTGCAATCCGTTCATCAGGGCTTGTCAACGACACGAGCGGAATCCATGCGATATCCGTCTCTCTCAGTTCATCGCGAAGCGGCCCGCTCTCCTCAAGCGGCAAATCTGGGATGATCAAGCCATTAATCCTCACCTGCTTGCACGCTTCGACAAATTGCGACACGCCGTACGCCAATACCGGATTCAAATATGTCATAACGACTAAAGGTACCTTCACTTCACCTTTGCACCGTTCAAGCTCCTCCAACACGTTCCGCAGCGTCACCCCATCCGCAAGTGCCCGTGCTCCCGCCTGTTGGATCGCCTCCCCATCCGCCACCGGGTCCGAAAACGGGATGCCGATTTCAATTGCTGTCACACCGGCTTCCTGTAAAAAGAGCAGCTTCTCCTTCAGCGATCCGAGCCCTCCATCGCCAGCCATCATATAAGGCACGAACGCCTTTTTTCCTTCGTCATTACATTCACGGATTCTCTTCTCCAACGTCTTCATTCCGCTCCACCTCCAAGCACATCACGAACCGTCTGCATATCCTTATCCCCGCGTCCCGACAAACAGACGACGACAATTTGGTCCTTCCCCATGCCTTTCGCCAAATCCACTGCAAACTGGATGGCATGCGCACTTTCGAGGGCAGGGATGATTCCCTCCGTCCTTGAGAGCAATTGCAAACCTTCCAGCGCTCCCGCATCCGTCACGGCTTCATATTTCACCCGGCCGATATCATGCAGGTGACAATGCTCCGGTCCCACTGCCGGGTAATCAAGCCCTGCCGAAATTGAATGCGCTTCTTGGATGAAACCGTCCTCGTCTTGCAATACATACATATACGCCCCATGCAATACGCCTTCCTTCCCGTCCGCAATCGCAGCCGCATGAAGCCCTGTCTCCACTCCACTCCCCGCTGCTTCGACACCATATAGCGCAACTCCCTCATCGTCGACAAACGGATGGAACATGCCGATCGCATTGCTCCCGCCACCGATGCACGCAACAACCGCGTCAGGCAAGCGCCCTTCCTTCTCCACAATCTGCCGACGCGTCTCCACGCCAATCACTCGCTGGAAATCACGCACAATTTCCGGGAATGGATGCGGGCCGAGCGCAGATCCTAATATATAATGCGTATCTTCCACATTCGCGACCCAATAGCGAAGCGCTTCATTGACGGCATCCTTCAATGTGCCAGATCCCTTGTCGACCGACACGACCTTCGCTCCAAGCAGCTCCATCCGGAACACATTCAGCTCCTGTCGGCGGATATCCTCTTTCCCCATAAAGACGACGCACTCCAGACCGAACAGCGCGCAAGCCGTCGCCGTCGCCACACCATGCTGCCCGGCACCCGTCTCCGCCACGATTTTCCGTTTCCCCATCCGCATAGCAAGCAGCGCCTGCCCGAGCGAATTATTGATCTTATGGGCACCTGTATGATTCAAATCCTCACGCTTCAAGAATATCTTTGCGCCACCGACCTTCTCCGTCAACCTCTCCGCAAAATAAAGCGGATTCTCCCTGCCGACAAAATCCCTCAAATAGTAATCCAATTCCTCAGCAAAAGACGGATCGGCCTTCGCCTCCCCATACGCATTCTCCAATTCAATTAATGCAGACATCAACGTCTCCGGCACATATTGCCCACCGAACTTCCCATACCTGCCTTTTCTCGTCTCTACCGCCATCTCAGCTCTCCTCCTCTTTCACTGCGCGAATGAATTCGCGGATCAACGTTGGATCTTTCTTTCGCTCAATCTCCACCCCGCTCGACACATCCACCATGTATGGACGAACTTGTCGAATCGCTTCCTTCACATTTTGCGCATTCAACCCGCCCGCCAAAATCAGGCGGCCTGTTGGCACATCCTGCTCCACCAGACTCCAGTCAAACACCTTTCCACTTCCGCCTTTGAATTCAACGCCCGGTGTATCGAACAAGACATACTCCGTCTCATAGTTAGACACTTTCGCTACATCTTGACTGCCACGCACTGATAATACTTTAATAGAAGGAAGTCCAACTTTTTTAATGAATTCTGCCGTCTCATCACCATGATATTGCACATAATCGAGCGGCACTTCCCGAAAAGCCCGCTCCAGTTCCTCTTGCTCTGCATTGACGAAAACCCCAATCTTCATGACGTGATCCGGAACAAATCGTGCCAGTTCCTGCGCTTGCGCAATCGCGACACGGCGTCTGCTCGGTGCAAATACGAATCCGACCGCATCCACACCTGCTTCCACCGCGGCTATTACATGCTCAGGCTCCATCAACCCGCAAATCTTCACTTTCGTCATAGCGGAACACCTGCCTTCGAAACTTGCAACGAACGGAGCGAGTCTTCAACGGAAGCGCTCCGCATAAGCGATTCTCCAACTAGGACAGCGCTCGCTCCGGCTGTCGCTGCCCGTATTGCATCTGCCGCGTCCATGATTCCGCTTTCGCTGATGAATATGCGGTTTTCATTGAACGGAAAATGCTGTGCTACCTCTTCTGTCCTTGCAAGATCCACTTCGAACGTTTTCAAATCCCTGTTGTTGACGCCAATCAGTTTTGCGTTCACTGAGAGGGCACGGTCCAGTTCTCTTGCATCATGGACTTCCACTAGCACTTCAAGTCCTAGGTCCGTTGCATAGTTATGAAGCCTTTGTAATGTCGCATCATCAAGCGCTGCCACGATGAGTAAGATGACGGATGCACCCGCCTGTTTCGCACGATCGATCTGCACTTCATGAATAATAAAATCCTTGCAGAGCAACGGTATTTTTACCGCTTCAGCAACCGCTGCTAAGTCTTCGTATGAACCTTTGAAAAAGGTGGAATCCGTCAATACCGAGATGCACGCCGCTCCTGCTTGCTCATAAGCCTTTGCCTGTGCGACCGGATCCGTATTTCCCGCTATCATTCCCTTCGAGGGGGATGCGCGTTTCATTTCCGAAATAACTTCCAGACGATTTGATTGCTTTAGCGTTTCAAAAAGAGAGGGCCGTTTCGACATTGTTTCACATGAAACGACACGTCCCTCCATTAGCAGCTGTTTCACTTCAAGCCGTTTCGTCTGTAAAATCCTTTCTAAAATTGTCATCGCACCATCGCCTCCTGCCTGATTTGTTCGCTGAATGCGACGACAGCCTCCAATTTCCGGAGCGCATTGCCTGAAAGAATGCTGTCAGTCGACCGTTCAATACCCTCCTGTATGGAATCCGCAATGCCGTTCGTGAATAACCCTAAACCTGCATTGAACACAACCGTGTCAAAGCGAGGACCACGATCGCCTTGCAATACGGAACGTATCATTGCAGCATTCTCCTCCGGGGTTCCACCACGGATTGCTGATAGAGGTGCATAGGATAGCCCTACATCTTCTGCGTTGAGTGAGAAAGGAATCAAGTCTCCTTTATCCATAAGGACAAATGAGTTCTGCCCAGCAAGCGACGCTTCATCAAGTCCGCCCGCCCCCGATACGACTAGCGCCCGGTCCCTGCCAAGCATCCGTAGGACAGACGCATATTCCATAATAAAATCGGGGCGGTTGATGCCTGTAAATTGAGTGCTTATTGGAACTGGATTCGTCAGCGGACCAACAAGGTTGAAAATCGTCGGTTTCCCAATCTTCGCGCGGACCATGCCGATCCGTTTCATTTTCGGATGGACGATCGGCGCGAACAGAAAGGCAATTCCTTCCTTATAGAGCATCCTGCTCATATCGTTAGGTGTAAAATTAGAATGGATGCCAAGCGAATCGAGCACATCCTGACTGCCCGCCGCGCTTGTGATCTTCCGATTGCCATGCTTCGCCACATTCACGCCGGCGCCAGCAAGGACGAAAGCCGATGTCGTACTAATATTGAATGTGTTCAACCCGTCGCCACCCGTTCCGCAATTGTCCAAATAACGGGCTGCCGGGGCTTTGAATTCAACGGCATGAGACGTCATGACCGAAGCCAGTGCCCCCACTTCCGTAGCTGTTTCTCCTTTCTTGGATAAAGCGATAAGAAACGCCGCCATACCCTCTATGCTTGCTTCCTCTGAAAACATCCGATTGGCCGCATCCTCCATCTCTTCATATTGTAAGTTCCGGCCTGCCTCTACTATTCTCGTATAAGTTTTCACTGCTCATCTCTCCTCTTCTAGTCTTTTGTTTTATTTCAAAGCCTCGAGTAATGAACGGGCCTTGTTCACTGTCTCCTTATATTCCAGGGCCGGCACGGAATTCTTCACAATCCCAGCCCCTGCTTGCACGGTCGCCACCCCGTCCTGCACAGTCATCGTCCGAATCGTTAATGCAAAATCGATATTGCCGTTCAATCCTATATAGCCGATTGCGCCGCCATACAACCCGCGCGGCTCATCTTCCAGCTGTGAAATGATATCCATCGCAATCTTTTTCGGTGAACCGGTCACTGTTCCTGCAGGCAATGTCGCCTTCAATGCGTCAAGCGCATGCAAGCCCGGTGCAAGTGTCCCTTCCACTTCTGAAACGAGATGCATGACATGCTCGTAGCGGACGGTTTCCATGTATGTTGATACGCGGATGGACGATGATTCACAGACCATATCCATCTCTTTCTTGCTTTCTTCAACTAACATGTCATGCTCCGAAAGCTCTTTCGGATCTTTTCGCAGCTCTTCTTCTAAAGTCTTATCTTCCTCTTCGCTTCGCCCTCTTCTCCTCGTTCCCGCAATCGGATTCGTTATGACCCTCCCATCCGTCACCCGGACAAGACTTTCTGGCGAGGCGCCGATGACGGTTTGATTGCTGAACTCCATATAGTACATGTACGGCGAAGGATTCTTTTTACGCAGTTTTCGATACAGAGCGAACGGGTCGCCATCGATATCTGCTTCAAGCTTTCGCGAGAGGACGACCTGCTCAACCTTGCCTTTTTCAATGTATTGCTGCGCCTGCCTGACCCGGTCTTCAAATTCTTGTTGTGAAATTGCGCATCGGTAATCGGAAACGGATACTCCCTTCTCTTCTATTGTTGGACCCGACGTAATGGTCTCCGCCAATGCATCCAGGTCAGGTTTGGCGTATTCCGGGTGTATTTCCGTATGCAGCAACGTCACTTCGTTTTGTAGGTGATCATAAATGATGACCGTATCGTAAATATTGAAATAAACGTCAGGCTGTTCATCGAAATAAACCGCAGTAGCCTCCGCCGCTCCGTATCCGACATATCCGACAGCACCGCCCATGAACGGGTATTTTCCATGCTCCGCAATCCGCGGCATCAACCTTTTGAGAAGCGTATATAAATTCCCTTCATGTTCGTATGTCCTCTCCGTTGCATACACAAACTCTTCCAACCGGCCATTCCCTCCACGATACGCCTTCACTGGATCCACCCCGATGAACGAATACCGCCCCGACCGCTCATGCTGCGACGAGCTTTCCAATAAAAAACGGTGTCGGCCTTGCAACCGTCTGAAAATCAGGATCGGCGTCAGCGAATCTCCTTCAATTTTCTTCTCTGTAATACGCAAACTCGTCTTTTCCATCTCATCTCTCCTCTTCTCATTGTTCGTGTGTAGTTATCGATCATTTCCCGGGAGTTATCGGTCACTTCGGCGGAGTTATCGGTCAATCCGCCGCTGTTATCGGTCACTTGACGGAAGTTATCGTCATTTCAGGATCTTTTGCCTAGCCTCCTTCTTCGAATTAAAACCTTTTATTTGTCAAAAGCATTTGGCGCGACTGAATTTGGAGAGCACGTTTCATTTTCCCGCGCTACCGAGGACGTGGAGCCAGCTTTTTACTAAACGACATTCCAATTTCGCGCTAAATGCCCTTAACAAATTAAATCCTTGATCTCCTTTCTTAAAACTCATGAAAAACAAAAAAGCCCTCTGCAAAAGGACAGAAAAGTCCAGTTGCAGAGGACGGATTACCCGCGTTGCCACCTCTATTTGAAGCCAAACAGCTTCCACTCGGCGCGCCTAAAAAAGGCACTTCCCGTAACGTAGGAAAGACGTCCACCTGGAAAACTCCAGATAGCTCTCATAAGTCCATTCACAACGGACGCGAATCAGTTTCCACCACCCACTGACTCTCTACATCGCGCTTCCGATGCTACTCCTCTTATTCAACAATTTCTCAGCTATGCTCTTCTCAACTCGGCTCATCTGTTCCTGGGCGGCGCCGCTCCCGGCACCTCTACCCTCTCCGAACAAAAAAGTTGTTTTAACCTTACTATTCATTCAATCAATTGTCAACCTTTCGATAATATATGTAATCCGCCGACTTTGTAAACTCGCAGCCCAAGCTGTACAATAGTGGGAAAGAAACTCGAAAATAGGTGAACCCAATGCGAATCAATAAATTTTTAAGCGAAGCCGGCATCGTTTCCAGACGCGGTGCAGATAAATGGATTGAAGACGGGCGCGTCACCATCAACGGCAAGCCAGCCGAACTCGGAAGCAGAGTCGAACAGGGAGATGAAGTCCATGTCGACGGCAAACCCGTGAAAACCGAGGAGCAACTCGTCTATATCGTCCTCAATAAACCTGTTGGCATTACAAGTACAACTGAACGTCACATCGAAGGGAATGTCGTCGATTTCGTCAACCACCCGCTCCGCATCTTCCATATCGGACGGCTCGACAAAGACTCAGATGGCTTACTGCTTCTGACGAATGATGGTGATATCGTGAATGAAATCCTACGGGAAGAACACGGCCACGAAAAAGAATACATTGTCACCGTCGACCGCCCGCTCACTAAGGAATTCATTCACAAAATGGAATCCGGCGTCGAAATCCTAGACACAATAACAAAACCATGCAAAGTGAAACAACTCGGTCCCCGAAAATTCAACATCACGTTGACACAAGGGCTGAACCGCCAAATCCGCCGCATGTGTTCAGCACTCGGCTACAACGTCAGACGCCTCCAGCGCACCCGTATCATGAACATCCATCTCGGCAATCTACCGATTGGGCAATGGCGCGACTTGACGGATAAGGAACTGAAGGAAATGTTTCAAATGCTTGATTATGAGCCCAAAAGATGAAGACAACCATGGTAATACCAATAAAAGGCGATACATATTGTGCTAGTGCAATATGTATCGCCTTTTATTACAGGCATCCATTATTATTACAGAATATATCAATCCCGTTATAAATATTAAAAGAGAGCGCATCCTGTTTCTTTTTCATAGAATTACCTTTATAATGCGCACTAGATGATTTTCTTAAAGGAAAATTATACTTCTAGCTTAAGGAAGGAGATCGATTATGAAAAAAATGATGTTTACATTAATAACCGGTCTATTGGCTGTTGTTTTAGTAGCATGCGGAGGAAATGAAGAAAGTACAGAAGCCCAAAATGATAATAAAGCAAAAACAGCAAAAACCGAACAGCAGAAGGAACAGCAAAAGCAAACGGAAGAAATGCAAAAGAAATTAGAAGAACAGCAAGTAGATGAAAATAAAACTGTTGCCAAAGTGAATGATGAAGAAATCTTAGGAAGCGACTATAATATCGCTCTAGCATCCATACAAGGACAAATGCAGCAAATGGGACAAGATCCGTCCTCTAAAGAAGCTGCAGAGCAAGCGAAAAACCAAACAATTGACAGTTTGGTCGGGCAAACTCTTCTTCTTCAAGAGGCAGATAAAAAAAGCTATAAAGTTTCAGAGGCGGATATTAATAAGCAGCTGGACGAAATAAAAAAACAGTTTAAAACAGAAAAAGAATTCAATGCAGCTCTTAAACAATCCGGCGTGGATATGAAAACACTTGAAACCCAATTAGCTGACGATATTAAACTTAAAAAGTATGTTGAGAAAGAAGTGCCGGCTGGGAAAATAACCAATGAAGAAATTCAACAAATGTATGATCAATATGTGGAACAAGGAAAGAGTACTGGACAAGAAGTTCCAAAGCTTGAAGAAATAAAATCACAAATAGAACAATCCCTTCATCAGCAAAAGCAGCAGGAAAAACTCGCTCAGCAGGTTGAAGAGTTAAAGAAAAATGCGAAGATTGACATTAAGATATAAGGTGTAGACACAAAACTGAACAGCTCAATGGGCTGTTGACAAATGCCCCTTCAAGCAAAAAAGAAGATGAATCTCTACAGATTGTAGCGTCCATCTTCTTTTTACTATATTCTGTGTCTATATATGAGGCTCTTTAGATTGATTCTTTTTTCAAAATGAATCCCTCCTATGTGCTGTGAACAATGTAAAGTCCACGTACCTTGCAACAATAATTCAACAATTGTATAATTGATGTATAGACTTCATATAAATAAAAAGAACCACCCGGTTGCAGCCGAGTGGTCAGGGTAATTGATAGGTTCCCTATAAGGGGACAGCTTTATCGTCTGGAATAACCCATCCGAAGGAGCGTTGAACTCAAGGATGGGTTATTTCTTTTTGTCATTTGACAGTATCATGACGACTAATGTTGCAAAACCAATTGCAATCATTAATGATTCGAATACTGACATGGGCATCACCCCCTTTCAAAAAGGGATGAGCCGTCCATCCTTAAGTCACCTATTCAATTACTCTTACTCTTTAATTATAGCATACATACGTTCCCAATTGACTAACTATTATGACGTTCTGTTGCAATGGTTTTTATTGAAGGTTAATTTGATGGTTCCTATTCCTCCATAACCAACCGACCAGCGGAAACCTCCTTCACTTTCAACCTCGACCTCAAATGCAACATCCCATACCCAACCAATAAAACTGGTATGCCCACAAGTAATAAGCATCCACTCAACACCGTCACACTTGGATTATTCAACACCGCTGCCACTTCCCCATTGACGATCCGACCGATGTCTAAATACGTAAAGGGAGAATACTGTGCAAAATCACCCAACTTGCCACTCACAAAGTACCCAACTCCACCTATCAACAATAGGCTGCTATAGACGACGAATGCATGTGGAATGAAAAGTCCTAGCACATGTACCATTGCAATTAAAAACAAGAAAATGCAAACAGATAAAGCTATCCCGCTCAGCACATATTCGCCTAGCGGAATAAAATCAAAACCGCCCTCGAGCGCCCTCATCCCCGTGTATCCGTCAGCCTCCACTACCTTTTTGCTGTTGTAATGAAAGATGGGATAATACCAGCCTCCGAAGCGATTGAACAATGTGCTGACCAATAAAACAAATGCAAAGATACCCACTAAGCCGGAAATCCCCACAATTATCGCCGTAGTCACTTTCCCCCAAAAAATAGAACTCATTGCAACCGGCTGTGTCTGCAGCGTTTGGATCGTAGGCCGTTTCCCTGTCTCACCTGCGAATCCTGCGCCAAACACAACTAGCAAGAGCAATATTGGAATGAAATAGACATAGTTATCAAAGTACAGATAAAGCGAAAATAATCCACTGTTATCGACCTTTCGATTCTTCTCTACATGCCAATTCTTCGTTTCTTTATCTCCCCAACTTTCATAAATCGTCGGGATTTCATCACCTGAGATGATCGGTCGCACGTTATGCTTCATCAGCCATTCTTTTTCCGCTTTGCTTGCTTCTAGCATGACGTAGCTTCGCCCACCAATCTCCCAAAACATATATTCATTAGTAAATTCCCCGCTGCTCTGCCTGTTGTTAAAGAGCTGATATTGGTAAAAGGATTGCCAATCCCCTTCCTCATATGCTCTTTTACCCATTTCGTAATTGGAAAGGATATCTTCGAAATAAGCCAACATCGTTTGCCGTTGATGCTGCGCAACATCATTGTAATACCTAATCCATCCCTCGTCTCCAGACTCTTCAGCTGCTTTTCTATCTTCATCCAGTGAAGCAAGCCCTTCTTCAGAATGCTGTACGATACTGCGATACATCGCTATACTCTCATCCAGCCCCTCAACATACTCCGCTTCTTTCTTCTGCGAAACCTGCCCAAGCAAAAAGTAGCCGATCACAGCAAAAAGTCCAAGCACAATAATGGACTGTCTCAACAATCCTTGCCGCTCCAACTTTCTCCATTCAAACAGAGCGCTGTTCCAAATCCCCCGGATATGACGTGTATTCCCGTCACCAAAGGGTTTCTTCATATCCGTCGCCCCAAATAATCCCCGTTCTCCTTCAGGCAGTACGATTGCTACCGTCAGCAACAGCAAACACCAACAAACCGCAGCTATCGGATACAACCAAAACGAGCCGTCCACTGTTTCATAGACAACCGTTGTCATACTTAATAAATGAAACGGATTCCAAAATGTCTGCAATCCTTCATTCAACAACGTAGCCGAATAACCGACTGCACCGACAAACCCCGTCAGCACTAAAACGGCGAACGAGCTTATGAATTGCGTGCTCAGCAGCATGATGAAGCTGAAAACCAATGCGCCCGCGCAGAAAAACAACATAAAGATCCGAACCAAATAAGCCGTTGTTGAAATGAATGTGAATGACTCTCCAGATTGGATGAGCTGCGGATAGGTGAAATTCCATGCTTGCTCACCGAATAAATACGGGACCAGCAGTCCAACACAGAAAACCATCAGTAGAAAAATGAAAAGTACGATGAGTACCCCCGTATACTTCGCCACAATGCGCTTCCACTTGGCAATCGGCTGTGTTTTCAGCGTCAACCAAGTCTGCTGCTCTTTTTCAGACGTCACGACATTTCAAAAGAAGAGCACGAGAAACAAAATTCCACCGACACTTAACAGAAGGTTGGAACTCTGCTTCAACACAAGTGCCGGCGAAAGGGGAAATTCTTCGTCTACATAAGGGAGCTCATGCTTGAGAAGCCAAGCATTCTTCTGGATCGCCTTCTCCCTTTCCATCCCATATAGCGAACCGAAACCGCCTTCCGCCTCTTCAAACAACGCCACACTTTTCAAAAAGTCATTTTCAATGGCGGGTATTTCACTCCATCCCCCGTTATGGATGGTCCCTTTCCAACGATAGAAGATGGTCCCCAATTCAACGATATGCTCCTGTTGCTGCCGCATCGCTTCATCCAACTCATCTTTGTATTCACGTTCCTTATAAAAATGATACCGGGCGTCAACTTCTTCCGAGTACGGCCGAATGCTCTCCAAAGCCCTTTCCTTCATAGCCTCTCGTTCGGAATAATGCTGATAAAATACGGCCCAGACACCTAACAGTACAATCACTAACAGCCAAACAAGCTTCTTCTGCCGCAAAACCTTCTTCATTTCAAATTTCAATAAACCCATAACGCCACCTCCACTCCAGCATTCACACCGCCGCTGTAACCGACTTCCTCCCCTTCACAAACCTCTTCTCAAAACTCAACCCGACATAAGTCACTCCCAAAAGGATAACCGTCGCTGCAAGTAGCGTCCCGCAGCCCATATACACGTTAATCGCCGGATCGTTCAGCAGCGTCAAAATCTCTCCGTTGACGACTTTCGGTATGTTTAGATAAAGGAATGGCGAGTACTGGGCAAAATCGTCTAATTTCCAGCTCAACAAATAGCCCGCTACACTGATCAAACCTGTCAGCGTATACACAACTAGCGGCTGGTTTATGAAAAGTCCCAAGACATTCGTCAACGCGATGAGGAACAATGCGACGCAAGCATATAGCAAAAGGGTCTTCAACAAGTACTCTCCGAGCGGCATGAAATGATAACCGCCTTCAAAAGCCCGCAATCCTGTATAGTCGAATGACTGCACTTCACGCTTGCTATGATAATGCAGTACGGGATACATCCAGTCGCCGAACCGGTTCAACACCGTACCGACCAGCACAGCAAATAGGAAAACCCCAATTGCGCTTCCTATGGCCACGACCGAACTAAAAAGGACTTTCCCAAGGAAAAGGGACCGCTTCGTGATCGGCAATGTCTCCAGCAGATGGAGCGTCGGCCTCTTTCCACGCTCGCCCGAAAAGCCTGCACCTATGAGAAGCAGGAATAGAAGTAATGGAATGAAATACAGATAATCACGGAAATACATGTACAACGAAAATAATCCGCTATGATCTACTTTCCGGTTCCACTGTTCATCCGCTTTCTTTTCCTTCCGGTTTTCCGCTTTCCACTGGTCATGGATGTTTGGAATATAAGTGCCCGCAAAGACCGGTTGGATTTTATGCTCTTTCATCCACTCTTTTTGCGCAATTGCTGTTTCATAGCCGAAAATGGTGTACGGGCTGTAATTATGCTTTTTAAACTCTATCAAGTTCTCAAGATACCAATGGTCATTGGACAGCTGATAATCGTAAAACTGGGCCCATTCACGCTTTTCAAAACCATTTAGCGCACGTTCGGCAAGCACTGCTTTTTCGCGGGCGTCTTCTATATAACCAAGATAAGTTGCAATATTATGGCCATAGATGAAATCCCCATCTTCGCCATTTGCATTTGCTTCTGCAACAAGCTTCTCCATTTCCTCGATAGTCTCCAAATAGGAAGGGATGAATCTCGTCTCTGTCTCTTCTACAAGCGAAGTTAAACCGCCAAGTGCTTCATTCTCCTTCTCCTTCACCTGCTCCGCAAAATAGAAGTAGCCGACAATGACCGCTATCGATAAGACAATTAAGGACTGCCCAACTAGCCCCCTTCGCCTCGACTTCCGCCATTCAAACAGCCCATTGGTCCAAACAGAGCGGAGCTGTTTCGTCCGCCCTTTGCGGTAGGGTTTTAGTTCTTCAGCCGCTTTGAATAAACCGCGTTCCCCTTCCCGTAAACGACTCGATGTAATAAGCAGTCCAACGCTCCATAGAAGCGCCGAGATAGCATATAGCCATACTGGATGAACCGGCATTTCCGTCAGAAACTGATCTGCGCGGAAAAATTGGAAAGGGTTCCAAGGCGTCTGCAGGATAGGCAATGCGTCCGTTACTACAACGCCAATCATCGTGAAGAAGCCCGTGAACATGGTGGTCGAGAAGGAGCTTCTTAATTGGGTGCCAATCAAAATTGACAAAGCAAAGAGGAATTCCCCCGCCGATAGGAAAAGGATTGCTACGTTCAATAAATGCTGCCAAACAGGAATAATGGCGAAAGAATCGCCCGTCTCCAGGAACTGTGGATACAGCAAGTCATTGAATGGATCTCCGAAAATAACCGGGATCGTCCATCCACCAATCGCCACGACAGCTAAAAAGAAGAGCATCACAACTAGCAATCCAACATATTTCGCCAACAACAGCTTCCATCTGCGGAGGGGCTGCGTCCTTAACGTCAACAATGTCTGTTGCTCTTTCTCCGTTGTGTATGCATTCCCAAAAAGAAGCAATAGCACTAAAAGTCCGCCCGGGCCAAGCAAAACGGGAGCAATCTTGCTCATTTGCAAGGCCGGGGTCACTGGATATGTTTCGTTTGCGTATGGCAACCCGTGTTCCACCAAATAGGCATTCTTTTCAATTGCCTTTTCCCTCTCCACACCCATTAAGGCGGTGAAGGTTCCGCCCGCTTCTTCGTATTTCGCTAAATGCGTGAGGAAATCATTCTCAATTTGCGGAATTTCATCCCAACGCTTTCCATAGATGGCGCTCTTCCATTGAAAGATTGCGGTCGACATGATGTTCAAACTATCGAATTGCTTCGCTTGCTCCGCAGTCAGTTTATTCTCTCGTTCCAACGGCAAAAGCTGCGCGTATAATTGATCGGTTTTCAGGACAACAGAAAAGAGGTTTTCCTCAGCCCCTTTCGCCATGAGGTTTGCTCTAGTTGATTTTGATAGAAACTCCAACCGATGCATAAAAGCACAATTGCCAATAGCCAAACAAGCTTCTTCTGCCGCCAAATCTTCTTCAGCTCAAACTTCAACAAGCTCATTAGACTTCGTCTCTTCCGTGAAGATTTTCCGATAGCGCTCCTCGGAACCAAACACTTTCTTCTCGATATCGTCAATGACAATCCGCTCTTGATCCAGCAAATAAAACACACGGTCAAGCGCTACGTCCTTCCGGTATATATGCAGTCGCCCATCCACTACCTCGACAGGTACGCCTACTGCCGCCAATACCTTTTCCGCCTTCACGATATCGTTAACAGCAATCTGATAGCGAACTTGTTCAAATTCAGCCATATTTTCCTGAATCAAATTCCCCTTCTTCAGGAATAAAATCGATGACGTCACCCGGTCGATTTCCGCCAGATTGTGGGAAGACAGTAAAATAGCCGTCCCTTCGTCACGCAATGCGAGCAGCAAATTACGTACCCGAATAGCGCTCGTCGGATCTAGCCCGTTGAGCGGCTCATCCAAAATCGCCAGCTTCGGCTTGTTTATGACAGCCATCGCGAGCAGCAGATGCTGTTTCATCCCAAGCGAATAGTTCTTCACCTTTTTATTCAAATAACTTGTAATTCCAATCCGATCCGCCGTCTCAAGCAGCTGCTTCTTCGGCAGCCCCTGCACATCGCAAATGAACTGCAAATGATCGTACCCCGTCAAATATTCGTACAGCACCGTGTTATCCTGCATGAACGAAATCTCCCGAAAAATATACGGATCCCGGTTGCTCTTCCCAAGCACCGTAATTTCCCCTTTATCAGCAGGCAACAGATTCGTAATGATGTTCATCAACGTCGACTTCCCCGATCCATTCGGCCCCACAAGCGCAATGATCTGCGGCTCTTCAATTTCAAACGTAATCCCCTTCAACACCTGTTCCTTGCCGTAAGATTTGTACACATCTTTCACTGATAAAATCATGTCCACAACTCCCCCCAAAAGTTTTTCAATATCCAATTATCTCCATTTTACAATATCTAAGTATATATTTGTTTAAAAATTTAATCTATTCCCCAAAATAAAAAATCCACCTTAGTCACTGTTGCCAAGGTGGACTACCTATTCAATTCAACTCGTTTTCAATAAATCTTGTGCATACATACAATCCATGAGGTCTTTCACAGCAACTTCCCCCGCATGAATCCATCTATTTTTATTGATAATCTTCCCATCCTTATCAATCGGCTGCTGGAATTGACTAAATCCAGTCGCATCCAATAATGAATCACCGTCCCGATCGAGACCGATATGGACGACATGCTTGATGATGTAAGGAGTGCCGAATTTAATGGACGCTTCGTAATCGTCCAGCTGGCCTTCCGTAACGAAAAAGGGAATTCGGATATAGATGGTCTCGCCGCCTTCTTGGCACAGGATATGATCGAAGCATCCCCGGTCATAATCCCAATTTCCACCTATATGGTAGCCGAGTTCCCGGATGCAGTCGCTCACAATACCGAAAGAAGCAGTCTGCCCTTCCAGCTCCGTTTGTAATTTCAACATGATTTCTCCTCCTCTGAATGGTTCTTTTGTCAGCATTCACAAAAGGAGGCGGAGACATACTAACGAAATAGGCAGATTACCATTCGTACTTAACGGCTATACTTTTGAAGAAGTCAATTTCAATAAATGGAGGAAGAGGATTTGACAACGATACATAACACGCAAGCACATTCAGATAACAGAGTAACATTTGCGCGTCGAAACATTTGGTCGGGCATTTTGTTTGGATTAGGATTTGTTGCATTTCTTGATGAGACATTGTTCCATCAGCTGCTCCATTGGCATAAGTTTTACGATAAATCGACTGTCGCGGTCGGTCTTGTATCGGATGGGCTGTTTCACGCATTCAGCTGGTTTGCGACTGTCGGTGGCTTATTCCTCGTTGCCGATCTACGGAGGCGAAATGCACTATGGCATAAGATGTTTTGGGGAGGAAAGTTACTGGGCGGCGGGGCTTTCCAGCTTTATGACGGCACCATCCAGCATAAGATCATGCGCATCCATCAAATTCGATACAATGTCGATATTTTACCGTATGACCTCGTCTGGAATATTTCCGCAGCTATCATGATTGGGGTTGGTATCGGTTTGATTGTAAGTGCGAGACACGACCAGCGTATAGGGAAAGGGACGTTTTCTCATGCATGATGCACATTTTCCGTTGACAGATCTGCTATTTGGCATACCTGCTCTGCTTGCGGTCGGGTTATATATCGAGGCAGTGGTTCTTACAAATAGACGGGGACGCCTTCGTAAATGGCCTTGGCTCCGCACACTTTCTTTCGTAGCAGGTGTGCTTTTTGCAGCAGCGGCATTGGTCGGCCCGCTCGCACGTCAATCCCATGCCGATTTTACAGCTCATATGGCGGGGCATTTACTGCTCGGCATGCTCGGCCCTTTTCTCATTGCACTCGCTGCACCTATGACATTAATATTGCGGTCGTTAAATGTCCATTTAGCAAGAAAGTTTAGCCGACTGCTGCAAAGTTCGTTTGTTGGTTTCTTCACTCACCCGGTCGTTGCTTCCGTCTTGAACATAGGCGGGTTATGGCTTCTCTATACGACCGATTTATATGCGGCTAGGCATTCGAATTTTTCGCTCCATATAATCGTTCACGTCCACGTCTTTCTTGCCGGTTATTTATTCACAATATCCTTGGTTTATATCGATCCGGTCTTCCACCGTTTCAATTACACATACAGGACTGTTGTCTTCATCTTGGCGCTTGCAGGACATGGCATCTTGTCAAAATTCATCTACGCATATCCACCGGCGGGAGTCCCGGTAGAACAGGCAAGGATTGGTGCCATGCTGATGTACTATGGCGGAGATGCAGTTGATTTGCTGCTGATTTTTATTCTGTTTAAGCATTGGTATCAATCAGTCCGTCCTCGCAAACTTGTTTCCATGGCGGGGAAAGCAGTGTAGCTGCATATATCGATCATTTCCGGGGAGTTATCGGTCAAGTTCACAAAGTTATCGGTCACCTGCTGGGAGTTATCGATCACTTCGGCAGAGTTATCGATCACTGCCAAAGAGTTATCGTCATTTCGCAACCTTTTACCCAGCCAAATAAACTGCTAATCTTCATTGGCAAAGGATTGCCCTCTCTATTATTTCCACACTCCTTGTGTCATAGTAATAATGGGAATATTTCTATTAATGGGGGTTTGAGAATGGAGAAGTTAATGAAGTTACGCAACAGATTTGAAGAATTAGGAATTGACGGGATGCTTATTACGGATCCATATAACCGTAGATATTTGACGGATTTCACCGGGACTGCGGGGACAGTGCTTGTTTCAAAGTCAGAGGCGTTTTTATTGGTTGATTTCCGTTATACCAGCCAGGCGAATGCGCAAGTGACGAATTTTACCGTGAAGGAAATCGATCGCGCCATCATTTATAAGGAGATTTCAACGCTTGCGGAAAGTTTGGGAATCAATAAGCTAGGATTTGAACAACAGCACCAATCCTACTTGTATTACTCCCAGCTTTCGAAGGAAATAAAGGCGGAGCTTGTGCCTGTCTCAAATGTCGTTGAAAAGCTGCGGATGATTAAAAACGAATCTGAAATGGCTATTTTAAAAAAGGCTGCTGAAATTGCAGACGCTGCATTCGAGCATATTTTGACGTTCATTCAACCTGGACGCACGGAGATTGAAATCGCGAATGAATTGGAATTCCATATGAGGAAATTGGGCGCGACGTCTTCCTCGTTCGATATGATCGTCGCATCCGGCGTGCGTTCCGCGTTGCCGCATGGAGTGGCGAGTGAGAAGGTAATTGAGCAAGGCGATATGGTGACGTTGGATTTCGGCGCATATTTTCAAGGATATTGCTCCGATATGACAAGAACGTTTGCAGTCGGCGAGCCTGATCCGAAGCTGAAGGACATCTATTCGATTGTGCATGCTGCTCTTGAAAACGCGCTGTCGGGTATCAAAGCCGGCATGACCGGAAAAGAAGCGGATGCATTAACCCGTGATTTGATCAGCGAAAAAGGGTATGGCGACTATTATGGGCATGGCATGGGGCATGGAATCGGCTTATATATCCATGAAGATATTTTCATGAACCCGACGTGCGAGCTGCTCGTCGAAGAAGGAATGGTATTGACGGTCGAACCGGGCATTTATATTCCAGGTCTTGGCGGGGTGCGGATTGAGGATGATATTATCGTGAAAAAAGATGGGATTGAGATCATTACGAAATCACCTAAAGAGTTGATCATTCTTTGAGACAATAATGGACTTCCGCTTATCCGGAAGTCCATTATTTTGTGCTATCGGTCATTTCTCCGTAGTTATCGGTCAAGTTCACAAATTTATCGGTCACCTACGGGATGTTATCGGTCACTTCGGCCGAGTTATCGGTCACTTTCACAAGTTTATCGTCATTTCATGACCTTTTACCTATCAAATATTTTCCCCAGCTACTCGGAGAAACCCTTCTTTCCATTCACTCAGCCACGCATCAAGGTGCTTGATTGCTTCTTCATGAATCGGCTTGCCGATCGTCTTGATGTAATCCTTCTTAAAAGTGGAAGCGGAAAGTGGCGTCAGTTGTTCTTTCAACCCATGATCCATATTTTCGACAACGACACATGTTGACGGTCCCTTTACGTTTTCAGGTATCCTTTTCGCGAATTCAACGCTTGATTGGAAATCCTTTGAGCCATTAATCGCCAACACAGGACATGCGACATGTTGCAAGCCTTCGACAATGTCGTAATAGAAATGCTCGCGGTAATATTTCGCGGGCATCTTAATTAAACCGGCAATCCGGACTACATCCTTATTTGTCGTCGTCAATTTCCGGTACGTCGCTTGTGCCTGTTTTTCGCTTTTATCCAACGTCTTGAATTTTCGAATGATGAACCCTTGCAAACCTTTCGCCTGTTTCAACTCGGAATATAATTGTTGCCTTTGATGATCCAGACTTTCACGCAACCCTCCGCCACCGCCGGACAATAAAACCAATCCATTAAATGGTCTTTTCGCGTATAAAGCAGTCCCGACAATACATCCCTCACTATGACCTACCACAATTAGCCGATGCGGATCGATGTCAGGATGGGATGCCAAAAATTTAAGGGCGTTTGCCGCATCCGTCACCGCGTCCCAAAGCCCTGTGCGTTCAAAGTTCCCTTCGCTTTCCCCAACGCCCCGTTTATCATATCGAAGCGTTGCAAATCCCAATGTCGGTATGTGCTCTGCCAGATCCCTGTACAAATTGAACTGGAATTTCCCTTTTTCCGCGTTCGCATCCCGATTCAGTTTACCTGATCCGGCAAGTATCAGGATTGCCGGGAGCAAACCTTCTTTTATTGGAGGCAAGGTCAGTGTTCCTTTTAATAAAACATCACTTTTAATGACAACCTGTTGATTCTCCACATGGATTCCCATCCGTTTCATTTCTCCCCTTTTTCCTAAAGGCATCATAACTCTTTAGTTTATGATTCGATAGATTCCTCCTATTCCCCTTCGTCTACACAAACAAAATCCCAGATAAATACACGACAAATGTTACTGTAATCGCACTTACTATTGTTGAAAACAGAACTGTTTGCGCTGCCAGGTCCGGATGTACATCGTATTCCAATGCAAGTGTCGAGCTGTTTCTTGACGTCGGGAAGGAACTCGCGATAAAGAGCGATTGAGCGACGACGCCATCCAGCCCGAAAAGGAAAATGAGAAGCAATGCAACGCTTGGGCCGATGAGAAGTCTTCCGATGCTGCTGGTAACAATCGTCCGATTCACAATCGTCTTCAATTCAATTTGCGCGAGCTGCGCCCCCAATAAAATAAGTGCGATTGCTAAAAATGCATCGGATAGATGACTGATCGGCACCCAGATGAAGTTCGGAATCGGGATTTGCAGCCAATTCAACAAGCCGCCGAGGAGCATCGCGTGGATGACCGGCATTTTCAATAGTGATCTTAGGATTTCCAACCCGGACTTTGTGGCAGATATCAAATTATACAATCCATATGTATAGGTTAAAACGTTTTGAAAGACCATCACGATGATTTGGATGGAGATGCCAAGGGGGTTCGCGTGGAATAGCAGCTGACTGACCGGTATTCCATAATTCCCCGAGTTGATTAACGATATGCTATTTTTGAATATCGCTGTCTCTCCTCTGTCTAACTTCAAAAATTTACTCAATATAGTTGTAACAATGATGATCGCTAAACTGAAGGCGAATAGGTAACTGATGATTTCTAAGAGGACATGGACATCGATTTCCGTCTCATAAAGATTAATGAAAACAGCCGCCGGCATGAGACAATATGTAATCAGATTCGATACTGCTTTTAAATTGAAGGCGAATTTTCTTTGTAAACCTGCACCGAGGACTACGAGGATTAAAATGGGCAAGATTACATTTAAGAAAATGGATCCTATGAATATGTTGGCCACCTCCTATATCAGTTTAAAGAAATCTCTTCCATTATGAGTATACAGGAAAGTAATACGTTGTTGTAATTATGAAAAAGTTATGACATGAGATAAGAAAAGGACTTCCTACAATCCGGAAGTCCTTTCTTTATCGTCTATTGTTTTCCCCGAATGGATATCGGTCAGTCGCCGGGAGTTATCAATCATTTACTGTAAGTTATCGGTCAGTTGTCAGGGCTTATCGGTCACTTCGAGCGAGTTATCGGTCATTTTCATAAAGATATCGTCATTTCGTGACCTTATACCTGCCCGGAAAGCTCTTTATTTGCCAAAAGCATTTGGCGCGAAGCAGTTTTTTCGATTCTTGCAATCTTCCGCGTTCGTTAGATAATCATTCCCCTACAATATTCGCCCGTTTCACAGTAAAGTCTTCCTCCGGATAATAAGCATCTTTCACCAATAGATTCGGCCCCAGGCATTTCACAACAGGACAGTGGCAGCCAATCGTTTTTGCAAGCGGACGATCAAGCCATCTGTCGAGCATTTCGGGCAGAGAATCGTTCTGGATATTGCCCATTGGAGGGGTATCCCCAAAATCGGTTACGATGACGTCGCCCGTGAAAATGTTGACGTTCAACCGGGAGCGGCCGTCCGGATCATTACGAACGGAAACGTTTTTATTGCTGTAAATGCGTTTCAACAACCTCAAATCTTCTTCGTTCTGGCTGCAAGGATAGAACGGCAATGTGCCGAATAGCATCCACACGTCTTCATTCCGTATATCCAATAATTGATGGATCGCTTCTCGCGTTTCATCCAACGACAACACTTCAAGCTGTGATGCGAAGTCACTCGGATACATTGGGTGCACCTCATGCCTTGCACACTTCATCTCCTCAACAATTTGGCGATGGATATGGCCAAGATGCGGCAACGTCCGCTTATTCAACATCGTTTCTGCAGATACCATCACACCAGCTTCCGCCAATGCGCGGCTATTGTCGATCATGCGCTGAAACTGCCCAGCACGGCGTTCTCTTGGCGGTTTTCTTTCCATATTCGCGAAACCACCGTCAATGAAATCATCAACTGTGCCCCAGTTATGGGAAATGTGCAAAACGTCCAAGTAAGGTGCAATTCCCATATAACGCTCAAGTGGCATCGTCAGATTCGAGTTCATTTGTGTCCGAATGCCATTTTCATGCGCATATTTCAGTAAAGGCAAAACGTATTGCTCAATCGACTTCTTGGAGAACATCGGCTCGCCGCCTGTTATGCTGATCGTTCGTAGATGCGGAATTTCATTGAGTCGGGAAAGAAGTAAGTCGATTGGAAGAGCATCCGGATCTTTATGCTGCAGCATATAGCCGACCGCACAATGCTCACATCGCATATTGCACAAATATGTAGTCGTAAATTCAATGCTCGACAATGTTAATTTGCCATGTTCCTGCACGTCCAAGTAGGCTTCCCACGGATCATAGGCAGGCGACATTTTTTGAAGTGTAGCTATATTTTTCATTTCTATATCTCCCTACTAGTTTACTAAACCAATAAATAAGTATGAGCTTCATTTTTATCTTTTGCAACCCTTGAACCTGCTAAAGCACTTTCTCAACCTATCAATTATTTTACTGAATTGTATAAATTTATGATATACTTCGACTTGAGAATAATGTACTTTATTCAAAAAAAGCGAAGGGATCGATAGGGCAATGAAGAAAACCAAAATAGTAATTCCCTTCTTATTAGTATGCATCATTATCAGTGCCTACTATTTTTCCAACAATAATTCATGTATGCGGAAAGCACCTCATTACAACTCCTTTATATTTTCGAGTCAACCACTCGGTCAGTTTGAAGTCAGTAAAAGCATCGCCAGTGAATCAATTGACGAGAAGAAGTATAAGAGATATAAACGGACGGAAGATGCGATGAAAGAATTTGGTAGGTATGTGCCCCTGCCCAAGGATGAGCCATATTTTATGGAATGTACTTTTGGAGAGGTTGCGTATGCAGATGGAGAGCCAGTGCAATTCACTCATTTTGTCAGGCATCGGGATATAAAAACCGACGTCCGTAAGGGGGCCAAATGGGAGTATAATCAGCAGCTAACGTACGGCATGTATTATTATAGGGTCAGTAAAGAGCCTTTTGCTTATTCCTTGGAGGACTCGGGGTTGGATGATGTAAAGACAATCCTTTTGGATGATGGAGTGAGAGCGTTGTTTACGCAAGATTTGATGGAATGGAAGGATGACCGGTTTTATTATCAGCTTTATCGCCGAAACAGTTTTATAGAGCCTTCTACGTTAACTTTTTTAGCCAATTCCTCTCGTGTTAATATCAGTTATGTACCTGAATGGGTGAATGAGATCGATTGAGGACTATTTTCCCAAAAAAGCAGCCTCCTTTTCACAGGAAGCTGCTTTTTCATTCACACATTTACCATCTCCAAAAACTGCCGCGTCCGCTCGTTAGTGGAGTGATTGAAAAACGTCTCTGGATCTGCATCCTCGATGATGCGCCCTTCATCCAGCATAATAATTCTGTCTGCTACTTCTTTGGCGAACTTCATTTCATGCGTGACGACGACCATCGTCATACCGTCATTTGCGAGGTCTTGCATAACTTGGAGAACTTCGCCGACGAGCTCCGGATCGAGCGCAGATGTCGGTTCGTCGAACAATAATGCTTTCGGTTCCATTGCAAGCGCACGCGCGATGGCGACACGCTGTTTTTGCCCGCCCGATAATTTATTCGGATAGACATCCGCTTTATCGGACAGTCCGACTTTCCCTAGCAGGGCAAGCGACAATTTCTTCGCCTTCTCTTTGTCCTCTTTTTTGACGATCAACGGCGCTTCCATTATATTCTCAAGCACCGTCTTATGCGGAAACAGGTTGAAATGCTGGAACACCATGCCGACTTCCGCTCGTACTTTCGACAAGTCTTCCTTTTTCCGATCGACTTTCCGACCATCAATCAAGATGTCTCCCTCTTGCGCCTTTTCAAGGAAGTTTAGGCAGCGCAGCAATGTACTTTTCCCGGAACCGCTGACGCCGACTAAAACGACGACTTCGCCGGGATTTATATCAATATCGATCCCTTTCAGCACTTCGAGATCACCGAATGATTTATGGAGATTCGTTGTCTTAATCATGTCATTTCCTCCAGCCTACGATTTATCCACGTTCAATTTATTCTCATACAACTTCAAAAGCCCTGTGAATATTAGGACGAGAACGAGGTAATACATGCCGACGACAAGGAACGTCTCGAACGGCAAGAAGGATGACGCCGCCTCCCGATTCGCAAGGCCGAACAGTTCCGTCACCCCGATGACGTACACGAGGGACGAGTCCTTCAATGTAATGATGAATTGGTTCCCTAGCGGAGGAATTGCGCGGCGCAGCGCCTGCGGGAAAATAATCCGGCGCATCGCCTGCGACCGATTCATCCCAAGTGCAAGGCTCGCTTCCCGCTGTCCACGGTCAACCCCTTGGATCGCCCCCCGGAACACTTCCGCAATATACGCCCCGTTATGGACACCAAGAGCAATCGCCCCTGCCCAGAAATTTGACAGGACGACGATCGACGTAATCCCATAGTACAAAAACATGATCTGTACGATGAGCGGCGTCCCGCGGATCAATGTAATATATAAGTTTGCAATCGTTTGTAAGATTTTCGATCTAGATATTTTCATCAACGCAAAGACAATCCCGAACACGGTCCCCAACACAATGGCAATGGCAGTTATTTTCAATGTGACAAGTGCCGCTTTCAGGAAGCCTTCGTACGTGCGCATGAACACTTCAGATAACGTTAGTAATATATCAGGCACTGGCCACTCCCTCTTTCCGTTACAAATCTGTTTTTATTCTAGTAGTTCAGCATTCTCCAAGTCGATATCCAATAGATTCCGGTCGAACCACTTTTGTGAGATTTCTTCATACGTACCGTCATCGATAATTTCTTGCAGGGCTTTGTCAATCGCGTCACGGAGCTCTTCATTATCCTTTTTCACCGCAACCGAAGGCTGTTCGACCCATAACGGAGTGCCGACCTCTTTAATGGCAAAGCCGTTATCTTTCGCTTCGAAACCGACGATATCCGACGTAATGACGGCATCCAATCGATTCTCAACCGTCAAATCCTTCAGTGCGACGACATCGCTGCTATAGTATTGGAGGTTGTCCGATAATTCCTTTGCTGGCTCCTCATATGTCGATTGCGCAATGACACCGATCTTTTTGCCTTTCAGGTCTTCAGGGGACTTGATATCGTTATTGTCTTCGGCGACCCAAATCATCCCGCCCGAATAATAGTATGGCTCTGTGAAAGCAGCCTGCTCGGCACGCTTTTTCGTATAAGCCATCGAGCCGATGATGGCATCGTATTTATTGGCAACCAGTCCTTGAAGAATTGTTTCAAATGGATTCGTCACCGGATTAGGCTCTAAGCCCATTCTCTCCGCGATCTCCGCTCCGATTTCCATATCGAAACCCGTAAGCTCCCCATTTTCCTCAAAGTTGAACGGCTTGTAGAGACCGCTTGCTGCATATGTTAATTTCCCTTTTTCAACAAGTCGATACCCGTCATTAGTCGCTTCGGTTTTGTCATCACCGCAAGCTGCCAACACAAGCGTGGCCGAAATAAGTAAAAATAATA
Source organism: Saccharococcus sp. Marseille-Q5394 (assembly GCF_946901335.1). Taxonomy (NCBI): domain Bacteria; kingdom Bacillati; phylum Bacillota; class Bacilli; order Caryophanales; family Anoxybacillaceae; genus Saccharococcus; species Saccharococcus sp. Marseille-Q5394. The sequence continues at coordinate 228,429 of NZ_CAMPPQ010000002.1, read as the reverse complement.
GCGTTTTCCATTTTCCCATGATAATAACTCCCTCTTTCCCGACAAGTTGCCGTCTTTTTTTGCTTACTAACTCTCTTTCCCTATCATTTCCGTGCTAAACATCTAATTTTAATACTTTATAGAAAAATAGGATTGAGCGACAACAGGACTTGCCAGGAAAATGTGTTTTGAGGTGTTATCACCGACTGTCTGTACTTTATCACCGATTTAGCGGGGTTTATCACCGACTCTCGATGCTTTATCACCGATTTGGCAGGGTTTATCACCGACTCGGGTGAATTTATCACCGACTAACTACAATTCATACTGAATGAGTAAACTATGCTCCGTTTATTCACATAAGAAACAGGGAATTGGACAAGTCAGCAAGGCTTTTATATACATAAAGAGAGGTGAAGGGAGTCATGGCGTTAAACGGTGAGAAAGAAGATGTATCGCGTGCGATTGTCCACGTATTGAAGGAAGGACAAAAGGACACATTTCAAAAAATCGTGAGTGAATTAACCCCATATGAAATATCGAGGCATTACCGGGGACTGCCCCGTAAAAGAAGAATTCTATTTTTAGAGTGGCTATCTATGGATCAACTTGTGACGTTGCTCAGATATTTGACACGCAACGAACAGCTTCGCGTATTGAAGAAGATCGGATCCGTCCGCTCCACGGAATTACTGGAACTATTGAAGAGCGACGACCTTGCCCATCTACTGTCCGATTTACCGGATAAAGAGGTCAATGCACTCATTGCCGAAATGCGGGACGAAGAGAAGAAAGACATACGTAAAAAGATGAAGTATCCGAAAAAGTCCGCCGGTCGGGCGATGATCAGCCAATATGTATGGGTACACGAATCCTATACTGTTGAAAAAACGATCAATAAGTTGAAATACTTTCGGGACTTCGCGGATTATTTGAATTACGTATATGTCATCAATGATGAAAAGGAATTGATCGGTGTCGCCTCTTACCGTGATCTGCTTTTGAGCGAACCTGACGAGGCAATCACAGATGTAATGACGACAGACATCGTCAAGGTGCATGAAAATACGAAAGAGAGTGAAGTCGCCAAAATGATCGGACGGCATGATTTCCTGTCCGTACCAGTTGTGAATGATGACAATATTTTAGTCGGCATCATTACTGCTGACGATGTACTCGATATTGTCGTCAGGGAAGCGAATCAGGATATTGATATGTTGCTTGCATCCGGTAAAGAGATCGACTTCCACACAAAACCCTTTGTCGCAACGTATAAACGGCTCCCTTGGCTTATTTTGCTATTATTCATAGGACTCGTATCGGGTAGCATCATCGCGAAATTCGAGGCGACACTTGAAGCCGTCGTGGCATTGGCGTTTTTCATGCCGATGATTGCGGGGATGACAGGAAACACAGGAACCCAATCGTTGGCTGTCGTCGTCCGGGGGCTCGTCACCGAGGAATTGACAATGAAAAAGACACTTAGCCTTGTCTTCCGAGAATTGCTCGTCGGCATCATGCTCGGAGTTGTCTGCGGCGCAGTCATCTCCGTCATTGCGTATGTTTGGCAAGGCAGCTTCACACTTGGTCTCGTCGTCGGTTCTTCCCTCGTCGCGACTCTTATTATCGGTACACTCGCAGGAACTATCATTCCGTTGATACTGAGTAAATTTAAAGTTGACCCCGCGGTTGCTTCCGGCCCGCTTATTACAACGATCAATGACATTTTATCCTTATTGATCTACTTCGGAATCGCAACGATGTTCATTTCGAAATTGATGTAGAGAACGAAAAAAGCAGCCACAGTGGCTGCTTTTTTCATTGGCGGGTATATAGCAAAGTTCGATGGTTGGTTGACGTTAGATGCGTTTCTCAGTAAGTGGCCTCATTGTGCCGTGCTGCATGAGGTTCATATGCCATGAGAATGCCTTTTCGAGCACATGTGGCGTATGGCCGCCTCTATCAAGAGCTTCATAGAAGTATTCCCATAGTTGCGTACGGTACATTGGGTGCGCACAATTACCGATAATGAGCTCGACACGTTCTCTCGGCGCAAGGCCGCGCAGATCCGCATATCCATGCTCCGTAACAATGACATCAACGTCATGTTCCGTGTGATCCACATGCGAAACGAACGGTACGATGCTTGAAATATCGCCGTCTTTAGCGATGGATTTCGTAACGAAGATGGCAAGCCTTGCATTTCGGGCGAAATCACCGGAGCCGCCGATGCCGTTCATCATCTTCGTTCCTGTCACGTGGGTCGAATTGACATTGCCGTATATGTCGAGTTCAAGCGCAGTATTGATGGAAATCAAACCGAGTCGGCGGATGATTTCCGGATGATTTGAAATTTCCTGTGGACGCATGATTAGCTTGTCCCGGTAGTTATCCAGATTGTTGAAGACCTTTTCCATCTTCTCCTGCGATAGTGTGATTGACGCACACGAAGCGGTGCGGATTTTGCCCGCGTCGATCAAATCGAATACCGCGTCCTGCAGCACTTCCGAATAAACTTCCAAATCCTCGAATTCCGAGTCAAGCAAACCATGCAAAACTGCATTTGCTTGAGATCCGATACCCGATTGGAGAGGAGCAAGACTGTTCGTTAATCTACCCGCTTCCACTTCCGAACGAAGGAAGGATAGCAGATGCTCTGCCATAATTTCCGTGTCACGGTCAGGCTGGGTGATTGTTGAAGCGGAATCCTGTTGGTGAGTGAACACAATTCCCTTCACTCGATCCACGTCAATCGGAATGCCGATCGTACCAATCCGATCGCTCACTTTCGTCACTGGTATTGGATTCCGTTCTCCCTGTTTGCCCGGGTCATATAAATCATGGATTCCTTCCCAGGCCGTCGACTGTGCTGTGTTTATTTCAATAATGATTGACTTTGCATGCTGCGCAAACGATAACGAGTTACCTACAGAAGTCGACGGAATGATCATTCCATCCTCCGTCACTGAAATCGCTTCCAAAATCGCGAAGTCGATCGGTTCGGTCACATTAGTACGGATCCACTCTGCCGTATGGGATAGATGATGGTCGACAAAAAGCAGTTCCCCGTTGTTAATGCCGTTGCGCATCGCCTTTTCCGCTTGGAACGGCAGCCTCTTGTTCACGATGCCCGCTTCCGCGAATAATTTATCGATATCGGAGCCGAGGGAAGCCCCCGTAAACACATTCACTTTGAACTTTTCCGTTTCAGCTCGTTTCACTAACGCCATTGGAACCGCTTTCGCGTCGCCCGCACGTGTAAATCCGCTTAACCCTAATGTCATTCCGTCCTTAATCCAAGAAGCAGCTTCTTCAGGTGACACGATTACGTCTTTCAATTTTTCAATCCTGATACGATCCATATGGTTTCCCATTTAAATCGCCCCTTTTCATAACTTTTAGATAATTAAATTATACCTTGTCTGCGTGCTGAAAAGGGGTTTTGTGAATGAACTACCGGATTTGAAAACAGACAAGCTCATTCAATGACTTAAACAGCATATTTTTGATTAACCACCTCAAAACCCTAACAGTTTACGAAAATAACTGGAATACGATTGACTGACCGGGATTTGTGCACCATCATTCATGGAGAGAGTAAATGTAGAGTGAGTATCCGGATAAATCGCTTTAATTTGTGTTACGTTGACGATGAACGACCGATGGCAACGTACGAACAATTCATGTGGCAGCACAAATTCGAAGTTTTGCAATGAATGCCGATGGGTACCCGTTATATGATCCGCAACGACGACCGTTTTCCGATCCCGCACTTCAATATACTTCACTTCAGGAAATGGGACTGGTACCCAGCCATCCTCCGTTTTCACGGTAACGACCGACTTACCTTCCGTATATGCGGGATAGATAGCAACGACGCAACCGTCCAAAGCTCCATTATCATGGAAAGGAACTGCCATTCCGTGATAAGGCACACCAAAGACATCACGATTGATGAATTCTGAAACTTTTTGCCCTTCCTTTAGTGCCTTATAGGCGATCGTCCCCTCTCGCACAGGATCGCCTGGTCTGATTTTCAGGTCAATTCGCTTGCTCGGCCGGTAATAAATATATTCCTTTGTATTAGATACGACTATGGAGATTTCATCAGCAAACAACTCGCCGACAACGTCGAGGAGAGATTCCACGTTTAACAAGGTATTCCATACTCCTTTCGCAATTCAATTATTACTAGTATAAGTTTTCATGTACAATATTCCAATTTTCATTTATAATGGTAAGCAATCTAGACTAAAAATTTTGACTTCACAGAAACTACAGTTAACAAGGGGGAGCTATTATGCATATTCGGGATTTAATAGTAGAAAGACTCGGAGTCGCTACGGTAAAGTCAGATCAAAGCGTATCTGAAACACTAGCAAAAATCAACGAGACAGGATACCGGTGCATCCCTGTCGTCGACAACGATGACGCCTATAAAGGGATGATTTACAAAGTCGATCTACTTTCCTATCTGTATGAGGATAAGGGAGATGTCGCGAAGCCTATCGACTCCTTATTGAGACACCAAGACATCTACTTATATGAAAACGCTTCTTTTTTGAGCGCATTGCTTGAAATCAAAGCATTGCCTTTCATCAGCGTCGTCAGGGATGGCAAACTTCTCGGCATTTTAACACATAATAAAATTGAAAGTGTCCTGGAAGACGCATTCGGACTGAAAACAGGTGGCATTAACATCACACTTGCATCGACTGAAGCACGAGGCATGATCAGAAAGTTGACGACGACGCTAAAGGACGAGAACATTGAAGGCATGCTCACACTGGACAACGGCTCAGCACTCGCGAGAAGGGTTGTCATTACGCTCGAAAACGGTAAATCCGATGAGGAAATGGTGAAATTGCGTGAGAGGCTTGAAAAACATGGATTCCGGATCTTGCAAATGCACAGAATTCAGCCTAAGTAACCAAAAGCACCGGGCGCTTGCCTTGCAATAACAGTTGGAAAATAACCACAAATAGAAGGCTGTTTCCACGTCGAAATCGACATCGGAAACAGCCTTCTTTTATGCAGCAATCTCGCTTTCTGGCTTCGGCACCATCCGCAACAGAATGCCTCCGATAATAAAGAGGATAACTAGACTGAACACACCGTACGCAGAGCTTCCCGTCAATGTAGCAGTTACACCAAGCAATAGTGGGCCCATGACGGATGCGAATTTCCCGAAAATATTATAAAAGCCGAAAAACTCGTTGGACTTCTCTTTCGGCACCAATTGCGCGAAATAAGAGCGGCTCAAAGCTTGAATTCCGCCTTGTGACGTCGCAACAAGCATTGCCAGAATCCAGAAATCCAATGTTGTCGAGAGGAAGAACGCATAAATGCAAACAATTATATACACGAAAATCCCGACATACAGCATCGTCTTCACTGAAAATCGCTGGGCGAGCCTTCCGTAAAGAATGGCAAAAGGCGCGGCAACGACTTGGGTAACGAACAATACGATCAATAGATCCGTATCTTCAATTCCCAAATCCTTCCCATATGCCGTCGACATAGAAATGATCGTACCAACCCCATCGATATAGAAGAAATAGGCCAATAAGAAGATGAAGACGGTCCTGTATTTCTTAATCTCCTTGAACGTCTCACCAAGCCTGCGGAAGCTGCTAGCCAAAATCCTTGGTTCCCGTTCAATTGCATGGATCTGTACAACATTTTTCAACATCGGTATCGTGAAGGTGAACCACCAAATTCCCGTGATGACAAATGCCAACTTCGTCGCGAGGGTCGGCGTAAGTGGTATAAGATCCTGTTTCGCCAACAGGATGATGGCGATGCTGATGATGAAAGGAATTGTACTTCCGATATACCCCAATCCAAAACCGCGCGAAGAGACTTCATCCATCTTTTCTTCTGGCGTTACATCGACCAGAAAGGCATCGTAGAAAATATTCGCACCGTGGAATCCGATGGCAGTAATTGTGTAAATGATCAATAACGGCAACCATGTTCCCTCCGGCACAAACGCCAATGAAACCGTCGAAAGTGAACCAAGGAGGAAGAAGGCGAAGAAAAATTTCTTCTTCAATCCTTCATAGTCCGCAATCGTCCCCAAAATCGGCCCGATCATCGCTAAAATGAATGTCGCAATCGCCACCGTATACCCCAAATACGCTGTCGACTGCGTCAGTCCGACCCCTGCTTCGGTCGCCACCGACTTGTAAAAGATCGGAAATACTGCTGTTGTAATGATGATTGAATAGGCCGAGTTCGCCCAGTCATAAAACATCCAACTTTTCTCCGTCTTTGTGTATTTCCCCTTTCCCATCCATCCCACCCCTTTCATACTCTTCAAAACTAAGTTCGTACCAATATTATACAATTAATGATCAGCAAACAGTAGTGACGAATGTTTTTTTCTTCACCAATTAAATAGGCCAACCCTTAATGATACGGGTTGACCTCCAGGAGATCATGCCTCTATAAGAGAAAACATGCTTTCTATGACCTTCCCTAACGTGCGAGATGTATAGTGGAATGCGCTCTTTTTGTGCAATCGCTCAGTCAGCTTATGTGCATCTTTGCCATACGGCCCGATATTCAGGACAGGCGCCTGAAGCTGCTGCATTTCCTTGAAAGGGATGCTATATGTCTTCCCCCAAACGGGTGTGTTTTCTTTATAAGACTGCCAGCCCGAATCTGCCTTGTCATAATTCACATAGCTGAGATCAGAGATTCCATTGAAATAATGCACTTGCTTCGCTTCCACATGAAACTCTTCAAGTAAGACCTTTTGCACAAGGGCAATCTTTTCTTGTACGAGCTCGTTATCAGATGAATTGACGGCCGGATAATACGGAGGGGCATAAAACAAGATGACAGCTGGAGCCAAGTCCTGACAGTGCAACAGTAATCGATCGCTGATAAGCATGGACATTTGCCGTTCATCCAGCGACTCGTCCGACATGATATCTTCAAGAATCACTTGAACTTCCGCGCCGCCAATTTTCCCCTTAGCGTACGCAAGCAAATCCTTGTACTCCAGTACGTTGATATGCCCGATTGGCTGAACGCCTTCCCGTTTACAAACCGCTTTATAATCCTTTAGACATTCCGCCATCGCCCGGTCAGCAGTATCTTTGAATATCTTCATAATATCGTCAGCATTTTGCCGCATCAAAAAGACATTGTACAAGGCCGCACTATGATGGGAAGTTTGGGTCGAATAATCTTCCTTTAGATCCACCTGCTGCAAACAAACTGGCAACGGGGTCCTCTCGCCATACTCTTCTTCTACGAAATCGGAATTGAACTCCATCGCCCTTGTTAGATAAGAAGCCATATAGTGGCTCGTCATACCGCTTAAAGGCTCTCCGGCATGTGTCTCCCTTCCGTAAAACAGAGCTGAGGGCATAATTTTCCCGATGGTTCCCGAGTAGATATAATAATTCGGATCCTGCGGCTTCTGTGAAAAGGACGGCTCACTGTTTAGGAACAGCTCGAATTCCAACTGATATGCTTCCTTCAATTCCACGAGCCCCTTCACAGCAGCTCTCATTCCGGAAGAATTCACCTCTTCATCTGGCACTGTCAGTAAAAGGAGATTAATCGGCCACTGTTCAGCACTTGCCCTTTCCAACAAATGCAGATGCAAAACAAGCCCCATTTTCATATCCATCGTTCCGCGGCCAAATAAGTATTCATCCGAAGCCAAATCCTCTTGCGCATCCTCCGGCAAGTCGGCCATCCGGTTTTTCAATTCCTCTGTCAGTTGCCTAGGCTGGAAAGCTAATTCTTCTAGTCCCGCGCCAAACTCCTTTGTATGAACGGTGTCGAAATGGCTGATCAACACAATTGTTTTATTCGTCACCCCGCTGTTATAAAGGGCTGTCACCGCATTTCTCCCTATGCCTGCGTCGTGGAAATGAATATGCGAGCTGTGTTCCTGAAAATACTGCAATTCCAATAACTTTTTTAACAGTCTAGTCGAAAACTCAACTTCCCCCACAGTGCCCGTGCGACTGTCCCAGCTGACCAATTCACATAATAATTCTTCCAGTTGATCGGGCCGATTCCATTTCAGATTCTCCATTCCCATCTTGCGACCCCCTTTTTCTATGAACGTATAAAATAGTAACAGTTTCCTCTATTGTTCTAAACGTACGACGGCAGGAATGGAAAGTCAATTAAATTTTATTGAATTGAATAAATAAATAAATAAATAAATATCTCCTTCTTCAAAAAAACCGACTTAAGAACTATATTTTGTGGAATGCCGTTCTTTCGAATGGTATAATTAATATGAATATAATTACTAATAAAATTGATTTTTTCATGCCTCTAGGCTACTTATACTCTCGTTCCCTCAACCGGTGGATTACACAGAAATATTTCTTCGCGACATAGCGTTGTTTTTGTATAGAAAGGAATTGGAAATGGTGTTTTCGGAATTGAGTTACAACTCTCTCGTTTCTCTATTAGATAAGAAATTCTGTGTATCAGTTGCTGATAGAAGAGGGCGGATAACCTATGTGAATGACAACTTTTGTGCATTGTCGGGCTATTCCAAAGAGGAGCTGCTCGGAAATAGTTATGGCGTTGTCAACCCTGGGTATACGCCGGAACGATTTGTGGAGGAAATGGAGCAGTACTTTTCACGTGATGAAGCTTGGCAGAAAAATATCATGGCCATTGCAAAAAATGGCTCCCCTTATTGGGTGAACGCCAACATTATACCGGTAGTGAATGAGGACGGAGAGATCATCCAGTTCCTTTCAATAGACAGTGATATTACGGCACGAGAGCTTACGAAGGAAAAATATAAAGAAACGCTGCAAAATCTGCGTAATATCGAAAATGCGCTCGACCACTCATCGGTCGTCGCCATAACCGACGCGAAAGGCGTCATCACGTATGTCAATGAAAAATTCTGTGCATTGTCCCAATATACGAGTAATGAATTGATTGGAAAAACACACCGAGTAGTGAATTCGAAATTTCATCCCAAAAGTTTCTTCAAGGAAATGTGGAACACGATCCAAAGCGGAGAAATCTGGCAAGGCGATATTTGCAACCGGGCGAAGGACGGCTCCCTCTATTGGGTAAGTACGACAATCGTCCCGTTTCTTGATGATGAAGGAAAACCGGAACAGTATATTGCAATCCGGCATGACATTACAGCTCGGAAGCAGGCGGAAGAATCCTTGGAAGTCGCTTTACAGAATGATTTCCGGACTACCGTGAAAAACTTGCAAAATGCGATTTTCAAGTACAAGACTACTGAAGATGGAGAAATCAAATTCTCTCTTTTCGAGGGACAAATAAAAGAACGGATCGGTATTTCGGTAGACAAGTTAAACTCTCAGAAGCTCTCCTATTTTTTCACTGAAGAGGAGCTCGTAACATTCAAGAATCATTTATTGGCAGGGATGGCTGGGGAGATTGTCCAATTCGAGTTGCACTACGATGGCCTTTACTTCCTCGTTTACCTATCGCCAATCGCAATAGATGGAGAAATCGTCGAAGTTGTCGGCACAGCTATTGACATTACTGAACGAATTGAAGCAGAAAAAGTCATTGAGCATATGGCCTATTTCGATTCCCTTACCAACCTGCCCAACCGGAGAAACCTTCAAGAGAGAGTGAAACAGAAAATCGCCGGAGCTAGTGAGGGCGAACAGTTTGCCGTCCTGTTCCTTGACTTGGATCGTTTCAAAAATGTCAATGACACGTTAGGCCACCATGTCGGCGATCAATTGCTCATTGCTGTCGGGGAAAGGCTGCGCGATTGTGTTCATAGTGAAAATGCCGTTGCCAGACTAAGCGGTGATGAATTTGTCGTCCTCATTGATTCCGGCGATACGGATGAATTGACAGCCCTTGCTGCCCAGATCGTTGAAGACATTTCACAGCCCTACTATTTCGATAAACAAGAGATCTTCGTCGCCCCAAGCATCGGAATCGCATCGTATCCACACGATGGAGAGGATTATAGTACATTGATACGCAATGCGGACACCGCCATGTACGTGGCAAAGGAGGCAGGCAGGAGAACGTTCCGATTTTTCACGGAAGAGCTCCACGAAGAATTGATGGAAAAGACATTCTTCGAAATGGAGCTTCGGCAGGCATTGGAAAAGGGGCAATTCCTCCTTCATTATCAGCCCCAATTCGATTTGAAAACCGGACAGGTAAATGGGATGGAGGCGCTTGCCAGATGGAATCATCCTGAACGGGGGTTTATCCCGCCACTAAAATTCATTGAGATTGCGGAGGAGAACGGGTTTATCATCCCGCTCGGCGATTGGGTGTTGAAAACGGCATGTGCGCAGGCGAAAGCTTGGCAGGAACAAGGGCTTCCTGCTTTGCGGATGAGCGTCAATGTATCGATGAGACAATTCAATCAGCCTTCCTTCGTGGCAGATGCACTTAAAATCTTGAACGAAACCGGGCTCCATCCATCGTATTTGAATTTAGAGATAACAGAAAGCATGATGTCAGATGTGAAGCGCTGCGAAATTGTTTTACAACAGTTGAAAGATGCAGGAATCACTGTCAGCGTCGATGATTTCGGCACAGGGTACTCGTCCCTCCTCTATTTGAGCAAGTTCCCGCTCTCTCATCTGAAAATCGACCAGGCATTCATCCGGGAACTGAGCAACAACAACACCGCAATCGTCAAAGCGATTATCGATCTCGCAAAGAACTTGGGACTGAACGTCATCGCGGAAGGCGTCGAAACAGAAGAACAGGAACAATTCCTGAAAGACCTCGGCTGCAATGAAGTGCAGGGCTATCTTTATTCCAAACCGCTTCCTCGCAAGGAAATCGAGCAATTGCTGTTTCACTAATTTTCACATTGCGCACTCCGGTTCGGGGTGCGTTTATGTCTAAAATAAGAGTTATAGAATCCAGTATGAATTGAGGTGCGCTTATGTATAAAACAATCGGAGTCGTCGCACACGTCGACGCGGGAAAGACGACATTTTCCGAACAGCTGCTATTTCATACGAACAGCATTCGCCATAGAGGCCGTGTCGATCATCAAGACACGTTCCTCGACAGCCATGAAATCGAGAAGAACCGCGGCATCACCGTATTCGCAGACCAAGGCGCCTTCACATTCAACGGATCGCACTACACACTCATCGATACGCCTGGACACGTCGACTTTTCGCCTGAAATGGAGAGGGCGATCCAGGTGATGGATGCCGCCATTGTCATCATCAGCGCGGCGGACGGAGTGGAAGGGCACACCGAAACGGTTTGGCAACTGCTGAAAAAGCATCAAGTCCCAACCTTCTTCTTTTTGAATAAAACCGATCGCGAAGGCGTGATTTTACCGGACGTCGTTGATGAAATTCGCGGCAGCCTTTCAGTGGAGATTTTTGATTTGTCGGAAATGGAAGAAGGCTGCATGACCGAAAACCTCATTGAATTCATTGCGGAACGCGACGAGGCATTGCTCGAGCGTTATATGGATGCCGGCTATGACGAAGCGTTATGGCTGGAAGCTCTAAAGCGGATGATTAAAAATCGTGACGTCTTCGCTTATGGACATGGTTCCGCCCTAAAGGATATCGGTATACTTGATTTCTTAAAGAAGTTGGATTTGCTTACGGAGACGGTTTATGTAGTTGAGGGAGATTTTGCCGCGCGCGTCTATAAAATCCGGCATGATGAAAATGGCAACCGAGCGACGTTCCTGAAAGTGTTGCAAGGTGGCGTGCGCGTCAGGGATGAAGTGCAATATGATGGCAAACAAGAGAAAATTACGCAGATTCGGCGATATAACGGGACCAAGTTTCAAACTTTGGATGTTGCTCTTGCGGGAGAAATAGTCGCAGTTACGGGATTGTCAGAGGCAGGTGCGGGTGATCCGATCGGCGAGCTCGTTGAGAAGGCGGAGTTTGATTTGATTCCTACGTTGAAATCAAAAGTGATTTTTGACACTTCCATCCATGTGAAGGAAGTTCTGCGTTGCTTCAAAATGCTTGATGCTGAAAACCCCTCGTTGCGCGTCGTCTGGGACGAGCATGTCCAGGAAGTCCATGTCCATGTGATGGGCGTCATCCAGCTTGAAGTGTTGAAGCAAATTATGCGAGATCGGTTCCAATTCGACGTGTCGTTTGGCGATCCGAGAATTTTGTATAAGGAAACGATTCGTTCGACCGTAAACGGCTACGGCCATTTCGAGCCGCTGAAGCATTATGCGGAAGTACACTTGATGATTGAGCCGGCAGAGCGGAACAGCGGCATTTCATTCTACAATGTATGCCATGCGAATGATTTATCCATTGGCAATCAAAACTTGGTGCGGACCCATCTTTTCGAGCGTTCTCATCATGGTTTATTGACAGGATCGACACTGACCGACCTAAAAATCACCTTGCTGACAGGCAGGGGGCATAATGAGCATACGTCCGGCGGCGATTTCAGGGAAGCGACATTCCGGGCATTGCGGCAAGGGTTGGAGAAAGCGGAAAACGTTCTTCTTGAACCTGTTTACGATTTCAAAATAAAAGTCGGGATGGACCATATCGGCCGAGTCCTTTCCGACATTCAGCAATCATCCGGAAGTTTCACGCCACCTGAAACGATAGGGGATAACACTGTCGTGACAGGTCGAGTTCCGGTTGCCACGTTCATGAATTACAGCACAACATTCGCATCATTTACGAATGGGAAAGGTGCGCTCACCTTGCAGTTCGGCGGCTATGACGAATGCCATAATCCGGAGGAAGTGATCGAGGCAATCGGCTATAACAAAGACGCCGACCCTGAATATATATCCACTTCGATTTTTTGCGCAAAAGGCAAAGGCTATCCGGTTCCGTGGTATGAAGCGGAAGCCGCGATGCATTTGTTGTGATTGATTTGTAGAGTGCATTTGGCGCGACGGGCGAGGGCTTGTATTTTTTCACTTCCGCGGTCATTTTTATCGCAAATGACCAGCCCATTCGCGCCGAATGCCTTCGACCAATCAAAAACTCTCTTCGCCATTAGTATCTAGTAGGTAAAAAGCCACGAAATGACGATAACTTTGTGAATTTGACCGATAACTTTCGGAAAGTGACCGATAACTTCCTCGAACTGACCGATAAACTTGTAAATTTGACCGATAACTCACCGGAAATGATCGATATCTCCCCTACTCACCCAATCGATAAATTAAAAATCGCTCATTCTCATTTTTATCATATAGCCGGTCGACTTTTACTTCTTTCCACAGCTCAAACGGCGTCTGATTGTCCATATATTGCACATATTCCGCGGTCGGGTAATAAAGGATGACGTCGACCGGACGTGCAGCCCGTTCCACGGACATTAGAATGTTACTAATAGCCGTCATAAATATTTGAATGGAAAACGGGTTAAAGAAATAAAATTTATTCTCCGACGGATCAATATCATATGTTTCCGCAAAGCACCGCTCAAAACGGATTGCCCCGCCGCGGTACTTCGCTTTACGGCGATATCTGACCAAGTTTTCAATTGCGTCCTCGTAGAGCTGGCCATTCATCTCAATACCCGTGACAGATGTTCCGAAGTGATGATGAACGTAAAATGACACGCGCGCTTTGCCGCAGCCAAAATCGACAAAACCGTCCGATCGTTGCAACTCGTAAGATTTGAACAGTTCATCCAACGCTTCGTAAGGCGTCGCCTCATAGCGATTATAATGAGCTGACTGACTCAATAGCTCCAGCGTCCCACCCGTTTTTATCCGAAGAAGGTTATCGTACTCCTTTTCGTTCAACGAACTCACTCCCTTTCTTCATCGCCTCATTGTAGCCGTCTAACTTGTCTTATGACAAGCGGAAAACACGATCTTCATTTTTCATGAAGATCGTGCTCGCACTACATTAGTTATTTCACAGGTTCGGCCAATCGTGTCACCACGCGTTTCTTTCGTTTGGCAGTCACCGCTTCCACCAATTTCTCAGTCTTTGTAAACAAACGATACACCGAAGGAATGAGCAGCAATGTTATAAACGTCGCAAACAGCATTCCGGAAATTAACACCGTTGCGAGCGGCGCCTGATAATTTCCCGAGGCACCCGAAGCGAGAGCAAGGGGCAGCATTCCCCCAACCGTCGTCAACGTCGTCATGAAGATCGGGCGAACCCGGTTCCTTCCTGCTTCGACCAAAGCCTCTTGCACAGTAATCCCCTCCCTGCGAAGCTGGTTCGTCCGGTCAATTAAGAGAATTGCGTTATTCAACACGATACCGATAAGCATGATGATACCCATCCCGGACAACAGATTGAGCTCCATCTGCGTCACGAACAATCCGATGATGACGCCGATGACTGCCATCGGAATGACCGACATGACAATGAGCGGGTGCCCCAGGTGATTGAACTGGACAGCCATGACGAAATAGACGAGGAACAGTGCGATGCCCAACACTAGAAGCATTTCCACCATAAGCTGCTGTTGTTGCTCGATATCGCCTGCCACATCGATTGCATAGCCCGCGGGCGCATTGAATTCGCTAATGACTTTTTGCACGTCGCGATTAATTGCACCTAAATCCCTTCCTTCAATATCCGCTGAAACTGTTATGAATCGTTCCCCGCTGATATGTGTAATTTCGTTTGGCGTGCTGACCGATTCCAAGCTAAGAAAATTTGATAATTTCTTATCGCCTTCCATCGTCGGAATTTCCAAATCGAATAGCGCCTCCTGCGTATCCGTTTTAGAACCCCAACTTACTAGTAGGGGCACATTCTCCCCATCAAGCATCATTTGACCGACAGGCATATCAATGAAAGCTTGTTCGATGAACTGTTTCACCTGCATTTGCGATAAGCCGGCATCCGCGATTGCCTTCTGTTTTAACACAATCGTCTGTTCTTCCGATGTGCGTTCCATTGAATTCGTCATGCCGACGAGTCCTTCAACCTTGCCGAGCTGCCCCATAAAGTCCTTCGCAATTGCCTGCAGCTGACCAAAATCTTCCCCTTTGATCATCACTTGGACAGGCGCGCCGCTCACTTCGGACATTGCCAATTGCACGGTTCGTATCGGTTCTGCTTCTTGGAACTCCCGCAGCAATCGTACTATCTGTTCATTTACTTCCTTCTGTTCGAGAACCATGTCATCACCTTTGGTCATATTGACGATGACAAACAGTTCGTTAACACTACCTTCCAATACATAGCTGGATTCGACATCGTTAATTCTCGCCAACTTGTCATTCAGCAGATGTGCAAGCCGCTCTTTTTCAGCAGGCTCCACCCCTGTTTCAAGTGCAACGACAATCTCGCTATATCGATTAAAGACGTCCGGCATGACGGTCATCGGAATTTTATTCACAAGGAAAAGCGATCCGGCAAAAAGTCCGAAAAAGACTGCGATGACTAGAAGACACCGACGTTTTTTCCCAACAATCCACGAAACGATTGCACTGTACCCTTTGCTGAAACGGCTCTCTTTCCTGGTATCACGGATGTCCCGGTAGCGAAGGAAATTCTCCGATAGTACAGGGATAAGCGTGAATGCGACAAGCACCGAGCTTATCAATGTAATCGCCACGACAATCGCAAGGATGATCATGAACTCGCCCAATCCCCCACCGATAAAACCGATTGGAAGAAATACCACAATCGTCGTCAGCATGGACGCGAAAACGGCACCCGCCACTTCCTTCGTCCCCGCAAGAACCGCCTCCAACTTTGCGAGGCCGAGCTCCCGCTGCCGATAAATCGATTCCAAAATGACAATCGACGAGTCCACCATCATTCCGATTCCAAGCCCTAGACCGATAAGCGTCAGCATATTGAGGCTGTATCCGAGCATATAAACGGTCAAGAAGGTCAGCAGCACCGATGTCGGGATTGAAACCGCGATGATAAGTGTCGCACGGACATTTCTTAGGAATAAAAGCAGAATCGCAATTGCCACAATGCTGCCGATCAGAATATTGACGACGACCCCATCAATTGATTCCTGTATGATGTCCGCCTGCGCCACCATTTCATTCAACGTAAAGCCTTTCACAAGCCCTTCATCACGTATCTTCTGAATCTCGGCACGGACTGCTTTCGCCATATCAATTTGTGTAATGTTCGCGGCCCGCCCTACTTGGATGAACACCAATTCCTTCGTCCCGTTTTTCCATACGAATGATGAATTTTCACGAGTCGCTAGCGTTACATCTGCAATCTCCTTCAGTTGAATAAAACCTTCTGCTGTTGGGATTTCAATCCGCTTCACTCCGTCAATATTCTCAAGCTGGGAATTCCAGCGGATGATCCCGTCCTGCAGTTCGCCAAGTGTCGTTTCCGAGTTCGCTTGCGCAATGAACCCCGCAACTTGCGAAATATCCAATCCATGCTTCTTCATTTCATCCCGATTGAACGCAATGGACAGTTCCTGCTCAGATACCCCGGATAGATGGACGTCTTGAACCTCCTTTAAGCCTTCAAGCCTCGGTTCAAGTACTTCCTTGGCGAATGCCGTCATCGCTTGAAGATTATCGCCCGATAGATCCATGAAAAACTCATAGCCTTGCTGGACACCGTATTGCATGGCCACGGCTTCTTGAATTTCAGAATGCTCCGCTTTTGTTTCATTCACCGCTTTGTCGACATTTTTCATGACCTTATCGCTCTGCCCACGGGCAATCGTTATATCGAGGGAACTGCTCCCGACCGTCGTCGTCGACCGTACTTCCTCAACACCTTCGATTCCTGCAAGCTCCTGTTCCAGCGGCGAGGTTATGAACCGTTCTACATCAACCGCTGCAATATCCCCCGCGTCGATATAGACGGACGCCCCATCCATCCCGACCGACGGCATAATTTCCTTATCCAGCTTTAAAACCGCGTAGCTCCCCAAAGCTACGATCAACACGGTCAATAAACCAACCAACACCTTCTTTTTCACAATTAACTCCAATACCCTCACAACAATTCCCCTTTCCGGCCTCATTGTTCATTAGCTTAACAAGTTTTTCCACTTCTTATAACGTGCTCCAGCCGGATTTCAGCTCGGACTTTGGATGTAGATGGCTGTTTTCGAGGGTTGGCGCTAGGTTATCGGTCAAGTTCACAAGTTTATCGGTCAAATCCAGCGAGTTATCGGTCACTTCCGTACAGTTATCAATCAAATTCGCTCACTTATCGTCATTTCAAGACTTAATACCTATCGAGCTAAGTCACTTTCTGTTAAGCATTTAGCTTAGCAAATTCTCTATGGTAGAGGTGTTCGACTACTTAGAAAATGGTATAATGAGGGTAATTTATTCATAAGGGGGATTTTTAAATGGGGGAAATCAAGAAAATCGGACAAATTGGGGTACCGGCAAAAAACATTGAACGTGCAACAGCATTTTACAAGGAGCAATTAGGCTTGCAGCTATTATTCAACACTGACACAATGGCGTTTTTCGATTGCGACGGCGTACGCTTACTCGTCAGCCTTCCTGAAAAGGAAGAGTTCGCCCATTCAAGCTCCGTCCTTTATTTTCATGTGGGAGATATTCAACGAGCCTTTGAGGAATATAAGGCAAAAGGGATTGTTTTCATCGATGAGCCGCATTTGGTTGCAAAGATGGGGCAAACGGAAACGTGGATGGTGTTCTTCAAAGACACAGAGGGTAATATGCATGCGTTGAATAGTGAAGTTTTGGTGGGATAAATTAAAAACGGGGCTGTCCCGAAAGTCGATTTTCAATGACTTTTTGGATAGCCCTCGTTCTTTCATAAAACTGTTTTCTTTTCGCCAAATAAAAGGCCGGATATTAATTCCTTTGTTGTTTCCTTTTTTATGAGTATAGACCTCGATATACGACAAATGTTCTTATAACTTAGCTGCTATATCCACCCCTGCTAAAAACAATAATTAATCACTATTATCAATATTGATCAGTGTTTAAGGCTGCTAGCCGTTTCTTTTTTATTTTGGTAGACATAAAATTGCTCCTGGTGTAAACACTAGTTAAATTAAAATGAATATTCAATAAGAAAGTGAATCTTATTGAGGATTAAATACGTATAGCTACTATAAGAAAACAAACCAAACATTAGGAGGGTTTTAAGATGAAAAGGTTGTTTTTAACTTTTACTGTAGCTATGCTTCTTTATGGTTGTTCTAATAAAGATACAGAAAGGTCCACAGAATCGAAGACTGTAAAAACAGAACAAACAGATGAAGAATATGTAAATAAATCTGGAACATTAGAAGATAGAATTAACTCTATTATGGAGGAAAAAGGTTACTCTAATTCCGAAGATATTTTTCATTATGAGATAAAAGGTGACTATATTTTTGTTTTAACTAAAAATATCCGTAAGCCAGTTGAAATAACAATACTAAAGGATGACTCCAACGAATTAAAATGGGTTTTCACTTATGAAACAGGTGAGGCTACACTTATCAGTCCTACAGAGAATGAGGGACCTTATATCATGGCTATCCAACCGAAAGACAAGAATGTAAAAGATGTAAAAGCATTTGGAAAACCAACAAAACAAATAAAAATAACTAAAGATTATAGTGGCGTTCTTACAGAAGAGGTAAATTGTTGGATTTTTATTGCTGATGACATTGGTAAATCCCCTGCTAGTTATGAGATTACAGAGGATATTGAATATATTGATAAATAATTTACTTGAAATTAAAACGGAGCCCTATTGGCTCCGTTTGTTGTCAGATCAGAAAACGATACCCCTCCATGCGAACATCATTTGTATGCCTAAGACTGGATTCAGGCACTCGATACGTAAGAGCTCCTCCCATACCTCCATAGGGTTGTAAATTCCCTGCAACCCAATAAAGAATTGGCCATGGTGGATTATATTGTGGCTGTCCCGAGCAAATGAATTTCTCGCCACATTCACATACAGCATGGTAACTTAAGCCGTACTTGTTGGTAAGATGTACTGATCCATCTGAATTCCATATAATTGCTTTTGCTCCCGGTCTCATTTGATGTGTTCCAAATATTGGACATGGTTGTACTGCCATCAAAATCACTCCTCCTTTTTTTCTTACAATACATAAAGGGGAAAGAAGGATAGAAAAAACAACCACAATATTAAATGATTATTATTGCATAAAGAAACGCCTGTATTTAACCCTTAAGTGTCCAAGTTTACTTTAAATGGTTAACAATCGTAATTGATTGTTGAACAAAGTATTATGATTAAGGGATGGCAAGATTGCTCTCTATTTGAGTAGTACAGTCGCAACTATTACATCAAGAGAATAAAGCCTGACATTAGAAAGAAGAATACAATATTAAAGAACCGAAGGATTTCAGTAAGAAATCTTTCGGTTCTTTTTGTTTTAATTTCTTATCTTATCTGCATGACAATTCTTTAGCTGGACGTATACTAATTAGGGATTCATCATAAAAGAACTATTTTTTTATGATGATGTGTGTGTGTGTATGTAAGGAGAGAACAAATGAGAACACTGCTATGCTAATGGGGGGCAGTTGCAAATACCTGTAAAGATCAACTTCCTAAACAAAATGTAAAAAATGCTTGTCGTCCACCACTGTGCTTATCCTGATGCAAATATTAACGGGAGTACCGAAATCGCTCACCAAAAGCAATTACAAACGCAACATAAAAATCAAGGGCGGTGCGATATTGGATACCACTTCGGCGTAGGTAAAAACGGAACACTCCTAGAAGGAATGCCAATGACAATTCCAGGGATTCATGTGCCTGGATTCAAATCGCAATCCGTTGCAGTAGTAGTTCATGGAGATTACGACAAAATACTACTTCACAAAGATCAGCGCTTGTTAATTTACTGGCTTGGTTATGTTACTACTATGATCTTAAAGCAAGCGACATTACTTACCATCAAGCATTGGTTGCAAGCAATTGTCCAGGAGTGAATATTATCAATCAAATGAGTACTATCCGAAGTAGTGTTCAATCTATTTTACAATAAGGCCCGAATTCATGAATAAGCCTCCCGACATACCTGGTGCTATAAAGTCAGTGGAAACTGACTTTATAGCACCTTTTTATATATTTCGCAGAAAATCACACACACAAATGTCCGATCCATTCAACAAAATGTTGTACTTATCATAAGAATTTTTGGCTCTTCTTCCTCATATTTTTTCACAACATAAGATTTTTTATTTGTAAATAATAGGTTGATAATTATCTCTTTCGTCTCCCTTTAAAGAATAAGGGGGAATATAGATGGGTGATTATGAAGCGTTAGTAAATTTGATTAGCAATTTTGGGTTTCCCATTGTGATTACTGTTTATTTGCTCCATAGGTTCGAAAAGAAAATAGATACCTTAGTAGAAAACATCAATAAATTGTCTAACGCAATTGAAAAACAATTTCCAAAAGAGTGATTTGAATTGCCTATTCTATTTTTTTTTCGTTATAATTAGAACAGATGTTCCTATATAAAAAATAAGGAGGTTATCTTAAATTGAAAAATCCGCTGCTAAACAGATTTTTTGAAGACGAAAAAATGATGAAGCTTTACGATAATTATTTAAAGAATCCTACTGATTTAAATAAAGTTGAACTGGAAAAATACTTCTTTAGGCATGCAAGAAAAATTCAACTTCTGAATTACTTTTCTAAAGTTTTGAATTTCGAGGGGCAAAGATTTGACAAGAAAACAAGACAACATTCCACTCGAAATCAATTAAATTTAGACAAGCCCATCGATGATGGCGAAACGATTTTAAATTTATTGCCACACCCTCTCGGCATTCAAGAAGAAATGGAGAATGAGTACTTTTCAAAAACTAGTGTCTTAGAAGACTTAATTGAAGAAGAGACAATTGCCAAGATTGTATCAAGTTTAAGTGAAAAACAAAAAGAGATTCTCACACTTATCTTCCTTGAATGTATGAGTGAGGAAGATATAGCTAGAAAAATAGGGGTGACGAAGCAAGCTGTAAATAAATCTAAACGAAATACACTAAAGAAAATCGAGCAGCAGTACGAATTGAAAAGGGGGAATCCTGATGCAGAAAATAGATGACCAAACGTTTCAAGTGGAAGTATTAGATATGCTCAAACCAAAAATTAAATCCATTTTAAGTCAAACACATTATCAGAACAGGGATGATTTAGAACAAGAAGTTTCCTTAATGATAATCAAAAAAATCAAGGAGAATACTCACCCTGCCCTTCCCTCCATCTTTGAATTATTAGAAGCAGAACGGGCTTTGGAAACTGAGACATCATTGTGATCTCCCTTCTCAAGGCCAAAGTGAAAGGCTGGAGAACCGCATGAAATAACTAGAGCACCCAACTGGATTGATAAGTATAAGTAGGAGTAGAAGCATGCTCGCTTCAAGTGACGGACTGCGCAAGCCGAAAAGTATACGGAAGTTAGTTGGCAGGAAGGGAGCCAAAACAACCATGACAGACCTCCCCTGAAAAATGGCGGACCAACCAGATGTATCGAGTTCACATCTGTTCTTGTCGCGTCAATGTTCTGTTGATGTCCTGCTAGGATAGATGCCCATCGTTATAAAGCACTTAATCCAACATAAGCACTGTCCAAGCTGCAAAACCAACGAGAGAGCCTATATTCCGGTAGACATGAAAGCCGGGCTAGTATGTGACGGGCTACTTTAAGTCTTACAATTCACGGCGCAAAACTATGTATTAATCCTTCGCAATTGTCTGTGCTTGGTTTTTGCGGTATTCATAATACTGAGTGAATTAGGGAATGAGGAAAATGGTGGGAACCGGAAGATTATTTTAACGTCAAATGGATATGATAATCTGAATCGGATAATACTGTTAGACAGAAACTTTCTAGATTGACCAAACAAGTAAAGCTGGAAATAGGAAAGGAAGATACAGTGGATAAACAAAAAAAGTCTTTAGTATTACTAGTTTTTGTAAATATTACTGTCGCTTGTTTTGCTCAGTTTATTTGTTCATCGATACTAAGCGAAAAGATAAATATGCCGTTTTTTCAATTTATAACTTTCCCTTTAATCATTTTGCTTATTAATATTACTATGGCCCTAAAATTTAAGGGATTTAAATTAAGATTTTATCAATATTCTTTTTCTGCGTATTTAGGCTTTTTTTGTTCTATCATTGTATTTTTTATTACTTTACTAGTCTTAGAGCGACCACAAGAGCTACCGCCGGGCGAAATCGTATTACATGCGGATGTACTGCTTATTATTTTTATTTCTGTTATACAGTTTATTATATTACTTTTTATAAATCTAGTTACTTATATAATTACTAAAATATTTTTCAAAAGGTTGTTAAACGAGCTTTAAAAATCCCTTTTAATGATAAGAAAGCAAAAACTTAAGTGAATTTAATTAAGAAACGCTTTCTAAAAAATTCAAGGGAGAGATTCATATGGCGCTATTTCCAGAGGATACAAATGATTTCGATTACGAGGCTAACGGTTACTTTATTTACGATAATGTAACATCTGGCAACATTACTGGTGCTCGCATCAATATTAAATATGATCGAGCAATCGCAATTTCTTTCAAACATGGTAATACTCTTGGTAAGTGTAAGGGCTCACTAAAAGAATGTTATGACTTAGCGATTAGAGCGCGTAGCATTTATGCAACGGCGTTTCGACAACACTTCCCTGTCTCAGCTAAGGCTATGGCTTGGGAAATCTGGTTACATGCGGCGCCAGAAGCGTTGGATACAATGATTGATAACAAAATCGTTCGTCTTATTCTGGGTACAACATTGGCAGGAAAAATCAGTATGGCGATTATCGATATTGTTGGAGGCCATACTGATTACGCTGATATTGGTATTACAGATGGTCAACGTAAATTTGATAAGTTCTTTGAAGAAGCGTACGATTTACTATTCTAATAAATGCAAAGGGCTGTCCAGAAAGTCAGTAAAAACCGACTTTCTGTGACAACCCTTTTTAATCTATAAAGAAGAATTTACTGTTGGTTTCTGCTCTCGGCTGACGCTTTTTGCGTGTGAGCGCTAAGCCGTTTCCGCTTAAATCAACGGAACCGCTTTTTATCTATATCGTTTATAGAATGTTTTTCTTGCGAAAGAGGTTGGCAAAGAAGAAATAAACCAGAGTGCTGAAGAACTGCTGGAAGTAAAATGTATCTTATCAAAACACCGGACATACCCTTTACCATAGCCATTTTATATGAAAGGCGGGATAAAAGTACGTGAAATTTAAATTACCATTGTTATGTTTTTTTTTAATCTTTTCTTTTTCTGCTGTTGTTATTATCAATAGTAAGTCTGCCAAAGAAGTAGATACAACCTCGGAAATATCCACTGATTTAACTGTCTATATCCAACAATATGAGGAATTAATTTATGAAATTAAGCAAGAGTTACGCAAAGCTGACATAGGCTTTGTTTTGGATTACGCCATTCTTCCAGG
Organism: Saccharococcus sp. Marseille-Q5394; assembly: GCF_946901335.1. NCBI lineage: Bacteria > Bacillati > Bacillota > Bacilli > Caryophanales > Anoxybacillaceae > Saccharococcus > Saccharococcus sp. Marseille-Q5394. Next base: position 205,127 of record NZ_CAMPPQ010000002.1, on the reverse strand, counting down.
TGAGAACATAAAAATTCTTATCAAGTTGCCATACGAAAAAATTAAACGGTCCACGAAAAAGGAATTAACAAAGATCGTCAATGGGGTACTAGAAGAAAACAATTACGAACCTGAGCGGTTTCATTTGCAAATTTCAAGCTATCATAAGGAACCAAAAGAGAACACGCGTTTTTCAGTACGGTTAAGCTATAATGACTTGATGGGTTATATTATGCAGGAATTGGAGGTTAAAAATTATACTACCTTCAGTTTGGAATACAAAATGGCATCTGAAAAAGTCGAGTTAATCATAAACCTGCCAGTAGATTATGACCCATCCATCAATTCAAAAGTGGAGAAAATAGTGACAGACATAATTGAAAAAAACCATCATGCAAAAGATGATTTTCAAATAAACGTCGTCAATACTATCCATACAGCATCCTCCGCTCGAAATGCAGAAGCCCAAGAGATTATCAAAAGGATCCAAGAAACGAATTTCACTATTAAACTTGAAGAAGAATTAAAAAGGAATGGCTACTCTCCAAATGGTTTAATGAGTTTTCAAATATACTCGAAAGATAAACAATACATCATGCTTTATTTCGGAAATATAGATCTGGAAGATGAAACAATTAAAAGAGACATCCAAAAAATTGTTGATACCGTTTCGCAGGCGAATGGACTTGGTTTATTCATAATCGAATTACAAGTTATTTAAAAAACGGGTGGAAATCATGCAAGTCGCACTGATCCCCACCCGATATTCTTATATACACACGCATTACTTCCTCCAAAAGTCCATAAACTTCAGCAGACACGCATAAATACTTCCAAACACTCATAAACGCCAGCAAACATGCATAAACCTCCGCAAAAGCTCATAACCGCCCACAAACGCGCATAATTCGAGCGAAAGACGCATAAATGCTAGCAAGCCACCCCTCAATTCACACCCGTACCGGCACGTCCCCCTTCATCGGAAACACCTTCCGCCAACCGAGAAATACTCCAATTAGCAGCAATGCGATATATACATAAATTCCACCCGTTATCGCCATCGCAATTAGGTGACCTATGACAAAAATCCCTGTCGAGAAAGTAATCAAAATCATTTTCGCCGACCCTTCCGATTGTGCAAACTCGAAGGATTGGGTAAATGGAAAGTCGCCTGAATTCAGCCATTTGTATGTGAGCAACGTTTGGAGAATTACCCCCAATAACACAGCGAAGAGATCGGGCACAATGCGCCACGAAAAGATCGCGATGAATGCAATCGACAGTAATACGAAAACCGGCATATATAACTTCACTAAAAATGCCTTAAGCGTCCCACTATATGCTGCAGCGGGCTGCTGGATCGGCGCTGCCTTGAAAAGCCAACTCCCTTTATGATTCACGGAAAACTGCATCGTATGGATGATGCTCGGGATCATCATACTGCCGAAATAGATGAGCAAAAACAACTTTCCAGTGGAGATTTCCGCCAGTGTCCTCATTTGCAGTTCTGTAAAGATGAAAATGAACGGAAAAACCATTGAAAATCCAAGTGAAGGATAGACTTTTAGCTTGAAATCCCGTTCCTGTTGCATCATCAAAGCTCCAAAACGGAAGAACGTCTTCTCTTCCCTATTCCCACAGCAAAGCTTTGCCCAACTGTCCACCCACCAACCCGATTTCTTCCTCTTGTTTTTCGATTCGCTCATCAACTTATCCATATTGCGTTCGAACGAAGGCATGAGCCTCACGTAGACGTAGATGGAGATGATCGGGACGAGCAGGGCCAGTGCTGACAACAGGATCAGCACTTTTGAAAAGTCTTGATTCAACAATAGCTCAAACGAAGCGCCGAACCAAATCGGCGGAAGAAACACATGCCACCAGCTGAATGTGTACGTCAAATCTATATCAACAAAATCGAAGGCGCGGATGACAATCTGATAACCGACGATGACGCCGACGGACAGCAGGATTTGCACGTAGTTGATGATATCCTTCAGTTTTTCGCCGTCAAAGAACCGCAGGACCGCAAAGTACACGAGTGACGTAATTACTACAATAAAAAGCATCGTAAGCAGTAGTGCGACAAGAAAAACCAATGTGAATACGATTCCTTTGGAAAACAGTCCTACGACGAGCGGGATCGCAATGAAGGCCCCGGCTATGAAAAACATATAGATTAATATGTGGATGGTTTTCGCGGTGCCAAGCGTCCTACTACTAACCGGTTTTGTCTGCAAAATCGTCTTATCCCTTACATCCAACAGTACCGAAGAAAAATCGGAAACCATCGTCGTCGTCAAAATGAACATGATGATACCGAAAACGATGCTCATTTGAAAGATATAATGACCGTCTCCAAATAGGAGAAACGGAATCACCATAAGCCCATACAATCCATAGATCCACAAGGACTTCAGGAACTGATTGCCTTCCTTTTTCTTCTGCCCATTGAAAATAGTTGGCGTTCGTCTGCCATCCATCGTCAATTTCATGCGCAAAATGGTTTCCATTGCGTCGTAGTCGATGCCTGCTTTTACAAATAGCCGTTTACATTTAGAGAGGATCGCAAGTGTACGAAATTCATGCATCGGCAATTCCATCCTCAACGATCGTGATGAATCGCTCTGCCCGACTCGCATGATCTGTGAATCCTGTCAGCTGATTGAATATGCCGGAAAGCGATCCTTCTTCACTCAGTTCCTGCAATTCTTCAAAACTTCCATCCGCAACAACGGTCCCTTTGACGAGCAGCACAATCCGGTTGCTGATTTTCTCTACGACATCCATAATATGCGAGGAATAAAAGATTGTTTTTCCCTGCGCCGCCAATTGCGCCAACATTTCACGAATGACCATCATGCTGTTCGCATCCAAGCCGCTTAACGGTTCGTCGAAGAATAATAGATCAGGATTATGCAGCAAGCTCGAAATGATGAGCACCTTTTGCCGCATCCCTTTGGAGAAGGAAGAAAGCCGTGTGTGCATCACGTCGCCAAGTTCAAATTCCTCCATAAGCTTCTGCGCTTTCTCTTCCGCAAATGCACGGTCAAGTCCGTACAATTCCCCCGTGAACGCCAAGTACTCCATCGCCGTCAAGTTATCGTACAGCTCCGCTTGCTCCGGCACATACCCGATTCTTCTTTTGTAAGATGGGTCTCCCGAAGCGATATCCTCGCCAAAGATTACTACCTGGCCCGTATAATTTTGAATTAAGCCGAGCATGATTTTCACCGTCGTGCTTTTCCCCGCACCGTTCGGACCGATATAGCCGATAATCTGCCCCCGTTCAACCTCTAAATTCACGCCATTCAACACACGATGATTTCCGTACGTCATCGTGACATTCCGTAAAGATAACACCTTATTTGGTGACTCCATATATACACCCCCACTTGCTTAAGTTTATCATTAATTAACCAGAGAAGTCATACCATTCTATGAATTAGAGCTGTTTTGGATTCCACCCAACCGGGTAATGGAAGGGTACTAGATTGAGGAGGTTATTGTATGGCAAAACGTGACCAAGACGAGTATTTCGAAGATCGCGCTGGAACAGACGATGCGAGATTCCACGTCGTTCCCCTTGATGACGAAGGCTGGGCTGTGAAAAAGGAAGGCAATGATGAACCTGCCTATACGGCGGGCAACCGGAATGACGCCGTCGATGAAGCCAAACGAATGGCGGAAGAAGCCGGTACGATGGTTTATGTTCATGGAGATGATGGGAAGATAGAGGAACAGTTAGAATACGGTGATTAACAACGAAACGGCAACGCCTTGTGCGCTGCCGTATTTTATTTCATTCAATAAAAACCGTTTTGCACCTTGGGATACCATATTACTGGAATGCCAAATGATTCACTTACAAATTACGCCTGACTATCATCTTTGAAAGGCACTGGAATTATGTGATTTTCGGGGAGATTAAAGTCCCAAAACGACGATAACTTTTGAGAAGTGACCGATAACTTCTTACAACTGACCGATAACTGCCAGGAAATGAACGATAACTCGGTGAAATTGATCGATAACCTAAAGGAAATGATTGATAACTTTTCAGCAGCACTAACTATAGCGAGTTTTCAGACTCTTATGGTAGAATAGATGTTACAAGACAATAATGGAGGCGGTATTTCATTGATCATGAAGGAAAAAGAAATCTCTTTAAAGGCAATCGGGCTTGAGGCCTTGCTACGTAGGCTGCCGGAGCATCACCCGCGCTACGCGGACATCGAGAACGAGCTGAGGAAGACTCGGGCAGGCGAAAATGGTGAAAGAATACTAGCAAATGTCTTTCAGCAATATCAGTTCCCTTTTAAGCATTACATTTTCCATGACGTGAACTTGCAATCCACAGGCAAATTCCAAATCGATACACTTTTTCTTTGTCAACAAGGTGCCGTCATTTTGGAAGTGAAAAATATTGCCGGCCGAATCAGTTTTCCAGAAGAGTACAATCAACTGACGCGCACCCTTGAAAACGGACAAATTGATGCATTTGAATGTCCATCTGTCCAGCTGGAGCGGAATAAGATGCTGTTAGAAGATTGGTTTCACGCGCACCACATGCCTATCCCCATTTATCAGGCAGCGGTTTTCCCCAGACCGCATCAGCAATTCGAAAACCTTCGTAAAGATCTGACTCTCCTTTTTCCTCTTGAGATCCCTGTTTTTCTCCGCAGACTCAATTCATTTCACCCTTCAATTGATTTACCCGGACTTGCAGACATTGCAAATAAGATAACTGATGCCCACCGTGAATTTGATCCGTTTCCATTATCAGACCGATTTGGAATCCAGCCAACCGAAGTTATATCGGGAGTCCGCTGTGTTGAATGCGGCCGGTTTGGCATGGAATCAATTTACAACGGATGGGGCTGTCCTAACCGCGGCAATATAGACCCGCATGCCCATGTTCAAGCGATGTTGGATTACTTTATGTTAGTGGATTTACGTATTTCAAATAAAGAATGTAGGCGCTTTTTACATCTAGATAACGTCCAGAAAGCTAAACGGATTTTAGGGCAGCTTGGAATACCTTTTGAAGGGGAGAAAAGGGGAAGATATTATGTGGCGGACCTTAAAGTGATTAGAGAGCTTCATGATTCAAATAATCCAAAAGTCCCAAAGTGACAATAACTCTTGGGAAATGATCGATAAGTTTCGGGAAATAAACGATAACTCCGTTGAATTGATCGATAACTCATAGGAAATGATTGATATCCGCCGGGAAATAATCGATAACTCCCCGATGACGCGAAAAACCGCCTCAGTCAATCGACTGAAGCGGTTTCTCACTTGAATAACTCTTTATAAGCCAACGCTTTCAACGCTAGCATCTCTTCATCCGTCAACCGACTTTCGATTTTATTGAGCAGTGCCTGTTGCTCCGATGCAGTCATGCCTTGCCGTGCTTGAATTTGTATGTCGTTGATTTCACCTAGATCGAATTTCTTCAACAGGACCCTCGTCGCTTCCTCTTTTGTTTGGAAAGGAAGTTTCGACGCGTCTACATTCTTCCCTTCTTCGATGAACGCACGGAGTTCCGGGTCTCTTTGAACTTCCTGTCTAATGGCCTCCATCTGACCGCTCGATTCCAGTTCTGCCGCCACTTGGCCCATCACTTCGTCGGCGATGAATTTTGTTCCGAAATGGTAGACACCGAAGCCGATAACAACAAGTATGACGGCGATGCTTAGTAAAATCTTGATTGCTCTCAATTGATCCGCTCCTTTTCCAGTAGTATCCACTGCCCTTGCAGCAACTATACTTCTATATTTCCAGCAACTCCCGGATGTCGTCCTCAGTCAATGTAGTATTAGCAGCATCCTTAGAATCAATGATCTCCTCGATCAGATTCCTCTTCTTCTCCTGCAACTCATTCATTTTATCCTCAATCGTGCCACGCGCGACGAGCTTGATGACATGGACGGTTTGCTGTTGACCCATGCGGTGGGCACGGTCCGCGGCTTGCTCTTCCACCGCGGGATTCCACCAAAGATCGTACAAGATGACGGTGTCGGCCCCCGTTAAATTCAAGCCCGCCCCGCCCGCTTTCAATGAAATGAGAAAAACATCGCGCTCTCCTGCATTGAATCGATTGCATAATTCCAGTCGTTCCTCGGAAGGTGTTTGGCCATCCAAATAGAAAAACGGAGTACCTTTCATTGCAAGTTCCTTGCCGATAATGCCAAGCATCTTCGTAAATTGTGAAAAGATCAGCACTCTTCTCCCAGCCTGCTTCGATTCCTGAATCAGCTGCTTCAACTGCTCGAACTTCGCGGAACTGCCCTGGTAGCCGTCAACAAACAACGCCGGATGGCAACAGATTTGCCGCAACCTCGTCAAACCGGCGAGAATTTTGATTTTATTCCTTCGGATCGTGTCCTTATCCAAATGCTTTAACGTGTCGTGGCGCAGCTTTGCCAAATAGGCGGCATACAGCTTCTTCTGTTCGGGAAGCAACTCCGCGGATTCCATCGATTCGACTTTTGCCGGCAGCTCTCCGAGGACATCTTCCTTCATCCGTCTCAGCAAAAATGGTCGTACTCGGCGGGATATCGCTTTCGGCGTAAGTTCACTATATTCCTGCAATCCCATGAACAGTTCAGGGAATACGACGTGATAGATGGACCAAAGTTCCTCCTCCGAATTTTCGATAGGCGTTCCGGTCAGCGCGAAACAGGTGTCTGCATGCAATCTTTTCACAGCCCGTGCCGTTTGCGTAAACGGGTTTTTGAATGCTTGCGCCTCGTCGAAAAAGATCGTCAGGAAGTCTTGTTTCTCATACCACTGAATATCCCGGCGAATCAAAGGATAAGACGTGATCAACACATCCTTGTCCTCCACATCACTTTGCCGCTCTGCCCTCTCCTTTCTTGACCCGTCTATGACGATGGCATTTATTTCAGGCGCAAATTTCCGGAATTCGCTCAACCAGTTATAGGTTAATGAAGAGGGGCAGACGATTAAGACTTGCCGTTTCTTCTCGCGGATGTCAGGAAGCATAGACAGGATGAATGCAATGCTCTGCAACGTCTTACCGAGCCCCATATCGTCTGCAAGTATGCCCCCGACGCCGAATTCAGCAATCGTTTTCATCCATTGAAAACCTGTTTTTTGATAATCGCGCAATACCGTTTCCAACGACGGTGGCACTTCCGCGTAATCGCCGGGATTCAGTAGACGTTCAAAAAACTGGCGAGCAGATTCCTCAACGGAAAACATCTCATCATTACCGACTGAATCCAAAAATCGGATGCCACGCACCATCGGAACGTTCAATCCCTTTTCGAGGGTCTCGATGTCTTCCGGAATTTCATTCAAAAACCGTTGGATTTCTTCAAACTCCTTCGTTTCTAATGAAAGAAGGGAGCCATTCCGCAAACGGTAATACTTCTGTTTTTCCTCCAGCGCTTCAAGGATTTCACGTATTTGCTTATCGGGTATGCCGTCCATCTCAAATTTGAATTCTAGCCAATTCGTCCGGTCCTCGTGCGCTTTCACCCGGATGCGCGGTTTGGCATTCCCCCTGAAAACCCGGTTCCTGATTGCTGTCGTCGCATACACTTGGACGAACTTCTGAAGTTTCGGGAGGATGTGATGAAGAAATTCATATTCCAATTCCTCATTGTGCAATAAATACCCTTCATCCGTTGTAGCGAATGAGCTGTCTTCCATTAAACGGAGGATGGCCTCTTCCTTATCAAGGTCGCGGACCAATACGGATCCCGCCGGCAAATCCTTCTCCGTAACAGGATTCAGGACGATCTGGTCATATTGGAATTCGAGGCTTGCAAGCAATCGGTTGTTTACCCGATCGATGTACAGCTTTGCCTTCAAAGGAGATTTTACGAGCTGGTCCATTACCGTTTCATCGAGTTGGACTTCGCCGATTCTCCTCAGTCCAGGTACTACCTTTTCGATGAAGAATCCGATTTGCTCATTGGAGATGGGCAGCTGGCGTGTGCCTGACGTCTCGATCATTTTTTGCAGATCGGCGAGCCGCTTGCAATCCTCATTGCTCAGCTGGAATAATTGCCCATCGCAAAGGACAAGCTTGTAAGCCTCCAATACGTGCACATGGTTCAACCCATCAATTGTGAGAACATGCCCGGTTTCCTGCTTTTTTTCGAAATGAAAATGGACGGGCAATGTCGCTTCCACTATGTGAAAGCTCGTTATTCTGCCGCCAATTTCCAGTTGTACGTCGCTTGCTTGAGTTATAACCTTCAGTAACCTTTCCCACGAGGATGGCGGGATTAGCAATGTAGCGGGGCTCACTGAACCGTGCCGGAAAACCCTATCTTCATTATGAATACCGATAAGTTGCTGGAGAACAGCATCAGCTTCCCTGTTGAAGCAATGCAGTTGGGAATCAAAAGTGAATGTACGTTTCAGTGTGCTTGGCCGTCTTTCATTCACATCCTCCAAAAACTGCCGGATGTCCTCCACATGAATTCCTGCAACAGCCAACTCCATGCCAAGCATTTGCTGTTTCCCCGCAACAACGGGCTTAAACGTAAAAGCGAGCTCCACCACTTCCCTATTTTCGAAATGAAGCTGATGTCCGCTAGCTCTTGGTTTGTCATTGAAAAGGGAAAGCATTCCTTCCGCCAAATCCGGCGCTATCTCACGCTTGCGTTCCATCATGGCTATCAAAACAGCCGCTACGTGCTGGCATTTGAATTTATAGTAAGGCAGAACCGGACAGCTGCACTCCGATTGAAGTTTTTCACCCGATAGATCGATGGTGACGTGGAAGTTTTCCTTCCCTGCCACAATCGCTTCGCAATATGTGTTGCTATATTGTGTAAACGTCACTTTCCCTGCACGGTTAAACATCTCGCCCCGTTTGAATGAGACGGAGCCGCACAGCTCCATGATCCTATTTTGTGTTATATGGGTGCTCAAATCAGCTTGTCTCCTTTCGGGGATTAATCACCTGCACAGGCGCTTTGCATATACTATCTTATCACTCAGAGGAGGTGTTTGATTGTTTTATTATGGCTATATGGCGCCTTCAATGATGCCTATGAACCAGTTTGCACAACTCGGCCCTGATGAAAGAGAGCGTCAAGCAAGCGTTCAGCAGATTTTGCAGAAAATCAGAAGGGAAAATTATGACCTGTACCGGGAACTCGACCGGTACGGCATGAATCAGGTCATCACCAATTATGTATTCACGCTCGTCATCGGAGCCACAATCAATGCGTCAACTGCGAACCAAACCGCTGAACAAATCTATCGGCAGTTTCAGCAGCAATACCCTTGGATGAATCTATTCTTCCGCCAATTCAATATCCCTCAAAACGTTATTGACCGTATCTTGTTGCGGGTGATTCAACTGACTCTGGATGAAATCCGCGGAGGCCAACCAGGACCTGGACCCGGGCCCGGCCAAGGTTGGATCGGTTGGGAGGACTTGGGTGGTGTCTTGACATCCGCTCCGGGAGTATCTTCTTGGCAGCCGAATCGATTGGATGTGTTTGTCCGCGGAACGGACCAAGCCCTTTACCATAAATGGTGGGATGGACGGCAATGGAATGATTGGGAAAGCCTTGGCGGTGTGTTAACTTCAGCTCCTGCAGCTGTGTCTTGGGGACCGAACCGTATTGATGTGTTCGTAAGAGGAACAGACAATTCCCTTTATCATAAATGGTGGGACGGACGGCAATGGAATGATTGGGAAAGTCTTGGCGGTGTGCTTACGAGCGACCCGGCTGCATCATCTCGCCGGCCCAATCAATTGGATGTCTTCGTAAGAGGAAGTGACAATGCACTATACAAAAAGACGTGGAACGGATCTCGTTGGGAAGAATGGGAGAATCTCGGCGGCAATTTGACTTCGGAACCGGCTGCCGTATCATGGGGACCGAACCGGATTGACGTATTCGCTCGGGGACAAAACCAAGACTTGATCCATAAATGGTGGAACGGATCTTCTTGGAGCAACTGGGAAAGCCTTGGCGGAATCCTAGTCGGCGGACCAACCGTCTCCTCCAAGCAACCGAACCGCCTGCAAGTATTTGTAAGGGGGACGGATAACGGCTTGTACCTGTTGGAGTGGAACGGCACACGTTGGTCCGACTGGCAAAATCTCGGCGGATCGCTCACCTCGAGGCCTTCAGCTGTATCATGGGGACCGAACCGGACGGACGTATTCGCAAGAGGGCAAAATCAAAACCTGATTCATTTATATCAAAACAGATAGACAATCAGCCACTGAAAACATTTCGTCTTCAGTGGCTCTTCCTGTGGTTCTCGATAAAGATACTCACAAGTCATGTTTCTTCCTATACTAACGCCAATTTTCCGAAATAATGGCTTTGGTCTCTGTTGTAGTGAGCCTCGTCACCAAGGCGATTTTTTCTGTGGAGAAAGCCAAGCCATGCATTGTCAGCACTGTGGAAACCTTCTCTTGCCAGATGCCTTGATTTAACCCTTTCAAGCGCGCTTCCTCCAATTCCTCTACCCGATTTTGCATATGACTCCCTCCTTTCAATTAAATTATATTATATTTCCCTTTTACTTCCTTTTCAACAAAAAACCTTCCACCTCCTTCCAACAATATAAAACAAACGTTCCTATTAATCAATGAAATAGCTTTTATAGTCATGAATAGAAAAAAGCAGGGACACGTCGAGATGTGTCCCTGCCTATTTATCGTCGCTTCAAAGTTCCTGGTAATCTTTCATGAACCTGCCGCTTTCCTTCACTTCGGAGTGATACAGTGCCTTCAATGCAAAACTCTTTTCCAGCTCATGTTCCTTCATGATCTGCTTCAACCGCTGCGTCAATTCCGAATTGTTTTTCACAAGCAGTTCCATTTTCGATTTCGAATATTGCATGATTATGTCCTCCTTGGGCTTTCATATTCTCAGTGTAGCATAATCAATCGTCCGGTTACGACCTGTCCGTTTCGCTTCATATAGACTTTGGTCTGCCAACTCCAACAGTTCGCCTGAGTCCTGGCGATCTTCTGGATGCATCGCAATCCCGATCGATATCGTCACTACTTCCCCGCATGGACTACTTGTGCTTTCTAATTTCTTGCGCAAGCGTTCCGCTACTTGGAATGCCGTCTGCCGATCCGTCTCAGGCAACAGCATGACAAACTCCTCCCCGCCGAAACGGCAGCATACATCATCTTTACTGGCGACTTCAAGCATTGATGCTGCCAAGTATTTCAGTACTTCATCACCCATAGCATGTCCATACGTATCATTGACGCGTTTAAATTTATCAATATCAAAAATAAGCAATGCAAAAGGGCGGTCCTGCTCTGTCCATTGTTCCAAATGGGCGTCCATGACTCGCCGGTTCATCAGCTTCGTCAACGGATCGACCGTCGATTGGTGAATAAAGAAATTCAAGCTGTAGTTCAATGCCTTTTTCAATTGAATCGCTTCGTAATACCAAGCATGCACATCATTTATTTTTTCACCTTGATTGTTTTCCGTGCTGGATTCGGCGTATGTAGCAAGCCTTGTCAAAGGCTGAGCAATTTTATAAGACAAAAGTAAAATGACCAGGAAGGAGAAAAGTAGGATTGGAGCCGTCTTCAAGATCATTTCTTTTATCATCGTGACGGAGGAGGCCAAAGCGACTTCCTTCGGCCTTTGGGTCACGATGCCCCAATCGGCTATTGGAATCGTCGCATAGCCCGCCAACATTTCGACTCCCTCCGTATTCACAACTTCCATCGCACCGCTCTTACCTGTTATCAATTGCTGGACAACGGCATTTTCCAACACAATATCGTTTACCCGCCAAGGATTTTGGTGATATATAATGCGACCGCTTTTATCCACGACATACACGTAGGAGCCGTCCTCGTAAAAATGTTCACCCAATACTTGTTGAAGGATGTTTTCCTCTTTTAAATAAACTGTTCCCCCGACAAGGCCGAGATAATCACCTTCATTGTCGAAAATCGGATAGGATAGGAAAATGATCAAGCGCCCTGTTAATCCGATATAAGGTTGTGAAATGAAAGCTTCGCGCTTTTTCAGCGCTTCGCGACCGCCTTCCGAGTTCAGCATTTTCCCCTTTAAAGCCAAAGTCTCCGGGGAGACGGCCAGAATTTCACCATCTTTAGCAGCTATAGCAACTGAGTTGAATGTATCCGTCTGTTTCTTCATTCGATTCACTTCGGATAGTAAAATTTCTTCAACATTTTCTTGTCCCATTAACGGCGCAATCTGATTTGCGCTCGCTTCCATTGATTGCAGTGTCATCGACAAATACGACTCCGTCGACTGTGCCATTTTCACCGCATACGCACGGTTCGTTTCCAATGTATTCTCAATTAACGATTGCTGTTCCACCCGATAACCCGAAATGATGCTGGCCGCCAAAGTCAGCACTATCGATAGGAACGCAACCAACCCTATTAAATATTTTAAAGATAGCCTCATAGTGATCCATCACCTCTGTGAATTTTCAAACTTCCACCCATCATATCATCTATAAATCCATTGAACACCCTTATTTTGGAATATTACTTTCGTAAAGTATGAATAGTAATTGACGAATGGGGAAAAATAATGTAAATTACAAAAGCACGAACGTTTACATCGAAATAAAAAATATCATTCGCCTTTAGGAGTGTAGTATATGGATACAGTATTCGATTATGAAGATATTCAATTGATTCCCGCTAAGTGTATAGTAAATAGTCGCTCAGAATGTGACACTTCCGTCATGTTAGGTAAACACAAATTTGCATTGCCGGTCGTCCCTGCAAATATGCAGACGATCATTGATGAACAGGTCGCCATCCAATTGGCGGAAGGCGGTTATTTCTATATCATGCACCGGTTCAACCCAGAAAAGCGTGCTGAATTCATTATAGATATGCATACCCGTGGTTTGATTTCTTCAATCAGTGTCGGTGTGAAAGAGGAGGAGTACGGCTTTGTCGAGCAATTGGCAGCTGACCAGCTTATTCCGGACTATATTACAATCGACATTGCGCACGGTCATTCAAACGCCGTAATCCGCATGATCCAGCATATAAAAAAACATCTTCCGGAAACGTTTGTCATCGCTGGCAATGTCGGTACGCCGGAAGCGGTCCGCGAACTCGAGAATGCTGGCGCAGATGCAACGAAAGTAGGCATCGGACCGGGTAAAGTTTGCATCACGAAGATTAAAACCGGTTTCGGAACTGGCGGATGGCAGCTGGCAGCGCTTCGCTGGTGCGCAAAAGCCGCTTCGAAGCCGATCATCGCTGACGGCGGCATCCGTACACATGGAGACATCGCAAAATCGGTTCGATTCGGCGCGTCCATGGTCATGATCGGATCCCTTTTCGCCGGTCACGAAGAGTCCCCAGGCGAAACAATCGAAATGGACGGCAAGCTATACAAAGAGTATTTCGGATCTGCTTCTGAATACCAAAAAGGCGAGAAGAAAAACGTCGAAGGCAAAAAAATGCATGTGGCCTACAAAGGGAAACTGCAAGACACGCTTACTGAAATGCAGCAGGATCTCCAATCGTCCATCTCCTATGCAGGCGGAACAAAGTTGGATGCTATCCGTACAGTTGATTATGTAATCGTGAAAAACTCCATTTTTAATGGGGACAAGGTTTATTAATAAGCGAAAGGGGTGGCGTGTGCCAGCCCTTTTTTAGTTGCTTAACAGCAAATAAATCCCCGTAAATAGTAAAATGATATACATGAAAATGCGGAAACCTGCTTGATTGACCTTCAGGAATAAATACTGCCCCGCATAAAGGCCAAGCCAAACAATTGGCAATGCAAGAACGCTCGATTTCCATACTGTAACACTAGTCCCTGCAAATACGATCTGGATGAGCAAGCTGATGGAATAGATGAATAAATAATAGACGAGCGTCGTGCCGCGCAATGTTTCTTTTGCCGTGTCCGCACCTGAAAAATAAAGCAGCAATGGCGGCCCCGGCATTCCGATACTTGTCGTCAACGCACCGGAAAGTCCACCGATGGCAACATCCCTGTTCGGTGATTGCTTCATCCTCAACTTCAGAAGCAAAAGGGCTGTCAACAGAAGGATGATGATACCGATGCCCAGCTTTAACTTTGGAATATCGACGAGCAGGAATACGATAATCCCAAGCGGCAACCCAATGAAACTGCCCATGATGAACCGCTTCATCACTCCCCTATCAATATCAGTCCTCACTTTCCGATACATCGCCAATGAAATGACTAACGACAAAAGAAGATTGATTTGGATGGCATCCCGTGCATCGAATAATAGCAGAAGAAACGGTGTCGCAACGATTGAGAAGCCAAACCCGGTCCCAGTCTGGAGGATGGATGCTACTAATATGATTGTGATGAAAAAAAGAATATCCAATGGAATGACCCTCTATTGATTTTTGTTAAGTGTAACACGAAATGAGTCTAGCTTTCTTTGGAATCACAACGTTTGAGAGGGGCTGGCCTTTAATTGTCGGCCGCGTAAAGAAGTAATACAATGGCTAACATTAATCGTAAAAGGGTATATGGATAGGTAAACCGCTGCGATAGATTTGGAGGAATTAATTTGTTGAAGATACGAATACGGCATACAAAACGATTTCAAGAGATTACGAATGTTTTTCTGCGCAACGGGTTCAGCCACTTTCTGTTCCGGTTAGGGCTAACCGATCGCAGTTCGTCAAACGACGACGGCGGAAATGAAATGAATATGCAAGATGCCGGGGTCAAGCTTCGTCATGCCTTGCAGGAATTGGGACCGACTTTCATCAAACTTGGACAGATTGCGAGTTCACGGCGGGATCTTGTTCCTCTTGAAATCGCTTCGGAGCTTGAGAAACTTCAGGACCATGTTACAGCTGTTCCGTTTGATCAAATTCGGGAAATAGTAGAGTTTGAACTCGAAGAGCCTCTTGAACATCTATTCAAGACATTCGATGAGAAGCCGTTAGCTACCGCCTCGATCGGGCAAGTGCATATCGCACACTTGCCAAGTGGAGAAGAGGTTGCTGTCAAAGTTCAGCGGCCTGACATTAGACCAACAATGGAGACCGACCTTGCCATTTTAAGCGATTTGGCCCGCTTTTTAGAAGACAATACGGATTGGGCCGAAACGTATCACCTCCGCGAGATGGTCATCGAATTCTCCAGATCATTGCAAGATGAACTGGATTACCGGGTGGAAGGGCGCAATAGTGAGCGTATCGCGAAACAATTCGAGGAAAATCCGAGTATCCATATACCTAAAGTCTATTGGGATTATTCGACGGACAAGGTGCTGACGATGGAAATGGTCAACGGTGTCAAAGCGAATGATTTGGAAAAGATGGACGCAGGCGGGTATGACCGAAAGTTGATTGCGCGACGGATCGTCGATTCGATGTTCCATCAAATCTTGGATGAAGGGTTTTTCCACGGTGACCCGCACCCAGGTAATATTTACATCCTCCCTGAACACGTCGTTTCTTATTTGGACTTCGGGATGGTCGGAAGGCTTGATAAGGAGCTGAAATACCATTTTGCCTCGCTTATCCTCAATTTGCGCGAAGGAGACACAGAAGGGATGATCGAAGTTTTTTCCGATATGGGTATCCTATCGGAAGACACAGACATGCGGGCATTTACGAGGGACGTGGATGATCTTCAAACGAAGTATTACGATGTATCATTAAATGATGTGAGCCTTGGGGCAATCTTCATCGAACTGTTTCAAGTCGCCTACCGACACCATATTATCATCCCATCTGAAATCTCGATATTAGGTAAGGCTATCCTTACACTCGAAGGGCTCATTGCGAAGTTGGACCCTGAGCTCAGCATCATGGAAGCGGTCGAGCCTTTTGGAGAGAAATTGATGCGAGAGCGCTATCATCCGAAGAACCTGCTTGAAAATTCGTGGAAAGACTTTGTTGAAAACATCGAAATCCTAACGAATCTGCCAAAGGACTTGAAAGCAATTGCGACGACAATCCGAAAAGGGAAGCTTCAGCTCGACATCAATATTCAGCAACTTCAAGCCTTTCTGCATCGGCTTGACCGGATCAGCAACCGCCTTTCATTCAGTATCATCCTGCTGTCCTTCAGCATTCTCATGGTCGGGTTGATCATCGGCTCAGCCATCGCCGGCCAGACAAACGTGCTATGGCAGTTCCCGATCATTGAAGCCGGTTCCATCATCGCCGCGCTCATGTTTCTTTTCATGATCTACTCCATCTTCCGCTCCGGGCGGATGTGAAGTATATTTCATTTAATTTGTACACCAAAATTACATGCTAATTCATTGCCGCTCAATTTTTTAAAATAAAGATGAATAATCCACCGCATTCTGCACATTATAGGATTACTAATATCCTTCCGAAATAGCTCAGCGGTGGAGCAATCGGCTGTTAACCGATAGGCCGTAGGTTCGAATCCTACTTTCGGAGTAAAGGCTGTCTCTGTCGTAACGACGAGACAGCCCTTTTTCATTACCAATGTGGGAGGACATCGATGTGGACACAAAATTAGCTGTTTTTGCTTTAGGCGGCATCAATGAAATCGGTAAAAATATGTATGTCATTCAATACGCGAACGATATCGTCGTCATCGATTGCGGTTCGAAATTTCCGGATGAGAATTTATTGGGCGTCGATCTGATCATCCAGGATATCTCCTACTTGAAGGAACACCGGGAAAATGTCCGGGCACTCATTGTCACTCATGGGCATGAGGATCATATCGGAGGTATTCCGTATTTCCTGAAGCAACTGAATGTCCCTGTCTATGCGACACGGCTGACACTCGGACTGATCCAGTTAAGATTAAAAGAACATGGACTGCTGAGGGAAACTGAACTTATATTAATAAACGGAGATTCAACTGTCGACCTCGGATCGATATCCGCCACCTTCTTCAAAACGAATCACAGCATTCCGGATTGTCTTGGAATCGCCTTCGAAACGCCCGAAGGAACAGTTGTGCATACTGGCGATTTCAAGTTTGACCTTACGCCTGTTAACGATGAGTATGCGGATCTTCATAAGATGGCCGAAATCGGGAAAAAGGGTGTGCTGCTTTTATTATCTGAAAGTACAAATGCAGAGCGCCCCGGCTTCTCGCAATCCGAACGGGTTGTCGGCGGGCATATTGCAGACGCATTCCGGAAAGCGGAAGGTAAGATTTTCATTTCAACATTCGCCTCAAATGTCCATCGTGTCCAGCAAATCATCGAAGCTGCGCATATGACGAACCGAAAAATTGCATTGCTTGGCAGAAGCATGGTGAACGTCGTGTCAGTCGCCGAGGAACTCGGATATTTGAAGATTCCCGAAGGCATGCTGATCGAACCGCAAGAAGTCGATCAGATGGATCCTGAAAACGTCGCCATCATTTGTACCGGCAGCCAGGGTGAACCGATGGCGGCGTTATCGCGTCTCTCTAGCAACAACTTCCGCCAAGTATCGGTGCTGCCCGGAGACACCGTCATATTTGCCTCCAGCCCGATACCAGGGAATGAAAAAAGCGTGTCGCGGATTATCGATAATCTATATCGTCTCGGAGCAAAGGTCATATATGGGACCGGCGGCGCAACGGGTATGCACGTTTCCGGACATGCATACCGGGAAGAGTTGAAGCTCATGCTGTCGTTAATGAAACCAACCTATTTCATTCCGATTCACGGTGAATACCGCATGTTGGAGTTGCATCGCGAAATGGCCGAATCGATCGGTGTGGAAAGTGAAAATGTTTTCATTCTTAACAACGGGGATGTCGTAGACATTCAAAATGGAATCGCACGCCAAACGAGACATGTAGAAGCTGGGAATGTCTTTGTGGATGGTCTTGGCATCGGGGATGTCGGAAGAGTCGTATTGCGCGATCGCAAACTTCTTTCCGAAGAAGGGATGCTCATCATCATCGTTTCCATGAGCAAAGCGGATGGTCGAATCATTTCGGATCCGGATACGATTTCACGTGGCTTTGTCTATGAACGCGATGCAAATGAGCTTTACAAGGAAGTGAACCAGTTAGTCATTTCAACGATTAAAGATGCAAAACCTTCCACCAGGTACCGGCAGAATGACTTGAAACACGCCATCCGGAAGTCAGTTGAGAAGCTGCTCTACACCCGGACGAGAAGAAAACCGATGATTCTTCCATTTATTATCGAGATATGAAAATGAGGCGGAGGACATCGCTTGTCCTCCGTTTTTCGCTATTCCTCTTTCACCAATCCAAACACATAATGATCAACAAACTTATCATACAGCCACTCCGCTTGTTTCAAGTTACCTTCCAGCTGGAAACCGAGCCGTTGCGGAATGGCTGCGCTTTTCTGATTTTCAGTCGCTGTACGGATTTCAATCCGATTCAGCTCTAATTCATTGAAACAATAGTCAACAACCGCCTGGCAAGCTTTCGTCATCAAGCCTTTCCCTTCGAAGCCGGCTCCTAGCCAATAGCCGATAGAAGTCGATTTGTTTGACCAATTAATGCTGTGCAAGCCTATTACGCCAGCAAGCTCTCCTTTGTACCAAATGCCCGCCTGGAAGCCGTCATTCCGACTGAACTGCTGCAATGTACTGCCAATAAAATTTCTTGAATCCGCCATCGTTCTCGTGAAATCGAGCCAAGGAAGCCATTCGCGGAGGCTTTCCCTTGATTGATCGGTCAATTGAAATAGCTCTTCGGCATGTCTGAGTTCCAATAAACGCAACTCGATGTTTTCATCAATTCTAAAAGCAAACATTGTACTGATCCCCCTTTAGTTGATCCACCCGCGCCAGAAACGCATAAATCCTGACAAGCGCGCATAACTCCAATTATATACGCATAAAACTGTCCAAAAACGCATAAATGGAAATAAAAGCTCATAAATCTCGCGAAATGCGCATAAACGGAAATAATTGCGCATAAATCAATAGCACGATCAACATATCATTCCCCTATAACAAGCTCCCAAAATCTAGTCGATGCCGGCGATAGCGGCACACTCTTCAACGAGCAGACGCCGATGCTTCGATGCGGAATCTGCTCCGTCAGCTCGACTTCATGGAGTGTTCCACTATCCAAATAGTCTATCGTGAACTCACGTGTGACACATGCTATCCCCATATTCATCCTTGCAAATTCAACGACGAGATCATGGGAGCCCAATTCGAACTCGGGCGAGAGCTTTACGCCTTTGGATAAAAAGTGATCTTCGACATATTTCCTCGAATTCGAACTTGGCTCAAGGAAGATGAGCGGCAGCTTGGCAAGTTCCCGGAATCCGACCGGCCTTGCAAGCAGCTTCCGATATTTATCTCCATAGACGAACGTATCGTGGATGTCCATGCAAGACGTTACATTCAACGTTGGGTCACTGACAGGCAAATTACAGACGACGATATCGACCTCCCCCGATTTCAGGAATGAAATAAGTTCGTCCGTCGTTCCATTCTCGATTTTCAATTTGATATTCGGATAACGAGAACGGAAGGCTTCCAGTTGGGGCAGGAGAAAGTATTTCGAAATCGTATCACCGACGCCGATTCGCAGCTCACCGGTTGTCAGATTTTTGAACTCGGCAATCTTTTCCTCACCGATTTCGATTAAATTGATGGCCGAATTAACATACTCCAAAAGAAGGCTTCCTTCGTTCGTCAATGTAACTCCTTTAGGCGTCCGGTTGAATAGTCGTGTGTCGAGCTCCCGTTCCAACTGCATAATCGATTGGCTGATGGCAGGTTGGGTCATAAAAAGTTCCTTTGCAGCCCCTGAAAAGCTTTCATTCTTACCGACAACACAAAAAATACGGTACAGATCTAATTTACTTACCATATAACCACCCCTTATACCCATCATTAGAACTATTAATTTTACTTATACCATTAATCAGTAGTATAGTACAAGAGGATTGTCAGTTAAGTTATACCGATAAGGAGCGATAACATTGGAAAGAGTAGTTGGAACGGTTGTCAGAGGTCTTCGTTGCCCGATTATCAATAAAGGGGACAATATTGAAGAAATCGTCGTGGATAGCGTGTTGAAAGCGGCGGAAGTCGAAGGATTTGCCATCAATGACAGAGATATCGTCACAATCACGGAATCCATCGTAGCTCGCGCTCAAGACAATTACGCGACAGTCGATCATATTGCGAAAGACGTTCAAGCAAAATTCGGCGACAGCACAATCGGCGTCATTTTTCCGATTCTTAGCCGCAACCGGTTTGCAATCTGTCTCCGCGGAATCGCGAAAGGTGCTGCGAAGAAAATCGTTTTGATGCTCAGCTATCCATCCGATGAAGTCGGCAATCACCTTGTCGATATTGATATGCTCGACGAAAAAGGCGTCAACCCATGGACGGACGTGCTGAATGAACAAGAATTCCGCAATCATTTCGGATACAATAAACATACATTCACTGGTATCGATTACATCGAGTATTATAAATCAATCGTTGAAGAATACGGCGTTGAATGCGAAGTCATCTTCTCGAACAACGCGAAGACGATTCTTGATTACACAAAAGACGTGCTCACTTGCGATATCCATACTCGTGAGAGAACAAAACGCATCTTGAAAGCGAATGGCGGCGAAAAGATCTACAGCCTTGATAATATCCTAGCCGAATCGGTCGATGGCAGTGGATTTAATGAAGCGTACGGACTTCTAGGCTCCAATAAGGCGACGGAAGACAGCGTAAAGCTGTTCCCACGCAATTGCCAGCCGGTCGTCGACACGATTCAAGCTTCATTGCAAGAAAAGACCGGCAAGCTAGTTGAAGTCATGGTTTACGGCGACGGTGCCTTCAAAGACCCAGTCGGCAAAATCTGGGAGCTCGCAGACCCTGTCGTGTCACCTGCCTATACAGCTGGCCTCGCAGGTACGCCGAACGAAATCAAATTGAAATACCTTGCAGACAACAACTTCGCTGATCTACGAGGCGAAGAGTTGAAAAAGGCGATCAATGAATTCATCGAGAACAAAGAAGAGGATCTCGTCGGTTCCATGGAATCCCAAGGGACGACACCACGGAAACTGACTGACCTCATCGGCTCACTGTCCGACCTCACTTCAGGCAGCGGTGATAAAGGTACCCCGATTGTGTTCATTCAAGGATATTTTGATAACTATACGAAATAAGATTGTGCCCTTGGTCATTGACTGAGGGCTTTTTCTTGTCGTTTTGGAGTTGTTCGTTCATTGCCCGGGCCGTTTTTTTGGATATCGGTCATTTCCCGGTGGATATCGGTCAATTTCAACTAGTTATCGGTCAGTTGCGGAGAGTTATCGGTCACTTCTTGAAAGTTATCGGTCAAATACATTGAGTTATCGTCATTTCGGGACTTAAGAATCACTTGGTTTCTAGTTCGGGTTTAGTGGCTGTTCTTTTTCACTCTTAAAATACTTGAAACGTTTCATCCATCCCGTTCACCTAATCTATAGAAGGTGGTGATTCCATGCCGAAAAAGGAAAGACTGGTGAAGAAAGCAATTAAAGGTGATCAGAACGCATTGCAGCTGCTTCTGAAAGAAGAGAAAGATAAGCTTTATAAAATGGCATTCATTTACATGAAAAATGAACATGATGCCCTGGAAGTATTTCAGCAAACCGTATTGGAAGTCATTGAATCAATACATCAACTAAGGAATCCGGAATATTTCAGCACGTGGGTGACGCGGATTTGCATCAATGTCTCGTTGAAGGAGATTCGTAAAAACAAAAAAATCGTTACAATGGAGAGCTATTCAATTCCTGACGTTATTCAGATTAGCGGCTCCATTGAAGAAAGACTGGATTTGACCAATGTCCTTTATGAATTGGATGACAAGTACAAATCTGTTCTCGTCTTGCGCTTTTTTCATGATTTCACGGTCAATCAGATTGCGGATATACTTGGGTGTCCTGAGGGCACTGTTAAAACGAACTTACATAGGGGTCTCGCCCTGTTGAAAACAAAATTGAAGGGAGTTTATATGGATGAAAGACGAAACGAAAATTATTAAAGACACGATGGAGGCCATTCCTGTACCGAGTGAGAAGCTGGATTCGATCATTGAGAATTCATTTAAATCAAATGCTCAATCCCGTAAAAGGACTGTCAAAAAGCGTGCTGGATATGTACTCGCCGCCACATTGGCAATTAGTATTTTAGGCGGGACGGTACTGTTGAATCCAGCGATGGCGAATATGATAAGCCAGCTGCCGGTCATCGGGAATGTGTTCGACTATTTCGGTTCAACTAGTAAACCTGCCTATAAGGAGTTCGGACAGCTTGCGACTGACGTCGGCCGGACTGCGAAAGATAAAGATGTTTTAATCAATATCGACCAAGGAGTCTTCGATGGGACGACAATCACTTTGGCAGTGACGGTACAAACAAATAAAAATTATGGCTCAACCTTATTTTTTGACGGCTGGCCTTCCGTTGAGGGCGAGTCTGCTGGAAATGCCGGCGCCTCCTTTGAGAGAGTGAAAGGATTAGGCTACGCAGGCATTATGACCATCACTCCCCATTTTGAGAAAACACCCGATGAGGTGGATATCAACTGGGAGCCGAAAGTGTTGCTTGGTGATAAAAAAGAGGTGAAAGGCGACTGGAAGTTAAACTTCTCTCTGCCTTTAATCGAACCCGAAGTGCTGACTTTGAATGAGCTAGTTGAAAAAGATGGTGTTGCCATCCAATTCAAGGAAGTGAGAAAGACACCGTTAACCTTCAATATTTACTATCAGCAATTGGTTGACCCTACATTGCTGGATGACTGGACGGCAGTCGAGGCGGAGCTGAAAGCCACAGATGATCTGGGGAATGAATACGAAGTTCCTTATAACGGCGGGTTTACTGAAGGTGGCGCCAGAACTCGCGAGGATCTCCAATGGAGCGCAACCATCCACAACATTGATCCGCAGGCGACTAAACTTATATTTCACCCGTTTGCGACCGTGAGCACGCTTGAAGGTTCGAAGAAAATTTATTTTGAAGACATTGAAGTAGAATTATAAATAGTAGCCCTACTGTCGGTCGTGTAAACATGACGGGCAGTTTTTTATCGATCATTTCTCAAGAGTTATCGATCAATTGCGGGAAGTTATCGGTCAATGTCACAAAGTTATCGGTCATCTACAGCGCGTTATCGGTCATTTTCACAATTTTATCGTCATTTCAGGACTTAATCACTAGTTAAGTTCTTCACTCCCATCGGCAATACCCTTCAAAATAGACTCTCAGCTAGTTGGATAGGGTAGTACATTCAATTTTCAAAGGAGGCGATTAAATGTTCATCCACTAACTGAAATTGACCTTTGGAGATTTGCCATCGCGAACACTTTAATAGAATCTCAAGCAAGCGCTGCAAGTACAAGTACGAGAGCTCTTCACCTATCAATCCGATAAATCCCTTTCCTGTCGCGCAAACGGCAGCCATTCCGCTCAAAAATGCCAATCATATGATGATTCACTTCATCCGTGCTCCCGACATAAGTCGCAGCACCGATTCCCTTCAGCAAATTGAGCGAAAGCCGGTGAAACACGGTTCCATACCCTTTCCCTCTCCATTCCGGCACAATCCCAAAATAAAACAGACGCCCCTCATCGACAGTTCCTTGCTCGATAATGGGGATGCTTAAACCAACCGGCTCGCCGGATTTCCGGAAGATAAAGCAAGATGCCCTCCATTCAGGTCCAAGTTCATTTTCGAGTGATTCCATCACCTGCTCGATTGTGAACAGTTTATTTTTATTTGCAGATCCACTGCGGCAACGCTCGTATAGCTCCGCAAAATCCGAATCCACCATTCCTCCGTCGCTTAACGGTTCGACAGTTATACCCGGGGCTGACGAAAAGGTTTCATTTAACTTCCGTGTATATTCCACAATCGTTGAGATTTTGCGGAAACCTTGTTCCAATAGTTTCTTTTCATGCACAGTATCCATCAACAACGATAAATAACCGACCTGTTCTTCCTTCCATTCACCTAGCAATCGATCAAATGCTTCCTCATATTTCTGCTTGGAAACCCCGTCCACCTTCACTTGATCAACAAGCCAATATTCATTTTCCTTCTCAACCCGATTAAATAAATTCACTTGTATATTCTCCTTCTCTGCATCCGCTTATAAGAAGTTTCGCCGGAGCATATACAGATTCCTGCTCGTCAGGCAAAGATTCAACTCCCCTTCCTTTGGGTAGGTTGAGTAGAGGTGACAAAATATTTGTTTGTTTGAAGAGAAGGGGCTGCTATGTTTGGATTTTCAGATTTAATTTCGTTGATCATCTCCGTCTTCATCATTCTGCCAGTCGTCACGTTCATTAGGGAATCCGGATATTTTATCATAAGTGCCATTTTCGGCGTCAAGAATCCAAGACTAACGATCGGATCGGGACCTCGTTTTAAAAAAATCGGCATTTTTGACATTCGAAGATATTATCACTTATATAGTTGGTTTTCTTTTGATTCCTTGAAAAGGGATGGAAAGTTCGCATATATATGCATTTACGCCGGGCCTATCCTCATTAATCTTGCGGTGGCTTTTGCCATCAATACTTTGCTGGCGAATGGTTTCTTGGAAGACTTTCGAACCTTTTGGGAACGCTTCATTTTTTATATATTTTATTATGTACTGTTGGATATTGTCCCAATGTTCACTGTGAATGGAAAACCGAACAATGGCATGGTTTTATACGAATTGCTCCGTTATGGAAAACGGACTGATTACAACACCGAGCCTATCATTCCCGCCACAACTGACGTGGAGGAAGAAGTTCAGGAACAAATGGAGAAAATCGAGGAAATTATTGAGGAAGAAAAAGAAGAGTGACAGCAGCCCACATTCGTGGGTTAGCTGTCACTCTTGTTATTGTTCGTCTTTATCAGATAACTTTCGTTCCTTCGTGAAGTCCGGTTCTTCTCCGAACTCAGTATAGGCCGGGGTGGAAGTGCGGCTCCGAGTCTCAACGACTTCCTTATTCTCATCCGGTTTAAATAAAAGACCTAAACAAATCAATCCGCTAATTGCTACAAGGGCATAAACCACCCTTGACATAAATGCATCCTGTCCGCCAAATAATGACGCAACCAAGTCAAATTGGAAAAAAGCGATCAATCCCCAATTCAATGCTCCTATGATAACCAATGCCAATGCAATACGTCGAAGCGCTCCCATACATATTCCTCCTCTATAAACAATTATAATTAGCTTTTGCTAAATGAGGATTTTCATACGTGCGAGGTGCTTCCAAATAAAACCAATTTTTCCTTATGATTAAATCCAAACGATGAAACTTCTGGGCAGAGCAACCGTAAATGAAAGGTAAAAGGAGTGTGGAAATTGAACAAGAAGCCTATTTTGGACATTCCGAAAACCTTGTCCGAAAAATTCTTGGATACTATAACGTCCCTCCTCTATTTAGCTGGCATCATGAGCAATCTTCCTGACCAAGTTCCTGCCCATTACAACGCATTGGGTGAGGTGAATCGCTGGGGATCGAAATGGGAGCTGATCCTGCTGCCCGGCATTGCTGCCTTTTTAGCTGTTATTATGACATTTCTTGAGAAACATCCCGAATGGCATAATTACAGGAAGTTGAATGAAAGTAATATCAAATTCCAATATAGGAATTCACGCTTGTTGATGAATGTCCTAAAGAATGAATGTGTCCTGCTTTTTGTGTTTCTCACGTACAAAACCGAGCAAGTGGCTTTAGGAAGTGTTGACTCACTTAGCATCGCCTTTTTGCCTATTTTCCTTGTCATTATTTTCGGATCGATGGTCTTCTTCATCATACGTTCATATAAATAATTATTATTGTTTTTTGTGGTTTTTTAGCAAAACAAAGATTGTTTTTAGATGGGAATTTTCACATTAACAAAGACCCGTTCGTCTAACGAAACACTTGGTTATTCTATTACTTTTTGATAAAATGGAGGGGTGAGCATTAATAAAAGAAGTTTGATTAAAAATATGCCTAAGGGCTGAAGGAGTGAGCGATTCACAATAAGGAGCTGGAATTTATGACAACAGAACAAACTACTACACTGCAACAAGACACAGGAGAAGAGGTCGTTCGGGATTATTCTTTAGACCGTGTACCTCGCGAGGAACGAAAAGCTAGCTGGCTTAGCATAACGAACATTACGTTCGGTATCGCTACAGCGATTTTTTACTTCCAAATGGGAAGTGTGATGGCACTTCAATTCGGAGCACCCAATGCCCTTTTATCCGCAGGCTACGCAATTATCGTGGCGGGTATACTCGGTACAGTCATTGTGTACTTATCTGCGAAAACCGGCATGAATGTGAACCTCCTATCGAGGGGCGGCGGCTTCGGCTATATTGGAGCATCTTTGACATCACTCATCTACGCATCGAATTTTATTATGTATTGTGCTTTTGAAGGCCTGATTCTAATATCAGCCGTACATCATTTTCTACCCTCCTTTCCGAAATGGGTTTTAATCCTCGTATTTGGACTCATTGTTATTCCTCTTAATTGGTTTGGAATTCAACAACTGGACAAGCTGCAAAAATGGTCATTACCAATTTTCATCCTCTTTTTGATCACTGCGATTGTCATTTCTTTTATCAAACCTGCTATTTATACGGGTCCTGTTTTCTCTTACATGCCAGAAGGAGTCCAGCTTGGCGGAACCGCGCTGCTGTTCTGCATCGGTATGCATAATGGGATTATGGGCTTGACCGCTCTTCTCGCTTCAGATTATGCCCGCTTTTTACGCCCTAAAGATATCAAAATTGGATCTTTAGCAATCGGGTTCATTCCTCAAATTTTTTGTTATGGCGTTATGGGAGGATTAGGCATCTGGTTCGGTGTCCGTTATTTGGAGTCGGATCCAGGCGTTTATATTGTACTGCTGCTCGGAATCGGTGGCGCGTTATTTACCATGTTGACGCAATTGCGTATTAATGTCACAAATATTTATAGTAGTTCACTCTCCTTATCAAACTTCTTTGAAAACATCTTCCGTTTCACCCCCGGCCGACGATTTTGGGTCGTTGTCTCCGCATTGACGGCGATTGCTCTAATGCTCGGCGGCATTGTAGACCATCTTGCTACGGTCATGACATTCCAAGGAGTCTTCCTGTTCTCATGGGCGTCCATCTTGGTGACGGATGCGCTAGTCGTAAAAAAATGGTTGAAAATTGGACCGAATTATTATGTTGCCACACAAGAGTATTTGTATAAGTGGAATCCGGTCGGCGTTGTTTCCCTCCTCGTTTCAAGTGTAATCGGCACAGTTGCCGCACTTGGCTATATGGGATTATTCCTCCAATCGACAGCTGCGTTTTTCGCTGCGGTGCTCGCCGCTATTTTGACGGTCATCATCGCGATACTGACAAAGGGCGCGTATTATTTGCAACAAGAACCAACTGATATTGTCGAAGAGGACAAACTGAAACGATGAATGAAAAGAGCCATGCCTCAATTGAATTGGGCATGGCTTTTTTAGGCAAACCAGGTGAGTCGGAAGTCCTGAAATGACAATATATCTTGGGAAATGATCGATAACTTTCGGGAAATGAACGATATCAGTCGTATGGTGATCGATATATCCCGTGAATTGATCGATATCTGTCCCGAAATGATCGATATCTTTTACGCGGCAAATGAAAGAGCCATTCCAAGTTGTAAATACAACCCGGAATGGCTCTTCTCACTTTATTCAAACGCCGGAATTGCGGTTTCGTCGTAGTTCTCTTCTAGAAACTTACGTACTTCAGGGCTTGTCATTGCATCTGCCAACTTTTGAATCGGCTCCCAGTCTTTATTGTCTTCACGTGCGATTAACGTGATTGCAAAGTCATTTTCGACTCCTTCTGTTAGCAATGCATCGCTCTTCGGTGTCAATCCAAGTGGCGCGGCATATGCCGGTGTCATAACAACTGCATCTGCATCGTCATACATACGCGCAAGCATCAGCAAATCGACTTCCTCGAACTTGTAGTTTTTCGGATTGTCGGTAATATCCGCTTTTGTATAATACGTGTCTTTCTTTTCACCTAATGTAATGACTTTATGCTGTGCGAGCAATGACAACGAACGGTCGATGTTTGAAACGTCGTTCGCCATTGCGATGACAGCACCTTCCGGCAGTTCATCAATTGACGCGAAGTCTTTGGAGTAGACACCGTAATTCGCAAAGTAGATCGGTGTAATCGGAACTAAGTTTGCATTATTATTACGGTTGAATTCCTCCATATACGGAACGTGCTGGAAGAAGTTCGCATCCACTTCTTTCGCTGCAAGTGCGCTATTCGGCTGGACATTATCACCTAATACAACAACTTCTAGTTCGATTCCTTCCTCAGCAAGCTTCGGTTTTACTAGCTCAAGAATTTCCGTCATTGGAGGGATCAAGGAAGCGACTTTCAACGTCACTGTTTCATCTTTCTCTTCTACTTTAGCAGGGGTATCCGCTGCTTTATCCTTGCCGCAGCCTGCTAATAAAATAATTAGCATAGTCGCCAGCATCATTAGCTTTTTCATGTTGTTTCCTCCTGTTATCGTTTATCTATCACTCTTGATACAGTTGTCCCCGTAAATTGGATGAGCTGCACCAGTATGACCATTATGATAATCATGTACATCATTAAATCCGTTTTAAATTGCTGGTAACCGTACCGGATGGCAAAGTCTCCAATGCCGCCGCCGCCGACGACACCCATTATCGTTGAATACGATATGAAACTGATGATCGACGTCGTTAATCCTAAAACGAGTCCTGAGCGGGCCTCGACGTATAAGAATTTAAAGATGACCTGCCTGACCGACGCCCCCATAGCGATTGCCGCCTCCATTACCCCTTTCGGCACGTCGAGTAACGATTGTTCAACGAGACGGGAATAATGCGCAATGGCGATTATCGATAACGGCACGGTTGCGGCCGTCGTTCCGATGGCGGTTCCGATGAGCATCCTTGTGAACGGGATGAGGAAGACGACCAATAATAGGAACGGGAATGAACGGACGGTATTCACCAATAAATTCAATACTGAAAAGACAACCGGGTTCTCATAGACTTGCCCTTTCCTGCACAAAAAGAGCAATGTGCCAACAGGGAGCCCGACTAACACGGCCGCAGCGATTGAAACCCCGACCATTATAAAGGTCTCCCCTATTGAACTCCAAATTTCCGCTTCGTATTGAAGCAAGACGTCAGGCATGACCCACGTCACCGTCCTTTGTCAGCTGTTCCACAAAGAATTTGGGGCTATTGTTCATCATTCCAATCCCTTTCGGCTGCATGGAAACCGTATCGTACACTTGTCCTTCATTCATGACTGTGACACGGTTGCAGATGCTTTTGATCACTTCCATCTCATGGCTGACAATGACGATCGTCACTCCGAAGCTCCTGTTAATGTTTTGCAACACAGTTAGAATTTCTGCAGACGTATTCGGATCGAGTGAGGATGTCGGTTCATCGCATAGCAAAACTTGCGGATTGTTCGCCAATGCCCTGGCGATTGCCACACGCTGCTTTTGCCCGCCGCTCAATTGGGCAGGGTACTTGTCCTTATAACTTTCCAATCCGACAAACTGAAGACATTCCACCACTCGGGATCGGCGACCTTTTCTAGGGAATTTAGCCAACTCCAACGATGCAGCGACGTTATCATACACTGTTTTATTTGCCACTAAATTAAAATGCTGAAATATCATCCCGATCGATTTTCTCGCCTCGCGGAGTTGTTTGCCGTTCAAGTTTGTCAGCGTCTGATGATTGACCAACACTTCCCCGCCGTCTGGACTTTCTAACAAATTTATCAGTCGTAGAAGCGTCGATTTGCCGGCGCCGCTCGCCCCGATAATGCCATGAATTTCGCCTTTTTCTATTGATAAGGAGACTGATTGAATAGCCTGAAAACCCGAATAACTTTTACTGATATTATGTAATGTAATCATAAAAAAATCCCCTTTCCACGATTTGAAGGGTGATTGCGACGTTATCTATTATAACCCAATCTGACTAGGCTGTCATATTATCATTATATACTATTATTGGTAATTCCAAACTGCTCCTGGGTATTGAAAAAGTTTCCTGTTCTAAAAAGTTAGGCTTCCAAGGCCGCCAAATTATCGATTATAATTTAGCAAAGGGGAGATGAACATGCTGCATTTAGAATCAATTACGAAGGATAATTGGGTGAAAGCCATATCACTTCGCGTTCGGGAAGATCAAGTGAATTTCGTAGCGTCAAATACGGTGTCGCTTGCCCAGTTGAATTTCCTTGAAAACTTTTACGCTAAAGGAATTTACCTTGGCGAGGAAATGATCGGATTTGCGCTTTACGGTATCGATGAAGACGATCACGAGTATTGGATTTACCGTATGATGATTGATCAAAAACATCAGGGAAAAGGGCATGGAAAAGTAGCAATCCAACTTGTAATAGATGACATTAAGGCGATAAAGGAAGATCACCATCATACAATCACGCTTTCTTATGAGCCGGCGAATGAACATGCAAAACGTATTTATGAAAAAATGGGGTTCAAAGAAATTGAGGGGCTCATTATTAGCGACGAACAAGTTGCCCGCTATACATTCTGAACATGCAAAAAAGCTGACTTCGGCACGATGCCGCCGAGTCAGCTTTTCATATTTCACTCTTTTTTACTTGGCTCTTCTTCTACAACCAACGTATCATCTACGTTCGGTACTTCCCTGTCTACTCCCAGGGCTGGGTCTTGCTCGGTATCCCCGGTTTCAACAACAACAGACTCTTCTACCAATGACTCTGTTTCTTCATTTGAAGATTCCTGTTCATCTGTTTGGTACACAAGACCAAGCGCCTGCGCAGTTGTCGCATGGATTTCCTTAAGGAGATTCGGATTGTTGACGAGCGACAAGCCATAAGAAGGAATCATTTCTTTGATTTTCGGTTCCCACTCTTTGATGTGTTGTGGAAAACATCTATTTAGAATTTCCAGCATGACGTGAACGGCGGTGGAAGCTCCTGGGGAGGCTCCGAGCAATGCAGCGATCGAGCCGTCTGAAGCATTGACGACTTCCGTACCGAATTGAAGCGTCCCTTTGCCGCCCGCCTCCGTGTCTTTGATGACTTGGACGCGTTGACCGGCTACGACGGTATCCCAATCCTCGCTTTTCGCGCTCGGGATGAAGCCGCGCAACTCCTCTATCCGCTGTTCCTTCGATAGCATCAGTTGCTGTATCAAGTATTTCGTCAATGACATTTCTTTCGCGCCTGCCGCCAACATCGTAAAGACATTGCTCGGTTTCACGGAAGTGATGAGATCCATATTGGAGCCCGTTTTCAGGAACTTCGGCGAGAAGCCGGCGAACGGTCCGAACAACAATGATTTTTGATTATCAATATATCTTGTATCTAGATGCGGAACAGACATCGGCGGAGCACCTACCGAAGCTTTGCCGTAAACTTTCGCGTGGTGCTGCTCGACAATCTCGGGATTTTTGCACACTAGGAAGAGACCGCTTACCGGGAATCCCCCAATATGCTTTCCTTCAGGAATACCGGATTTTTGCAAGAGATGTAAACTTCCTCCTCCGGCACCGATAAAGACGAATTTCGCGGTATGGCGTTCAACAGCTCCGCTATCGAGATTTTTCACTTTCAGTTCCCACAGACCATCGGCTGTACGTTTCAATTGGTTCACACTATGGTTATAGTTTATATCAACATTACTATTCTTTAAATGGTTAAATAACATGCGTGTCAAAGCGCCAAAGTTAACGTCCGTGCCAGTATCAATCTTTGTCGCTGCCAGTGGTTCATTCACGGTCCTGTCTTTCATCATGAGCGGAAGCCATTCCTTCAACTGCTCAGGGTCATCGGAGAATTCCATCCCTTCGAACAGCGGATTATTGGAAAGCGCTTCAAAACGCTTTCTCAAAAACTCAACATTGTCTTTCCCGTGCACATAGCTCATATGAGGCAATGGCATAATGAAGTCTTCTGGATTACTGATCAATTGATTATTCACGAGATAAGACCAAAACTGCATAGAAAGCTGGAACTGTTCGTTGACCTTTATTGCTTTACTAATATCTAAAGTTCCGTCTGGCTTTTCATTGGTGTAGTTGAGCTCGCACAGTGCAGCATGTCCAGTCCCCGCATTGTTCCATTCATTGGAGCTTTCCTCTCCTGCGCCCGGGAGCTTCTCAAACACTGTAATTTTCCAGTCCGGTGCCAATTCCTTCAACATTGTTCCCAAAGTTGCACTCATGATTCCGGCGCCAATTAAGATGACGTCTGTTTTTGTTTCTCCGTTGCTCATTTTTATCATCCTTATACCCTAGTTTTGCAGAAAGGATGTAGACGCTCCTTCTTAGGCGTCAAAACAAGACAAGACGCGAGCTAGGAACACACCTTTTCTGTTCAATAATAACCTCATATATTATATCACAATCTTTTGTCAGAATGCCCCCATATGCATAATTGTTTAATTGTTTAGGTGAATTGTTTGGGTGCCTGTGCATGGTGCAATTATGACTATTCAACCCAACGTATGAATATACCGAGGGACGAAAACCAAACTACATCGTGAGTGGGTTTACCCTTTTCTTCATGCAATTGTAGTTCATAATCTGAATTGTTTGTTGCACAGGCACCTAAGTCCAGTGTTATACTAGAGACACAGCTTTCGTCAGTCAGGAGATGTGAGAATGAGATACGATGTGTTTTTATTCGATTTGGATGATACGTTGATGGATTTTGGTGAGACAGAAAAACATGCGTTTACGAATGTGTTCACTACGCACGGTTTACCGAACGCATTGGCGGATTTCAGGGATACGTACAGGGCAGTCAGCACGGTGCTTTGGGAGGATTTGGAGCAAGGTAGGATAACGCTTGCGGAGCTGAAAACGGAGCGGTTCAGACGGTTGTTCCTTGAACATGGTCTTGATATGGATGCAGAACAGTTCGGCCAATTGTATCTTGATTATTTAGGGAAAGAAGTCCACTTGATCGACGGAGTGGCATCAATGCTTCGTTCTCTGAAGGGTGCCAGGATTGCGG
Organism: Saccharococcus sp. Marseille-Q5394; assembly: GCF_946901335.1. Lineage (NCBI taxonomy): Bacteria > Bacillati > Bacillota > Bacilli > Caryophanales > Anoxybacillaceae > Saccharococcus > Saccharococcus sp. Marseille-Q5394. The sequence goes on along the minus strand of NZ_CAMPPQ010000002.1, from coordinate 172,193 downwards.
TTTTGACGAACGGCTTCAAAGAAGTTCAATTGGCTCGTATTGCCGCTTCCGGTCTAGCCGACACGTTTGAAGCAATCTTCACATCCGAAGAGATCGGTTACCAAAAGCCACAGCCTGAAATTTTCGAACATGTATTCAAGCAGCTGCAAATCAAAGACAAATCACGCGTCCTGATGATAGGAGACTCACTTTCGTCGGATATCCGCGGAGGCAATAACTACGGCATCGATACATGCTGGTACAATCCGAAACGAAAAGAGAATAATGGCTTGGCTCAGCCTACTTATGAAATTCATGATTGGAAAGAGTTTCACTCCATAAATGCTCAAACGATTGCGTCCAATTAAAGGATGCGATCGTTTTTTGGATTACTGTAAGTATGACTGCACGGACACAGTTTCGAAAAGCCCGCTCTCTTTGACGAAGTTCTCGACAATCCTGACATGGGAGCCGCCAACGATGAAGAGGATGCGGTCGTCTGGAGTAGTGACCAAATCCGAGAGATTCGAGAATAGGATGAGGTTGCGTTGATACCACCAAATCAGCCAGTCCATGCCGACATATTGCTTGGTGTCTTTAATGCGCGCCATATTCACATAGCTGCGATGAAGTTGTTCGACTACTTCCGGCTGATTGTAATAAAGGAGTAGATCATTGACACTCTTTCCTACGGTTGTTAACTCAAGTCGGTACAACGGCCCAAATAATTCTTCATACAACTTGGGCTGATGCTCTTTCGCCCATTCAGCAACTTCACTGCTCTCTCTCTGAAGAGCACCTTGTTCCATCCAATCGACCGCGTAAACTTCCTGATGCCCCATCTGTTTTGCCAGTCTGTATCCAATCTGGTCGATTTCGTTTTCCATCAAGTGATAGTCACCCTTTAAAAAGCCTGTAAACTCCTCATTGAGAGTACCATTCCGTTTCTTCTCAACTTCCAAAGCGATTTTCGTAGGCTTGAAATCTTTTAAACGGTCGACCACCTCTTTGATCTCTTTCTGCCTTTGTACTGATAGCATACTGTCCTTCTCTATTTCTATCATATCTAAAGTCGAACCCATGTGAAATGTTCCTAAAATCATAATTGTAGGCTTGCTCATTGCTTTTAGCCGCAACTGTATTACCCCCTTTTTTTCTTACGAGACACTTATCTTCTCTATAATCAAAGGCACTTCTGCCAAATCATCAACGATAAAATCGGCTTCCACTGCATTCCATTGAAGATCCCTTTTCCAAACCCCAATCATTCCAACATTCTTAGCAGCTTCTACATCATTTACAGGATGATCCCCTACAAATATGCTTTCAGTAGGCGAAACATTTAACCGCTCCAATGCTCTTTCAAATATTTGTGAATCAGGTTTTTTTATGCCTTCCCATTCGGATACTAAAATAACATCAAAATAGTGCTCAATGCCAAGCGCTCTTATGTTGTCCATTTGAAACTGCCCTTTACCGTTCGTGATGATCCCCAACTTCAAATCCATTCTTTTTATCTCCTCCAACATTTCGATAAGACCAAGGAAAGGCACGCAGTTGTTCTGGAATTCATCGACATAATCTTGAAGTAGTTCCTCCCACGTTATATCCGTAACCTTAAATTCATCAACTAGCTGTTGATAAACTTTATCTTTCCATACATATCCACGGTTATCCAATTCGATGAACCTTGCTGCAAACTGCTCCCTTGGAATATGGCCTACGAATCTATGTAACCTGCCGTATTGATTGTCGATAAACAATTTCACAGATTCATCTCGGTTCAATAGCGTTCCGTCTAAGTCGAAGATCGCTGCTTTAATCAATATCAAATCACTCCAAACTTTTTAAATGCAAAAGCAATACTATTTTTATTGGATTTTTTCAGAACGTCGGCAACCATTATTAATCTTTCAAGTCTATTTTTATTGTAAGTGATGAGTGCAATTATAAAGTTTGCAATCCCAAACGTCTTCGCTGTTCTGAAGTACTGTTATAGAAGTATTTTCAATATAAGTAGTCGGAAATCTTTCAGGCATCAAATGTTGTAGAGTTAGGCCGATTAAAGCACCATGGCTCACTACTAAGACTCTTTTTCCTTTATGTAAATTTGCTATATCCTCAACGAATTCAATTCCTCTTTTAGCTACCAGTTCAAATTCTTCCATACCTAGATCTAATTCACGCCAATTCCTTCCCCATAGAATCACTCTTTCTTCTTCAGTAGTTCCTTCAATTTGACCGCAGTTTATTTCCCGTATTCGTTTATCTAAATAACCCACTGATAGATTCATCTTACTACCAATTATTATTGCGGTTTTCTTAGCTCTTGATAAATCACTTGAAATAATCAAATCCCATTCTTCACTTGATAGTCGGTCTCCAAGTTTGATTGCTTGCTGAATACCCTCCTCATTCAAAGGAACATTAGAGATACCTTGTGCCTTTCCAAGAATATTCCACTCAGTAATTCCATGTCGTACTAGGCCAATTTTAGTCATAATAACTCCCCAACTTCAGTTCATCTTACTAAATTTCTTTCTTCCCACTCATGCTCCAAAACACTATAAGGCAAGGAATCTAACACTTTCTAACTTTATGATATATTCAGATTTAATTGTACCATGAAAACTAATTATTGTTCGGGTGCCTGTGCAAAGCACATTTATGACTATTCAATCCATCGAATGATAATACACAAAAACAAAACCCAACTCGGAGGTGAGTGAGTTTTGTTTTTCCTTTATGCAATTGTAGTTCATAATCTGAATAGTTTGCTGCACAGGCACCGGAATTATTCTGACAGCTCATCAGTTATTACGATTCATGATGTAGTGTAAGAAGTGTTTTAAGTAGGTTGTTTTGTGCTGCATCTGTTGTAATGTTTCCATGGCGGTGCAGTAGTGGTCCCACATTGCTTTTCTGGCGCCTTCAGTGCCTAAGATTGATACGAAGGTTGAATTGTTGTTTTCGACGTCTTTGCCGGTTGGCTTTCCGAGGGATGCCAGGTCGCCTTCGACGTCGAGCAAGTCATCTTTGATCTGGAAAGCGATGCCTGCGTGATAAGAAAATTGTTTCAATGCTTCCAGTTCAGATTCCTGTTTCCCCGCTAAGATTGCCGGCATAACGAGAGAGGCCTCAAAGGCGATACCGGTTTTGTAAAAGCACATCGTATTTAACTGTTCGACTGTTAATTGTTTGCCTTTGGAATTCAAGTCCATCGCCTGGCCTTTACACATATCCGTCGTCTTTCCAGATGAATAATGGATCAGGCGGAGCACGGTTTCGGGGTCGAATTGTTTGAGCGATGCTTGTTCCTCGACCGCCTTCTGGGTCAGATAGAGGCCGGTCAACTCCGCTGTGGCCGTATTATACTTATGATGCAGCGTTGGGCGCCCCCTGCGGATGGACGAATTATCTTGGGATGGCAGATCATCAAAGATCAGAGAGGCTGTGTGCATATATTCCAATGATTTCAATAGGGGTATAATTGCAGACGGATCCAATCCATATTCGTGAACGCCCATGACCCATGTCATTATCGGTCTAAGTCGCTTTCCGTCGCCTTGCAGACTGTAATTTGCAGCATCCATGATCGGCTCTTCCATGAATGAAACATTATTATTCCCACGGATATGTAAGAAATCGTTTATCTCATTCCGCATTGTTTCAACCATGTCTTTAAAGACTTCCCGCTCTTCCCGTTCATCTTTGAAATTGGCGATAATATGATCCCGGAGCAATTTATCAAAGAAGTCAACATCATCCGCTTTCCGTACCATCTTTTGAATGAGTCGATCGAATTTGAGATTCCCGGTTGCGAACAGCTCCATCACCTCATTGTATTTTTCGATTCCCATGCGCTCTTTAAATCGTTTCAAACCGTTGATGGCGCGGTTCAGAATCACGTCGCGTGTCTTCGTATCCGAATGATATACATTATGGATCAAATTAGAGATGACCGTCCAATACATCTCAAATGGATTGATGAGATCCGGACGGATGTGCCGGTATTTCATGTAGTAGGTGTATGGAGTAACCGCTCCCGCCTCCAAGTCATCAAACATATCTGCGAAGTCATCGGCGAGTTGGTTGTAAATGCCATAATAAAATGTGCGGTTTTCAAACCCCTCATCCTCCTCAGCACCAAGTACTGAACGGACAATGAGTCGTGAAGAAGCGGATTTTAAAATGACCGGGATATATAGTTCTTCATTCGAATAACTTACATTCGATAAATCCTTTTCACGGTCCACTTCCTGAGAATGATAAAATACGTAGGATTGCTCGAAGAAATTATCTTTTGTCTCTTGGCGCAAACAACCCTGAATATACGCAAAAGCCTCTCGAAGTTCGGAATGAATATATTGTATTAACTCTTTAGTAGTATCGGTCCACTCTCCCAATTCGGGTACTGACCTTGTAACAAGGGTGGTTCGTATCAAACCGGAAAATTGTCCCTTCTCTTCACCGGATAGGACATCCGAATCCAAGAGATCATCAATAAAAGGATAGGTGAGGCCATACGAATAGCCGAGTCTTATCGCTTTATCTAACTTTCGGGTACGTTCTTCGGTCGTTATCTTCTCGCTCATTTCTTCAATCTGGTGCAAGATGACTCCTGCAATGATCTTCATCAGTTTCCGCTTAGCTTCTTCTGCATTCATCCCTTCTGGAATATTTGCGGAAACGGACTTCAGTTTGCTAATTAACCAGATCATCGTTGTTTCCACGCCTTCTTTTTGAGCCCAACGATACAAGCCCGCCATGCTGAACATCTCCGTAGTACGTCCTTGGAGTTGTTCTTTACTATCATTAACTAGAAGCCGGATCCTGTTCTGCGTATGCGGCGAATCCAAGGACTTCCCTAGGTCCCGCAAGAAAATATAAGAGATGCTTCGATCTAAGTAATTATCGAGTTTCCCGGTGTAGTCAAGCCTTTGTATATAATGGTGGTAGCCGCGCGAATTGGATTTTCCCTTCCCCCGCGAGAACAGTGAATAATGATGTATATGATTCTGTTTCCAATTAAGTATATCTTTCGTTAAGGTAGTAGCATAAGTCTTGTTTGTTCGCTGTCCCGAAAGTGATGCGAAATATTCGGCAGCTTTCTTCTCAGCAAGCCGATAGCCAGCATCGGCATTTTTTTGTAACTTGTCATTCATACTACATTACCTCTACTTATGTTTTTTTATTGCCTATGAAATAATTCACTATACTATATGCGAATGGACAGCTTATTCTGCATGATGTACGTTATCGAAGACATAAACAAATACTAACATATTATCTTGAATTACTATTACGATTAAAATGAATCGGAGCGACGAATATGATTCAACTACATAAAAGACGGGGTAAAAATCCGCATCTACAACCAACTATCATTATTAGCTTCAAAATGAAAATGGTTTTATTGGTTGGCTCCCTCATCATTGCGATTATTATGGTGATCGGGCTTTTTATTGGTCATTTCATATCTGTCACGATGGAAGCACAAGTTGGGGATCGCGCGCTCAGTGTAGCGGAAAGCGTGGCGCATATTCCTGAGCTTGCTGATGCATTTAGGCACGAAGACCCCGCTTCCATCATCACTCCCCTTGTCGCACCTATCCAAAAAGCGACAAAGGCCGAGTTCATAGTCGTCGGCAATAAAGAAGAAATCCGATACGCGCATCCTGACACAAACAAAATCGGAGAGAAAATGGTCGGGGAAGACAGTGAAAGGGCGTTGGTCCATGGTGAATCATATGTCTCCAAGGCAGCCGGGTCATTGGGCGATTCTGTGCGCGCCAAAGTCCCCGTGTATTTGGACGGGGAAATTGTAGGCGTCGTATCGGTCGGATTTTTAGTGAATGATATCCAAGCAATAGTAACGTCCTACAATATCCACCTATGGATCGTCTTGTTAACTGTTGCTATTGTCGCCATTATAGTTGCCATTCTGATTGCATCGTATCTTAAAAAAGTGTTGTTTGGCTTAGAGCCGGAGGAAATCGCTCATTTATTCATCCAAAAAGAGACGATACTTCAATCGACGCATGAAGGCATTATCGCTGTTAATCAAAACGGTATGATTACGATGATCAATTTTGCGGCGCAACGTCTATTGTTCGATCAAGTCCTACCTCCTCAACAATATGAAGGAGTGTCAATCAAAGACCTCGCACCCGCGCAACAGCTACTCAGTTTTCTCCAAGATGAAAACGATCGGATTGATCAAGAGATGATGATCGGCAATACAATTGTTTTTGCCAATAAGGTGCCTATTTATTTCGAGGATTCGTTGGTCGGAACAGTATTCACCTTCCGGAACAAAACTGAAATTGATTTATTGACAAAAGAATTGACAACGATTAAAAAATATACAAATGCACTACGCGCCCAAACACACGAATTTTCGAACAAGCTCTATACGATTCTCGGCTTATTGCAACTAGATAAAAAGGAAGAGGCGCTTCGCTATATTCAACGGGAAAGTTCCATTCAAAAAAGCTGGATCCGACTGCTCATTCAGAAAGTGGCCGATCCACAGGTAAGCGGCCTTTTACTTGGCAAATTAAATCAGGCCAGTGAGATGGGAATCAATATTGCAGTGCAAGAAGATAGCAGACTCGCAACCCGTTTAAGCGATAAGCAAAGGGAAGCCCTGTTGACCGCCATCGGGAATCTGATCGATAATGCGATGGATGCAGTGAATCAAAACCTGCCTGCTGACCGGAAAATAGCTATTTCTTTTACCGATATCGGCAATGATATCATTTTTGAAATAGACGACGCCGGCGAGGGCGTACCCGATCCATATGTGAAGTTGATTTTTGAGCAGGGATTTACATTAAAAGAAGGCGAACACGGCGGTTTTGGGCTCGCGCTTACGAAGCGACTTATCGAGGGAGTAGATGGAGAACTCTATTTGGAAGAAGGAGATCTTGGCGGTGCAAGCTTCGTGCTGTCCATGCCGAAAGAAGGGAGGGAATCGTATGCTTGAGCCGATTCATGTAGTCATTGTTGAAGATGACTTTCGGATTGCAGACATTAATCGTCAGTTTGTCAATCGCGTGGAAGGATTTGTTGTGACATACGTTGCGAAGACGGGTGAGGAAGCACTTACTTATTTACGCAGCACGGAAGAGTTACCGCATCTTATTTTACTAGATGTCTATATTCCGGACGTCGAAGGATTAGATTTGTTTTGGACGTTAAGATCCGAGTTCACGGAAATCGATGTCATTATGATGACGGCCGCAAAAGAGGTGGAGACGGTTGCAGAAACATTGCGTGGAGGGATTTTCGATTATATCGTGAAACCGGTGGACTTTGACCGATTTGAACGGACCTTTGTGAGCTATAAAAAGCAAAAGCATCTTTTGATGACAAAAACAGAGCTCAATCAAAAAGAAATTGATCTTCTGACAGGCTTGCAAATAGCCTCACCTCCACTAAAAGACAGTGATGATAGATTGCCGAAAGGAATCGATCAACTTACGTTGGAAAAAATAAAAGTGATTTTGAATGATAGCGATGAATCCGGCATCACGGCATTGAACACCGGAAACAAAGTGGGCGTGAGCCGATCGACCGCAAGGCGTTACCTGGAATATCTAGTGTCCATAAAAGAAGCAGATGCCCAGTTGAAATACGGGGATATTGGCCGTCCGGAACGAAGATACATACCGTGGACAGAATGAACAAAACGACCAGAACACTCATTAGTGTTTTTAATTGAATAATCTTATACTTCCAACCTCTCTATGATAGATTTCTAACTATAGAATATTTTGAAATAGAGAGGTCCTTTTTTGTAGGGAGATCTTGATTTTCATCAAGTATGTATCCGCTTACATAAATGAATGCCTTTCTCTTTCATAAGTGCACTCCGGTTCACTGGAAAGGAGACAATATGCTAAGTATTATAGGTTTGATAACAATCGTCATCATTGTAGCTTTACTTATTAGCGGGAAAGTTTCTCCCATTGTCGGACTCGTGTTAGTGCCAGTTGCAGGGGCATTTGCTGCAGGCTTCAGTTTCGATGAAATTGGTGTGTTTTTCACAGAAGGTACAACTAAAGTTGCAAGCGTTGCCATTATGTTCATCTTTGCGATTTTATTTTTCGGAATCATGCAAGACGTCGGTTTATTCGATCCGCTCATTAATAAAATGATTGCAGTTTCCCGGGGAAATGTCATTGCAGTTGCCGTTGCCACTGTTATCATTGCCGCAATCGCACACTTGGATGGTTCCGGCGCATCGACATTCCTCATTACAATTCCGGCATTGCTGCCTTTGTACAAACGGTTAAAAATGAATCCATATTTGCTCCTGATGCTTGTTGGAACAGCTGCCGCCATTATGAATATGGTGCCTTGGGCTGGTCCGCTCGGTAGAACAGCTTCTGTGCTGGATGTGGATGTGACGGAGCTATGGAGGCCACTTATTCAAATTCAGATTATCGGCCTTGTTTTATTAATTATCCTTGCAGTCGCTCTAGGCTATCGTGAAAAACGCTTAATAGCGAAAAAAGCTTCGTTAGGCGAAGGTACGATTGAAGAAGGAGTTTCCGATGAAACAATTGCGGAAGCACAATTGGCGGCCACTGTTGCAGAAGAGAATGATTTAAAGCGTCCCAAGCTTCTTTGGATCAATGCCTTTCTCGCAATTGCTGTCATCGGCGTTCTTGTATGGGGTATCATTCCAGCAGGTTTTGCATTTATGATCGGCGTCAGTATTGCACTGCCACTCAACTTCCCGAAAGTTAAAGACCAAATGGAACGCATTAAAGAGCATGCGCCAGGCGGAATAATGATGGCGACGATTATTTTGGCAGCTGGATCTTTCCTAGGAATTTTAAACGGTACGAATATGTTGACCTCAATTGCTACAGATCTAGTGAAAGTTTTGCCGGCATTCGTCACTCCATATTTGCATATCATCATCGGTGTATTCGGAGTACCTTTCGACTTGTTGTTAAGCACGGATGCATACTATTTTGCCCTGCTGCCGATTATTGACCAGGTTGCTCTGTCGTTCGGCATCCCATCACTTTCTACGGCTTATGCAATGATCATCGGAAACATTATCGGTACATTTGTCAGTCCATTATCACCAGCGCTTTGGTTGGCGTTAGGACTCGCCGGATTGGAAATGGGGAAACATATCCGCTATTCCTTCATGATGATGTGGGGACTCAGTATCGTCCTCTTAATCATTGCAGTTCTACTTGGCGTGATTGTGATTTAATTCAAAAAGTATCAGCGACTCCCGAAAACATTAGGGTTGTGCTGATACTTTTTTGTTCTATTGTGCTACTCATTTTGTTTCACGTGAAATATTCTATTTTGGCTTTCGGAAAGTACTGTTCCATATAGCTATATAAGCGATCCTTCAATTCATCCTCTTCGTCTTTCTGATAAATATATTTGCCAATGCCGTACTTCCCCCATTTGTAGCGCCGCTTCTCCTCATCCAACTCGAGCTTTGTCTTCGGATAGTTTTTCTCGATGACCCTTTTCGCAGGCTTCGTAAATCTGTGCTGAATGAATTCAAAGGTGATGTCTTCCCGGGCATCCTGTGGCAACTCCTCATCGAGACGCTCAAACAGATGCCTGTACCCTTCCTCCCAGCCTTCGTGGATGTAAATGGGCGCTACGATAAACCCAAGTGGGTAGCCTGCCCTCGCCACCTTCCCCGCGGCCTCAATGCGTTTCGCCAAAGGAGATGTTCCCGGCTCAAAGTTTTTGATGACATAATCGGCGTTGACACTGAATCGGAATCGCGTGTGTCCATTGTGCTTCGCGTCAAGCAAATGATCCACGTAATGGAACTTGGTCACGAACCGAAGCCGCCCCAGTTCAGTTTGGCCGAAATGTTCAATTGCCCTTTTCAATGAATGAGTCAAATGATCAATTCCCACAATATCCGATGTACAAGCTGCTTCGAACCTGGTGATTTCAGGTGCCCGTTCTTCGATATAGTTGTCGGCCGCTTCGAGGATCTCCTCTACGTTCACGTATGTCCGTATATACGGTTTGGTCCCCATTGTCGTCTGTAAATAACAATAATGGCAATGCCCCATGCATCCCGTGGCTAATGGAATGGCATACTCCGCTGACGGCTTCGATGTATCGAACTTCAACGTTTTTCGAATCCCGACGACTAACGTCGATTTAGCGATTCGATACTTTTGGGCATCCGTCTCGCCCGGCAAATCCCGAATTTGATTATGTGATGTTGTAAAACGGATTTCAATCCCCATTTTCTCGAACTTCTCTTTCAATTCTTTTCCAAGCGGATATTCCAATGCATTTGGTTCAAAATAGACAAGCTGTGGTATGAAGGGTTTATTCATGCTGTGCACGTTCTGATCCATGTTTGGTATCCATGTGATCACCTTTCTCTTTTCCCTTAGCTTGTCTTTAAAATGAGAAATTATTAAAGTACGTGTTCCATTTCTCTTTTAATCCAACAGCTCTTCCGAAAGGAGTGTAAATCCTTCAATCATCGTGTCCTCTTCCACCTCAATTAAAATGCAAGTTTTACCGTTCACTTCAACTTGCCTTACAAACCGCAAGTCCTGCGGGCTGATTGCAATGTTTGCCACTTTCGTTTGGATTTTGATCGATTTCGATGTATAGCTTGGGACGATATGGCTTGCTTTCATCTCATACTTGTCATCATCGATCACTTTCCGGAATGCCATTTCCACCTTCTCGGTATCGACATCCTCCACGCCGCTCGCCTTCAGGACGCGAGTAACTTCTTTTGTGTCCAAGGTAGGAATGCTCTCATCTTCCTCATCCTCGTCATCCACTTCCATCATGCGCTGAATCTCGTCATATACGCTCGCAATCGTTCGTGTATTCATTTCATCACCGACAACCGACTTTACAATCTCTTCAAAAACGACTTTATCTTCCTCGGCAGTCATGATTTCCTCGCCGTCCAACACATTTTCGATAAAGTGGAAATTAGGCTTATTCACTTTCCCCGCAGCATATAGGACGTGATTGACGTCTGCCGCATTATCCGTAAAGCACGGGAATAAAAAGCCGCCGATCGGGGACGTCAGATTGATGACCGGGTCAAGCGTAATACGAGACTTGAATATCTTCTCATTAAAATCAAATACAAGAGATTGTTTCGGCAGATCGGTCTGATTCATGCTGCAGAGAATGAATGGGTTTTTGTACACTTCATCCCTGTCCGCCACTTCTGCCTCTTCGCTATGCCGTTTCGTCGGTCTGTAATAATTCCCTCTTATGAATGTGACAACGATGTCTTTTTCATATTGCGTGTCTTGGATCATCTTTTGAGCAATTTTTTGCATTTCTGCCTTCCATTCCTCGACGTTGTCCGACTGGAGACCAGCATAGAGAACCTGCTGCGTATGGTCTGCTTCCTCTTCCATTTGACTTCGGAACTTCACTTCGAAAAGCTTTGCATCCAGTTTGCCACCCAGCACTTTCTTGAAATTGGAGAGGAATAATTCTTGCTGCTCCCGATCCAAGAGGGCGAAAGGTTGGCTCACCTCGTGATAGATTTCATTGCTCTCCTGCCGAATGTATACATTGTAAATATCAATGATTCTCAATAGATCTGTATCCAACTTAAAACGTTTGCGAAAATCCGCTATTGCTTTCTTGTTCATTTATAGTTCAACTCCCCAGTTAATCTGTCATATGAAAAAAGAGTGTCAAAGCTATCGTTCAGCTTGTGACACTCCTCTATTATATCAATGTTTGCGTGGATAGCAGGAACACAATCAATTTCGAATTTTACTGCCTCGGTGCCAATAACATCACCGAAACACCGACTATGCAAATAGCCGCACCTAGCCAGTCATATAAATCAGGTGTTTTTCTATCAATGCCCCATCCCCATAATACGGAAAGAACGACGAATATCCCCCCATACGCAGCATACACTCTGCCGAACGAAGGGAATGATTGAAAGGTAACTATTACCCCATATAAAATTAAAGCTACGCCACCCAACATACCCCAATAAAACGGCTTACCCTCCCTTAACCATAGCCATATGAGGTAACCTCCACCTATTTCAGCAAGTCCTGCAAATATAAATACTACAATTGCGTAAATCATTTATCATTCACTTCCTTTATTCCTGTACAGTAAGTATAACGTAAAAAGAACCCCCGAAAGCCTTTGGGGGTCATGGCCGTACAGTTCTTACTGATCTTCCACTTGCTCATGCACTTCATTCAATTGCTGTCTCATCAAGTCCAACTGTTCTTTGTTCTGCTGAACTGTATCCATATGTTCATTGCGTTCCACTGCGTTCGCGAATGCATTTTCAGCACGTAAGATTGAATTGAACGCATGCTCCGCTGCCATCTCTTCCGGATGTGACATCGCCTGCTTTACCGATCGATCCGCCTTAAGAACAGAATTGCTTAAGAAAGTGCTCGGATGGTCCTTTTTCCAGCTCGGTTTTGAATCATTCGCCATTTATGTTTTCCCCTCCTGCACATAAGATAAGTTGCGGCGATCTTAGTATTGTAAAATATCCAGAAACTATGCGTGATGTTTAGAAACCGCTCAGAAGTGGTATTTATAAAGATAGATTCAAAGGTAGGTGAATAACATGACGAAACAATTCAACTTTATTATTGGAAACAAACTGATCACCATCTATGATAAGGATCAGCAAATAGCCGAGCAAAAGGCTCACGCACTTTACGAGGAACTTCAGAATACTGATAGCTAAAAACACCGGCCGGTAGAAGCTGGTGTTTTCTACTTCTCATTAAAAATACCTTGGTGGCATGTTAATCATCGTCGGCAATATCTTCAGTTTCGCCCTCATGATCATCGTCGTCATCATACCTTTGTTTTTTCGGGATGGATGACACGGAGGATACTTTACCTGTGTCTGATTGAACATATACATGAGCAACTTCTTTCACGCTATCAATTGTTACTTTATAATGATCACCTTTTTGTGTAGTGACTTTTACAACATTCGTAATGATTCCATGGGCTTGCTTCAAAGCGATTTCTATTGCCTTCTTTTCATATATCGCCTCCAGCTTTTCTTCACTTATGTTTATCCTGCTGTCTACATGATCTTCATTGCCAGGGATGTCGATAGTACCGCTAACGACTTTTCCTCCTGCGGAATCAAGTTCGTCTTTTTTCTCAATAAGTTTTATTGTATTCACTTTTTTGTTTTTCCCATCGACAACCAAATAATAAACACCTCTATCGTTCTCAAGCGTTATTTCATAGTCGCCATTTTGCTCGGCATAGTCGAGCACTTTTCCACCGTAGAGCTTTATAGCTATATCTTGGGCTTCTTGTTCAGTGAATTCCGCTGAAGAATCACCAAAAATCTGAAACAGCGAAAACAATAGGCCAAGAATAATAAAACCTATCAGAAGGAGCTTCACCTTCATTTTTTATACCTCCAGCTTCGGAAGGGTCACGATAAAATTCGAACCCATTCCTTCTACACTTTCAAGAATGATTTTGCCGTCATGCTGCTCTACGACCTTTTTTGCAATTGCCAGGCCAAGCCCTGTTCCGCCCGTTTTGCGGCTTCGCGTCTTATCAACCCGGAACATTCTATCAAATACAAAGGCTTGTGCATCTTTCGGTATGCCGACTCCCCTGTCTTTCACCGTAATACTTACAAAGCCGTTACTTTCCGTCATTTCCACCGTTATGCTGTCGTCACTGTACTTATTAGCATTATCAAGCAAAATAACAAGCAATTGAACAAAGCTTTGTTCATGTATTTTGACGTAACTATAACCGGAATCATTCAGAAAGTGAATTGTATGTTTAAAGGACGGCTGCAGCCGCTGAATCGTGCTTCGAACAATAGCGGCAATATCCACCACTTCTTTTTCATATTCAATACCCTCTTCCACTTTCGCCAATTGCAAAAGCTGTTCGGTTAAATATTTCATATGGCGCGATTCCGATTCAATTGAGTGGATAGCTTCCTCAAGCATATCCGGTCTCTCTTTCCCCCAACGCTTCAACATTTTTATGTAACTATCTATGACCGTCAAAGGCGTCTTCAATTCATGAGAAGCATCTGAAACAAATTGTTCTTGCTTTAAGTAGCTCGCTTCTAGCTTTATCATCATTCGATTAAAGGTCATGGCCATTTTATTTATTTCATCCTTCGATTCACAAGCAACAGCAATCTTTTCAAATGACCCTCTTTTTTCAATCGTGTTCATCGTATTCGTCAATCGTTGAATCGGTAGTAAAATTAACCTTCCTACAAAACCGCTTGTGAAATATAAAATGATTATAACGACTATTGTAGTCATCACTAACACCCATTTTAATTCCTGTATATTTTCATACAACAGATCAATATTCTCAATCAACTGCAGGTTGATAATTTCTCCGCCTTCACTTATTGCAGGAATGGAAACGATAGCAAACATCGAATCTTCAAATTCAAAGACTCCCTCAAACTGTTTTTCATAATAGCTGGATGGAATTGTTCGATAGGTATTGTCAGTAAAAACCTGAATGGACGGGTGCCTTTCCTTTTTAACTACAGTTCGGATCAGTCCGTCACTAAGTAAATATGCTTGCAACATGGATTCCATTGAAATTTCCGGTTTCTCGTTCATTTCTATAAGGATATGATTGGAGATGTTCGACAAACGATTTAGTTCTGATGAAATACTTGTGTTTTTAAAGATAAAATAAATGCTCGTATTTGCAGCTAGTAACAGCACGATTAATACAACCGTCGTAAATAACTGTATTCTCGTTTGCAATTTCATGATGTTAATCCTTTATCATATAACCGACACTACGGACAGTTTGAATGAATGATTCTTCCTTTGAGTCAATTAATTTCTTTCGCAAGTAGCGGATGTAAACATCTACTATATTTGTATCTCCATAATAGTCATAGCCCCATACTTCTGTTAAAATTTGTTCACGCTCTATCGCCTGATTTTTATTCGTCACCAAGTAGAGCAGCAAATTATATTCCTTCGGAGTCAACTCCACTAAATTGCCGTATTTGTACACTTCTCTCGTATTTGTATTGATTTCAACAGAGCCAATTTTATGGATTGTTTTTTTCACCGAAACGCTTTTCGGCTTAAAACGCAGGTTCGTGCGGATCCTGGCCAACAGTTCCTCAATTTCGAATGGTTTTGTCATATAATCATTAGCACCCAAGTCAAGGCCGTTCACTTTGTCAAACACTGAACTTCTTGCTGTTAGCATAATAACAATAATTTCGTTATTCGCCTGACGGATACGTCGAAGTACTTCCATTCCATTTAATTCCGGAATCATGACATCCAGAATCACCAAATCTACCTTTTCGTTTTCAATTAAGGCCATACCCTCCCTGCCTGTGTGGGCGATGCTCACTTCATAACCTTCATACTCCAGTTCCAGCTGAATGATTCGAGCAATTTTATTATCATCTTCGATAATTAATATATGGTCAGACATTTTATCACCTCATTTATAAATGCAGTCCTGTCCACTGCCAGTACGTAAAATAAAATAACAGCATGACTAGTAAGTAAATCGGCATTAAAACGGAGCTGATTTTGGCTAGCTGCTTTGCATCGTAGGAAACTTCACCTTCTTCGTAGAAAAGCAATAATGCCTTCGAGCTGACAGGTACTGTTATGCAGTAATTCATCCCTATTAAACTTAGAAAAACTACCGCAGCTGGGTCCATTCCAATACTTTGACTGAACAAGATAAAACTTGGGATGAAAACAATCGCCCTTGTCGTATGAGATGTAATATATAAATGGCTCGTGATCGTAACAAGTAAAATAATACTTACAACCACCCACTCAGGCGCCTCGCTAAACAGGTGAATAGCGCTGAACATCCCTTTCTCTATCCAAGAGACAACGCCAGTGTCTACTAAGACTTGGCCAAGTGCAGTTGCCGCAGCTACAAATAGAATAAGATTCCATGATACCGCCTTGATTCCTTGTTTCCAAGTAATCACTCCATAGTTTGGAAGCATGACAAGCACCGCGCCAAGCATCGTAATAAATGCAATATCATAACCATGAATGCTCTCTGACAGCCAGCCGGCCATCAAAATAAATATGATGACCAATGTCTTTTTTTCGTTTTTCCCAAATGGTCTATTCGGCAAAATATCATTTCTGCTCTCCGTCGATTCAAATTCGTTCGATGCTTCTTTTGGCCATAACATGAACTTTATAACCACGACTGTAATAATAGTGATAACGAGGGCAAACGGTACACCCCAAACAAGCCATTGGACAAAGGATATGGACCGTCCGACCGTCGTTTCCAATAACCCTATTCCAATCAGATGGGAGCCGGCTCCTATTAATGTTGCGGAAGTACTCATTAAAATAACGACTGGCGCCATGATTGCCAACACGCTTTGTTCCTTAGCGGAAAACTTGTTGCGCAACTGTTCCAACATCGGCATGGAAAGAGCGGCCCTTCCAGAAGTGGATGGAATAAAAAAGGCGGAAGCGAACAATGCCGACGAAACACCTCCTAGCACTCTATTCTTATTGCTGGAGTATTTTACAATCGACTCAACGAAACGCGTTGCAAGCCCTGATTGTTTGACCGCTTCACCTATAATAAATGAGCCGACCATCAGCCACACAATTTCCTCCGACAGGGAATTGTAGAGGAGCTCTGGTTTACCTGCCTTTAATAAAACAATAAATATGAGTAACGAGATTGCTACAAAACCCGCAGGAATTTTTGTTGCAACCCATAAAGTCATGGCAGACAAAAATGCGAAAAGAGAAACTTTTGCAGCATAACCAAGTTGGGCGGCTGAAGCAATGATCATCAAGTAGAAGACATGGACACTAATAATCCCTAATGTTGCCGTTGAAATTCTGTCGACTAGAGCAACTGCGAAGCTTTCTTTTGTCCTTCTTTTATTCATTCTCGTAATCATCGGTCCACCACCTCATCTATGCCATTTTTCTTCTAGCAATCCGAAGTCCTACGCTCACTTGGCGAAGAACTGCTACAATACTGTCTTCAATCCATTGGGGTGCTTTACTGATCGCCTTTTCCAATGTTGCCGGTTTTTGAATGATGCTTGAATATGCATCGATACCTGCCTGGTAGTTTAGATCTGCACCTTTACCGATCGTACCTGTGATCGCTATAACCGGAATTTGATTCTTTTTCGCAATCCTAGCCACTTCAGCTGGAATTTTTCCGTTCGGTGTTTGAAAATCGATACTGCCTTCCGCCGTGAGTACGATATCCGCCCCTGCAATTTTCTCCTCTATATCAATATAATTTTTAATAATATCGAACCTCGGGTGAAGGGTTGCGCCTGTAAAGGCAATTAATCCTGCTCCAAGCCCGCCGGATGCGCCACTGCCTGGCAATGTCCTGACATCGAGTGAACTATTCTTTTGAATTAAAGCGGCATAGTGCTCCAGTGCAGCCGACAATTTTTCCACTTGGTGGGGAGTCGCTCCTTTTTGCGGGCCAAAGACTCGAGCTACCCCTTTCTCCCCGCAAAGTACGTTCGTCCAATTGCATGCCACATCGATGGAAACATCCGCTAGTCGTTTGTCTACATGTGTTGAATCTATATGGGCAACCTTTAGCAAATCTTCACCACCTTGGATGAACAGCTGCTTACGATGATGATCGAAAAACTTCACACCAAGAGCTTGTGCCATTCCCGAGCCGCCATCAGATGTGCCGGAATCCCCACACCCAATCAGGATATTGTCGACACCAAGGTCAAGGGCTGCGAGTATCAGTTCACCTACCCCGTATGTAGTCGTTTTCAACGGGTTTCTTTGATCTCGGGGAACATGCTTCAACCCAGCAACAGCCGCCATTTCAATTACAGCCGTCCGTTTATCGTTCTCAGTAAAAATCCCAAAATGACTTACAATTTTCTTTCCAACAGGGCCCGTCACTTCTTTATAAATTAATTCACCGGCCTTTACGCTCACAATTGTTTTTGCAAACCCTTCCCCTCCGTCAATCATCGGGACAACTACAACTTCAATTTCCTCATCAAACCGTCTTACCCCTTTAGCCATCGCGATCGCAACCTCTTCAGCGTCTAAACATTCTTTAAATCCCGATGGTACAATTACAATTTTCATGTAAAATTCCTCCTTGAAATCATTGATAACTGTAATGTACCTTTCAAAAGCTAATATATTTTGAGAGATAGATTAATATATGATTAGAAATGGAGCAAATTTAGTCTGTGAATGACCTATTCCAGTGTTGTAAAGGGAGGAGAGCAATGATATACTTCCAACTGCGAAAGGCTGATAAAGGGTTGGTCATCAGGAAAAGAAAAATTTTTCTAGATAGAAAGGAAGTTGTTTCAAATTAAGCAACACATTATGAAAACTTTCATCGTTGTTTTACAAATTTGTATTTTATATATATTTTCGTATATTGGAAACGTTATTCAGAACTTTTTCCACTTAGTCATTCCGGGCAGTATTATAGGACTCTTATTACTATTCACTTGTTTATGTTTTAAAATTATTCCGGTGAAATGGATAGAAAGTGGAGCGGGATTTCTACTCAGTTTATTAATGTTGTTCTTCATTCCAACAACAGTCGGTGTCATGAACTATTCCTCGTTACTCTCTTTTCAAGGTGCACTGTTCATCCTTGCTGTTCTAGTAAGTACAGTCATTTCCATTGCAATTACAGGTACGGCAGGACAATTTTTTGAGAAAAAGGCACAAAACAGAAAGGGTGATCAAGAATGCAGCAAGCCACACTCGCCTTCTGTATGATTTTAGTAACCATCATTGCATATCTAGCGATGGCTAAAGTCTATAAGCGGTATTCTTACTCAGTTCTCATACCTGTTTTAACTGCGACTACTATTATTATCATTATCTTGTCATTGTTTCATATTTCATATGACAGCTATATGATTGGAGGGCAATGGATAAGTTCCCTATTAGGTCCATCCGTTGTCGCACTTGCTTATCCTTTGTATAACCAACGTCGTTTTTTACTTGATAATCTATTGCCCATAATAGGAGGGGTTTTGGTTGGCGCAAGTTCGGGGATGGTCAGTGTTGCTCTCCTTGCTAAACTTTTCCGGATCGACCACTCATTAGCCCTTTCCCTTATCCCAAAATCCCTTACGACTCCTGTTGCAATTGAAGTCGCAAGAGGATTGGGCGGAAATGCATCGCTGGCGGTTGTCTGTGTTATGATTGCAGGTATCTTTGGCGCAATAGTTGCACCTTCTATTTTCAAATGGACGCGCGTGCATACCCCGATCGGCCGAGGCATTGCCCTTGGAAGTGCATCGCATGCAATCGGGACTGCCAAAGCCGCTGAATACGGTGAACTCACCTTTTCGATGAGCTCTATCACAATGGCATTAAGTGCAATCATCGGATCCGTTCTTGGACCGATTGTTGTATGGATGTTTCATATTTGAGAATAAGAAAAGTCCAATCTCCTTTTTGGAGATTGGACTCAGACTGTAGACAAAAGGGTTGGAAATCATAGATTTCCAACCCTTTTGCTTAAACATGTACATTCTAACTGTCAGTAGACTGAAATAACGTTGATTTCCGTTCCGGGCGGACGCTTTCCGGGGGCTTGCCCTCAGCCTCCTCGTCGCTTCGCTCCTGCGGGGTCTTCACGCTGCGCTAATCCCCCAGGAGTCGCCGCCCTGCACTCCAATCAACTGGAAAATCCTTTAAGACAGGGGTATCATTTCAGCCTCCATATCCGGCGCTCTCCACGTCCAACTGGCCAGCTTCTTAAGATTTAAGGCAGCAAAAGTCAGTATCGCCTGTATTTACATTTTTTTAAGTCGTCCATCGCATGCCATGCTTATCTTTGGCATCGGCAAAGACACGTTCACGTTCAATCGTCTCTTTACGCTTCCCGTATATTTCTTTGATTTCATGATTGTGACGCAAGTCCTCAACTACACCCAAGTAATCTTGCCAGATATGACGTTGAATCATCTATTGGTGGCTGATCAAGGGCGGCACCCAGTTTGCGCACCAAATGGTCATGAGGAACCAACTGCTTTATGGTCAGCATTTCCAACTGTTCGCGTTCTTTAATTTGATTCCATGTCATCATATCCATCACCTCATTCAGTTAATAGAAAACACCGTTGATTGGAGCGGAGAACGGCGACTCCTGCGGGAACAGCGCGAGCTGAAGACCCTGGACTGAGCGCAGCGAGGGAAGCGGCTGAAGCCGTGCCCGCGGAAAGCGTCCGCTCGTAGCGTAAATCAACATTGTAGCTTTATCTCTATTTCAAAAGAAAAGAGACTGTAGGCTAACACCCAAATTCATAGTGTTTGTCTACAGTCTGAGTCCAATCTCCTTTTTGGAGATTGGACTCTATCATGTGTTAATTGCTTTGTCTATCATCTGCTTGCATGGAACTGACGATGGAGTTCGCGAACTTGTTCAGCTAGTTCAGGGACAGGTCCGTCAATTGTCGTATCACGAATAACATCTTCAATAGGAAGATTACGAACGCGTGCTGGGGCAACTCCCATTTCACTCAACCACTGTACGAGCTGAGCGGAGGAACTTGCGTAAACAATCCGGCCTAACCCTACCCAGCCGTGAGCCGCTGCGCACATAGGACAATGCTCACCAGAGGTATATACTGTTGCCTTGCTTCTCTCTTCAGGCGTCATGTTCGCAGCCGCCCATCGTGCCAGAGCAAATTCTGGGTGTTGTGTATGGTCTCCACCTGCAACGTGGTTATGGTCTTCTGCAAGTACGTCCCCGCTAGCCGAGACAAGGACTGAACCAAATGGCTCGTCCCCTTTCTCTAGCGCAGTTTTTGCTAATTCAATACAACGTCGCAGGTGCTTCAAATCTGAATTACTTATCATAATTGAATCCTCCTCGTTTGCATTACTACTCCAAGACCAAAATGAACAGTATCAACTGTTATTTGGTTAAATAACTTTTCTCTTTCGCCAACACTAAATTGACAAGCATTTCATTTATGGGAACTTCCAAGCCAAGTTCTTTGGCTTTTTCAACAACTCCGCCATTGATAGCCATAATTTCAGTTCTTCTTTTATTTAATACATCTACCAGCATCGAAGTCTGGTTTGGCGCTGTTTTCCTAGCCAAGTCTTTAATAATAGAGGAGTCAGTAAAACGTAAAGGAATGCCCGCTCTCTTGGCAACCATCAGACATTCTTCCGCAATTTTATCCTGCAAGTTAGAAGTCTCCTCGTTTTCCACCAACTCGCCGTTTCTCAGGCCGGTCAGTGCACCTAACGGATTAATACCGCAATTGCCAATTAACTTCTCCCAAATTAATGACATTACATTTTCAGAAATCTTTGATTCTCCGAGTTTTTCATGGTCAAACATGCGTTGAATCTCTTTAATTCGATCAGTGACTTGACCATCAACCTCACCGATTACCGTGCCCCCACTGCCTGTATGGAGAATGACACCAGGCTCCTCAATGTAGCCGGCTGTACTCGTGTTCCCTGCGATAATTTTTCTTTCATCAATAAATTTAGCGATTTTTTCAATATTACCGATGCCGTTCTGTAGAGTTAACACAATCGTATTTTCGCCAAAGAGATTTTTATTTTCCTCCATAGCAATTTCAGTAATATATGTTTTGACTAAAACAATAACTAAATCAAGCTCTTCGCCAATTTCTCTCCCATCAGTGAACGCCTTGAGATTCGTATACACTTTTTTATCGTCACCATGGAAGATTGTAAGTCCTTTAGTATTGATTGCGTCTATATGTTCTTTAAATATATCGATTAAGTAAACGTCATGTCCTGTTTCAGACAAGACCGCACCATAAAGTCCGCCTATGGCTCCTGCGCCGATGATACCAATTTTCATACAAACTCAACCTTTCGTGTTAAATAAATCGAAGTATTTACAACCTAATTACTGTATCATGTATGACTCCAAGTCGCCGTTTTAACAGTTTATACGTTATTAATTGTTGGTGAAAACTTAACAAGTAATCCATACGCTATGAATGCTGTCACAAATCCGATTATCCAAGAGATATCGGAGATGCTTGAAAGTAATGGTATGAAATTACCACTTAGAGATACGACTACCCCTAAAATCGTTGCAATGTATGCATTCTTGTTGACACCCTTATACTTACTGACCGCTGTCGGATCATTCGAATCGTAATATAGCTGGTTAAGATCAATCTCTTTTTTAGTTACGAAGAAAAACTGATAGATCATAACACCAGTTACAGGACCTAAAATGGCGCCAACTCCGCTCAAGAAGGTATAAATGCTGTCAGGATTCTCCATCAATTTCCACGGCATGATCAAGAAACCGACGATACTTGCAATGAAGACTCCTCTTCGATAGTTGATCCATTTTGGGAAGAGCGCAGTTAATTGATATGCAGCTGGAGTGACATTTGCCGTTACATTCGAGTTAACAGTAATTAGCAATAAAATAAGCATTGCAAAGAATACTGCCGGTAAACTATCCCACTTATTAATTACGTTTAACACATCCCATTGTTCCATTCCATAATGAATAGAACTACCTATGAGGATGGAGATGCTTGTAAAAGCAAAAATGATGTAACCAATAATTAAACTCATTGACTGTCCAATCATTTGGTCCCTGTTTGAATTTGCATTTTGCGTGAAATCAGCAACGCTTGTTGCTGGAGCAGCCCAGAATGCCAATACGGCACTGATGATCAATATGTATGCAAAAAGAGGGTTGATGGATTGAGTCGGTCCTTCTATGGCGTAGTTTAGAATATTACTAAAACCGCCGCCAACAATTACTCCCCAAATTCCCATGGAGATAAACAGAACATAGATGAAGACAGTTAACACTGTATTGAATTTATTTAAAAATCCACTCCCACTTATGCCAAGCCCTACATTCACCAGCCAAAAGATGATAAAACATACTAGTCCTGGCATCCCGATTCCGAGGAAAGTAGCGTCACCGCCGATTCCCAGGAAGCCTGGCCATAATTTTCCGACGATAATAAGCAGGGCTTGTGATCCGACAAAGGTTTGTAAACCGAACCAACCTATCGCAACTACGATACCACGTAAAAAGCCCGGTAGTTTAGCTCCAGCGTCTCCATATGTCGCCCGCAAATGGAGTGCGAAGGGAATTCCGTATTTTGAACCTGCTTGTCCATTAAACGCCATAAATAGACCAGTTATAATGGCACCTAGTATTAATGCTATCATTATATTCAGGGGTGCTATCCCTAAAACTAATAAACCGCCTACTGCAGCGTAGTTCGGGATATTATGTAAGTTCCCCATCCATAATGTAAAATAATTCAAGGGACTCATGTTTCGTTTATCTTTTGTTTTCGGTAACAAGTCCTCATTCTCGTACCCTCTAGACTTGAATAAAGTAACATCGTCTTGCGTTACCTTTATTTCCTCTTGAGCAACCGCCCTCATGCCTTTTTGTTGTGTTGCCCCAATACCTAATTGACTCATATTGACCTAAACCTCCCAGAGGAATGATAATTACCTAGTTCTATATCTTAAAAATCGAAAGGTTAAGCCGGATACTTTATCCGGCTCATCTTTCAGGTTTTCAATTCAATTAGTATAACTATCAACTAAATCAGCGGCAGTCTGCGCTAGCTGTAAATCACAACCAGGAGCGCCAATTAACGAAATACCAAGTGGCACATCATGTTGTTTAACTAGTGGCAAAGTAATCTGTGGAGTACCGGATAAAGGTGAAATACATAATAGGTTACTAGATTGGGCACGGACGGCATTTATTTCCTCTGTAGAGCTATTTCGTAAAGGCGCTACAGAAGCAGCCGTAGGTAAGCAAAGCAGTGCGCCATCTGTCAAAAGCTCATTCATTCTTTCAATAATAGGTTTCCTTTTAGTTAATGCCTCTTTATACTCGCTCAAGGTAATGGTAGATGCCCAAGCTAAGCGTTCTTT
The DNA here is from genome assembly GCF_946901335.1 of Saccharococcus sp. Marseille-Q5394. NCBI lineage: Bacteria > Bacillati > Bacillota > Bacilli > Caryophanales > Anoxybacillaceae > Saccharococcus > Saccharococcus sp. Marseille-Q5394. Next base: position 148,299 of record NZ_CAMPPQ010000002.1, on the reverse strand, counting down.
TGGACCAGGTGAAAGATGCGGGCGATGTTTTCTTATCCAACCACCGTAGCTCTCCCAAACTTCATACCCCTGAATAATTCTAAAAATCTCTGTCCATTCTTCTAAACCATTACGACTTAATCTGACGTGTTCAACTTGTTCATAATTTTGTTTTAAATGGGTAACAGCAGGCTGTAGTACTTCTGCGACATCTTTGTTTATCGAATCAAAACAATCATCTGCGATAAGCAACTTATTAAATGGTACTTGTTTAGTATCTTGTCCTAATATTTCTTCAGAAACTCGTCTGAAAATATCTGTATTGCCGGCTACGTATCCTAGAACATCCATGCTCTCGCAATATGGCGCCTCTCCATCGTTCGCCACTCGTCCATAAGTGGGACGCATTCCTAAGATTCCCGTATAACTCGCAGGAACCCGAACAGATCCCAGGCAGTCGCTTCCAATGGCAAAATCGACTAAACCGCCTGCCGTAGCCACTCCCGTTCCGCTCGAAGACCCTCCTGCAAAACGTCTAGGGTCATGAGGATTAAGTGGCGAACCGTAATTCCAGTTTTCACCGCTAATACTGTAACATAGCTCGTCACAGACCGTTTTCCCTACTAAATCGGCTCCAGCAGTTAATAATTTAGTTACAATGCTAGAAGTAAAATCATCTGGAGCATGCGTCCGCAGCCATTCCGGATGTCCATTACTATAAGTACTTCCTAAAATCTTAAATACATCTTTTACCGCAAACACAAGGTCTTCAAGATTCCCTTCATCCGTTCCTTTAAGAGCGATGTGGTTTTCTCTAACAAACGCTTGCAGCGCATCATAAGGTGGAGTGTCAGAGACAGGTAGTCGGGAATTGTTTAACATAGTAGTTACAGTCAATATTCTTCACCTTTCCGGATTAAAAATAATAGTTTCATACGTTATTAATCTTCCATCAATACAGGTGCCAAATCTTGTGTCAATTCATTTTGGACGATGACCTTACCATTTTTAATGACATAACGAATTAGTGGCTGGTCATTCACTAAATTACTCAAATCATCACAGTCATAGATAACTACATCAGCATTTTTCCCAACTTCCAAACCGTACGTATCCGTAATTCCAATTGCTTTAGCTGCGTTATACGTTACCATATCTAAAACTGAACGACGCTGTGCCGCGGAGCCCATCTGTTGTGAAACTTGCAGTAAGTACCCAACGGCGATTAAATCAGCATTGCCAAATGGCGTAAAAGCATTTCGAATATTATTGGAGGAGTACGCCAGATTTACTCCCCGCTCCATCATTGCCAATACAGGCGCCATACCACGAGGAATGTTTTTTCTCTCTGCACGCCCAGTCATAAACATATCTGTAACAGGCAATGGAACTATTGATACTTCCGCTTTGGCAATTTTATCAAAAATAGGCGCCGCAACTTCTGGATCAAGCGAACCTAATGTTGTTACATGTCCTATTGCCACTCTACCTTGATATCCTCGTTCAATTGTCATATCGCATATCAATTCGATACATGTATTTTGAGGATCATTCGCATCGGTACCGAAATCGGCATGCATATCAATCGGCAAGTTGTATTTTTCCGCCAAGTCAAAAACGATTTCCAGTTGTTTTTTAGTATCTTCCATTGTCTTTTCACTATATGGACAACCCCCAACTACATCGGCTCCCATTTTGATGGATTCTTCCATCATCTCCAGTACGCCTGGTGATTGAATGATGCCTTCTTGAGGGAATGCAACAATCTGCATATCTAGAACGTCTTTAAATTTCTCTTTTAAATCTAGAAGTACTTCTACCCCAAGCGTCTTTTCGAAGGGATCCACGTCAGGATGAGCTCTCATTATTGTAGTTCCGTTTAGCACCGACCACCGGATCACTCGTTCAGCTCGTTCCTTCACATCTTCGTATGTGTATAATTTCTTTAGTTCAGCTGTATTCTTCAAAGCTTCCTCTAAAGTACCTGATAGATTCGGTTTACGTTCTTCCAGAAAAGCTTTATCGGGATGAATATGACTTTCAATGAGTGTGGGTAGTACCGCATTGCCTTTTGCATCAATCTCTTTTGAGTTATTGTCATTTTGAATGTCAGCCGCTATTTTAACAATCTTACCATCAATAATTTTGATGTCTTTAAGAGCCTCGCCATCTTTGATATGTGCTTTTCGTATTAATAGATTACCCATGTAAAAATGCCCCCTAAATCGTATTTATCCATAGGTCTTACAGTCTTAAACAATTTTTAACGGGTTGACTAGTGTCAACCCGTTAAAAGATTTTCTTCCTTACTTAGCCAATGGATTGACCACCATCAATTTTCATTTCAACACCGTTTATATGCTGAGCTTTGTCGCTTGCCAAAAAGGCAGAGAAAGCGGCAACTTCTTCAGGGCTTCCGACACGCCCAGAAGGAATAGAAGCTACTTGTCTGGCTGCTGCTGGATGTTCTTGCTCAATTGCGTATCGTACCATTGGCGTATCGACTAGGCCCGGGCAAAGTGAAACAGCGCGAATGCCATCTTTAGCGTAACTGAATGTTAGCTGTTTCGTGTATCCGACAACCGCGTGCTTTGAAGTGATATATGCCGCGTCTCCGACTCCTGCAATTGTTCCTCCAATTGAAGCAATATTTATGAAGGTCCCTTTCTTTTTCTCAAGCATGTAAGGTAAAAGTTCATTCGTCAGTAGATAGACTCCTTTAACGTTAACAGCCATGATTCTATCCCATTCTTCTTCCGTAATATCGAGAGAAGCTTTGAAATCGGCCAAAATAGCCGCATTATTAACACAAATATCTACTGTCCCAAACGCTTTTAGAGCCTCGTTGACCAATTTATGTACATCTTCTTTTTTAGAAACGTCAGCAATAACACTGAGTACAGTACCTTTATTATCTTCAATTAATTTTGCTGTTTCAGCTAATCCAGTTTCATTCACATCAGTAATGACGATTTTTGCGCCTTCTTTTGCGTATTCAATTGCTTGTGCTCTTCCTAGACCCGACGCAGCTCCTGTAATCAATGCAACTTTTTCTTCTAATAACATAATAACCCTCCTAAATTTTAAGAAATTGCTATTCAATTAGATATAAAAAAGTGAAGCGTTTACATTTATAATTGTAAGCCATTTCTGAAGTTATATCAAATAATCATTACTATAAATGGTATAATAAACCATATTGTAGAATAATATATTTATTCTATGAAGTCAATCTTATCTTAAAGTCCAAGCACAAAATAACTAAATGCCATTAGCTTGGGTATAATGAAAGTATAGAAACAGTAGGTGATGCTTATATGGTAGGAATGGGATATCGGACAATTAAGACTGCAATAGGTGCAGGACTAGCAATATGGATTGCAAGTCTATTCGATTTGGAATTTGCAACATTTGCGGCGATTATCGTTATTATGTGTATTGAGAAGACAAAAAAAAGAACTTTACATTCCATCCGGAAGAAGTTCTTTGCGTCTCTATTATCTTTACTTCTTGGTTCCATTTGCTTTGAATTATTAGGATATCATCCAATAGTATTAACTTTATTTATCTTGTTTTTTGTCCCAGCCCTTATAAAATTACGTATTCAGGAAGGTTTCGTCACAAGTATGGTTGTTATTTTACATATTTACACAGTGAAGGAAGCCAACTTGGAAAACTTATTGAATGAACTTTACGTTATTTTCATTGGTATAGGAATCGCCTTGCTCGTGAATAGCATTATGCCAAGCTTTAAGAAAGAAATTGAAAACTATAAAACGGAAATTGAAACTAAATTCAGCGCTATTCTATACCAATTCTCTATTCTTTTAAAAAACGGTGAACAAAATTGGGACGGAAAAGAGTTAATCGAAGTCGAAGATGTCCTGAATCGGGCTAAAAACATTGCTATACAAGATGTAGAAAACCATCTATTACGAAAAGAAAACAAAGATTATTATTATCTCGAAATGCGGGAGGATCAACTGCAAATCTTAAAACAGATGGTTGGCATTATAAGCATTGTTTCTTCATCAGAGTTAGACATCAAACAAAGAGGCATGCTCGCTGGCATTTTTCTTAACATCAGCCAACATGTAGACTCGGGAGATACAACCATTGCATTAAAGCTATTAGAGGAATACGAACAATCCATACGGGAAACAGAATTGCCAAAGACCAGGGAAGAATTTGAAATCAGGGCAAATCTATTTTATCTAAACTTCGAGATCAAGAACTATTTAATTATTAAGAAAAACATTTTTGACAGAAGCAAACATTAACTCTGCAATGGCCATAGGTACAGGTAATTCGGTTGTTTAAGCCAAGGAACCTGTACCAATGGCTTTATAAATATCACTTCCTCACTTACTTATGGTACGGTTCACCCTTGATAATCCTAAATCCCCGATACACCTGCTCCAACAACACCAATTTCATCAACTGATGCGGAAACGTCATCTTTGAGAACGACAATAACTCATCTGCCCGTTTCAATACATCATTATGTAATCCGAGAGAGCCACCGATGACAAAGACAACTTTGCTTCGCCCGTACGTCATCAACGACTCCATCCCCGCAGCCAATTCTTCGCTCGTTTTCATTTTACCCTCAATCGCCAACGCAACCACGTATGCATCGGGGTTGATTTTCGCGAGAATTCGGTCGGCTTCTTTTTTCTTAACAATTTCCATGTCGGCTTCACTCAAAGACTCAGGGGCTTTTTCATCCGGTACTTCCACTAAATCAATTTTCGCATAAGCTCCGAGTCGTTTGGCATATTCGTCGATGCCCATTTTCAAATATTTTTCTTTTAGTTTGCCAACTGACACAATTGTAATATTCACAGGGTTGTCCACCTTTGCTTAAATGTTATGCACAGAACTTATACACATATCCACAGGAAAAACTACATATTGTGCCCGATTACCTGTTCGCCACAATATACGTTGCGGGTGTGTCACAGTACTCGCATTTTGTGGATAACTTATTCACTTCATCGACTTTTTCCATGATCGGAAATGTCTCCTCTTGTGCAACAAGTACGTCCAATGCATGATTTATATGGGTTTCACAGCTATATATTTTCATCATCCACACTTCTTTCATCCATTATTTTTTACACAAACTTATTCACAATTTCAATTTCTTATCCACATGTCAATAACTTATTCAGAAAAACAGGCAGTATAGCTGATGTTCTGCTATGCTGCCTGTTGTGGATAAGTATTTATTACATCCTTGTAAAAAGTGTAACACTCTGTTCGGTTTTTCGCCCGCTTTTATGCTAAATTCCTCAGAATGTATTGCCGTCTTTCAGTTCCATTTCAATATCAATGGGTTCTCCATCGCGATACACTTTCATTTTCATCATGTCCCCGACCTTTTTGTCATTGTATAGATGCTTGCGCAAGCCAACCATGTCCGAAATTTTCTTACCGTCCATTTCCACAATGACATCATACTTCTGTACGCCTGCTGCTTCCGCCGGTGTGTTGCGAAATACTTGGGTGACGATGACTCCCCCAGCTATCTCCTCCGGCAGTTTCAACACTCCTCTTCGTTCCGATGAAGGGACATCCTCCAGATTAAAGAGACTGACGCCCATTGTCGGCCGCTGAACCGTGCCGGTCGTTTCAAGGTCTTTAATGATCGGTACTGCAATATTGATTGGAATAGCAAGACCGATCCCTTCCACAGTCGACTCCGAAATTTTCATCGAGTTGATGCCGACCAATTGTCCCGCCATATTGATGAGCGCTCCACCTGAATTTCCCGGGTTGATGGCAGCGTCTGTTTGCAGGACGTCCGCCTGCCAATCGACCGTCCCATTCTGATCGAAATCCATCGGTATCGATCGGTCCTTCCCAGAGACAATCCCCATTGTTACGGAACCTGCAAAGCCAAGGCCGAGCGGGTTACCGATTGCAATGACCGTCTCTCCGCGCTTTAAAGCATCCGAATCACCAAATTCGATGACTGTTTTAACATGGGCTGCATCGATTTCCACGACGGCCAAATCAGTCCACATATCACTGCCGACAAGTCTTCCGTCAGCCTTCGTTCCGTCATCGAACGTGATTTCCAACTCCTCAGCGTTTTCGACGACGTGATGATTAGTGACGATATACGCCTTGTCGCCTTCTTTCTTATAGATGACTCCCGATCCGCTGCCTTCCCTCGTCGTTTCCTTCGCCGACCAAAAGTCACGCACTGTTTGAAGATTGGTGATGCCGACAACCGTATCTGCGACTTCCGATACTACATCAGTAACATCCGTATTAATATCGATGGAGACTCTCTCGCTCGTCAGGTTGTTTTCACCAGTCGTCTCGCTGCCGACTTGTGGAGTCACTTTCTCCTTGTCGAAAGTGGAATTCATGAGGAACCAGACGATGAGCCCTCCGAGAATTGCTCCAAAGAGGGCTGTTAAAAAGCCGCCACGACGTTTCGATTTGACTGGTCTTTCGCTGTATCTTGGCGGTTCTTCATGCCTTTCTGTTTCTTGAATGACCGGCTTTTCTTCTCCATTGCCGGGTCTTTGATTGAATTCGTCCATTCTCCTCTCCCTCTCTGTAGACAGTTACACTCACTTTACCCCATTCGGGTTAATAAGAATCAAGTCATTGTTTAACTTTTAGTTGGTTTATCGGTTAGCTTGGGCGTTGGTGCCGTCTCTATGAGCGCGAAAGCCGTTTCTTTGAGCGCTGAGTAGCTACAGGCGGGGCAAGGCACATACCGTTCTCGCCAATCAAAAAGCCTCACCCGAAGGCAAGGCTTTTCGATCTTTATTAAACAGTGACAAGCTCTGTCGGTTTGTCCGCGTCGGTATCATGCAAATGCACGAATTCCCCCGGGCGGATCCCGCATGCCTCCAATGTTTGTGCAACGCTCATCCTTGCGAGGTCTTTCATATTATTATCCTTGCTTAGATGCGATAAATAAATTCTTGTCTCTTTTTGAGCGACGACTTCACTCATTGCAACAGCGGCATCTTCATTCGAAACATGCCCGACGTCGCTCAGGATTCTGCGTTTGACCGACCATGGGTAGCGGCCCATCTGCAGCATGCTGACGTCATGATTGCTTTCGAACACGAACGCATCAGACCCTTGGATATGCCCTTTCATCCTATCGCTCACATACCCCGTATCCGTGATGATCGAAAGCTTGCGGTCATTCTGATGGAATACGTAGAACATCGGATCCGCGGCGTCATGGGAAACTGCGAACGACTGGATGTCGAGAGAGCCGAATGACATATTCGTCTCCATATTGAAATGGTATCGTTGCTCCGTCGGAATTTCGCCGACGAGCCCATTCATCGCAAGCCAAGTCTTCTCATTCGCATAGATTGGCACTTTGTATCTTCGTGCCAGAACACCAATCCCTTTAATGTGATCGCTATGTTCATGGGTGACAAAGATGCCATCTACATTCGTCATGGAGCGCCCGATGTTTTCAAGCTGCTGCTCCATTCTTTTTGCACTAAGTCCAGCATCGACCAGAAAAGCATGCTCTTCGGTCTCTATATATATTGAATTGCCCGTACTGCCACTTGCGAGCACACTGAAACGCATATGAAAAACTCCTTATTCTTCTTCATCCTCAGCCTCATCGAATTCTTCCTCTTTCAACTTGTCCAATTTAAAGTCTATCACTTTACCTTCAATAGCATTGATGAAGTGATCCTCGATGGTGCCGTCCTTCAATTCTACACGAATATTCCATGTCGGGGCAAATACTTGCTTCCCGGTCAATTGGACGAGTGATGAGTATCCTGGCGTCACATTCAACACTTTGGAATCTTGCTTTAAATAACCGCGTGTAACGAGTGACCTAACCGCTTCATCTTGCGTCAACACTTCTTTTTTATGGTTGTCGCTCGAGAATTCCTCTAGCATTCGCTGATTGTAATGGGTCACTTCATAGTTCTCGTCCCAATAGATCGTCAAAGTCGCATTCGGGCTGTAGAAAATCGGTTCCCCATTCACTCTTTGAAAGAAGATGGCTTTCCGTGCTTCCTTATCCACTTCCCAACGCTCATATTCTGCTCCGTTCCATACATATTTCGTTATAAAATCCTTGAAATCATAGTCTTCTTTTGCATTCCGGATAGACACAGGAGTATCCATTATAGATTCAATCTGTGTGTTGTCGAAGATGACAATGGATTGATCCTCAAGCGGTTCCAATTCCTCCTGCGAAAAGGATTTCATATTTGCGGAGATGTAGGAGAAGTCATTTTTCACGACTTGCGGCACATTGTACGTAATATTCTCCTGCTTCATTAAATCCTCAATCGACGTTTTCCCCGCAACCTGAATATTTTGCGCCTCGGTGCGCTGATTCAAATATAAGAAATAAAGGAAGATATTCAAGATGGAAAAGACGACAATGAAGATTGTTTTTGTTTTATTCCAATCCAATCTGCTCACTCCCGCCTTGTTCAGGTGTATAGCGGACCCAATTTCCTTTGGCATAATAATACCAGGCAGGCTCCATGATAAATATCCTTTGCTCCAAATCATGTTTCATCATATAGCCGGTTGTGATCTCCTCAACCGTTCCAAAATCAAGATTCTCAACTTCCAGCAGCTCGTTTACAATATCGGTCCCTGGCGGAAGCTCTATTTCATCATTCGCCAGCGGCACATCAATTTTGTAGTACGGACGGATATACCGGAAAACCCGGTTTTCGCCATAATACTGTGCAATTTCCGTTGTACCCGTAACCGGGGGCTCGCTGAAAACAGGATAACCATGAACATATAGTTGGAATCTCACGTACCTGGAGGTAGGATTTATATACGAAAACCTATACGCATCCGTCCATCCGCCATGCTCATTAATAGAATCAATGACATCAATCAACAAGTCGGAAGGGTATGCTGCCGGATCACTGCTCAGCGCGGCGGGATGGGCAAAGTTCAACATTTTAGTTTCCGTATTCACACGTAGCTGTGCATGGTCATCACCAAATTCCTCATCCGTCGAATCTACTTGGCTGCGTCGCACTGCATTCGGATCATTGAATAAAGCATCCCGGAAGCGTGTCGGACTGATTTCCTCCTGGATATACGTGCTTTGCAGCATTTTAACCGGTTCAGTCGGGACCGCCAAATAGACAGACTCTGAGACATTCACTTCCGCATAGGAGGGTAGATTTTCCCCTTCCAGGATGATTTGCCGATACGACTTCATCGTATCCGAGGCTGCTATCTTTCCACGATAATGGATTCCTGTCGCACGGTTGATGAAATGAGCTTCAAAAGCGATTTCCTTCGGATTCCATCTGACGACAAGACGGTCAAATCTGAATTCCGGAAGTTGAACATCCTCAATCGGCAAAATCTCATCATATACCGGCAGCGGTACTTCACCTTGGAAAAACAATGTGAACTGATTCGTCTGTTCGAAAAAGGATTTCATCTGACCCTTGTTCATCTCGTTCGGTTCCCGAGCCAACTGGGAAACTTTCCAGGTGCCCATTTCCCTCACAATATGATCAATTCGATTCTGATCGGTCGTCCCTCTGAACGATTCGTCGTACTTAATAAGAAACTTATACGGCTTGATGAGATCCTCCACTTGCTTCCGTGCTCCGATGGATATGTCGACGGTCGGTGATTGTTCAATCGTATCCAACCTCGGAGAATACGTCCAAATGGAAAAGGTGAATGTGACGCTCAACAAGACAAGCAATAGTAGGATGATTGATTTGATAGGCTCAATATACTTCAATCCCATTCACCTTCCTCTTGTCGTTCAAAAGGCAGCGTAAAGAAGATTGTTGTTCCTTTGCCTTCTTCACTTTCCGCCCATATTTCCCCGCCATGGGCAATGATCATTTCTTTTGCGATGGCAAGTCCGAGACCTGTCCCACCCATTGCCCTCGATCTCGCGCGGTCCGCCCTGTAGAACCTATCAAAAATACGGTTCACATTCGCTTGTGGGATGCCCATGCCGTCGTCTGAGATCATCACCTTGATATACGTCCCCGATGTTGTCACCCCGAAGCGCACATCCCCGCCATCCGGCGAATACTTAAGCGCATTTGAAATGATATTGTCAATTACCTGAGTCATCTTATCTGTATCGATTTCAACGAATAGATCCGCAGACGGCAACAACCGTTTAAAATGAACGTTCTGCGACTTCGAGAACTCGAACCGCTCGATGATTGAGTTGAAGAAATGATTGAATTCCACCCATTCGGTATTCAACTCATATTCTTTACTATCCATCCTGGAAAGCTTCAATAGGTCATTGACGAGCCGGATCATCCGCTCTGTCTCCGTCTGTGTCACACGGAGGAAGGAAGGGGCAATCTCCTCGTTCTTCCAAGCACCTTCCGCCAATGCATCCAAATAACTGCGCATTGTCGTCAGCGGCGTGCGAAGCTCGTGAGAAACGTTGGAAACGAATTCCCGTCTCTCCATGTCAATTTTCTCCTGCTCGGTATTGTCATGAAGAACGACGATTAGGCCGTTCACAAAGCCCGTCTCCCGCTGCGTCACTGAAAAAGTAGCCCGCAAGATGTATGGTTCCTTCTCTGTACTGAAGTCGAGCGCAATGGAATCTTTCACTTGAATGAGATCCTCGAATGTATACTCCTGGTCCAAACCTAAAATGCTCGTAATGGGACGATTCAGCACTAGATCGCGTGTCATCCTCAACATCATGAGCGCGGAATCATTGATCAGGCTCACTCTGCCTTTGCGATCCGTTGAAATGACGCCGTCCGTCATATTTTCAAGAACTGAGGCTAGCTTCCTTTGTTCACTTTCCGTCGTGGACTGAGATTCTTGAAGCTGATTCGTCAAATGGTTAAAGGCGATTGCCAGCTGGCCCATTTCATCATTCCCGTACACGTATACCTTCCTGGAAAAGTTCCCTTGCGCCATCGCTTGCGCCTGGCGCCTCATATCCGAAATCGGCCTTGTGAATGTACGGGCGATGAATATGCCGATGATAATTGTGATTGTCAGCGATACTGCCACTCCACCCGCAAGGATCTGGTTAATTTCATTGATCTGCTTGAACACTTTTTCAATATTGGCCGTCACATATAACGTGCCGACGACTTCCTTATTATTGTTCGTGATCGGTTTCACGCGAACCATGACACGTTCACGCTTGACCGGATCAAAGTTGATATTCTCATAGAACGTTTCGGAGGTGATGGATCTTCTCACACTGTCTTCCATCGATCGCTGGCCAACCAATGATTGATTGCCCAATTCGGAGGTGGCCAATATTCTATACTTTGCATTGATGACCCGAATTTCATTGATGTCTTCCGAATTAAAGTTCGAAAGGACGGTCCGCAAGCTCTGTTCAATTGACGGATCGTCCGGTGACCGGTCTTTTATCATTTCTTCACGCACACTGAATTCGACAAGGTTCATCCTGTCCCTGACCGATGTTGTGAAGTTCGTCTTCAATGTATCTTCAAGCTTACTAGCAAAATAAAGCCCGATGATCTGCATTGCTACAAGGATGAGCATGATATAGATGAGGACGAATTTCACGTGAATCGATCTGAAGAATCCGACTTTCTGCATTGTCCTTACTCCTGTTCCGGATCACGCAAATAGTAACCGACTCCACGTCTCGTTACGATCCACGTCGGGTGGCTCGGAGTGTCTTCGATCTTTTCACGCAGACGGCGGATCGTTACGTCGACTGTCCGTACGTCCCCGAAGTAATCATATCCCCATACTGTTTGCAATAGATGCTCTCTCGTCATCACCTGTCCGATATGTTTTGAGAGGTAATGCAGCAATTCGAACTCACGATGGGTCAGCTCAATAGACTCTCCGCGTTTTTGTACCAAATAAGCGTCCGGCTGTATGATGAGGCTTCCAACTGTAATTTCATTTGTTGCCTCATCCTGCTCTTCCGACAATGTCTTCGAATGCCTGCGCAAATTCGCCTTCACCCTGGCAATCAATTCGCGTGTACCGAACGGCTTCGTCACATAATCATCCGCGCCTAGCTCCAACCCTAGCACTTTATCGATTTCCGAGTCTTTCGCTGTCAGCATGATGATCGGGAAATCATACTTCTTCCTGACCTCCCTGCATACTTCCATGCCATCACGCTTTGGAAGCATGATATCGAGCAGCATAATATCCGGCTGTACCTCTTCCACTTTTTCGAGCGCCTCTTCACCGTCGTATGCGCAATAGACAGTAAAGCCCTCCTTCTTTAAATTAAACTCTAATATATCTGCTATCGGTTTTTCATCATCTACAACTAAAATGGTTTTATTTTGCATCATTCATTCCCTTTCCCGCCAATTTGGCGACTACTTTAGTATATATTCTATTACTTTTGCAATAAACCTTCCATTCTGCACCTACACCAAATTAGAAAAAGAGACGGCAACAGAATACACTGTAGCGTCTCCATTCCTTCTCTTTATCTTAACACACTCAACGGATTGATATTGGAACCGTTCTTGATTACTTCAAAATGCAAATGCATGCCAGTTGAGCGTCCTGTGGAGCCCATGACACCGATTTTCGATCCTTGAGGTACTGTTTGTCCGACTTTGACCTCAATAGACGATAGATGGGCGTATAACGTCTTGTACCCATTGTTATGAGTAATGATGATACGGTTTCCATACGTCGCGTGATGGCCTACATCGGTCACGACGCCATTGTCAGAAGCAAAGATTGACCGTGACGATGGCCGGGCGATATCAATGCCTTGGTGCACTCTGCCCCAGCGTTTCCCCATTTGGCTAGAAACGTATCCGCCATCCGCCGGCCATTTGAAGCTTCCCGTCCCGCGTGAAGGGATCACTTTAGTACCGACGACCGTTACTTCATGAACCGGTTCTACCAGTACATGTTCCTCTGCTACGGACTTGCCAATCACTTTTCCGTTCTTCTTCCGGATCTGATGCGTAACCGATTTCTTGCCGTCCGTTCCTTTTTGTTTAACTCTCTCTTCACCTTTGAACGTCGATGCGTCTTTTTCAGTCAGTTTCTTGAACTGGATTGGTGCAATTTCCTTTGATTCATAGTGTGCTTCCACTTCTATATAAGGTTCAAGCGCTGTCACGTTCAGCTCCTGACCAATCTGAAGGACCGAATCTTCCGTAATGCCCGGATTGATTTCCATTAGTTTTTCCGTAGACATATTGTGGGCACTAGCAATTTTCCCTAATACATCCCCTGCTTGAATAGGATATTTCTTCTCTTCCAACGTACCTTTATTCAACAAAGTCATTGCCTCTTGCACGCTTCGGACCTCTTCGGGTGCCGTCTGTCCTTCAGTAGCCTGAATGTCGGCGCTGAATTGAATAGTTGAAAGTCTTGTTTCACTTTCTTTTAACGGTGGTATAGGTTCAGTAGATTGTTGGCGGGCTTCGAATTCAGCCAGCTCCTGCTCGGTAACTGTTTGCAATGTCAGTTCCTTGATCACTTCTTCAAAATCGGCAGTGTCTTTGACATAGAATGCTGTCTCATCGTCAATTTGAACACCGATCGCTTCCGCCTCCACGGTAAGCATGTTCTGAAGTTTTCCAAGGACCTGTTCATCGTCTGTTCCTACGGTAAATACCTTTTCCGGTACGACAGACAACTCAGTTCCGATTGTTAATGGGAGTCCTTCGTATTCGGAGGCCGCTTTCTGTAATTCCTCTTGTTTGAGCTGTTCGATCTTTTTATCGTCAGACAGCATTCCGACATATTCGCTGGCCGAGTAGACATGGTAGACGGTATGGATTGAGGACTCTCCCTCTTTTTCCAGTGCAAAACCGGAGCTTATACTAATTCCTCCAAAGAAGACTGTCATGATACCTATCTTTTGGAACTTCTTATATAGGGCCGTTCTATTCTGTTGATTGTTCATGTTTTGTTTCTTGAAAAACATCGTTTGTTACTCCTTCCGACTGGCAGCTGCTACTAGACGCCATCATACTGAGAGATTTTCACGCTTCTTCAATTTATCATATCTAGTTAGTCGCTTGTTGCTTTGTGTCTATTTGTAATGAACTTGTAGTATTGCAACCAAATATTCCTTATTAACTTCCAAATGTTAGTTGTAAATGAGGAGAATACCAACTGTGAATATAGTCTTATATATGGCAAAAAGCCTTGATAAACCTGTTAGACAGGTGAATCAAGGCTTTTCACTATCCATTATTGATATGACGGGGCTTGGTGTTGGCTCCAGTCGATGTTCAGGAATTTGTTGTATTCCTTGGCGAACGCTAGCGTAACGGTACCGGTTGGGCCGTTACGTTGCTTCGCTATAATGATTTCAATCATATTCTGATTCTCTGTTTCTTTATCATAGTAATCTTCCCGGTAGAGGAAAGAAACGATATCCGCATCTTGCTCGATACTTCCAGATTCCCGCAAGTCGGACATCATCGGCCGCTTGTCTTGTCGTTGTTCCACGCCACGGGAAAGCTGGGATAGTGCAATGACCGGGATTTTCAGTTCCCGAGCAAGTGCTTTTAAGGAACGGGAGATTTCCGATACTTCTTGCTGACGGTTCTCGCCGGAACGGCCGCTTCCCATAATGAGCTGTAAATAATCGATCATGATCATGCCCAGGCCATGTTCCTGTTGAAGTCGACGGCATTTGGAACGTATCTCGTTAATCCGGATGCCTGGAGAGTCGTCGATGAAGATTCCGGCGTTGGAAAGAGACCCCATCGCCATCGTCAGTTTCCGCCAATCCTCTGCTTCCAAATTCCCTGTCCGCAACACTTGCGCATCAATATTCCCTTCCGCACAAAGCATACGCATGACGAGTTGTTCTGCACCCATCTCCAAACTGAAGATCGCGACGTTTTCATCCGTTTTGGTCGCCACGTTTTGAGCCACATTCAAGGCGAACGCTGTTTTACCAACGGAAGGACGGGCAGCAACGATAATCAAGTCATTCCGCTGAAAACCGGCTGTAATCTTATCGAGATCACGGAATCCGGTCGGAATGCCTGTTACTTCGCCTTTTCTCGTATGAAGAAGCTCGATATTGTCATACGTTTCCACTAGAACATCTTTAATGTGCTTAAAATCACCGGCATTTTTCCGGTTGGAAACTTCCATAATCCTTTTTTCCGCTTCGGACAGGACAGCTTCCACTTCGTCTTCTTTCGTAAAACCTTCCTCAACGATATTGGTTGCAACCCGGATGAGCCTTCTTAGGATGGATTTCTCTTCAACAATCTTGGCATAATACTCGATATTTGCCGCTGTCGGGACAGCGTTTGCAATTTCCGTCAAATACGAAATGCCGCCGACGTCTTCCAATTCCTTCTTCGCTGATAGCTCTTCTGTGACTGTGACAACGTCAATCGCTTGTCCTTTATCGCTCAGGATCAGCATCGTGTCGAAGATTTTCTCATGAGCCGTCCTGTAGAAGTCATCGGGGCGAAGGACTTCGGAAGCTGTAATTAATGCCTCGGGTTGAAGGAAAATCGCTCCAATGACAGATTGTTCGGCTTCATTATTATGCGGGGGGACGCGATCATACATCTGATCCATCATTATCGCTCCCTATCATTCTTCGGTTACATGGACTTTAAGCGTAGCTGTAACTTCCGGGTGCAGTTTGATCGGCACATTCGTATAGCCGAGAGCCCGTATTGCATCAGGCAGTTCCATCTTACGGCGATCCACTTTGATTTTATGATTTTTTTCGAGAGCTTCTGCGATCTGCTTCGTCGTAATCGAGCCGAAGAGACGTCCGCCTTCCCCGGATTTTGCTTTCATTTCCACAGTTTTCTCATCGATTACTTCTTTAAGTTTCTGTGCTTCGGCCAATTCTGCAGCCGCATCCTTTTGTGCGCGCTTCTTCTGTCCTTCGAGCTGGCTCAGGTTTGCAGGCGTCGCTTCAATCGCCAACTTGTTTTTCAACAGGAAGTTTTGCGCGTAGCCTACAGATACTTCTTTCACTTCGCCTTTTTTCCCTTTACCTTTAACGTCTTTCAGAAAAATTACTTTCATTATCATTTTCCCCTTTCCAATTTATCTTCTATAGCGGATTTCAATAATTGAACCGCTTCTTCTATTGTTTCCATTTCTAGCTGGCAAGCGGCATTCGTCAAATGTCCTCCGCCGCCAAGTTCTTCCATGACTAGCTGCACATTCAGCTCCCCAAGGGACCTTGCGCTAATGCCGATTTTCCCGTCCGAACGGGAAGCGATGACAAACGAGGCGATGACTCCTTGCATCGTCAGAAGGATATCTGCAGTCTGTGCAATCAGCACTGGACTATAGATGACACCTTCCTCACCTTTCGCAATTGCTATGCCGGCAGAAGTGAGCTCAACAGTTTCAATCAATTTAGACCGTTGAATATACGTCGCAATATCTTCCTTCAACAGTCGCTGTACAAGTACTGTGTCGGCTCCGTTCGTCCGCAAATAGGATGCCGCCTCGAATGTTCTTGACCCCGTTCGCAATGTGAAGCTTTTCGTGTCGACAACTATTCCCGCGAGCAACGCAGTCGATTCGAGCATCGTCAATTTTTCATTCTTCGGCTGATATTCCACAAGCTCTGTCACGAGCTCGGCTGTGGAGGATGCGTACGGTTCCATATAGACGAGCATCGTGCTGTTGATGAATTCCTCGCCGCGTCGATGATGATCGATGACGACGACCTTTTCGGCCTTGTCGATTAACCGCTCATCTATGACCATGCTCGGTTTATGTGTATCAACAACGACTAGAAGAGATTTTTCGGTCAGCATTGATAAAGCGGTTTCGGGATCGATAAATTGTGAAAATAACCCTTCGTCCTTTTTAATTTCATCCATCAGACGGGTCACGCTACCATCCAACTCATCAAAATTCAGGACGACATGACCTTCCACATTGTTCATCCGTGCCATCTTCCTAACTCCGATGGATGCCCCGATTGCGTCCATGTCGGGCATTTTATGGCCCATGATCAACACTTTATCGCTGCCTTGGATCAAATCGCGCAATGCATGTGAAATGACTCTGGCGCGTACACGAGTTCTTTTTTCCACCGGATTCGTCTTGCCTCCGAAGAATTTGAGCTTGCCATCTGTATGCTTAATGGCGACCTGATCGCCTCCACGGCCCAGAACAAGATCCAAACTGGATTGCGCCAGCTCACCAAGTTCTGTCAGCGCGGCAGAGCCGGTTCCTACCCCGATGCTCAGCGTCAAACCAGCATTCTGAATTGCTGTCTTCTCCCGAATATCGTCCAAGATCGTAAATTTCGCCGTTTCCAATTTGGAAAGAATCGCTTCATTGAAAACCGCTAGAAAACGATCGGATGCTATCCGTTTCACATAAATACCATTATCCAACGCCCATTGATTCACGAGTGAAGTGACAAGCGAGTTAAGATTGCTTCTCGTCTGATCGTCCATCGTCTGTGCTAGTTCATCATAATTATCGATGAGCATGACTCCGAGTACAGTACGATCTTGGTGATAGAGAGATTCAATCTCCACTTTTTCCGTGATATCGAATAAATAGAGCAGTTTTTCCTCAGCCCTGTAAATGACTTGATAAGTGGAATCGCCAACATTCAACGTCGTCTTCTGTCCGTCGTTTTTAAGAATAGTTTGGAATGCCTCAGATAGCTGGAACAATTCCTCACCAATTAACGTCTCTTTATCAAAGATATTGACGGCATAGGGGTTTGCCCATTCGACAATATGCTTTTCATTAAAAAGGATAATGGCGATCGGCAGCTCGAGCAACGCTTCTTCCCCGACCTTTTTCATCCGGTAGGAGAGGGATTCGATATGCTTTTCCGTTTCCATATACGTCTGTTCCTCTAGCTTCCAAGCGATGCCTAACGCTATCGTGAACGGAATCGTGAATAAAAGGCCCTCCCAGAAATTCGAGAGGAATAACAGGACGGCCGCTATCAATCCAAGGAGAGATATGACAGTCAGTGGGTATCGGATAGCTCTTCTTCTAAAAAATGACCTCATTGTCTCATCCCCTTACTTCAAGTTGTCTTTTCCGATCCAAGCACGGATATTCACGCCTATATCAAGTATGCCAAGAAGTGTGGTTATTGGACTGAAAAGCAATGCGAAAATAGTGGAAAGTACCGTGACAAAAGTAGGCATTTTCATTTTATACATAAAATAGTGAATCAATGCCAACCCTTGCACTAGTAAAAGAAACCGTAAAATAATCGTTGCATTGACATAAAGCAAATAAGCCGAGGAATCCGGTTTCAATTCCATCATCCAAGGAAGTATAATGATCAGCCCGTATACGAAAATCGTAATGACAGGCAGCTTCATCTCCCGGAATGGCGGAAACACAGGCACTTGATGGCCAAGTCTGCGGAGCATCTCGAAATTGGGGATCACCATGATGAATGTAAACACATACACCGACAGGATGAACATAGCCGGAATGGCAGAGCGGTACATAGTGAACGCCTCTCCCACTATTTTTTCATAGTTTTCCGGAAGTGCACCTAAACTTTCGAGCGACGCCTTGAATTGCGTCTCCGATTCCTTCAGCATCGTCATCAGACTGTCGATCGCATTGACTTCAAAAACAAGCGCGGCTATGAGATAAACCAATATACCTGTTATGATGAAAAATAATCCCGATGCCATGAACGTGTAAAGCTTGGATTTACCCAACAGTACCGATTCGGCAACCAGGAAGGCAAGTACCCCGAACATCACAGCGAAAGGCACTAATAAAATGCCCCCAACAATAAGGGACAGCATTGCCCCTGCAATCGCCACGAAAATCGTCGAGCTTCTGTCATAACGCAGCCGATAAAGAATGATCGGCAACGGAATGAATATCATAATGATGCTTCCAAGGAAAGGGATGAAGAATGCCCCCGCCAGAAGTATCGTGAACAATGCGAGCATCATCGCACCGTATGTTATTTTTCGAGATTGGTCCTGCATCATTCTGTTCCTCCGTCCAGTCAATGGACTTAGTATTTTCTATCTCCTCATTGAAAGTGAGTTCTTATAATTGTATCATGATTGCCGCCGATTAACCAAAAGACAGGATGACTTCCTGTCCAACACACAGCAGACAGTCCGCGTCGGTTTCCATCTGACAAATACGCATAACTTCTTCGAATCACGCATAAACGCCATCAAACACGCATATTTCCCAGGAAACACTCATAACCGTCCGCAAACACGCATAAACCTTCCCAAAGACGCATAAAAAGGAAATTCAAAAAACCGCCCAGAGACCGGAAATGCCGGTATCACAAGGCGGTTTAAATAGTATTTCTTATCTTTCTTCCGAAACGAACGGAAGAAGTGCCATAATACGAGCACGTTTAATAGCAGACGTTAATTTACGTTGATATTTTGCGCTTGTACCAGTTACACGGCGAGGCAAGATCTTTCCACGTTCAGAAACGAATTTCTTAAGTAGGTCAGTATCTTTATAATCGATATGTGTAATGTTATTCGAATTAAAATAGCAGACTTTACGACGTCTTTTACCTCCACGGCGTGGTGCCATATCGCTTTCCCTCCTTACTTGACTACGTTACCGACAATTCTCTATTAGAACGGCAGATCATCATCCGATACTTCTATCGGACCACTGCCCGTTGAAAATGGATCATTGTCAGTACGTGTATAATTTTGTTGTTGAGCTGGTTGTTGATATTGCTGGTTCGGCTGCTGATTCTGATAATAAGGTTGTTCGTTCTGTGGTGCACCACCATAAGCAGCTCCAGATCTCTCAGCATTTGCACTGCGCGGTTCAAGGAACTGCACGCTGTCCGCTACGACTTCTGTCATAAAGACACGTTTGCCGTCTTGTCCATCGAAGCTGCTCGTTTGGATGCGGCCTTCGATCCCAGCAAGACTTCCTTTACGTAAAAAGTTCGCAGTGTTTTCCGCCTGTTTCCTCCAAGTGACACAGTTGATGAAATCAGCTTCACGCTCTCCTGATTGGCTAGAGAACGTCCGATTCACCGCTAGCGTAAAACGCGTTACCGCGATTCCGCTCTGCGTGTACTTGAGTTCAGGATCTTTTGTCAATCGGCCGACTAAAACGACACGGTTAATCATCAGAATGCAACCTCCCTCATCATTTTCAAGTTCCACCTTTTAACGGTACTGCATTTCGTTCTTCTATGGATTAGTTGTCCAGACGAACAGCCATATGACGAATGATAGCTTCGTTGATGTTCGCAAGACGTGTAAATTCATCGATTGCTGCAGTGTCTGCATTAGCTGTTACCAATTGGTAGTAGCCTTCACGCAAGTCGTCGATTTCGTATGCAAGACGACGCTTGCCCCACTCTTTCGACTCGATGATTTCCGCTCCGTTTGAAGTTAGGATGTCATCGAAACGAGTGATCAATGCTTTTTTCGCTTCATCTTCTACTGTTGGACGGATGATGTACATGATTTCGTACTTTCTCATCTTTAGTCACCTCCTTATGGACTTTGGCCCACTTGTTACGGCGGGCAAGGAGTAAGTAATGTTTATTACTCACATCATCATATTTTAACATGATGTCTTCATACAATCAACTATTAAATATAGTTAATCGGATTTACGCTGCAGGCGGTCGCTTTCCGGGGGGCGGGCGGTGAGCCTCCTCGGTCGCTTGCGCTCCACTGCGGGGTCTCACCTGTCCCGCTGATCCCCCAGGAGACGCCGCCTTTCGCTTCAATCCTTGGCAAGTTCTTTTCAAACTATAAATCAACTTATCCAAGTCGTGTATAATTATAATAAGAGGTGATCTGATGAATAATATTACTGAACCAGACAAAATCATTGAAATCGACTTACCCACGGTTGCTAAGAGTGGCATGCTGCTTACCATTCTGACGCTCATTGGATTGCTGGTTGTAGATGGTCTTATACAGCAGGAACTATCTTTCACTTTTTCCATCCGGAATGTTCTGTATTTCATTGTCGGTTATATATTCTTGATAATTCTTCATGAGCTTTTTCATCTTCTTGGTTTCAGGGTGTTTGGGAATGTACCTTGGAAGAGCATGATTATCGGAATGAATCTCAAGTTGGGTATTGCTTATGCTACGACCAATCGGCTGATGACGAACCGGGCTATTCAGAAAGCGTTATTGCTTCCTTTTTGGACGACTGGCGTAGTACCAGCGATGATTGGATTAGTTACGAGTAATGGCATCTGGCTTGGTCTAGCCGCTTTTCTCATTGGCGGGGCTGCGGGTGACTTTGCAATGCATAAGGAACTGAAAAAATTCCCGGATGATTGGCTTGTAAAAGATGATCCCGAGTTGCCAAAGCTCTATCTGTTCAAACCTGATCGAAATATACAGTAAAACAACCGGAAAAGGATATCCCTTCTCCGGTTGTTTTTTCATTTATTTACACGTTAAATCTAAATAACATGACGTCTCCATCTTGGACGATGTATTCTTTACCTTCCAGACGGACTTTGCCTGCTTCTTTTGCAGCTGCCATGGAGCCTGCTTCTACAAGCGCATCATATGCCACTGTTTCTGCCCGGATGAAGCCGCGTTCGAAGTCTGTGTGAATGACGCCTGCACATTGCGGCGCTTTCATCCCTTTTCGGAATGTCCATGCGCGGACTTCTTGAACGCCTGCTGTGAAATATGTGGCGAGTCCTAGTAGATGATAAGATGCTTTGATGAGTTGATCGAGGCCAGATTCCTTGATGCCTAACTCTTCAAGGAACATCGCCTTCTCTTCGTCATCCAATTCAGCCATTTCTTCCTCGACTTTTGCACTGACGACAATCACTTCTGCATTGTCCTGCTTGGCAAATTCACGGACCGTTTTGACATACTCGTTTTCTTCCGCATCCGCAATTTCATCTTCGGATACGTTTGCAACGTAGAGCATTGGCTTAATCGTCAACAGGTGCATTCCTTTGATGAGCTGGAATTCTTCCGGCGTCAGTTCAACGGATCGAGCAGGCTTTTCGTTCTCGAAAGCATCCTTCAACTTCATTAGCACTGGTTCTTCAGCCATTGAATCCTTGTCTTTCTGCTTTGCCATTTTGGAGACGCGTGTCAATCGCTTGTCCACGCTTTCCATATCAGCAAGGATCAGTTCCAAGTTGATGACTTCGATATCGTCAATCGGATTTACTTTCCCTGATACATGTGTAATATTTTCATCGTCAAAACAACGGACGACTTGGCAGATTGCATCGACTTCGCGGATATGGGAGAGAAACTTATTTCCTAATCCTTCCCCTTTGCTCGCCCCTTCTACAATCCCTGCAATATCTGTGAATTCAAAAGCTGTCGGCACTGTCTTTTTCGGTACGACAAGCTCTGTTAATTTTTGAAGCCTTTCATCGGGCACTTCTACAATCCCGACGTTCGGATCGATTGTACAGAACGGATAGTTGGCAGCCTCTGCTCCCGCCTTCGTTATTGCGTTGAATAGAGTCGACTTTCCGACGTTCGGCAAACCAACGATACCTGCTGTTAACGCCATTTATTTCCCAACCTTTCATATAGGTCAATTTCATAATCATCTTTGCAACTCTTCTATTATAAGAATAGTTGGCGTTCCTGTCTAATTTTGTTCAGCTTCCGCTTTGACAAGCACCTTTTTCATCTTCTTTGCAAATTCATTTCGTGGGATCATTACACTATGGCCACAGCCTTCGCATTTGATCCGGATGTCAGCACCCATGCGGATGATTTTCCAAGCATTTGTTCCGCATGGATGCGGCTTTTTCATTTCCACGACGTCTTTCAACTGAAACTCTTTCTCCACCGTTCATCTCACTCCTTCCTTGCCCCTACTGGTTATCAAATGATTTTGACACGAGCATAGGATATGGAATCTCGATTCCTTCCTGCTCTAAATGTTTTTTTATGCCCATGCTTATGTTCCTTGCAGTATCGAAATGACGCATCGGTTTCGTTTCCACGATTATCCGTTCAATGACTGAGTCCTCCGTGAAATCATGAGCACCAATCAATTTCGGATTTCCTAAAAGATCGGGGTTGTCCTTGCTCATCGACTTAAGATAAGCTTCGATCGACTTTTCGACTTTCTCGACGCCAAGTTCAAATGGAATAGTGACGTCTACAATGGCCAATGAGTTTTTCAATGAATAATTAACGACTTGTGCAATTGTTCCATTCGGCAATATGAAAATTTCACCTGTAAAGTTTTTAATTTTCGTTGTCCGCAAACCGATTTCTTCCACCCTGCCTTCAGCCGTGCCAATTTTAACGTAATCCCCCACTGAAAATTGGTCTTCGAATAGGATGAAGAATCCTGAAATGACGTCTTTCACAAGGCTTTGCGCTCCAAAACCGACAGCGAGCCCCAAAACCCCTGCTCCTGCCAGAAGCCCTTTCACATCGATGTTAAACTCCTGTAGAACAGCCAGGATTGCAGAAAAATAGACGATATAGCTGAGCGCGTTCTCGAGTAGTTTATGTAAGGTCTGTTCCCGTCGCTCCTCTTTACGAATAGGTCCTTTTAATTTGATTCTGAAAATCCTTCTAATAATATACTTGCCGACATGAACGACAAGTATAGCTAGTGTGATAATAAAGAAAATCTTAATAGCAAGCATTCCAATATGGAACCATGTTTCCTCAGAGAAGATGAACCTGCCGATTCTCTCCGTTTCTTCATCTAGGAACATTCTTTTCATACTCTCTAGTAATGCATTTGTCATCCGCATCTTACCTTTCCGTATAAATCCCCATGAAGCCGCGTATACTGCTACACAATCAATTATTGAACTATTTATGAGAATGGAGTTTTGTCATGCACACAACACTTTCCACAGAATATGATTATCGTCTTCATTATAATGAAACCGGCGCAGTTTGGAAGCTCAGCACTTATTTCCTTGAACAAATCCCTTTTCATGAAGATTCTTTAACCTTCTTTTGTATTGGAACGGATCGATCCACGGGAGATGCATTAGGTCCGTTGACTGGATCCCACTTAGCCGAATCGTTATTATTTCCATTCAACGTCGTCGGGACATTGGAAAAGCCTTTACATGCTCTTAATTTACAACAACAATTGGATGAACTGCAATCGAGGGAACCATCCTCTTTCATCGTTGCAATTGATGCATGCTTAGGTAGAAGCGACTCAATCGGCCACTTGCTATTTCATCAAGGGCCTCTCTATCCCGGCAAAGCCGTCGGAAAAGAATTACCACCCGTCGGTAATTTATCCATCAAAGGTGTCGTTAACATTTCAGGTTTCATGGAACAAGCTGTCCTGCAGAGCACACGACTGCATCTTCCTTTTGAGATGAGCAGAATCATTTCCCGTTCTCTTCAACTTGCCTATGGAAGATTCAAAACAGGTAATGAACGACTGTCACAATAATACCGACGACGGCGATGCCAGGAATGAGGTTCGCCACCCGGATTTTCGTTATGCCGATTAGATTCAATCCAATTCCTACGATCATTAAACCGCCTGTCGCTGTCATTTCTGAAATGAAAAATTGTAATAGGTCATCCGGTACAAAGCGGCTTATTTGCGTTGAAAATAGTGTGATGAGGCCTTGGTAGAGGAATACCGGAACTGCGGAAACCATGACTCCAATGCCAAGCGTGGAGCTAAGGATGACAGAGGTGAATCCATCTATGATTCCCTTCATGATCAACACATCATGGTCACTTCGTAATCCACTGTCAATTGCTCCAATAATGGCCATTGAGCCGACAACGAAGATGAGTGTTGCAGTGACAAATCCTTGGGCAATACCAGGTCCTTCTTTTTTCGATGGGAGCTTCCGTTCAATCCATTTTCCCAATTCATTTATTTTGTCATCGAGGTTCATCCATTCCCCAATGATTGCTCCAATAACGATGCTAATGATGACAATCAAAATTTGGGTGCTTTCAAATGTCATTTGAATGCCGATTGCTGTGACCGCCAATCCGATTCCGTACATGACAGTCTCTTTCATCCGTTCAGGGATATTATATAAAAAACGGCCAAGCAAAGCTCCGACCACGATAAGAAAGGCATTTACAATCGAACCGAATAAAATCATCGTTTTCACTTCCATCTGTAAAAATAATACCTATTTTGCAACAAGCAAAATAGGTATAGGCTTATTCATTCAATAGTTCCAGGATTCTTTCAAGATCCTCTTCTGTGAAAAACTCAATCTCGATTTTACCTTTGTTCTTTGATTTCTTTATCGTCACATTCGTACCGAAATATTTCCTCAAATGCGACTCTTGCTCTTCAATGAAAATGTTTTTCTTTTCTGGTTTTGTTTCACGTGGAACATTTTCATTTAACTTATGGACTAGCTTCTCCAATTGACGGACATTCAATCCTTCGTTGATTGTTTTTTCTGCAATCAACAGAATTTGCTCCTTCTTTCGGAGTCCGAGCAATGTGCGCCCATGCCCCATTGATAGTTTCCCATCTGTAATCAAGTTGCGCACCTTTTCAGGCAAGCTGAGCAATCGGATATGGTTTGCTATATGTGGCCGGCTTTTACCTAGTCTGAATGCTAGTTGTTCCTGTGTAAGAGAAAGGTTATCCATTAGTTTCTGATAAGCTTCTGCTTCCTCAATCGGCGTTAAATCTTCACGTTGCAAGTTTTCAAGAATCGCTAATTCCATCGACTCTTCATCTGTCAGTTGACGGACGACTGCCGGAATCTCCGCCAACCCTGCAATCTTAGCAGCTCTGAATCGTCTTTCACCTACTACAATTTCATACATTGTCCCTACCTTTCGGACAATGATAGGCTGTAAAATTCCGTGTTCTTTGATTGATTCACTTAACTCATGGATTGCATTCTCATCAAATATCTTTCTTGGCTGGTACGGATTCACTGTAATACTTTTCAGACGAATGTTCTCGATGGACTCTGCTTTCGTTAACGACTCATCCGGAAATAAAGCGTTCAATCCTTTTCCAAGACCTTTAGCCATTGTGCACCACTTCCTTTGCCAGCTCTAAATATACTTCCGCGCCTCTCGATCTTGAATCATAAATGATGATCGGCTCTCCGTGGCTTGGCGCTTCACTCAATCGTACATTTCGTGGAATAATCGTTCCGTACACTTTATCTTGAAAATATTTTTTCACTTCATCAATGACTTGAATCCCTAAATTTGTCCTGGCATCGAACATTGTTAATAGCACGCCATCAATCGAGAGACCTTCATTCAAATGCTTTTGGACAAGCCTGATGGTACTTAGTAATTGGCTCAATCCTTCCAATGCGTAATACTCACATTGAACCGGGATAATGACTGAGTCTGCAGCAGTCAAAGAATTGATAGTCAATAATCCTAAAGAAGGCGGGCAGTCAATAATAATATAATCATACAATTCCTTCGCTTCTTGGATTGCATGTTTCATCCGCACTTCCCTTGAAATGGTTGAAACGAGTTCAATCTCGGCCCCAGCTAAAGAAATGGTTGCCGGAACGATATCCAAGTTTTCCATCTTCGTCTGGTGAATAACTTCCTTTATATTGACATCATCGATTAACATATCGTAAATACATTGATGTACGTCACCTTTATTGACCCCTACCCCGCTCGTCGCATTCCCTTGCGGATCGGCATCTATCAATAGGATTTTTTTGCCGATATGAGCAAGGCAAGCACTAAGATTTACCGAAGTGGTTGTCTTACCAACTCCTCCTTTTTGATTGGCAATGGCTATAATTTTACCCACACTTGCACCTGCTTTCTCACTCATCTATTAAACAGTTATCTTCAATAATGAATAGATTCATTCTATTTCTTTGACTCTTTACTAGTTTATCAAAAAAACGTTGGTCGTGGTAAGGTATAGCACAAAAAAACTCCTGCTTCATCCAAGCAAGAGTGCGTCTCGCACATTTTACGAGAATATTATGTTGTTTTCTACTTTTTCTTCGGTATTTTAACAGTGATTGTATAGAAATCCTCTGCATCCTCTTCTTCTGTCACTACATCGATTCCGCTTTTCGTTACAAGCGCCAATGATTGCCGAATTGTATTTAATGCAATTCTGACATCTTTACTCACCGATTTTCGTTTAACTGCTCTCTTTTTTTCCTTTTCTTCTTCAACAGGATTCAATGCTTGCTGAATCCGTTCTTCCAATTGCTTTACATTTAGCTGTTCGTCAATCGCTTCTTGGAACAGCCTATGTTGCAACTCGGCATCCTTGACGGAAATCAATGCCCTCGCATGTCTCTCGGATATTTCCTTCGTCAAGATCTTATGTTTGATATCATCCGGAAGCTTTAATAAACGCAGCTTATTCGCAACTGTGGATTGTCCTTTTCCGAGTCTTTGCGCTAACGCTTCTTGAGTTAACCCATGTAACTCCAGCAATTTTTCATAAGCATACGCTTCTTCGATTGCGGTCAATTCCTCACGTTGCAAGTTCTCAATTAATGCAATGGACGCTGTTTCTTTATCGTCGAGATTACGGATGATGGCCGGCACTTCTTCCCAACCCAATTTCTTCATTGCGCGGAATCTTCGTTCTCCAGCAATAATTTCATACCCTTCGTCGCTTTTTCTAATGACGATGGGTTGGATCACACCATGTGTATGGATTGTACGTGCAAGCTCTTCAATTTTCTCTTCGGAAAAAATGGTTCGAGGTTGATATTTATTCGGTTTAATTAAATCAATTTTAACTTGATCGACTTTCTCTTGTGGAGTGTTACCATTGTTCTGTAAATCAGGTTCTTTTTCTCCACTACCAAAAAACCGTGAAAACGTGTTTTTCATCGCCGGCACCCACCTTTACAAAACTGCTCATCGTTACTAGCTATTTCGTCATATCTATTATATATCCTCTTTACTACTTATTAAAGAGTAGAATTCTATTAGATTGCAATACTATTAAACTGATAGATAGTATAAAGACAGGCACTCTATTTCAAGCGCCTGTAAATTGTTTTCATTCGCATCAGAGTTAGTAGCAAGTAGTTATTGTTTCACGTGAAACAATTAAATGATTGGCGTTTTATTTGGGATGCCAGGCTTTCGAGGGTATTTCTTAGGTGTTTTCTTCACTTTATTCAAGATGAATATATTTCTTTCGCTTTCCTCCATAGGTAAATTGAAAGAAAACTTCTCGACGAGTTCCGCTCCCAACACATTGATTGCTTTTTTCGCATCCAATAATTCTTCTTCAGCAGCAGCGCCCTTCATGGAAATAAAGATTCCACCCTCTTTTACTAGCGGTAGGCATAACTCTGAAAGTACAGATAAACGAGCAACAGCACGTGCAGTGACAATATCAAATTTCTCTCTGTACTTCGGGTTTTGTCCGAAGTCCTCGGCTCTGGAATGGATGAATCTTACGTTATTAAGTTCAAGTTCATTAGCGAGTTCCGTCAAGAATGTAATTCGTTTATTTAAAGAATCAACAATTGTTACAGATAGTTCTGGAAAACAGATTTTTAATGGTATGCTCGGAAATCCAGCACCTGCACCTACATCACAAATGGATTTCTTTCCAGTCAAATCTGTGTAAAATGCAGCGGTAATGGAGTCATAAAAATGTTTTAGATAAACAGATGGCGAATCCGTAATGGCTGTTAAGTTCATTTTTTCGTTCCATTCGACCAGCATGTGAAAGTATTTGTTGAATTGTTGAAGCTGATGATCGGTTAGGTTAATCCCCTGCTCTTTCAACGCCTCTCTGAATTGTTCTTCGTTCACTCGAATCCTCCTTCTGTAAAAAAAGACTGACGCGGACTTAACCCCACATCAGTCACATGATGTTAACCAGTAATCTTTGCGATTTTCCCTTGTTCGATGTAGACGAGCAAGATAGAAATATCAGCTGGATTTACACCGGAAATCCTCGATGCTTGCGCAATGGATAACGGTCTGACAGCAGACAGATTAGCTTTCGCTTCCTTGGCAATACCCGATATTGCATTGTAATCAATGTTCTCAGGTATTCTTTTGTTCTCCATCTTCTTCATACGTTCCACTTGCTGCATGGATTTTTCGATATAGCCTTCATACTTGATGAAGATTTCGACTTGCTCCGCCACTTCTTCGGATTTCTTCTCTTCAGGCGGTACAACAGTGATGATTTGATCATATTTCATTTCCGGCCGTTTTAACAGATCTGCCGCTTTCATCGGTTCGCGAAGTTCTGTTCCACCGGATTCACGGATGATTTCCTGAACTGCTTCACTTGGTTTGATCGTCACTTTTCGAAGTCTCTCGATTTCCTCTTCGATTTGATGTTTCTTGAGGAGGAATTTCTCGTGACGTTCTTCACTGATCATCCCAAGTTTGTACCCGATTTCTGTAAGACGCATATCAGCATTGTCATGGCGCAGCAAGAGACGATATTCCGCTCTGGACGTGAGAAGACGATATGGCTCGCTCGTTCCTTTTGTTACGAGGTCGTCGATCAGAACACCGATATAAGCATCCGATCTTCCAAGAATGACTTCTTCCTTGCCGAGCACTTTACTTGCCGCATTGATGCCCGCCATGATTCCTTGGGCAGCTGCTTCTTCATAGCCGGAAGTTCCATTGATTTGCCCAGCTGTATAGAGATTTTTAATTTTTTTCGTTTCGAGTGTCGGCCAAAGTTGTGTCGGAATGATTGAATCATATTCAATCGCATATCCTGCACGCATCATTTCCGCTTTCTCCAGACCAGGGACACTTTCGATCAATCTGCGTTGAACGTGTTCAGGTAGGCTCGTTGAAAGGCCTTGAACGTAATACTCTTTCGTGTTTCGTCCTTCCGGTTCCAAGAAAATCTGATGACGTGATTTATCCGCAAAACGGACGATCTTATCTTCAATCGAAGGACAATAGCTTGGCCCCTTCCCTTTGATCATTCCTGAGTACATCGGGGAAAGATGAAGATTTTCATTGATAATTTCATGTGTTCTCGGTGTTGTATATGTCAACCAGCATGGAAGCTGGTCCATGATGAATTGTGTTGTTTCATAACTGAATGCACGAGGTACGTCATCGCCTGGTTGAATTTCTGTTTTACTGTAATCAATTGTATTGCCATTGATTCGCGGCGGTGTACCTGTTTTGAACCGGATTGTTTCCAATCCAAGTTCGTGTAGGTTTTCAGCAAGCTTGATTGCCGGCATTTGATTGTTCGGACCACTTGAGTATTTCAAGTCACCGATAATGACTTCCCCGCGAAGGAAAGTCCCCGTCGTAATGATGATCGTTTTCGCTCGGTAGATTGCACCGATTTGCGTGACGAGCCCTTTCACTTCATTGTCCTCGACGATCAATTCTTCAACGACACCTTGATGGAGCGTCAAGTTTTCCTGTTCCTCGAGGACGCGTTTCATTTCTTGTTGGTAGAGGACTTTATCCGCTTGTGCACGAAGCGCACGGACAGCGGGTCCTTTCCCTGTATTCAACATCCTCATTTGGATATGTGTTTTATCGATCACTTTCCCCATCGCGCCGCCAAGGGCGTCAATTTCACGTACGACGATCCCTTTTGCAGGACCTCCGAGTGAAGGATTGCATGGCATGAAAGCGATCATGTCAAGATTCATTGTCAGCACCAATGTCGATGCACCCATCTTTGCAGAAGCCAATGCCGCTTCGACGCCGGCATGCCCTGCTCCGATAACTATACAATCGAACGTGCCTGCTTCAAATTGTGGCATGTTCGTTCATCCTTCCTAATATATAAATTTTCCGTGTCTATTTGAATAATTTATTTACCTATCTAGGCTTCAGGAGGCAGCCCCTCGGTCACTTCAGATTTGATTCTAAGGCAAAAAGCGCCTTAGGTTCAAATCTTCCAGTGCCTGTCGGAGCTAAACGCCTCCCTTCGCTTTTATTTGCCTAAACAAAATTGAGAGAATAGCTGGTTGATGAGGCTGTCTTGGACGGTGTCGCCGACAATTTCGCCCAGGAGCTCCCACGTGCGCGTGACATCGATTTGAATCATGTCGACGGGCACGCCTCCCTCTGCAGCGGACAAAGCATCCTGGATAGATGTATGCGCCTTGTGGAGCAATGCAATATGTCTCGCATTGGACACATACGTCAAATCACCCGCTTCAAGTGTCCCTTCGAAGAAGAGTTTAGCGATGGATTCTTCCAATTCATCAATGCCTTCTTCTTTCAGGATGGATGTAGTGACGATCGCTCCATTGCCGGTCAATTGCCTCACTTGCTGCATATCTATTTTCTGTGGCAGATCGGTTTTGTTAATGACGACAATCATATCCATTCCTTCGGTCGCTTCGAAAAGACGGATATCCTCTTCCGTAAGCTGCTCGGAACTATTGAGGACAAGCAAGATAAGATCCGCTTCCTTCAGAACTTGACGGGATCTTTCAACCCCGATCCGCTCGACGATATCCTCCGTCTCCCGGATGCCGGCCGTATCTACGAGACGCAGCGGCACTCCTCTGACATTTACGTATTCCTCTATGATATCACGGGTCGTCCCTGCAATATCGGTGACAATTGCTTTATTTTCCTGAACGAGGCTGTTCAGCAAGGAGGATTTTCCGACGTTCGGTCTCCCGACAATGACCGTGGATAATCCTTCTCGTAGAATTTTCCCTTGAGATGAAGTACGAAGAAGCTTTTCAATCTCTTCTTTTACCCATGTCCCTTTTTCGATCATAAGTGGAATGGTTACTTCTTCGACGTCATCATATTCCGGGTAATCGATATTCACTTCGACTTGCGCCAATGTTTCAAGAAGCGCCTGCCTCAGCTCGCCAATCAGCTTGGAAAGCTTTCCTTCCATCTGATTTAAGGCAACGTTCATTGCCCGGTCCGTTTTTGCACGGATCAGGTCCATGACTGCTTCCGCCTGCGATAAATCGATGCGGCCATTCAAAAATGCACGCTTGGAAAATTCGCCCGGTTCCGCAAGGCGAGCCCCTTCTTTCAACACAAGGTTGAGGACACGGTTCACCGCCACCACGCCACCGTGGCAGTTTACCTCAACAACGTCTTCACGGGTGAATGTCTTTGGAGCTTTCATGATCGATACCATGACTTCCTCGACAATTTCCTCCGTGGACGGATCTTTCAAATGCCCATAATGAATTGTATGTGATTGTTCATCCGCAAGTTTTTTCCCCGACGGAGAACGGAAAATTCGATCTGCAATGCCGATAGCTTCATCTCCACTAAGCCGGACGATGGCGATAGCCCCTTCCCCCATTGGAGTCGATATGGCGGCTATTGTATCAAAATGCAAACTGTTCACCCTCCTAACTCGGTTACCCACATGTGGATAACCCGTTTTGACTTGACTATCTGACAACATATAATACCACAAATCCTGTCGTTCTCATAGTTATCGGGCTAAAAAAATGTGGATAAGTTATCATACGGGGAGATGTGAAAAGTTTTGCGGGAGTTTGAGGAAGTTATGCTCGTGTTCGATGGCGTTTTGCGCAAGTTTGGGAAGGTTATGCTCGAGTTTGGCCGAGTTATGCGCGAGTTCAGGAGACTTATGCTCATTTCGGGACTTTTATCTCACTGTCATCATTCCCTCTTCTCCTCTCGCAAACAGTATTTCTTAGAATAGAAAAACCCCGTGATCAGTTCACGGGGTTCAGATTAAATGATCGGCTCGATGACGAGATAGCGGTTCGGATCCGTTCCTTCAGAATACGTTTCGATATCCAATCGGTTTGACAATGCGTTATGAATGACTTTCCTTTCATAGGAAGGCATTGGTTCCAGTTGAACTTTTCTTCCATTCCGTACGGCTTGGTCTGCCATCCGCTCTGCAAATTGCTCCAATGATTGTTCGCGTCTTTCACGGTAATCGCCTACGTCTAGACGCACGACTTTAAATTGTTCAGAAGTTTTGTTGGCGACGAGCTGGGCCAACTGCTGTAAAGCGTTCAATGTTTGACCGCGTTTGCCGATCAGGAATGCAGCTTTCTCGCTATCCAATTGGAAGGATAGATATTTCCCATCCATTTCGTGCTTGATGACTAGATCATCGATTCCCATCGCTTTGGCGATTTCGGTAACATATGCTTTCGTTTCATTAATCGCCTGTTCATCCGACATAGCCGGATTCTTATCATCCAACTCGATTGTTTGCATCGCCAGCTCAACAGCCTCAACTACCGTTTCTTCTACATTTGGCGGTAATGAAGGTTGGGCCGGAATTGTAGGTTCAGTCGGCAATATTGGTTCTTCTTGGACTGATTCTCTTTTCTCTGAAGGCTCAACGGCTTTTTGCTTGATCGTTTCCTTTAATGAGACCGTTACTTCGGCGTCCCTTGCTCCGAATCCGAGAAATCCTTTTTTTCCGGCATCCATAATTTCGACTTCAACATCAGTACGCGTAACATTGAGCTCTTGTAGTGCCGCCTCAATAGCAGCCTCCACTGTCGCTCCTTTTCGCGTTATCTTTTTCATTTCCGTTTCCCTCCTACTTTTACAGGTGCCACTTCTTTTTTCTTAAATGGTTTGTAAATGAAGATATTCTGGATAATTGAAATGATATTACCGATAACCCAATAAAGTGCTAATGCTGCCGGCAGGAATGTACCGAAAATCATAATCATGAAAGGCATGATATACATCATTACTTTCATTTGAGGATTATCCATTGCCGGGCCTGTCCGTAAAACGACAAACTGCATGAGTCCAGCGACGATCGCTAGCGTAATGCTCGGAGTTGCAAGTTCGAACCAAAGGAATTTCCCGATTTCTATTTCTGGAGTAGCATTCATCCTGCTGATGGCATGATAAAGTCCAATGACAATTGGCATTTGAATCAATACAGGCAGACATCCGGCGGCAGGATTGATTTTCTGCTCCGTCATCACTTTCTGCATTTCTTCACGGTACTTTTGCTGCGTCACAGCATCCTTCGATTTGTATTTCTCTTTCAATCCGGCGAGAATTGGCTGCATTTGCTGCATCCGCTTCGAATTTTGCGCTTGTTTGATCATTAACGGCAGCAAGACAAGTCGGATAATAATTGTTACTGCAATGATTCCTAGTCCGTATGTGCCTAATAAGTCTTTAAAAGTGACGATCAAGGACACAATCGGCCAAACGATGTATTTATTCCAAAAGCCCTCGCTCGTATCATATATCGGTTGATTGAATTCCGAACACCCGGCAAGGAATACTGACACTACGGTCAGCATAAGTAATAACGCGGCTCTTTTCTTCAAATCGTTTCCCCCAAATCTGCTTCTATGAAATATCGATGATTTCAGTTTATCATGAACATTTAATACGTTCTACTTCTTACTCAATAACGCCTCTATGCTTGTTTCGGTTTGAAGGCTTTGGCGATCCTTAATACATGCTGCAAGCTTTTTTTCGTTTCGTGGAAATCAAGTACGGCCGCCTGGTGTCTGGCGATGATAACATAGTCTCTGTCATTTTCCAGTTCTTCTTTCATTTCGAGGAAGGCTTGTCGGATGTATCGTTTAATACGGTTACGCGTCACTGCATTCCCTATTTTCTTGCCAACGGATAACCCGATTCTGAATTCCAGTTGGTCTTCCTTCCTATAGGAGTAGACGACAAATTGCCGATTCGCTACGGACTTGCCTTTTTTAAATACTTTTTGAAAGTCTTCATTCTTTTTGACGCGCTGGCTTTTTTTCAAGCACTTCACCTCCATGGATCAACATCTTCTACGTTGATTTCCGCTTCAGGCGGACGCTTTCCGCGGGCAAGCACCGAGCCGCTTCCTTCGCTTTCGCTCCGTCCAGAGTCTCGGTTTGCTTGCTCTTCCCGCAGGAGTCGCCGCCTTCCGCTTCAATCAATAAAATTCATTTACTATAACGCCAGTTTTGATTCAACATATTCAAGTATATGTAAAAAAAAAGACCACTGAGTTAGTGGTCTTATGCTGAAAGCACTTTTCTTCCTTTGCGACGACGAGCAGCGAGGATATTACGACCGCTTTTTGAGCTCATTCTTGCACGGAAGCCGTGAACTTTACTACGTTTACGTT
Source organism: Saccharococcus sp. Marseille-Q5394 (assembly GCF_946901335.1). Classification (NCBI taxonomy): domain Bacteria; kingdom Bacillati; phylum Bacillota; class Bacilli; order Caryophanales; family Anoxybacillaceae; genus Saccharococcus; species Saccharococcus sp. Marseille-Q5394. The sequence continues at coordinate 113,451 of NZ_CAMPPQ010000002.1, read as the reverse complement.
TATTTGGTTGGAATGTACGTTTCATTTCAAAGACACCTCCTGCATTGTCCCTTTACAATCTGACAGTCTTGAACAGTATAAAGGGCATAGCCGAAGATGTCAACCGTTTTTTATGCATCCAATTTGAACTCCATACGTATTCAACAAATTTCAACCGCACGTTTCGACATAAAAGGTTATCCACAATTTCAAAAATCGACAACCGAACAATATGTTCATAGAAATTTTTCCTCGTTTTTTTATGCACAGGTCTTATCTACACCTTTTGCACATACAAAAGGCTGTGGATAAAGTAATTCTCCACAATTGCCGCTACTGTTAGTAACTCATAGAATCCCTTGTAAATCTTATAGTTTCTTGATACAATATAGAGGATTTTGCTGTTAACAATTTAAAAACCTAATTTTTTTATCCACAATTGTTGATAGGTTGTGGATAATTTTTTCAACACTTTCGGATATTTCTTATCCACAGAAGCGGATTCTGTGTATAATACATATTCCTGTGTTTTTTTATTTTCTATGTAAAGGAGGCCCACGAGTGGATCAGCTTGAAAAATTATGGAACAATGTTTTGTCGAAAATTGAAGACAAAATTTCCAGGCCAAGTTTTGAAACCTGGCTCAAATCGACAAAATTAATGTCCTATGGGGAAGAGAATGTAACAATTGCTGTTCCAAATTCGTTTGCTAAGGATTGGCTCGAGAATCATTATGTGCATTTGATTACAGGCATCCTCTCGGAATTGACTGGGGAGGATCGGCTCATTCATTTCGTCGTTCCAAAAGAAATGGAAGAAAACGATTTCCAAGTACCGAAACCCGCGGTAAAACAAGCAGATAGGTCAGCTATTCAATCAGCTTCTGTCATGTTGAACCCAAAATATACATTTGATACATTCGTCATCGGCTCAGGCAACAGGTTTGCCCATGCTGCTTCACTCGCTGTTGCAGAAGCCCCAGCGAAATCATATAACCCTTTGTTCATCTATGGGGGCGTTGGACTCGGGAAGACCCATCTAATGCATGCAATCGGGCATTACATTATGGAACAGGATCCGTCATCGAAAGTCGTTTATTTATCATCGGAAAAATTTACGAATGAATTCATCAATTCGATCATGAATAACAAAGCAGGCGATTTCAGGAACCAGTACAGGAACGTGGATGTGCTTCTAATTGACGATATTCAATTCATCGCAGGAAAAGAACAGACGCAAGAGGAATTTTTCCATACATTCAATACATTGCATGAGGAATCGAAGCAGATCATCATTTCAAGTGACCGTCCACCGAAGGAAATTCCCACGTTGGAAGATCGTCTCAGATCCCGTTTCGAGTGGGGGTTAATAACGGATATCGCACCTCCTGATCTGGAGACGCGGATTGCCATCTTGCGCAAAAAGGCGAAGGCGGATGGACTGCTCGACATTTCGGATGATGTGATGTTATATATCGCAAATCAAATTGATACGAACATCCGTGAATTGGAAGGGGCTTTGATTCGCGTCGTTGCCTATTCATCTCTCGTAAATATGGACATTACAACTGACCTGGCAGCAGAAGCTTTGAAAGATATCATTCCAAATTCCCGTCCACGAACAGTCAGCATATTGGATATCCAAAAAACAGTCGGGGAGCATTACAATATACGGTTGGAAGACTTCACAGCCAAGAAAAGGACGAGAGCGATTGCATTCCCTCGTCAAATTGCCATGTACCTTTCACGCGAACTTACAGACTCGTCATTGCCGAAAATCGGATCCGAATTTGGCGGCAGGGATCATTCAACTGTCATCCATGCGCATGAAAAAATCTCAAAGCAGCTGAAAGATGATCAAAATCTACAGCAGGATATTCAGGATATTAAGAGCATCCTTGGTCGTTGATGAGTATCCACATGTGAATAACCTACCGAAAACAGAACAAGCTGTGCACATATTATGCACATGTGAATCGTTTTACAGCATATAGGGTTTAGGGACTTATCAACATTTCCACAGCCCCTATTACTATTACTATCTTTAGTACTTAACTAATAATTATATAAGCGAGGGTGCAAAATGAAATTTGAAATAATGAGAGACTGGTTGCTCGAAGGATTGAATGATGTCATGAAGGCAATCAGTTCAAAAGTGGCAAACCCCATTTTGACCGGCGTGAAAATGGAAGTGAATGAAAAAGGATTGACGATGACAGGAAGTGATTCAGATATTACAATCTGCACTTTCATTCCTGTTGAACAAGACGGAGAGCAAATTATCCGTGTGATTGAATCTGGGTCAATTATTCTTCAAGCAAAAGTCTTCAGTGAAATCGTCCGTAAATTGCCTACAAACGAAATAACGATTGAAGTTGAAAACATGCAAACTCTTATTCAATCAGGAAAATCCGAATTCCATTTGATTGGTTCAAATTCAGATGAATACCCGGTTCTTCCAAATGTAAAAGACGAATATCGCTTCTCTTTGCCTTCAGATTTGATGAAATCGATTATTAAGGAAACTGTCTTTGCTGTATCCCAGCAGGAAACTCGTCCGATCTTGACGGGCGTACATTGGGAAACGGATGATGAGAAGCTCGTATGCGTAGCAACGGACAGCCACCGTCTGGCTAGAAGGGAAATCGTTCCTGAAATGATGCCGGAAAGCCCATTCAGTGTCGTCATTCCTGGCAAAAGCCTTCAGGAGCTGAATAAAATCCTTGAGGACAACTCGGACGTTGTTGAAATTGTTATTGCAGATCAGCAGGTCTTATTCAAATCTAGAAACGTACTGTTTTATTCAAGGCTCTTGGAAGGGAATTACCCGGATACGTCAAGATTGATCCCTTCGGAATATAAAACGACCGTACAAGTGAATGGCCGTAAATTATTACAGGCAATCGATCGGGCTTCGCTTCTTGCCCGTGAAGACCGGAATAATATTGTCCGCTTCGCTGCAGAAGGCGGCAATGCCATCGAAGTTTCATCCAACTCCCCGGAAATTGGAAAGGTTGAAGAATTGATCGAAGCGATTGATGTGAATGGTGAGGATCTTAAGATCTCCTTCAGCGCCAAATATATGATGGATGCATTGAAAGCGATCGAAGGGCAGGACATTGCGATCCATTTCACAGGTGCCATGAGGCCATTCATCTTGAAATCAATGGAAAGCGATGCAATTTTACAATTGATTTTACCTGTCAGGACTTTTTAACAACTAAGAGACTGTCTACTTTTATCAGCAGGCAAAGGAATGCAAAACGTTTTCCTTCGCCTGTTTCTTTTTATTTAGTGCAAGCTCTTTTTCATTTACATTTTTACTTACAGCTGAAAGTTCGGTAAAATAGAGGAACAGACTAACTTATGAAGGACTGAAGCGGATGGAAATCATGAAAATTGATACGGAATTCATTACATTAGGTCAATTGTTAAAAATGTCGAATAGCATAAGCTCGGGCGGTATGGCCAAATGGTATTTGGAGGAAAACACTGTCTACGTAAATGGTGAAGTTGATCGCAGACGAGGCAAAAAGCTATATGACGGGGATATCGTCACACTTCCCGGCGTCGGCAAATTCAAGATATCCACATCCTCAGATGGTCAATCGGATGTACATTGAACGGCTTGCTCTAACGGATTATCGGAATTATGAATCCCTTGAACTATCCTTTTCCCCGCATATCAATGTTCTGATCGGAGAAAATGCGCAAGGCAAGACCAACATCATGGAGGCGATCTACGTATTATCAATGGCGAAATCGCACCGCACTGCAAACGATCGTGAACTTATACGTTGGGAGCAAGAGTATGGTAAAATAGAAGGGGACATAAAGCGGAAATACGGACGTCTTCCGCTTGAATTGACGATATCGAAAAAAGGCAAGAAAGCGCGGGTCAACCATCTGGAACAAAACCGCCTCAGCCTATATATCGGTCAGCTCAATGTTGTCATGTTTGCTCCGGAAGACTTGAATCTTGTAAAGGGAAGTCCACAAGTCCGAAGAAGATTCTTAGACATGGAAATCGGACAAATATCCCCCGTCTATCTACATGACCTGCTGACTTTTCAAAAGGTCTTAAAGCAACGGAATGCAATCCTCAAAGATCATCGCGGAAAATTGGATTTTACGGACGTCATGTTCGATATTTATACAGAACAATATATACAGCTGGCTGTCCAGATCATCCGGAAACGGTTTTATTTCATCGAACTGCTCCAGAAATGGGCGGAACCGATCCATAAAGGGATATCCAGAGGCATCGAGCAGCTAAAAGTGACGTATGGAACATTAAAAGAGTTGGATTCTGGGCAGACTGCTGAGCAGATGGAAGAAATACTTAGTCAAAAATTGCAAGAAGTGAGACGTCGTGAATTAGAACGTGGGATGACTCTGATCGGACCGCATCGTGACGATCTCCATTTTTTTGTGAATGACTACGATATCCAAACATACGGTTCGCAAGGGCAGCAGCGGACAACTGCTCTGTCGCTCAAACTTGCGGAAATAGACCTCGTCAAACAGGAAGTCGGAGAGACCCCAGTTCTTCTTTTGGATGACGTGTTATCCGAGCTCGATGATTACCGCCAGTCCCACTTGCTGAATATCATGCAGGGCCAAGTGCAGACATTTGTCACGACGACGAATATCGCGGGAATCGATCATGAGACGATACGTGATGCCGAGCTATATGAAGTATCTGCTGGCAGGGTCAGCGATAAAGAGAATTAAATCCATTCCTGTCTGAAAAGTAATAGAAGATTAGATCGATGCGTGGAAAGGAAAGGTGAACGGTTTGGCTATGGAAGAAAAAGAATTGCAAATGGCTTATGATGCGAATCAGATACAGGTCCTAGAAGGCCTGGAAGCTGTCCGTAAACGTCCGGGCATGTACATCGGTACAACTAGTTCGCGAGGGCTTCACCATCTTGTATGGGAAATTGTCGACAACAGTATCGATGAAGCGTTGGCGGGCTATTGCGACCATATTGAAGTGACAATTGAAAAGGATAACTGGATTCGCGTCGACGATAATGGGCGCGGCATTCCGGTTGGCACCCAGGAATCGACAGGCAGACCAGCCGTTGAAGTCATTATGACGGTTCTTCACGCCGGAGGTAAATTCGGAGGCGGAGGCTATAAGGTATCAGGCGGTTTGCACGGTGTCGGTGCCTCTGTCGTGAACGCACTTTCCGAAGTGACGGAAGTCTATGTGCGACGGGATGGTAAACTTCACTTTATCCAATTTGAACGAGGCGTTCTTTCGCATGAATTGGAAGTCATCGGTGAAACCGACGAAACTGGAACGCGTACACGATTCAAAGCAGATCCTGAAATATTCACGGAAACGACAGTCTATGAATATGAAATATTGGCACATCGTCTGCGTGAGTTGGCGTATCTGAACAGAGGCTTGCGCATCAGCATCACGGATGAACGCGAGGAGGAAATTCGCACAGATACGTTCTACTACGAAGGCGGCATCAAGTCCTACGTTGAACATTTAAATAAAAACAAAGAACCGATCCATGAGGAACCAATTTTCATAGAAGGTGAGAAAGATGGCATCTCCATCGAAATCGCGATGCAATACAATAGCGGCTATGCGGAGAACCTGTTTTCATTCGCGAATAATATCAATACGTATGAAGGCGGTACGCATGAATCCGGGTTTAAAACCGCATTGACTCGTGTTGTCAACGACTACGCCAGGAAGAACGGAATGCTGAAAGAAGCAGATCCGAACCTTTCAGGCGATGACGTGCGAGAAGGATTGACGGCCATCATTTCAATTAAACACCCAGACCCTCAGTTCGAGGGACAGACGAAAACAAAATTGGGCAACTCCGAAGTAAGCACGATCACGAATACTTTATTCTCTGAAGGGTTCCAACGTTTTCTTCTTGAAAACCCGGTGACTGCACGATTGGTGATCGATAAGAGCCTTATGGCTGCCCGGGCGCGAATTGCTGCAAGGAATGCACGTGAATTGACGCGCCGGAAATCAGCATTGGAAGTATCGAGCCTTCCTGGAAAACTGGCGGACTGCTCTTCACGCAATCCGGCAATCAGTGAATTGTACATCGTTGAAGGAGACTCGGCAGGTGGTTCTGCGAAAAGCGGACGTGACCGTCATTTCCAAGCGATCCTGCCATTACGTGGTAAAATCCTGAATGTTGAAAAGGCCAGATTGGACCGTATTTTAGGAAATGCGGAAATCCGGATGATGATTACAGCACTCGGTACAGGCATCGGGGATGAATTTGATCTTTCGAAGGCGCGTTACCATAAAATCGTCATCATGACGGATGCCGACGTCGACGGAGCACATATCCGGACGTTATTATTGACATTCTTCTTCCGTTTCATGCGGCCGTTGATTGAAGCAGGTTATGTCTATATCGCACAACCGCCGCTTTACCGGGTCAAACAAGGCAAGCATGAAGAATACTGTTACGACGAAGAACAACTCCAAGAAATCATGAACCGGCTTTCTTCCGTTCCGAAACCGGTCATTACACGTTATAAGGGTCTTGGTGAGATGGACGCGACACAGTTATGGGAAACGACGATGGATCCGGATCAGCGTACACTCCTTCAAGTGCAGCTCGAAGATGCATTTGATGCAGATTCAACATTCGAGCAATTAATGGGTGATGAAGTTGAACCGCGCCGCAGATTCATTGAGGAAAATGCGATGTACGTAAAGAATTTGGATACTTGATTTATTCAATAAACGAAAAATGGAACAGGGACCCGCAACAGAAGGGACCTTTTTGAGTTGACAGGCTGTGTGTGAAAAGCGCCTGAGTTGAAAGGAGTTTGACAATATGGCAGATATGCCAAAACGTGGTGTCCAAGGCATTAACATCAGTACGGAAATGAAGACGTCCTTTCTCGACTATGCGATGAGCGTCATCGTCTCCCGGGCATTGCCTGACGTGAGGGATGGGTTGAAGCCCGTCCACCGCCGTATTCTCTATGCGATGCAAGATCTTGGAAACACCGCGGATAAACCACATAAGAAATCAGCCCGTATCGTCGGTGATGTAATCGGTAAGTATCATCCACATGGCGACAGTGCCGTTTATGACACGATGGTCCGGATGGCGCAGGATTTCAACTATCGCTATATGCTCGTCGATGGCCATGGGAATTTTGGTTCCGTTGATGGCGATGCGGCAGCGGCGATGCGTTATACGGAATCTAGAATGTCCCGGATCGCAATGGAACTGCTTCGAGACATCAATAAAGATACAATCGATTACCAAGATAACTATGACGGCCAAGAAAAAGAACCGATTGTTCTGCCGAGCCGTTTTCCGAATTTGCTTGTCAACGGAACATCGGGCATAGCGGTCGGTATGGCTACGAACATCCCTCCCCATCATTTGGGAGAAACGATTGACGGAGTGCTTGCGATGGCAGACAATCCGGCAATCACTACTGAGGAATTGATGGATATCATTCCGGGACCGGATTTTCCGACCGGCGGTATCATTCTCGGTAGAAGCGGTATTCGCAGAGCATATGAAACCGGGCGCGGTTCGATTATCATCAGGGGTAAAGTTGAAATCGAGACGCACTCGAACGGCAAAGAGACAATCATCGTGACAGAACTTCCTTACCAGGTGAACAAGGCACGGCTTATTGAAAAAATTGCCGAGCTCGTCCGTGACAAACGGATTGAAGGCATCACACATTTGGCGGATGAATCCGACCGGACAGGTATGCGTATTGTCATCGACGTCCGTAGGGATGCAAATGTTCATGTGTTGCTGAATAACCTTTATAAGCATACGGCGCTTCAATCGAGCTTCGGGATTAATATGCTTGCGCTTGTAGATGGACAGCCGAAAATCTTAGCACTGAAAGAAATCCTTTATCATTATTTGGAACATCAGAAAGTGGTCATCCGGAGACGTACTCAATACGAGTTGAGGAAAGCTGAAGACCGCGCGCATATTTTGGAAGGTCTGCGGATTGCGCTTGATCATATCGATGAAATCATCGCGTTGATCCGCGGTTCGAAAACGACCGATGAAGCGAAAACAGGTCTGATGGAACGTTTCAATTTGTCCGAACGTCAATCTCAGGCAATCCTTGACATGCGTCTCCAACGTTTGACAGGACTGGAACGGGATAAAATCGAGAATGAATACCAAGAGCTCTTAACCTTGATTTCCGAGTTGCGCGCCATTCTTGCAGACGAGGAAAAAGTCATTGAGATCATCCGGGAAGAGCTGCTTGAAGTGAAGCAGCGTTTCGCCGATGACCGCAGGACCGAGATTGGCAGTGGCGGTGCTGAGATGCTCGAGGATGAGGATCTCATCCCTGTCGAGAACTCCGTATTGACGTTGACGCATAATGGCTATATCAAACGGCTTCCTGCCAATACGTACCGGAGCCAGCGTCGCGGAGGCCGCGGCATCCAAGGAATGGGAACGAATGATGATGACTTTGTCGAGCATTTATTGAACACTTCAACACATGACACAATCCTGTTCTTTACTAGCCGTGGAAGGGTATTCCGTAAAAAGGGATATGAAGTGCCGGAATTCAGCAGGACGGCGAAAGGATTGCCGATCATCAATCTGTTGGATGTCGACAAGGATGAAAAAGTCACGGCCATGATTCCTGTGGACAAATTCGAGGAGGATAAATATCTCTTCTTCGCTACGAGAGCCGGCGTGGTCAAGCGTACATCTGTAGCCGACTTTGCCAATATCCGCTCTAACGGCCTTATCGCTCTAACATTGCGGGGTGATGATGAACTGATCGGTGTGAAGATGACAACCGGTGATCAGAACATCGCAATCGGTACACGTGATGGCATGCTTATTAAATTCGACGAGCGTGATATCCGATCGATGGGACGTGTCGCAAGTGGTGTGCGCGGCATTCGTCTACGAGAAGGAGATATCGCTGTCGGCATGGATACTGTTTCAGAGGGCGATGAAATCCTGGTTGTAACCGAAAAGGGCTTCGGTAAACGGACTCCTGAAGACGAATACCGCATCCAGTCCCGTGGCGGATATGGGTTGAAGACGTTGAATGTGACTGATCGGAACGGACAGCTCGTTGCGATGAAGACAGTCGACGGATCGGAAGACCTCATGTTGATCACGATCCATGGCATACTGATCCGCATGGATATTGAAGACATTTCCTCAATCGGCCGCAGTACGCAAGGTGTCCGCCTGATCCGTCTTGGAGAAGATGAGCTTGTCGCGACAGTTGCAAAAGTCGAAAAGGAAGAAGAACATGAAGAGTTTGATGAAACCGACGAAACCGACGATAGTAACACGGACGTAGAGATGGAAGGATCCATCGAAGCGGACCATATAGAAGAAATAGAAGAAGAATAATGTTAAAAAGTTATTGAGCCGGCTGAATGCTGCTCAATAACTTTTTTTCTATCGTCTATTTTGAATATTTGCAGTATGATAGTCCTTAAGAGACGATTGGAAAGTGGTGACAACTTAGACATGGAAGTATATAAGACAATCAGTGAACTGCGAACAGGAATAGTACTTAAAGAAGATGTGTATAGTAAAACGAAGTTTCCGATAATACGAAAAGACACGGAACTAACACAGGAACATGTTGAAGTATTACAGGCTTTCGGAGTGCAACGCGTGAAAGTGGAAGAACGGGTCGCCCAGAAAGACATTCCAGAGTCGGAGAAAAGTTCTTCCATGAATGCTGGGGACATTCTTGAAAATATTCCGTTGAGCATGTATCAACTACGCAAAGAATATAACGAAGCGGTCCGTAATTATAAAAAGGAATTCAGCAATTGGCGTGCCGGTCAACATCCCGATGTCCCAAAAGTCCGTGGATTCATCATTCCATTGATCGAGAAATTCATTAAGCAGAAGCAAATGCTTACGATGTTGAACGATTTTTCCAATCCGGAAGAATACATTTATCATCATTCGGTCGCTGTCGGGATTCTCGCAGCAGCTATCAGCAATCAAATGGGATATGAAAAGGGAGATGCGCTGCAATTAGGATTGGCGGGTGCATTGGCGGATTGCGGTATGGCTAAAATTGCGCCTTCCATATTGGAAAAAACCGCGTTCCTTACGAAAGAAGAGTACAACGAAGTGAAAAAGCATACGTTGTTCAGTGTGAAGATGATACAGGATACGCCTTTACTTAGGCAGGATATGAAACTGGCAATCCTTAAGCATCATGAGCGGCTCGATGGAAGTGGCTATCCACGCGGAGAGAAAATGGATACTATTTCGGCATTCTCCCAAATCCTTGCTGTTGCTGACGTATTTCATGCCATGACATCTGAAAGATTATATAGAGTAAAACATTCCCCATACAAAGTGATTGAAATGATCAAAGAGGAAGAGTTCGGCAAATTCGATATTAGAGTCGTAGAAGCACTTCATAGACTTGTCGGGAATCTATCCATTGGTACAAGAGTGAAGCTGACGGATGGCGAAGTCGGCGAAATCATGTTCATTCATCGTGATACTCCATTAAGACCAATGGTAAAAAAAGAATCGGATGGGATTCTCATTGATTTAGCGACACATAGAAGCATTGCGATTTCGAAGATCATAGATTGAATGGAATAAAGCCGCGACTGTAAAGATACATCGTGGCTTTAGTAGATGGAGAAGGACAAAAAAAGATTACAAAAGGGGTTGCAATTGAAAAGGACGGGTGGTATAGTTGATAACGTTGCCTTTCCGGTAAGTGAATAACTGCTTTGAAAACAGCTTAAATCTTTTTTAGAAAAGTTGTTGACATCGGGAATGTAAACGTGGTATTATATAAGAGTTGCTTCTAACCGAGCGACGCACAATGAACCTTGAAAACTGAACAGCAAAACGTCAACAAATAAAGTTCTGGAGCCGACCTCGTCGGTGAAAAGAACAAACGAATCTTCGGATTCAAATTGACATCTTAATTGATGCCAGCAAGAAACTCGAGCTACTCGAATTTCTCTA